>AKXM01000027.1 GCA_000277545.1 Enterobacter sp. Ag1 | reverse complement strand
AGAGACGATGGAAGACGGATGTTATGAAGTGTGGTGGTACAGCACGAAGGTGGGGGTGATCGACCTGAAGAATAAGTCGATCACCATGGGTAAAGGATGTTAAAAAGTGTTCACCATGTCTGCGAACACCTGTCTACCATGTCCCCGGACTGTACACCCAGAGGGAGAGGGGGAAAACGGCCGACGGGAATATTGTTTATTCCCTGTCCCTTGTAGGGAGAGGGTAAACAAGCAGCGACGTTGTGGATGAGGGAAAAGCCGTACCTTCATAGAGCGACTTATCTGCTGCAAGGATGCAGGTGGGAAACCCGCTTACCTCCCCCAACCGCCGCTCTGCTCGCAGAACCCGGAAGCCTGCATAAACGCCGTCATCACGGCACGATCCTCAACGCCAACATCTGCCAGCCACCAGTGTTTAATCGCCGGGTTATCCCGCATAACCTCTTCCAGCAAATACTGCCCCACGCCTCTGCGGCGGGTAATTTCACGAACGCGCAGAGAATCCAGCGCTCCGGCATCCCCTGTGAGCGTGACGCGCACCGCGCCGAGCAGGCGTTCGTTAAATTTTGCGGCGTAGATCCTTTCATTGTCGCTAAGGGTCAGTGAACCGCTGGAGTATTCCGGCCAGATCTTGCCGAGGTCAATTTTATCCTGAGCGCTAAACTCAAACAGACGAATGATAGTGAGTTTCATAAGTGACCTAACCAAAAAGCGGGAAAACCCCGAGTGTAACCAATTTATTTGCCTCAGACGCTTTATCTTTTTTATGCCGTTCAGCAGTTGATTACTTTTTAGCGAAAAGATAAGCCAGCCTTTAACGCGGCAGATTGAATCCTGACCAGGATAAAGCACTAAAATCCAGTGAATTGTTCGGCTCTTTGTACCGCTATTTTATGCTGATTTTGGTGCTTTTTTTTGTTTAACTATGGCGAAATACAGAATATTATCTCTACTTAATCGCCTGAAAAATAGAGAGTTTAGTCTGATAAATTGTAAAATTTACCGCTAACTCCTTAACGGCACTGATAAAAATGGTCATTGATTATAAAAGGTACTGAGTGCTTTTTAACCAAGTTATGGGGATGGAACGAATGAAGATGAACGCGAAGACATTACTGGCCGGGCTGGTGGCGTTGGCTGTGTCTCACGCGGCAACCGCGGGTGATATCAAAGTGGCTGTTGTCGGGGCAATGTCAGGCCCGGTCGCGCAGTGGGGCGACATGGAATTTAACGGTGCTCGCCAGGCTATCAAAGACATCAACGCCAAAGGCGGGATCAAAGGCGACAAGCTGGTTGGCGTTGAATATGACGATGCCTGCGACCCAAAACAGGCCGTGGCGGTTGCCAACAAAATCGTTAACGACGGCGTGAAGTACGTTATCGGCCACCTGTGCTCCTCTTCCACCCAGCCGGCTTCAGACATCTATGAAGATGAAGGCATCCTGATGATCACTCCGGGCGCGACCAACCCTGAGCTGACCCAGCGCGGCTACGGCATGATCATGCGTACCGCGGGCCTCGACTCTTCCCAGGGTCCAACGGCGTCCAAATATATTCTGGAGCAAGTTAAGCCGCAGCGCATCGCAATCATCCACGATAAGCAGCAGTACGGCGAAGGTCTGGCGCGCTCCGTGCAGGATGGCCTGAAAAAAGGCGGCGCAAACATCGTGTTCTTCGACGGGATCACCGCCGGCGACAAAGACTTCTCCACTCTGGTGGCGCGTCTGCAGAAAGAAAATATCGACTTCGTTTACTACGGCGGCTACTACCCGGAAATGGGGCAGATCCTGCGCCAGGCACGCGCCGTTGGCCTGAAAACCCAGTTTATGGGGCCGGAAGGCGTGGGTAACGCTTCTCTGTCCAATATCGCTGGCCCTGCGGGCGAAGGGATGCTGGTCACCATGCCTAAGCGCTATGACCAGGATCCGGCCAACAAAGCTATCGTTGATGAGCTGAAAGCGGCGAAGAAAGACCCGAGCGGCACGTATGTGTGGATCACCTACGCGGCAGTTCAGTCTCTGGCCACCGCCATGGACCGCACCGGCAGCAAAGATCCTGCTGCGCTGGTAAAAGATTTAAAAGCACACGGTGCGAACACCGTGATTGGGCCGCTGAACTGGGATGAGAAAGGCGATTTGAAAGGATTTGAATTCGGTGTCTTCCAGTGGCACGCCGATGGTTCGTCCTCCGTGGCGAAGTAAGGCGAAGGCTGCACAGTCATCCCACCCCCGGCCTACGCCGGGGGTTTTTAAAAGGTTAAGTTATGTCCGAGCAGTTTCTCTACTTCCTGCAGCAGATGTTTAACGGCGTCACGCTGGGCAGTACCTACGCGCTGATCGCCATCGGTTACACGATGGTGTACGGCATTATTGGCATGATCAACTTCGCCCACGGCGAAGTGTATATGATCGGCAGCTACGTCTCTTTCATGATCATCGCCGCGTTAATGATGCTCGGTATTGATGTGGGCTGGATGCTGGTGGGCGCAGGTTTTATTGGCGCCATTATCATCGCCAGCGCCTACGGCTGGAGCATTGAGCGCGTCGCCTACAAGCCGGTGCGTAACTCCAAGCGCCTGATCGCGCTGATTTCCGCCATCGGGATGTCTATCTTCCTGCAAAACTACGTCAGCCTGACGGAAGGTTCGCGCGACATCGCTCTGCCAAGCCTGTTTAACGGGCAGTGGATTGTGGGGGCGAGCGATAACTTCACCGCCACCATCACCACCATGCAGCTGGTTATCTGGGTTGTGACCTTCCTGGCTATGCTGGCGCTGACGCTGTTCATCCGTTATTCCCGCATGGGCCGCGCCTGCCGCGCCTGTGCTGAAGACCTGAAAATGGCCAGCCTGCTCGGGATTAATACCGACCGCGTTATCTCGCTCACCTTCGTCATCGGTGCCGCGATGGCGGCAGTGGCTGGCGTACTGTTGGGCCAGTTCTACGGCGTAATCAACCCGTACATCGGCTTTATGGCAGGGATGAAAGCCTTTACCGCGGCGGTACTTGGCGGCATCGGCAGTATTCCTGGCGCCATGATTGGCGGCCTAATCCTCGGCGTGGCCGAAGCGCTGACTTCAGCCTACCTGAGCACGGAATATAAAGACGTCGTCTCCTTTGCGCTGCTGATTGTGGTGCTGCTGGTGATGCCTACCGGGATCCTGGGGCGTCCGGAGGTTGAGAAAGTATGAAACCGATGCATATTGTTTTTTCGCTGCTCTCCGCAGCCATGTTTTTTGTTTTAGCATCGGTATTTATGGGCGTTCAGCTTAGCCTGGACGGCACCAAACTGGTGGTGAACAGCGCGCCTTCCGTGCGCTGGGAATGGGTCTTCATCGGCACCGCTGCGGTGCTGGTGTTCCAACTGCTGCGCCCGCTGTTCCAGAAGGGCATGAAGAAAGTGTCCGGGCCGAAGTTTGTGCTGCCGGCGCTGGATGGTTCCACGGCTAAGCAGAAGCTGTTCCTGGTGGCGCTGCTGGTTGCCGCTGTGGCGTGGCCGTTCCTTGTTTCACGCGGCACCGTGGACATTGCTACATTAACCATGATTTACATCATCCTCGGCCTGGGGCTGAACGTGGTGGTGGGGCTGTCTGGCCTGTTGGTGCTGGGCTATGGCGGCTTCTACGCTATCGGCGCTTACACTTTTGCGTTGCTGAACCACTATTACGGCCTGGGCTTCTGGACCTGTCTGCCGCTGGCGGGGCTGGTGGCTGCTGCCGCAGGCTTCCTGCTCGGCTTCCCGGTACTGCGCCTGCGTGGGGACTACCTGGCGATCGTGACGCTGGGCTTCGGGGAAATCGTCCGTATCCTGCTGCTGAACAACACCGATATTACCGGCGGCCCGAACGGCATCAGCCAGATCCCAAAACCGACCTTCTTCGGCCTGGAGTTTAGCCGTACCGCCCGCGAAGGCGGCTGGGATACCTTCAGTAATTTCTTTAACGTGGCCTACGACCCGAGCGACAGGATTATTTTCCTGTACCTGGTAGCGTTGCTGCTGGTGGTGCTGTCTCTGTTCGTGATTAACCGCCTGCTGCGTATGCCGCTTGGCCGCGCCTGGGAAGCGCTGCGCGAAGATGAAATCGCCTGCCGTTCGCTGGGCCTGAACCCAACCCGCATCAAGCTGACTGCGTTCACCATCAGCGCCGCTTTTGCGGGCTTTGCCGGGACGTTGTTCGCCGCACGCCAGGGCTTTGTCAGCCCGGAATCCTTCACCTTCGCCGAGTCGGCGTTTGTGCTGGCGATTGTGGTGCTCGGCGGGATGGGCTCGCAGTTCGCGGTGATTCTGGCCGCTGTTCTGCTGGTGGTTTCCCGCGAGCTGATGCGTGACCTGAACGAGTACAGCATGCTGGTGCTCGGTGGCCTGATGGTGCTGATGATGATTTGGCGTCCACAAGGCTTGCTGCCGATGACGCGTCCGCATCTGAAGCTGAAGAAAGAGCAAGTGAAAGGAGAGCAGGCATGAGTCAGCCATTGTTATCCGTAAGCGGTCTGATGATGCGTTTCGGCGGCCTGCTGGCCGTCAACAATGTCTCGCTCGAGCTGCATCCACAGGAAATTGTTTCGCTTATCGGCCCGAACGGCGCCGGTAAAACCACGGTGTTTAACTGCCTGACCGGCTTTTACAAGCCGACCGGCGGCACCATTTTGCTGCGCGACCAACACCTGGAAGGCTTACCGGGCCAGCAGATTGCGCGCATGGGCGTGGTGCGTACCTTCCAGCACGTTCGCCTGTTCCGTGAAATGACGGTGATTGAGAACCTGCTGGTGGCGCAACATCAACAGCTGAAAACCGGTATTTTCTCGGGCTTGCTGAAAACCCCAGGCTTCCGTCGCGCCCAGAGCGAAGCGCTGGACAGAGCGGCCACCTGGCTCGAACGTATCGGGCTGCTGGAGCACGCTAACCGCCAGGCAAGCAACCTGGCCTATGGCGATCAGCGTCGCCTTGAAATCGCTCGCTGCATGGTGACCCAGCCGGAAATCCTGATGCTGGATGAACCTGCCGCCGGCCTTAACCCGAAAGAAACCCATGAGCTGGATGAGCTGATCATGGAGCTGCGGAATCACCACAACACCACGGTGTTGCTGATTGAGCATGACATGAAGCTGGTCATGGGCATTTCTGACCGTATCTACGTGGTGAACCAGGGAACGCCGTTAGCCAACGGCACGCCGGAGCAAATCCGCAACAACCCTGATGTCATTCGCGCCTATCTGGGTGAGGCTTAAGATGGAAAATGTAATGCTGTCGTTTGACAAGGTGAGCGCCCACTACGGTAAAATTCAGGCGCTGCACGACGTCAGTCTGCATATTAAACAGGGCGAAATTGTTACGCTCATCGGCGCTAACGGCGCTGGTAAAACGACGCTGCTTGGCACGCTTTG
This sequence comes from Enterobacter sp. Ag1, assembly GCA_000277545.1. Classification (GTDB taxonomy): domain Bacteria; phylum Pseudomonadota; class Gammaproteobacteria; order Enterobacterales; family Enterobacteriaceae; genus Cedecea. The sequence continues at coordinate 80,169 of AKXM01000027.1, read as the reverse complement.
CGGCGACCCGCGCGCGACCAGCGGCCGCATCGTGTTTGATGGCAAAGATATTACAGACTGGCACACCGCGCGCATCATGCGTGAGGCCGTGGCGATTGTGCCGGAAGGGCGTCGAGTTTTCTCCCGCATGACGGTAGAAGAGAACCTGGCGATGGGCGGCTTTTTTGCCGAACGTGACCAGTTCCAGTCGCGTATTAAGCGCGTCTACGATCTGTTCCCGCGTCTGCACGAACGCCGCATTCAGCGGGCGGGTACCATGTCCGGCGGTGAGCAGCAGATGCTGGCGATAGGCCGCGCACTCATGAGCCAGCCGCGTCTGTTACTGTTAGATGAACCGTCGCTGGGTCTGGCGCCTATCATCATCCAGCAAATTTTCGACACCATTGAGCAGCTGCGCAGCGAAGGGATGACCATCTTCCTCGTGGAGCAGAACGCCAACCAGGCGCTGAAGCTGGCTGACCGGGGCTACGTGCTGGAAAACGGCCACGTCGTGCTGGAAGACACCGGCGATGCGCTGCTGGCGAACGAGGCAGTAAGAAGCGCCTATCTGGGCGGCTAATAAAAAGCATAACGGCAACTTCGGTTGCCGTTTTTTTTGTTTGCACTCTCTCCCTGTGGGAGAGGGAACAGCATGGGTTGAGTTTGAATTATTCAGGGAATACACGGGGAAAGAAAAATATATCTCCCGTCGACAAAGAAACATTTCATTCACTCCGCTGTAACTATTCTGTCATCCAGCCGTTATTTTTCTGTCATTCGAGCGTGTCATGTTACCTCGCGAGCATAAAACGCGTGATTTCGCGCATCCGGCACAACAAGAGAGATAACCGAATGACATCGTTACGACACACAGCTTTAGCGCTGACGCTTGGTCTGGCATTTGCCTCCCAGGCGATGGCCGTTACCACGATTCCTTTCTGGCATTCAATGGACGGGGAACTGGGTAAAGAAGTGGATTCTCTGGCAAACCGTTTCAATGAAACGCACCCTGATTACAAAATTGTGCCGGTTTATAAAGGCAACTACGATCAAAGCCTGGCGGCGGGTATCGCGGCATACCGTTCCGGTAACGCCCCGGCCATCCTGCAGGTATATGAAGTTGGCACCGCGACCATGATGGCTTCCAAGGCTATCAAACCGGTCTACGAAGTGTTTAAAGACGCTGGCATCAACTTCGACGAATCTCAGTTTGTCCCGACCGTGGCCGGGTACTACACCGACTCTAAAACGGGCCACCTGCTGTCCCAGCCTTTCAACAGCTCCACCCCGGTGCTGTACTACAACAAAGACGCTTTCAAGAAAGCCGGTCTGAACCCGGATCAGCCACCTAAAACCTGGCAGGACGTGGCGGCATACAGCGCCAAACTGCGCGCAGCGGGCATGAAGTGTGGCTACGCCAGCGGCTGGCAGGGCTGGATCCAGTTGGAGAACTTCAGCGCCTGGCACGGCCTGCCGTTCGCCACCAAAAACAACGGCTTTGACGGCACTGATGCCGTGCTGGAGTTCAACAAACCTGAGCAGGTGAAACACATTGCCCTGCTGGAAGAGATGAACAAGAAGGGCGACTTCACCTATTTCGGCCGTAAAGATGAGTCTACCGAGAAGTTCTACAACGGTGACTGCGCGATCACTACCGCGTCTTCCGGCTCTCTGGCTGACATTCGTCAGTACGCGAAATTCAACTACGGCGTAGGCATGATGCCTTACGACGCAGACGTGAAAGGCGCGCCACAGAACGCCATCATCGGTGGGGCAAGCCTGTGGGTAATGCAGGGCAAAGACAAGCCAACCTACAAAGGCGTGGCCGAGTTCATGCAGTTCCTGGCTAAACCAGAAATCGCCGCTGAATGGCACCAGAAAACCGGCTACCTGCCAATCACCACCGCCGCTTACGAGCTGACTCGTAAAGAAGGCTTCTACGACAAGAATCCGGGTGCGGACACCGCAACTCGCCAGATGCTGAACAAGCCACCGTTGCCGTTCACCAAAGGCCTGCGTCTGGGCAACATGCCGCAGATTCGTACCGTGGTTGACGAAGAGCTGGAATCCGTCTGGACCGGTAAGAAAACGCCACAGCAGGCGCTGGACGCTTCCGTTGAGCGTGGTAACCAGCTGCTGCGCCGCTTCGAGCAGTCTACCAAGTCTTAAGTTCTACCCTCGTCCCCTCCCGAAAAGGAGGGGGCAAAGTACCGCGCTCTCTGTCACAGGAGGGCGTTGTGCTAAGGGGCAAAGCATCGCCTGTTCTAACATTAACCGAGTAACCCTATGTCATCATCTCGCCCGGTGTTCCGTTCAAGTTGGCTACCTTATGCGCTGGTTCTGCCGCAGCTGATCATCACCGTCATTTTCTTTATCTGGCCGGCGGGCGAAGCCCTCTGGTACTCGCTGCAAAACCTTGACCCGTTTGGTCTGTCCAGCCATTTCGTTGGCCTGGATAACTTCGTGCAGCTTTTCCACGATAGCTACTATCTGGATTCTTTCTACACCACCATGATCTTCAGCGGGCTGGTGGCGGGCTGCGGGCTTCTGGCTTCGCTGTTCTTCGCCGCGCTGGTGGATTATGTGGTGCGCGGCAGCCGTTTTTATCAAACGCTGATGCTGCTGCCCTATGCCGTTGCACCCGCCATTGCCGCGGTGCTGTGGATTTTCCTGTTTAACCCAGGGCGCGGGCTAATTACCCACACGCTGGAAGAGTTTGGCTACAACTGGAACCACGCGCAGAACAGCGGGCAGGCCATGTTCCTGGTGGTGTTCGCGTCCGTGTGGAAACAGATTAGCTACAACTTCCTGTTCTTCTTTGCCGCTTTGCAGTCGATTCCGCGTTCGCTGGTGGAAGCCGCAGCTATTGACGGAGCTGGCCCCGTGCGCCGCTTCTTCTTTATCTCGCTGCCGCTGATTGCCCCGGTGAGCTTCTTCCTGCTGGTGGTGAACCTGGTGTATGCCTTCTTCGACACCTTCCCGGTGATCGACGCGGCAACCGGCGGTGGCCCGGTGCAGGCAACCACCACGCTTATCTACAAGATTTATCGCGAAGGGTTTACCGGGCTGGATCTCTCTTCCTCGGCGGCGCAATCCGTGGTGCTGATGCTGCTGGTGATTGTCCTGACGGTGGTTCAGTTCCGCTTCGTTGAACGTAAGGTGCGCTACCAATGATTGAGAACCGTCGCGGGCTGACTATCTTCAGCCACACCATGCTGATTCTGGGCATCATCGTCATTCTGTTCCCGCTGTACGTGGCATTTGTTGCCGCGACGCTGGACAACAAAGCCGTCTTCGATACGCCGATGACGCTGATCCCCGGTACTCACCTGTGGGAAAACATCAGCTACATCTGGACCAACGGCGTGGCGGTCAACAGCGCCCCGTTCGGCCGGATGCTGTTTAACAGCACGGTGATGGCGCTGGTGATCACCATCGGCAAAATCGCCGTGTCGATGCTGTCGGCTTTCGCCATCGTCTGGTTCCGTTTTCCGCTGCGTAACCTGTTCTTCTGGATGATTTTTATCACCCTGATGCTGCCGGTCGAAGTGCGTATTTTCCCGACGGTTGAGGTTATCTCTAACCTGAAAATGCTCGACAGCTACACCGGCCTGACGCTGCCGCTGATGGCGTCGGCCACGGCCACGTTCCTGTTTCGCCAGTTTTTCATGACGCTGCCAGACGAGCTGATGGAAGCGGCCCGCATCGACGGCGCCTCGCCGATGCGCTTTTTCTTTGACATCGTGCTGCCGCTGTCCAAAACCAACCTGGCGGCGCTGTTCGTGATCACCTTTATCTATGGCTGGAACCAGTATCTCTGGCCGCTGCTGATTATCACCGATGCCGATCTGGGCACCGCCGTGGCGGGTATCAAGAGCATGATTGCCAGCGGTGATGGCGTGACGCAGTGGAACCAGGTGATGGCAGCGATGCTGCTCACGCTTGTTCCGCCGGTTGTTATTGTTTTAGTTATGCAGCGCGCCTTTGTGCGTGGTCTGGTTGATAGCGAGAAGTAGGAACCTTTCATGGCTGGTTTAAAATTACAGGCAGTAACCAAGAGCTGGGACGGTAAAACCCAGGTGATTCAGCCGCTGACCGTGGACGTAGCGGATGGCGAATTCATCGTGATGGTCGGGCCTTCTGGCTGCGGGAAATCTACGCTGCTGCGTATGGTCGCCGGGCTGGAGCAGGTGACCAGCGGGGATATCTGGATCGACAGCCAGCGCGTCACCGACATGGAGCCCAAAGAGCGTGGCATCGCCATGGTGTTCCAGAACTATGCGCTCTATCCGCACATGACGGTGGAAGAGAACATGGCCTGGGGCCTGAAAATTCGCGGTCTGGGCAAAGAACAGATCCGCCAGAAAGTGCTGGAAGCCGCCCGTATTCTGGAGCTGGATGCGCTGTTAACTCGCCGCCCGCGCGAACTATCTGGCGGCCAGCGCCAGCGCGTTGCCATGGGCCGCGCCATCGTGCGCGATCCGGCGGTATTCCTGTTTGACGAACCGCTATCCAACCTTGATGCCAAGCTGCGCGTGCAGATGCGCCTTGAGCTTCAACAGCTTCATCGCCGCCTGAAAACCACCAGCCTGTACGTGACGCACGACCAGGTTGAGGCCATGACCCTCGCCCAACGCGTGATGGTGATGAACAAAGGCGTGGCGGAGCAGATTGGTACGCCAGTCGAGGTTTACGAGCGCCCGGCGAGCCGCTTTGTGGCAAGTTTTATTGGCTCTCCGGCAATGAACCTGCTGGATGGCAACATCAGTATCGACGGCTCACGCTTTGAGCTGGACGGCGGCGATGCGTTGCCGACCGGCAGCCAGCGCCTGCAGTGGGTTGGCCGGCCAATGACGCTGGGTATCCGCCCGGAACATATTGCGCTAAGCTCACAGGCTGCAGGTGGCATCCCTATTGTGGTGGAAACCCTTGAAATGCTGGGGGCTGATAACCTGGTTCACGGCCGCTGGGGCGGTCAAAAAGTGGTGATTCGCCTTGGGCATCAGGAACGCCCGCAGCCGGGCACCACGCTTTGGGTGCATCTGCCAGAAGAACATCTGCACTTCTTTGATGGCAAAAACGGACAACGTTTATGAGCAACTGGCCTTACCCAAAAATCGTCGCTCACCGTGGCGGCGGTAAACTTGCGCCGGAAAACACCCTCGCGGCAATCGACGTCGGAGCGCGTTACGGCCACACCATGATTGAGTTTGACGCCAAGCTCTCGCGCGACGGGCAAATCTTTCTGCTCCACGACGACACGCTCGAGCGTACCAGCAATGGCTGGGGGGTTGCCGGCGAACTGACCTGGGACAATCTGCTGAAAGTTGACGCGGGAAGCTGGTTCAGCCGTGAATATGCGGGCGAGCCGCTGCCGCTGCTTTCTCAGGTGGCTGAACGCTGTAAACAGCACGGCATGATGGCCAACATTGAGATCAAGCCAACCACCGGCCTGGAAACCGAAACCGGCAAAGTGGTTGCGCTGGCTGCCCGTGAGCTGTGGACCGGGCAAACCGCACCGCTGCTTTCTTCTTTTGAGATTGAAGCTCTGGAAGCCGCACAGCTTGCGGCCCCTGAACTGCCTCGCGGTCTGCTGCTGGATGAATGGCGTGATGACTGGCAGGAACTGACGACCCGGTTACAGTGCGTGTCTATTCACCTGAATCATCAGCTGCTTGATGAGGCTCGGGTGAAGGCATTGAAAGCCGCTGGACTGTATATTCTGGTTTATACCGTGAACGTTCCCCACCGCGCGGCCGTGCTGCTGCAGTGGGGCGTCGATGCCATCTGTACCGACCGCATCGACGAGATAGGCCCGGACTTCTCCGCATAACGCCTTACGGCGTGACTGGCGGCGGCAGCGTTGAACTGTTTGGCTTCAACATGCCGCCGTTATTCCCTCTTAGCATCCCACCATTGGTGTTCGGCAGCGGGTTCATGCCCGGCTGCGACTGCAGGACACGCTGCTGATTATTGTTCAACTGCGTCTGAAGCTGCTGTTGTTGAAGCTGATTTTGCGATTGTATCTGCTGCTTTAACATCCCCTGCTGCTGAGACTGCTGCGTTTGCATCTGCGTCAGCATCCGCTGCTGGCTCGGGTTCTGATAGACCGGCAGGTTAGGGTTGTTGGTCGTGTTGAGCGGCTGTGCGAGCGCGGTTAGCGGCAGCAAGGCTGCCAGAAGCCATACCTTTTTCATCGTTATCTCCTCCCATCAGGGGTTGCTTAAGTTTACTCCGTTTCCTTTATCACGGTGATTATTTCGGATTTGTGAACCAGGCTTAAGCGGGGACTTTCCCCGGGTAAATGAGGATATAACGATGATAAAGCAGTGGAAAATTTTACGCTGGGTAGCGATTCCAGCCCTGACAATCGGGCTGTGTTTGACGGTTATAGCCGCTCCTCCGCCGGTCTCTTATGGCGTGGAAATGGACGTTTACCATCCGGTGCGCGCGAAGCACGGTATGGTGGCTTCGGTGGACGCAGCGGCGACTCAGGTGGGCGTCGATATTTTAAAGCAGGGCGGTAATGCGGTAGATGCCGCGGTCGCCGTGGGTTATGCCCTTGCGGTCACGCACCCGCAGGCGGGCAATATCGGCGGCGGTGGTTTTATGATGCTGCGCACTAAAGACGGCAAAACAACCGCGATAGACTTCCGGGAAATGGCGCCGGAAAAAGCCAGCCGGGATATGTTCCTCGATGATAAAGGCAATGCGGACAGCAAGAAGTCGCTGACCTCGCACCTGGCTTCCGGCACCCCGGGTACAGTGGCAGGCTTTAGCCTGGCGCTGGAAAAGTACGGCACCATGCCGCTGAATAAAGTTGTGCAACCGGCTATCAAACTGGCACGAGACGGCATCATTGTGAACGATGCGCTGGCGGACGACCTGAAACAGTACGGGGCGGAAGTGATCCCGAATCACGCCAACAGCAAGGCTATCTTCTGGAAAGCGGACGGAGAGCCGCTGCAGAAAGGTGACAGGCTGGTGCAGGCCAACCTGGCGAAAAGCCTGGAGATGATTGCCGAGCAGGGGCCAGATGCCTTCTACAAGGGGGTGATTGCTGACCAGATTAGCGAAGAGATGGCGAAGAACGGCGGGCTGATAAGCAAGGCGGATTTGGCCAATTACAAAGCCATTGAGCGTCAGCCCGTCAGCGGGGAATACCGTGGCTACGAAGTCTATTCCATGCCGCCGCCGTCTTCCGGCGGGATCCACATCGTGCAGATCCTCAATATTCTCGAAAACTTCGATCTGGCGAAATACGGCTTTGGCAGCGCGGACGCCCTGCAAATCATGGCCGAGGCGGAAAAATACGCCTACGCCGACCGCTCTGAATACCTCGGCGATCCGGACTTTGTGAAGGTGCCGTGGCAGGCGCTGACCAGCAAGGCTTATGCGAAATCGCTGGCGGAGAAAATTGATATCAACAAGGCTCGCCCGTCGAGCGAAATCAAGCCGGGTAACCTGGCCCCGTATGAAAGTAACCAGACCACACATTTCTCCGTGGTGGATAAAGACGGTAACGCCGTGGCGGTGACTTATACGCTGAATACTACCTTCGGCACCGGGATCGTGGCCGGGAATACCGGCATTCTGATGAACAACCAGATGGATGATTTCTCCGCTAAACCGGGCGTGCCGAACGTGTACGGTCTGGTCGGTGGGGAAGCCAACGCCGTGGGGCCGCACAAGCGCCCGCTATCTTCTATGTCGCCAACTATCGTGGTGAAGGACGGGAAAACCTGGCTGGTCACGGGCAGCCCAGGCGGGAGCCGAATTATCACCACCGTGCTGCAAATGGTGGTCAACAGCATCGATTTTGGCATGAACGTGGCAGAAGCGACCAACGCGCCGCGCTTCCATCACCAGTGGCTGCCGGACGAACTGCGGGTGGAGAAGGGCTTTAGCCCGGATACGCTGAGGTTGCTGAAAGAGAAGGGGCAAAACGTCCAGGTGAAGGCTGCGATGGGCAGCACGCAAAGTATTATGATTGCGCCGGACGGCAAGCTGTATGGCGCGTCTGATCCACGTTCGGTGGATGATTTAACCGCGGGGTATTGATTGCCCCCTCACCGAGAGGGCTGCAAGAAACACGCTTGTTTTCCCCCTCTCTCTTTTAGGGAGAGGGTCGGGGTGAGGGTAAAAATCACTCCGGCTTAAAACGCGCCATAAAATAGGCATCCACATACTCGCCGTCGCGCAGCGCAAAGCGCTTCCCGGTGCCTTCCACCTCGAAGCCAAACTTGCGGTACACCGCCAGCGCAGCCGCGTTATCGGTATACACCGTCAGCTCGATGCGCTCGATGCGCAGCCACTTATCGCACAGGCCAACCATTTCCTTAAGCAAAGCCGAAGCGATGCCTTTTCCCTGATGATCGTAATGCACGCCCATGCCGAAAGTGGCGACGTGGCTGCGGCGTGGGGACTGTTCCACCGTGACCGTTAGCTGCCCCACAATCTCATCGTCGATGCATGCCACCAGATGTCGGCTCCCCGGTCTGGGGTCGGTAATTCGGTCCAGCCAGGCTTTTAGAGGAGGATGAGGTAGCTGCAGCGTGTCGCGGTAAAGCGCCGGATGGGCATACATTTTCTGTAAAGCTTCCGCATCGCCAGGTTCGGCGTGACGCACAACAACTGATTTCATCCTTTTCTCCTCAATGAGTTATAGAAAACCTTTTAAACATCATTGACTTTGAACAATAAGTCAACGCTATTTTTTTCAAAAAACGCTTTACAAGTGCGAATGATAATGATTATTATTGCCATGCGTTCAGGGGAGACCCCTACGGAGACATCCTGAAAGCACGACATTGCTCACATTGCTTCCAGTATTACTTTAGCCAGCCGGGTGCTGGCTTTTTTTTTGCCTTTCTTATTTGAACCCGTAGCCGCGTTGGCTGCGCTCAGTTGCCCGAATCACTTACCGAAGTAAGCTCATCGGGATACCTTCCCTTACCGCCTTACCGCCTTACCGCCTTGCTACAGCGCCAACTCCTTTGGGCAAACCTTTGTCCGGTTTTAATAAAACGTGGGTGAAAAATGCAGTAAGGTACAGGCAGCTCAAATCAAAAAGGACAATGAAATGACTCTGCACTGTGCCTTCATCGGCTTTGGTAAAAGTACCACCCGCTATCACCTGCCGTTCGTTCTGGTTCGTAAAGACAAACTCAACGTGGCCCATATCTTCCGCCGTAGCGAAAAGCCGGAACTGGAACAACAGCCGCAGTACGCGGGCATTCACTTCACCAGCCAGCTCGCTGACATTCTCAATGACCCGTTGGTCAAACTGGTGGTGATTTGCACCCACGTTGACAGCCATTTTGAGTACGCGAAAAAAGCGCTCGAAGCGGGTAAAAACGTGCTCGTGGAAAAACCTTTCACCCCGACGCTTGCCGAAGCGCGCGAGCTGTTTGCGCTGGCAAAAGAGAAGGGCCTGGTCGTGACGCCTTACCAGAACCGTCGCTTTGACGCCTGCTTCCTGACGATGAAAAAAGCCATCGAGAGCGGCAAGCTCGGCAAGATTGTGGAAATTGAAAGCCACTTCGATATGTATCGCCCGGATGCGCCTGCGAATCCTGGTAAACCGGCGGACGGCGCTTTCTACGGCCTGGGCGTGCACACCATGGACCAAATCATCTCCCTGTTTGGTCGCCCGGACCATGTCGCCTATGACATCCGCAGCCTGCGTAACAAAGCTAATCCGGACGATACCTTTGAAGCCCAGCTGTTCTACGGCGACCTGAAAGCGATCGTGAAAACCAGCCATCTGGTGAAAATCGATTACCCGAAATTTATCGTGCACGGTACCAAAGGCTCGTTCGTGAAGTACGGCATCGATCAGCAGGAAACCAGCCTCAAAGCGTACATCATGCCGGGTGAGCAAGGGTTCGGGGCCGACAGCAGCGTAGCGACACTGGAGTATGTTAACGAAGCCGGGGAAACGGTGCGCGAGGAGTGGAAACCGGAAGTGGGCGACTATGGCCGCGTCTATGATGCGCTGTACGACACGCTGATCGGCGGCAAGCCTAATTACGTCAGAGAAATTGAAGTTCTCACCAACCTGGAAATCCTCGAGCGCGGTTTTGAACAGCCTTCTCCTGCGACAGTAAGCCTTGCCTGATAACTTTTTGACTCCTCCAACTCGTTCACTTTTTTTGAACAGAGGAGTCAATTTTCACCCTCTATGATCCTCCGCGAAATGGGTCCACACTTATCCCATCAAACGAATTGCGGAGGACATACCATGATCTACTTAAGAAAAGCACAGGACCGCGGCCATGCGAACCACGGCTGGCTGGACAGCTGGCATACCTTCTCTTTTGCCGACTATTATGACGCCAACTTTATGGGCTTCTCGGCGCTGCGGGTCATTAACGAAGACGTGATCGATGCGGGGCAGGGTTTTGGGACCCATCCGCACAAAGACATGGAAATCCTGACCTATGTGATGGAAGGCGCGGTTGAGCACCAGGACAGCATGGGCAATAAAGAACGCGTGCCTGCGGGTGAGTTCCAGATCATGAGCGCCGGGACCGGGATCCGTCACTCTGAGTACAACGCCAGCCAGACCGAACCGCTGCGCCTGTACCAGATTTGGATCATTCCAGAAAAAACCGGGATTACGCCGCGCTACGATCAGCGCCGTTTTGATGCGCCTCAGGGGCGCCAGCTGGTGCTTTCCCCGGATGCACGCGACGGATCGCTGAAGGTTTACCAGGATATGGAACTGTCCCGCTGGGCGCTGGCCAAAGACGAACAGTCGGTTTATCAAATTCCGGCCGACCGCCGCGTCTGGATCCAGGTCGTTAAAGGCGATGTGTCCATTAACGGTACGCAGGCAAAAACCAGCGACGCGATCGCGGTCTGGAATGAACAGGCGATTTCCGTTCACGCCAACGAAGCGAGCGAGATCCTGCTGTTCGACCTGCCACCGGTATAACGTTACCCGTCACAGCCTGCCCCTGAAAAAGGGGCGGGTTTTCTTTTGTCCGTGCTAAACTCGGCTGTCGAAACTCACAAGTCGCGCAGGACAATGAAAAAGAAAAGACCGGTACTACAGGATGTTGCAGATCGCGTTGGGGTGACCAAAATGACGGTCAGCCGTTTTTTACGCAACCCGGATCAGGTGTCTGCCGCGCTGCAGGTTAAAATTGCCGCCGCGTTAGATGAACTGGGCTATATCCCGAACCGTGCGCCGGATATCCTTTCTAATTCAACCAGCCGGGCCATTGGCGTCCTGCTGCCTTCCCTGACCAACCAGGTGTTCGCCGAAGTGCTGCGCGGCATTGAAAACGTCATTGATGCCCACGGTTACCAGACTATGCTGGCTCACTACGGCTATAAGCCGGAACTGGAGCAGGAGCGTCTGGAATCCATGCTGTCCTGGAATATCGACGGCCTGATCCTGACCGAGCGCAACCACACGCCCAGAACGCTGAAAATGATTGAAGTTGCCGGTATTCCGGTGGTGGAGCTGATGGACAGCGTTTCTCCTTGCCTGGATATCGCCGTAGGTTTTGATAACTTCGAGGCGGCTCGTCAAATGACGGCCAGCATTATTGCCCGTGGTCATAAACACGTGGCTTACCTGGGAGCGCGCCTCGATGAACGTACCCTCATCAAGCAAAAAGGCTACGAGCAGGCGATGCTCGACGCCGGGCTGACGCCGTACAGCGTGATGATTGAAAACTCCTCGTCTTATTCCACCGGCATTGAACTGCTGCGCCAGGCAAAACGCGAATATCCGCAGCTCGACAGCATCTTCTGCACCAACGATGACTTAGCGATTGGTGCGGCCTTTGAATGCCAGCGCCAGGGGCTGCGTATCCCGGAAGATATGGCGATTGCCGGTTTCCACGGCCATGATATTGGGCAGGTAATGGAGCCGCGTCTGGCGAGCGTGCTGACCCCGCGAGAGCGCATGGGGCGTATCGGCGCAGAGCGTTTGCTGGCGCGTATTCGCGGTGAAATCATTACCCCGAAAATGCTGGATTTAGGTTTTACGTTGTCGCCGGGTGGCTCGATCTAGGCCAAATTTTTTTATTTGATGTGGCTCACACTTATACACTTTGCAAGCTAATGGTTATTGCTTATTGCTCAGCCAGACCGGAAAATGTTATCGGTAACAGTTACCCGTAACAAAACCAGGCGCATTGCTTTGTGTCAGAGTCGGAGCCATCATGAGCACTACTAACCACGACCACCACATTTACGTCCTGATGGGCGTCTCCGGCAGCGGTAAATCCGCCGTTGCCAGCGAAGTTGCCCATCAGCTGAACGCCGCGTTTCTTGACGGCGACTTCCTGCACCCCCGCAGCAACATCCTGAAAATGGCCTCCGGCGAGCCGCTGAACGACGACGACCGTACCCCGTGGCTGAAAGCGTTGAACGATGCCGCGTTTGCGATGCAGCGCACCAACAAGGTTTCGCTGATCGTCTGCTCGGCGCTGAAAAAGCACTATCGCGACCTGCTGCGTGACGGTAACCCGAACCTCTCCTTCATCTATATGAAAGGTGATTTTGAAGTGATCGAAAACCGCCTGAAGGCGCGGAAAGGCCACTTCTTTAAAACCCAGATGCTGGTGACCCAATTCGAAACCCTGCAAGAACCGCAGGCGGATGAAAAAGACGTGCTGATCGTCGATATCGACCAGCCGCTGGACGGCGTCGTCGCCAGCACCCTCGCATTGATCAACCAAGGCAGCGCAGAGTGAGTACATTAACGCTTGTTTTAACCGCGGTCGGCTCCGTGCTGCTCCTGCTGTTTTTAGTGATGAAGGCGCGTATGCACGCCTTCGTGGCTTTGATGGTGGTTTCTATTGGTGCCGGGCTTTTCTCCGGCATGCCGCTCGACAAAATTGCCGACACCATGCAGAAAGGCATGGGCGGGACGCTGGGCTTCCTGGCGATTGTGGTCGCCCTGGGTGCCATGTTCGGTAAAATCCTGCATGAAACCGGCGCGGTGGATCAGATTGCCGTCAAAATGCTGAAATCCTTCGGCCACAGCCGTGCGCACTATGCGATTGGCCTGGCTGGCCTGATTTGCGCGCTGCCGCTGTTCTTTGAAGTGGCTATCGTGCTGCTAATTAGCGTGGCATTTTCAATGGCGCGCCACACCGGGACGAACCTGGTGAAACTGGTGATTCCGTTGTTTGCTGGCGTCGCTGCCGCTGCGGCGTTCCTGTTGCCGGGGCCTGCGCCGATGCTGCTGGCCTCACAGATGCACGCTGACTTTGGCTGGATGATCCTGATTGGCCTGTGCGCCGCGATCCCGGGCATGATTATCGCCGGGCCGCTGTTCGGGAACTTCATCAGCAAATTTGTTTCGCTGGAAATTCCGGAAGACATTTCCGAGCCGCATCTGGGTGAAGGCAAGCTGCCGTCCTTCGGTTTCAGCCTGTCGCTGATCCTGCTGCCGCTGGTGCTGGTTGGCCTGAAAACTATCGCTGCTCGCTTTACCGCGCCGGGTTCTTCGCTGTACGAATGGCTCGAATTCATCGGCCATCCGTTTACTGCGATTCTGGTCGCCTGTCTGGTGGCTATTTATGGCCTGGCGTATCGTCAGGGCATGGATAAAGAAAAAGTGATGGCGATTTGCGGCCAGGCGCTGCAGCCGGCGGGCATTATCCTGCTGGTTATCGGTGCCGGTGGCGTGTTCAAACAGGTGCTGGTTGACTCCGGCGTGGGCCCGGCACTGGGCGAAGCGCTGACCGGAATGGGCCTGCCTATCGCGATTACCTGCTTCGTGCTGGCGGCGGCGGTGCGTATCATTCAGGGTTCCGCTACCGTGGCCTGTCTGACGGCGGTTGGCCTGGTGATGCCGGTTATCGAGCAGCTGAATTATAACGGCGCTCAAATGGCGGCTCTGTCGATTTGTATCGCCGGCGGTTCTATTGTGGTGAGCCACGTGAACGACGCTGGCTTCTGGCTGTTCGGTAAGTTTACCGGCGCAACCGAAGCGCAGACGCTGAAAACCTGGACGATGATGGAAACCATTCTCGGCACCACCGGGGCGATTGTCGGGATGATTGCGTTCAGCCTGCTGAGTTAAAGTATCCTGACCAGCAAAAAGGCAGCGCTCTTCGGAGGCTGCCTTTTTTATTACTCCTGAACAGACTTTCTCCCAGAGGGAGGGATGTCCTACCCCCGCATCCAGGCGCGGATGCCGTCCAGGAACATCTGGGTGGAAATCATCACCAGCACCAGCCCCATCAGACGCTCCAGGGCGTTAACCCCTTTCTCACCCAACAGGCGCAGGAACAGGGAAGACTGCAGCAGAATTGCCACGGTACCGCCCCAGGCCAGCATCAGCGCGGCCACTAAATGCCCCATCTGATTTGGATACTGGTGCGAAAGCAGCATCAGCGTCGCCAGCAAAGAAGGGCCAGCAACCAGAGGAATCGCCAGCGGTACGATAAACGGTTCTTCACCCGCAGGCAGGCCGGATGAACTGCCTTCCTGGCCTGGGAAAATCATCTTAATGGCAATCAGGAACAGAATGATGCCGCCTGAAATCGACACGGTTTCAGCGCGTAAATTCAGGAAGCCAAGAATTTTTTCTCCGGCAAACAGGAAGATAAGCATCAGCAGCAGAGCAATAAGCAGTTCGCGGATCATAATGGCCCGGCGGCGCTTTGGCTCCGTGTGTTTTAGGACCGACATAAAGATCGGCAGGTTACCCAGCGGGTCCATAATCAGGATCAGGAGTACCGCGGCGGATATGATTTCAGTCATCTGTTTTCCCCAAAATCTGGCAAGTTGTTTCTGGTAATAAGCTTTGTTTCTGACTCGGTGGATATCATTGATTAATTTCACTTGCGACTTTGGCTGCATTTTGTAAGGTGGAGTGATGTTCTGGCCCACGGCCAGCGCTTACACACGCAATCATCTCTGCAGGATTAAGTCGCTATGAAAAATGTTGGTTTTATTGGCTGGCGCGGTATGGTCGGCTCTGTACTCATGCAACGCATGGTGGAAGAGCGCGATTTTGACGCCATTCGTCCGGTTTTCTTCTCCACTTCCCAGCTTGGGCAGGCAGCCCCTATGTTTGCCGGCACCACCGGCGGTACACTGCAGGACGCATTTGATCTGGAAGCGCTGAAGGCGCTGGATATCATCGTGACCTGCCAGGGCGGCGATTATACCAACGAAATCTATCCAAAGCTCCGTGAAAGCGGCTGGCAGGGTTACTGGATCGACGCAGCTTCTTCTCTACGCATGAAAGATGACGCGATTATTATCCTCGACCCGGTAAACCAGCACGTTATTCAGGAAGGCCTGAACAAAGGTGTGAAAACCTTCGTCGGCGGTAACTGCACCGTCAGCCTGATGCTGATGTCCCTCGGCGGCCTGTTTGCCAACGACCTGGTTGACTGGGTTTCCGTGGCGACTTACCAGGCGGCATCCGGCGGCGGCGCGCGTCATATGCGCGAGCTACTGAACCAAATGGGCCAGCTGTACGGCGAAGTCTCTACCGAACTGGCAAATCCGGCTTCCGCTATTCTTGATATCGAACGTAAGGTCACCGAACTTGGCCGCAGCGGCAAACTGCCGGTGGATAACTTCGGCGTGCCGCTGGCCGGGAGCCTGATCCCGTGGATCGACAAGCAGCTCGACAACGGCCAGAGCCGTGAAGAGTGGAAAGGCCAGGCCGAGACCAACAAAATTCTTGCGACCTCTGCTGTTATCCCGGTTGACGGTCTGTGCGTGCGCGTTGGCGCGCTGCGCTGCCACAGCCAGGCATTCACCATCAAGCTGAAAAAAGACGTGTCTATTCCTACCGTGGAAGAGCTGCTGGCCGCGCACAACCCGTGGGCGAAAGTGGTGCCAAACGACCGCGATATCACCATGCGTGAACTGACGCCTGCCGCGGTAACCGGCACGCTGTCGACGCCGGTTGGCCGTCTGCGCAAGCTGAACATGGGGCCGGAGTACCTTTCCGCCTTCACCGTCGGCGACCAGCTGCTGTGGGGCGCCGCCGAACCGCTCCGCAGAATGCTGCGGTCACTCGCATAATTACACTTATTTACCTGAGGGGCTTTGTGGCCCCTCTTTTTTTGCCCGTAATTTAAGGTACAACGGAATTCATTAATTAATTTCACGAGGAGTTAATAAAGCGTTGGCTATGCTTAAGTCAGCACGCGCAAGCGTTTTGGCGAGTATTGGGCGAACTGGCTTACAGGAGTTGCGCGCCGTTCGTCGGGGTCAATGATAAGTGTCGTATCCGCACGCAGGCGTAGGGCGGGTCATCGGTGACACATAAAAAAGGAAAATGCCATGTCTGTTCTGCCGGAAAGAGACGTGATTAATGCGCTAATTGCGGGTCATTTTGCCGATCCGTTTTCCCTGCTGGGAATGCACCAAACCGACGCCGGGCTTGAAGTTCGGGCACTCCTGCCTGACGCCACCGAAGTGTGGGTTATTGAGCCTAAAACAGGGCGTAAAGTCGCCCAGCTCGACTGCCTCGATTCCCGCGGCTTCTTCTGCGGGCTGATCCCTCGCCGTAAAAATGCTTTTCGCTACCAGCTTGCCGTTGTCTGGCACGGCCAGGAAAACCTGATCGACGATCCCTACCGTTTTGGTCCTTTGACTCAGGAGCTGGATAGCTGGCTGCTCTCAGAAGGCACGCATTTACGCCCTTATGAAACGCTGGGTGCGCATGCAGATACCATGGACGGCGTGACCGGAACGCGTTTCTTGCTGTGGGCCCCCAACGCCCGTCGCGTTTCCGTGGTGGGGCAGTTTAACTATTGGGATGGCCGCCGCCATCCGATGCGGCTGCGGCGCGAAAGCGGCATTTGGGAGCTGTTTATCCCCGGGGCGCACAACGGCCAGCTTTATAAATTTGAATTGCTGGACGCCGAAGGGCGGCTGCGTATTAAAGCCGATCCTTATGCTTTTGAAGCGCAAATGCGCCCGGAAACGGCCTCGCTGATTTGCGGCCTGCCGGAGAAAACCACGCTCAGCCCCGAGCGGCAGAAAGCTAACGGTTTTGATCAACCCATCTCCATCTATGAGGTGCATCTCGGCTCCTGGCGTCGCCACACCGACAATAATTTCTGGCTCAGCTACCGCGAACTGGCGGATCAGCTCATTCCCTACGTCAAAGAGATGGGCTTTACCCATCTTGAACTGCTGCCGGTTAACGAGCATCCGTTTGACGGCAGCTGGGGCTATCAGCCGCAGGGGCTTTACGCGCCGACGCGTCGTTTCGGTACTCGCGACGACTTCCTCTATTTCATCAGAACCGCCCACGAAGCCGGGCTTAATGTTCTGCTGGACTGGGTACCGGGCCATTTCCCGACGGATGACGCCGGGCTGGCGAAGTTCGACGGCACCGCGCTGTATGAACACGGCAATCCGCAAGAGGGCTACCACCAGGACTGGAACACGCTGATTTACAACTATGGCCGCCGGGAAGTCAGCAACTATCTGGTGGGCAACGCGCTCTACTGGATTGAGCGGTTTGGCATTGACGGCCTGCGTGTGGATGCCGTGGCGTCGATGATTTATCGCGACTATAGCCGGGAAAGCGGCCAATGGGTGCCGAATGAGCACGGCGGGCGTGAGAACCTGGAAGCGATTGCGTTTTTGCGTAGCACTAACCGCATCATCGGCGAGCAAACCCCGGGGGCGGTGACCATGGCGGAAGAGTCCACCGATTTTGCCGGTGTCTCTCGCCCACCAGGTATGGGCGGCCTGGGGTTCTGGTTTAAGTGGAACCTGGGCTGGATGCACGACACGCTCGATTACATGAAGCTTGACCCGGTATACCGCCAGTACCATCACGACAAAATGACCTTCGGCATGCTGTACAACGGCACCGAAAACTTTGTGCTGCCGCTGTCTCACGATGAAGTCGTGCACGGCAAAAAATCCATTCTTGATCGTATGCCGGGGGATGCCTGGCAGAAGTTTGCCAATCTTCGCGCCTACTACGGCTGGATGTGGGCATTTCCAGGCAAAAAGCTGCTGTTTATGGGCAACGAATTTGCCCATGGGCGAGAGTGGAACCACGACAGCAGCCTCGACTGGCACCTGCTGCAGGGCGGCGATAACTGGCACCACGGCGTGCAGCGCCTCGTACGCGACCTGAATCATACCTATCGGCGTCATGCGGCCTTGCATCAGCTGGATTTTGACGGCTACGGCTTTGAATGGCTGGTGGTGGAAGATAAGGCCAATTCAGTCTTTATTTTCGTGCGGCGTGATGCCGAGGGCAATGAAGTGATTGTCGCCAGCAACTTTACGCCGGTGCCGCGTTACCACTATCGCTTCGGCATCAACCAGCCAGGGCGCTGGCGCGAAGAGCTGAATACCGACTCCATGCACTATCACGGCAGCAACGCCGGTAACAGCGGCACGGTGCGTAGCGAGGCGGTGCCAAGCCACGGTCGCGACCATTCGCTGTGTATTACGCTACCGCCGCTGGCCACGCTCTGGTTGATCCGCGAGGGGGACGCATGACGCAGCTTACCCAAGGCAGTCCGGCTCCTTTTGGGGCGTATTTCGACGGCAAAGGCGTTAACTTCACGCTCTATTCCGTGCATGCGGAAAAGATCGAGCTGTGCTTGTTCGACGAGCATGGCCACGAGCGCCGCTACGACATGCCTGCGCGCTCCGGGGATATCTGGCACGGCTATTTGCCGGATGGCAAGCCGGGGCAGCTGTACGGCTACCGGGTTCATGGCCCGTGGGCACCTGAGCAGGGCCACCGTTTCAACCCGGCGAAGCTGCTGCTCGATCCCTGTGCTCGCGTGGTCGTCGGCGGGGCAGAAGATCACCCGCATTTTCACTGCGGCTACGATGAGCCCAACCTTGAAGACAGCGCCCCGCACATGGCGAAGTGCGTGGTGGTCAGAGAAAAATTTGACTGGGAAGACGACTGGCCGCTCCGAACGCCGTGGGGCAACACGGTTATCTATGAAGCTCATGTTCGCGGGCTGACGTTGCTCCACCCCGGCATCCCGGAAGAGCTGCGTGGGACTTATGCCGCGCTGGGGCATCCGGTGATGATCGACTACTTCAAGCGCCTGGGCATCACGGCGCTTGAGCTGCTGCCCGTGGCGCATTTTGTTACCGAGCCACGCATTTCCCAGCTTGGGCTGAGTAACTATTGGGGTTACAACCCTCGCGCTTTCTATGCCGTTGAAAGCTACTACGCGATAGACCAGAACCCCCACAACGCTGCCAACGAGCTGCGTGGCGCCATCAAAGCGCTGCATCAGGCCGGTATAGAAGTGATCCTCGACATTGTGTTGAACCACAGCGCGGAGCTGGACAAGGACGGCCCAACGCTGTCGCTGAGCGGAATCGACAACCGTAGCTATTATTGGTTAATGGACAATGGCGATTACCAGAACTGGACCGGCTGCGGGAACACCCTGAATCTCAGCACGCCGGGCGTGGTTGCCCTGATGATCGACTGCCTGCGCTACTGGGTGGACAGTTTTCACGTGGACGGTTTCCGGTTCGATTTGGCTTCGGTAATGGGGCGCACGCCCGAATTTCGGCATGACGCCCCGCTGTTTGAGGCAATCAAAAACGATCCTCACCTGTCGCAGGTGAAGCTGATTGCGGAGCCCTGGGACATCGGCCAGGGCGGTTATCAGGTCGGTAATTTCCCTCCGCTGTTTGCCGAATGGAACGATCATTTCAGGGACGGGATGCGCCGCTTCTGGCTCCAGCAGGATCTCTCTTTGGGCGGCTTCGCCTGCCGCTTTGCTGGCTCGAGCGACGTTTATCGCCACGGCGAAAGGCTGCCTTCCACCAGCATTAATTTAATCACCGCCCATGATGGTTTTACGCTGCGGGATTGCGTGAGTTTTAACCAGAAGCATAACGAAGCCAACGGCGAAGATAACCGCGACGGCACCAACAGCAATTTTAGTAACAACTATGGGTTTGAAGGGCTTGAAGCCAGCTTGATTACCAAGGAACGGCGGCGCGACAGCGTGCATGCCCTGCTCACCACGCTGCTGCTCTCGCAGGGCACACCGATGCTGCTTGCCGGGGATGAACACGGCCACAGCCAGCACGGCAACAACAATGCCTACTGCCAGGACAACGTGCTGACCTGGCTTGACTGGGCTGAGGGCAATGACGGCCTGACGGCCTTTACGGCGGCGCTCCTCCAGCTTCGACAGGCGATCCCGGCGCTGACCGCCAACCGCTGGTGGGAAGAGGGTGATGGCAACGTCCGTTGGCTGAATAAAGACGCGCAACCCCTGAACGTCGATGAGTGGCAAAACGGCGTACATCGCCTGCAAATCCAGCTGTCCGACCGCTGGCTTATCGCAATTAACGCGACCGAAGATGTTGCGGACATCGTTCTACCTGAGGGGGAATGGCACGCTGTTCCTCCGTTTGCCGGAGAGGACAACCCGGTCGTGATGGTTGTATGGCATGGTCCCGCGCACGGAGTTTGCGTGTTCCACAAGTCATGAAAAAGGAGTTCGTCATGGTTAGGTTTGAGAAAAACGATCCGCTGATGTTGGCCCGCCAGCTGCCCATCAAATCCGTTGCGTTAATTCTGGCCGGTGGCCGCGGGACTCGACTGAAGGATCTCACGTCGACCCGCGCCAAGCCTGCTGTTCACTTTGGCGGCAAGTTCCGCATTATTGATTTTGCGCTATCCAACTGCATTAACTCCGGCATTCGCCGCATTGGGGTGATTACTCAATATCAATCGCACACCCTGGTGCAGCATATTCAGCGCGGCTGGTCTTTTTTCAGCGAAGAGATGAACGAGTTTGTGGATTTGCTGCCCGCCCAGCAGCGCGTACACGGTGAAAACTGGTATCGCGGCACGGCGGACGCCGTGACCCAGAACCTCGACATTATTCGACGTTACGACGCCGAATATGTGGTCATCCTGGCCGGGGACCACATCTACAAGCAGGACTACTCGCGCATGCTGATCGATCACGTCGAAAAGGGCGCACGCTGCACCGTGGCCTGCATGCCGGTGCCGGTGCATGAAGCATCAGCGTTTGGCGTTATGGCGGTGGATGCGGACGAAAAAATTATCGATTTCGTGGAGAAGCCGGAAAACCCGCCGACGATGCCCAACGACAGCAGTAAGTCTCTGGCCAGCATGGGCATCTACGTTTTTGATGCGGATTACCTGTTTAAGCTCCTGGAAGAAGATGACCGGGATGAAAACTCCAGCCACGATTTTGGCAAAGACATTATCCCGAAAATCACTCGCGCGGGAGAAGCTTACGCCCACCCGTTCCCGCTCTCCTGCGTACAGTCCGACCCTAACGCCGAGCCTTACTGGCGCGATGTAGGCACGCTGGAAGCCTACTGGAAAGCCAACCTTGACCTGGCCTCGGTGATGCCGGAACTGGATATGTATGACCAGGCCTGGCCGATCCGCACCCATATGGAGCCGCTGCCGCCCGCTAAATTCGTTCAGGATCGCTCCGGCAGTCACGGCATGACGCTGAACTCGCTGGTGTCCGGCGGCTGCATTATTTCTGGTTCAGTCGTTGTGCAGTCGGTGCTGTTTCCTCGCGTGCGTATCAACTCGTTCTGCAACATCGATTCATCCGTCCTGCTGCCGGACGTTATTGTCGGTCGCTCCTGCCGATTACGCCGCTGCATTATCGACCGCGCCTGCGTGATCCCTGAAGGCATGGTGGTTGGCGAAAATGCCGAAGAGGATGCGCGCCGTTTTTATCGCTCTGAAGAGGGCATTGTACTGGTCACGCGTGAGATGCTGGCGAAGCTGCAGGGCTAAAACGCGTAGAAGATTGGCCTGCGCACGGTGATGCCGTGCGCGGTTATTTTATCGTTCGGCGTTGCCTGATGATTAAGACACAGCGCCGCGACTTTCCATATGGGAGCGATAATGCAGGTCTTACATGTCTGTTCCGAGATGTTTCCTTTGCTGAAAACGGGCGGCCTTGCGGATGTGCTGGGCGCTTTGCCTGCGGCACAAATTGCCGGCGGCGTTGATACGCGCGTTCTGCTGCCCGCCTTTCCTGATGTGCGGCGAGGAATCGAAGATATTCAGGTGGTTGCCCACCGACAGACGTTCGCAGGCCCAATGCGTCTGCTCTACGGCCACTACAACGGCGTTGGTATTTACCTGATTGATGCCCCCCATCTTTATGAACGCCCGGGCAGCCCATACCACGACACGAACCAGTTTGCTTACCAGGACAACGTACTGCGCTTTGCGCTGCTTGGCTGGGTTGGGGCGGAAATGGCCTGCGGCCTGGATCCTTTCTGGCATCCCGATGTGGTGCATGCCCACGACTGGCACGCCGGGCTGACGCCGGCCTATCTCGAGGTTCGCGGGCGGCCAGCCAGGTCGGTATTTACCGTCCATAACCTCGCCTACCAGGGAATGTTCTATGCTCATCACTTAAGTGAAATTGATTTGCCGTGGTGGGTCTACGATATGAACGGGCTGGAATTCCACGGCCAGATTTCGTACCTGAAGGCCGGGCTTTACTATGCCGACCACATTACCGCCGTCAGCCCAACCTATGCTCGGGAGATTACCGACCCGCATTTTGCCTATGGCATGGAAGGGCTGCTGCGCCAGCGCCAGCGTGAAGGGCGCCTGTCGGGCATTTTAAACGGCGTGGACGACAAGATCTGGAACCCGGAAAGCGACCTGCTGCTGGCCTCGCGGTATAACCGCGATTCGCTGGAGGAGAAAGCCGAAAACAAACGCCAGCTGCAGGTAGCGATGGGGCTGAAGGTGAACGACAAAGTCCCGCTGTTCGCGGTGGTCAGTCGGTTAACCAACCAAAAAGGGCTGGATCTGGTGCTTGAGGCATTGCCGGGGTTGCTGGAGCAGGGCGGGCAGCTGGCGCTGCTGGGCGCCGGGGATTCCGTGCTGCAGGAAGGGTTCCTGGCGGCGGCGGCCGAGCATCCCGGCCAGGTCGGCGTCCAGATTGGCTATCACGAGGCATTTTCCCACCGCATCATGGGCGGTGCCGACGTGATTTTAGTCCCGAGCCGCTTTGAGCCCTGCGGCTTAACGCAGCTCTATGGTCTGAAATATGGCACCTTGCCGCTGGTGCGGCGAACCGGTGGCCTGGCTGACACCGTGTCTGATACTTCTCTCGAGAATCTGGCTGACGGTGTGGCGACCGGTTTTGTGTTTGAAGACAGTAATGCCTGGTCGCTGCTTCGCGCGATCCGGCGTGCTTTCGTGCTGTGGTCCCGCCCGTCGCTGTGGCGTTTTGTGCAGCGGCAGGCAATGAATATGGATTTTAGCTGGCAGGTAGCGGCGCAGTCATACCGCGACCTTTATCAACGCTTGATGTAATTACCCATACACCAGGAATCACTGATATGAACGCACCCTTTTCCTATGCATCACCCACGCTGAGCGTCGAGGCGCTTAAACACTCGATTGCCTATAAGCTGATGTTTACGGTGGGGAAAGACCCTGCCATCGCCAATAAACACGAGTGGCTTAACGCGACGCTGTTTGCCGTGCGCGACAGGCTGGTGGAGCGCTGGCTGCGTTCCAACCGCGCCCAGCTTTCCCAGGAAGTCCGCCAGGTTTACTACCTGTCGATGGAGTTTCTGATCGGACGCACGCTGTCGAACGCGCTGCTTTCCCTCGGCATCTATGAAGATGTGAAAAATGCCCTCGAAGAGATGGGCCTCGACCTCGAAGAGTTGATTGACGAGGAGAACGACCCCGGCCTGGGCAACGGCGGTTTGGGGCGTCTCGCCGCCTGTTTCCTCGATTCGCTGGCGACCCTGGGGCTGCCTGGGCGTGGCTACGGCATTCGTTACGACTACGGGATGTTCAAGCAGAACATCGTTGATGGCCGCCAGAAAGAGTCGCCGGACTACTGGCTTGAGTACGGCAACCCTTGGGAGTTTAAACGCCACAATACGCGCTACAAGGTGCGTTTCGGCGGGCGTATTCAGCAGGAAGGGAAAAAGTCTCGTTGGGTCGAAACCGAAGAGATCCTCGCGGTTGCCTATGACCAGATTATTCCGGGCTACGACACCGACGCGACCAACACGCTGCGGCTGTGGAACGCTCAGGCGAGCAGCGAGATCAACCTCGGTAAGTTTAACCAGGGTGATTATTTCGCGGCGGTGGAAGACAAAAACCACTCCGAAAACGTGTCCCGCGTGCTTTATCCCGATGACTCGACCTATTCCGGGCGTGAGCTTCGCCTGCGCCAGGAGTATTTCCTGGTTTCGGCGACCATGCAGGACATTCTGAGCCGCCATTATCAGCTGCATAAAACCTACGCCAACCTTGCGGATAAAATTGCGATTCACCTGAATGACACTCACCCGGTGCTGTCGATTCCGGAGTTGATGCGGCTGCTGATTGACGAGCATAAGTTTGAATGGGAGGAAGCGTTCGAAGTGACCTGCCAGGTCTTCTCGTACACCAACCACACGCTGATGAGCGAGGCCCTGGAAACCTGGCCGGTGGACATGCTCGGCAAGATCCTGCCACGCCATCTGCAGATCATCTTTGAGATTAACGACTACTTCCTGAAAACCCTGCAGGAACAGTACCCGAACGACACGGGGCTGCTGGGCAGGGCATCGATCATCGACGAATCCAACGGCAGGCGAGTGCGGATGGCCTGGCTCGCGGTGGTGGTCAGCCATAAGGTGAACGGCGTGTCTGAGCTGCACTCCAATCTGATGGTGCAGTCCCTGTTTGCCGACTTCGCCAGTATCTTCCCGATGCGCTTTAGCAACAAAACGAACGGCGTCACGCCGCGCCGCTGGCTGGCGCTTGCCAACCCGGCGCTGTCTGAAGTGCTGGATGAGAATATCGGGCAGACCTGGCGGACGGACTTAAGCCAACTGAACGACCTGAAGCAGCACATTGACTACCCGACGGTGCATCAGGCGGTGCGTAAGGCCAAGCTGGCGAATAAAAAACGGCTGGCGACGTACATTGGGCAGCAACTGAATGTCGTGGTGAGCCCGGACGCCTTATTCGACGTGCAGATTAAGCGCATTCATGAATATAAGCGCCAGCTAATGAACGTCCTGCATGTGATCGCCCGCTATAACCGCATCAAGGCCGATCCTGAGGCGGAATGGGTGCCACGCGTGAATATTTTCGCGGGTAAAGCGGCATCGGCCTATTACATGGCGAAGCATATTATTCATCTTATCAACGACGTTGCGGAGGTCATCAACAACGACCTGCAGGTTAAAGATAAGCTGAAGGTGGTGTTTATCCCCAACTACAGCGTCAGCCTCGCCCAGTTGATTATTCCGGCGGCAGATCTCTCCGAGCAAATTTCGCTGGCGGGAACCGAAGCTTCGGGGACCAGTAACATGAAGTTTGCGCTTAACGGGGCGTTGACCATCGGGACGCTGGACGGCGCCAACGTGGAGATGCTCGACCACGTCGGCAAGGACAACATCTTTATCTTCGGCAACACCGCAGAAGAGGTGGAGACACTCCGCAGTAAAGGCTACAACCCTCGGGAGTATTACGAGAAGGATGAAGAACTGCGCCAGGTGCTGACGCAAATCGCGACGGGGGCATTCAGCCCCGGGGAGCCGGGGCGCTATCGGGACTTAGTCGACTCGCTGATTAACTTTGGCGATCACTACCAGGTGCTGGCGGATTACCGCAGCTATGTGGACTGTCAGGACAAGGTGGATGAGGTTTACCAGCAGCCGGAGGAGTGGACTATCCGCACGATGCACAATATTGCCAATATGGGCTATTTCTCGTCAGACAGGACGATTCAGGAGTATGCCGACGAGATTTGGCATATTAAGCCGGTGAGATTGTAACTTTTCCCCTCACCCTAACCCTCTCCCCACGAGGGAGAGGGGATCAGATCAAGGATGCTTCTTCATCCCCTACTTAGATGGGAGAAAAGGACCAAATTCTTTTCCCCCTCTCCCTTTCAGGAGAGGGCCGGGGCGAGGATAAAACTCAGCACAGCTCCAGCTGCACGTTATTCTCTTTAATCACCTGCATCACTCCTGCGGGCGGCACCACGTCGGTATACACGGTATCCACCAGGCTAATACTGCCCAGATTCACCATCGCATTACGGCCAAACTTCGAATGGTCCACGACCAGCAACACGCTGCGAGAGTTTTCGATAATCGCGCGCTTGGTGCGAACCTCGTGGTAGTCGAACTCAAGCAGCGAGCCGTCGCTGTCGATCCCACTGATGCCGAGAATACCGAAGTCGAGACGGAACTGGGAAATGAAGTCCAGCGTGGCCTCGCCGATAATGCCGCCATCGCGGCTGCGCAGCTCTCCGCCGGCCAGAATGATACGGAAATCTTCTTTAGCCATCAGCGTGTTCGCCACGTTGAGGTTGTTGGTCACAATGCGCAGATTGCTGTGATTAAGCAGCGCATGCGCCACGGCTTCCGGCGTCGTGCCGATGTCGATAAACAGCGTGGCGCCGTTAGGAATTTGGCTGGCAACCTTCTGCGCAATACGCTCTTTTTCTGCGGTTTGCGTTGCTTTTCGGTCATGCCACGGGGTGTTAACCGAGCTGGAGGGCAGGGCCGCCCCGCCGTGGTGGCGCAGGATCATATTCTGATCGGCCAGGTCGTTTAAATCCCGGCGGATGGTTTGCGGGCTGACGGCAAACTGTTCCACCAACTCTTCGGTACTGACGTATCCCTGCTGCTTAACCAGCTCAATAATCGCGTCATGACGTTGTGTCTGCTTCACAAGCTACTCCAGCATTGTTATGTTCGTTTTCGCGCATTCAGGGTATCTACCAGCGCCATCGCCAGGCCAACCAGCATGCCGGTCAGGTGCGCTGGAATGACAGCGGACTGAGTGAAGACCTCAATAACCAACCAAATTACCGCAAACGCCAGCAGCCCGCGCTGCATCTGAATGCCGCTGTCGGGATCTCGCTCTCCGCGCAGCCAGACATAACCCATCAGCGCAAACACCGTGCCTGACAGGCCGCCAAACAGTGGGCCGGTAAATTTTGCCTGCATAAAACCGCTCAGAAGGGTGGAGATAAGCGTCAGCGTCAGCAGTTTGCCGGTGCCGAGGCGTTTTTCGAGCGCGCCGCCTAAATACCACCACCATAGTAGGTTAAAGAGGATATGCAGCAAGGAGAAATGCAGTAATCCGTGCGTGAAATAGCGCCAAAACTCAAAGCGCTGCTCGGGCACGAGCGGCCAACCAAGCACGGAGATCACCGGACCGAAGCCCACGATATTGAGCAGGACAAACAGCGCGATACACACGCCGATGACGATAAGCGTCAGCGGGCCGGCGCGCTCTTTTATAGTGGCGAAAAAAGGATAGCGTTTATAGCTGAAACCCACGCCGCTGTGGCCGGTACTCCAGCTGGCGGCCTGGTAGCGCGGGTCGCCAGGGTTCGCGACGAACTTTTCCAGCTCGGCGCGGACATACTGTACCTGGTTCTCATCCGCCAGCCAGACATCGCTTTGCGTATGTTGCTGAATCGTAAGAATAACGCCCTGAGTTGCCATGTAATCGACAAAAGCCTGCGCCACGCGCGGGTTGGCGAAAGAGGTAATCATGATCATGAAAGTTTAACCAACTTCGTCTATAAAGCCGTACAAAGGCAAGCAGTATACCTGCAGGGAGCGACAAGGGCTGAACTTTACGCGCCGTGAGCGACTTCAGCCGGGAAATGGCGGTGCCAGGCATCAAAGCCACCGTCGATGCTGTAGACCTGGTCATAGCCTTGCTGCAGCAGATATTGGGCGGCGCCTTTGCTGCTGTTGCCGTGGTAGCACATCACCATGACCGGCGTGTCGAAGTCGGTTTGCTGCATAAAATTCACCAGCGTGTCGTTGGTAAGGTGGTAAGCCCCCGGCGTGTGTCCCATGGCAAAGCTCTGCGGATCGCGGATATCCACCAATACCGCCTGCTGCTGCTGGAGTTTCTGGTGTGCTTCTTCCACACCAATACATTCAAATTGATCCATGGTTTTACTCGTCGAGAAAGAAAGGAAACAAGGGGCATGTTAAGGCATCGCGCCCCGCTGGCGCTGATATTAACGCCAATATGTTATCCATATCACGTAGAAATGTTTTTATTTCGTTACCAAAGCGGGCGAACACTTGCTATCATGAGCGATATCGAACATTTTTGAGCTTTAACGAAAGTGCGTGAGGGCAACATGGAAACCAAAGATCTGATTGTTATTGGCGGTGGAATCAACGGCGCCGGTATTGCGGCGGACGCCGCTGGCCGCGGGTTATCCGTGTTGATGCTGGAGGGACAGGATCTGGCCTGCGCGACCTCTTCCGCCAGCTCGAAGCTGATTCACGGCGGCCTGCGTTACCTGGAGCATTATGAGTTTCGCCTGGTGAGTGAGGCGCTGGCGGAGCGTGAAGTGCTGTTGAAAATGGCGCCGCACATTGCCTTCCCTATGCGCTTTCGTTTGCCGCACCGGCCGCATCTTCGTCCGGCCTGGATGATTCGGACTGGCCTGTTCATGTACGATCATCTGGGGAAACGCACCAGTTTGCCGGCCTCGACCGGCTTGCGTTTTGGCGCAGATTCAGTGCTCAAGCCTGAGATCGTGCGCGGTTTCGAATATTCCGATTGCTGGGTGGATGATGCTCGCCTGGTGCTGGCTAACGCCCAAATGGTGACCCGCAAGGGCGGAGAGGTGAAAACCCGTACTCGCGCCACCAAAGCAACCCGCGAAAATGGGCTGTGGGTCGTTGAAGCGCAGGATATTGATACCGGCGAAACCTTTACCTGGCGCGCGAAAGGCCTGGTGAACGCCACCGGTCCGTGGGTGAAAACCTTCTTTGACGAAGGGCTACATCTGCCTTCGCCTTACGGTATCCGCCTGATCAAAGGCAGCCACATCGTGGTGCCTCGCGTGCATACCCAGAAGCAGGCTTACATCCTGCAAAACGAAGATAAACGTATTGTGTTTGTGATCCCGTGGATGGACGAATTCTCCATTATCGGCACCACCGACGTGGAATACCACGGTGACCCGAAAGCGGTGCAGATTGATGACAAAGAAGTGAGCTATCTGCTGAACGTTTACAACGCGCATTTCAAAAAGACGCTGACCAAAGATGATATCGTCTGGACCTATTCTGGCGTGCGCCCGCTGTGTGATGACGAGTCTGATTCTCCGCAGGCGGTAACCCGTGATTACACGCTGGATATTCATGACGAAAATGGTCAGGCTCCGCTGCTGTCGGTCTTTGGCGGTAAGCTGACGACCTACCGTAAGCTGGCTGAACATGCGCTGGATAAGCTGGAGCGTTACTACCCGAATATCGGCCCGGCCTGGACCAAAGAGTGCCGCCTGCCTGGCGGTGACATCGGTGGCGATCGCGATGATTATGCGGCCAAACTGCGCCGTCGTTACGGTTTCCTGACCGAAAGCCTTGCCCGTCACCTGGCGCGCACCTATGGCAGCAACAGCGACCTGGTGCTGGGCGAGGCCAAAACCCTGGGCGATCTGGGCGAAGATTTTGGCCATGAGTTTTATGAAGCCGAGCTTCGCTACCTGGTTGAGCATGAATGGGTCAGATGTGCGGAAGATGCACTGTGGCGCCGCACCAAACTGGGCATGTGGCTGAACGAAGAGCAGCAGGCGCGGGTGGCGCAGTGGCTGGTCAAGCAGGCGGCTAAAGCGGGACTGTCGCTGGCGTCTTAAAGAGAGTTGAACCCTTTTCAGTCCGAGTGTTGGCAGGTTCCGCTCATCTTCAGATTTTTATCCCCCCTCTCCCCTATGGGGAGAGGGCCGGGGTGAGGGGCTGAAACTAGCCTTCAGAATATCTCCAGCTAAACCCCATACCCCATCATCTTCAGTAATTTCTGTGCATGCTGTACCGCGTCCTGACGGTGCGCCACGCCCAGCTTCTGGTAAAGATTTCGGATATGCGTTTTGATGGTGGTGGCCGCAACATCCAACTCTCCGGCGATCTGCTCGTTGCTATAACCGGAATAAATCAGCCCCAATACCTGCCATTCTCGCTGCGTCAGCGGGCTGGTACGGATAAGCTCCGGCACTTCCGGGTGATTCAGCAGGCGGTTCACAAAGCTTTCATCAAAGTGCGCAAACTTATGGCGGTGGTGCTGGTTTATCTCACGCAGGATGCGTTGAGCGCGGTGCTGATCCAGCTCCGGCAGCGTGTTGAGCTGAATAAGCTGGCGCAGCTGCTGCGCCATCGCTTCCCCTTCGATAACGAAGTGACTGATAAACCCGGTGCGGTTTGCCAGCGCCAGAGCTTCCAGCAGCACGCGCTGAGCGTCACTTTTTCTGCCCGCCTGCCAGTAAAGCTGGTTGAGCAGCAGCAGGTTGCGGTTAAGGTCGCTCATCAGACGCAGGCTGCGGGCGTTTTCGTTAAGTTCTTCCAGCACCATTTCCGCCGGATCGTACTCACCCAGCAGGATTTGTACGCGGGCGATATTCCGCCACTGGCTTTGCAGGAAGTGGTTATTGGCAAATTCAGGCTTCGGCGTCTGGCGCAGCCAGTTGGCTGCCGACTTTTTATCGCCAATCATTTGCCAGTAAATCACCCGCACCTTGTCGGCGTTGGAGACCCAGTCGCTGTGCCAGGGACCGTTCCCAAGCAAATTTTCAAGGCGATTAAGGTGATTGCGAGCATTATCCAGGTCACCGCGCGCCAGTGAGCATTGCACCAGCAGCGCCAGGCACTGGAGCTGTTGCTGCGGCTGGAAGCTGGAAAGCACCTCCATCCCGCTACGGGCTGCCGCTTCGGCTTCATCCAGCCGGGCCCAGGCCCAAAGCAGCTGGGCGCGGATACGCTGTAGAAACTCGTGCAGTGGCAATTGTTCGAGGTGCTGCTCGCGGATCAGCACAAAGGCTTTTTCCTGGGTTTCCCAGGCGGCCTGTAAGAACCCCTGAGCCAGCAGGATTTCGCTTTGCTGAATCAGGCTCCACAGCGCGTAGTGCCACACATCGTGGCGGCGGGCCATTTGCTCGGTCTGCTGCATAACGGAAAGCGACTTTGTCAGATCGCCTTTGCAGTGCAGCACTTCGCCGTGAACCGAGGTGGCTACGATACGGCTGTAAAAATTGGCCAGCGGCAGCATTTCCAGTGCGACCATGGCCAGGCGCTCGGCTTCCGCCGGATCGCCCGCGTTGATGGCAACCTGGGCTCTCAGGGCGTTAAATTCACCGTGCAGCGTGTCGTCGATGACCAGGTCCATTTCCTGCTCGGCTCTTGCCAGCAGGGTATTCACTTCGCCGTAGCGGTGCTGGCTTTGCATCAGCCAGGCCTGCAGCAGCACAAGTTTTGGGTTTTCCAGCAGACTTTCCCACGGCAGCGCCTTCAGTGACTCCTCGAGCAGCGTCAGTTCGCTGTGGTTAAACAGCGCCCACGCGTGGCCCAGCAGAATATCGCGCAGCATATTGGCGTCACCTGCCGCCAGCGCGTGGTGAATGGCCTCGCTTGGGAAGCCTTGCGCCATCCAACTTTCGGCGGCCGCCCGGTGAATATCCGGCAGCTCTGCGGCCAGCTCCCACTGGCAGCGCTGGCGAAGGAAACTGCCAAACAGCGGGTGGAAGCAGAACCATTCGCCGGAATCGTCCATACGCTGCAGGAACAAGCCCTGGCGCTCAATCTCCTCCAGCCGCATCTGGCCATTTTCTTCACCCGTTACCTGGATGATCAATGCGTCATTCATTGAGCGCAGGATGGAGCTTCTCAGCAGGAAGTTGCGGGTATCGGCATCAACGTTGTTCAGGACTTCATCCACCAGATAATCTGAAAGATGGCTGGCGTTAATGCCCGACAGACGGCGTGCGGAATGTTGAGCTGGTGTATTGCTCTGGCGCGCGGACAAGGCGATTAACTGGAGCGCCGTTACCCAGCCAGCAACGTCATCACACAGGCGGCTGCTGTCCGCTTGTTCAATCGGCGTTGCCAGACGGTTGTCGAAGAACTGTTTGGCTTCCTGATGCGTAAAGGCGAGCTGCTGGCTACCAATTTCCAGGAGCTGATCGCGCACGCGAAGGTTGGCAATGCCAAGCTGCGGGAGATTGCGCGACAGGATCACCAGTGTCAGGTTTTCTGGCTGGTGGCGAATGAAAAAGCGCATGGCTTCATGAATAACCGGGTTGGCAATCAGATGATAATCATCAATCACCAGGTACAGCGGTTTGTCCCATCCCGCCAGCTCAATGAACAGCTGAGAAAAGAGCGAAGACAGGCTGGCGTATTGCCGCTTTTGCGCCATGATTTCGCTACTGGCGCAGTGGCCGCCGGTGGCGTGCTGCACGGCGGCAATCAGGTAGCTGGCAAAGCGCTCCTGCTGGTTATCTCCCTCATCGAGGGAATACCAACCCAGCTCTTTTCGCCCCGCCGCCCACTGCGACACGAGGGTCGTTTTACCATAACCGGCCGGGCTGGCGATCAGCGCTAAGCGATAGTTGGCGGCAGTTGAAAGCTTCACCAACAGGCGATCGCGAACCACAGTGTTTTCCAGCCGAACGGGGCGGCTTAATTTGGATGGGATTAACATAGTTGATCACTTCACTGTGTATAAATTTCCCCGGCATTTTTCGCGCTGCAGGGCGGGGCTGCCGGACTGCAGAGAAAATAATGGAGGGAAAAGTTCAAGGATGCGATTTTTTTTACGCTTCGTAATTAATGCTTACGGATAAGGTCTGCCAGAATGCTTTTTATTGCAAGGTTGTTGAACTTTCCGAGCTCGGTAAGTTGCACCCTGTCACAGTTCCATTTTTTCATGAATGCGATTGCTCACTGCTTGTGACAGCGCGGCTGAAACCTGTTACACCGCCGCATCGAGTGGCAGAGATCACATTTTTCGCTCATCCTCGCTACTCCTCCCCGCCTAATCCACGCCGGGAGGAGGAACTCCCACGGGCTGCCCGGCACACTAACGGGTAATGATTTTCGAACATTACAGGACCGATTTTCTATGTCACAGCCGATCTTCAGTAAAGAACAGTTCCAGTCCGCTCTGACGCGCCAGTGGCAGCGTTATGGCCTCCATGATGCCAGTGAAATGACTCAGCATCAGTGGTGGCAGGCGGTTAGTGGTGCGCTTGCAGAGCACTTAGCGGCTCAGCCAGCAGCAAAACCTGAAGCCAAACAGCGCCACGTAAACTACATCTCGATGGAGTTTCTGATAGGCCGCCTGACGGGGAATAACCTGCTTAATCTTGGCTGGTTCACTGAGGTGAGCGATGTGCTGAAGGATTACCAGATAAACCTCACCGATTTACTGGAAGAAGAAACGGACCCGGCTTTAGGCAACGGCGGGTTGGGACGGCTTGCGGCCTGCTTCCTGGACTCAATGGCTACGGTCGGGCAATCGGCCATCGGCTATGGCCTCAACTATCAGTACGGATTGTTCCGCCAGTCCTTTAAGGACGGCAAACAGATGGAAGCCCCGGATGACTGGCAGCGCGGGAGCTACCCTTGGTTCCGCCACAACAGCGCGCTGGATGTGCAGGTGGGCATTGGTGGGAAACTCGTGAAGGACGGTAAGCGTTCCCGCTGGGAGCCAGCCTTTATTTTCCAGGGCGAGGCGTGGGATTTACCGGTGCTGGGCTACCGAAATGGCGTGGCGCAGCCGCTGCGCCTGTGGCAGGCAAAACATGCTCATCCATTTGATTTGACTAAATTTAATGACGGTGAGTTTCTTAAAGCCGAGCAGCAGGGCATTGACGCTGAAAAGCTCACCAAGGTGCTCTATCCGAATGACAATCACCTGAACGGTAAAAAGCTGCGCCTGATGCAGCAGTATTTCCAGTGTGCCTGTTCGGTGGCTGACATTCTGCGCCGCCATCATCTGGCAGGCCGCAAGCTCGCCGAGCTGCCGGCCTACGAAGTGATTCAACTGAACGATACCCACCCAACCATCGCTATCCCTGAGCTGCTTCGCGTGCTGATTGACGAACATCAGCTTAGCTGGGATGACGCTTGGGCGATTACCAGTAAAACGTTCGCCTACACTAACCACACCCTGATGCCTGAAGCTCTGGAGTGCTGGGACGAGAAGCTGGTGAAAGCGCTGCTGCCTCGCCATATGCAAATCATCAATGAGATTAACAAACGCTTTAAGCTGCTGGTCGACAAAACCTGGCCGGGGGATGAAGCCGTCTGGGCGAAGCTTGCCGTGGTGCATAGCAAGCAGGTACGTATGGCTAACCTGTGCGTGGTCGGAGGCTTTGCGGTGAACGGCGTTGCGGCGCTTCATTCTGAGCTGGTGGTGAAAGATCTGTTCCCGGAATACCACCAGCTGTGGCCGAACAAATTCCATAACGTGACGAACGGCATTACGCCGCGCCGCTGGATCAAGCAATGCAACCCGGCGCTTGCCACGCTGTTCGACAAGACGCTGAAGAAAGAGTGGGCGAATAACCTCGACGTGCTGGAAGGACTGGAAAAGCACGCCGATGACGCCAAATTCCGCCAGACCTGGCGCGAAATCAAGCATCAGAACAAAGTAAAACTGGCTGCATTTGTGAAGGCTCGTACCGGCATCGTGATTAGCCCGGATGCGTTGTTCGACGTGCAAATCAAACGTCTGCACGAATACAAACGTCAGCACTTGAACCTGCTGCATATCCTGGCGCAGTACAAAGAGATCCGCGAGAACCCGAAAGCAGACCGTGTGCCGCGCGTTTACCTGTTTGGCGCGAAGGCGGCTCCGGGTTATTACCTGGCCAAAAATATTATCTTTGCTATCAACAAAGTGGCTGAGGCGATCAACAACGATCCGCTGGTGGGCGACAAACTGAAGGTTGTTTTCCTGCCGGACTATTGCGTATCTGCGGCGGAAATCATGATCCCGGCGGCTGATATCTCCGAACAGATTTCGACTGCCGGTAAAGAGGCATCCGGCACCGGCAACATGAAGCTGGCGCTGAACGGCGCGCTGACGGTGGGGACGCTGGACGGTGCCAACGTTGAAATTGCAGAGAAGGTGGGTGAAGAGAATATCTTTATTTTCGGCCACACCGTCGAGCAGGTTAAAGCCCTGAAAGCCAAAGGCTATGATCCGGTGAAATGGCGCAAAAAAGATAAAGTGCTGGATGCCGTGCTTAAAGAACTGGAGCAGGGCAAATACAGTGAAGGAGATAAACACGCCTTTGATCAGATGCTGCACAGCATCGGCAAAGAGGGCGGCGATCCTTACCTGTTGATGGCGGACTTCACTGCTTATGCCGAGGCGCAAAAGCTTGCCGACAAACTTTATCTGGACCAGGAAGCCTGGACGCGCGCCGCCATTTTGAACAGCGCCCGTTGCGGCATGTTCAGCTCCGATCGCTCGATCCGCGATTACCAACAACGTATCTGGCAGGCAAAACGCTAAGGGAGCGCCATGGAGAGCAAACGTCTTGATAGCGCCGCTCTGGCGGCGGGTATCAGCCCGAACTACATCAACGCCCACGGCAAACCGCAGGCTATTCCTGCGGAGACAAAACTGCGTCTGCTCGAGGCCATGAACCGCACCGCTGTTGCAAAAAAGTCGACCGATCCTGTGCCAGCGGTTCAGGTTTTCACTGCCGGGCAGCGAATGCAGCTGACGCTGGAACGCGAGGGTGAATTTAGCTGGACGCTGACCACTGAAGAAGGTCATACCCACCGCGGGCAAGTTTCCGGTGGGAAGATGTTATCGCTGCCGACAAAGCTACCCGAGGGCTACCATTCACTGGTGGTCAGTCGGCAAAAGCAGAGCTGGACGAGCCGAATTATCGTCGCCCCGCCGCGCTGCTATGAGCCGGACGCGTTACTGCAGGGCAAAAAGCTGTGGGGGGCATGTGTGCAGCTTTACACGCTGCGCTCGGCGGCTAACTGGGGCATCGGCGACTTTGGCGATTTGAAGCAGATGCTGGGGGATGTGGCGAAGCGGGGCGGGGCGTTTATCGGCCTCAACCCGATTCATTCGCTTTACCCGGCTAACCCGGAGAGCGCCAGCCCATACAGCCCTTCGTCACGCCGCTGGCTGAATGTCATCTATATCGACGTCAATGCGGTAGAAGATTTCCAGAACAGCAAAGCGGCGCAGACGTGGTGGAAAACATCCACAGTGCAGAAACAGCTTCAGGCCGCGAGAGATGCCGAGTGGGTGGATTATTCTGCCGTTACGGCCCTCAAAGTTGCGGGACTGCGTTTAGCGTGGCAGCAGTTCTCGTTGCGTACAGCCAGCGATGAACAAGTCGTCGCGTTTGGCAGGTTCGTTGCGGAAGGAGGAGAAGGTCTGTTCTACCAGGCTGCCTACGATGCGCTTCATGCCAGCCAGGTTAACGAAGATCCTCTGCGCTGGGGCTGGCCGGTGTGGCCGGAAGGCTATCGCGACGCCCATAGCCCGGGAGTGAAGCAGTTCTGTGAGCAACATTGCGATGAGGTCAACTTCTGGCTTTGGCTGCAGTATCTCGCCTGGCGTCAGTTTAAGGCCTGCTGGGATGCCAGCCAGCATGACGGGATGCCGATTGGCCTTTATCGCGACCTGGCGGTGGGCGTAGCGGAAGGCGGCTCTGAAACCTGGTGTGACCGTGAGCTTTACTGCCTGAAAGCCTCCGTTGGCGCGCCGCCGGATATCCTCGGCCCGTTAGGCCAAAACTGGGGGCTGCCACCGATGGATCCCCACGTCATGGCCGCTCGCGGCTATCAGCCGTTTATCGAACTGCTGCGCGCCAATATGACCCACTGCGGCGCCCTGCGCATTGACCACGTTATGTCGATGCTGCGGCTGTGGTGGATCCCGTACGGCGAGACGGCGGATAAAGGCGCCTATGTGCAGTACCCGGTGGACGATCTGCTTTCGATTCTGGCCCTGGAAAGCCAGCGTCACCGCTGCATGGTGATTGGCGAGGACCTCGGTACCGTGCCGGTTGAAATCGTCGGCAAGCTTCGCGACAGCGGCGTTTATTCTTACAAAGTGCTGTACTTCGAACACGACGGAGAGAAGCAATTCCGGCCTCCGGCCACATGGCCTAAGCAGTCGATGGCGGTTGCCACAACGCACGACTTGCCCACGCTGCGTGGCTACTGGAATAGCGGTGATTTAACGCTGGGCAAAACGCTGGGACTTTACCCTGATGAAGAGGTGCTGGCGGGGCTGTATGAAGACCGCGAAAGGGCTAAACAAGGCCTGCTGGACGGGCTGCATAAATACGGCTGCTTGCCGAAGCGGGCGGGACATAAGGCCGCGTTAATGACGATGACCGACACGCTCAACCGTGGAATGCAGCGTTATATTGCCGACAGCCATAGCGCGCTGCTGGGGCTGCAGCCGGAGGACTGGCTGGATATGGCCGAGCCGGTGAATATTCCTGGCACCAGCGATGAGTATAAGAACTGGCGGCGCAAGCTGACCGTCTCTCTGGAAGCGATGTTTGCCGATGAACGGGTGAATAACTTGCTGAAAGATTTGGATAAGCGGCGTAAGAAGACGTAGTTTCGTCTCACGTTTCTCGGTCTATTCCCTCTCCCTTTTAGGGAGAGGGTTAGGGTGAGGGTCAAACTAATAGTAAGAGTGCTCACCGCGCTGGTGTTCGGTCAGGTCACGTACGCCTTTCAGCTCAGGGAACTCAGCCAGAAGCTGTTTCTCTATCCCTTCTTTCAGCGTCACATCCACCATAGAACAGCCGTTACAGCCGCCGCCAAACTGCAGAATGGCATAGCCTTCGTCGGTAATTTCCATCAGCGTGACGCGACCACCGTGGCCCGCCAGCTGTGGGTTAACGGTCGCCTGCAGCATATACTCAACGCGCTCCATCAGCGGCGCGTCGTCAGACACCTTACGCATTTTTGCGTTAGGCGCTTTCAGCGTCAGCTGGGAACCGAGCTGGTCGGTGACGAAGTCGATTTCGGCATCTTCCAGATAAGGCGCGCTCAGCTCATCGACATAAGCGGTTAACTGCTCGAACGGCAGCGCCGTGTCGGTCGCTTCAACCGCATCCGGCGGACAATAAGACACACCACACTCCGCATTCGGGGTGCCAGGATTGATAACGAATACGCGGATTTGCGTCCCTTCTTCCTGATTTGCCAGCAACTTGGCAAAGTGGGATTGTGCAGCATCGGAAATACGGATCATAACGATTGCTCAATAGTTGACTATTTTAGTCGGTTATAATACGCCCATCATCGAGGGTCTACAAGGTTCGACACAGGCACCATACCTGGACAGTCGCCGCGCCCTGCCTTTTCAGCAATCGCGCTATCTCCGCAACAGTACTACCCGTCGTCACGACATCATCCACAATCGCCATATGGCGACCCGCAACGGGAATTTCAACCCTAAAGATGCCTTTCAAATTCCTCTTTCTTTCCTTTGCTGTCAACGTATGTTGGGCTGGCGAGGCGCGTATGCGTTTGATTGCAGAGGGATAATGCTCCAGCCCTAGCCAGCGAGACAGCGGAGTAGCAATAAGTGCGCTTTGGTTATAGCCGCGCCGCCACGCTCGGGTATGGTGCAGCGGTACACTCAAAATAGCATCAGGCAAATGAAGCCTGCCCTCTCGACTGGCTGCCAGAATACGCAGTAGCAAAAGGCGGGCTAAGGCCGGTGCAAGCGAGGGCGTTCCGGTAAATTTCAGGTGATGAATCAGCGTGCTTAACGGCGGCAGGTAGTCTGTCACATAGGCTATTGCGTCCCACTCAGGCGCTCTTTGCAGGCAACGTCCGCAGGGCAAATGCCCGCTCAGTGCCGGTAAACCACACTGTAAACAGCAGGCCAGGGGCTGAAGCAGCGAGGCGGTGCAGCAGGAGCAAATGCCCCATGTCGGACGGGCAAGTGGTAACCGGCATAGCCAACAGCGGCCAGGGATTGCTAGCATAGCGTTCTCCTTGCTGATGAAAATGAGAACGGTAACTGATGAGTGAGCTGTGGTGGCAAACAAAAGGTAAAGGAAAAAGCGATCTTGTGCTGCTGCACGGATGGGGACTGAATGCGGAGGTTTGGCACAACATAGAATCCGAACTCGGCTCGCAATTTCGGCTGCATCTGGTCGACTTACCGGGGTATGGCCGGAGCAGGGGGGTTGGTGCGCTAACGCTGGAGGAAATGGCCGACATTGTGCTGGCTAAAGCGCCTGAATGTGCCACATGGCTTGGCTGGAGCCTGGGTGGGCTGGTAGCAAGCCAGGCGGCGCTCGCCAGGCCTGAACGTGTGAATGCGCTGGTGACGGTGGCTTCCTCACCCTGTTTTACCGCGGCAGAAGACTGGCCGGGCATTAAACCGGACGTGCTGGCCGGGTTCCAGCAGCAGCTAAGCGAAGATTTTCAGCGTACCGTGGAGCGTTTTCTGGCGTTGCAAACCCTGGGCACAGAAACCGCGCGCCAGGATGCTCGCCTGCTGAAAACCGTTGTTCTGGAACAGCCGATGCCGGACGTGGCCGTGCTTAATGGCGGGCTTGAGATCCTGAGAACCGCCGATCTGCGCCAGGAGCTTTCGCATTCTGCAATACCGCATTTACGTCTGTATGGCCGACTGGACGGGCTTGTGCCACGGAAAGTGGTTCCCCTGCTGGACGCCCTGTGGCCGCAGTCCAGCTCGGTTATCTTCGACAAGGCCGCCCACGCGCCGTTTATCTCTCATCCGGCTGAATTCTGCCAGGCTCTGCTGGCCTGGGGGCAACAACGGCTTAGCTGACGGGCAGTAAAAAGGCGGGGGAGCCCGCCTTTCATCAGATTAACTTAACGCAGTGCCCAAAGTTCCCGTACGCACTTTTTCCCTTCTGGACAGCTTTTGCAGCTTCCCGTCAGGCAACTGCTCGGATCTTCGCTGATGCGTCTGGCTTTGCCCATCGCTTCCAGTCGATCGAGCATGGCGGCTACCAACGGCAGAGGCGTGGCAAGCTGCTGGCTTATCTGCTTCGCTTCCAGGCGGCCCTGAAGCGCCAGGGCGTTACGGATATCAATCAGGCTTGCCATTATCGCTCCTTAGTGACAGTCGCCGGTGCTGCTTTGGCAGCAGGACGACGGCGTTTTTCTGGTGGCGAGCAGGGATACATCTACGCGACTTCTTGCCCGGCGCAGCCCGCCAAGCAGCAGGACGTTGAACAATACCACCGCGAGGATACAAATCAGGCTGAACTGCGGGTGCTCGCTGAAGGTGACGCTCTGGTAGTAAAGCGTGGAGAGCGAATAGGCAATGTTCAGCCCCCACAGCACAGAAAACGTCATCCAGCCCCGGCTCGATTCACGGGCGATGGCTCCCATCACCGAGATGCACGGAATATAGAGCAGAACGAAAATCAGATAGCTGTAGGCGGCGGCTTCGCTGCCGAATTTCGTGCTCATCACGCCCATCGGCCCGGAGGACATTTCACCGTCGCCCTTGCTTGCCTCAATCGGGTTCGCCAGCACGCTCAGGCTGAAGGTGTTTTTCAGCCCCTGCCAGGTTTCATCGGCGGCAGCGCCCAGTTCATCAAGCAGGTTAAAGCTTGCGGCATCAAACTCTTCATTATGAATATCTTCGGCGGTATAGAGGGTATTTAACGTGCCGACCACAACTTCTTTGGCCATCGCACCGGTAAACAGCCCAACGGTAGCCTGCCAGTTGTCATCAT
This sequence comes from Enterobacter sp. Ag1, assembly GCA_000277545.1. Taxonomy (GTDB): domain Bacteria; phylum Pseudomonadota; class Gammaproteobacteria; order Enterobacterales; family Enterobacteriaceae; genus Cedecea. The sequence continues at coordinate 39,715 of AKXM01000027.1, read as the reverse complement.
GGACACCGATCGGCTTCAGCAGCGGCGTCAATACGCGGCTGACGGAGGCAAGGGCGGAATCATTGATGCTATCTACTGGCTTGCCGCTAAAGGAGAAGCTGTTCAGGGCGCCGATGAAAATACTGACGATCACGATGACCTTCCCGGCGCGAAGCACGAAGCCTTTCAGGCGCTGCCAGGTTTGTAAAATCAGGCTCTTGAGGTGAGGGACGTGGTAAACCGGCAGCTCCATGACAAACGGCGAAGCTTCGCCGCGCATGATGGTGTGCTTCAGCATCAGGCCGGTGAGAATAGCCATGACAATGCCGAGAATATAAAGCGAGAACACCACCAGCGCGCCCTGCTGGCCGAAGAATGCGGCGGCAAACACCGCGAAAATCGCCAGGCGTGCACCGCAGGACATAAACGGCGCCATCATGATGGTCATCAGCCTTTCGCGCGGTGCATCAAGGGTACGGGCGCCCATGACCGAAGGCACGTTACAGCCGAAGCCGACAATCAGCGGCACAAAGGATTTACCCGGTAAACCCAGCGACTGCATCAGGCGATCCATCACGAAGGCTGCGCGCGCCATATAGCCGGAATCTTCGAGGAAGGAAAGGAACAGGTACATCATGCCGATTTGCGGCACCAGCGGCAGCACGGTATTGATCCCGCCGCCGATCCCCTGGGCCAGGAAAATCGTCAGCCATTCCGGGAAGTGCAGCGTATAACCGAGCCACTGGATGCCGTGAATGAATATCGCCACCGAGCCGCCATCAAAAATAGGCTGCAGCGCGCCGCCGATGTTAATCGCCAGCAGGAACATCAGATACATCACCAGCATGAAGATTGGCAGGCCGAGGTAACGATTGAGGATGATTTTATCCATCGCCACCGTCAGCCGGTTGGGTTCGGCTGTCAGGCTATTGCTAACCGCGTCGCAAATGGAAGCGATGCTTTGGTAACGAGCGTCTGCGATCAGCAGCGCGGGATCGTCAATGGTCTCAGCCAGGCGCGCGCGCGCCGAGTCAAGTTTGTCTGTGGCATTGCCAGCATACGCGAGGCTGTAGATATCCCCTTCCAGCATCTGCAGCGCCAGCCAACGGCGCTGCGTCACCGGCATTTCCTGCGGCATATCCTCGGCCAGCTTTTTTGCCTCTTGCAGCAAAATCTGCGGATAGTGCACCAGCTCGTTTTTCTCGTTGGGCTGCTTGCGGTCAATGGCGAGTTTCAGGCTTTCAATACCGCGCCCGCGAGTAGACACCAGCGGCACGACGGGGCAGCCGAGGCGGGCGGCCAGCGCGTCGATGTCGATGCGAATCGCCTGTTTCTCGGCAATATCCAACATATTGAGCGCCACCACGCACGGGATACCCAGCTCGAGTAACTGGAGCGTTAGGTAGAGGTTACGCTCAAGGTTAGAAGCATCCACTACGTTGATTAACAGATCGGCATCGCCGCTCAGGATGTAGTGGCAGGCGATTTGCTCATCAAGCGAAGTTTGTGACGAAATGGTGGTGAGTGAGTAGGTGCCGGGTAAATCAACCAGCGTGACCTGGTGCTCAAGGGTGGAAAACTGACCTTCTTTGCGTTCTACGGTGACACCCGCCCAGTTCCCCACGCGCTGGCGGGCACCCGTCAACTGATTAAATAACGTGGTTTTACCCGAGTTAGGATTACCGATTAAACCTATGGTTAAGTTTTTCATTTTATTCGTAAACTTCGTTGAATGTGCAAAATAACGCGAACGTTTCCCCGCCGTTACGCCACGGCTTCGATATTGACCAGCGCGAGATCTTTTTTGCGCAGCACCAGGCTTACGCGGCGCGTTTCGATATGAATAGGGTCGCCGAGAGGTGCCACGCGGACGACGTTGAATGAGGAACCCGGCAACATGCCAAGGGACAATAATTTTTGGCGATAAGCCGGACTGATTTCACTGGCGAAGCCGGTAATTTTCCACGCGCTATTCGGTATGAATTGCATAAGACCTACTTAGAGCTGGGCTCTGCATTGACGCTGACTGAATGATCGTTTTATTCACGAGCGATGCGTGTAATAAAAACGAATTAAGCTATCGGAAGAAAGAGAAGAAATATCGTTCAATGCAATGATAATGAGAATGGTTACTGTCGACAATATTTATTTTTCTGAGTGAATTTAACCAAAATAGGAATTTTTCTGGCTGATTTAGTGGGGTTGCTTTTAACGAGCAGAAGAAAGTGGTTTCTTAATTGCATGAAAAATAGAGTAATGGCTTCTCTTTGGTGAACGATGAATGTTATTTCGTTATTGCCGATGTTACAGGGATGATAATTGCTGGTTTCATGGCGGGGTAGATATTGAAAATTGATTTAGATCAAGAGTAGGTTATTTTTCTGATTTTTGTCGGCGATGGAAAAAATAAGACCTCTCCCCGAAGGGAGAGGTCAGACAATTAACGCTTCTTGCCCATCGCAGCGGCCAGCGCATCCATCATCGCGCTATTCCCACCGGCGGCGTTTTCGCGCCCGCGCGGTTTTTGTTGTGCTGTTGGCCTGCCTTTTTGCTCGCGAGGTGCGTTGCTACCCCCATTACCGCGACGGCTGCCACCTTCGCCAGGCTGTTCATCAAGGCGCATGGTCAGGGCGATGCGTTTCCGCTGCAGGTCCACTTCCAGGACTTTGACTTTAACGATATCGCCCGCTTTCACCACTTTGTGCGGATCGTCGATGAATTTGTCCGACAGGGAGGAGATATGCACCAGGCCGTCCTGATGCACGCCGATGTCGACAAATGCGCCGAAGTTGGTGACGTTCGTCACCGCGCCTTCCAGCACCATGCCCGGCGTCAGGTCGTTCATGGTTTCCACGCCTTCGGCAAACTGTGCGGTCTTAAACTCAGGGCGCGGGTCACGGCCCGGTTTTTCCAGCTCTTTAATAATGTCCGTCACGGTAGGGACACCGAAACGCTCATCGGTAAACTGGCTGGCCTTCAGATCGCGTAATTCGCTGCTGTTGCCCATCAGGTCCTGCAGCGCCTGCTGAGTGGCGGCCAGAATACGTTCGACCACCGGATAGGCTTCCGGGTGTACGGTAGAGGCATCCAGCGGGTTATCGCCGTGGTTGATGCGCAGGAAGCCCGCACACTGCTCAAAGGCTTTGGGCCCCAGGCGGCTGACTTTCAGCAACTGCTGGCGGTTCTGGAAGCGGCCATTTTCGTCGCGCCAGTTGACGATGTTCTGCGCCATCATGCGGGTCAGGCCAGCCACGCGGGTCAGCAGCGGCACGGAAGCGGTGTTGAGATCCACGCCAACGGCGTTCACGCAGTCTTCGACGACCGCATCCAGTTTTTTCGCCAGCTGAGTCTGGCTGACATCGTGCTGGTACTGGCCCACACCGATAGATTTCGGGTCGATTTTCACCAGCTCGGCCAGCGGATCCTGCAGACGGCGGGCAATCGAGACCGCGCCGCGAATAGACACGTCCAGATCCGGGAATTCCAGCGCCGCCAGCTCGGAAGCTGAGTAAACGGAAGCGCCCGCCTCGCTGACTATTACCTTCTGGGCGGTGACTTTCGGGAACTGTTTTTGCACATCCAGGAAGAAGCGCTCGGTTTCACGGGATGCGGTACCGTTGCCGATAGCGACCAGCTCGACGTTATGTTTTTCACAAAGGGCAGCCACGGCCACGGCGGCTTTCGCAGCCTGACCGGTATGCGGATAAATAGTATCGGTCGCTACCAGCTTGCCGGTGGCGTCAACCACCGCGACTTTTACGCCAGTACGCAGGCCCGGATCGAGGCCCATGGTGGCACGCAGGCCAGCCGGGGCCGCCATCAGCAGATCGTGAAGGTTGCGGGCGAAAACGTTGATGGCTTCATCTTCGGCGCGTTCGCGCACGGTGCCCATCAGCTCGGTTTCAAGGTGCATTAACACCTTGATGCGCCAGGTCCAGCTCACCACGGCCTTACGCCAGCTGTCGGCCGGGGCATTGTTCAGGCGCAGATTCAGATGAGAGATGATCAACTGCTCGCAGTAGCTCTCGCGCGGCGGCTCATCAAACTGCGGGTCGGCATTCAGCGACAGCTGTAAAATACCTTCGTTACGCCCGCGGAACATCGCCAGTGCACGGTGAGAGGGAACGGTGGCAATGGCTTCGTGGTGGGCGAAGTAGTCGCGGAATTTCGCGCCTTCTTCCTCTTTACCGCTTACCACGGCGGAAACCAGATGCGCATTTTTCCACAAATAGTCGCGCACTTTTGCCAGCAGAGCGGCATCTTCGGCGAAGCGTTCCATCAGGATGTAGCGTGCGCCGTCCAGCGCGGCTTTGGTGTCGGTGACGCCTTTGTCGGCATCCACAAAGCGAGCGGCTTCCTGCTCCGGGTCGTGTGAAGGTTCGTTCCACAGCAAATCCGCCAGCGGCTCAAGGCCGGCTTCGATGGCGATTTGCCCGCGGGTACGGCGCTTGGGTTTATACGGCAGGTAAAGGTCTTCGAGTTCGGTTTTGCTCAGCGTGCCGTTGATGGCACCGGCAAGTTCGTCACTCAGTTTACCCTGCTCGGCAATAGACTTGAGGATGGACTGACGGCGCTCTTCCAGCTCGCGCAGGTAGCTAAGACGAGTCTCCAGTTGACGCAGTTGCGTGTCATCCAGACCGCCGGTGACTTCCTTACGATAACGTGCAATAAACGGCACGGTATTCCCTTCATCCAGCAGGCGAACGGCGGCTTCCACCTGTTCGTTTCTGGCCTGAAGCTCACCCGCAATAATGCGGCAAAGCGAATCATTCATCATGGCTTTTCATCTGTGTAGTACGGAAAATTCAGCAAACAGTTATACGGATCGGGGCGCGAAAATGCCAGCCGACGACCCACGGATATTGGGTTTCAGACAGTTCTGTGCACATTACTCGGGTTTAGGGTACTCAATTTCATTGACGTACCACTGCGCTTCTCCCGCCGGCGTTTGCACCACGGCTAAATCGCCCACTTCTTTTTTGAGCAGCGCGCGTGCCATCGGCGAATCAATAGAAATGTAGTCCTTGCGGCCAAAAATCTCGTCGTAACCAACGATGCGAAAACGCAGCATGTCGCCGTCGTCGTTTTCAATTTCGACCCACGCGCCGAAGAAGACTTTGCCTTCCTGCTGCGGTGAGTAATCGACGATTTTCAGGCGCTCCAGAGATTTGGTGATGTAGCGAACCCGGCGGTCAATTTCACGCAGGCGTTTTTTGTTGTACTGATAGTCGGCGTTTTCGCTGCGATCGCCGAGGCTGGCGGCCCAGGTCACTTTTTTGGTCACTTCGGGGCGCTCTTCACGCCACAGATAATCCAGCTCTTTTTTGAGCTTTTCGTAGCCTTCACGGGTGATTAACGGCGTTTTCATCTTTCTGCCCTACAGCCTGTAAAATCAGAGTGTGATTTAAACCGATGCTCAATAAGGAATGCAACCGGCGCATTTTGGGAAGCAAGTCACCAAATTTTGATTTAAAACGTTGATAACCGACTGTTTAATATGCTTTGTAACAATTTCGACTAGAATGTATACCAGAATTGACTGGTTGTATTAGCGCAGTTTTTTAAGAATACACACTCAACTGTTCGAGCCTTTGGGAGTACAAACGATGCAAGAGAACTATAAAATTCTGGTGGTCGATGACGACATGCGTCTGCGCGCGCTGTTAGAGCGTTATCTCACCGAGCAGGGCTTCCAGGTTCGCAGCGTCGCTAACGCCGAACAAATGGATCGCCTGCTGACCCGTGAATCCTTCCACCTGATGGTGCTGGATCTCATGCTGCCGGGCGAGGATGGTCTTTCTATCTGCCGCCGTCTGCGCAGCCAGAGCAACCCAATGCCGATCATCATGGTGACCGCGAAAGGCGAAGAAGTTGACCGTATCGTCGGCCTGGAAATCGGCGCTGATGACTATATTCCTAAGCCGTTTAACCCGCGTGAACTGCTGGCCCGTATTCGTGCGGTCCTGCGCCGTCAGGCGAACGAACTGCCGGGTGCGCCTTCTCAGGAAGAAGCAGTTATCGCTTTCGGTAAGTTCAAGCTGAATCTAGGCACTCGTGAAATGTTCCGCGAAGACGAGCCAATGCCGCTGACCAGCGGTGAGTTTGCGGTACTGAAAGCGCTGGTCAGCCACCCGCGCGAGCCGCTGTCCCGCGACAAACTGATGAACCTGGCCCGTGGCCGTGAATACTCCGCGATGGAGCGTTCCATTGACGTGCAAATCTCCCGCCTGCGCCGAATGGTGGAAGAGGACCCGGCGCATCCGCGTTATATCCAGACCGTTTGGGGTCTTGGCTACGTCTTTGTCCCGGACGGCGCTAAGGCATGAGGCGAGTTCGCTTCTCCCCCAGAAGCTCGTTTGCCCGTACGCTGTTGCTGATCGTCACCTTGCTGTTTGTCAGCCTGGTGACGACTTATCTTGTCGTTCTGAACTTCGCGATTTTGCCGAGCCTGCAGCAGTTTAATAAGGTGCTGGCGTACGAAGTCAGAATGCTAATGACCGACAAACTGCAGCTTGAAGACGGCACCCAACTTGTGGTGCCGCCTGCGTTTCGTCGTGAGATTTACCGCGAGCTGGGCATTTCACTTTACTCCAACGAGGCGGCGGAAGACGCTGGCCTGCGCTGGGCGCAGCACTATGAGTTTCTGAGCCAGCAAATGGCGCAGCAGCTTGGCGGCCCGACCGAAGTGCGCGTTGAGGTGAACAAAAGCTCCCCGGTTGTCTGGCTGAAGACCTGGCTGTCGCCGAATATCTGGGTCCGCGTTCCGCTGACCGAAATCCATCAGGGCGATTTCTCCCCGCTGTTCCGCTACACGCTAGCGATCATGCTGTTGGCGATAGGCGGCGCATGGCTGTTTATTCGAATACAAAACCGACCGCTGGTCGACCTGGAGCACGCTGCGCTGCAGGTCGGTAAAGGGATTATTCCTCCTCCTTTGCGCGAATATGGCGCTTCGGAAGTGCGGTCGGTAACGCGGGCGTTTAACCATATGGCCGCGGGCGTTAAACAGTTGGCCGATGACCGCACGCTGCTGATGGCGGGCGTTAGCCATGATCTGCGCACGCCGCTGACGCGTATCCGCCTGGCGACTGAAATGATGGGGCAGGAGGATGGCTATCTGGCCGAGTCGATTAACAAAGATATCGAAGAGTGTAATGCGATTATCGAACAGTTTATCGACTACCTGCGCACCGGGCAGGAGATGCCGCTGGAGATGGCGGATCTCAACGGCGTGCTCGGGGAAGTTATTGCGGCAGAAAGCGGTTACGAGCGTGAAATCGATACCGATCTGCAGGCCGGCGAAATTCGCCTGAATATCCATCCGCTGTCTATCAAGCGCGCGGTGGCGAATATGGTGGTGAACGCGGCGCGCTACGGCAATGGCTGGATCAAAGTCAGCAGCGGCAGCGAATTAAACCGCGCCTGGTTCCAGGTGGAAGATGATGGCCCAGGCATTGAGCCAGACCAGCTTCAGCATCTGTTCCAGCCGTTTGTTCGCGGCGATAGCGCCCGCAGTACCAGCGGCACCGGGCTGGGTTTAGCCATCGTGCAGCGCATCATCGACAACCATAACGGGATGTTGGATCTCGGGAAGAGCGAGCGGGGAGGGCTGCGAATCAGGGCTTATCTCCCGCTGCCGATAACCCGGGTGGTGACTCATCGGGAAAGCTAGCTGACCTGTGGCCCAATAAAAAACGAACCCCGAAGGGTTCGTTTTTTTTCGTCTAATGCTTCAGATTTACAGCTTCGGACCGGCTTCGACCAGGGCCGCACCGGCAGGAGTATCGGTGTATTTCTCGAAGTTTTCGACAAACAGCTTCGCCAGTTGCTCTGCTTTTTCCTGCCACTGCTCCGGGGACGCGTAGGTATTACGCGGGTCCAGAATTTGGGTATCAACGCCCGCGAGCGAGGTTGGAATGGCGAGGTTAAACATCGGCAGCGTAAAGGTTTCTGCGTCGTCCAGCGAGCCGTCGAGAATAGCGTCGATGATCGCGCGGGTGTCTTTGATCGAAATGCGTTTGCCGGTACCGTTCCAGCCGGTATTCACCAGGTACGCCTGGGCACCGGATGCCTGCATGCGTTTCACCAGCACTTCAGCATACTGCGTTGGGTGCAGCGACAGGAACGCCGCGCCGAAGCAGGCGGAGAAGGTTGGCGTTGGCTCCGTCACGCCGCGTTCGGTACCCGCCAGTTTGGCGGTAAAACCGGACAGGAAGTGGTACTGAGTCTGGTTCGCGGTGAGGCGGGAAACCGGTGGCAGTACGCCGAAGGCATCCGCAGTCAGGAAGATGACTTTAGTAGCGTGACCCGCTTTCGACACCGGCTTAACGATGTTGTCGATGTGATAAATCGGGTAAGAAACGCGGGTGTTTTCCGTTTTGGACGCATCGTCGAAGTCGATTGTGCCGTCGGCACGGACGGTCACGTTTTCCAGCAGCGCATCGCGGCGAATCGCGTGATAGATATCCGGCTCAGCTTCTTCTGACAGGCGAATAGTTTTCGCGTAGCAGCCGCCTTCAAAGTTAAACACACCGTCGTCGTCCCAGCCGTGCTCATCGTCGCCAATCAGGCGGCGTTTCGGGTCGGTAGACAGCGTCGTTTTACCGGTGCCGGACAGGCCGAAGAACACCGCCACATCCCCTTTTTCACCGACGTTTGCCGAGCAGTGCATGGAGGCGATGCCCTTCAGCGGCAGCAGGTAGTTCATGATAGAGAACATCCCTTTCTTCATCTCGCCACCGTACCAGGTGCCGCCGATAAGCTGCATGCGTTCAGTCAGGTTAAATGCCACAAAGTTTTCGGAGTTCAGGCCCTGTTCTTTCCAGTTTGGATTGGTACATTTAGCCCCATTCATCACCACAAAATCAGGTTCAAACGTTGCCAGCTCTTCGTCCGTTGGGCGAATAAACATGTTTTTCACGAAGTGTGCCTGCCAGGCAACCTCGGTGATAAAACGCACTGACAGGCGGGTATCGGCGTTGGCCCCGCAGAAAGCGTCAATAATAAACAGGCGCTTGCCCGACAGTTGATGAGTGACGAGCCCTTTGAGCTGGTGCCAGGTTTCTTCGGAAAGCGGTTTGTTATCGTTTTTGCCTTTACCGTTGTCGGCCCACCATAAGGTGTCGCGGGTGGTGTCATCGCGGACGATGTATTTATCTTTTGGAGAGCGACCGGTAAAGATCCCGGTATCTACGGAGACGGCGCCTAAGTTAGTGACCACACCGCGCTCAAAACCCTGCAGGTTAGGGTCGAGTTCTTCGCGGTAAAGGGTGTCGTAATCGGGGTTATAGACGACTTCGCTGACGTCATGAATGCCATAAGCCTTGAGATCTTGCGGGGTTATGCCTTTAACTCGCATTTCACTGCTCCTTAGCCAATTTATACTGCCGAATATTGTAGGGTTGTTTAGGGGGTGTTAACCGCGACCACTATCATAAATTTACGCGCCTGCTTAAATTTAACAGGGGAAATGCACAGGGGATGCCGCAACGGGGGCAGAGTATGGCAGGAATTCGCTGGCTTTCGGGGAAAATATGGCAGATATGTTAATAATTAGGATAATAACGAAGAACTTTGTGAATGAACGCGCTCTCATGCGCAACGCAATGAAACAAGAGCGTCATTTGCAAGTCGCAGCAGGTCGTTACACTAAGTCAAAAATGAGCTAATAAGGGATGACAACTATGTTCATGTCTGAACCGTTGCCTAAGGCGACCCGCTGGGGGATTTTGCTGGTGGGGTTTCTTTTAGGCGTGGTGCTGTACCTCACCGAAGGAGACAGGGTGAGTAGCATCTGGCTGCGAGGGGATAATCAAGCCCTGTATCTGCGCTCCCTGTCCGTAGTGCTGGCGGCGACGCTGGCGCTTATCACCGTGCGTTTCAATGGCCTGCGATTTTGGGGCCTGGCGTTGCTCCCCTTGCCGATTGTGGCGTTGATGAGCGGCTGGGTGAACTGGACGACCCAGGGGCTGGAAAGCTGGAGCCGGCACGATATTGTGCTGGGGTATCTCTGTTCGCTGGCGGTGATGCTGTTTCTGACCTTGCCCTGGCTGCAGGGGCGGCTGCACTCGAATCGCGGTTGGGGAGACTGGCAGGTATTCTACGGCCAGCTCTGGCGGAACGGTATTACTCTGCTGCTGACCGGGCTGCTGGTGCTCTTTTTCTGGGGCGTGCTGGCGCTTTGGGCCGGGTTATTTAAGCTGGTGGATATCGCCTTCTTTGATCGCCTGTTTTTCAGTTCATCGGCGTTTGCCTGGATTGCTACCTGTACGGCAGCGGCGCTGGCGGTCACGCTTTGCCGTGACCAGGTTCGGGCTATTAACGCGGTAAAACATTTCTTCAGCGTTTTTGCCACGGGGCTTTTACCGCTACTGTCGCTGATTTCCCTGATGTTTTTGGCGACGCTGCCGGTGGTTGGCCTGGGGTCTATTTCACTGCACTTCTCCTGTAATGCGCTGCTCAACACGCTGACGCTGATGGTGATGGGCACTGCCGCAGTGGCTTATCATCCGGAAAGAGAAACCCGGCCTTATCCTGCCCTGCTTGATGGTGCGATAAAGCTGACGTTATTGCTGTCGCCGGTTTATGCCTTGCTGGCAAGCTATGCGCTGTGGTTGCGCGTTTCGTCATACGGCTGGACGCCAACAAGGGTATATGCGGCGCTGATAACCTTCACCGTATTGGTGTGGGCCTTTGGCTATGTCGTCACGCTCGTTCGCCAGCGTCGGGAGACTGTTCTACAGCCGGGAGGGATTAACCGCGCGGTGCTTTTGCTGGCGCTGGCCTTGCTGGTCGCGGTGAATTCCCCGCTTCTGGACCCTTACCGGATCAGCGTTAATAACCAAATGGCGCGTTACCACAGCGGCGTCCTGAAGCCCGAGAAGGTGAGTATGACCATGCTGCAATACGCCGGGCGGCGGGGCTACGATGCGCTCAGCGAGCTGCAAAAAGACCCGGTGTTTGTCGCCAGTCCCGATCGCAGAAGGCAATTGGCGATGCTGTTGAGCAATGGCAAAACGGGCGGTGTGGCGGTGGCGAAGCTGACGGTTGAATCTCTGCGTCAGCGTATCGTGCTGGCGGATAAAAATCGCGTGCCGGAAAACGCGTGGTGGCAGGCCATGGTAAAAGATGAAAGTTACCAGGCTCGCGAGTGTCTGGATGACGAGGATAAGTGTCTGCTGGTTGGGATGGATTTGAACGGCGACGGGCAGGATGAATGGCTGCTGTGCCAGCCGGAAATGAGCTACTGCAAAGTGTACGGCAAGATAGACGGGAGCTGGAAGGATATCGGCCAGGCCCGGGATCTGGATAAAAACCAGATGATGTCAGCGCTGAAGCAGGCCGCCTCTGAAGGAAAACTGACGGCTGCGCCGAAGGTCTGGCAGGACGTGATGGTGCAGGGGCAGCGGGTTAAAATCGACTATTACCGCTGAAAAAAAACGCCTCCGATTGGAGGCGTTATGCAAACTTAGTGAACCTGCGGATCCGCCGGAGAGGCATTGTTGCGGATCGCCGTGATGTCCATGGAGTCAAACACATAGCGGCTGCCACAGTAATCACAGTTCATGTCGATTTCGCCATCTTCGGCCAGAATACTGTCGACCTCTTCATCCGGCAGCGTGCGCAGCGCGTCAGCACAGCGCTCGCGTGAGCAGGTGCATTTGAACTCTACGTCCTGAGGATCGTACAGCGTGACTTCTTCTTCGTGATACAGGCGCCATAGCACATCGTTCGCTGGTAGCGTCAGCAGCTCTTCGGCCTTGATGGTTTCGGTCAGCGTCGCGAGGTGGTTGAAGTCGTCGGTTTCCGCGTTTTGCGCCGGCAGAACCTGCAGCAACATACCGCCCGCCGCCGCTTTACCGTCTACTTCACCGGTACGAATAAACAGACGAGTTGGCAGCTGCTCGGAACGCATGAAATAATCTTCCAGGCAGGCGGCCAGCGTATCCCCTTCCAGACCGACCACGCCCTGATAGCGCTCGCCTTCGCTTGGGGAGATGGTGATCACCAGATAACCGTTACCCACCAGATCTTTTAATGCAGCATCCGCCGGGATATCACCCTGTACACGCGCTACGCCGCGCATTTGCTGTTTGTTGTTGCCGTTAATCACGGCCAGCGTCATCGGGCCATCGCCCTGAAGCTGAACGGTGATATCTCCGTCAAACTTCAGCGTGGCGGTCAGCAGGCTGGTGGCGACCAGCAGTTCGCCCAGAATTTTTTTGACCGGCTGCGGGTAATCATGGTTTTCCATGATCTGCTGCCAGGTTTCGGAAACCGTCACCAGCTCGCCGCGCACGGCGTGGTTTTCAAACAGATAGCGGTGTAGTTGGTCGTGTTGAGTCATCGTCATCTCTCTTACTGGTCGGCGAATTTACGCTTCGCCACCGTGTTTAAATTTCATCAAATCTCGCCGCTCTTTTTTATCCGGGCGGCGATCGGGATGCGGCATGGTCAGCGCGTTCATTTTGCGCGCCAGCGCCACTTTTTCCCGTTTGGCGATGCTTTCCGCCGTCTCTTCATAAAGCTGAGAGGCTTCTGCGGCTGGCCTGCGCTGTTCGGTAATACCCAGGACGGTTACGGTGCGCTCGTCGTTTCCCTGGCGCAGCGTGAGTACCGCATGAAGCTCAACCAGTTTACTCGGCTTGCTGCGTTGGCCGTTGTAGTGCACTTTCCCGCCTTCAACCATTTCCCGCGCCACCGCACGGGTTTTGTAAAAGCGTGCGGCCCACAGCCATTTATCCAGGCGTACGCCCTCGGCAGTTTTTTCTTTCATTGCGCCTCCTTAAGCGGAAAGCGACGGGATCAGGCTACGGTAATCGCTCAGGCCTGGGTGGCGCTCAAACGTTTTTTCCGCTTCACCTGAGTCCGGGTTGAGGACGCCAAAGCAGTAGCGAATCCCAAACGTTGCGGCTGCATCAAGAATCGCTTCGCTGTCGTCGATAAAGACAGTTCGGGCCGCATCGAATCCGGTATGCCCGGCCACCGCCTGCCATAAACGCTGATCTTCTTTCGGATAACCAAATGTGTGGGTGGAAAGTAATAAATCAAGGTGCTGGTTCAAACCCGTGTGCTCAAGCTTCACCGCCAGGTTATGCGGGTGCGCGTTGGTGAGCAGAATGCGGCGCTTGCCGCTGGCTTTCGCCGCTTCAAGAAACGGCACGGTATCTTCACGCAGCGCGGCCTTTGGCCCCTGTTCGGTGGTCATGCCACAGATATCCAGCCCGAGGCGTTCGCTCCAGTAGTCGAGACAGTACCAGTTTAGCGTATGCTGCACGGCGTGGTATTCGCGGGAAATTAATTCATACGCGTCCTGCAACGGAATGCCGCGCTGAAGGCTAAGGGTTTCCGGCACCAGCTTTTTCCAGAAATGGTTATCAAAGGCCAGGTCCAACAGGGTCCCGTCCATATCCAGCAGCAGGGTGTCCACGTCCTGCCAGGCAATAGCACCAGACATAGCTTTAGTCTCGATTGAGGGAAAATAGCGTACCAGGGTAGCACAACCCGGTACGCAAAGTTTACCCGTAGCGGCTACTTCAGCGGCGTAGGCGGAGTCAGTGTGGGGTTGAGGCAGCTATCATAATAGCGCTGAATTTCAGCCAGCCTCGTACTGGCACGGCGATAGCGAGTCACCGCCAGAACGCCGTTTATCGCGGCGCAGGCCAACATCGCAATCAGCATCAGAGAAATGCCGATGTAGCTCCAGAGGCTATGAGTGTCTGAGATCCGATGCAGGGTGACGTGCTGTGTGCCGTTGGCATCCGTGTAGATGCCGGTAATGATCCCTTCGGCGTGGAACGGCGTGTGCAGCAGCATTTCCGCCAGTCGCTGGAATTCGGTCCATTGTTCCTGGGCCGGGAAGTCATACAACGACATTGGCGGCAGCGGCTGGTCCACGAAATCACCACCTTCGTCGTTGATGATGATGTACCCGCCAGGAGCAGGGCTATTTAATGCCTGTGCGGCGCGGGCGGTTTCACGAATAAAGAAAGGTGCGGTTGAGGTGGCCACCAGGTTATCCAGCGACTCGGCGCTAACTGGCCGTAGAAGGACGTTCACCCCGGTCAGTTTTCCTGAATCCGCGCGCTTGATCAGGGAATCCCAGTCTTTAGTGTTGCCCAGGTTTACTAGCGCATTCTTCAGGCGGACGCACTCTTCTTCTGCGGTACACAGCGCCTGGGTTTTTTTCACAATCCCGGCAAAATCATCCAGCAGGACCATGCCTGATTTCTGAATGGCGTCCGCGAGCTGTGGGTTAACTTTGCTGTCACCTTCTCCACCCTGAGGATGAATTTGCCCGCTGACGGCTTTGGTCAGAGCGACCGCTTTGTCCATGATGTCGGACTCCGGCAAGGGCAGAGGGCGGGCGGTATTCCAGATGATCTGCGAGCAGTCGAAGGGGGTGAATGGGAAGTTTTGCCGCGAGCGATAACCGCCTGGCGTTTGAATATTACACATCCCCGTGCCATTCACTCTCAGCGTATCGCCTACCTGCAGCTTGTATTTGGCGAGTTCCTCAACGCTGGTGGCTTCGATGGACTGAGCGCCCTTCAACCATGAGGCGCTAAGCTTGATAGGCATTTCCAGCGGCACCCAAATAGTCATCATCAGCAGGACCAGCAGCGCGCCGGCGGCAACCAGCAGGTTACGCACCCAGTGCTGTAGCGGGAAGTTACGCACTTCATCATGGAGTGAAAGGAAACGTCCCTGACGCACCACATGGCGGTCAAGATAGATATCAATATCGGTTTTCTGCCCCAGATCCTGAGCCACAAAAGGCTGCCAGTGGGGCGGATACACCAGATCGATAATGCCCAGGGAGATGTTGTTCATCTGTTCCTGGTCAGACTCGCCGAACAGCCCCCAGCGTTTGGGTGTGCCGCGCAGGCAGTGGATCTCGCGCAATGCCGTTTTCGCCGGCGGAGCAAACAGGCCCCACAAACCGGCGGCAATCAGCAGGACGGCGCCGCCAATTAACCAGGGCAGGAACACCGACGGCGTCACGAGACTCAGGAACAGCATGATAAAAGCGATGCAAATAAGCGCGGCTTCGCGCACGCCGTCGGGGCGGCTCAGGGAATACTCTTCCTGAGTTTCCTGGCGAATGTTTAGCAGCTCGATTTGCTCGCTTTCTTCGCCGCGAATGGAGGCCTGAGTGCCTGAATAGCCTTCCAGGGCGTACTGCTGCACATCCAGCGTATCGTTTTGCAGCGTATTGCCATTGAGCGAAATCACCAGCGGGATGCTGCTCGTCCGAATCAGCTCTACGTCGTTATCGTTGGTGATGTACTGCTCCCAGAGCGGCGGGAGGTGAACTTCAACAGAATCAAGGTAATAACGCCATTTATTGGCGTCATCGGCAGAGAGGCCGTAGCGAGTGATCGACCGGGTCAGGGAGAAAACTGTACTGCTTTGCGCGGTGAGCGTTAGTCTTGGCAGTGGATTGCTCGCGCCGGAGGGGCCAATCAGCTCCTGGGAACGGGAATAACGCTCGAGGTAATTTTCGACGGCAACGCGCTCTTCTGGGGTTAGTTTGCGCGTGGTGGCACCGGAGAAGGAACGATCGTGCGAAACCTGGGCACGTAGCTTCAGGCTTCGCCAAATCAGCCATCCGGCAATCAGTGCGCAGGCCAGCATAGCAGCTAACAGAAATAATAAGGTGCTCATGCTTTCCCCATCAAACAATCGTCTTTTTCATCAAACTCGGCAAAAGATCGGCCTTTCAAATGGTTAAGGAGTCAGAAGTCATTATCGGCAGGTAAAGCTGCAAACTTGAGCTATTTTTAAGGCGACCGACTTACAGTAACACAATGTTAGCAAAGCGACTTCGTCCGAAATACAAGTAAATTCCTATTCAATAGTACCTGCCTTGACAGCGGGTAAAATTACGTGTTTTAGCGCGCCAAACGTTACAAAAATGTAAATAATAGCCAATGCTCGTTGCACGATATGTGCGGCATACCGCACAATAACTTACCTCTTTCACTGTTGAACCCGGCCACATGAGCAAATCACTAATAAAACCAACGATTTTAAATGTCGAAACCGTGGCGCGTTCGCGGCTGTTTAATGTCGAAACGGTGGATCTGGAATTTAGCAATGGCGTTCGCCGCGTCTACGAACGCATGAAACCGTCTTCCCGCGAGGCGGTAATGATAGTGCCTGTTGTTGATGGCCACTTGATCTTAATCCGTGAATACGCGGTTGGCACAGAATCCTATGAACTTGGGTTCTCTAAAGGGCTGATCGACCCGGGCGAAACGGTATTTGAGGCCGCTAACCGTGAGCTGAAAGAAGAAGTGGGCTTTGGCGCGAACCGGCTAACGTTTCTGAAAAAGCTGACGATGGCCCCGTCCTATTTCTCGAGCAAAATGAACATTGTGATTGCGGAAGATCTGTATCCCGAATCCCTGGAAGGGGATGAGCCGGAAGAACTGCCGCAAGTACGGTGGCCGCTGGCGAACATGATGGATTTGCTCAATGAAGATGATTTCAGCGAGGCGCGTAACGTCAGCGCTTTGTTCCTTGTCCGGGAATGGTTAAGGCAGCAGGGCAGGCTGAAAGACTGACCGCTAAAGAATGAAAAAGGGCCGCTAAGCGGCCCTTTACTATTTTGGGTTGGATTAGAACAGCTCGTGCTCTTCCCCGTTATCGATAAGCGTCGTGCCTACTTCATGCACGGCCTGTTGCGTAGGCTGCGTACCTTCGATGAAATACTCTTCACGACTGTTGCCGCCGTTGGCTAACTGCCCGGTACTGCGATCAATATTGACAGTCACGATACCCGGTGGTGGCGTCATCGGCTCTTCTGGCACACCCGCCAGCGCGATTTTCATGAAATCATCCCAGGCGGGCTGGGCGCTCTTCGCGCCGCCTTCGTAGCCGGAGATCTGATCTTTAATCGCGCCTGAAGCCGTGGTGCGGCCAAGGTCGCGGCGATGGTCGTCAAAGCCAATCCAGACTGACGTGACCACGCCCGGGCCGTAACCGGAGAACCAGGCATCTTTCGAACTGTTGGTTGTTCCGGTTTTGCCGCCGATATCCTTACGCTTCAAATCACGGCCTGCTCGCCAGCCGGTTCCCTGCCAGCCCGGCTCACCATAAATGTTGCTGTTAAGCGCACTTTTGATCAGGAAAGACAGCGGCGTGTTGATCACGTGTGGCGCATACTCCTCGCCCTGTGCTTTTGCCACCAGACCGCGGTTAGCTTGCTCCAGTTGAGGCATCGGTACGCTGCTGTTTTGCGGCGTTTGCGAAACGGCAACGTCTTCTACGTCCTGGTTTTCCAGTACCGTTGATTTTGGCGTATCGCCGTAAATGACCGGAATATCGCAGCTGGCACAGGCAACCTTAGGCCTGGTCTCAAACACGGTATTACCCGCGTCGTCGACGATTTTGGTGATGTAGTAAGGGTCAACCAGGAAGCCGCCGTTTGCCATGACGGAGTAACCGCGAGCAACCTGCATTGGCGTAAATGAGGCGGAGCCCAGGGCCAGCGATTCGGTATGCACAATATTTGCTGCAGGGAAGCCAAAGCGCTGCAGATATTCTGCGGCATAATCGACGCCCATCGCCCGCATCGCACGTACCATCACTACGTTCTTGGACTGGCCCAGCCCCTGACGCAGACGAATCGGCCCGGCGTATTGGGCCGGAGAGTTCTTCGGCCGCCAGTCGGAGCCTGCCCCGGCATCCCAGCGTGAAATAGGCACGTCATTAAGAATGCTTGCCAGCGTCAGGCCTTTGTCCATGGCTGCGGTATACAGGAAAGGTTTGATGTTTGACCCTACCTGACGCAGCGCCTGGGTCGCACGGTTGAACTTGCTTTGGTTGAAGTCAAAACCGCCGACCAGCGCCAGCACGGCGCCATCGTGTGGATTGAGTGAAACCAGCGCCGAGTTAACGTCGGGCACCTGGCTAAGCCACCAGGCATCGTCCACCTTGCGTACCCAAATCTGCTGTCCGGCCTGTACCACGTCCGTTACTTTGCGTGGCGTAGCGCCTTGCGCGGTGTCGGAACGATACGGACGCGCCCAGCGCATGCCTTCCATACTCAGTGAAACAGAGCTGCCGTCGGCCAGCATGGCCGTGGCTTCATCAGGTACGGCGCGGGTGACAACCGCCGGGAAGAGCGGGCCATAAACCGGAAGGCTTTTCAGCGAATCGGTGATTTTTTTCTTATCCCAGGCGCTTTCTCCCACTTTCCACAGCACATTAGATGGGCCGCGGTAGCCATGGCGCATGTCGTAGGCCATGACGTTGTTGCGGACGGCATCCTGGGCACCCTGCTGAATTTTACGGCTCAGCGTGGTGTAAACCTTGTAGCCATCTTCGTAGGCTTTATCGCCGTAGCGGGCGACCATGTCCTGACGCACCAGCTCTGAAAGATATGGCGCGGAGAAGGCGATTTCAGGCGTGTGATAGCTGGCGTCAATCGGCTGACTACGTGCTTCATCGTACTGGCTTTGGCTGATGTAACCTTCGCTCAGCATGCGCGACAGCACCACGTTACGGCGTGCCGTTGAACGATCCATGGAGTACAGCGGGTTAAACGTTGACGGCGCTTTAGGCAGCCCGGCAATCACCGCCATCTCGCTCAGGGTCAGCTGATCGACCGTTTTGCCGAAGTAAACCTGAGCGGCAGCGCCGACGCCATAGGCGCGGTAACCGAGGTAGATTTTGTTCAGGTAGAGTTCAAGGATCTCGTCTTTGTTCAGCATCTGTTCAATGCGAACCGCAAGAAACGCTTCCTTAATTTTACGCATCAGGGTGCGTTCGGGGCTCAGGAAGAAGTTACGCGCCAACTGCTGCGTAATGGTACTTGCGCCCTGAGAAGCATGGCCTGAGAACAGCGCTACGCTTGCAGCACGGAAGATGCCCACCGGGTCAACGCCGTGGTGCTCATAAAAGCGGCTGTCTTCTGTTGCGATAAACGCTTTTACCATCACCGGAGGGATCTGGTTCAGGGTCAGTGGAATACGGCGTTTTTCGCCGTACTGAGCAATAAGCTCGCCGTCAGCGCTGTAAACCTGCATTGGAATCTGCAGTCGCACATCTCTCAATGTCGCCACGTCGGGCAGCTGGGGCTCGATGTATTTGTATAAACCGTAAATCGAGCCAGCTCCCAGCAGAACGCAACAGACTGCAAGGATTAATAAATACTTTACGAACTTCACCTTAAATTTCCCATCAGGTTTCAATTGGGCAGTTTCTAAACAACCGCGCGGTAGTATAAAGGCAAGCCAGGAGCTTTGATATACCCGTTACTGTTTCGGGGTCAGGGCTGTTTATCATCCGGATAAGGAGATCGAAACCATGATGTTTCCTGGTTGGCGGATTGGCCTGGATATTCAGGCGGAGGGCATACGTGCCGCAGCCGTACAGTGGCACCGGCAAGGGTGGCAGTTGCGCCATTGGTGGCATTTACCTTTCCCGAAACAAACACTTGCGGACGGCATGTTACCCGAACTGGACACACTGCGCGAGGTACTTGCCGCATGGCGTAAAGAAATCCCCGTGCGCCATCATCTGCGGGTTGGGTTTCCTGCACAGAGGGCTTTGCAACGCCAGGTTCCCAGGCCTCCCCAGCGGTTACAGGAATCGGCTCAAGAGAAGTATATCTCGGGTGCAACGGCTCGCCAGTTGCAAATGCCCTCGGAACAACTTTGCTACGACTACCTGGAGGATGATTCGTCATTTTCCGTGACGGCGGCGAAACAGGCGGATATTGCTGCATTGCAGGCCATTTTTGCCAGCATGAATCTCTTTCCCCGGACGATAACGCCGGGAGACAAAATTCTGAGCGCCTTGCCTCAGAATTGTTATCCAGCGCATTGTCGTTTTCTGGTTCATGAAGAGCCGGGCTACTGGCTGTGGGCATCAGTCAATAACCGCAAACGTTCCGGCTGGCTGGATAAACGGCAGACAGTGGATTTCCCGGCTCTATGTCAGCAGTTGGAGGCCAGCGCCGACGAAATTGCCTTTAGCCATGCCGATGCCGGGCGCTCCTGGCCTGCCGAAGCAGAAAGGCTAAATGCCTGGCAACCCCTTGTCCGCCAGCAGCCGCCGTTGCCGCGTCATGGCGGGCTTTACACGCTCGCTTTGGGGCTCGCTCTGGGAGCCGAACGCTAATGATGCCGCTGATGAACCTTCTGCCATGGCGGCCGTTAAAACGCCGTCATCGGCTAAAACTTTGGGGCAGCCTTCTCATATGTGGCGTGCTTTTAATGATGGGGCTGATGCTGCTCTGGACTCAGTTTCTCGCCATGAAAGTGCGCTGGCAACAGGCCCAGTCAACCCAATATGAGGTGCAGGAATCCGCCCTGAAGACGCTGTTATCACGTCAGCTAACAGAGTTGAAAGATAACCAGCAGCGGTGGGCGATATTGCAGGCGGAGGGGATGCGGAAAGGCAACATTTCACGTTGGGAAAACGTGCTGAATATGCTGGCCTCACGCTTGCCCGAAAACAGCTGGCTGCAGAGTGTTAGCTGGCAAAATGAAAGCGCAACCATCTCTGGCGTAGCGGGAGATGCACGGGAACTGGTGCAGGTTGAAGCAGTTCTGGCTGATTTACCCGGGGCGTTTAAGGTCAAGCCCGGTGAGTTGCGCGATGAAAAACACAAAGGTCTGGTCTTTACCTTCATCTTAAACACCCCGGATGGCGAGCATGCTCAGTAACCTGGAGCGCCTCATTGACGGGCATGTTGCATATCGGGTGTTGAGCCTGTTGGTGTGTCTGTTATTAACCGCTTTAGCCTGCTTATGGCTGCTGGTTTGGCCCCTGCGACAGGAATTGCAGGTGAAGGAACAGCACAACCAGCAGCGCTGGCAGCATGTGCTCTCGCAGCAGCGGAAAATTGCCGTTTTGCCGAAACCAGAGCCGCTGCCTGATGCGGTGCCGCTGGAGACGTTTTCTGCCATGGCTGCGGCAAAACGGTCCGGCGGGAGACTGGTGATGTGGCGGCCTGAACCGCGACATTCTGTGTTGGAAATGCTGCTTCCCTGGCCCAACGTTCCGCCCCTTTTTAAGGAACTGACCAGCTATTCAAGCCTGAAGATACCGGCGTTTATCTTGAGTGAGGCCGGGGAAAAAGTGCGGGTTTTGCTCACTCTGGAGTTTATCGATGAAAGCCGCTAGTTGGATGTTACTGGCCGCACTCAGCTCGCCTCTGCAGTCGTCACCGCGTAATCCTTTTCTTTTACCCGTATCACCCTGTGAAGCGCTGCTTAAGCGGCTTGATGGCTGGCAGTTACGCGGCGTGTTTTACCCGACTGGCTCTGCAGAAAGTCTTGCCTTAATGCAATCCTCGGGGAAACGCTGGCAAAGGGTAAAAGAAGGTTTGTTTCTGGAGCCTGGTGTGCAGGTGACCACGCTTCTTGAGCGGCAGCTGAGAGCTTCGCTCACCGGCGCCTGCGAAGGACGCTACTACCACTGGAAAATAGAGGGAAGAGTCAATGATAAGGCACATCGTGGCAGGCGTACTGATGCTGATGCCCCTGACGGCGTGGACGAATAATCGCGTCACTCTGACGCTAGATGAAACGCCTGTCGTACAGGTATTGCAGGCGCTGGCCGAGCAGCAAAGCTTTAACGTGATGATTGCGCCTGAGGTGACGGGGAATCTCTCGCTACGTTTGGCCGATGTGTCGTGGGAGCAGGCTTTCCAGCAGGTACTCAGATTAGCAAACCTGACTTCGTCGAAGACGGGCAATATTCTTCAAATCCAGCAGAAACAGGATCCGGCGCAACGGCGCGCTCAGCAAGAGGCCGCTCGTAAGCAAAAAGCGCTTGAGCAGCCGCTGGTACAAGCGGTTTATACGCCGCGATATGCTGAAGTTGCCGACCTTGCCGCGGGGATCAAAGCTAATGAAGAAAAACTACTTGGACCCAGGGGCGGCATTACCGTGGATAAACGCACAAACCGGCTGGTGGTGCGCGACAGCCAGCAGGCGCAAAAGCGTGTTGCGGCCTGGATTAAAGATATGGATGTTTCGATGGGGCAGGTCGAGCTGTCCGCGCATATTGTCACCATCAACCAGGATAAGCTGCGAGAGCTTGGCGTGAAGTGGAGCGCCCCGGTAGGTGAGACGGCATCCGGGTTATACCAAACCACTACTGTCTCAAGTGAGTTAGCCGTAAACGCGGCAACCACAACGGTAGGGTTTAATATTGGCCGGATCAACGGCCGTATGCT
Organism: Enterobacter sp. Ag1; assembly: GCA_000277545.1. Taxonomy (GTDB): domain Bacteria; phylum Pseudomonadota; class Gammaproteobacteria; order Enterobacterales; family Enterobacteriaceae; genus Cedecea. The sequence goes on along the minus strand of AKXM01000027.1, from coordinate 17,541 downwards.
TGAGCTTGAGCTCAGTGCGCTGGAGCAGCAGCAACAGCTGGAAATCATCGCCAGCCCACGCTTACTGGTCGCACACCAACAGTCTGCCAGCATCAAGCAGGGTACTGAAATTCCGTATCAAGTCTCTAATGGCAAGAATGAAGCCACGTCGGTGGAATTTAAGGAGGCGGTGTTAGGTATGGAAGTCATGCCGACGATAAGTCACCACGGAACCATTCGCCTGCAGCTTCGCATCAGTCAAAATATGCCAGGACGCAGCATCCAGCACGCAGATGGGGAAGCCCTCGCCATTGATAAGCAAGAGATTGAAACGCAGGTCGAGGTGAAGGACGGTGAGACGCTGGCGTTAGGCGGAATCTTCCAGCAGCAGAACAACCACACCAGAGATAGCGTTCCTTTACTGGGAAATATTCCTTTTATCGGCCAATTGTTCCGGCACGACGGGAAAAAGCACCAACGTCGGGAATTGGTCGTGTTCATTACGCCCAGGTTGATTGCATTACCTTAGCGTGTTTCCTCTTCCGCCTGCGGGTTTTTCTGCCAAACAGCGCCCAGGTGTTTGACGGCAGAGAGGAATTAGCTTACAAGGTGTACCGTTTCGGGAGGCTGGGTATTGAGAGCCTGCGGCCGGTAAAGCTGGCGCACGGTTTTCATCCCAAGCTGGGCGCCAGGTGATTTATTCGGTTGCCAAACCCCCTTGAGTGTTGAGATAATTTTTAGTCTGATTCTCGAACTCACGCTTATGAGGTTTCAGTTCATGTCCCGCCGCAGCAAGTTGTTACCGGGCGGGTTTATCATCAACGAATTGTCTTAGTAGTACCGAAAAAATGGCAGAGAAACGCAATATCTTTCTGGTTGGGCCTATGGGTGCCGGCAAAAGCACTATTGGGCGTCAGTTAGCTCAGCAACTCAATATGGAATTTTTCGATTCTGATCAAGAGATTGAGAAACGTACCGGAGCTGATGTGGGCTGGGTATTCGACGTTGAAGGCGAAGAAGGCTTCCGCGATCGCGAAGAAAAAATCATCAACGAACTCACTGAAAAACAGGGCATCGTGCTGGCTACCGGTGGCGGTTCTGTGAAATCTCGTGAAACCCGCAATCGTCTTTCCGCCCGTGGCGTAGTGGTTTATCTTGAAACCACGATTGAGAAACAGCTTGCACGTACTCAGCGCGATAAAAAACGTCCGCTGCTGCAGGTTGAGACTCCACCTCGTGAAGTTCTGGAAGCGCTGGCAGGTGAACGCAATCCGCTGTATGAAGAGATTGCCGATGTCACAATTCGCACCGATGATCAAAGCGCCAAAGTGGTCGCAAACCAGATCATTCATATGCTGGAAAGCAACTGATTCTGGCTTAATCAAGAAACGCCTGCGGGCAAAGCAACAATAAGGTGGGCTCCGCGTAATGGAGAGGCTGACAGTCACTCTCGGGGAACGTAGTTACCCTATTACCATTGCCGCCGGGTTATTCAATGACCCGGCTTCCTTTTGGCCGCTGAAGGCTGGCGACCAGACCATGCTGGTTACCAATGAAACCCTTGCACCGCTCTATCTGGACAAGGTTCGTGGTCTTCTGGAACAGGCAGGCGTTAAAGTGGATACCGTCATTCTTCCGGATGGCGAGCAGTTTAAAAGCCTCGCGGTGCTTGATACCGTCTTTACGGCGCTGTTGGAAAAACCTCACGGCCGCGACACCACCTTGATTGCTTTAGGCGGTGGCGTTGTGGGCGATTTAACCGGTTTTGCCGCAGCGAGCTATCAGCGCGGGGTGCGTTTTATCCAGGTCCCTACCACACTGCTTTCGCAGGTGGACTCCTCCGTTGGCGGTAAAACTGCCGTTAACCATCCCCTCGGCAAAAACATGATTGGCGCGTTTTACCAGCCCGCTTCGGTGGTGGTGGATCTCGACTGCCTGTCGACTTTGCCTGCTCGGGAGCTGGCTTCGGGCCTGGCGGAAGTCATTAAATACGGCATCATTCTGGACGGCGAGTTCTTTGACTGGCTGGAAGAAAACATCGACGCATTGTTAAAGCTGGACGGCAAGGCAATGGCGTACTGCATTCGTCGTTGTTGTGAGCTGAAAGCCGAAGTTGTTGCCGCAGACGAGCGAGAAAGCGGCTTACGTGCTTTACTGAATCTGGGTCATACGTTTGGCCATGCCATTGAAGCTGAAATGGGCTATGGCAACTGGCTGCATGGCGAAGCCGTGGCGGCCGGAATGGTGATGGCGGCGCGTACCGCTCAGCGCCTGGGTCAATTCAGTGAGGCAGAAGTTCAGCGCGTGATTGCGCTGCTGGTGCGAGCCGGGTTACCGGTTAACGGGCCGCAGGAAATGTCCCCTGACGCGTATATGCCCCACATGATGCGTGACAAAAAAGTATTAGCCGGCGAGCTGCGTTTGATTCTGCCGCTGGCGATAGGGAAGAGTGAAGTGCGCGGTGGAGTACCGCACGATGTCGTTCTATCAGCCATTGCTGATTGCCAGCAGGCTTAACAACTAGAATTTTTATAGTATTTAACTTCGGGCGTGATGCAGAGATGAGCATACGCCTTTGAGTGGGGTGTTAAATGGATGAGTTTAAACCAGAAGACGAGCTGAAACCCGATCCAAGCGATCGTCGTCCTGGGCGTTCCCGCAAACCTGACGAGTTCGATAAAGAACCGCAGATCAACGTTGATGACGTCGATCTTGATGCGGACGATCGTCGTCCTTCTCGTTCACGCCGTGAGCGTGAAGAAGAGGTTGAGGAAGAGTACGAAGGTGATGACGGCCTGGCCGCAGAGCCTCGTCCGGCGCGTGGGCGTAAAAAGGCAGCAAAACAGAAAGCACCTGCTTCTCGCCAGCACATCATGATGGGCGTCGGGATTCTGGTCCTGCTGCTGCTTATCATCGGCATCGGTTCAGCCCTGAAAGCTCCTTCATCTACCCCAGATACTGCCGAGCAAAAACCAGGCGCGGAGAAGAGCATCGATCTCTCCGGTTCGAACGGTGCGGCACCTGCCGACCAGGCAAATGCTGCTCAGCCACAGGCAGGGAATACCTCAGTAGCTGGCCAGCAGAATCCGCAGGATGTTTCCCTGCCACCTATTTCTTCTACACCAACCCAGGCCCAGACGCAGCCGCAGCCGGAAGGGCAGCAGCGCGTTGAGGTTCCTGGAAACCTGAATAACGCCCTGACTCAGCCTCAGCAACAGGGCCAGATTGACAACGTGGTGAGCAATTCCACGCTGCCAACTGAACCCGCTACCGTCGCGCCAATCGCTGGCAGCAAAACCGAACCGCGTAAGCTGGCCGGCACCCAGGAGCCAACCCGCACCGTTGAATCTCGTCCTGAGCGCAAGAAAACGGTGATTGAGCCTGTGCGTAAAGCCGAGCCTAAACCACAGGTGAAAGCTGAAAGCAAACCAGTGGCAACGGTGAAACGTAGCGAACCTGCCCCGGCGGTTTCTGCTCCGGTCACTGCACCATCAACCAGCGCAGCTACTTCAACCCCGGCTCCGAAAGCAACAGCATCTACTGCGCCAAAAGCAGCACCGCAAGCTGCAGCGACGGCCAGCACTGGCGGCACGGTAACGGGGGATGCGAGCGCCATTAAGAGTGCGCCAGGCAGCCACTACACGCTGCAGCTGAGCTCTTCTTCAAACTCCGCAAACCTGAATGCGTGGGCGAAAAAAGAGAATCTGCAGCACTATATGGTTTACCAGACTCAGCGTAACGGTCAGCCTTGGTTCGTGCTGGTGAGCGGTGTTTATGCCACGAAAGACGATGCAAAACGCGCGGTGACAAGCCTGCCGGCAGACGTTCAGGCTAAGAATCCGTGGGCAAAACCTATTCATCAGGTGCAGTCTGACCTCAAGTGAAAATAAGCGCAGTCGCTGTCGGAGCCTTTCCACAGCTGGATAAGGTGTAAATAGTAAGACAGCATGAAAAAAAATCGCGCTTTTCTGAAATGGGCAGGGGGGAAATTCCCCCTGCTGGACGACATAAAAAAGCATCTGCCGGAAGGCGACTGTCTGATTGAGCCCTTTGTTGGCGCGGGGTCGGTATTTCTTAATACCGACTACTCACGCTACGTCCTCGCCGATATCAATAGCGATCTGATTAACCTCTACGACATTGTCAAAAACCGCGCAGATGAGTACGTGCGGGAGTCTCGTTTGCTCTTTACCAAAGTGCAAAACGAGGAAGCGATTTATTACGCTTGCCGCACTGAGTTTAACCAATGCACTGACAAATTCCGGCGCGCGGTGTTGTTTTTGTACCTCAACCGCCATTGTTACAACGGCCTGTGCCGTTATAATCTGCGCGGTGAATTTAACGTGCCGTTTGGCCGCTACAGCAAACCTTATTTCCCTGAAGAGGAACTGTACAACTTTGCCGAACGGGCTAAAAATGCCACTTTTGTCTGCCAGTCTTATGATGTCAGCATGGTAAACGTTGCTGCGGGTTCCGTAGTGTATTGCGATCCGCCCTATGCGCCGCTTTCCGCCACCGCCAACTTTACCGCTTATCACACGGACAGCTTCAGTATGGTGCAGCAGCAGCACCTGGCCGAGCTGGCTGAAAGGCTGCGGGAGCAGAGTATTCCGGTGCTGATTTCGAATCACGACACCGAGCTGACTCGCCAGTGGTATCAGAACGCCACCGATTTCCATAAGCTGCAGGTTCGCCGCAGCATCAGCCGAAACGGTGGTAAACGTAACAAGGTGGACGAACTTCTGGCCCTTTATAAAGCGAAGGTTGCCTGAGCCGTTTCGCCCGCCGCCGAAAGACGAATGACTCCTGGAGAAGCGGATGAAACAGTATTTGATTGCCCCCTCAATCCTCTCTGCCGACTTCGCCCGACTGGGCGAGGATACGGCTAAAGCACTTGCCGCAGGTGGTGACGTCGTCCATTTTGACGTTATGGACAACCACTACGTCCCTAATCTGACGATGGGGCCAATGGTGCTTAAGGCGCTGCGCGATTACGGTATCACTGCGCCTATCGACGTTCACCTGATGGTGAAACCCGTTGACCGCATCATTCCTGATTTCGCCGCGGCCGGTGCCAGCATTATTACCTTCCATCCTGAAGCCTCTGAACATGTCGATCGCTCTCTGCAACTGATCAAAGAACACGGCTGTAAAGCGGGCCTGGTGCTGAACCCGGCGACCTCGCTTTCCTGGCTGGATCACGTCATGGACAAACTGGATGTCATTTTGCTGATGTCCGTCAACCCTGGTTTTGGCGGCCAGTCGTTTATTCCACACACGCTGGAAAAACTGCGCCAGGTTCGCGAACGTATTGATGCCTCCGGCTATGATATTCGCCTTGAAGTGGATGGCGGCGTCAAAGCCGACAACATTGCGGAAATTGCCGCCGCGGGCGCGGATATGTTCGTTGCAGGTTCCGCTATTTTCGGCCAGCCTGATTATAAAGCGGTGGTTGACTGCATGCGTTCTGAACTGGCTAAGGTAAGTCATGGATAAGTTTCAAAAAATTCGGGGTGTTGCCTTCGATCTCGACGGCACGCTCATCGACACGGCGCTTGGCCTGAGTCAGGCCGTTGATCTGGCGCTTTATGCGCTTGAACTGCCTGTGGCCGGCGAAGATCGCGTTGTCACCTGGATCGGCAACGGCGCAGATATCATGATGCAGCGGGCGCTTAAGTGGTCGCTGAAAGATAAAGAACCCGACCTCGCCCAGCTGAATATGGCGCGCAAACTGTTCGATCGCTTCTATGCGGAAACGGTGGAAGAGGGGAGCTTCTTGTTCCCGGGCGTAGCCGCAACGCTTGCTGCACTGAAAGAAAAAGGCCTGCCGCTCGCCGTCGTCACCAACAAACCCACGCCTTTTGTCACGCCGCTGCTGGAAGATCTGGGCATTGCCCATTATTTCCAGACCATCATCGGCGGGGACGATGTGAAAGAGAAAAAGCCACACCCGGAAGCGCTGTACAAAGTCATGGAAACCCTGGGGCTGGCGGCGGATGAGCTGCTTTTTGTCGGCGATTCCCGTAATGACATTCAGGCTGCACAGGCGGCCGGCTGCCCAAGCGTCGGCCTGACCTGGGGCTATAACTATGGCGAAGCGATTGGGCTGAGCAACCCGGACGTTGTGTTCGATCGTTTCGAAGACTTATTGCCCGCTTTCGGGCTACCACCTTTAGCAAATCAGGAAGCAGAACATGAGTAAGCCCATCGTATTTAGCGGCGCCCAGCCGTCAGGCGAATTAACTATCGGTAACTACATGGGTGCGCTGCGTCAGTGGGTAAACATGCAGGATGATTATCATTGCATTTACTGCATCGTTGACCAGCATGCGATCACCGTTCGTCAGGACCCGACCGCGCTGCGCAAAGCGACGCTGGACACTCTGGCGCTGTATCTGGCCTGTGGCATTGACCCGAAAAAAAGCACCATCTTTGTTCAGTCCCACGTGCCGGAGCACGCGCAGCTGGGCTGGGTGCTGAACTGCTACACCTATTTCGGCGAGCTGAGCCGCATGACGCAGTTCAAGGACAAATCTGCCCGCTATGAAGAAAACATCAACGCCGGCCTGTTTGACTACCCGGTGCTGATGGCCGCAGACATTCTGCTGTATCAGACCAACCAGGTCCCGGTGGGTGAAGACCAGAAACAGCATCTGGAGCTGAGCCGCGACGTGGCCAGCCGCTTCAACGCGCTGTACGGCGACATCTTCAAAGTGCCTGAGCCATTTATTCCTAAGTCCGGTGCCCGCGTGATGTCCCTGCTGGAGCCGACCAAAAAGATGTCCAAGTCTGACGATAACCGCAATAACGTCATCGGCCTGCTGGAAGATCCGAAATCCGTGGTGAAGAAGATCAAGCGCGCGGTAACCGACTCCGAAGAGCCGCCTGTGGTGCGCTACGACGTGAAAGAGAAGGCGGGCGTTTCTAACCTGCTGGACATTCTTTCCGGCGTCACCGGCAAAGCGATTCCTGAGCTGGAAGCCAGCTTTGAAGGCAAGATGTATGGTCATCTGAAGGGCGAAGTGGCGGAAGCCGTGTCCGGTATGCTGACCGAGCTTCAGGAGCGCTATCACCGTTACCGTAACGACGAAGCTTTCCTGCAGCAGGTCATGAAAGAGGGCGCTGAAAAAGCCCGCGCCCGCGCCGGAGAGACGCTGAAAAAGGTCTACGAAGCGATCGGTTTCGTCGCTCATCCATAATCTTTCCCTATGAATAACCCGCCGCCTGGCGGGTTATTTCTTTTTTGTGACTGCATTCTCCTTTTGTCATTTTCCCCTTTGCCATCTATATTCAATTTTATGAAGATATATTCATTCAATAAATTGAAGATAACAGATGAGCCGCAGCTTTATTAAAAAAGAGGGCGTTGCCCAGTCCAGCCTGGCCCGTTATTTACTGGGTGAGAAATGTGGTAACAGGTTGAAAACCATAGATGAATTAGCTAGTGAATGCGGCTTTTCCGTTGGCCTGACGCAGGCCGCGTTGAAGACGCTGGAGAAGGCCGGGGCCGTGAGCGTTGAGCGCCGTGGCCGCAACGGCAGCTACCTGCTGAGCATGGATAACAAAGCCCTATTGGCGTTCGCGGACATCGGCAATGTAGTGTGTGCTATGCCGCTGCCGTACACCCGGCTTTATGAAGGGCTTGCCAGCGGTCTGAAGGCGCAGTTTGACGGGATCCCGTTTTATTATGCCCATATGCGTGGGTCGGATGTTCGCGTGGAATGTCTGCTGAATGGCGTTTATGACCTGGCCGTCGTGTCCAGGCTGGCAGCGGACAGCTACCTCAGCAACCCGGATCTTTTTATCGCGCTGGCGCTGGGGCCGCACACATACGTGGGCGAGCACAAGCTGATTTGCCGCGCCGGGCAGCAGGAGAGCATCCGCCGTATTGGGATTGATCCTCGTTCGGCGGATCAGCGCATCATGACGGATGTGTATTTCTCCGGGCAGGATGTGGAATTGCTTGATGTGTCGTACCACGAGTGTCTGCACAGAATCGCGAAGGGCAGCGTGGATGCGGTGATTTGGAACGTCAGCAACGAAGCCGATTTGACGGCGCTGGGGCTGACTGCCCTCCCGTTAAGCGGGGACAAATGCTTCCTGACGGCATCGGAAGCGGTGGTGCTGACGCGAAGTGAAGATATCCCTATTCAGCAATTGCTGAGAACGGTGGTGGATAAGAATGCCCTGCTGGCGCATCAGCAAAGCGTGCTGAGCGGTGAACAGGAACCAAGCTATTGACAGAGGTAATCAGTATGGAAGACCGGCTCAATCTGCTCTGCGAGGCAGGCGTCATCGACCGGGATATTTGTGATGGCATGAAAGTGGTTGTGACGCAGCTGGAGACCCACTGGGCTATTCCGCTGCAGAACGATCAGGGGGCAATGGCCATCACCCACATGGCTAACGCGCTGATGCGCAGCCGCCGTGGGGAAGAGGTGAACCCACTGGATGAAGAGCTGTTGGCGGAGATTAAAACCGACAGCGTCTTTGGTGATGTTGAGCAGGCCCATCACGCATTGCTGGCGCCGTTCAACGTGCAGCTGCATCCGAACGAAGAAGGGTATCTGCTGGCTAACCTGTTCAGCCTGTGGCTGATTCATAAGGGCTAACGGATTTATTTGCAGCGTTTTTTCTTAGCTTAAATATTCAAAAAAATGATTATTTAAGAGGTTTATTTATCAGGTCGCGAGGCAAGGCATGTTTATTGAGGCACTCAAGGCACAGAACCCGGCGTTGATTGATGCGGCCAGAACGCTTTGGCGGCAGGGCGCGGTACTTCCCGATACCTGGATTATCGATGTCGATCAGGTTCTGGAGAACGGCCGGAAACTGCTCGCGGCCGCGCAGAAGCACGGCATCACGCTCTACTTTATGACCAAGCAAATCGGGCGTAATCCCTGGCTTGCCAACAAGCTGATTGAGTTGGGCTTTAAAGGCGCCGTGGCCGTTGATTTTAAAGAAGCCCGCACGCTGCGTGAAGCCAATGTGCCCGTCTCACATGTGGGCCATCTGGTGCAGGTGCCGGTGGCCCTGGTCGAAGAGAATGTGAACGGCGAGACGGAAATCATCACACTTTTCTCGCTGGAAAAAGCCCGCGAAGTGTCCGATGCCGCGCTGGCGAGCGGGCGTGTTCAGGCTGTAATGCTGAAGGTATTCGCCGAGTACGACCGACTTTACCCGGGCCAGGAAGCTGGTTTTCCGCTCGGTGAGCTGGACGGCGTGGTACGTGCCATTCGCGCAATGCCGGGCATTCGGCTTGCCGGGCTGACGCATTTCCCCTGTCTGCTCTGGAACGAAGAGCAGCAACAGACGCAGCCAACCCGCAATTTGATGACGCTGCTGAAGGCGCGGGACTTGCTGCACGAACAGGGGATTGAGATCGAGCAAATCAACGCGCCGTCGGCCTCAAGCTGCAGCACTTTCTCCATTCTGGCCGAGCACGGAGTAACTCATGCCGAACCGGGCCACGCGCTGACCGGCACCATTCCGGCGAACCAGCATGGCGATCAGCCCGAGGCGATAGCCATGCTCTATCTGACAGAAGTTTCCCATCAGTTTCAGGGCAAAAGCTATTGCTTCGGCGGGGGATATTATCGTCGCGGGCATGCGCAGAATGCGCTGGTGTTCAGCCGCGATGTGCAGCCCGAGCAGGCGCGATTGCTGCCGCCAGACAACACCAGCATTGATTATCACCTGGCGCTGGAGGGCGGCTATCCCGTTGGCAGCCCGGTGGTGATGTGCTTCCGCACGCAGATTTTTGTCACCCGCAGCGATGTGGCGCTGGTGTCCGGCATCCAGAGCGGGAACCCGGTGCTCGAGGCGCTGTACGACAGCCTTGGGCATCCGATTCCGGGAGGTCAACATGAGTAAGTTTCTGGTGCTGGTCATAGACAGCTTCGGCGTGGGCGCAATGGACGATGTACCGGACGTCAGGCCGCAGGACATCGGCGCGAATACCTGCGGACATATCCTGCAGCACTTTCCCGACCTGCGTTTACCCACGCTTGAGAAGCTGGGCCTGATTAACGCGCTGGGCTTTACGGCCAATGTGATGCTGCCGAACGCCGATGCCGCGTATGGCACAGCCGCACTGCAGCATGAAGGCGGGGACACTTTTATGGGGCACCAGGAAATTTTGGGCACAAGGCCACAAACGCCACTCCGTATGCCGTTTTCTGCAGTGATCGACGACGTAGAACGTGAACTGGCTGACGCTGGCTGGCAGGTTGAACGCAGAGGTGGCGAGCTGCAGTTTCTGTGGGTAAATCAGGCTGTCGCCGTGGGAGATAACCTTGAGGCCGATCCTGGACAGGTGTTTAACATCAGCGGCAATCTCAGCACCATACCGTTTGAGCAGGTACGCGCCATTGGTGAAGTCGTGCGCCGCTGCGTCAAAGTGGGTCGGGTCATTGCCTTTGGTGGCTTGCTTGAGAGCAGCGAGCAGTTGATTAACGCCGCGGAAGAGAAACAGGGGCTTTATGTCGGCATTAACGCCCCGCGTTCCGGGGTATACAAAAGTGGGTTCCAGGTGGTGCATATGGGCTACGGCGTGGATGCCAGCGTTCAGGCTCCACAGCAGCTGCATCAGGTCGGTGTTAAAACCGTGCTGGTGGGTAAAGTGGCTGATATTGCGATTAACCCGCACGGCATCAGCTACCAGAATCTGGTCGATTCGCAGCGCATTCTTGATATCACCCGGGATGAGCTGAATAAACCTGGCAGCGCCTTTATTTGTACCAACATTCAGGAAACCGATCTGGCGGGCCACGCTGAAGACGTTGCGCGCTACGCCGAGCGGCTTGAGCTGGTAGACAAAAACCTGGCTCTGCTGATGGCCGATATGCAGGTCGGGGATTGCCTGGTCGTCATGGCGGATCACGGAAACGACCCGACGATTGGCCACAGCAAGCACACTCGTGAAAACGTGCCGTTGCTGGTTTGGCAGCCCGGTATAACAGGCACTTATCTGGGCGCACGCGCTACGCTTTCTGATGTCGGCGCCACGGTTTGTGACTTTTTTAGGGCAGCCGCGCCGCAGAACGGAACGTCGTTCCTGCCGCTGCTGAATGTCTCTTCAACAGGTGGAGTGAATCATGACGGGGTATAAGCATATCGATCCATCGGGCTATACCTATGCCCACGAGCATCTTCATATCGATCTTTCCAGCTTCAAGGACAACATCGATTGCCGACTGGATCAGTACGAGCTGATTTGCGGTGAAATGAAGTCACTCTACGCGCAGGGTGTGCGCAATATCATTGAAATGACCAACCGCTACATGGGGCGCAACCCCCAGTTCCTGCTGGATATCATCCGTGATACCGGAATGAACGTGATGGCCTGCACCGGTTACTACCAGCACGATTTCTTCCCGCCGCACGTGGCCACCACGCCGGTTAAAGTGCTGGCGCAGGAGATGATCGATGAAATAGAAATTGGCATCGACGGCACGGCGTTAAAAGCGGGAATCATCGCCGAAATAGGCTCCAGCGTGGACGTTATCACCCCGGTGGAGAAGCGAGTTTTCCAGGCGGCAGCCATCGCGCATCATGAAACCGGCAGGCCGATTTCAACCCATACGTCATTCAGCACCATGGGCCTTGAGCAACTGGCGCTTCTGAAGTCATGGTGCGTGGATCTTTCCCGCGTCACCGTCGGGCACTGCGACCTGAAAGACAATCTGGACAACATCCTGCGGATGATCGATCAGGGCGCCTACGTCCAGTTCGATACCATCGGCAAAAACAGCTATTACCCGGACGAAAAACGCATTGCGATGCTGAGCGCGCTTAAAGATCGCGGACTGCTCGACCACGTCATGCTGTCGATGGACATTACTCGTCGCTCCCATTTGAAAGCGAACGGCGGGCCAGGTTTTAACTATTTGCTTACCACGTTTGTGCCGATGCTGCTGGAGGCCGGTTTCAGCCAGCCAGACGTCGATTTGATGTTACGTGACAACCCCTCTGTCTTTTATAAGTAAGGATTTCCCATGAAAAAGATCGGTGTCGCTGGCCTACAGCGCGAACTCATCAAACAAACCATCGAAACCGCCGCGCCGGGCAGCTTCGAAGTGTTTATCTATAACGACATGGACGCCGCGCTAAAGGTGAAATCCGGCCAGCTTGATTACTACATTGGGGCCTGTAATACCGGGGCAGGTGCGGCATTGTCTATCGCCATCGCGGTGATTGGCTACAACCGCAGCTGCACCATCGCTAAGCCCGGCATTAAAGCGAAAGAAGAGCAAATTGCCCGCCTGGTTTCAGAAGGCAAAGTGGCGTTTGGTCTCTCCGTTGAGCATATCGAGCACGCCATCCCGTTGCTCGTTAATTACTTAAAATAAAGGCATCCGTATGGAATTCTACCTTCACCTTGTTGTTGTTGCCTTGCTGACCGGGATGACGGCTTTACTGGCGCACCGCTCCGCGGCGGTGTTCCATGACGGGATTCGACCGATTCTGCCGCAGCTTATTGAAGGCAATATGAACCGCCGCGAGGCGGGGAGTATCGCTTTCGGCCTGAGCATCGGCTTTGTGGCTTCCGTCGGGATCTCCTTCACCCTGAAAACCGGGCTGCTTAACAGCTGGCTGCTGTTCCTGCCGACCGACATCCTCGGCGTGCTGGCGGCCAACAGCGTGCTGGCGTTTGGGCTGGGTGCCGTTTGGGGGATCCTGATCCTGACCTGCCTGGTGCCGGTCAACCACCTGCTGACCGCGCTGCCGGTAGATGTTCTCGGCTCGTTGGGTGAGCTGAGTTCTCCGGTAGTATCTGCCTTTGCGCTATTCCCGTTGGTCGCGATTTTCTACCAGTTTGGCTGGAAGAACAGCCTGTTCGCGGCGGTGGTTGTGCTGCTGACTCGCGTGCTGGTGGTGCGTTTCTTCCCGCAGCTGAACCCGGAGTCGATCGAGATTTTCGTGGGTATGATTATGCTGCTGGCGATTGCGATTTTTCAGGATCTGCGCTCCCGGGATAAACATGAACACGATGCTCACGGGCAGTCGGTGTTTGAAGAACGGACGTCCCGTATTATCAAGAATTTGCCGTATATCGCCATCGTTGGTGGGCTGATCGCCACCGTTGCCAGCATGAAGCTGTTTGCGGGCAGCGAGGTCTCCATCTTTACGCTGGAAAAAGCCTACAAGGTTGGGCTGGATCCGACCCAGTCTCAAAGCCTGATTGATCAGGCCGCACTGGCTGAGTTTATGCGTGGCCTGGGCTTTGTGCCGATGATTGCCACGACGGCGCTGGCGACCGGCGTTTATGCCGTGGCCGGGTTCACCTTTGTATTCGCCGTCGGCTACCTGATTGCTAATCCGCTACTCGCTTTTGTGGTCGGGGCGCTGGTGATTTCCGCTGAAGTCCTGCTGCTGCGCTCTATCGGGAAATGGCTGGGCCGCTATCCTTCGGTGCGTAACGCCTCGGACAACATCCGCAACGCGATGAACATGCTGATGGAGATGGCGCTGCTGATTGGCTCTATCTTTGCCGCCATCAAAATGGCGGGTTATACCGGCTTCACCCTTGCGACAGCGCTGTACTTCCTGAACGAATCGCTGGGTCGCCCGGTGCAGAAAATGGCCGCGCCGGTTGTGGCGGTGATGATAACCGGCATTGTGTTGAATATTCTGTTCTTCTGCGGCCTGTTTATCCCGGCCTAAGGGGGGTATGTGGAAAGCTGGCCATTGCAAAGCCTGAGCCTGGCTCAGGCCCAGCAGAAGCAGTTCGCCCTGGTGGATATCATCTGCCGGCATTTTCCTGGGGCTGATTTTCTGAGCCTGGGGGATATCGGCCTGGTGCCCGGTCTGAATCAGCCCAGCACTACGCAGCGGGTTGAGGCCGTTCTGGCTGATTTCTTCTCTGCGCCAGCCGCCGCGCTGGTGCAGGGAGCCGGCACCGGGGCTATTCGTAGCGGGCTGGCGGCATTGCTAAATGCTGGCGATAAGCTGCTGATTCATCAGGCTCCGCTGTACCCAACCACGGCGGTTATCGCCGAACAGATGGGGCTGGAGCTGATTCGGTCAGATTTCAATACGTTAAATGATGTGGAAGCCGCTATTGCGGCTCATCGTCCGGCTGCAGCTTTGATTCAGCATTCCCGCCAGACATTGGATGACGCCTATTCATTGGCTGATGTAGTGGCCTGTTTTAATCGCCACGCTTTGCCGTCGCTGGCCGACGATAATTATGCGGTGATGAAGGTCGACAACATCGGCTGCGAGTGTGGAGCCACGCTGTCGACCTTCTCCTGCTTTAAGCTATTCGGCCCGGTGGGCATTGGCGTTGTGGTCGGTGATAAATCGGCCGTTCAGGCTGTGCGTCAGAGCATGTACTCCGGCGGCAGTCAGGTGCAGGGCTTCCAGGCTATGGAGGTGCTGCGCGGGTTAGTCTTCGCCCCGGTGATGCATGCCGTTCAGGCGCAGGTGAACGATGCGCTGGTTGCGTTATTGTCTCAGGGCGCTGTGCCTCAGGTTAAAAGTGCATTTATCGCCAATGCGCAGTCGAAGGTGCTGCTGGTGGAGTTTCATCGACCTATTGCCGAAAAAGTGTTGGCGGCCGCACAAAAGCTGGGTGCATTACCTTATCCGGTAGGCGCAGAATCTAAGTATGAAATTCCGCCGCTTTTTTATCGGCTTTCCGGGACCTTTAGACAGTCTGAGCCGGAGCTGGAAAAGCGGATGATCCGCATCAACCCGAACCGCAGCGGCGCAGAAACCGTGTTAAGAATTTTGCGGGGAAGCTGTGCAGAGGCAGAAAAGTAAAAGGGAGGCTGGTGCCTCCCTTGGTATTTAATGGTTTGAGAACCAGTTTAGCCTGTCACGAAGGCCCACCACTCGGCCTACAATAATCAGCGCCGGGCTGCCAACCTGGGTGGCCAGCTCGCCTAATTGGTTTAGGGTGCCGTCCACGACGCGCTGATTCACCGCCGTGCCGTTTTCTACCAGCGCAACCGGCATGCTCTCTTCCATCCCGTGGGCGATCAGCTGCTGCTGAATAGCCGAGGCCTGATTAAGCCCCATGTAAAACACCAGCGTTTGTTTCTCTGCCGCCAGGTTAGCCCAGTCGAGTTCGCCCCCGGTTTTCAAATGGCCGGTGACCAGGCGCACGCTTTGCGCGTAATCCCGGTGAGTAAGCGGAATGCCTGAGTAGGCGGAACAGCCGGAAGCTGCGGTGATCCCCGGCACGACAGAGAACGGAATTCCGCCGTTGCACAGCGTTTCCAGCTCTTCACCGCCGCGCCCGAAGATAAACGGATCGCCGCCTTTCAGGCGAACCACGCGTTTACCTTTTTGCGCCTCCCGCAGCAGGATTTGGTTAATCTCTTCCTGCGGCACGCAGTGGTAGCCCGCCCGCTTGCCGACAAACACGCGGTCTGCATCGCGGCGGACCAGATTCATGATGTCGTCCGACACCAGGCGGTCATAAACTACAACATCGGCCTGCTGAATTTGCTGCAGGCCTTTCAGCGTCAGCAAGCCAGCATCCCCGGGGCCAGCGCCAACCAGCACCACTTCACCGCGGTGATCGAGCGGGGTGGAGAACAGCGATTCCGTCTCTTTTTCAACGGCAAGCTGGTCTTCGTTGGCCAGATACTGCGCCAGGCGATCGTTAGTGAAAAACTTCTCCCAGAAGCGGCGACGCTCGCCCATGGTGGCAAAAGTTTGTTTCACTCGGCCACGCAGAGTACCTGCAAAAGCGGCGATTTTACCCAGATGCAGCGGCAGGCTGGCTTCCAGCTTTTCGCGCAGCAGTCGGGCCAGAACAGGGGACGTGCCGCCGGAAGAGACGGCGACCATCAGCGGGGAGCGGTCGATAATCGACGGCATAATGAAGCTCGCCTGTTTCGGCGCATCCACCACGTTGCAGAAGATCCGGCGGGATTCAGTGGCGTCGCTAACCTGCTGATTCACCTCATCGTTGTCGGTGGCGGCAATTGCCAGCCAGCTTTCGTCCAGCAGCGTTTCAGAGAACGCCCCTTCGGCCAGCGTCAGCATATTTTGCTCAGCCCACACCCTAAACTGTGGGCTGAATTCGAGGGCGTTAACGGTGATGCGCGCACCTGCCTCCAGCAATAAACGCGCTTTGCGTTCAGCGACATCGCCACCGCCTACCAGCAGGCAGGCGCGGCCACGTAACTGACAAAATATCGGCAGGTGATCCACGGTCAATCCTCAATTAATTACGGGCGGTTTCCGCTGCGCCTGCGGCGGCAGGCTGCGGGCGTTCGGCTTTCGGCGTAGCATACCAATAACCCAGACCCATGAATACCACGCCGGAAAGGGTGTTCCCCAGCGTGACCCACAGCAGGTTATGGCCGATGCCGGACAGCGTGTAAGCCTCGCTATGATGGCCAAACCAGGACAGGGCAAACAGCGTCATGTTGGCGATGGAGTGCTCGTAGCCGGAGGCAATAAATGCCAGCAGGCACCACCAGATTGCGATGAACTTCGCCGCCCCTTCGGTGCGAATTGCCATCCAGATGGCCAGGCAAACCAGCCAGTTACACAGCGCCCCTTTAAAGAACAGCACCATCGCTGGTGCAGTGGTTTTTGCCAGCGCGACGGCGTGCACGATACTGGTATCTACCGGCAGCAGACTACCGCCGCCCCAGCTATACAACAGCGCGACAAATACCGAGCCGACCAGGTTGCCCAGCCAGGTTTGCGGCAGAATCGCCCACATTTGGCCGTGAGAGATGGTGCCGGCTTTCACGCCGAAGGTCAGGAACATGGTGTGCCCGGTGAACAGCTCGGAACCGGCGATAATCACCAGCGTCAGGGCGATCCCGAAGGTCGCCCCCATCACCAGCGGACGAATGGCCGGATCGAGTAAATTACCGAGGGTGAAAATCAGGATGATACCAAGGCCAACGTAGGCCCCAGCCATGGCGGAACTGACCCAGAAGCCCAGAGGATTTGTCTGCGAGAGACGGTTAATGCGCGCGGCATTCGCTGCACACTTATTGATGGTGTCGGTGAACATTTTTGCTATCCCAATGAAGTTAAAAAATAAAAATTAAAAAAAACTGATTTCCCCTCACCCTAACCCTCTCCCTGTGTACGGTCCGGGGACATCGTGAACACTTGTTCGGGGACATGGTAGACACTTACAACTAAGGCATAAGAACCCGTTTATGGAGCCGCTTATGCCGTGGGATGCGAGAGATACCATGTCATTACGTTCTGAGTTTGTTCTGCTCGCCTCGCAGGACGGGGCGAACATTCGTCTTCTGTGCCGTCGCTATGGCATTTCTCCTGCCACTGGCTACAAGTGGCTTCATCGCTGGTTACAGGACGGCACTGCCGGTCTTGCTGACCGTTCACGTGCACCACACTTTTCCCCCGCAAGAACCGACGACAGCATTACCGACCTGCTGCGGATGGCACATGCCACACATCCACGCTGGGGTGCCCGCAAGATTAAGGGCTGGCTTGAAGACCACGGGCATCAGTTGCCCGCCTTCAGTACCGTTCATAAGCTGATGGCCCGTCACGGTCTGCTGCCCGGTGTTCCTCCCGGCATCCCGGCTACCGGCCGCTATGAACACAGTGCGCCTA
>AKXM01000026.1 GCA_000277545.1 Enterobacter sp. Ag1 | reverse complement strand
AAGCCGCTTTCGAAGCCGCTTCGCCGTGTCAGTGGAGGCGCATTATAGGGAGTTCTCAGAGCCTGACAACCCCTAATTTGAAAAAACTTTCTGACCGCATTCTTTTTCACCAATGGCGCGCAGAAAGCCAGCGAATCCGGGATATTTGCTGCATAAATCACCGCAAAATCACCGCCGGTGGCATACTAGGGTAAGAAATACAGCTAAAGGAATTGCGTCATGTCTTTATCCACTCAACAACTCGCTGCCCAAAAAAACCTTTCTTATGTGCTGGCAGAGAAAATTGCCCAGCGAATTCTCAAGGGTGAATATGCGGCAGGCAGCATTCTTCCGGGCGAGATGGAACTGGGTGATCTCTTTGGCGTCAGCCGGACTGCCGTTCGTGAAGCCGTCAAGACGCTAGCCGCTAAAGGCATGCTGTTGCCTCGCCCAAGGATTGGCACTCGCGTCATGCCCCGCAGCCACTGGAACTTCCTTGATAAAGAACTGATAGCCTGGTGGATGACCAAAGATAACTTCAGCCATGTAGTAGAAGAGTTTTTGATTATGCGTAATAGCCTGGAGCCACAGGCCTGCGCATTAGCCGCTATTAATAGTAATGAGCAGCAGCGAACCAGGCTTACTCAACTGATGGCGCAAATGACAGAACTGCAGACGGCCTTTGACCGTCAGCGGTGGATTGAAGTGGATATGGCCTACCACGAACTCATCTATGAAATGAGTGGTAACCCTTTCATGACATCTTTCGCGAACTTATTCAGATCGATTTATTACAATTACTTCACCGCGATTACCGATAACGAAGTCATTAAGCTCGATTTGCATCAGGCGATTGTGGATGCCATTGCTAAGGGAGAGGGACAGGCCGCTTTTAACGCCTGCCTGGCGCTATTAAAGGAACCCGTCACTCATCGGTAGTCTAAAGCGCACATAACCTTCAGGATAATAATGACGAAAACAGCACGCAGCATGGCCGGCCTGCCTTGGATAGCCGCAATGGCTTTCTTTATGCAGGCTTTGGATGCCACCATCCTTAACACCGCGCTACCGGCAATAGCCCATAGCCTGAATCGCTCCCCGCTGGCCATGCAGGCTGCCATTATTAGCTACACCTTAACCGTCGCCATGCTTATCCCGGTAAGCGGTTGGTTAGCGGACCGCTTCGGCACACGCCGCGTATTTATGCTGGCCGTTAGCCTGTTCACTCTCGGCTCTTTTGCCTGCGCCATGTCTGGGTCTTTAACCGAGCTGGTCATCTTTCGCGTGATTCAGGGAATTGGCGGCGCGATGATGATGCCGGTTGCCCGTCTGGCATTACTTCGGGCTTACCCACGCAGCGAGCTGTTGCCTGTACTTAACTTTGTCACCATGCCCGGTCTGGTCGGCCCCATTATCGGCCCACTGCTCGGCGGCGTTCTGGTCACCTGGGCAAGCTGGCACTGGATATTTTTAATCAATATTCCGATTGGCATTCTGGGCCTGCTGTATGCCCGCAAGTACATGCCCAACTTCACCACGCCGAAGCGCGGGTTTGATATGAGCGGCTTCTTGCTATTTGGCGCGGGCCTGGTGCTGATATCCAGCGGGGTTGAGCTGTTTGGCGAGCGGATTGTCGCCAGCTATATAGGCATGTTAGTGATTCTGGGCGGGATTTTACTGCTGCTGACTTATGTCTGGCATGCCCGCCGCGTTCCAACGCCGCTTATTCCCCTGCCTCTCTTTAAGACGCGTACCTTCTCCGTTGGCATAGTCGGCAATATAGCCTCACGCCTCGGCACCGGTTGCGTACCTTTTTTAATGCCGCTTATGCTGCAGGTGGGGTTTGGCTATTCAGCATTATTGGCTGGCTGCATGATGGCACCTACGGCGGTCGGTTCGCTACTGGCTAAATCGACCGTCACGCAGGTGCTGCGCTGGCTGGGCTATCGTAAAACGCTGGTCGGGATCACTTTGGTCATCGGCCTGCTGATTGCCCAGTTCTCGCTGCAGTCACCGGGCATGGAAGTCTGGCTGCTGATCCTGCCCCTCTTTATATTAGGGATGGCAATGTCGACGCAGTTTACGGCCATGAACACCATCACCCTTGCGGACCTGACGGATGAAAACGCCAGCAGCGGCAACAGCGTGCTGGCCGTAACTCAGCAGCTTTCAATTAGCCTTGGGGTTGCCGTTAGTGCCGCGGTGCTTAGAGCATGGGAAGGCATAGACAGCGTCAATACCATCGAGCAATTCCACTACACCCTGTTGACGATGGGCGCGATAACGCTGGTCTCATCGGCGGTATTTTTGCTACTGCGCTCCAAAGACGGGCGCAACTTAATAAAAGAACGTCACAAACCTTAAACGGAGCTTCGCTCCACCAGCTCTGGCGTCAGCAGTAGCCGTTGCTGCGCCAGGTCTGGTTGCCCCATCCGGTGGATCAGCACATCCACGGCCAATTCGCCTAGCTCATCTTTGGGCTGGTGAATCGTCGTCAGCGGCGGCGTCATGTAGCGTGCAAGCTCAATATCATCGTAGCCAATCACCGCCATATCCTGCGGAATGCTAAGACCAGCCTGATATAAAGCATGGTAGGCCCCAACGGCCATAGCGTCATTCCCCATGAATACAGCGTCCGGCCTGTCCGCCAGGGTAAGCAGTTCGCTCATGGCGCTAAACCCGCCCTGAAACTCGAAGTCGCCAATAATTTCATAGCCCGGATGAATAGCCAGTCCGGCCTGAGCCATAGCTTTGCGGTAGCCTTCAAGGCGCAGTCTGGCAGGCGTTTTGTCCTGCGGCCCGGCGATGCAGGCAATACGGGTATAGCCATTGTCGATCAGGTGCTGTGTCGCCATTTCTCCGCCGAGCAGCGAGTTATCCTGAATCACATCGCTCTGCCCCTCAAACGGAGCCCAGTCCATCATTACTGTCGGGATAGTCGGGTAGCGGTTGATGATTTCAGGCGAAGGCTGATGCGTTTCGGTGCACAACAACAGTAATCCATCGACGCGCTTTTGCAGCAGCGTTTCCAGATTTCGGTTCATGCGGTGCTCATCGCCTTCGGTGTTACACAGCACCAGGCTGTAGCCGCGCTCAAAGCAGCTGCGCTCCACGCCTCGAACCAGCTCGGAATAGAAGGGGTTGCTACTCGCGGTGATCAGCATACCGATGGTATGCGTTTGATTCAGCTTGAGGCTGCGAGCCAACGCAGAAGGCGCATAGTTCAGCGTTTTTACCGCGGCCTCAACCTTCTGACGAATGGCATCGCTAACAAAGCGATCGTTATTAATGACGTGGGAAACGGTAGAAGTAGAAACGCCCGCCAGGCGGGCGACGTCTTTCATGGTAGCCATGGCTTACCTCTGCTGCTGCAGGAACTCATCTATTTCCTTGCGCCACGGCACGGAAGGCTGAGCGCCTTTTCGCGTCACGGCAATTGCGGCGGCAGCGTGAGCAAATCGCACGGCATCTTCCATCGGCTTATCTTCCAGCAATGCAGTCACCAGCGCACCGTTAAAAGTGTCGCCAGCGGCAATAGTATCGACAGCTTTTACCTTAAAGCCCGGCACTCGTTTGCCGTGACCTTTTTCGCTTAGCCATACGCCACGGCTACCTAGCGTGATAATCACCGTGTCGATACCTTTACCGTGCAGCACTTCTGCAGCTTTGGCGGCATCTGCATCGTTCTCAACGCGTACGCCGGTCAGCTTTTCTGCTTCCGTTTCGTTCGGAGTGATCATATCTAACAGAGACAGAAGCTCATCAGAGAGCTCACAGGCCGGGGCCGGATTCAGAATCACTTTGGTCTGGTGCTGATGGGCAATTTTCGCTGCAGCCAGAACGCTCTCAAGCGGGGATTCCAGCTGCATTAATAACGCCGAAGCATCAGCAATTTTCTGCTGTTGCGCTGCCACCAGTTCGGGAGTCAAAGCGGCATTCGCGCCGGCGTGAATGCCGATCACGTTTTCACCTGCGCCGTTGACAAAAATCAGTGCCACGCCGGTCGCTTCATCTTTAATGGTACTGATTGGCGAAGTATCAATATTATCACTGGCAAGCTGCTTACAAACGCGGCCACCGGTATCGTCATCGCCCACACAGGCAATAAACGCAATGTCTGCTCCACTGCGCCCTGCCGCAACGGCCTGGTTCGCACCTTTACCGCCGAACGCCACCTGATACCCCTGCCCGGTGACGGTTTCACCCGGCGTTGGGAAATGTTCGAGGTTGAGGATATGGTCAGCATTGATGCTGCCAAGAACGACGAGTTTGCCTGTGCTTTTCATATCTTAATATCCAGTTTGAGTGCGCTGCTCATGCCTGAGCGGCGCGTTGCCCTGCTTTTCTTTAATTCTTATTTGGTGATCAGTTTCAAATCAACCGGGATTTTCGCATCCACTTTCTCGCCTTTCAGCACTTTATCAGCGGTTTCCACACCGATAACGCCGATCTGGTCAGCCATCTGAGCCACTGTCGCGCCCAGTTTGCCGCCTTCAACCGCTTTCACGCCGTCAGCCGTACCATCGAAACCGACGACCAGCACATCAGATTTACCCGCGGTTTGCAGCGCACGCAGGGCACCCAGTGCCATTTCGTCGTTCTGAGCAAAAACAGCCTGAACGTTAGGGTGTGCAGTCAGCAGGTTCTGCATAACGTTCAGACCTTTAGTACGATCGAAGTCAGCTGGCTGGCTGGCCAGCACGTCAAATTTATGTGCCGCAACAGCCTGTTTGAAACCTTCACCACGTTCACGGGCTGCGGAAGCACCAGCAATACCCTGCAGTTCAATGACTTTCGCGCCGTCGCCCAGTTTCTTAGCGATGTAATCACCGGCCATTTTGCCGCCAGCAACGTTATCAGAAGCAATGTGGCTCACCACGGTCCCCTGGTTTGCCATACGGTCGAGAGTGATCACCGGGATTTTAGCCTGGTTTGCCATCTTAACGGCATTGCCCACCGCGTCGGAATCCGTTGGGTTAATCAGCATTAATTTGGTGCCGCGAACCGTTAAGTCCTGCACGTTGGCCAGCTCTTTTGCCGGGTTGTTTTGTGAATCCAGCACCACCAGGTTGTAGCCCAGCTTGTCGGCTTCTTTCTGCGCGCCATCTTTCAGCGACACGAAGAACGGGTTATTCAGGGTAGACACTACCAGCGCGATGGTGTCTTTTGCCATGGCGTTTGCGCTTACGGTGGCGCTCAGGGCGACAGCGGAAACCAGGGTAGCCAGTTTTTTCATGTTCATAGTCAGATGTCCTGTAGGGTTATGGTTTTACTGCTTTTTATTGTCCACCAGCACCGCCAGCAAAATTACCACCGCTTTGACGATCATCTGGTAATAAGAAGAAACACCTAATAAATTCAGACCGTTGTTCAGGAAGCCGAGGATCAATGCCCCGATCAGCGTGCCGACAATCCGGCCTTTGCCGCCCGCCAGGCTGGTACCGCCCAGCACAACCGCCGCAATAGCATCCAGTTCATATCCCGCACCCGCCGTTGGCTGCGCAGAGGAAAGACGTGCTACTTCGATGATCCCGGCCAGCGACGCCAGCAGACCACACAGAGAGTAGACGATGATTTTCACTTTGTTGACGCTAATGCCTGACAGGCGCGTTGCCGCTTCGTTGCCGCCGAGCGCATAGATGTAACGCCCCAGGCGAGTATGGTGCAACATGTACCACGCGGCCAGGAAGACAATCGCCATGATCCAGACCGGCGTTGGGATCCCCAGCGGGCGGCCAATACCGAACCAGCCAAACAGATCAGCATTGTCCGAGAAGCCGGTATTCATCGGGCTGCCGTTGGTGTAAACCAGCGT
Source organism: Enterobacter sp. Ag1 (assembly GCA_000277545.1). GTDB lineage: Bacteria > Pseudomonadota > Gammaproteobacteria > Enterobacterales > Enterobacteriaceae > Cedecea. The sequence goes on along the minus strand of AKXM01000026.1, from coordinate 114,487 downwards.
CACCCCGCGCAGCAGCAGCATCATCACCAGGGTGGCAATAAAGGCCTGAACCCGCCCTTTCGCTACAATCACACCCGTTACGGCACCAATGGCAGCCCCAAGAGCCAGCGCAGCGGCAACGGCCACCAGCGCATTGACCTCAAAGCCCACAATCGAGGCCGCCACCGCCCCGGTCAACGCCAGAAGAGAACCGACGGACAGGTCGATCCCGGAGGTCAGAATGACCAGCGTCATCCCCACCGCCATAATGGCGTTCACCGACGTTTGCTGCAGGATGTTGAACAGGTTATTCACGGTAAAGAAGTTCGGGCTCAGGGCCGAGACAATCGCAATCAGCACCAGCAGAGCGATCAGCGATTTTTGCTCCATCAGCCACGCTTTGGTGAACCAGCGACGGGTGGACACGGTCTGGGTACTCATTTATCTAACTCCTGATTCACTCGATTAAGCTTACCAACGGCCGCGGCCATCAGCGCCTCCTGGGTGGCTTCTTCACGGGAGAACTCCCCGCTCAGTCGCCCTTCGTGAATAACCATAATGCGGTCGCTCATGCCCAGCACTTCCGGCATCTCGGACGACACAAGGATGATGCTCAACCCTTCGGCTTTAAACTGGTTAATTAACTGATAAATTTCTTTTTTCGCCCCAACGTCGACGCCACGAGTTGGCTCGTCGAGGATCAGCACTTTCGGACGGGTCATCAGGCCACGCGCGATGGCAACTTTCTGTTGGTTACCGCCGGACAGCAGGCCAATTGGCTGTTCCATGGAAGGCGTTTTAACGTTGAACAGGCGAATAAAATCCTGCACCGCCTGCTGCTCATCTTTATGTTTCAGGCTGCCAGCCCCGCGACTGAAATAACGCAGCGCGGTCAACGACATGTTCTCCTTCACCGACATCCCCAGAACCAGCCCATCACGCTTGCGGTCTTCAGAGATATAAACGATGCCATTAGCCAACCCATCCTGCGGAGAACGAGTCACTACTTCACGGCCATCCAGCGCCACATAGCCACCGCTTCTCGGCAGCGCGCCATAAAGCACTTTCATCAATTCGGTACGCCCGGCACCCATCAGCCCGGCAACGCCGAGGATTTCGCCTTTACGCAGCGTGAAAGAAACCGCCTTCACGCCGGGGCCAGATAAGTTATCGACCCGCAGGCGAATATCGCCGGGCTGTTTGTCCAGATGCGGATACTGATCTTCCAGCTTGCGGCCAACCATCATTTCGATCAGGGTATCTTCGGTAAGCGTGGAGACTTCGCGCTCGGCAATAAACTGCCCGTCACGCAGCACTGTCACGTCGTCGCACACCTCAAAAATCTCTTTCATGCGGTGGGAGATATAAACGATGCCGCAGCCCTGAGCCTTCAGCTCACGGATAACGCGGAACAGCGACTCGGTTTCCGTGTCGGTCAGCGCATCGGTCGGTTCATCCATGATGATGACTTTGGACTCAAAGCTCAGCACCTTGGCAATCTCAACCATTTGCTGATCGCCAATCGACAGCTCGCCCACCAGACGCTCGCTGGTGTAGCGTAAATTCAGCTTCGCCAGCAGCTTGTCGGCTTCACGGTACATCTTCTTCCAGTCAATGTTGCCAAAATGCCCGACAAACTCGCGGCCAAGGAAGATGTTCTCCGCAATGCTGAGCTGCGGGATCAGGTTGAGTTCCTGGTGGATAATCCCGATACCGGCTTCCTGAGACGCTTTTGGCCCGCTAAAGGCAGTTTCTTTTCCCAGCCACAGCAGCGAACCGGCATCTTTGGTGTAGATCCCGGTCAGGACTTTCATCATCGTGGATTTGCCGGCGCCGTTCTCACCCACCAGCGCCATTGCGCGGCCCGGGTAAACGTTCAACGCCGCGCCAGACAGGGCTTTCACCCCTGGGAACGATTTATCGATCCCTTTAAGTTGCAGTAAGGGTTCCATGCTGACCTCCTCAGAAGGTTACGCCGGCACAGAGAATGATATTCGCATACGGGGAACACTCCCCGCTGCGAATAACCGCATGTGCATCCGCGGTGTGCTGCTTGAACTGCTCATGGCTGATGTAACGAATAGTTATGGTGTTTCCCTGGTGTTTTTGCAGTTGCTCAATATGGCTGAGCAACGTTTCGTGAAGCGCGGGATTATATTGTTTGATTTCAGAAGCAATGATTGCCGCCTCAACCTGCATTTCCTGCGTTACCACATCCACGACCTGCATAAAGCCCGGAACGCCGTGAGTTAATGCCAAATCAATGCGCTGGGTATGGCGCGGAATTGGCAGCCCGGCATCGGCAATCACCAGTGAATCGGTGTGCCCCAGACGGGAGATAACGGCCGAAATATCAGCGTTAAGAACGGTACCTTTCTTCATTTTCCTGCTCCACTAGCGAAACGTTTCGCTGATAATGAGTGTAGGAAAAGAGGTGGCGGTTAAACAACCACCAGGTTAAAGAAGTGTGATCAACATCGAAACGTTTCGCTAATAAATGCAAAACGGTACCTGAGTACCGTTTTTTTAGTCTTTGCGCCCTCTTCTTGTGGGAGAGGGTCGGGGTGAGGGCATCAGGCCAGTAAAGACTGGCTGACTTAAATCTCGACCTGGGTGCCCAGCTCGATAACCCTGTTCGGCGGGATCTCAAACTGGTCAGGCGCGCGCAGGGCATTTCGCTGCAGGGCGAGGAACAGCTTGCCGCGCAGGCGGAGATACCACGGACGTTTGCCGATAATCAGCGACTCATGCGACATGAAGAACGAGGTTTCCATCATCCGACAGCTTAGGCCTTCCAAACCACAGCGGTGGAAAATCTCTTCCACGTTCGGCGTTTCACGCCAGCCGTAGCTGGCCACCACGCGCCAGAAGGTGGGTGACAGCTGCTCAATAGAAACGCGTTTAACGTTGTGAACGTATGGGGCATCTTCGGTGCGCAGCGTCAGCAATACGACTCGCTCATGCAGCACTTTGTTGTGCTTCAGGTTATGCAGCATAGCAAACGGGATCACGTTCAACGCGCGAGACATATAAACCGCGGTGCCCGGCACGCGAACCGGCGGAGACTTCTCAAGGGACGCAATCATCGCTTCCAGCGAGTTACCGTGCTCGTGCATACGGCGCAGCAGGCGGAAACGCTCGCTCTTCCACGTCGTCATGATGGTAAACATGACAAGCCCCAGCGTGAGCGGCAGCCAGCCGCCAGAGACGATTTTCTCGAGGTTAGCAGAGAACAGCGGCACGTCGATAAACAGGAAGCCTACGCACATCAGGAGCACGGCAATTTTATTCCAGTGCCAGTTTTTGCGCGCGACGGTGCAGCAGAGAATCGAGGTCAGCACCATCGTGCCGGTTACTGCGATCCCGTATGCCGCCGCCAGGTTACTTGAATGTTCGAAGCTAACGATGACGATCACCACGGCGATATACAGAATCCAGTTAATCGCCGGAATGTAAATCTGCCCGGACTCCATTTCCGAGGTATGGATGATACGCATTGGCGAGAGATAACCCAGGCGAACCGCCTGACGAGTCAGCGAGAATACGCCGGAAATCACGGCCTGAGAGGCAATAACCGTTGCCAGCGTCGCCAGAACCAGGAGCGGGATCAGCGCCCAGTCAGGAGCCAGCAGGAAGAACGGGTTTTTAATCGCTTCCGGGTTCTTTAATAGCAGCGCGCCCTGGCCAAAATAGTTCAGAACTAATGAAGGCAGAACCGCGATAAACCATGCGATGCGAATCGGGAGCTTACCAAAGTGCCCCATATCGGCATATAGCGCTTCAACCCCGGTTATAGCCAGCACAACAGCGCCGAGAGCAACGAACGACACGGCTTTGTACTGCACGAAGAAATTCACCGCCCAGGCCGGGTTAAGCGCCTGCAGAACTTCCGGGTTGCCGATGATACTGCGCGCGCCCAGAACAGCGAGCGTCAGGAACCACAGCAGCATCACCGGAGCAAACAGCTTGCCCACCATCCCGGTGCCGTGCTTCTGAATCATAAACAGCAGCGTCAGAACAATAATAGAAAGGGGAACAATGTACTGATCGAGCTGCGGCGCGGCTATCTCAAGACCCTCTATGGCCGACATCACCGATATCGCCGGTGTGATAACCACCTCGCCGTAGAAGAAGCTGCCGCCAATCAACCCCATGATCACCAGTACAGAGGTCATTCGCGCCGTCGTATTACGCCCGGCAAGCGACATTAGCGTTAAGATCCCGCCTTCCCCGGCGTTATCCGCCCGCATCACGAAGGTGAGATATTTGATGGAGACGACCAGTACCAACAGCCAAAAAATTAACGACAAAAAGCCAAACACGGCGTCGCGTTCAACGCCAAACCCAAACTGCCCGGACAGACATTCACGAAGGGTATAAAGCGGGCTGGTACCTATATCACCGTACACAACCCCGATAGCAGCCAGCGTAACGGCCGGCAACGATTGTTTATTATCAGCGCTCATAGACTAATCTTTTGTTGGAATCCCGAAAACGTGTGCTTAGTCCCTTGGCCCACAAAACGGCGCACAGTATGCACGATAATTGTGTAAATCGTACTCCTAAATGCATTTGACTTATCTCAGCTCAAACGTTGCATGCGGCATAATCAGCACATTAACTGGCTAAAAATAAACGCTATACTCGCGTTTCTCCACAGGGTTAACCGCGTAAGGATGCAAAGCTAATTATGGCTCAATCACATTTGCTGGCTGAAAGAATTTCTCGTCTCAGCCAGGCGCTGGAAAAGGGACTTTTTGAACGTCAGCACGCCGTTCGTCTCTGTTTGCTGGCGGCGCTGAGCGGCGAAAGCGTCTTTTTACTTGGTCCGCCAGGCATTGCAAAAAGCCTGATCGCCCGCCGCCTGAAATTCGCCTTTCGCGAAGCGCGCGCCTTTGAATATCTAATGACTCGCTTCTCAACGCCAGAAGAAGTTTTTGGCCCGCTTTCTATTCAGGCGCTGAAAGATGAAGGCCGCTATGAGCGCCTGACCGCCGGCTACCTGCCGGAAGCCGAAATCGTGTTTCTGGATGAGATCTGGAAAGCCGGCCCGGCAATTCTAAACACCCTGCTGACCGCCATTAATGAACGCCGCTTCCGCAATGGCGCCAGCGAAGACAAAATCCCCATGCGCCTGCTGGTGGCCGCCTCCAACGAATTGCCCGAAGCGGACAGTAGCCTGGAAGCGCTGTATGACCGGATGCTAATCCGCCTGTGGCTCGACAAAGTACAGGACAAAGCGAATTTCCGCTCAATGCTCATCAGCCAGCACGACGAAAACTTTAATCCGGTCACCGAAAACCTGCAGGTTACCGATGAAGAATATTTCACCTGGCAGCAGCAAATTGGCGGCGTCGCGCTGCCGGACGACGTTTTTGAACTGATCTTCACCCTGAGGCAGCTGCTTGAGGCCACGCCGGGGGCACCTTATGTATCCGATCGCCGCTGGAAAAAAGCCATTCGTCTGCTGCAGGCCAGCGCCTTCTTTAACGGCCGCGATGCCGTGGCGCCTATCGATCTTATCCTGCTCAAAGACTGTCTGTGGCACGACACGGCAACCATGAATTTGATGCAGCAGCAGATTGAAGTATTGATGACCGGCCACGCGTGGCAGCAGCAGGCCATTCTGAGCAAGCTCAGCGGTATCGTCCAGCGCCGCCTCCAGCTTCAGCAGCAAAGCAGCGATCGGGACGCTTTCACCGTGCTCAAGCAGACCGGTATGTTCAGCCGCAAGCCGCAATACCAGCTCCCGGATGAGATAACCGGCGAAACGCTAACGCTTTTACTGCAAAAGCCGCTGAAACTGCACGATATCGAAGTGATTCATATCACCCTGGCGCGTGAGGCGCTGGCGCAGTGGCTTAATAAAGGAGGCGAGATCCGCGGCAAGTTGAACGGCATTGGTTTTGCGCAGTTGCTTAACCTTGAAGTGGACAACAGCCTGCACCTGACCATTCGCGATGTTAGCCTTCAGGCCACACGGCTGGCGCTGCCGGGCCACCAGCAACAGGGCGTACCGGATGAGATCAAAAAGCAGTTTGACGATCTCGACGCCGCGTTACACCAGCAGCACGAGCGCTTTAACGATCAGCAAAAATGCCTGTTTATTGAAAGCGACTGGCTGGGAAAAATTGAAGCCAGCCTGCAGGACGTTGCGGCACAGCTGAAACAGGCCCGGCAATGATAAGCGTTGAAACGCTGGATATGATCCTGACTATTGGTGAAGGCGAACTGATAGAAGAGATCATTATTACCCTGCTGGCTGCCCCGCAGCTGGCGGTGTTTTTCGAAAAATTCCCGCGTTTGAAAAAAGCAGTTAGTGAAGACTTACCTCGCTGGCGAGACCAGCTCAAAGGCCGACTGAAGGACGGACACGTCCCGGATGAGCTGGCGCAGGAAGTCCTTTGCTACCAGCAGAGTCAGTTACTCACCACCGGGCAGCTCATCATGCGGCTGCCGGAAATTATTCAGCTGCTGCATAAGCTCGGCTCGCCGTTCTATGAACAGGCCAAAACGCTGGTGGCTGATAACCCGCACTTCACCCCGGCGCAGCATACGCTGTTTCTGCAGCGCTGGCGGTTGAGCCTAGTTGTACAGGCCACGTCGCTTAACCAGCAGCTGTTAGAAGACGAGCGCGACAAGCTGCTGGCGGAGATTCAGGAGCGGCTGGCACTTAGCGGGCAACTGGACCCCGCACTTGCCGAAAACGATAAAGCAGCGGGCAAGCTGTGGGACATGAGCGGCGGCGCGCTCAAGCGCGGGGACTATCAGCTGATTGTGCAATACGGCGAGTTTCTCACCGGCCAGCCCGAGCTGATGCAGCTTGCCGAACAGCTGGGCCGCTCCCGCGAGGCAAAATCGGTCCCGCGGAAAGATTCCCCCACGGAGCCCTGGCGTATGCTGGTTCGGGAACCTGCCACCGTGCCCGAACAGGTTGACGGCCTACAGCGCAGCGACGATATCCTGCGCCTGCTGCCGCCCGAACTGGCAACCCTGGGGATTACCGAACTGGAATTTGAGTTCTACCGCCGCCTGGTGGAGAAGCAACTGCTCACTTACCGTCTGCACGGTGACGCATGGCGTGAAAAAATCATCGAACGCCCGGTCGCCCATCAGGATTTTGACGAACAACCTCGCGGGCCATTTATTGTCTGCGTGGACACTTCCGGCTCCATGGGCGGATTCAACGAGCAATGCGCAAAGGCTTTTTGCCTGGCGCTGATGCGCATTGCCCTCGCCGACAACCGGCGCTGCTTTATTATGCTGTTTTCCAGCGAAGTGGTGCGCTATGAGGTCAGCGGGCGGGACGGCATCGATCAGGCGATCCGTTTTTTAAGCCAGCACTTCAGCGGCGGGACGGATCTTGCCAGCTGTTTCCGCTCGATCCTGGAAAAAATGCAAACCGGAGACTGGCACGATGCCGATGCGGTGGTGATCTCAGACTTTATCGCCCAGCGGCTGCCGGATGATGTCGTCAGCAGCGTGAAGGCGCTGCAGCGGCAGTATCAGAACCGCTTTCACGCGGTCGCCATGTCGGGGCATGGAAAACCCGGCATCATGCGCATCTTTGACCATATCTGGCGCTTTGACACCGGGATGAGAAGCCGCCTGCTGCGTCGCTGGCGGCGCTAAGACTCACAGCAGGTCGCTAACCTTAGCCTGCACTTCTGGCGACCAGATGCCGCACTGAACCTGGCCAATATGCGGCAGCTGAAGCAGCAGCATCGTCAGGCGGGACTGGCCAATGCCGCCGCCGATGGTTTGCGGCATTTCACCTTTCACCAGCGACTGGTGCCATTCGAGCTGGAGCCTGTCTTCATCTCCGGTGATCGCCAGTTGGCGCTTCAGGGTGTCCGCATCCACGCGGATCCCCATAGAAGAAAGCTCCAGCGCATCTTCCAGCACCGGGTTCCAGACCAGGATATCGCCGTTCAGCCCCGGTAAACCTGCTTCCCCGCCGGTTGACCAGTCATCATAATCCGGGGCGCGGACGTCGTGACGTTTCCCGTCCGACAGCTTGCCCCCGATACCGATTAAGAAGACCGCGCCAAGTTCTTTAGCGATAGCCCGCTCGCGGCCTTTTGCGTCCAGACCAGGGAAGCGCTGCAATAACGTTTCGCTGTGAACAAAATGGATTTTCTCCGGCAGCAAGGCGGCCAGGCCAAACCGCTCACTCACTTCAGCCTCGGTAGACTTAATTGCCGCCCAGATGCTCTCTACGGTTTGTTTTAGCGTGCCGGTGTGGCGTTCGCCGTCACCCATCACGCGTTCCCAGTCCCACTGATCGACATAGACCGAGTGAATCGGGGATAAACGGTCTTCATCGGGGCGAAGAGCTTTCATGTGCGTGTAAAGCCCTTCGCCCGCGCTGAAGTCGTGCTGGCCGAGCGTTTTTCTTTTCCATTTGGCCAGCGAATGCACCACTTCAAACTGCGCCTGCGGCAAGGTTTTCACCTTCACCTGCACTGCTTTCTCGCTGCCAGAAAGGTTGTCCTGTGTGCCATCCCCTACGCGGCTGAGGATCGGCGCCTGTACTTCTATCAGGCCCAGCTTCTCTTCCAGCTGACGGGAAAAATGGGTTTTCACAAAACTGATCTGACGTTGTTTAGCAATCCAGGCGGTTTTCATGGCTTTTCTCTTTGTTGTGGTGTTTCTGTCATCGATTAAGCAACAGAAACGTCACCGTATTCAATAATCAACAATAAAAAAGGCCAGCCTCTTTTTAATCAACGAATTTAGGGCTATAAAAAATGGAAAATCGGCATTTATCATAGGAAAAAGTGATGGATAATTATCAGATCGACAATCTCGATCGCGGCATACTCGAAGCATTAATGGCCAATGCCCGCACCGCATATGCAGAACTGGCCAAACAGTTTGGCGTCAGCCCGGGCACCATTCACGTCCGCGTCGAAAAGATGAAGCAGGCGGGGATCATTACCGGGGCGCGTATCGACATCAGCCCGAAGCAGCTCGGCTACGATGTCTGCTGCTTTATTGGCATCATTCTGAAAAGCGCCAAAGATTATCCCTCCGCTCTGACCAAGCTGGAAAACCTGGATGAGGTGACCGAGGCTTACTACACCACCGGCCACTACAGCATCTTTATTAAGGTGATGTGCCGATCCATTGATGCCCTCCAGCAGGTACTTATCAACAAGATCCAAACAATCGATGAAATTCAGTCCACTGAAACGCTGATCTCGCTGCAGAACCCGATCATGCGCACTATCCGGCCCTGATCGTTAATTTTAATACCCATATTATCCACAGGTAGATCCCCGCTCTTTCACAGCGTACAATACGCGACGATTTGAAAAGGCGGGACACAATGGCTGATATCACTCTGATTAGCGGCAGTACTCTGGGTAGTGCCGAATATGTAGCAGAACATCTGGCAGAGAAGCTTGAAGAAGCGGGACACGGCACTGAAATGCTGCATGGCCCTCTTTTAGAAGATCTTAAAGCCAGCGGTATCTGGCTGGTGGTCTCTTCCACACATGGTGCTGGCGATCTGCCGGACAACCTGCAGCCTTTCTATGACGCTATAAATGAACAGCGCCCGGATCTGAGCGACGTAAGCTATGGCGCGATCGGGATCGGCAGCCGTGAATACGACACGTTTTGCGGTGCTATAGAGAAGATCGATCTGCTTTTGACCGAATGTGGTGCAACCCGCATAGGATCCTTGCTCAAAATTAACATCCTCGATCACGACATTCCTGAGGATCCAGCCGAAATTTGGGTTGGTTCCTGGATTAATTTACTCCCTGAAGTGTAAAGATTGCGCGATCAGATGTGGATAACTCTGGTTAAAAGCTTGGATTAACCCGTAGTTATCCCAATAACAACCGCTGTTCACTTTTTGAGTTGTGCATAAACCTCAATTCTGATCCCAGCTTATACGGTCTGGGATCACCGGTAGTACACAGCAAACGATCCTTTCCAGGTTGTTGATCCTAAAATGGATAAATGGCTTATCCACAGAGGTGGTCGATCCTAATAAGAGATCACAATAAAGAGATCTTTAAATAAAAAAGATCTTCTTTTAATAACCGAAGATCCCGATGCTTTCTCGAAAGACTAAAGTTGAGTAGAATCCCCAGCCCGGGAAGTCACAAACCCTCATTCGCGAAACCGAGGCAGTTACCATGTTTTATCCAGATCCTTTTGACGTCATTATCATCGGCGGGGGTCATGCAGGCACAGAGGCGGCAATGGCCGCAGCTCGTATGGGTCAGCAGACCCTGCTTCTGACACACAATATCGACACGCTGGGACAGATGTCCTGTAACCCGGCTATTGGCGGTATTGGCAAGGGACATTTGGTTAAGGAAGTGGATGCTCTCGGTGGCCTGATGGCTACCGCGATCGATCATGCAGGTATTCAGTTTAGAATACTAAACGCCAGCAAAGGCCCGGCAGTCCGCGCCACTCGCGCTCAGGCAGACCGTGTGCTTTACCGGCAGGCCGTGCGCACCGCGCTGGAGAACCAGCCAAACCTGATGATTTTCCAGCAGGCGGTTGAAGATCTTATCGTTGAGAACGATCGTGTCGTCGGTGCGGTCACCCAGATGGGGCTTAAATTCCGCGCGAAAGCGGTTGTGCTGACGGTAGGCACCTTCCTGGATGGTAAGATCCACATCGGGCTGGATAACTACAGCGGCGGCCGTGCAGGCGATCCTCCGTCGATCCCGCTCTCACGTCGCTTACGTGAACTGCCTTTGCGCGTCAGTCGCCTGAAAACCGGGACACCTCCGCGCATTGACGCCCGCACCATTGATTTCAGCGTACTTGCTCCGCAGCACGGAGATAACCCGATGCCGGTCTTCTCCTTCATGGGGAACGTGAACCAGCACCCGGAGCAGGTACCTTGCTACATCACGCATACCAATGAGCAAACTCACGAGGTCATTCGTAATAACCTCGACCGCAGTCCAATGTATGCAGGGATTATCGAAGGCATTGGTCCTCGTTACTGCCCGTCTATCGAAGACAAAGTGATGCGTTTTGCCGATCGCAACGCGCACCAAATCTTCCTGGAGCCTGAAGGGCTGACCAGCAACGAAATTTACCCGAACGGGATCTCCACCAGCCTGCCGTTTGACGTTCAGATGCAAATCGTTCGTTCGATGAAGGGAATGGAGAATGCGAAGATCGTTCGCCCAGGCTACGCGATTGAGTATGACTTTTTCGATCCGCGCGATCTGAAACCAACGCTGGAAAGCAAGTTTATCCAGGGGCTATTCTTTGCTGGTCAGATCAACGGCACCACCGGTTACGAAGAGGCCGCTGCTCAGGGCCTGCTTGCCGGTCTCAATGCCGCACGCTTCTCTGCCGAGAAAGAGGGTTGGGCACCGCGTCGCGATCAGGCTTACCTTGGCGTGCTGGTTGATGACCTGTGCACTCTGGGGACCAAAGAACCGTACCGTATGTTTACTTCCAGGGCTGAATATCGCCTGATGCTGCGTGAAGACAACGCCGATCTGCGTCTCACCGAAGCCGGTCGTGAGCTGGGTCTGGTCGATGATGCTCGCTGGGCTCGTTTCAACGATAAGCTGGAAATGATCGAACGTGAGCGCCAGCGCCTGAAAGATATCTGGCTGCACCCGAACTCTGAGCAGGTAGCAGAGGTGAACGCGCAGCTCAGTGCCCCGCTTTCCAAAGAAGCTAACGGCGAAGATCTGCTGCGTCGCCCAGAAATGACCTACGCTGCGATGACCCAGCTGTCGACCTTTGCGCCAGGACTTCAAGATCCTCAGGCTGCCGAACAGGTCGAGATCCAGGTTAAATACGAAGGCTACATCGCGCGCCAGCAGGATGAGATTGAAAAACAGCAGCGCAATGAGAATACTGTGTTGCCAGCCACGCTCGACTATAGTCAGGTGAGCGGGCTGTCTAACGAAGTGATCGCCAAACTTAACGATCACAAACCGGTTTCCATTGGACAGGCATCGCGCATCTCGGGTATTACCCCTGCGGCAATCTCTATTTTGCTTGTCTGGCTTAAAAAACAAGGGCTGCTGCGACGCAGCGCTTAAAAACAGACGACAACAGGCCAGGCAATCCTGGCCTCTTTTTTTGATGGGTTTATGACGTGCTGACTAAATTATCTCGCCTGCTGAAAGAAGCGGGCATCACTCTCCCTGAAAATCAGCAGCAGCAACTGGTGGGCTATGTTTCGCTGCTCGACAAATGGAACAAGGCCTATAACCTCACTTCGGTGCGTAATCCTGATGAAATGCTGGTGCGGCATATTCTGGATAGCATTGTGGTCGAACCGCATTTGCAGGGCAGCCGGTTTATCGACGTTGGCACGGGCCCTGGTCTGCCTGGGATACCGCTGGCAATCGTGCGCCCTGATTCGCATTTCACCCTGTTGGACAGCCTCGGCAAGCGTGTGCGATTCCTGCGTCAGGTCCAGCACGAGCTGAAGCTGGAAAACATTACTCCGGTACAAAGTCGCGTGGAGGATTTTCCGGCGGAACCTCCGTTTGACGGCGTTATCAGCCGGGCTTTTGCCTCGCTAAGCGACATGGTGAACTGGTGTCACCATCTGCCTGCTGCGCACGGGAAGTTCTATGCGCTGAAAGGGGTGCGTCCGGATGAAGAAATTACCCAACTGCCTGCCGGATTCACCGTTGAAAATATCGTCAAACTCAACGTGCCGAGCCTGGAAGGGGAGAGGCATTTGGTGCTGATTAAGGCAAACAAAACTTAATATTTATCAAAAAACGACGCGATAGAGATGTTTCACTGAGGTTGAAAAAAGACGGGGCGATCGATGTAATGGTTGGTTACATTTAACCAATCTTTAACTCGGATTTATCCTGTTTTTAACTTAAAAGTGATTAATTACCAGGGTAATAATTTTATTCGAAAATATCATCCGGCTAAAATTATGCCGAAAAACGGCCTTTGTCGGATGTTAAAAGTTTAACTGGAATGTCAATGAAAGGTTTTTATGATGTTTCAGCTTGTTTTAAACAGAGTGCACATTAATCAGCTTAATTATCAGTCATCTGTAATTAGTGCTTTCTTAAGCGGCAAAATAATGTCTGCCGATAAGATGTTTAATTTGTGATCGTGTGCACGCTTTGCTGTCAGGGATTTCGGCTTATTTGCACTTTTTGAGGAAGCCGATGCGATTCACCAAAAGTCAGAAAACGGCTCTGCGGAAAATTAATTAAACATTTGTTCACCTTTTCGCTACTTATTGTTTGAAATCACTGGGCCGCACCGTATAATTTGCTCGCTTTTTGAGGCTTGACTCAGCGTCGCAAAGACAGTTTTATACGACACGCGACATACCTCATAGGTAGCAGGAGTTAGGAAACGTCATGTCTGTGTCGCTCTTGAGTAAGAATGTAGCCCGCAAGCTTCTGTTCATCCAACTTCTGGCTGTGGTAGCAATTGGACTGCTGTTTTGCCTTAAAGCTCCTTCTTGGGGCGCTTCCGCTCTCGGTGGAGGCCTGGCGGTTTGGTTGCCAAACGCGCTGTTTATGATTTTTGCCTGGCGTCATCAGGCGCATACACCCGCAAAAGGCCGAGTGGCCTGGACATTCGCTTTCGGCGAAGTGCTAAAGGTGATTGCGACCTTCATCATTTTAGTGGTGGCGCTGGCGTACTTTAAGGCGGTGGTATTGCCGCTAATAGTGACGTGGGTTTCGGTGCTGGTTGTGCAGATACTCGCACCAGCTGTAATTAACAACAAAGGGTAAGAGGCATCATGTCTGCAGGAGAAATCTCTACACCGCAGGAGTATATAGGTCACCACCTGAATAACCTTCAGTTGGACCTGCGTACTTTCTCGCTGGTGGATCCGCATAACCCCCCGGCTACCTTCTGGACGCTCAACATCGACTCCATGTTCTTCTCAGTATTTCTGGGGCTGGTGTTCTTGGTGTTGTTCCGTAAAGTGGCGAAAACCGCAACCAGCGGCGTCCCGGGTAAATTTCAGACTTTTATCGAGCTGATTATTGGCTTTGTGCATGGCAGCGTGAAAGACATGTACCATGGCAAAAGCAAGGTTATCGCTCCACTCGCCCTGACGATTTTCGTCTGGGTCTTCCTGATGAACTTGATGGATCTGTTGCCTATCGATCTGCTGCCGCTTATCGGCGAGCACTTCTTAGGCCTGCCAGCCCTGCGCGTGGTGCCGTCTGCGGACGTGAATATCACCCTGTCTATGGCGCTAGGCGTGTTTATCCTCATTCTGTTCTACAGCATCAAAATGAAAGGCATTGGCGGCTTCACGAAAGAGCTGACGCTGCAGCCGTTCAATCACTGGGCATTTATTCCTGTCAACTTAATCCTTGAAGGGGTAAGCCTGCTGTCCAAACCTGTATCACTGGGTCTGCGACTGTTCGGCAACATGTATGCCGGTGAGCTGATTTTCATTCTGATTGCAGGTCTGTTGCCGTGGTGGTCACAGTGGATTCTGAATGTGCCGTGGGCCATTTTCCACATCCTGATTATTACGCTGCAAGCCTTCATCTTCATGGTTCTGACGATCGTCTATCTGTCGATGGCGTCTGAAGAACATTAATTTACTTACCACTACTGCGTTTAACTGAAACAAACTTGGAGACTGTCATGGAAAACCTGAATATGGATCTGCTGTACATGGCTGCCGCTGTGATGATGGGTCTGGCGGCAATCGGTGCTGCGATCGGTATCGGCATCCTCGGGGGCAAATTCCTGGAAGGCGCTGCACGCCAACCAGATCTGATTCCACTGCTGCGTACTCAGTTCTTTATCGTTATGGGTCTGGTGGATGCAATCCCAATGATCGCTGTTGGTCTGGGTCTGTACGTGATGTTCGCCGTCGCCTAGTGAGCGATGTTTGAGTCATCTAGTAATATCAGAACGTTAACTAACAAAGAGGCATTGTGCTGTGAACATTAACGCAACAATCCTCGGCCAGGCCATCGCGTTTGTCCTGTTTGTTCTGTTCTGCATGAAGTACGTATGGCCGCCATTAATGGCAGCCATCGAGAAGCGTCAGAAAGAAATTGCTGACGGTCTTGCTTCTGCAGAACGTGCTCAAAAGGACCTTGACCTTGCACAGGCCAACGCGACCGACCAGCTGAAAAAAGCCAAAGCGGAAGCTCAGGTGATCATTGAGCAGGCGAACAAACGCCGTGCCCAGATCCTTGATGAAGCGAAAACTGAGGCAGAGCAGGAACGTAACAAAATCGTTGGGCAGGCTCAGGCAGAAATCGACGCTGAGCGTAAACGCGCTCGTGAAGAGCTGCGTAAGCAGGTCGCTCTGCTGGCAATTGCCGGTGCCGAGAAGATAATCGAACGTTCCGTAGATGAAGCTGCTAACAGCGACATCGTCGATAAACTGGTCGCTGAACTGTAAGGAGGGAGGGGCTGATGTCTGAATTTGTTACTGTAGCTCGCCCCTACGCCAAAGCAGCTTTTGACTTTGCCGTCGAAAACCAGAGCGTAGACCGCTGGCAGAACATGCTGGCGTTTGCTGCCGAGGTAACGAAAAACGAACAAATGGAAGAGCTTCTTTCCGGTGCCCTGGCACCAGAAACGCTCGCAGATTCGTTCATCGCCATTTGCGGCGAGCAGCTGGACGCCAACGGCCAGAACCTGATTAAGGTGATGGCTGATAACGGCCGTTTAAAAGCGCTCCCGGATGTTCTTGAGCAGTTCGCGCATTTACGCGCGCTGAGTGAAGCGATTGCAGAGGTTCAGGTAACCTCCGCGGCTGAACTTAGCCATGAACAGCTTGCAAACATTACGTCCGCAATGGAAAAACGTCTGTCACGCAAAGTTAAGCTGAATTGCAAAATCGATAAGTCTGTTATGGCGGGCGTTATCATCCAGTCGGGTGATATGGTCATTGACGGTAGCGTACGCGGCCGTCTTGAACGCCTTGCAGACGTCTTGCAGTCTTAAGGGGACTGGAGCATGCAACTGAATTCCACCGAAATCAGCGAACTGATCAAGCAGCGCATTGCTCAGTTCAATGTTGTGAGCGAAGCTCATAACGAAGGTACAATTGTTTCTGTAAGTGACGGTATTATCCGCGTTCACGGCCTGGCCGATTGTATGCAGGGTGAGATGATTTCCCTGCCGGGTAACCGTTACGCTATCGCACTGAACCTGGAGCGCGACTCCGTAGGTGCTGTAGTGATGGGCCCATACGCTGACCTCGCCGAAGGCATGAAGGTTAAGTGTACTGGCCGTATTCTGGAAGTTCCGGTTGGCCGTGGCCTGTTGGGCCGCGTGGTGAACACCCTGGGTGCACCAATCGACGGTAAAGGTCCGGTTGATAACGATGGCTTCTCGCCAATCGAAGTTATCGCGCCAGGCGTAATCGAACGTCAGTCCGTCGACCAGCCGGTGCAGACCGGTTATAAATCCGTCGATGCGATGATTCCAATCGGCCGTGGCCAGCGTGAGCTGATCATCGGTGACCGTCAGACCGGTAAAACCGCGATGGCAATCGATGCCATCATCAACCAGCGTGACTCCGGTATTAAATGTGTGTACGTGGCTATCGGCCAGAAAGCGTCCACCATTTCTAACGTGGTTCGTAAACTGGAAGAGCACGGCGCACTGTCCAACACCATCGTTGTTGTGGCAACTGCTTCTGAATCCGCTGCACTGCAATACCTGGCACCATATGCTGGTTGCGCAATGGGCGAATACTTCCGTGACCGCGGTGAAGATGCGCTGATCGTATACGATGACCTGTCTAAACAGGCTGTTGCTTATCGTCAGGTTTCCCTGCTGCTTCGTCGTCCACCAGGTCGTGAAGCGTTCCCGGGCGACGTGTTCTACCTCCACTCCCGTCTGCTGGAGCGCGCATCCCGCGTTAACGCGGAATACGTGGAAGCTTTCACCAAAGGTGAAGTTAAAGGTAAAACCGGCTCCCTGACCGCTCTGCCGATCATCGAAACCCAGGCGGGTGACGTTTCTGCGTTCGTTCCAACCAACGTAATTTCGATTACCGATGGTCAGATCTTCCTGGAAACCAACCTGTTTAACTCCGGTATTCGTCCGGCAGTTAACCCAGGTATTTCGGTATCTCGTGTTGGTGGTGCTGCTCAGACCAAGATCATCAAGAAACTGTCCGGTGGTATTCGTACCGCGCTGGCACAGTATCGTGAACTGGCTGCGTTCTCTCAGTTCGCATCCGATCTGGATGAAGCCACCCGTAAACAGCTGAGCCACGGTCAGAAAGTGACCGAGCTGCTGAAACAGAAACAGTATGCCCCAATGTCTGTTGCACAACAGGGTCTGGTGCTGTTCGCGGCTGAACGCGGTTACCTCGAAGACGTGGAACTGGCGAAAATCGGTAGCTTCGAAGCCGCTCTGCTGGCTTACGCTGACCGTGATCACGCTCCGCTGATGCAAGAAATTAACCAGACCGGTGGCTATAACGACGAGATCGAAGGCAAGCTGAAAGGCATCCTCGACTCCTTTAAAGCAACCCAGTCCTGGTAACGTCTGGCGGCTTGCTCTAGGGCAAGCCGCAAGGCATTGAGGAGAAGCTCATGGCCGGCGCAAAAGAGATACGTAGTAAGATCGCAAGCGTCCAGAACACGCAGAAGATCACCAAAGCGATGGAGATGGTCGCCGCTTCCAAAATGCGTAAATCGCAGGATCGCATGGCGGCCAGCCGTCCTTATGCAGATACCATGCGCAAAGTGATTGGTCACCTTGCGAACGGTAATCTGGAATATAAGCACCCATACCTGGAAGAACGCGACGTTAAGCGCGTGGGCTACCTGGTGGTGTCGACCGATCGTGGTTTGTGCGGCGGTTTGAACATTAACTTGTTCAAAAAAGTGCTGGCGGATATGAAAGAGTGGTCCGATAAGGGCGTTCAGAGCGAACTCGCGATGATCGGCTCTAAAGGCGTTTCTTTCTTCAACTCCGTTGGCGGCAACGTGGTTGCTCAGGTTACCGGCATGGGAGATACCCCTTCCCTGTCTGAACTGATCGGCCCGGTGAAAGTGATGCTGCAAGCCTACGACGAAGGTCGTCTGGACAAGCTGTACGTTGTCAGCAACAAATTTGTTAACACCATGTCTCAGGTTCCGACCATCACTCAGCTGCTGCCGTTACCGGCATCAGAAGATGAGGATCTGAAGCGTAAATCCTGGGACTACCTGTACGAACCGGACCCGAAAGCGCTGCTGGACACCCTGCTGCGTCGTTATGTTGAGTCTCAGGTTTATCAGGGCGTCGTAGAAAACCTGGCCAGCGAGCAGGCCGCACGTATGGTGGCGATGAAAGCCGCAACCGATAACGGCGGCAGCCTGATTAAAGAGCTGCGGTTGGTATACAACAAAGCTCGTCAGGCCAGCATTACTCAGGAACTTACCGAAATCGTCGGTGGTGCGTCCGCGGTTTAAACCAGGTTTATTACCCTAAATAGTTCGGTTTGCAGAAAGACGCCAACTGAGCAAATCCTCAAGAGCTTACTTCAGTAAGTGACGGAGGTGAGGGAAGGCAGTCAACGCATCTGCAAATTGAAATATGACGGGTAAACGAATTACGTAGAGGATTCAAGATGGCTACTGGAAAGATTGTCCAGGTAATCGGCGCCGTGGTGGACGTCGAGTTCCCTCAGGACGGCGTACCGCGCGTTTATGACGCGCTTGAGGTACAGAACAACAATGAGAAGCTGGTGCTGGAAGTTCAGCAGCAGCTCGGCGGCGGTATCGTGCGTACCATCGCAATGGGTTCCTCCGACGGTCTGCGTCGCGGTCTGCAAGTCAATGACCTCGAGCACCCGATCGAAGTCCCGGTAGGTAAAGCGACCCTGGGCCGTATCATGAACGTGCTGGGTCAGCCAATCGACATGAAAGGCGACATCGGCGAAGAAGACCGTTGGGCTATTCACCGTGCAGCACCTTCCTACGAAGAGCTGTCCAGCTCTCAGGAACTGCTGGAAACCGGCATCAAAGTTATCGACCTGATTTGTCCGTTCGCTAAGGGCGGTAAAGTTGGTCTGTTCGGTGGTGCGGGCGTAGGTAAAACCGTAAACATGATGGAGCTGATCCGTAACATCGCGATCGAGCACTCCGGTTATTCCGTGTTTGCGGGCGTGGGTGAACGTACTCGTGAGGGTAACGACTTCTACCACGAAATGACCGACTCCAACGTTCTGGATAAAGTAGCACTGGTTTACGGCCAGATGAACGAGCCACCAGGTAACCGTCTGCGCGTAGCGCTGACCGGTCTGACCATCGCGGAAAAATTCCGTGACGAAGGCCGCGACGTTCTGCTGTTCGTTGATAACATCTACCGTTATACCCTGGCCGGTACAGAAGTATCTGCACTGCTGGGTCGTATGCCTTCTGCGGTAGGTTATCAGCCAACTCTGGCAGAAGAGATGGGTGTTCTTCAGGAGCGTATTACCTCCACCAAGACCGGTTCTATCACCTCCGTACAGGCCGTTTACGTTCCTGCGGATGACTTGACTGACCCGTCTCCGGCGACCACCTTTGCGCACCTGGACTCAACCGTTACGCTGAGCCGTCAGATCGCATCTCTGGGTATTTACCCGGCAGTTGACCCGCTGGACTCCACCAGCCGCCAGCTGGATCCACTGGTTGTTGGTCAGGAGCACTACGATACCGCGCGTGGCGTTCAGTCTATCCTGCAGCGTTACCAGGAACTGAAAGACATCATCGCGATTCTGGGTATGGACGAACTGTCCGAAGAAGACAAACTGGTTGTAGCACGTGCGCGTAAGATCCAGCGCTTCCTGTCTCAGCCATTCTTCGTAGCAGAAGTCTTTACCGGTTCTCCAGGCAAATACGTTTCGCTGAAAGATACCATCCGTGGCTTTAAAGGCATCATGGACGGCGAATACGACCATCTGCCAGAGCAGGCGTTCTACATGGTTGGCTCCATCGACGAAGCCGTTGAGAAAGCGAAAAAACTTTAACGCCTAATCGGAGGGTGACATGGCTATGACTTACCACCTGGACGTCGTCAGCGCGGAGCAGCAAATGTTCTCCGGTCTGGTCGAAAAGATCCAGGTAACGGGTAGCGAAGGTGAGCTGGGTATCTACCCAGGTCACGCCCCGCTGCTCACCGCCATTAAGCCTGGTATGATTCGCATCGTTAAACAGCACGGACATGAAGAGTTTATCTACCTGTCCGGCGGTGTTCTGGAAGTGCAGCCGGGTAACGTAACCGTCCTGGCTGACACCGCAATTCGCGGTCAGGATCTCGACGAAGCGCGTGCCCTGGAAGCGAAACGCAAAGCTGAAGAGCACATGCACAGCTCCCATGGTGACGTGGATTACGCTCAGGCTTCTGCTGAACTGGCTAAAGCGATCGCCAAACTGCGCGTTATCGAGTTAACCAAAAAAGCGATGTAACTACCTGCTTGAAAAGACAAATGCCAGTCCGGGAAACCTGACTGGCATTTTTTATTTCTCAGCTTTATTCCATGCTCAAAATAACCATAAAACCAGCTAGATAGCGGTTTTCTCGGGGTGTTTAGCCCCTATTTCGGCCTTAATTCTCATGGATTCTGCCGCGATTACTGCTATAAAAGACGCAGATAATCTCAAGGCGGTGAAATTAGCAGCAACGTATTTTTTGGTGCAAAATATGTAGAATTTTCAAGGCTAAATCGCTTTACTTCACACACTAAACAGATTCAGGACACGTATGTCAAACAGCGCAATGAGCGTGGTTATCCTTGCCGCCGGCAAAGGAACCCGCATGTACTCAGATCTTCCAAAGGTGCTGCACACGCTGGCTGGGAAGCCAATGGTTCAGCATGTCATTGATGCCGCTAATAAATTAGGCGCCCAGCGGGTGAACCTGGTGTATGGCCACGGCGGGGATCTGCTAAAGCAAACCCTGAACGACGGCTCGCTTAACTGGGTGCTGCAGGCGGAGCAGCTGGGAACCGGCCACGCGATGCAGATGGCGGCGCCGTTCTTTGCCGATGACGAAGACATTCTGATGCTGTACGGCGATGTGCCGCTTATCTCCGTCGAGACTTTACGGCGCCTGCGTGAAGCTAAACCGCAAGGCGGCATTGGTTTGCTGACCGTTAAGCTTGATGATCCGACCGGCTACGGCCGCATTGCGCGGGAAAATGGCAAGGTCGTTGGCATCGTTGAGCATAAAGACGCCAGCGAAGAGCAGCGCAAAATCAATGAAATCAACACCGGGATTCTGGTGGCTAACGGCGCAGATCTGAAGCGCTGGCTCGGCAAGCTGGATAACAACAACGCCCAGGGCGAGTTTTACATCACGGACATTATTGCTCTGGCTCATGGTGAAGGGCGTGAAATTGCCGCCGTTCATCCGGATCGCCTGAGTGAAGTCGAAGGCGTGAATAACCGCCTGCAGCTTTCTCGCCTGGAGCGCGTTTACCAGACGGAGCAGGCCGATAAGCTGCTGCTGGCGGGCGTTATGCTCCGCGATCCGGCTCGGTTCGATCTACGCGGTGAATTCACGCACGGGCGCGATGTTGAAATAGATACTAATGTCATTGTGGAAGGCCGCGTTACGCTGGGTAACCGCGTGAAGATTGGGACCGGCTGCGTGATTAAAAATGCCGTCATCGGTGATGACTGCGAAATCAGTCCGTATACGGTTATTGAAGATGCGACGCTTGAAGCCGCCTGCACCATCGGGCCATTTGCCCGCCTGCGCCCTGGCGCGGAACTAGCGGAAGGCGCTCACGTGGGCAACTTCGTTGAAATGAAGAAAGCTCGTCTGGGGAAAGGTTCTAAAGCGGGCCATTTGAGCTACCTCGGTGATGCCGAAATTGGCGACAACGTGAACATCGGTGCAGGCACAATTACCTGCAATTACGATGGCGCGAACAAACATAAAACGATCATTGGTGATGACGTGTTTGTTGGCTCTGATACTCAACTGGTGGCCCCGATCACCGTGGCCAGCGGTGTCACCATTGGCGCCGGGACGACAGTGACGCGCGACATTGCTGAAAATGAACTGGTGATGAGCCGCGTAAAACAGAAACACATTCAGGGCTGGCAGCGTCCGGTTAAGAAAAAGTAATTTCCCCTCACCCTAACCCTCTCCCCAAAGGGAGAGGCAACTGGACTGAGACAGCTTTCCCTTCCTCTCTAAGGGCCAGGGAGCTGAACAAAACACAGATTTCCGCCCTCTCCCTTCCAGGGAGAGGGCTGGGGTGAGGGTCGTTCTTGAAAACGCCCCGCCCAAAGGCAGTAACCATAAAAATAACCCCACTTTCTACAAGGCTCGGGGCTCCGGAAAACCGGAATAAACAGGTCAGCGACAACACATGGCTAACGCCATTATCAGGACTTAAAAATTATGTGTGGAATTGTTGGCGCAGTGGCGCAACGTGATATCGCTGAAATCCTTCTCGAAGGGCTTCGTCGTCTGGAATACCGCGGGTACGACTCTGCGGGCCTGGCGGTTGTTGACGACAAAGGTCACATGACCCGTCTGCGTCGTCTGGGTAAAGTACAGAAGCTCGCAGAAGCTGCGGAAGAAACCGCTCTGCATGGCGGCACCGGGATTGCCCATACCCGTTGGGCAACGCACGGCGAACCTTCAGAAATTAATGCTCACCCACATGTTTCCGACCACATTGTGGTCGTACACAACGGTATTATCGAAAACCACGAGCCGCTGCGTGAAGCGCTGCAGTCTCGCGGCTACACGTTTGTCTCCCAGACGGATACCGAAGTTATTGCTCATCTGGTGCATTGGGAACTGGAGCAGGGTGGCACGCTGCGCGACGCTGTCCTTCGCACTATTCCTCAGCTTCGCGGCGCTTATGGCACCGTAATCATGGATACCCGTAACCCGGATGTGCTGCTGGCCGCGCGTTCCGGTAGCCCGATGGTCATCGGCCTGGGCATGGGTGAAAACTTTATCGCCTCCGATCAGCTGGCGCTGTTGCCGGTAACCCGCCGCTTTATCTTCCTCGAAGAAGGCGATATCGCAGAAGTGACCCGTCGCGCGGTGACCGTTTTTGATACTAAAGGCGAGCAGGTTCAGCGCCCGGACATCGAATCCAATCTGCAGTATGACGCGGGCGACAAAGGCATTTACCGTCATTACATGCAGAAAGAGATCTACGAGCAGCCGAACGCCATCAAAAACACCCTGGCCGGGCGCATCAGCCACGGTGAAGTGGATTTGACGGAGTTGGGGCCAAAAGCCAATGAAATGCTCTCTCAAGTTGAGCATATTCAAATCGTAGCCTGCGGTACGTCCTATAACTCAGGCATGGTTTCCCGCTACTGGTTTGAAGCGCTGGCCGGCGTGCCTTGCGATGTCGAAATCGCCTCTGAATTCCGCTACCGCAAATCTGCGGTGCGCCGCAACAGCCTGATGATCACCCTTTCCCAGTCTGGCGAAACGGCGGACACCCTCGCGGCGCTGCGCCTTTCCAAAGAGCTGGGCTATCTCGGTTCGCTGGCGATTTGTAACGTGGCAGGCTCTTCTCTGGTGCGTGAATCCGACCTGGCGCTGATGACCAATGCCGGAACGGAAATCGGCGTGGCCTCAACCAAAGCGTTTACCACTCAACTGACCGTACTGTTGATGCTGGTGGCTAAGCTGAGCCGCCTGAAAGGCGCTGGCGCACAGGTTGAGCAAGATATCGTACATGGCCTGCAGGCGCTGCCAAGCCGTATCGAGCAAATGCTGTCCCAGGACAAACGCATTGAGCAGCTGGCGGAAGATTTCTCTGACAAACATCATGCGCTGTTCCTTGGCCGTGGCGATCAGTACCCGATCGCCATGGAGGGTGCGCTGAAGCTGAAAGAGATCTCCTATATTCACGCTGAAGCCTATGCGGCAGGCGAGCTGAAGCACGGCCCGCTGGCGCTGATCGATGCCGATATGCCGGTTATCGTTGTGGCTCCGAACAACGAGCTGTTGGAAAAACTGAAATCCAACATCGAAGAGGTTCGCGCCCGCGGTGGCCAGCTGTATGTGTTCGCCGACCGTGACGCCGGCTTTACCAGCAGCGACAACATGCACATCATCGAGATGCCGCATGTGGAAGAGGTGATTGCGCCTATCTTCTACACCGTGCCGCTGCAATTGCTGTCCTACCACGTGGCACTGATCAAAGGCACTGACGTGGACCAGCCGCGTAACCTGGCGAAATCGGTAACGGTTGAGTAATTTTTTGTCACTAATCAGTCGCGATTAGCGGATGGAAAAGCCGTTTCTCACCAGATCAATAATGCTATAAACGAAGCTAACCTCGGGCGAGATACCGGGTTAGCTTTCGCATCCACCCTGCGAACGGCGAGTTTGTAGGGTGTTTTTATTTCTGAGCGGGAAACAACAAATGTCGGCAAACAAACCTCACTGTCGGCTGGTCAAGCCGCAGCCAGTATTTATAGGCAAGCAGGGGCTTTCTTATCAGGTAGGTGTTTCAAAGGAGGCCGTCGATTCGCAGCATATTCATATGCAGCTGGCGACCATTCCTCCTCGTTCGCAGGCTAAAGCCCACAAGCACGAACACCATGAAACCGCAATTTATGCCCTGAGCGGAACTTCGTCGGTGCTTTATGGCGATGCGCTGGAGCATTTTCTTGAGCTTCCCGCCGGCAGTTTTCTTTATATCCCGATGGATACCCCGCACCTGCCTTACAACAATACCGATGAGCCTGCGGTGGTGATTATTTCGCGGACCGATCCTAACGAGCAGGAGAGCGTGGTGATGATGCCCGAGCTGGACAGAGACGTGCTCTAGCGTCGCCGGATAAATTGTCGCGGAGTCATAGAGAAGCCCTCTACGCAGTTGAGGGCTTTTTTGTTATTTAATTTTCTGGGCGAGCTCATCAATCTTGCGGGAAAGCTGCTCGTTATCCCGCTTCAGGCTGTCCATTTTGGATTGCTGCTCATTGGCTTTACTTTCCATTTGAGACAGTTTGTTTTTCATCTCATCCAGCCTGGTTTCCTGCTCATCTATTTTCCTGACGCTACCGTCGTAATTTGACTGCAACTTTTCCAGGCGATCCTTCATCTCGACAATTGTGCTTTCCTTAATCGATGTAGGGACGAGGGTATTACTTCCTGAAAAGGTGGCGAGCGTTGAGCTGAAACTATCCGTATTACGTGCTTCAACGGCATCAGCGTAAACGGTAGAGGCTGTCATAATGAGTGATATCGTACATAATACAGACAGATAGGCTTTCATTTTTAAACACCTTTTTAAATAAACTGAATTTAATGATGCTTTAAAAAACATGGGGTTGTGTGTTTTTTTATGGCGCTGAGCGGATTGTCATAAAACTGTCATAATTCGTACATTTAACTGTCACCAAACTGTCCTATTTTCTACCCTGTATTCAATTAAACAACAATTTACGAACATCTGGCAGGAGACATTATGAACGTTATGCGTACCACTGTCGCAACTGTTGTCGCCGCGACCTTATCTCTGAGCGCTTCTACTGCGTTTGCAGCTGCAAGCCTGACTGGCGCTGGTGCAACCTTCCCTGCGCCGGTGTATGCCAAGTGGGCAGATACCTACCAGAAAGAAACTGGTAACAAGGTGAACTACCAGGGTATCGGTTCCTCCGGCGGCGTGAAGCAAATCATTGCTAACACCGTTGACTTCGGCGCTTCTGACGCCCCTCTGGCGGATGACAAATTACAGCAAGAAGGCCTGTTCCAGTTCCCTACCGTAATCGGTGGCGTAGTGCTGGCGGTTAACCTGCCTGGCTTCAAGTCTGGCGAGCTGGTCCTGGACGGCAAAACCCTGGGTGACATCTACCTGGGCACCATCAAAAAATGGAACGACCCGGCGATTGCTAAGCTGAACCCAGGCCACAAACTGCCGGATCAGAACATCGCGGTTGTTCGTCGTGCTGACGGCTCCGGTACTTCCTTCGTGTTCACCAGCTACCTGTCTAAAGTGAACGAAGAGTGGAAATCTAAAATTGGCGCAGGCTCTACCGTTAACTGGCCAACCGGTCTGGGCGGCAAAGGCAACGACGGCATCGCAGCCTTCGTACAGCGTCTGCCAGGCTCCATTGGCTACGTTGAATACGCTTATGCTAAGCAGAACAACCTGACTTACACCAAGCTGCTGTCCGCTGACGGTAAGCCAGTTAGCCCGACCGAAGCAAACTTTGCTAACGCGGCTAAAGGCGCTGACTGGAGCAAATCCTTCGCACAGGATCTGACCAACCAGAAAGGTGACGAAGCGTGGCCAATCACCTCCACCACCTTCATCCTGGTCCACAAAGAGCAGAAAAACCCTGAGCAGGGCGCAGAAGTGCTGAAGTTCTTTGACTGGGCATACAAATCTGGCGCGAAAGAAGCTAACGCCCTGGATTACGCAACGCTGCCAGCCTCTGTGGTTGAACAAGTTCGCGCTGCATGGAAGACCAATGTAAAAGACAGTTCCGGTAAGGCGCTGTACTAAGTGCAAAAATCTGGGGTAACAGGTATGTTACCCCGGTTTATTCAGCAACTACGAAGAGTACGCTATGGCTGTGACTAAGCCGACGTTTAAAGCCCCTGGCAAACAAGGCGATGTAATTTTCAGTGCGCTGGTAAGACTGGCTGCGCTGATTGTGCTATTTCTGCTGGGTGGGATTATCATCTCGCTGTTTATCTCCTCGCTGCCGAGCATTGAGAAGTTTGGCTTCTCTTTCCTCTGGTCCAAAGAGTGGGATGCCCCTAATGAAGTCTTCGGCGCACTGGTGCCGATCTACGGAACCCTCGTAACCTCGTTTATCGCACTGCTGATTGCGGTTCCGGTGAGCTTTGGTATCGCGCTGTTCCTGACAGAACTTGCGCCTGGCTGGCTGAAGCGCCCGCTGGGTATCGCCATTGAACTGCTGGCGGCCATTCCAAGTATCGTGTACGGCATGTGGGGCCTGTTTATCTTTGCTCCCCTGTTCGCGACTTACTTCCAGGAACCCGTAGGCAACGTGCTCTCTGCCGTGCCTATCGTTGGCGCGCTGTTCTCTGGCCCTGCGTTTGGTATCGGCATTCTTGCCGCCGGCGTGATCCTCGCCATTATGATCATCCCTTACATTGCCTCCGTGATGCGCGATGTCTTCGAACAAACGCCAGTGATGATGAAAGAATCGGCCTACGGCATCGGCTGTACCACCTGGGAAGTTATCTGGCGCATTGTTTTGCCGTTCACCAAAAACGGCGTTATCGGCGGCGTGATGCTTGGCCTTGGCCGTGCGCTGGGTGAAACCATGGCGGTGACCTTTATCATCGGTAATACCTACCAGCTCGACAGCGCCTCACTGTATATGCCGGGCAACAGTATTACCTCTGCGCTGGCGAACGAATTTGCCGAAGCAGAATCCGGCCTGCATACCGCCGCGCTGATGGAGCTTGGCCTAATTCTGTTTGTGATTACCTTTATCGTACTGGCTATCTCTAAGTTCATGATTATGCGCCTGGCGAAAAACGAAGGGGCTCGCTCATGACCACGATGGAAATGCAAAGCAGCGCGGCACTGGCTGAGTCGCGCCGCAAAATGCAGGCGCGTCGCCGCATGAAGAACCGTATCGCCCTGACGCTCTCTATGGCGACCATGGTGTTCGGTCTGTTTTGGCTGGTGTGGATCCTGTTTTCCACGGTAACCCGCGGCATCGACGGCATGTCGCTGGCGCTGTTTACCGAAATGACGCCTCCGCCTAATACCGCGGGCGGTGGCCTGGCTAACGCCCTGGCGGGCAGCGGCCTGCTGATCCTGTGGGCGACCGTTATCGGTACGCCGCTGGGTATCATGGCCGGGATTTATCTGGCCGAATATGGCCGTAAATCCGCCCTGGCCGAAGTGATTCGTTTTATTAACGACATTCTTCTGTCCGCCCCATCGATTGTGGTCGGTCTGTTCGTTTACACCATCGTGGTGGCGAAAATGGAACACTTCTCCGGCTGGGCGGGCGTGATTGCGCTGGCGCTGCTGCAGGTGCCTATCGTCATTCGTACCACTGAAAACATGCTGAAACTGGTGCCGGACAGCCTGCGCGAAGCAGCTTACGCACTGGGAACACCAAAATGGAAGATGATCTCCGCGATTACGCTTAAGGCGTCCGTCTCCGGGATTATCACCGGCGTGCTGCTGGCGATTGCCCGTATCGCTGGCGAAACCGCTCCGCTGCTCTTCACCTCCCTCTCCAACCAGTTCTGGAGCACGGACATGATGCAGCCTATCGCCAACCTGCCGGTGACCATTTTCAAATTTGCGATGAGCCCGTTTGCCGAGTGGCAACAGCTGGCCTGGGCAGGGGTGCTGATCATTACCCTCTGCGTGCTGCTGCTGAACATTCTGGCGCGCGTGATTTTCTCGAAGAGTAAACACGGTTAAATTTTACGGCGCGGCCCTCGCGGCGCCGGACGGAGATTAAGACACAGATGAGTAAGGTTGATTTAGCCCCAGGCAAAATCCAGGTTCGCGATCTGAACTTCTATTACGGTAAGTTCCACGCCCTGAAGAACATCAATCTGGATATCGCGAAGAACCAGGTTACCGCCTTCATTGGGCCCTCAGGCTGTGGTAAATCCACCCTGCTGCGTACCTTTAACAAAATGTACTCGCTCTACCCTGAGCAGCGTGCAGAAGGTGAAATCCTGCTGGATGGGGAAAATATTCTCACCCAGAGCCAGGACATCGCCCTGCTGCGTGCCAAAGTCGGCATGGTCTTCCAGAAGCCGACGCCGTTCCCGATGTCTATTTACGACAACATCGCTTTTGGCGTGCGTCTGTTTGAAAAGCTGTCCCGCAGCGACATGGATGAACGCGTGCAGTGGGCATTGACCAAAGCCGCGCTGTGGAACGAAACTAAAGATAAACTGCACCAGAGCGGCTATAGCCTCTCCGGTGGTCAGCAGCAGCGTCTGTGCATCGCTCGCGGCATCGCGATTCGCCCGGAAGTTCTGCTGCTGGATGAGCCGTGTTCCGCGCTTGACCCGATCTCCACCGGGCGTATTGAAGAGCTGATCACCGAGCTGAAAGAAGACTATACCGTAGTGATCGTGACCCACAACATGCAGCAGGCGGCGCGTTGTTCTGACCACACGGCGTTTATGTACCTCGGCGAGCTGATCGAATTCAGCGAAACCGATACGCTGTTTACTACGCCAGCGAAGAAACAAACCGAAGATTACATTACTGGCCGCTACGGTTGATTTGGAGAGCGCGATGGATAACCTCAACTTAAACAAACACATTTCTGGCCAGTTCAACGCCGAGCTGGAGTACATCCGTACTCAGGTGATGACGATGGGCGGGCTGGTGGAACAACAGCTCTCCGACGCGATCACCGCGATGCACAACCAGGACAGCGAGCTGGCGAAGCGCGTTATCGCCGGTGACCAGAAGGTCAACATGATGGAAGTGGCGATCGATGAAGCCTGCGTGCGTATCATCGCCAAACGCCAGCCTACCGCCAGCGACCTGCGCCTGGTGATGGCGATCATCAAAACCATCGCCGAGCTGGAACGTATTGGCGACGTAGCGGACAAAATTTGCCGCACCGCGCTGGAGAAGTTCTCCCAGCAGCACCAGCCGCTGTTGGTCAGCCTGGAATCGCTGGGGCGCCACACCGTGCAGATGCTGCACGACGTGCTGGACGCTTTCGCGCGTATGGATCTGGACGAAGCGGTGCGTATTTACCGCGAAGACAAGAAAGTTGACCAGGAATATGAAGGCATCGTGCGTCAGCTGATGACCTACATGATGGAAGACTCCCGTACCATTCCAAGCGTGCTGACCGCGCTGTTCTGCGCCCGCTCCATCGAGCGTATCGGTGACCGCTGCCAGAACATCTGCGAATACATCTTCTACTTCGTGAAGGGGCAGGATTTCCGTCACGTGGGCGGGGATGAGCTGGACAAGCTGCTGGCGGGTAAAGATCCGAAAGAGTAAGCATTTCCGTTCCCTCTCCTTTTAGGAGAGGGGTCGACGCTTCTTTCCCCCCTCTCCCCTTTGGGAGAGGGCTGGGGTGAGGGGCCGTTACTTCCCGAACAAACGCCGAGAATTATCCTCGATCTTCCCTGAAATTCTGCGCTTCTGCATCGTTCTGCTCCAGCTTACCGACAACCCAGCCGCTGACAAAAGCCGATGATACTGTGAATCATCAAACGGCATATGCCAGGCAATGGCGATAGCTTCTGCCACCGTCACGTCGCTAACGCGAGAGGCCAGTTCCAGCGGTGCATCGGCGGAAACATTCCCCGCCAGAATCACGCGATAAAGCCAGCCGCAGTAGCCCGCTTCCTGCATCCGCGTTGCCATATCCTCTACGCCAAAATGGTAGTTCAGCTTAAAGCAGGGCGAACGAGGCTGAGTCACCTGAATCAGCGCTTCACCCCAGCGATAAATATCCCCCATACAGACGTTCTTTTCCGTCATCCCTTCCGTGGACAGGTTTTCGCCGAAGGCCGGGGCGTTAAACAAATCGATTTTATCCGGGAAGAGTTGCGCCCAGTGCTGATAATGCTCGCGCGGATAGTGGCACAGCGCCCTGTCTGGCCCGCCGTGAATCACTTTCTCCGCCTGCTCGTCGCCCTCCAGCCCAAGCTCGGTCAGGCGAAGTTCGCCGTCCACCTGCACCTTGGCGATGGCGCTGGGCCGACTCCCTTCGTAAGCACGGATCTGACCAACGTAAACCTGAAGCGGATAGCGATGCATAAGCGACTCCCTGCGAAATAGACATAAAAAAAGCGAGCCATCAGGCTCGCTTCTCTAAGGTCGTATTGCAACCTTATTTTTTAGCGGCGAAACGTGCTGCTGCTTCGTCCCAGTTAACCACGTTCCAGAACTCTTTCGCGTAGTCCGGGCGACGGTTCTGGAATTTCAGGTAGTAAGCGTGTTCCCAAACGTCCAGGCCCACAATCGGGAAGCCGGAAGCGCCGGAGATAGCTTCGCCCATCAGCGGGCTGTCCTGGTTTGCAGTAGAGACTACAGCCAGTTTGTCGCCTTTCAGTACCAGCCACGCCCAGCCGGAGCCGAAACGGGTAGCGGCTGCTTTTTCGAACTCAGCTTTGAACGCGTCAACGCTGCCGAAATCGCGCTCGATAGCCGCTTTCAGGTCACCTTTCAGCTCGGTGCCTTTTTTCAGGCCTTTCCAGAAGAAGCTGTGGTTAGCGTGGCCACCGGCGTTGTTACGCAGTACGGTTTTCTTATCCGCAGGCAGCTGATCCAGTTTAGCGATCAGTTCTTCAGCAGACAGGCTGGCAAACTCAGGCAGGGATTCCAGCGCGGCGTTCGCGTTGTTGACATAAGCCTGGTGGTGTTTGCTGTGGTGGATTTCCATGGTTTCTTTGTCGAAATGCGGTTCCAGCGCGTCGTAAGCGTAAGGCAGGGATGGCAGTGTATAGCTCATATTCATCGTCTCCATTAACGTAGAGCGGCTGTAATGCTGTTAACGCCGCGTAATCAGTCGGTTCATTATAGTTAATTAAATGATATTGAAAATGTTTATCAATGCCGTACTTAGCGTGTGGTTATAACTTTTCTTCATGAAACCACGGCTTACGGCTATAACGCAGCGGGTAAAAAGCCATTTTCCCAGAGTAACGGCGAATTGTTACCCGGTCGTGACGTAACGGCATGAGAAGAACCCGAGAGGAGTACAAATTGTGATCGCCATCGGCGGCACTCGCTGAATTTTGCCAGCTTCATCGGGCGCGCGGCATTGCCCTGAAGGTTAGCCCGCAGCTCACTCTTTAGACTCGTTGACATTGCAGGCTGTCGCAGAGGCGACGGCCCAAAAACAGCGAGGGTTAATCATGAGCAATGCAATCACGATGGGGATCCTGTGGCATCTGATCGGCGCCGCCAGCGCCGCCTGTTTTTATGCCCCGTTTAAAAAAGTGCGGCACTGGTCATGGGAAACCATGTGGTCCGTCGGCGGGATTGTCTCCTGGCTTATCCTGCCGTGGGCGGTGAGTGCCGTACTGCTACCCGATTTCTGGGGTTATTACGGGTCGTTCAGCGTGGCCACGCTGCTGCCGGTGTTTTTGTTTGGTGCCATGTGGGGCATCGGTAATATCAATTATGGCCTGACGATGCGCTATCTGGGGATGTCGATGGGGATTGGCGTCGCTATCGGCATCACGCTGATTGTCGGCACATTACTGACCCCGATCATCAATGGCAAATTTGCCATGCTGACGGATACGCCAGGCGGACGCATGACGCTCCTTGGCGTGCTGGTGGCGCTTATCGGCGTGGCTATTGTGACCTGGGCCGGGCTGCTAAAAGAACGTCAGATGGGGATTAAAGCAGAAGAATTTAACCTGAAAAAAGGGCTGCTGCTGGCGATGATGTGCGGCATTTTCTCCGCCGGTATGTCATTTGCGATGGATGCAGCGAAACCTATGCATCAGGCGGCGTCGAATCTGGGCGTCGATCCGCTTTATATTGCCCTGCCAAGCTATGTGGTGATCATGGGGGGCGGCGCCGTTATTAATCTGGGCTTTTGCTTTATCCGACTGGTAAAAGTAAAAAACTTGTCGGTAAAAGCCGATTTCTCGCTGGCAAAATCGCTGATTGTTACCAACCTGATTTTATCGGCACTTGGCGGCCTGATGTGGTACCTGCAATTCTTCTTCTACGCCTGGGGGCACGCTAAAATTCCGGCACAGTATGACTACATGAGCTGGATGCTGCATATGAGCTTCTACGTGCTCTGCGGCGGGCTGGTAGGGTTAATCATGAAGGAGTGGAAGTCCGCGGGGCGCAGGCCGGTTGGCGTACTGGCGATGGGCTGCCTGACGATCATTCTTGCTGCCAATATCGTTGGCCTGGGCATGGCGAACGGATGAGGCTCAACGAAAACGCTGGCGCCATAACCTTGGCGTCACGCCCGTCTCTTTGGTGAACACCACGGAAAAATAGTTACTGTCCTCGAAGCCGCACTGGGCGGCAATCTCGCTGATTAACAGCTCGCTGTGGCGCAGCAGATACTGCGCCTGGCAAATACCGAGCTGGCGCAGATACTGGTTTAGCGTCATGCCCGTTTGCTGGCGAAACAGGGAGCGCATCTGCCGCTCTGTCACCTGATGGTGGTGGCAAAACAGCCCGAAATCAAACGGCTCTTCAAGGCTGTTTCCCAGTGCGGCCATCAGCAGATCCAGCGTTTCACCCTCACGCAGGCTGGCGGCATCGGCCACCCGGTAGCGATGGCGGCGCAGGGTTATCAGCAGTTGTAAAAACAAGCTCTCCGACAGGCAGCGTGACAGGAGGTCCGTTTTCGGGCTTTCATGCTCGAGCTGCCCGATGATCTGACGTACCTGCGCCATGCCCTGGCTACCCAGCCGCCAGCGAGGATCGCTGTCGCTGCCGTGGGGAGGGTTAGACAGCAGATCCCCCCAGTTAACGTTTAACGCCAGCCTTTCCGGGCAGTAAATAATGTTATGCAGGACCAGATCGTGCACTGATTCGTAGCTGTGCTTATCTTCCGCACGAATGTAGAACAAGTCGCCACAGGTGATGCGCCAGGGCCTGCCGTTAAGAATGTGCAGCCCGTTGCCGCGCCAGACCACCACCAGCTCACAAAATTCATGGGTATGCTCGGCAAAAACGTTTTGAGGATAGCGATCGGCCACCGTGACCGGCTGCGTATCGGAGGCAAAAAAATCCGCTTTTTTAAGCACTAACTGGCCTGGCACAGACGTCGCTCCGTGACTGAATGGGCTGAAATCATTGCTTTTTTTCGCCTAAAATACGGTGACGTCAGCCACGTTATACAATTGGAGTATCCCGGCCCTGGCGTACCACCCTGGGAGAGTAAGAAAACTCTCGCTTAAAAAGCGTGGAGAAATGGTTACTGTCGCCAAAGCCGCACTGAAAGGCGATATTCGTCACGCTTTCCTCGCTATGTCGCAGTAAATAACGCGCTTTCATCAAACGGAGTCGGTTGAGGTAGCGCTGAGGCGTGAGCCCGGTTTTCTGATTTAACAGGCGATGCAGGGTTCTCAGCGAGAGCGTAAAAGAGGCTGCCAGCTGCTCCCAGCAAACCTCTTCCGAAGAGTGATCTTCCAGCCAGAGAAGAAGCTGGTTTAAGCGCTCGTCGGCCCCGCCCCGATTGTCTGCCTGATTCGCCTGGCTCAGCAACACCAGCAGCTGCATAAAGAGAAGTTCTCGCCTGGCGAGGGCAGGCGCCGTGTTTTCCGAACTCAGTGCCTCAAACTGCTCGATAAACCCTTTCACCTGACGCAATACGCCCTGATTGACCCGCCAGTGTGCCGGATAATAGCCGTCTTGTTCCTGCGGCAGGAGTTTGTGCAGCCCGGATAGAAAGCAAAAGGCTTCCGGCTCACGATATAGAATATTGGTCAGGCAGAGGTTTTCGGTGTGCTCAAACTGATGATGATCGTGATCGCGAACAAAGCAGATGGAGCCGCCGCTCAGCGTATAAGGTTGCCCGTTGAAAATATGGGAGCCGGTGCCGTGTTCAACAATAATGATTTCATTGAAATCATGGATGTGCTCAGGGAAGTCCGGCTGAGGCTGGCGGGGTTCAATGGCCACCGATATCCCGGCATCTGGAAAAAAATCCACGCTGTGTAATACCGTCATGATTGCTTCTCACTGTGCTAACGATGGGTCGATAGTAGAGAACCGCGCCCGGCATCACCTTAAATTTTCGACACAAAATCGTGCATAAAACGTTCTTTTTTGAAGATGAAACGGGCTTTATCGGGAAATGTGTGTGCGGTCACAGGCGTGAAGCGCGGCCTTTCGAGGCGGGCAAAGTAAATATGTGAACTCTCTCTCGTTCATCTTTGCCTCTTTGCCAGGCGGGAACGCACGCTGTCATTGGGATGAAGGCAGGGGCAGAGCGGCATTTTTAGACTGATGGGCAATGACGCCAATGAGGACTCCCATCATGACTTTTCGCCACAGCGTTGCCGTCGATCTCGGTGCCTCCAGCGGTCGCGTGATGCTGGCGGGCTATGATCAAACTGCCCGGCAGATCTCCCTGCGGGAAATTCACCGCTTTACCAACAGCCTGATTCGCATTGACGGCCATGACTGTTGGGATCTTGACAGCCTCGAAGCTGAAATACGCCTTGGGCTACAAAAAGCCTGCGATGAAGGCGTGCGAATCGACAGCATTGGCATCGACACCTGGGGCGTGGATTTCGTTCTGCTCGATGAAAATGGCCGCCGCGTGGGCCTGCCCGTGTCCTATCGCGATAGCCGGACGGACGGCGTAATGGCTCGGGCTATCAGCGAGCTTGGGCGCGAAGTAATCTACCGCCGCAGCGGTATTCAATTTTTACCTTTCAACACGTTATATCAGCTTCGTGCACTGGTAGAGCAGCACCCGGACTGGGTAAAGCGAACCGCTCGCGCGCTGCTGATCCCAGATTATTTCAGTTTTCGGCTTACCGGGGTGATGAACTGGGAATACACCAACGCCACCACGACTCAGATGATAAACATCCAGACGGATAGCTGGGACAGCCAGCTGCTTGCCTGGGCAGGGGTGCCGGAGCGTTGGTTTGGCACACCCACGCATCCCGGCGTGATGAGCGGCGAGTGGGAATGCCGTGAAGGCAACAACATCCCGGTAGTCAGCGTCGCTACCCACGATACGGCCAGCGCGGTAATTGCCGCTCCTCTGGTCGGGGAAAACGCCGCTTATCTCTCCTCCGGGACCTGGTCATTAATGGGTTTTGAAAGCAAAACGCCCTGCGTCAGCGAGGCGGCGCTGGCGGCCAATATAACTAACGAAGGTGGGGCAGAAGGGCGTTATCGCGTCCTGAAAAACATCATGGGGCTGTGGCTGCTGCAGCGCGTTTCCCGCGAAAGCGCGGGAATGGATATCCCCGATCTTATTGCCCTGGCGCAGCATCTGCCCGGCTGCCGCTTCACCATCAACCCCAACGACGATCGCTTTATCAATCCGGCCAACATGAGCCTTGAAATTCAGGCTGCCTGCCGTGAGGCGAACCAGCCGGTGCCGGAAAGCGATGCAGAGCTTGCGCGCTGTATTTTTGACAGCCTGGCCTTGCTCTATGCCGAGGTACTGCGCGAGCTGGAAGCGTTGCGAGGCGAGCCTTTTGGCTGCCTGCATATTGTCGGCGGCGGCAGCCAGAATCATTTCCTCAACCAGCTTTGTGCCGATGCCTGTGGGATCCCCGTTGTTGCCGGGCCGGTGGAGGCTTCAACGCTGGGAAACATTGGCTGTCAGCTGATGGCGCTGGACGTGATTCCAGACGTAGACGCCTTTCGCCACCTCGTGCGCCAAAACAGCAATCTCATTTCCTTCATGCCGAACCCGGACAGTGACATTCGCCGCTACGTCGGGCAGCTACGGCAAAACATTCAGACACGTAAGGAGCTTTACGCATGACGACTCAAATCGAAGAAGCCTGGGCCCTGGCGAAACAGCGTTTTGCCGCAGCAGGCGTTGATGCGGAGGAGGTTTTACGCCAGCTCGATCGCCTGCCCGTCTCCATGCACTGCTGGCAGGGTGATGACGTCGCCGGGTTTGAAAGCCCCGAAGGCGAGCTAAGCGGCGGCATCCAGGCCACGGGAAACTACCCAGGTAAAGCGCGTAACCCGGCTGAACTGCGCGCCGATCTGGACTGTGCCCTGAGCCTGATCCCTGGGCCAAAGCGATTGAATTTGCATGCGATTTATCTCGAGTCCGACGAGCCTGTCTCTCGCGACTGCATCAAGCCTGAGCATTTCAAAAACTGGGTTGAATGGGCTAAAAACCATGGCATGGGGCTGGATTTTAACCCTTCCTGCTTCTCTCATCCGCTAAGTGCGGACGGTTTTACGC
This sequence comes from Enterobacter sp. Ag1, assembly GCA_000277545.1. Taxonomy (GTDB): domain Bacteria; phylum Pseudomonadota; class Gammaproteobacteria; order Enterobacterales; family Enterobacteriaceae; genus Cedecea. Next base: position 77,762 of record AKXM01000026.1, on the reverse strand, counting down.
TGTCACACGCCAGGGATGAAACCCGCCAGTTCTGGATCGATCACGTTAAAGCCTGCCGCAAAATATCGGCTTACTTCGGCGAACAGCTGGGAACGCCATCGGTGATGAATATCTGGATCCCGGACGGCATGAAAGATATCACCGTCGACCGTCTGGGCCCGCGCAGGCGTCTCGTAGAGGCGCTGGATGAAGCCATGGCTGAAAAACTTAACCCGGCACATCACATTGATGCGGTAGAAAGCAAACTGTTCGGTATCGGCGCGGAAAGCTACACCGTCGGTTCCAATGAGTTTTACTTCGGCTATGCCACCAGTCGCCAGACGGCCCTGTGCCTCGATGCTGGCCACTTCCATCCCACCGAAGTCATCTCCGACAAAATCTCCAGCGCCATGCTCTACATCCCGCGCCTGCTGCTGCACGTCAGCCGCCCGGTGCGTTGGGACAGCGACCACGTTGTGCTGCTGGACGACGAAACCCAGGCGATCGCCAGCGAAATCATCCGTCACAACCTGTTTGACCGCGTCCACATTGGCCTCGACTTCTTTGATGCCTCAATCAACCGCGTTGCGGCCTGGGTTATCGGCACGCGTAACATGAAGAAAGCCCTGCTGCGGGCGCTGCTTGAGCCCACAGCCCAGCTTCGCCAACTGGAGTTGGCAGGCGATTACACCGCCCGCCTGGCGCTGCTTGAAGAACAGAAATGTCTGCCGTGGCAGGCCGTCTGGGAGATGTACTGCCTGCGCCACGACACTCCAGCGGATGCCTCCTGGCTGAGCACTGTTCGCCAGTATGAACAGCAAATTTTAGCGCAGCGCGTGAATTAACCCTCACCCCGGCCCTTTCCCTAAAAGGGAGAGGGTGAAACCGACATTCTTACTGAACAATTCCCTTTCCCCTTTGGGGAGAGGGAGCGTCTTAAGGAACACGAAACAATGCAGAACATCCTCAACTCATGGTTTATTCAGGACATGGTGAAGGCCACCGGCGATATGTGGCTAAAGGGCTGGGACGAGCGCAACGGCGGCAATATTAGCCTGCGGCTGGATGCCGAAGACGTCGAATATTACCGCGACCAATTCAGCCATGCACCGCACCGCGTCGCGCTAAGCCAGCCTGCAGAAATGCTGGCGGGATGCTGGTTTTTGGTGACCGGTTCAGGCAAGTTTTTCCGTAACGTTCAGCTCGATCCGGCGGACAATCTGGCGCTGCTGCAGGTCAGCAACGATGGCCAGTCCTACAGCATCCACTGGGGGCTGACCAACGGCGGGATGCCAACTTCAGAACTCGCAGCACATTTCCAGTCCCACGGGGTACGCAAGCTCATCTCCGGGGGGAAAGATCGGGTGATCATGCATTGCCACGCCACCAACCTGATTGCGCTAAGCTACGTCCTGCCATTGGAAAATGCGGCCTTCACGCGCCAGCTTTGGGAAGGCAGTACCGAATGCCTGGTGGTCTTCCCGGAGGGTATCGGCATTGTGCCGTGGAAGGTGCCGGGCACTGACGACATTGGCACCGCCACCGCAGAGCAAATGCGCGCTCACAGCCTGGTGCTGTGGCCACATCATGGCATTTTTGGCACCGGGCCTACGCTCGACGAAGCCTTTGGCCTGATAGACACCGCTGAGAAGTCGGCTGAAATCCTGGTGAAAATCTATTCGATGGGCGGCATGAAGCAGACTATCACTCGCACGGAACTGGTGGCGCTTGGCGAGCGTTTCGGCGTCACGCCACTTGCAGAAGCACTTAAGGATTGAGGAGCAAAAGATGAGTTTTATGCTGGCACTACCCAAAATCAGCCTGCACGGAGCGGGCGCCATTGGCGATATGGTGGAGCTCATCGCCGAAAAACGCTGGGGCAAAGCGTTAGTGGTAACCGACGGACAACTGGTGAAAATGGGGCTATTAGATAGCCTGTTTGCGGCGCTGGATGAGCATAACCTGCCTTACGAACTGTTCGATGAAGTGTTCCCCAACCCGACCGAAGCGCTGGTGCAAAAAGGCATCACAAGATTTAACCTGGCCGACTGCGACTACCTCATTGCTTTCGGCGGCGGCAGCCCGATTGATACGGCGAAAGCGGTGAAAATCCTGACCGCAAACCCGGGGCTTTCCGTGCATTATTCCGGTGTCGGGAAAGTAAAAAATGGCGGAGTTCCTCTGGTGGCGATTAACACCACGGCGGGCACGGCGGCAGAGATGACCAGTAATGCGGTGATCACCGACAGCGAACGTCAGGTGAAAGAGGTGATCATCGACACCAATCTCATCCCGGATATTGCCGTGGATGATGCCAGAGTCATGGTGAATATTCCGTCCTCCGTTACCGCTGCAACTGGGATGGATGCGCTTACCCACGCCGTTGAAGCCTATGTTTCCGTCAGCGCACATCCGTTAACGGATGCCAACGCGCTGGAGGCCATTCGCCTGATAAACACTTGGTTGCCGAAAGCCGTAGACGACGGGCAGAACCTGGAAGCGCGTGAAATGATGGCCTACGGCCAATACCTCGCGGGGATGGCGTTTAACAGCGCAGGGTTGGGGCTGGTACATGCGATGGCGCACCAGCCGGGCGCGACGCACAACCTGCCGCACGGCGTATGTAATGCGATTTTGCTGCCGGTTGTTGAAGCCTTTAACCGGCCAAACGCGGTGCCTCGCTTTGCTCGCCTGGCGCAGGCGATGGGGAGCGATACTCAGGGGCTGACCGACGAGCAGGCAAGCCATAAAGCCATCGAAGCGATTCGCGCGTTATCCGCCAGGGTTGGCATCCCGTCCGGCTTTCGTGAGCTTGGCGTTCAGCCTGCCGATATTGAAGGCTGGCTGGACAAAGCGCTGGCCGACCCGTGCGCGCCGTGTAACCCAAGACCCGCCTCGCGCGAAGAGATCCGCCAGCTTTATCTGGAGGCGCTGTGATCAGGAAAGCTTTTGTGATGCGGGTTAATCCTGACGCCCACGAAGAGTATCAGCGCCGCCATTCGCCGATTTGGCCCGAGCTGGAAGAGGTGCTTAAACAGCACGGCGCTCATCGCTATGCGATCTATCTGGATGAACAGCGCCATCTGCTGTTTGCCACGGTAGAAATTGAGTCCGAAGCGCGCTGGAATGCGGTGGCCGACACCGACGTTTGTCAGCGCTGGTGGCAGCATATGCGCGACATCATGCCCAGCAACCCGGACGGCAGCCCGGTCAGCCAGGCGCTAAAAGAAGTGTTCTGGCTCGAATAAAAAACAAGGCCCGGTTTCCGGGCCTTTTCTTATCTCTTAGCGAGTGGAGGCGTCTTCCAACGCTTTGTGGATGACGGAAGACAGCTCGGCGACGTCAAACTTGGCGACATAGCCGTTGGCGCCGACTTTACGGACGTGATCTTCGTTGGCGCTGCCGGAAAGTGAGGAGTGGATCACCACCGGAATGTGCTTCAGCGAAGGTTCGGTCTTAATGTTGCGGGTCAGGGTAAAACCGTCCATCTCCGGCATCTCGATATCGGTCAGCACCAGGCCGATTTTGTCGGTAATAGGCGTGCCGGATGCTTTGGCATCGGCAGCAATAAGTTTGATTTTTTCCCAGGCTTCCAGGCCGGTCGCGTGCATGATGGCCGGAATGCCCATCCCCTTCAGGCCCTGCTCCAGCATCGAACGCGCGACTTTGGAATCTTCGGCAACGATAGCCACCGCGCCGGGCTTCAGGGTATAAGTTTTCTCTTCTATCGCGGCAATATTCACATCTCTCCCGGATGGGATAATGTCATAGAGGATCTGCTCCACGTCCAGCACCAGCGCCAGGTCTTTGCCGGTTAGCGGGTCGTCAATATTGGCGATGCTGGTGATATTGCGGCTGCTGACCCCGGCCTCGGCGGCGTGCACCTGGCTCCAGTCGAGGCGAATAATGTTCTCCACGGACTCCACGGCAAACGCCTGGGTGCTGCGGGCATATTCGGTGATCAGTAATAAATTCAGGCCGGTGGTCGGCGTGCAGCCGGTGACCGCAGGCAGATCGATAACCGGGATAATCTGGTCGCGAATATTAGCCATGCCCAGCAGCGGTGATTCCATGCCTGCGGCACGGTTAATCTTCGGCATCGGCACAATTTCACGCAGCTTAAAAACGTTGATGCCGTACAGCTCGGACTTGCTGTCGTGCTGGCTGGTGCCTAAGCGGAACAGCAGCAGCTCGAACTTGTTGGATAACGCCAGGTTGGCCCTTTCATCAATATCTTTCTGAAAACTATCCATTTTAACCTCAAGTGATAACCCGGCCTCAGAACCCAACCGTACGGAGTGAATGCTTGTCTAAGTTATCGGCAGCGTCTGGAAAAAATGAAGGGAAAAGGCGAAATGATTTCGCTTAGAGGGGCGTGATATCCCTCTAAGCGGAGGGCGCTTACTTTTTCTTGTTCAGCATCGCCTTGAGGTCGGCAAACGGATTATAGGTTGCTTCGCCTACATCCTTTTGCGCGTCCTCTCCGGCAATCACCGTGGAGCCGTACTGGTCGGCCTCGGTGTATTTAGAATGTTCATGATCGTGGCAATACAGGCATAAAAGCTCCCAATTGCTGCCATCTTCCGGGTTGTTGGTGTGATCGTGATCCATATGGTGAACGGTCAGTTCACGCAGATTAGAATAGACAAACTCGCGGGAGCAGCGCCCGCACACCCACGGGAAAAGCTTCAGCGCCTTTTCGCGGTAGCCGCTTTCCAGCCGCGTATAGTTCTTGGGGATAATTGCCATGATTCAGGTTCCAGACAAAAAATGTAGGGTTATGCCCAGTTTCCGGCTAAAGCGCGTCTTTATCAATCCCCAGGCGCTTCATCCGGGAAAGTAACGTGGTGCGCTTCAGCCCTAATCGCTGGGCAGCGCCGCGAGGCCCGGCCACCACGCCGTTAGCTTCTTTCAGCACGCGCAGGATGCGCTCGCACTCGTCCTCATCTTCACGCCTCTCTTCTTCCACACACGGAGAAAGATGGCGTTCCAGAGGAGGGCGGTGATCCATTTCGGGCAGGGAAAGGTGCAGCACGCTGCCCCGGGTTAACAGCACCGCCCGCTCAATCACGTTTTCCAGCTCCCGCACGTTGCCTGGCCACTCCATGCGGCTCAGGGCGCGCAGCGTTTCTGCCGGAATACTGTCGATGTTGCGGTTCAGGCGGCGGGCGATTTTGAAAGTGAAGGATTTCACCAGCAGCGGGATATCCTCCGGGCGTTCGCGCAGCGGCGGCAGCGTGATAGGAAACACGTTCAGCCGGTAATAAAGATCGCTGCGGAACTCCCGGTCGGCAACCATCTCTTTCAGGTTGCGGTTAGTAGCGGCGATCAGGCGCACGTCCACTTCCTGAACCTTATTGCTGCCGAGGCGCTCAAACTCCTGTTCCTGCAGCACGCGCAGCAGCTTGGGCTGCAGCTCAAGCGGCATATCGCCCACTTCGTCGAGGAACAGCGAGCTTTTATCCGCCAGCTCAAAGCGGCCAATGCGCTGATTGTTCGCCCCGGTAAACGCCCCGCGCTCGTGGCCGAACAGGTCGCTCTCCAGCAGCCCGGCGGGCATCGCGGCGCAGTTGATCTTCACCATCCGGCGGCTGTTGCGCTCGCTCAGGTTATGGATCGCCCGGGCAATCAGCTCTTTACCGGTGCCGGTCTCGCCGAGGATCAGCACGGTGCTGTCGCTGCTGGCCACCATCTCCACCTGCTTAAGCACGATAGACATCGCCTCGCCGCGCCCGATAATTTCGCCAAAATCGCTGTCGACGTTATTAATTTGCTCGGTGAGGTAGAGGTTTTCATCCACCAGATTCTCTTTCAGGCGGTTGATTTCCTGGTAGGCGAGGGCGTTATCCACCGCGATGGCAATACGTTCCGCAATCTGGCGCAGCAGCTTGAGGTTGGCTGGCGTAAAGCCCTGCTCGCTGCATTTGGCGAGCTTCAGGACGCCCAGCATATTGGGACCGAACTTCAGCGGCAGCAGGCAAAGCGTCTGCGGTTTGTTGTCCCACATCTCCAGCAGCATCCGCTCATACGGCGCCAGTTTGTCGCCAGGGCAAAGATTGAGCAGCAGCATTTCGCCACTTTTAAAGACGCGTTCTGACAGCGTGCCTTCCTCAAGCACGTCGCTTTGATCGTGAATCGGCGAAGCTTCATCCACAAAGTGAGTGGAGTAGAGCGTGAGTCGCGACTTGCGGCTGCTTTTCAGCACGATGCTGATGGAATCAATGGCGAAGTGATAGTGAATTTCCCGGGCAATCTCGCTGATCAGTTCGTCCAGGTCCAGCTTCGACAATACCGCGTTGGTGACGGCCACCAGAATGCGAAAATCGTCGCGCTCCCGGCACAATAACTGGTGATCGTGGCTCGAATTGAGCCGGGTCTGAATTTGCTCGGTCACCAGGCCGACAATTTGCGCCAGGGTATAAAGCCGGTTCAGCTCTTTTTCCGTCCAGGCGTCCGCCCGGTTGCGGATAAATTCGCAGCCGCCGAAAATTTTGCCTTCGGAGGCCAGCGGTAAAAGGCAGTAGCGGCCAAAAGGAGCATACAGATCCAGGCTTGCCATTTGCGGCCAGGTTTCATCGAACTCTTGCTGGCTGCAAATCAGCGCCTCCGGGCGCGACAATATGCGGCGCACCGGGCCGCTGGCCAGAGCCATTTCATCTTCGTAGTGCAGTTCCTTGCCGTGTTTATCCTTGCCATAAAAACTCACCCGCTGATGCTGGGGATGGTAAAGCAGAATGTTAACGCGATCGGCCAGCGCGCCCTGTTTCACCAGCTGCGTCAGGCTGCTGGCGAGTTCGTTGAGATCGGGCTGCTGGAGCAGCATGCGGGTGATATCAAACAACCCCTGCTGCCCGAGATCGCTCATCGGCGTGTATGACATTTTTGCTTTCCATTGAAATGCCCTGCGGCGGGCGCAGGGCTAAAAAATATAATTAATATAAATATTGTTTAAGTTTAGTCAGCGTTGCGTGAATGCATACTGGTGCAGGTCAACAAATGCGCGGTAAGGGTTCAAAATGCGGCAGATCGAGCGTGCGTTTTACGCCATAAAGCCCCGCGACGCGCACGCCTTTTCGCTCTACAACCTCACCCACGACAGCCGCCTGTTTGCCGCAGGAGTGCTGCTGTAACGCCTGAATAACGGCCGGGGCAGACTCGGGAGACGCGGCGATAACCAGCTTGCCTTCATTAGCAAAATTTAACGCATCCAGCCCCAGCAGTTCACAGACGCCGCGCACCGCCGGGTTCAGCGGCAGCTTGTTTTCGCTGATTTCCATTCCGCAGCCGCTGGTGTCGGCAAACTCGTGCAGAACGGCATTTACCCCGCCGCGCGTGGCGTCCCGCAGCGCTTTTACGCCGGGAATCTGCAGCAGCGGGGCGATCATCGGCGCCAGCACCGCGCAATCGCTTTGTAGGTCGCCGTCCAGCCCCAGCTTCTCGCGCAGGTTGAGGATGGTTGCGCCGTGGTCGCCGAGCGTGCCGCTCACAATCAGCCGATCCCCTGCTTTGAGCTGAGCCGCGCCCCAGTTAACGCCCGCAGGAATAGCGCCTATCCCGGCGGTATTGATAAACAGCTTGTCCGCCGCGCCGCGCGGTACGACTTTGGTGTCGCCGGTGACAATGGCGATATTTGCCGAGCGCGCGGCATTCGCCATACTGGTGACCACGCGCTCCAGCGTTTCAAACGGCAGGCCTTCTTCAAGGATAAAACCGCACGACAGCCAGCGCGGTGTAGCCCCGCTCACCGCGACGTCGTTGGCCGTGCCGCACACGGCCAGCTTGCCGATATCCCCGCCGGGGAAAAACAGCGGATCGATAACGTAGCTGTCGGTAGAAAACGCCAGCCGGTCGCCGCAGGCGGTCAGCTCTGCCAGCGAAAGCCTCGCCTGATCTTCCTGCTCGGCCAGCCACGGATTATCAAAAGCCCGCATAAACAGGCTGGCGATCAACTGCTGCATCGCCTGGCCGCCGCTGCCGTGGGCCAGTTCAACGGTTTTCATACTTCACACTCCTGAGAACGGTACTGATACCACGCCGCGCAGGCTCCTTCGGAGGAGACCATCAAGGCGCCGAAGGCGTTTTGAGGATTACAGTCGCGGCCAAACAGCGGGCATTGCTGCGGCTTGCAGCGCCCGGTAAGTACGTCGCCGCAGCGGGCTTTCGGGTCGTCGTAAACCCGCTGAGGTTTGGGCTGGAAATGGTCTTCGGCATCAAACTGACGGTAGGCTTCGGTGAGCTGCACGCCGGAATCACCGATTACGCCAAGGCCGCGCCATTCCGCTTCGCCACGCACCGTAAATACGTCGCTTATCGCCTTCTGCGCAAGCAAATTGCCTTCTTCCGGCACGACCCGGCGGTACTGGTTTTCTACCAGGCTGCGCTGCCTGATTTTTTGCTCGACCAGCATCAGCACGCCCTGCAGCAGATCGAGCGGCTCAAAGCCGGCCACCACCAGCGGGCGCTGGTGCTCAGAGGCAATAAAGTCATAGGCTTCGGTGCCAATCACCATGCTGACATGCCCCGGCGCCAGGAAAGCGCCGATGCCGTTGTCGGGCTGGGAAAGCAGGCTGCGCAGCGTCGGGATCAGCGTGATGTGCTGGCAGAAGAAATAGAAATTATCGATGCCCTGCGACTTTGCCTGTTGAAGCGTGATTGCCGTGGCGGGCATGGTGGTTTCAAAGCCGAGGCCAAAGAACACCACTTTGCGCTCCGGGTTCTGGCGAGCCAGCGTCAGCGCGTCCATGGGCGAGTAAATCACCCTGACGTCCGCGCCTCGCGCCTTCGCCTGCATCAGCGAGCCGTTTTTACCCGGCACGCGCATCGCATCCCCAAAGGTACAGAAAATCACTTCCGGGTGGCTGGCTATCTCAATGCAGGTGTCGATTCGCCCCATCGGCAGCACGCAAACCGGGCAGCCGGGTCCGTGAATAAACTCGATATTTTCCGGCAGCAGCTGATCGAGGCCGAATTTAAAAATAGCGTGGGTATGGCCGCCGCAAACTTCCATGATGCGCAGCGGGTGGCTCGCCGTGTAGTTCAGCAGCGTGGCGCGGGATTTCAGCGTTTCAATCAGCTGCATCACGCGATCTGGATCGCGGTATTCATCGACGTAGCGCATCAGCGACGCTCCTCGCCATAAAGCAGCGCGCCAACGTCCGGCTCAACCTCGAACATGTTTTGCAGGGCATCCAGCGTGTCCCGCGCCTCGGCTTCATCAATCATGCTCATGGCGAAACCGACGTGAACCAAAACCCATTGCCCCACGGCGGCGTCGCCCACCAGCGTTAAATTCACGTCGCGCTGCACGCCGCAGACGTCCACTTTCGCGCTGCCGTCGGCCAGGCGCGCAACAATTTGCCCCGGGATGCCTATGCACATCGCTCCGCCTCCAGCCAGCTAAGCCACTCGTCCATCCCTTCGCCGCTGGTCGCGGAAACCAGAATAATTTTGATGTCCGGGTTGACCTCGCGGGCAAAAGCTAAGCACTTGCTGACGTCGAACTGCAGGTAGGGCAGCAGGTCGATCTTGTTCAGCAGCATCAGTGACGCCGCGGCGAACATATGCGGGTATTTCAGCGGCTTATCTTCGCCTTCCGTCACCGACAGCACCGCGACCTTATGGCGCTCGCCTAAATCAAAGCTCGCCGGGCAAACCAGGTTGCCGACGTTTTCGATAAACAGCACGCCGTCGCGTTCTAGCGGTAGGCGCAGCATGGCATCGCGAATCATCTGGGCATCAAGGTGGCAACCTTTCCCGGTATTCACCTGAATGGCTGGCGTGCCGGTTTCGCGGATGCGCGCGGCGTCGTTCACCGTTTGCTGATCGCCTTCGATAACCGCGCACGGCACTTTGGCATTCAGGCGCTTCAGCGTCTCGGTGAGCAGGGTGGTTTTACCGGAGCCGGGGCTTGAGACCAGGTTCAGCACCAGCTGATTGTGGCTGGCAAAGCGGTCGCGGTTATGGGCGGCGAGCTGGTTATTTTTGTCGAGCACGTCCAGCTCGATCTCCAGCATCTTACGCTGAGTCATCCCCGGCGCGTGGGTGCCTGCCGCGCCGTGACCGTAATGCAGGTCGCCCTGTTCGTCAGCCGTAGGGGCAAACTTGACGCCGGTGATCTGCTGCAGCGGGCGTGCCGCCGGGGCAAACGGGGCACTGCGAAAGCCAGAGTGGGGATTACGTTCGTCCCCTTCAATGTACAGGTTGCCTTCACCGCAACCGCAAGTGCTACACATGAGCTATCTCCTGATCGATTTCCAGACGCTTAATCTGCATGCCGTCATCCGCCACGATGCGCAGGTTGCTGCCGTTACAGTTGGGGCAGCACTTCACGCGCTGGGTCAGCAGAGTGACGAACTGCTGGCAGTCATGGCACCAGCATTCGGCTTCCTGCTGGTGGATATGCAGCTCGCTGCCTTCCGCCAGGGTGCCGCGGCAGACCAGATCAAAGCAAAACTCCAGGGCGCTGGTTTCCACGCACGAGAAGGCGCCGACCTCCAGCCAGACGCCGGTCACGCGACGGGCATTGTTCTGGCGGGCGTGGTTTTCGATAAGTTCGACTGCGCGCTGGCAAAGGGTGATTTCGTGCATGGGGCCTCCGGGGGTAACTGGGGCAGGTAATGCAAGGACGGTGCCAGGCTTTTTCTTTTCCCCTCACCCCGGCCCTCTCCCCGAAGGGGCGAGGGCCGGGGTGAGGGGAAAAAAGTGCCGTCAGCCAAAGTCAAAGATGACGAAATGACATGTCATTCTGCTCGCCAAAGACACTTTTATCGGTTAAATCCATTTAAAAACAATAAATTAAAAACATGGCACGAAAAGTGCCTTACGGAGGGACAAGCACTAACAGAGCGAACAAAACATGAACATTTGGGAACTGAGCGAAAAAGCCGAGTACATCGCCGACAAGCACCAGCGGCTGCTTTCGCAGTGGCATCTGTACGGCAACACCCTGATTCAGGGGATCACCTTATCCAAAGCGAAGCTGCATCACGCCGTGGGCTGCAACCCGGACGAAAGCCTGCGCTTCTTCTTATTTGACCACTTCGTCATTCAAATCAATCTCGCCGAAGGCTTTAACAGCCACACCATCGAGTACAGCATCGAATTGCGCGACGGCAGCGATAACGTGCTGATTGCCAAGGCGACTATCGACGATGACGGACTGATTGATAACGCCGTCAGCAACCGCGATCGCGAGAAAGTGCTGGAACACTACCTCGAGCTGATCCGCCCGGTGTACGACAGCCTTTATCTGGCCGTGCAGCAAAACACCCCGTTATCCATGGCGCTGCTGCAAAAGTCCGCCGTGGCATGAAGATATCTGGGGTGTCGAGAACTGTCGAACCGGCAGCTTTTCGGCATGTTTTCGTCAAAAATGACGATTGTCACCTGAGGAAGAACTGGTGAACCGTTTTGTAATCGCTGACTCAAAATTGTGTATGGGCTGCCATACCTGTGAAGCGGCCTGCGCCGAGACGCACCGCCTGCACGGCCTGCAGTCCATGCCGCGCCTGAAAGTCATGCGCAACCTGAATGAATCTGCGCCGCAGATGTGCCACCACTGTGAAGACGCCCCCTGCGCCGGGGTTTGCCCGGTCAACGCGATAACCCGCGTGGACGGCGCCGTGCAGCTGAATGAAAGCCTGTGCGTAAGCTGCAAACTTTGCGGCATCGCCTGCCCGTTCGGCGCCATTGAATTTTCCGGCAGCCGCCCGCTGCATATTCCCGCCAACGTGAACAGCCCGAAAGCGCCACCTGCGCCTCCGGCCCCGGCTCGCGTTAGCCCGCTGCTGGACTGGGTTCCCGGCGTTCGTGCTATCGCGGTCAAATGCGACCTGTGCAGCTTCGACGAAAGCGGCCCGGCCTGCGTTCGCACCTGTCCGACCAAGGCGCTGCGGCTGATCGACAACCAAGACATCGCCCAGGCCAGCAAGCGCAAACGTGAACTGACGCTTGGCGCGACGCTTGGCGACCTGACCCTGTTTACCCAGCCAGAGGCGAGAAAATGAATGCTTTTTTACTGATTCACTGGGCGCTTTTGGGGTTTGTCACCAGCGCTGTGTTAGCCGGCGCTCTGGCATTTTCAAAGCCCGTTAGCGGCTTTATCGGCGGCGTTGGCGGCGCAATCAGCGCCGTGCTTTTGCTGATCGCGGGCGTTCAGGCGCTGCTGGGCTTCAGCGGCGATGCTCAAATCTGGCACTGGCACCTGCAGCTCAACGCTTTCAACGGCGTCTGGCTGGTAACGGTGGCCTTAAGCGGCCTGTTTATTTCCGTCTATAACTGCGCCTGGCATCGCCATCCGGCGATAAAAGCCGACGGCCTGCTGATTAACTTAATCCTGGCGGCAAGCGTTGCGGCGCTGGTAGCCGACAACTTTGTCACGCTGGTAGCGATGGCGGAAATCATCTCCCTGGCGGGTTATTTCCTCACCGGCTGCCAGCAGTCCGGGCAGCTGTGGTTTGCCCTTGGTCGTCTGGGTACCGTGCTGCTGGCAATGGCCTGCTGGCTGCTGTGGCAGCGCTACGGCACGCTGGGTTATGGCGATCTGCGTCATCTCCTTGACGGCGCGCCGCTGCCGGCCCCGGTACTGATCCTCGCGCTACTCGGCTTTGGGCTGCTTGCCGGGATTATTCCGCTGCACGGCTGGGTGCCGCAGGCGCATGCGAATGCCTCCGCGCCTGCCGCCGCGCTGTTCTCCGCCGTGGTGTTGAAGATTGGCCTCTACGGCATTATGAGCTTCTCGCTGATCGGTAATACGCTGCCGCTGTGGTGGGGTGTGCTGGTCGTGGTGGTCGGCATGATCACCGCGTTTATCGGCGGGCTTTACGCGCTGATGGAGCACAACATCAACCGCCTGCTGGCTTATCACTCCCTTGAAAACATCGGCATTATTTTGCTGGGCCTGGGCTGCGGCCTGATCGGTATCGCACTGCATGAGCCGGTGCTGGTGGCGCTGGGCATGACCGGCGGCCTTTATCATTTGTTCAACCATAGCCTGTTCAAAACCACGCTGTTCCTCGGCGCAGGTGCCGTCTGGTTCCGCACCGGACACCGCGACATCGAGAAGCTGGGCGGGATCGGCAAACGCATGCCGGTTATTTCGCTGGCGATGCTGGTTGGGCTGATGGCGATGGCCGCGCTGCCGCCGCTGAACGGCTTTGCCGGGGAGTGGGTTATCTATCAGTCGTTCTTCCGCCTTGGCAGCCTGCCGCTGTTTGTGGGCCGTTTTATCGGGCCGCTGCTGGCCGTGGGGCTGGCAATCACCGGCGCACTGGCGGTCATGTGCATGGCGAAAGTCTATGGCGTCACCTTCCTGGGTGCGCCGCGTACTAAAGAAGCGGAAAACGCGACCTCTGCGCCGTGGCTAATGAACGTCTCAGTCGCCCTGCTTGCCGCATGCTGCGTAGTTGCCGGGGTTGCTGCCCCGTGGCTGCTGCCTCTGCTTCAGCACGCCGTGCCGCTGCCGCTTCAACCGGCGCATACCGCCGTGTCTCAGCCGATGATAACGCTGTTGCTGATTGCCTCTCCGCTGCTGCCGTTTATTTTGATGATCGTTTTCCGCGGCGACCGCTTGCCAAACCGCTCTCGCGGCTCGGCGTGGGTCTGCGGCTACGACCACGAACAGGCGATGGTGATCACCGCGACGGGCTTTGCCCAGCCGGTAAAAGCGGCGTTTGCGCCTTTGCTTAAGCTGCGCCAAACCCTGAACCCGGTGAAGTGGATCCCTGGCTGGCAGTGCGAGCGCCTGTCCGGCACGTTCCGCCGCCTGGCGATGGTTGAGCTGGCGGTCTTACTGGTGGCGATGGTTGCCTGAGGAACTGATATGACTACGTTTTTATTCGCTCTTATCCAGGCGCTGGCGCTGTTTTTTGCCGCGCCTCTGCTGGCAGGGATTACCCGCGTGACGCGCGCCCGCCTGCATAATCGCCGTGGTCCCGGCGTGCTGCAGGAATACCGGGATCTGTTCAAGCTGCTGGGCCGCCAGAGCGTGGCCCCCGCCGCCTCTGGCTGGGTTTTCCGCCTGATGCCGTTCGTTATGGTGGGCGTGATGCTCACCATCGCCACCGCGCTGCCGGTGGTGACAATTGCCTCGCCGCTGCCGTCATTAGGCGACCTGATAACCTTAATTTATCTGTTCGCCATCGCCCGCTTCTTCTTCGCCATCGCCGGGCTGGACACCGGCAGCCCGTTCACCGGGATTGGTGCCAGCCGTGAAGCCATGCTTGGTGTGCTGGTCGAGCCGATTCTGCTGCTTGGTTTGTGGGTTGCCGCGCAGGTTGCCGGCAGCACGCACATCAGCAATATCGCCGGGGCTATTCACGCCTGGCCGACGGCGCAAAGCCTGACGCTGGTTCTGGCCTTCGCGGCCTGCGCCTTCGCCACCTTTATTGAAATGGGCAAGCTGCCGTTTGACCTCGCCGAAGCCGAGCAGGAGCTGCAGGAAGGGCCGTTGTCCGAATACAGCGGCGCGGGCTTTGCGGTGCTGAAGTGGGGCATTTCGCTGAAGCAACTGGTTGTGCTGCAAATGTTTGTCGGCGTGTTCCTGCCCTGGGGGCAAATGAGCGCCTTTAGCTGGGGCGGGCTTGTCCTTGCCCTGGTGCTGGCCGTTGTGAAGCTGGTGGCGGGCGTGCTGATTATCGCGCTGTTCGAAAACAGCATGGCGCGCCTGCGAATGCTTGAAACCTCGCGCATTACCTGGGCCGGTTTTGGCTTTGCCTTTTTAGCCTTCGTCTCCTTGCTGGCGGCGTGATTTAAGAGAACCTATCGATGTCTGAAGAAAAAATTGGTCAACACTATCTCGCCGCGCTGCATCAGCAATTCCCGCATGCGGTGATCGACGAAGCCTGGCAGACCAAAGACCAAATCACCGTCACCGTGAAGCTCAACATGCTGCCGGAGGTGGTGGAGTGGCTTTACTACCAGCAGGGCGGCTGGCTTTCGGTGCTGTTTGGCAACGATGAGCGCCAGCTGTGCGGCAGCTACGCGGTGTATTACGTGCTGTCGATGGAAAGCGGCGTGAAGTGCTGGATCACCGTGCGTGTGGAAGTGGATGCCGACAAACCAGAGTTCCCGTCCGTCACGCCTCGCGTTCCTGCCGCCGTTTGGGGCGAGCGTGAAGTCCGCGATATGTACGGCCTGCAGCCGGTTGGCCTGCCCGATGAGCGCCGCCTGGTGCTGCCGGACGACTGGCCTGACGATCTTTATCCGCTGCGTAAAGACAGCATGGATTACCGCCAGCGCCCGGCGCCGACCACCGACAAAGAGACCTACGAGTTCATTAACGAGCTGGGCACGAAAAAGAACAACGTGGTGCCGATTGGCCCGCTGCACGTCACTTCTGATGAACCCGGCCACTTCCGCCTGTTCGTTGATGGTGAAAACATTATCGACGCCGACTACCGGCTGTTCTACGTCCATCGCGGCATGGAAAAGCTGGCGGAAACCCGCATGGGCTATAACGAAGTTACCTTCCTGTCCGATCGCGTGTGCGGCATCTGCGGCTTCGCCCACAGCACCGCCTATACCACCTCGGTGGAAAACGCGATGGGGATTGTGGTGCCGGAGCGCGCGCAGATGATTCGCGCCATTCTGCTGGAGGTTGAGCGTTTACACAGCCACCTGCTGAATCTCGGCCTGGCCTGCCACTTTGTCGGCTTCGACTCCGGTTTTATGCAGTTCTTCCGCGTGCGTGAAATGTCGATGAAGATGGCGGAGATCCTGACCGGGGCGCGGAAAACCTACGGCCTGAACCTGATCGGCGGCATCCGCCGCGATCTGCTGAAAGACGACATGATCCAGACCCGCCAGCTCGCCCAGCAGATGCGCCGGGAAGTGCAAGATCTGGTGGATATCCTGCTGAGCACGCCGAACATTGAGCAGCGCACCGTCGGCATTGGCCGCCTTGACCCACAAATCGCCCGTGATTTCAGCAATGTCGGCCCAATGGTACGTGCCAGTGGCCACGCCCGTGATACCCGCGCCGATCACCCATTTGTCGCTTACGGCCTGCTGCCGATGGAAGTACACAGCCTCGACGGCTGCGACGTGCTTTCCCGCCTGAAAGTGCGGATCAACGAAGTCTTTACCGCGCTGAACATGATTGATTTCGGTCTGGATAACCTGCCGGGCGGCCCGCTCGCCGTGGAAGGCTTTACCTACATTCCAAACCGCTTTGCGCTTGGCTTCTCGGAAGCGCCGCGCGGGGACGACATTCACTGGAGCATGACCGGCGACAACCAGAAGCTGTACCGCTGGCGCTGCCGTGCGGCGACGTACGCCAACTGGCCAACCCTGCGCTACATGCTGCGCGGCAACACGGTGTCCGACGCCCCACTGATTATCGGCAGCCTTGATCCTTGCTACTCCTGCACCGACCGCATGACGGTGGTGGACGTGCGCAAGAAGAAAACCCAGGTGGTGCCGTACAAAGAGCTGGAGCGCTACAGCATTGAGCGCACTAATTCGCCGCTGAAATGATTTTGATGCCTGGCTTTTGAGGGAAACCCCCCTCTCCCTTTCAGGGAGAGGGCCGGGGTGAGGGTCAATCATTCAGGCCAGGCAAACAAGGAAAACGCATGTTTAACTTCATCAAAAAAGCCATCAAGGGCGGCGTGGCAACCGAGTCTTACCCGCTCCAGCCCATTGCCGTCGATCCGAATTTTCGCGGCAAACCGGAGCACAATCCGCAGCAATGTATCGGCTGTGCGGCCTGCGTGAACGCCTGCCCGTCCAACGCCCTGAGCGTTGAGACCGATCTTGCCGCCGGGCAACTGCAGTGGAGCTTTAACCTCGGGCGCTGCATCTTCTGCGGGCGCTGTGAAGAGGTTTGCCCGACGGCCGCCATCAAACTCTCACAGCAGTACGAGCTGGCGGTGTGGAACAAAGCCGACTTCCTGCAGCAGGCCTGCTTCCCGCTGTGTAACTGTCGCGAATGTGGCCGCCCGTTTGCCGTGCAAAAAGAAATCGACTACGCCATTGCGCTGCTTGAGCACAACGGCGATTCCCGTGCGGAAAGCCGCCGTGGGGCATTTGAAACCTGCCCGGACTGCAAGCGCCAGCAAAGCCTGGTGTCGTCCGACCGGATCGACTTTAGCCGTCAGATGAGAGAGGCCAGCTAATGAGTAACCTACTGGGGCCGCGCGACCACAACGGCATTCCGGTGCCGATGACGGTGGACGAATCTATCGCCAGCATGAAGGCGTCGCTGCTGAAAAACATCAAACGCTCAGCCTACGTTTACCGTGTGGACTGTGGCGGCTGTAACGGTTGCGAAATCGAGATTTTTGCTACGCTTTCGCCACTTTTCGATGCAGAACGCTTTGGGATCAAAGTGGTTCCTTCCCCGCGCCATGCCGATATTCTGCTGTTTACCGGGGCGGTAACCCGCGCGATGCGTTCCCCGGCGCTGCGTGCCTGGGAGTCGGCGCCCGATCCTAAAATTTGCATCTCCTACGGCGCCTGCGGCAACAGCGGCGGGATCTTCCACGACCTTTACTGCGTCTGGGGTGGGACCGACAAAATCGTGCCGGTCGATGTGTACATTCCCGGCTGCCCGCCAACGCCCGCCGCTACGCTGTACGGGTTTGCGATGGCGCTTGGCCTGCTGGAACAAAAAATCCATGCGCGCCCGGCAAGCGAGCTGGACGTTGAGCCGGCAAAAATCCTCCACCCGGATATGGTTCAGCCGCTGCGCGTGCGCATTGACCGCGCCGCTCGTCGCCTGGCCGGTTACCGCTATGGCCGCCAGATTGCCGACAGCTACATGACTAACCTGACAACCGGGGGCGATGCCGTTCAGCAGTGGCTGAGCGCGGAAAACGACCCACGCCTGACGGAAATCGTCACTAACCTTGAGCAACTGGTTCATCAGGAGCGCGTGTAATGAGCGAGTCGGTGGTGTTCTGTCAGCTCAGCCGCAAGTTTGTCGATGAGAACGACAACACCCCGGCTGACGCTCAGCAGGTGGTCTACTACAGCCTGGCGATTGGCCACCATTTGGGGGTAATCGACTGCCTGAAAGAGAGCCTGGTTTGCCCGCTGGAAGCCTATCAGGCGTGGATTGCCACGCTTGAAGCTGACGGCGAAGCCCGGCGCAAAATGAACGGCGTGCCGCGCTACGGCGAGATTGTTATCGACCAGAATCACGTGGTGATGCTGGCCCGGGCGCTGGATGCCGCTAAGCCGACGCAGACCCCGGCACAGCAGGCCTGGAGTCAGGCGCTGCTCGACATGCTGCAGGCCATTCAACAAGAACCCGCCATCTACCTGATGGTAAGGAGACGCTATGACTAAGGTACTGCTTTGCGTAGGCAACAGCATGATGGGCGACGACGGGGCTGGCCCGCTGCTGGCCGAGAAGTGTCAGGCTTCTCCGCAGGGTGACTGGGTGGTGATCGACGGCGGCAGTGCGCCTGAAAACGACGTGGTTGCCATCCGCGAACTGCATCCGGAATTGCTGCTGATTGTGGATGCCACCGACATGATGCTCAACCCCGGCGAGATCCGCGTCATTGACCCGGACGACATTGCCGAGATGTTTATGATGACCACCCACAATATGCCGCTTAATTATCTGGTCGATCAGCTGAAAGAGGACGTGGGGGAAGTGGTGTTCCTCGGCATTCAGCCGGATATCGTCGGCTTCTACTATCCGATGACGGAGGCGGTGAAAGCGGCGGTGGAGCAGGTTTATCAGCGTCTGGCGACGTGGACGGGTTTGGGCGGGTATGAGCCCCTCACTATTTCAGAGAGCGAAACGCCTTTCTAGTCTTTCCCCTCACCCTAACCCTCTCCCCATGGGGGAGAGGGGATCAGAACGGCAGTACTTCTTTTCCCCTGCTTACATGCGAGAAAGAGCCTGATTCTTTTCCCCCTCTCCCTTCCAGGGAGAGGGCCGGGGTGAGGGTCATTAATGACTACTGTTACCAAAATGACACCGTCAAAAGTGTCGAATATCCCTCTTACCTCTCGTCAAACCCGCTAACCACGCGGCCTGCAAACCTGGCACGCTTTATGAATAACCCCACGCAATAACACACTTATTGCAGGAGTTCATGATGAACCGCTTCATCATTGCCGATTCGAGCAAATGCATCGGCTGCCGCACTTGTGAGGTGGCGTGCGTGGTCTCTCACCAGGAGAACCAGGACTGTTCGGCGCTGACCCCCCAAACCTTCTTACCGCGTATTCACGTCATCAAAGGCGTGAATGTGTCTACCGCCACCATGTGTCGCCAGTGCGAGGACGCGCCCTGTGCCAACGTCTGCCCTAACGGCGCCATCAGCCGGGACCAGGGCTTTGTCCACGTCATGCAGGAACGCTGCATCGGCTGCAAAACCTGCGTCGTTGCCTGCCCTTATGGCGCGATGGAGGTCGTCGTGCGGCCAGTGATCCGCAACAGCGGTGCCGGGCTAAACGTGATGGCGGAAAAAGCTGAGGCCAACAAATGTGACCTTTGCTACCACCGCGAGGCTGGCCCGGCCTGCCTGGAAGCCTGCCCGACCAACGCCATCCTGTGCGTGGACCGTAACCGGCTGGAACAAATGAGCGCGGAAAAACGTCGCCGTGCCGCGTTAGATGCCCCTGCGGCGCTGACGTTCTAATCCCTTTGCATTTCAACTTTTAACAGGTCTGTTACTGATGAAAAAAATTACCAGCGTCTGCCCTTACTGCGGGGCCGGCTGCAAACTGAAACTGGTCGTTGAGAACAACAAAATTATTCGCGCCGAAGCGGCCGGGGGCGTGACTAACCAAAACGAACTCTGCCTGAAAGGCTACTACGGCTGGGATTTTCTTAACGACACCAAACTGCTGACGCCACGCCTGACGCAGCCGATGATCCGCTACGAGAAGGGCGGCAAACTGCAGCCGGTAAGCTGGGAAGAAGCGATTAGCTATACCGCTGCGCGCCTGAAGGCGATCAAAGAGCAGTTCGGCCCTCGCGCCATTATGACCACCGGTTCTTCGCGCGGAACGGGGAACGAAACCAACTTTGTGATGCAGAAATTCGCCCGCGCGGTGCTGAACACCAACAACGTCGACTGCTGCGCCCGCGTGTGCCACGGCCCAAGCGTGGCCGGGCTGCAGGCAACGCTGGGGAACGGGGCGATGAGCAACTCCATCGGCGATATCGAAAACTCCAAATGCCTGCTGGTGGTGGGCTACAACTGCGCCGACTCTCACCCTATCGTGGCTCGTCGGGTGATTAAAGCCAAAAGCAACGGCGCGAAAATCATTGTCTGCGACCCGCGCCGCATCGAAACCGCCCGCATTGCCGATCAGCATCTGCAAATCAAAAACGGCTGCAACATGGCGCTGGTGAACGCCTTTGGCTATGTCCTGCTGGAAGAGCAGCTGTACGACAAAGAGTACGTCGCCAAATATGCCGAAGGGCTGGAGGCTTACCGCGAAACCGTGAAGGACTACGCGCCGGAGGACGTCGAGCATTTAACCGGCGTACCGGCTCTGCAGGTTCGCCAGGCGATGCGCACCTTCGCCGCAGCGCCATCCGCCACCATCATGTGGGGCATGGGCGTAACCCAGTTCGGCCAGGCGGTAGACGTGGTCAAAGGGCTGTCCAGCCTGGCGCTGCTCACCGGCAACCTGGGGCGTGAAAACGTTGGCGTTGGCCCAGTACGCGGGCAGAACAACGTGCAGGGAGCCTGCGATATGGGCGTGTTGCCTAACCAGTTCCCCGGCTACCAGGATGTGGTTGATCCTGAAGTGCGCGCGAAGTTTGCTAAAGCCTGGGGGATTGACCCGGCGGTGATGGATGACAAAGTTGGCGTGCGTATTACCGAAGTACCGCACCTGGCGATAGAGGGCAAAGTCAAAGCCTACTACATCATGGGTGAAGATCCGCTCCAGACCGAAGCGGACCTGGGCCTGGTGCGCAAAGGATTTGAGGCGCTCGACTTTGTGGTGGTGCAGGACATCTTCATGACCAAAACCGCCGAAGTCGCTGATGTGCTGCTGCCCGCCACGTCCTGGGGCGAGCACGGCGGCGTCTTTACCTGTGCCGACCGGGGCTTCCAGCGCTTCGAGAAAGCCATCGAGGCGAAATACAACGTGAAGCGCGACTGGGAAATCATCAGCCTGCTTTCGACGGCGATGGGCTACCCAATGCACTATGAAAACAACCAGCAAATCTGGGATGAGCTGCGTGAGCTGTGCCCGCTGTTTTACGGCGTCACCTACGAAAAAATGGGCGATATGGGACACGTGCAGTGGCCTTGCCCGACGCTGGACCACCCCGGTACGCCGTATCTCTACAAAGACAGCAAATTCGACACGCCAAGCGGCAAAGGGCAACTGTTTGCCGCCGCCTGGCGTTCGCCCGCTGAAGTGCCTGACGATACCTACCCGCTGGTGCTTTGCACCGTCCGCGAAGTCGGGCACTACTCCTGCCGCTCGATGACCGGCAACTGCGCGGCGCTGCAAACCCTCGCGGATGAACCCGGCTTTGTGCAAATCAACCCGCTGGATGCGGACGCGCTAGGTATCAAAGATCGGCAACTGGTCTGGGTAAGTTCGCGTCGCGGCAAGGTTATCAGCCGCGCGGACGTGAACGAGCGCATTAACAAAGGCTCAGTCTATATGACCTATCAATGGTGGATTGGCGCCTGTAACGAGCTGACGCAGGACAATCTCGACCCGATCTCCAAAACGCCGGAAACCAAATATTGCGCGGTGAACGTTAGCGCGATTGAGGATCAGGCGTGGGCGGAGAGCTATGCGCAAACGACCTATAACAGCATGAAGGCGCGGCTGCGCGAGGCGGTGGAAGCGTGATTTTTACCCTCACCCCGGATGAAGGAATCGTGGAGTCTGAACTCGATTTGTCCCCTCTCCCCTCTGGGGAGAGGGCCAGGGTGAGGGGCACCGAACTCCGCATTCGCGGTAAAGTCCAGGGCGTTGGTTTCCGCCCCTTTGTCTGGCAAATCGCACAGCGGCTGAAGCTGATGGGCGATGTCTGCAACGATGGCGAAGGCGTTGTGGTTCGTCTGGTGGCCAACCCGGAAGCGTTTCTGAGCGAACTGCACGAATACTGCCCGCCGCTGGCGCGCATCGACAGCGTGGCGCAGCAGCCAATTTTCTGGGACGTTTTGCCCCAGGACTTTAGCATTCGCCACAGCGGCCATGGCGCGATGGACACCCAAATCGTACCGGATGCCGCCACCTGCCCGGAATGCCTGCGCGAGCTTAACGATCCGACCGACCGCCGCTACCGCTACCCGTTTATCAACTGCACTCACTGTGGGCCACGTTTCACCATCATCCGGGCGATGCCTTATGACCGTCCGTCCACGGTGATGGCGGCGTTTCCGCTCTGTGCCGCCTGCGAGGAAGAATATCGCAACCCGATGGACAGGCGTTTTCACGCTCAGCCGGTAGCTTGCCCGGACTGCGGGCCGCAGATCTACTGGCAGCAGGGCGCGCAGCGACTGGACGGCGAGCAGGCGGTCGCCCTGGCCGTTGCCGCGCTGCGTGAGGGAAAAATCGTGGCGGTTAAAGGTTTGGGCGGTTTTCACCTTGCCGTGGATGCCCGTAACAATGCCGCCGTTGAACGCCTCCGGGCGCGTAAGCAGCGGCCCGCCAAACCGCTGGCGGTGATGATTGCTACGCCCGAAGGGTTGCCTGATGAGGCCATGGCGCGGCTTGCCACGCCTGCAGCACCGGTGGTGCTGGTGGCGAGTGATGTTTTGCCTGAGCTGAGCGCTGCCGTGGCGCCGGGGCGAAACGAAACCGGCGTAATGCTGCCCGCTAACCCGCTCCAGCACCTGCTGGTTCAGGACTTTGGTGGCCCGCTGGTGATGACCTCCGGGAACCTCAACGGCAGGCCGCCAGCCATCGACAATGCTCAGGCGCTTCAGGATTTGGACGGTATTGCCGACGGTTTTCTGCTGCATAACCGGGACATTCTTCAGCGCATGGACGACTCGGTGATGCGAGCCAGCGGCGAAATGCTGCGCCGTGCGCGAGGTTTTGTGCCGGATGCGCTTCCTTTGCCCGCTGGCTTTAAAGACCTGCCGCCGATTCTGGCGTTGGGGGGCGATCTCAAAAATACCTTCTGCCTGGTTCGCGGCGGGCAGGCGGTGCTGAGTCAGCATTTTGGCGATTTGGCTCAGGAGGGCGTGGAGGCCCAATGGCAAAGCTCGCTGGCGCTGATGAGCGAGATCTACGGCTTTAAGGCAGAGCATGTCGCGCTCGACGCACATCCTTACTACCGCAGCGCGCAGGTGGGGCATGACATGGCGCTTCCTGTTACTGAAGTACTGCATCACCACGCCCATACGGCGGCCTGCCTGGCCGAACACGGCTGGCCGCTGAACGGCGGCAACGTCATTGCCCTTGCGCTGGACGGCATTGGCTATGGCGAAGCTGGCCAGCTTTGGGGCGGCGAATGCCTGCTGGTGAATTACCGGCGCTGTGTCTCTCTCGGCGGATTGCCGGCCGTGGCGTTGCCGGGGGGAGATCTGGCCGCCGTGCAGCCGTGGCGTAACCTGCTCGCTCAGTGCGAGGCGTTTGTGCCCGGCTGGCAGCGTTATCCCGAAACAGAAGCTGTGCGGGCGCAGGCCTGGCGACCTCTGGCAAAAGCGGTGGCTCGCGGAGTTAATGCCCCACTAGCCTCATCCTGCGGGCGGCTGTTTGATGCCGTTGCCACCGCGCTCAACTGTGCGCCTTACCAACAAAGCTATGAAGGCGAAGCCGCCTGTCACCTTGAAGCCCTGGCGCTGGACGCTGGCCCCTGCTCGCACCCTGTCACGCTGCCGTTGGTGAACGGTCATCTCGATCTGGCGGCCTTCTGGCGGCAATGGTTTGGCTGGCAGGGCGAGGCCGGAGCGCGGGCCTGGGCGTTTCACGATGCCCTGGCGAAAGGCCTGTCGGCGCTGGTTCGCCATCATGCCCTGCTCACCGGCGTGACCACCGTGGCCTGCTGCGGTGGCGTGCTGCACAACCGGCTGCTGCGCGAGCGCCTGGCGTTCTATCTCTCCGATTTCACCCCTCTCTTCCCGACGCGGCTTCCCGCCGGTGACGGGGCGCTTTCCCTGGGGCAGGCAGTGGTTGCCGCTGCCCGCTATTTGAATCACCACAAGGATAAAAAAGATGTTAATGCGTGTTCTTCGTGACAACCCGCGCGCCGGCCTGCTGCTGGCGGTTTTAGTGGCTGCTAACTTTGCCGCCTGGGCCTGGGCGCTGGCGGCGTTTAACCACAGCTCGGCGCTGATGGCGGCCAGCCTGTTGGCCTGGTGCTACGGCCTGCGCCACGCGGTAGACGCCGACCATATCGCCGCGATTGATAACGTCACCCGCAAAATGATGCAGCAGGGCAAACGCCCGTTTGGCGTGGGAGCCTGGTTCTCGTTGGGTCACTCCAGCATTGTGATTCTGGCTTCTGTCGCCATTGCAGCTACTGCTGCGGCTTTCCAGCAAAAAATGGACTGGTTCCATGACGTTGGCGGCGTGATCGGCACCGCCGTGTCGGCCTGCTTCCTGCTGGCGATGGCGCTGGTTAACTTGGTCATCCTGCGTGGCGTGTGGCGCAACTTCCGCCAGCTTAAACGCGGTGAACCGCTGGCTGCAGATGCGACGGAAATGACCGGCGGCGGCATGATGAGCTGGCTGTTTAACTCTGTTTTTCGCCTGATCGGCAAAAGCTGGCACATGTACCTGGTCGGCTTCCTGTTCGGCCTCGGCTTTGACACCGCCACCGAAATTGGTGTGTTGGGCATTTCTGCCGCCAGCGCCTCCAGCGGCATGTCCATCTGGTCGATTCTGGTATTCCCGGCGCTGTTTGCCAGCGGCATGGCGCTGGTGGATACCCTCGACAACGTGATTATGGTGGGTGCCTACGGCTGGGCGTTTAACAAACCGCAGCGCAAGCTCTACTACAACATGACGATTACCGGCACTTCTGTGGTGGTGGCGTTGTTTATCGGTGGGCTTGAAGCGCTGGGCCTGCTGGCTGATAAATTCCAGTTAGAGGACGGGATCTGGCAGTGGGTTGGTGCGCTCAACGACAACCTCGGCAACGCCGGATTTGTTGTGGTCGGGCTGTTTATCGCCTGCTGGGGGATTTCGATGCTGAACTACCGCTGGAAAGGCTATGACGCTTTAGTGGTGAGATAAGAAAGCGGGGCATTAAGCCCCGTTTTACATTGTTACTCGTTATTCGGCTTCCGCCCAGGCTCGCTCAATCTCTTCAGCCAGGATTTTCACCCCTGCCTCGATCTTTTCCGGCTCCGGGACATAGTTCATGCGCATGCACTGGTGCGTGTGCGGCCACGGCTTGTCCAGCCCCGGGAAGAAGTAATCGCCCGGCACCATCAGCACGCCGCGCTTTTTCAGGCGCTGGTACAGCAGCTCGGTGGTGATCGGCAGGTCTTTAAACCACAACCACAGGAAGATAGCGCCTTCCGGCTTGTGGATCAGGCAGCGTTCCGGCGACAGATAGCGGCGGAGTACGGCGATAGTCTCCTGCACGCGCTGGTAGTAAAACGGCTTGATAACCGTTTCAGACAGGCGCAGCAGATCGTTCCGCTTAATCATTTCGCAGGCCATGGCTGGGCCAATGCCGCCCGGCGCCAGGCTGATAATGCCGTTCATGTTGCTGATGGCGGAGATGATTTTCTCGTTAGCGATAATGATCCCACAGCGGCTGCCCGGCAGGCCGAGCTTGGACAGACTCATGCACAGGATGATGTTCGGGTTCCACAGCGGGCGGGCTTCGCTAAAGATGATGCCGGGGAAAGGCACGCCGTAGGCGTTATCGATCACCAGCGGAATGCCGTGCTGGTTCGCCAGCGCGTCCAGGTTCATCAGTTCTTCGTCGGTGATTACGTTGCCGGTCGGGTTCGTCGGACGAGATACGCAGATCATGCCGGTATCTTCGCCGATATGCAGGTGTTCGAAGTCAACGTGGTACTTAAACTGGCCTTCCGGCAACAGTTCGATGTTCGGACGGGTGGAGACAAACAGCTCTTCTTCCAGTCCGGCATCCGCGTAGCCAATGTACTCCGGCGCCAGCGGGAAGAGCACCTTTTTGGTGCGACCATCCGCATGACGTCCGGCGAAAAGGTTAAACAAGTAGAAAAATGCACTCTGACTGCCGTTTGTTAGTGCAATATTCTGTGGTTCGATGTCCCAACCCAGTTCATCGCGCAGCATACCGGCAAGCAATTTTAGCAGTTCACTTTTCCCCTGCGGACCGTCGTAGTTGCATAGTGTGTCGGTCAGTTTACCGCTGGCCAGCATCTCGGAAAGCAGCTGCTGGAAGTAGTCGTTCATCGCCGGGATCTGCGCAGGGTTGCCACCGCCAAGCATGATGGCGCCTGGTGTGCGCAGGCCGTCGTTGAGATCCTCCATCAGGCGGGTGATGCCTGCATGGCGGGTGAATTTATCGCCGAAAAGTGAAAACGTCATAACGTGGGTCTGCTGAATACTTTTGAAAAGAGGCTAACCATAGCGCTACAAATAACGCCGTGCAAACCCGGTAAGCATAGCCACTGTTGGCGAATATGCTGTGTGATTTGTGCTGTGCAGCAGGATATGTTGAAGCCGGGCGCTCTTTTCAGGGATGTGGCGTTATTACCCTCACCCTAACCCTCTCCCTCACGGAGAGGGAATAAACCGCTTATTTTCTCCCTTGCTGAGGGGCTTTAACGCCTATGGATTGCCCGCCCACACCACGATCACCTTGTCATCCCCGCTGACCCGGCTAAAGGCATAGCCCTGTTTTATGCTCAACGTGGTTTGTTTTCCTGCGCCGATGGCCTGGTGGCGGGCGCGGAACTGGCTCAGCTTCTGCCAGTGGGCAAGCGTTGTGGCCTGCGGGCCGGTGGCATCCTGCCAGTTCATGTCTGAGCGGGTGCCCTGTAGTGGGTCAGAGCCCGTCGGGCCAAACGGCCTTTGGGTTTCATCCCCGTAGAAGATTTGCACCGCGCCTGGCGTGAGCAGCAACAGCTCCGCCGCTTTTTGTCCACCTTCCCGGAACAGGCGGGTGTCGTGGGAGGAGAGGTAGCTCAGCACGTTGAATTGCTGAAGTTTGTCAGACATTTGCTGCCAGGTCGGGCCAATCGTGGCCAGGCAATCTACGGCTTTGGCCGCCTGTTCCTGATAGTCGAAGTTGATCATCGCGTCGAAGCCGCTGGCGTAGTAGTCGCTTTTCATCACGCCATGCCCCCAGGCTTCGCCCGTCATCCAGAACGGAGCATCGTCAATTTTTTTGTCCGGGTTGACTTGTTTCCATTCAGCCAATGCCGCGCTGGACTGCGTTTTTAATTGCTGCCAGGCCGCTTTTTCGACGTGTTTTGCCGTATCGACCCTGAAGCCATCAATGCCGTAGTCACGCACCCACTGACTTAGCCAGTGGGTCAGGTAATCGCGAACCGTGTAGCCCGGAATCGCCTTTGCAGCGGTATCCGGCTTGCGGCTGTAAAACGCCGGTAATTCTGCTGGCGCGGTCGCTTCGGTTTTCAAATCGGGCAGGAAGGCGAGCGACATGGTTAAATCGTCAAAGCCGGGATTGTCGTAATCGCCAATATCCGTTCTGATCCAGGCTTTGCCCCACCACTTATCCCACGCGGCCTTGTCGCTGAAGTTGATGTAATCGTTAAAGCTGTGCCAGCTTTGGCCCGGGGCTGGCTTCCAGTCAGTCCAGCGCTCGCCGAGGGTTTTTTTAAGTTCATCACCTTTGAGATAGAGGGCACCAAACTGGTATGCCTGCATGTCGGCGAGCGTCGCGTATCCGGTGTGATTCATCACGACGTCAAACAGAATGCGGATCCCGCGCTGATGGGCTTCATCCACCAGTCGGCGGAGATCGGCTTCGTTGCCCATGTTGGCATCAAGCTTCGTCCAGTCCTGGGTGTAATAGCCGTGGTAGGCGTAATGCGGGAAATCACCTTTGGTGCCGCCGCCCACCCAGCCGTGAATTTGCTCCAGCGGGGAGCTTATCCAGAGCGCGTTAACGCCAAGCTGCTGCAGGTAATCCAGTTTGCTGGTCAGCCCGGCAAGGTCGCCGCCGTGGAAGGTGCCTATTTCCTGCATGCCGTCTTTATGGCGGCCATAGCTGTGGTCGTTCGCCGGGTTGCCGTTTTCAAAACGGTCGGTGAGAACGAAATAGACCGTCGCATTCTGCCAGCTAAACGGGGCAGGCTTCGCCACAGTGGCAGATTCCAGCAGCAATAAAGCGCCGCTTCCGGCCGCGGGCATCAGCGTGATGTGGCCTTGCTCAACCTGGGCCGTATTCCCGCTGTAGAAATCCCGCACAACCGATCCTTCAGCAAAAGTGCTGCTGACATCGACGTTGAGCGGCTTTCCATCCCATTTCGGGCACTGCGCCATCACTTGCAGGGGCTGACTGCTGGCCTCCGGCTGAAGGGTCAGCATCAGCGTTGGCGTCCCGCTGCGGGTATCTATTTGCGCCTGGTACTCTCCGGCGCGGAAAACCCGCCACGTCGGGGCATCCCCGGCGCAAGGCGTCAGGGACAGAACCTGATTAAGTTTGATGGCCTCTGAGGGCTGCCAGCATTGATTATCCTGCGTCAGCCTGAGGGGAAGGATACTTTTATCGAGGTGTGTTGCGCTGGTAAACAAGCCCGGATGTGTGGCCTGAAAAGCAGAAAGCCCAGGCGCGTTCCAGCCCGCGAATGCAAGGCAGGGCGTGAACAACAGGCAGAGAGAGAGTCGTGTCATACGCATCATCCAGTGAGGATTTATTGCGCAGTTTGCCATGCCCCTGGAAACATGCGCTCATCCTGCCCGTGTGTTTTACAGGGTGTAGCCGCCGGGGTGAGTGACGGTGTTAACGTTTTTATTTGTTCGTTAACCAGTGGCCGAAGTGGGCGCTCAGCGTGTTGCGGGTGGCGAGCAGCTCATCGATTGTTTTGGTGAGCCTGGCGTTCAGGGTTTCACACTGCTCAAAGCTGTAATGGTTATCGGCGCGCAGATTCTCGAGTTTTTCCTGCAGGATCGCCACTTCCGCTTCCGCTTTGTAGCGCGCTTCCTGCTGGGTTTTAATCAGTTCGTCGGCGGCTTCCAGGCGCTGATGAAGCTCGGCCTTTTCCCGCTGATGTGTCTCCAGCAGCCCGGAGCCGGACTCTTTCTGGCGGTTCAGCAGGCTTTTCAGCTCGTCGATTTCCCGCTGCATCACGCTGCGCACCAGGGCAGATTCTTTCAGGTGCATTTCCTGACTGATATTCAGCGCTTTCTGGAGCTCTGTGACCTGTTTTTCATATCGTTGCAGGCGGGTGGTTGTTTCTACGGTGTTACCCTGAGCGGAGCGCTGCTGGGCTTCTCGCAGCTGGGCAAGCAGGCTGGTGGAGAGTGACTCAGCTTCTCTCAGGCGACGGAGGGTTTCCGGCGAGTCCTGGTAAACCGTTTTGGTTTGCGGCGGTTTTTCACTGATGCGAACAAGATTAACGTTAACTAATGCTGCGCTAACCTCGGCCTGAATTTGCTCTTTATTATGCGCTTTCATACGGTTGCACGCGCTGGCAAGGAAGCTTGCGGCTTCGTTAGCGTTCGCCGTTGCAAAGGCTTTTTTTATCAGGTTCTGCACCAGGCTCATGTTGCCAGTTTTCCTGTATCAAATGTTATTTGAGCGCCTTAACCCCGGTCGTTCCGCCGTCAGGCTATTGCCGCCGCCACCTTAAAAATATAACCAATAATCTCACTCTCTAAATGCGGGAATCATCCTCCGCAGTGCATTTTTTTACTGTGCCGCGAAGTGTGATTAAGCCCCGAATTTTACAATACTTTTTATCACCATAAGAAGTTCATAGGTGACATTGTTTCGGAATAGTACTATTTCTAAAGGTGCTCTGAGCGGTTAATTTTGATATAATTCGCCTCTGTTTTTCTAAAACCTTTTAAAAAATAAGGCACTGGAAACGATCGATCCGACCAGGAGAGCTAATGATATCACCCCCATTTCGACGATTCGGGGCCGCGATACTCATGCTGCTGACCGTGGGCTTTTCAAGTCACGCGCTCGCCAGTAAACATGAGCCTAAATCGCACAGCAAGGCCCATATAACGAAAGTAAGCAGCAAGAAAGCGGTAAGCAGTAAACTGGCAAGTAGTAAAAAAGAGTATTCTCGCAATAGTGAAAATGGTTCGCTTCCTGATTTGCGAAAATACCCTTCCGGGACACCAAGGAAAAAAGCGTTTCTCCGGACGGTCATGCCATATATTACCCGCCAAAATGCAGCGATAACTGCCGACCGTAACTGGTTGATTTCAAAGCAGTACGAAAAGCGCTGGTCGCCGACTGAGCGTGCACGTCTGAAAGAAATTACCCAGCGTTACAAGGTGGCGTGGCGCGGCAATACCAACCGTGTGCCGTGGAACAGCCTGCTGGAAAAAGTCGATATCATTCCTACCAATATGGTGGCGACAATGGCAGCGGCGGAAAGCGGCTGGGGCACATCTAAACTTGCCCGCAGCAACAACAATCTGTTTGGCATGAAGTGCACCAAGCGCCATTGCAACAGCGAGCCCGGTAAAGTGAAAGGTTACCTGCATTACGGCTCTGTGAATGAAGGCGTGAATGCTTACGTCGCTAACCTGAATACCCATCCGGCCTATTCTTCGTTCCGTAAAGAGCGTGCCAAGCTGCGCAAAGCGGATCAGGAAGTGACGGCTAATAATATGATTCACAAGCTGAAAGGGTATTCGGCGAAAGGCTCAAGCTATAATAACTTCCTGTTCGCGATGTATCAGAGCAACCAGCGTTTAATGCTGCCGAATTAATTTTCATTGCCTGAATGAAATAAACAATGCCCTCTTCGGAGGGCATTGTTATTTAGAGGTTTAAACTAAAATTTCGCTAAAGCGATCGCGGTGTTCTTTAGGCGTGGCGTCATACTCTTTTTTAAATACCGAATAGAAATATTGCAAAGACGGGTAGCCGCACATCTGTGATATTTCATTGATAGATAGAGAAGTTGAAATCAGTAGGCTGCGCGCTTTTTCCAGTTTTTCGGCGTGGATTACCGCGTGAATCGTCTCGCCGACCTCTTCTTTAAAACGTTTCTCCAGGTTCGAACGTGAGATCCCGACCGCATCCAGCACTTGTTCGACCTTGATCCCTTTGCAGGCGTGATTGCGGATGTAGTGCATCGCCTGGATTACCGCCGGGTCATGCAGCGAGCGATAATCCGTGGAGCGGCGTTCCACAACCCTCACCGGCGGCACTAGCACACGCTGGAGCGGCAGGATTTCGCTGTCCAGCAGGCGGTGTAGCAGTTTGGCGGCCTGGTAGCCCATCTGACGCGTACCCTGCGCTACTGACGAAAGCGCGACCCGCGATAAATAACGGGTCAGCTCCTCGTTATCGATGCCGATAACGCAAAGCTTTTCCGGGACGGGGATATGCAGGTGCTCGCAGACCTGCAGCAGGTGTCGGGCTCGGGCGTCCGTGACCGCAATAATGCCGGTTTGCGGCGGCAGCGTTTGTACCCAGTCCGCCAGGCGGTTTTGGGCGTGCTGCCAGTTTTCTGGTGCCGTTTCTATGCCCTGATAAATCACGCCCCGGTACTTTTCCTTCGCAACCAATTGACGAAAAGCGTGCTCTCGTTCGGCCGCCCAACGTTTGCCGCTCGAGCCGGGCAACCCATAAAACGCAAAACGCTGCACGCCTTTCTCCTTCAGGTGCAGGAAGGCGCTTTCCACCAGCGCGTGGTTGTCGGTCGCGATGTAATGCACTGCGGGATAGTGCTCCGGCGTGTGGTAGGAGCCACCGACGCCGACAATCGGGACTTCGGCGCCTTCCAGCAAGTGTTCAATCTCCCGATCGTCAAAATCGGCAATCACGCCGTCGCCCAGCCACTCTTTGATATTATCGATCCGGGCGCGAAAGTCCTCTTCGATAAAAATGTCCCATTCTGACTGAGAGGCCTGCAAATATTCCCCCACGCCTTCGACTACCTGACGGTCATAGACTTTATTGGCGTTGAATAGCAGCGTAATGCGATGACGTTTCTCAAACATGCCGATAGTTTCCCGTAGCTAACCAGATGTCTGCATATCACAGCCGCGAGCGAGCCGGGGAACGCCACCCCGGCATTGTGATCGTTTGCACGTTTTGCCCGCCAGGCACATTACGCCCGGCGTTTGGTCGCAGAATCCATCCACACCGCGAGCAGCAAAATGGCGCCTTTCACTATGTACTGCCAGAAGGTCGGGACGTCCATCATGCTCATGCCGTTGTCGAGCGAAGCCATAATAAATGCCCCCATCACCGCACCGGCAACGCTGCCGATACCACCCGCCAGGCTGGTTCCACCAATAACACAGGCGGCAATGGCATCCAGTTCGGCGATGTTCCCGGCGGAAGGTGAGCCTGCTCCGAGGCGCGAGCTAAGAATCAGCCCGGCAATCGCCACCATCAGGCCGTTTATAGCAAACACCGCTAGCTTGGTACGTTCAACGTTGATTCCCGAAAGGCGCGCAGCATCAATATTGCCGCCGATGGCGTAGATGCGGCGGCCAAACGCAGTTCGGGTAGCCATAAACATCCCGGCGAGCAGCAGCAGCGCAAGGATCAGTACCGGCGTGGGAACGCCGCGATAGTCGTTCAACAGCCAGATGGCGCCGAGTACGATCACGGCGGTGATTGCCTGGCGGCCAACAAAGCCACCCGACGCGGGCGCGGCAAGGCCCAGAGCCTGACGGCGAATACGTAGCCGCCATTGCCAGGCAATAAAGCCCATCAAACCGATAACGCCAACGGTAAAGCCAATGCCGTCTGACAGGTAGCTTTGCCCGATTTGCGACATGGCTCCGCTGGTAGGCGACACGGTGGTGCCATTGGTGATGCCGATTAAAATTCCCCGAAACGCCAGCATACCCGCGAGCGTGACGATAAACGACGGCACTTTGCGATAGGCAATCCACCATCCGTTCCATGCCCCGAGAACCAGGCCCAGGGCCAGCGTGACAACAATCGTGAGTGGCAGAGGCCAGCCGAGCCAGACGTCAAAAATGGCCGCTACGCCGCCCAGAAGACCCATCATTGAGCCAACCGAGAGGTCGATTTCAGCCGAAATAATGACGAACACCATGCCCACCGCGAGGATGCCGGTAATGGCCGTTTGCCGAAGGAGGTTGGAGACGTTGCGGGCGCTCAGGTAAGCGCCGTCCGTTTGCCACGTAAAGAACAGCATGATGACCAGGATGGCGGCAATCATGACAAAAACCTGCAAATTCAGCGATTTTAATGCTCTAACGGAGGCGCGGCCTGGTGCCGTCAGTTTCATTTCAGACAAATTGCTTTTCGACATGGGGGTCACTCCTCAGGGCGGCTTCCATGACCTTTTCCTGGGTCAGATTATGGTTAATCAAATCGGCTTTAATGCGGCCTTCGTGCATCACCAGTACGCGATCGCTCAGGCCGAGCACTTCCGGTAGTTCAGAGGAGATGACAATGACGGCGATCCCCTGCTGCACCAGTTGATTGATAAGTTTGTAGATCTCGTATTTCGCGCCAATGTCGATGCCTCGAGTGGGTTCATCGAGTATCAGGATGCGCGGATTGAGCAGCAGGCAGCGGGCAAGAATTGCCTTTTGCTGGTTCCCACCGCTCAGGCGGCCAATCGCCAGGCTGGGCGATGACGTTTTGATTTTCAGGCGTGTCAGCGACTGCAGCATGCAGTGCTGCTCTTGCGCTTCATCCAGGCTGCTTAGTGCGCCAGTAAACTGACTCAATGCGGCAAGCGTGATGTTTTGCCCCACGGCCATGACCGGCACGATGCCGTCCTTCTTACGATCTTCCGGCACCATGGCGATGCCGTGAGCGATAGCCTGCTGACAGTTATTGATACGAACCTGCTGCCCATCGATGTAGATATTTCCTTCCCAACGCCCCCGCCAAACGCCAAACAGACACTGCACCGCCTCGGTTCTTCCGGCCCCGACCAAACCGGCAATGCCCAGGATTTCCCCTTTTCGCAGAGAAAAAGAGGCATCGTTGACCCGCTTGATGTGCCGGTTGACCGGGTGCCATGCGGTCAGGTGTTCGACGCGCAGGATCTCATCGCCGGTTTGGTGAGGTTCGCTGGGGTACAGCGCCGTCAGTTCCCGGCCAACCATCATGGTGATGATATCGTCCTCGCTCATCTGCTTAGCTTCGCGGGTGCCGAT
This sequence comes from Enterobacter sp. Ag1, assembly GCA_000277545.1. Lineage (GTDB taxonomy): Bacteria > Pseudomonadota > Gammaproteobacteria > Enterobacterales > Enterobacteriaceae > Cedecea. The sequence continues at coordinate 43,643 of AKXM01000026.1, read as the reverse complement.
GGGCTGCCCGTCGCGAATCACGCAGATGGTGTCGGAAATGGCTTTGACTTCATTGAGCTTGTGGGAGATATAAATACAGGCGATGCCGTGCGCCTGCAGATCGCGAATTATCCCGAGCAGTACGGCGGTTTCCTGCTCGGTGAGCGAAGCGGTGGGTTCGTCCAGAATCAGCAACCGCACCTGCTTGTTCAGCGCCTTCGCGATCTCAACCAATTGCTGCTGCCCCAGCCCTAAATCTCCTACGCGAGTTTCCGGGGAGAGCGTAAGGTTCACCTGGGCAAGCAGCTTCTGGCAGCGTAACGTCATGGCATCGAAGTCGAGCAGGCCGTGGCGCGTAATTTCTACGCCGAGGAAGATGTTTTCCAGCACCGTAAGATGCTTCACCAGCGCCAGCTCCTGATGAATGATGGCGATGCCTTTGCGCTCAGTGTCGCGAATATGACTCGCCTGCAGCGGCTCACCGGCAAACCAGATCTCACCTTCATAGCTGCCGTGAGGGTAAATACCACACAGCACTTTCATCAGCGTGGATTTGCCCGAGCCATTTTCACCGCACAGCGACATCACTTCTCCAGCGTCCAGGGCCAGACTCACGTTATCCACGGCTTTTACTTGCCCAAAGAATTTGGTGATGTTTTTCATTTCCAACAAATGAGGCATAAGGCTCCTCCTGGTGAAAGAGAAGGCCCGCGTATGCGCAGGCCCGGTGGCTACAGATCGCTCTTTTTGTGGAAACCGTCGGCAATGACGGTGCTGTCGATATTGGTTTTTTCCACCTCAATAGGCGTCAGGAGGCGGGAGGGAACATCTTTCAGGCCATTATTCAATGTGGCATCTGCGGCTGGTTGTTTACCTTCCCCCAGATCGACGGCAATTTCGGCGGCGGTATCTGCCAGTTTGGTAATAGGTTTATAGACGGTCATTGTTTGGGTACCGGCAATAATGCGCTTAATGCCCGCGAGATCGGCATCCTGACCTGAAATAGCCACTTTCCCCGCCAGCCCCTGCGCGCTAAGCGCCTGAATTGCACCGCCCGCAGTGGCGTCGTTGGAGGCGACAACGGCATCAATCTTGTTATTGTTCGCGGTCAGGGCATTTTCCATAATTTTCAGCGCGTTTTCCGGCAGCCAGCCGTCAACCCACTGATCGCCGACGACTTTAATTTTTCCATCGTCGATATAAGGCTTTAATACTTTCATCTGCCCGGCGCGGAATAATTTCGCATTATTATCCACCGGCGAACCGCCCATTAAGAAATAATTCCCCTGCGGCACTTTACTCACAATGCTTTTTGCTTGTAATTCACCGACTTTTTCATTGTCGAAAGAAATATAAAAATCAATGTCAGCATTATTAATCATGCGGTCGTAGGCGAGCACTTTAATGCCTTCGCGTTTAGCTTCTGCAACCACGTTACTTAATACCTGGCCGTTGTAGGGGATAATCACTAATACATCAACGCCGCGGTTAATCATATTTTCAATTTGCGACATCTGGGTTTCTTCGTTGCCATTAGCGGACTGGACAAAAACTTTCGCCCCCAACGATTCCGCTTTTTTCACAAAAATATCGCGATCTTTTTGCCAGCGCTCCAGACGAAGGTCGTCAATCGCCATACCGATTTTCACTTCTTTTGCGATGCCGCTTACGCTGGTCAGGATAAGTGAGGCGCATAGCGTAACTAAGATGTTCTTTATCTTCATGTTATTTACCTGTAGGAGGAAAGTGGCTTATCGGAATAAAGAGTGATTCATATCAGCAGACGGTTTGAATTGTTATCGTTCATGGAGAAAGCATCAATTACTGATTTTTATCTTCGCGTTATGTTTTTTTGTTTAATCGTAAAATTATGATGGCGATCTGATTTCATATTGAATGACCAGCCTGTTGCACTAATTTATGGAAGCAGTTACGCGATGTTTATTTATTATTTTATTCTTTTTTTGCGAGGTGACGCACATTTGAGTATTCTCTCAATCCCAGAGTGAAATAACGTAATTGAGCAACCGTCAGGGAAAACTCAGGATGAGCTGACCAGCAATCCTGCCGCAGTTTTCTGATGACGGAGTTAACTATGCAAGCTTATTTCGACCAACTCGATCGCGTGCGTTTTGAAGGACCTAAAACCACCAACCCACTGGCGTTTCGTCACTACAATCCGGATGCATTAATTCTTGGAAAACGCATGGAAGAGCACCTGCGTTTTGCGGCCTGCTACTGGCACACATTCTGCTGGACGGGCGCGGATATGTTCGGCGTGGGTGCTTTCGAACGCCCGTGGCAGCAGGCCGGAGACGCGATGGCGCTTGCGAAGCGCAAGGCCGACGTGGCGTTTGAGTTTTTCCAGAAACTGGGCGTGCCGTATTACTGTTTTCATGATGTTGACGTGTCGCCTGAAGGCTCGTCGCTTAAGGAATACCTGAACAATTTTGCACAGATGACGGAAGTTCTTGCGCAAAAACAGCAGGACAGCGGCGTGAAGCTGCTGTGGGGCACGGCTAACTGCTTTACCCACCCTCGTTACGGCGCTGGGGCAGCAACGAATCCCGACCCCGAAGTGTTTACCTGGGCGGCGACGCAAGTCGTGACGGCAATGGACGCCACGCATCAACTGGGCGGGGAAAACTATGTGCTATGGGGCGGGCGTGAAGGGTATGAAACCCTGCTGAATACCGACCTACGGCAGGAGCGTGAGCAAATTGGTCGCTTCATGCAAATGGTCGTTGAGCATAAGCATAAAATTGGCTTCCGCGGCACGTTGCTTATCGAACCGAAGCCGCAGGAACCGACCAAGCATCAGTACGATTACGACGTGGCGACGGTCTACGGCTTCCTGAAGCAGTTTGGTCTCGAAAAAGAGATAAAGGTTAACATTGAGGCTAACCACGCGACGCTCGCCGGTCACTCATTCCACCACGAAATCGCCAGCGCGATTGCACTGGGTATTTTTGGCTCGGTGGATGCTAACCGGGGCGATCCGCAGCTGGGCTGGGATACCGATCAGTTCCCGAACAGCGTCGAGGAAAATGCGCTGGTGATGTATGAGATCCTGAAAGCTGGCGGGTTCACGACGGGTGGCCTGAACTTTGACGCCAAAGTGCGCCGCCAGAGTACCGACAAATATGACCTGTTTTATGGTCATATCGGCGCCATGGATACGATGGCGCTGGCGCTGAAAGTGGCTGCCCGCATGGTTGAAGACGGCGAGCTTGATAAACGTGTCGCAAAACGCTACGCCGGGTGGAATAGTGAGCTGGGCCAGCAAATTCTTAAAGGGCAGATATCGCTCACGCAGCTGGCGCAGTACGCTGAGCAGCACAAGCTGGCCCCGCAGCATCAAAGCGGGCATCAGGAGCGGCTGGAAAACCTGATTAATCACTATTTGTTCGATAACTAAACTTGCCTGCGCCGCTGAAAAGCGGCGCGATATTAAGGAGCTACCATGTATATCGGCATCGATCTTGGCACCTCAGGCGTGAAGGCGGTCCTGCTCAGTGAAGCAGGTGAGGTGATGGCTACATGCAGCGAGCCGCTGACTGTATCCCGGCCTCATTCCCTGTGGTCCGAGCAAGATCCCGAACACTGGTGGCAGGCAACGGACCGTGCAATGCGGGCGTTGGGCGTGAAACATGCACTCAGCGGTGTAAAGGCGATTGGGCTTGCGGGTCAGATGCATGGGGCAACGTTGCTGGACAGCAAACAGCGCGTACTCCGCCCGGCTATCCTTTGGAACGATGGCCGCAGCGGAGAGGAATGTGCGTTGCTGGAGAGCAACGTAGAAGAGGCAAGAGCGATAACCGGCAATCTGATGATGCCCGGCTTTACCGCGCCTAAGCTTTTGTGGGTCGAGCGTCATGAGCCTGAGATCTTTGCGCAAATTAATAACGTGCTGCTGCCGAAGGATTATCTGCGTCTGAGAATGACCGGAGAATTCGCCAGTGACATGTCCGATGCGGCAGGCACGATGTGGCTGGATGTCGCTAAGCGCGACTGGAGTGACACGATGCTCGACGCCTGCCGTCTTTCCCGGCGGCACATGCCTGAATTGTTTGAGGGCAGTGAAATAACCGGTGTACTAACGCGAGAAGTTGCAGAGGCCTGGAAAATGCCTGCTGTGCCCGTTGTGGCTGGCGGGGGTGACAATGCCGCAGGGGCTATTGGCGTCGGCATGGTTGATGCCGGACAGGCAATGCTTTCGCTCGGGACATCCGGGGTTTACTTTGCCGTCAGCGACGGTTTCCGCAGCAGGCCGGAAAGTGCAGTACACAGTTTTTGCCATGCGTTACCTAACCGCTGGCATTTGATGTCGGTGATGCTCAGCGCGGCCTCCTGCCTTGACTGGGCAGCTAAACTCACTGGCCTCGGCAGCGTACCGGCTCTACTGGCGGCGGCGGAACAGGCAAATCAGGACGCCGGTGTGGTTTGGTTCCTGCCTTATCTTTCCGGGGAGCGTACTCCGCATAATAACCCGCAGGCTAAAGGCACCTTTTTTGGTCTGACCCATCAGCACGGCCCCGCCGAGCTTGCCCGCGCGGTGCTGGAAGGCGTGGGCTACGCGCTGGCGGACGGCATGGACGTTGTGCACGAATGCGGTATTACGCCGGACAGCGTCACGCTGATTGGCGGCGGCGCACGTAGCCCGTACTGGCGGCAAATGCTGGCGGATATCAGCGGCCAGGTGCTGGATTACCGCACCGGCGGCGAGGTTGGGCCCGCGCTTGGGGCGGCGCGCCTGGCGCAAATCGCGCTCTCACCGGGCCAGCCTTTACAGACTCTGTTACCTCAGCCGCCGCTGGAGCAAAGGCATCAGCCTGATTTGGCTCGCCACCAGCGCTATGCCGGGCGGCGCCAGGTCTTTAACCAGATTTATCAGCAGCTGCTGCCGCTGATGTCCTGAGTGTCGTGTTCACTTTCCCCTCACCTCGTTCCTCCCCTCAAGGTGGCAAGGGGGATCACAAGCTAAGGTTGGCATGATTTATTCCCTCTCCCTTCCAGGGAGAGGGAATAAATTGCGGTTGAAGAAGATGCTGGACGTGCAGCGAGGCGTTCATCGTCTCAAACCAACACTATCCTGTCCGTTTTTGGTATTAGCAACCGTGAAATCCCTTGTCAGAATGGTTTTAACCTCACTAACAAGGAGTCCGAAAATGTCACGTACAGCGCTGATCAATATTGATACCCAGCAGTCTTTCTTTCACCGGGATTATTGGCGGGAGGATGATGTCCCGGCGTTCCAACGGGCGATGCTGGCACTCATTGCAGGCTGCCGGCAGAAAGGCGTGCCGGTGGTGGATATCTTCCATGTGGATGAAGACGATGTCTTTTCGCTGGCCTCCGGGTTTGTTACGCCGATGCCATTTTTACGCCATCAGCCTGCGGTCAGTTTCCAGAAACACGTCCACAACGCGTTTACCGGTACCGGGCTGGATCATTGGCTCCGTGCCCGAGACATCAACCACCTGATTATCTGTGGGATCCGCACCGAACAATGCTGCGAAACCACTGCGCGGGTGGCCTCCGACCTGGGCTACCGGGTTTCTTTTGTTAGCGAGGCGATGCTGACCTTCCCGATGACCTGGAAAGGCGTTACGCTGGACGCCGCCACCCTGCGCCACCGCACCGAAACCGTGCTGGCAGGGCGGTTCGCCGAAATTCAAACCGTAGCCGAGTGCCTGGAGTCGCTGGAATGAGTGTGGGGGTCTGGTTTGTGGTGCTGCCGGGGGTTTTGTCCCTCGATCTGAGCGGCCCGGCGGAAACGCTGGTGCTGGCGAGGCACGCGTTTGATCTGCACTACATTGGCCCGGACCCTGAGATCGAAACCTCTATCGGCCTGACGTTCAGCGGTATTCAGCCGTTACCTGAGACCCTTCCCGCCGGAAGTCTGCTGGTGCTGCCCGGTGTATGCGATTCAAACCGCTTTTTTGCCACGCCGCAGGCGGAAGAAGTCCGGCGTTGGTTAACCCGGCTGCAGCCGCAAATCCATAGCCAGCAGCTTAATCTGATGTGCGTTTGTTCCGGGGCGCTGCTGGCAGCCCGTGCGGGTTTGATGCACGGCATTCAGTGCACAACGCACCATGACGTGCTTGAAAGACTGAAAGCCGCTGCACCGGGCGCGCAGGTGAAAGATAACCGCATTTTTGTGGAAGATCGCGGCATATGGACTAGCGCAGGGATTACATCGGGGATCGATCTCGCTTTGCATTTGATTAACCGCCACTGCGGGCCACGGATGGCACTCGATGTTGCCAGAGAGATGGTGGTCTGGTTCCGCCGTTCGGGAGACGATCCGCAGCTTTCGCCCTGGCTTCGCTACCGGAACCACATTCACCCGGCGGTGCATCGCGCGCAGGATCTGCTTTCGGCTGCACCTGAGGCTGCCTGGCCGATCCCGGAAATTGCTAACCGGGTTCACGTCAGCCCCCGACATTTATCCCGCCTTTTTCAGCATCACCTGGGCATTTCCGTGCGCGACTACCTGGAACAGCTCCGGCTGGCGGTGGCGGAACAGCGGCTGCAGCAGGGGCAGCGTATGGAACAGGCCGCCAGCGCCGCCGGGTTTTCCTCTCCGCGCCAGCTTCATCGGGCCAGAGGCCGGAGCCGCGACGCTTAGCTCACCAGCTTTTTGCGGTCGAGTTTTCCCAGCCCAACGGCCAGCAGCAGGCTGCCCGCCAGCGTCGCGCCGAAGATCCACAGAATATCCAGCACTGGCCAGTGGGTCAGCTCGATATTATGGGTACGCAGGTAATGGATAATCAGCGCATGAAACCCATAAATACCCAGCGAGTAGCGTGAGATAAACGTCAGGCCGGGCAGCGGGCGCTGGTTCAGGCAGTTTTTGGCGACGACCAGCAGGCTGATGGCGGCGATAAACACCAGCGGGCCGCAGTAGACGTAAAAGGTTTCGGCGAAGTTTTTGTTGATTTCCAACTGCCGATGCGTGCCCAGCGCAATGGAGATGACGCAAATCACAAACAGGCCGCCTGCCAGGCCGCTGACGCCTTTTCTTTGGGTTTCGAGCATCCCAATCGCCCGGCCAAGCAGCCCATAAAGCACGTAATAGAAGGTGTCGCCGTTGATGTAGAGGTTAACGGGCAGCCAGCGCATATTGCCCACCGTCTGCGGCACCGTGTTGGGGTTGGCCACCACGCCAAGCAGCACCATCAGCCCCAGAATTGTCACGGCACTGACTTTCTTCACCTGTATCAGCGGTGAAAGCAGGTAAATCACCATAATCGCGAAGAAAAACCACAGGTGGTAGAACACCGGCTTGACCAGGATATAGCGTAGCGCAAGGCCGGTGCTGATGGGGGTAAACAGCCAGATATACAGCAGCGCAATGGCGCTATAAAACAGCAGGCAGCTGGCTATCCGTAGAAAGTGCCGCTGCTGCGCGCTGCGTTCACCAAAAAACAGGTAGCCGGAAATCATGAAAAACAGCGGGACGCTGACGCGAGAAGCCGAGTTCAGAACGTTTGAAAAGTCCCAGCTAAACGCGGTGACGGTGTGTGGATTCGTGATGTACCAGGTTGTGGTGTGGATCATGACCACCATCAGGCAGGCGATGCCCCGAAGGTTATCTATCCAGTTTATTTTTTGCTGCATTCGTCCCTCTGAACCCGCTTGCTTACCCGTGTCCGGAAATGTCTGAGTTTGCCCGGCGCATCTTGCTATCCCCGTGGCGGCTTCGCAAAATGCCTGCTGCACGAGGAGTTGATATAAGAAACCGAGTTTAACGTACTGGTAGCGAATGATGATGGCAGAAAGAAAAAATAGGCTCCTCTTAACCGCTTTTCTGGCGTTAATGCTCAGCGCCTGCAGTTCTACGCCGCAGGAAGGCCAGGCCGCGCAGAAGTTGCGCCCGGTGGTTCACACCGAAGCAATGGAGCTTGCCTGTAAAAATCAGGCCGCTTATCGCTACAACACCCAGCCGCAGCGTATTAATCTGTCAGATTTTAAGCAGTATCAGGCCAGCTACGAAATGATGGGCAGCACCGCCCGCAAAGAGGGGTTTACCTGTTCGTTTGACGAAAGCGGTCAATTTTCACACCTTTCCAGCCGCGAAAACCTCAACCAACGCGCAACAACCTGACGCCTTTCTCCCTCACGGCCGTTCCGTTGCCGTGTTGATACAACTCGACCGCGTTTGCGTATATACTGGCCGCTTCTCTTAAATCCACCGAACGCGTGCGAATTCAACATGCAAAAGTTTGATACCAAGACCTTTCAAGGCCTGATCCTGACTTTACAGGACTACTGGGCTCGCCAGGGCTGCACCATTGTTCAACCTTTGGACATGGAAGTGGGCGCAGGCACCTCTCACCCGATGACCTGCCTGCGTGCCTTAGGGCCGGAGCCAATGGCCACCGCTTATGTGCAGCCGTCCCGCCGTCCTACCGATGGCCGCTACGGCGAAAACCCGAACCGTTTACAGCACTACTACCAGTTCCAGGTAGTGATTAAGCCTTCTCCGGACAACATTCAGGAGCTGTACCTCGGGTCGCTGAAAGAGCTGGGTATGGATCCGGAGATCCATGACATTCGTTTCGTGGAAGATAACTGGGAAAACCCAACGCTTGGCGCGTGGGGCCTGGGCTGGGAAGTCTGGCTCAACGGCATGGAAGTGACGCAGTTCACCTACTTCCAGCAGGTTGGCGGCCTCGAGTGCAAGCCGGTAACCGGCGAAATCACCTACGGTTTAGAGCGCCTGGCCATGTACATTCAGGGCGTAGACAGCGTTTACGACCTCGTGTGGAGCGACGGCCCGCTGGGGGAAACCACCTACGGCGACGTGTTCCACCAGAACGAAGTGGAGCAGTCCACCTATAACTTCGAATACGCTGACGTGGACTTCCTGTTCACCTGCTTCGAGCAGTACGAGAAAGAAGCGCAGCAGCTGCTGGCGCTGGAAACTCCGCTGCCGCTCCCGGCCTACGAACGTATTCTGAAAGCCGCTCACAGCTTTAACCTGCTGGATGCGCGCAAGGCCATTTCCGTGACCGAGCGCCAGCGCTACATTCTGCGCATTCGCACCCTGACCAAAGCCGTGGCCGAAGCCTACTACGCTTCTCGTGAAGCGCTTGGCTTCCCGATGTGCAATAAGAAAAACTAAGAGGCCGCCATGTCTGAAAAAACTTTTCTGGTGGAGATCGGCACTGAAGAGCTGCCACCAAAAGCCCTGCGCAGCCTGGCTGAATCCTTCGCTGCCAACGTTACCGCCGAGCTGGATGCGGCCAACATCGCCCACGGCGAAGTAAAATGGTTTGCTGCCCCGCGTCGCCTGGCGCTGAAAATTGCTAATCTGGCGGCTTCACAGCCGGATCGCGAAGTCGAAAAACGCGGCCCTGCGGTGTCTGCGGCGTTCGACGCTGAAGGTAAACCAAGCAAAGCCGCCGAAGGCTGGGCTCGTGGCTGTGGGATCACCGTTGACCAGGCCGAGCGTCTGGCTACCGACAAAGGCGAGTGGCTGATGTACCGCGCCCACGTGAAGGGCGAAAGCGTGCAGGCTCTGCTGCCAAACATGATCGCCACTTCTCTGGCGAAGCTGCCGATTCCTAAGCTGATGCGCTGGGGCGCGTCCGATATCCAGTTCGTGCGTCCGATTCATACCGTGACGCTGCTGCTGGGTGACGAGCTGATCCCTGCCACTATTCTGGGCATTCAGTCCGCCCGCGTCATTCGCGGCCATCGCTTTATGGGCGAGCCGGAGTTCACCATCGACAATGCCGACCAGTACCCGCAGATCCTGCTGGAGCGCGGGAAGGTCATTGCCGATTACGAAGCGCGTAAAGCCGTCATCAAACGTGATGCCGAAGAAGCCGCCCGTAAAATCGGCGGTCAGGCTGACCTGAGCGAAAGCCTGCTGGAAGAAGTCACCTCGCTGGTGGAATGGCCGGTGGTGCTGACCGCGAAGTTCGAAGAGAAATTCCTGGCCGTGCCTGCTGAAGCGCTGGTTTACACCATGAAGGGTGACCAGAAGTACTTCCCGGTCTACGCGGCCGACGGCAAACTGCTGCCGAACTTCATCTTCGTGGCGAACATCGAGTCCAAAGACCCGGTGCAGATCATCTCCGGTAACGAGAAGGTGGTTCGCCCGCGCCTGGCAGATGCCGAGTTCTTCTTCAATACCGACCGCAAAAAACGCCTGGAAGACAATCTGCCGCGTCTGGAAACCGTGCTGTTCCAGAAAGAGCTGGGCACCCTGCGCGACAAAACCAACCGTATCGAAGCCCTTTCCGGCTGGATTGCGGGCCAGATTGGTGCCGACGTGAACCACGCGACCCGAGCAGGCCTGCTGTCCAAGTGCGACCTGATGACCAACATGGTGTTCGAGTTTACCGACACCCAGGGCGTGATGGGCATGCACTACGCGCGCCACGACGGCGAAGCGGAAGACGTGGCTGTTGCGCTGAACGAGCAGTACCAGCCACGCTTTGCGGGCGATGCTCTGCCGTCCAACCTTGTAGCCTGTGCGGTAGCGATTGCCGACAAGATGGACACCCTTGCGGGCATCTTCGGCATCGGCCAGCATCCGAAAGGCGACAAAGATCCGTTTGCGCTGCGCCGTGCCGCGCTGGGCGTGCTGCGTATTATCGTCGAGAAAAACCTGCCGCTGGATCTGCAGACCCTGACCGAAGAAGCGGTTCGCCTCTACGGCAGCAAGCTGACCAACACCAACGTGGTGGATGAGGTTATCGACTTTATGCTGGGTCGCTTCCGCACCTGGTATCAGGAAGAAGGCCACGCGGTTGATACCATCCAGGCGGTACTGGCGCGTCGTCCAACCAAACCGGCTGATTTCGATGCTCGCATGAAGGCGGTTTCCCACTTCCGTACTCTGGAAGCGGCGGCGTCTCTGGCGGCGGCGAACAAGCGTGTTTCCAACATTCTTGCCAAGTCTGACGAAGTGCTGAACGACACCGTACAGGCCACCGTGCTGAAAGAAGCCGAAGAAATTCGCCTGGCGACCAACGTTGTCGTGCTGCGCGATAAGCTACAGCCGTACTTCGCCGAAGGCCGTTACCAGGAAGCCCTGGAAGAGCTGGCGAACCTGCGCGAGCCGGTGGATGAGTTCTTCGACAAAGTGATGGTAAACGCAGAAGATAAAGATCTGCGTATAAACCGCCTGACGCTGCTGACCAAGCTGCGCGAGCTGTTCCTGCAGGTGGCGGACATCTCTCTGCTGCAGTAATTGCCTTGTGTTGTGACGCAATCCCAAAACCCGCTTCGGCGGGTTTTTTTATTAATTTTTTTACTTTCAAATATCAATGGATTAACAGAAAGTCGCGTCAGAGGAGGTAAGGGAAATCTGCGCCGAACCGATATATCTCATATCGGCCATTACCTCAGGAACGTTGGGCGCTATGAAAAATATCAAAGTTATCACCGGAATTGTCACTACGCTGGGGATCTTCAGCGTGCTCTTGCTGGTGACCGGGGCTCTGTACTACTCCTCCGTCAGCAGCGATCGCCTTAACTTCCAGAATACCGGCCTGCTGAACTACCAGCAGCAGCAGCTTGGCGGCAGCTTCCAGACGCTGGTTGAAACTCGCGTCACCATCAACCGCGTGGCGATTCGTGTGCTGAAAAATCAGCGTGATCCTGCCTCGCTGGAGGCGATGAACAAGCTACTAACGAATGCCGGTGTGCTGCTGGCCGACGCGCAAAAGCAGTTCTCCAGCTACATGGATTCCGACGATGTGCCGGGTCAGGATAAAGCCCTCGACGACAAAGCGGCGGCCAGCTTCAAGCAAATGCACGACGTCATGGCCCAGTCTATTCAGTTCCTGAAGGCCGATAACTACCAGGCTTATGGCAACCTCGACGCCCAGCAGGCTCAGGACGATTTCAAAGCCGTTTACGGCCAGTGGCTGACTCAGAACACCCGGCTGTTGAAGGCCGCCAGCGCGGAGAACCAAAGCAGCTATACCGGTATGCTCTGGACGCTGGGCACCATTTTACTGATTGTCATCGCGGCGCTGGTGGTTATCTGGCTGGGGTTGCAGCGCGTGCTGCTGCGCCCGCTGAAAAACGTAATGGGGCATATCCAGGCGATCTCTGAGGGGGATTTAACTCGTACGATCGACGCCGAAGGGCGCAGCGAAATGAGCCGCCTGTCTGCCGGGCTTAAATCCATGCAGCAATCGCTGGCGAAGACCGTGAGCGTGGTGCGTGACAATGCGGATTCTATTTACACCGGTGCCAGCGAAATCTCTGCCGGCAGCAGCGATCTTTCCTCCCGCACCGAGCAGCAGGCGGCGGCGCTGGAGGAGACGGCGGCCAGCATGGAGCAACTGACCGCGACCGTGAAACAGAACACCGATAACGCTCGTCAGGCCACCGGTCTGGCGAAAAACGCCTCCGAAACCGCGCAAAAAGGCGGGCGCGTGGTGGATAGCGTGGTCAGCACCATGAACGAAATCGCCGAAAGCTCTGGCAAAATCGTGGATATCACCAGCGTTATCGACAGCATTGCTTTCCAGACCAACATTCTGGCGCTGAACGCCGCGGTAGAAGCTGCGCGTGCGGGTGAGCAAGGGCGTGGATTTGCCGTGGTTGCGGGAGAAGTCAGAACGCTGGCTAGCCGCAGCGCACAGGCGGCGAAAGAGATTAAAGTGCTGATTGAAAACTCGGTATCGCGCATTGATACCGGCTCCAGCCAGGTGCGAGAGGCGGGCGCGACCATGAAAGAGATCGTCTCGGCGGTCACCCGCGTGACTGACATCATGGGCGAAATTGCGTCGGCCTCTGAAGAGCAAAGCAAAGGCATTGAACAGGTGGCGCAGGCGGTATCTGAGATGGATAGCGTGACCCAGCAGAACGCCTCGCTGGTGGAAGAGTCCGCTTCTGCCGCTGCGGCTTTGGAAGACCAGGCGAGCGAGCTACGCCTGGCGGTGGCGGTTTTCCAGCTCCAGCAATCCGGCGGACGCCGTGTGGAGGCGGTGCAGGAAAAACTTCGCCCGCAGCCAGCGACGTTGAAACCGCAAACGGCCTCAGCCTCTGATGCAAACTGGGAAACGTTCTGATTTTTTTCATTGCCAGTGCTGAGCGAAGAGACTCGGGGGGGCCGAAGGTACAGGACTTCCGATTCCACCCTCCGCGAATAGGCATGATTCATCCTGCTGACGGCTGGCAGGATGACACTTTAAATTGTCCGGGCGTCTTGCCAAATCTCAACCGAAACGCCTCTATGTAAGCGCTGATATTGCTGTAGCCGCTTCGCTCGGCGACTTCACTGATGGGTAAACCCGAAGTTATCCACTGGAGTGAGGACACTATTTTCGCCTGTTGCCGCCACTGGCTGAAACTTAACCCGGTTTGCTGATTGAACAAACGGCTGAGATTTCTGACGCTTAGTCCCCATTGCTGAGCAAGCTGCGCCTGATCGAGCCTGGTGGCGGGATGTCTCAATAATTCCTCTGCAACGTTACGCGCCCGGCGATCCGAAGGCAAAGTGAGCTCGAGAGGCCATTGTGGGAGCTGCTTTATTTCATGGCTCAAGAGCGTGAGAAGGCTACATAAATAATCAGATGACAGGGGTTGGTTAACATTAAGTTCTAAACGCGCCAGCAGCGCAAACACAAAATGGTCGGCCCCATAAATCCCCGGTTCAGGTGGGAATAAGGTGCAGGAGGCTGCAGAGAGATAAAGGCTGCTTCCTTTGACGTTGCCCGGAAACCAGGCCCGGTGCTCTATTCCGGTGGGAAACCAACCCAGCGTGCCGGCGGTAACGTGCCACTGCGCCTGTAGCGTTTCAATCACCATCACGCCCTGTTCAAGCCAATAAAGCTGTCCCGAGGTATGTTTGTGCCAGGGCGTTGAGTGTTGACGCAAATAATCAATTTTTTGTGTTTTTATCATATGGCTGATTAACCGTAAAAGTTGTCTTGATACGGATATTATCCAGTTATTAATGCTTTGTAGACTGGGGGCTCCAACAAAAGGAGTTTTCCATGAAATCGCAAAGCCAGAGCGTCATTGACGCATTACAGGAAATTATTTGTAGCCCCGAGCATGATGAACAAAAAATTGCACAGTACTTTGCTGCGGATTACCGGCAAATCGTCGATGGCAAATCACTGAGCTATGATGACTTCATTAATCATATGAGCGCGCTAAAAGTGCAGACCCAAAAAATGCATCTGGCAGTTAAGGCCGCCGTTGGGGAAGGAGACACCGTATTTACGCAGCACTATGTAAAGGTCGAGAAAAATGAGGCTCAATGGAGTGAATTCGAAGTGTTTGCCCGATTTACCTTACTGGCTGGAAAAATTCATCGTTGCGAAGAGGTAACCCGGATGATTCACGGGGTGAGCGAGGACAGTGATTTTGGCAGCAGGCGCTGATTTTCTTTAGTACCCACGATGTTGCCAGAGACAGGAGCTAAGACGGTGGCTTATTAATGACAAACCCCGCGTCATGGCGGGGTTGTTTTCTTGCGGTACAGCGGTTTTCTAACTGATTAACTGTTTACTAAGGCCTGGGTTGGCCTGAATCAGACGCATTAATTTCAGTTCGGTGATGGAGGGTTTGAGTCGTCTGGACTCCCATTCCTGCACCATCGTTACGCTGACCCCCATCACCTGAGCAAAATCATCGATTTTTAGTCCGGTACTTTTACGTAGCTGCTCAAACTCCGAGAAGGCGCTGGGTTTCTGACTCAGGCTAACGGCCTGATTATCTTTAAAAACAATCTGCTCAAGACTGCTAAGCAGCTCAATCATTGGATCTTTATATTCCATTGAGAACTCCTCATAAATCACACAGCGAGAACGTGAACGCAAAGAAGCCTATTAACTGTAGCTGGATTTAAAGCGTGCGTGGGATCACGCTAGTGGCTAAACGTGCTGCAAAAAATGCTTATGCGTTTCAGCTGAATACGCAGTCGAAGTAAGCGCTTGAAAAGCCATAGATGCGGGCTTTTAGTATAAATATGTAAATAGTTATGCGGTTTATGACATCATGCCTGGGGCAGAGGTGTTGACCGCAGCGGGCAAAGATAAAATTTTGCTGGACTGTCTAATGTACTCACATTAAAAAATAACTCATCCGCTGATGCGGTACAAAACCAAATAAAATTAGATCGGCCGTTATTAATTAGATGTCTAATGAATTAATTGTGTGTTTTGTTTTGCTGTTGTTTATTTATCCTGCGTTTCACTGTCAGTGCTATACGTTGTATTTTGCGGTATCTGAATATAAAAAGATGTGTTTTTAACATTTACCATTAATTCAATGATTTCAATTCCTTAATATATAATCGTGGTTTTAAATAAAGGAACTTAATTTTGAAAAAAATCTCTGGCAATCTCGGCATTTGCTTTATCCCTTTTATTTCCTGTATTAGCCCAGGCTGAAGATGGAAAAGCTTATTTAACCGTTGGCGGCGGCGTCGCGTTTGCGCCGGCTTATCAGGGGGCGGATAAATACCGGCCAACGGCGCTTTACGATTTGAGCATCGGCTACAGTCACGGAAGCTGGGGCAGCGTGAGTCTTGGGAATAATGGCCTTAGTTGGGCGCTGCCGCTGGATGAGCCTTTTGGCGTGGCGCTCTTGCTTGATTATGACTCAGGCCGGGATGAAGTTATTAATACGCTTGATGGCAAAGACAGAACGCTTAAGGGCATGGGCGACCTGGGGGGCGCTTTGCAGGCGGGCATGGAGCTAAGCTATCTGTTGGATCCCTTCCGCAGCTATGTAAAGGTGCTGCAGGCGACGAAGAAAAGGCATTATGGCGGAGAGGATTTAGGCCGCACTTTACTGGCTGAACTGGGGGTTGGCACCGTAACGCCTCTTAACGATCAGTTCTCTCTGCAAACAAATCTCTCCACAACATGGGCAAACAGCGGCTATCAACGCGGCTATTTTGGCGTGACTCCCGAGCAGGCGCAGCGCACGGCCTTTTCTACCTGGCGACCAGGCAGTGGTTTTAAGGATGTCACGCTGACCGCAGCGCTAAATTATGAATGGACCCAAAATATTGCGCTACAGGCGGGGGCGGGAGTCACCGCCTTAGTGGGTGATGCCGCCGACAGCCCAATTGTTGCAAAGAAAGTGGCCACGCTGAGTTTTGTCAGCGCCAGCTACAGTTTCTGATATTGGTCCTGGACGAGGATGTGTTTGCATAAGCGGCCAGATTAGCGGCCGCTTTATTATTTACTCTGTATGACTAAACCTGGCTAAGTAGAAGGGCTTTGTTATTCCTCAGCCAGTGCCTTGCCAAAGTTCAGGCAGAGAGGCAAAGCTTGCTCAGAGCGGAAAGAGATTGTTGCGAAAGGGTATCTTGCGAAGGGCGGTTGGACTATTCTTAGCATCGTTATTGGGTGGCAATTTGCCAGGTAGTGCATTGGTGACAGGAGTAGAAATGATGGCGACAGGTAAGTCCTGGTCTCGCTGGTTTGCGCCGCTGGCGGCGTTATTAATGGTGGTGAGCCTGAGTGGTTGCTTCGATAAAGAAGGCGATCAGCGTAAGGCGTTCATCGATTTTCTGCAAAATACGGCTATGCGTAGCGGCGACCGCCTGCCGACGCTGACGTCCGATCAGAAAAAACAGTTTGGCCCGCTGGTCTCTGACTACGCCATTCTGTACGGCTTCTCCCAGCAGGTGAGCCAGGCCATGGACGAAGGCATGAAGCCGGTTGTGGACAGCGTGAGCAGCATCCGCGCTCCGCAGGATTACATGACCCAGCGCGATGCGCTGCGCCAGGCTAACGGTTCGCTGAACGTTTTAGGTCAGCAGGTTCAGAATGCCAAGATGCAGGCCGACGGTGCGCTTGCAGCGCTGAAGCAGCCTGACGATCTGAAAACCGTTTACTATCAGGTTTACCAGAAAGTCGTCACCGGCCCGGCGAACGCCATGGCGCCGCTGATCCCAGCCGCGCAGACCCTGACCCAGCAGCTGGTGCAGGTGGGTGATTTTATCGCCCAGCAGGGAACGCAAGTTGGCTTTGCTAACGGCGGGATTCAGTTCCCGACTTCCCTGCAGGCAAGTCAGTACAACTCGCTGATTGGCCCGCTGTCCGCTCAGCACCAGGCATTTACTCAGGCCTGGGCCGCAGCGCAGACTGCAACGCAGTAAGTTTTAGGCACTAAGAAAAGGCGGAGCGCTTCACGGCGACTCCGCTTTTATTATGGCTGATATTCTCGATAAAAGGATGGCCGGCTGGGTTATTTAATAAACGCTTTTTATTTACTTGCCGGATTTTAAAATATACCCTTTTAAAAAGGACTTAATAATTAGCACGGAGCGGCTATGTATGTTTTACAGAAATGACGTTATTAGTTATCTGCAGTCAAATAAAATTCTTGCTCAAAAGCTTGATCGTGCAGTCATTGGGGTTCGGAAAGCAGTCTCACATCAGATTGAAACCATTGGCGCGGGGGCAACGCGGGCTTTGTATTACACATCCTGCTTTACTGAAGAATACCAGGATGTGTGCCAGCAGCAAAAAACTGAAGATATCAGATTTACTAAGGGTGTTATTTATCTGTTAAAGAATGGTGGCGTCATTGGTGATATGTTGGAAATTTATTTTGTTAATCTTATTAAATTTAGGACATCTGAGCAATTACAATACATCCAGAAAAAACTGATGGCTGTAAATGCCCGTATTGCGTCCAACACACTTACCAGCCACGGACTCGCATTAATGGTTGCGAGCACAGTTGCTTTTGGAATGGGCGCAAGACAAGGTGTGAGTATATTTGCTGGGCATACAGCAAATAGAGTGGCGATGGGTGCGACTATGTATGGTGTCGTCCAGAGAGCAGCAGAAAGCGCCCATCGGCTTCGTGCCGCTTATCCAGGTTACTATTCAGCGCTATACGCGCAAGATCTGGAGATGATGTACTTTCTGATTGAGCCATTGTTTCAATATTCTCGTGCACGAGATGTAGTTTGGACATCAGATGACGAAATTATCGACATTATCACTAGCATGGTTCGATAACTATGATGAATATTATAAAAAGACTTCTTAAGCGATTTTTAAAATCTTTATTCTCTCCGTACATCCCAACAGCGGCAACATTCTTGTTTGCCGTGGTTCTTGTCTATTTTTTTCCTGATGGCCCCATCTGGCCTGTTGGTGTTTTCTTTATACTTATGGTTTATATAACTGTTCGTTACTTGAAATGGTAAATTATATTGTATTTTACCTTGCTATTCGATAACTATGATGAATGTGATTAAACGATTTTTTAAACGACTTTTTAGATCTTTATTTTTTCCCTGTATTCCAACAGCATCAACGGCCTTGTTCGCTATTCTCTGGGTCTATTTTTTCCCTGATGGCCCCATCTGGCCTGTTGGTGTTTTCGCCATATTTATGATTTATATCGTTGCCAGATACTTAAGATGGTGAGGTGCAGGGGAATCTGCCGTGGATTATTGATAAAATAATTATATTTATATGCGAGCAAACATAAATTCAGGAAATGATTATGCGGTATAAGGCTTCGGCTGAGTCCGCCCTATACCGGCATAATGTCATTTATTCGACGGGCTAGCGTTTTCTGGCCCGCCGAATAAACTATTTCAGTACCTGCGGGTTCACGCAGTTCACTTCCACCTTGCCGGTCAGCGCGGTAATCAGGTTATCCACCGCGCATTCCGCCATGCCGTAGCGGGTTTCATGGGTAGCGGAGCCGATGTGCGGCAGGGCGACCACATTCGGCATGCCGAGCAGCGGGGACTCCAGCGGCAGCGGCTCCTGTTCGAAGACATCCAGCCCGGCGGCGTGAATTATTCCCTCTTCCAGCGCCTGAATCAGCGCTTTCTCGTCCACCACCGGGCCGCGCCCGACGTTGATTAAAATGGCCGAAGATTTCATTTTCGCAATTTGCTCTGCACCAATCAGGTGACGAGTTTCGTCGCTTAGCGGCAGCAGAATACAAACGAAATCAGACTCGGCCAGCAGGGTGTCCAGGTCGCAGTAGCGAGCGTTAAAGCGCTCTTCCGCTTCCTTATGATGGCGGCGGGCGTTGTACAGAATTGGCATACTGAAGCCGAAGTGCGCGCGCTGTGCCAGCGCCAGGCCGATGCGCCCCATGCCCAGAATACCGAGCGTTTTATGATGCACGTCGATACCAAACCAGTCAGCGCCAATACTGCTTTGCCATTCGCCGACCTTCACGCGCTCGGCGACTTCCACCACGCGGCGTGCGCTGGACAGGATCAGCGCCATGGCGGTATCGGCGACGGTTTCGGTCAGCACCGTCGGGGTGTGCATCAGCACAACGCCGCGTTCGTTCAGGGCGTCCACATTAAAGTTATCGTAGCCGACAGAAACGGTAGAAGCTGCCCGCAGCTTTGGCGTATGCGCGAGAAACGCTGCGTCGACCTTGCCGCCAGAGCCGAGGATACCTTCCGCATTGGCAAACAGCGCTGCGTTCGCTTGCACGGTTTCCGGGCTGATATCGTCAAGCTGGGTGACGGTAAAGTGGCTTTCAAGCCGGGACAGCAGATTGTCAGGCAGTGCCTTGTAGAGGATGACGGACGGCTTCATGAGATTCTCCGTTTTCGGTTAAACGCGAACCGGGCGACAGAGCGCCCGGCGCGGGGTCAGGCGTGATGTGCGCCGGACGGAATTTGTTGATGATTAGCAGGCTTCACAATCAGAGTAAGCCATACCGAGGCGAGCAGCGCCAGCCCCATAAAGACATAGGACGCCGCCGGGCTGCCGGTGGCACCGTTCAGGTAGCCCACAAACCAGGAGCCGACGAAGGAGCCCAGCGCGCCCATGCTGTTGATTAAGGCCATCGCGCCGCCGGCAACGTTCTTCGGTAGCATCTCCGGGATAATGGCGAAGAAGGGGCCATAAGGGGCGTACATCGCGGCCCCGGCAATCACCAGCAGCGTATAGGACACCCAGAAATGGTTGGCACCGACCAGCCATGAGCCGAGGAACGCCAGGGCACCAATCAGCAGCAGTGGCCAGACGAACAGCTTCCGATTTTGCATTTTGTCCGACGCCCATGAGACGGCGATCATCGCGATGGTCGCGGCCAGATAAGGCACGGAAGAGAGCCAGCCGACTTCCACCATTCCCATGCCTGACGCGCCCGCGCTGCGGATAATCGATGGCAGCCACAGCACGAAACCGTACACCCCGATGCTCCAGGCAAAATACTGCATGCACAGAATAACCACGTTACGTGACCGGAAGGCTTCACTGTAGTTACGCACGGCTTTGATGCCTTCCTGCTCTTTCTGTAACTGCGCCTGCAGGGCCGATTTTTCACTGTCGGACAGCCAGCCCACCTGGGCAGGTTTATCTTTTACCAGCATCCACCAGGCAAACGCCCAGATAACCGCCGGGATCCCTTCGATGATAAACATCTCACGCCAGCCGAAGGCCTGAATCAGGTAGCCGGAAACAACCGACATCCACAGCACTGTGACCGGGTTGCCGAGGATCAGGAAGGTATTGGCGCGGGAGCGTTCGGATTTGGTAAACCAGTTGCTGATATAAATCAGCATCGCTGGCATCACCGCCGCTTCAACCACGCCGAGCACAAAGCGGATGGCGGCCAGCATTGGAATGTTGCTCACCACCCCGGTCAGCGAGGCGCAGCCGCCCCACAGAATCAGGCAGACGAAGATAAGCTTACGCACGCTGCGGCGCTCGGCGTACATCGCGCCAGGGATCTGGAAGAAGAAGTAGCCGAGGAAGAACAGGGCTCCCAGCAGCGAGGAAATGCCTTTGGTGATGCCGAGGTCGTCGTTGATGCCTGCGGCGGAAGCGAAGCTGAAATTGGCGCGGTCGAGGTAAGCCAGGCTATACGTGATAAACACGATAGGCATGATGTACCACCAGCGCTTTGGCGCGATTGTCTGGTTTTTCATGAGAGTGCCTCTATCTTGAGGTTAACCGTATCGCTTTGTTTGTAGGGGACAGAGCGATGGATTTGGCGTTATTCGCCCAGTGCGCTTCGGGTCGGTAGCCCTTCGCTGTCACCGATGACCTGTATCGCCAGTGAGCCGATTTTGTTGCCCCGGCTGACTGCCTGATGCAAAGATTTCCCTTCCAGCAGGGCGCTGATCACCCCGACCGCAAAGCCGTCTCCGGCCCCCACGGTGTCCACTACGTTTTCCACTTTTACCGCCGCGACTGCGCCTTTCTCGCCGTCTGCGGTTTTATACCAGGCGCCGTCTGCGCCGGTTTTTAGCACCACGACCTTCACGCCCTGATGCAGATAAAAATCGGCGATCCCTTCAGGTGTGTTTTGACCTGTTAGCACAATGCCTTCTTTTACGCCGGGCAGCACCCAGTCGGCCTGGAATGCCAGCTGATTAAGCTGTTTCACCATTGCGGCTTCGCTGCGCCACAGCACCGGGCGCAGATTCGGATCGAAGGAAAGCGTTTTGCCCAGCTGTTTCATGGTTTTGGCCGCGTGGTTCAGCAGCGCCAGAGACGTGTCAGAGAGTGCCGCCGCCACGCCGCTTAGGTGCAGATGGCGCGCTGAGAGGAAGTACTCCTCGTTGAAATCGGCCACAGATAAGTGGCTTGCGGCGGAGTCTTTACGGAAATACTCCACGATGGGATCGGTTCCATCTTCGACTTTGGATTTGAGCTGAAAACCGGTGCGGTACTGCTCATCGACCGTTACTCCGCGGCTGTTGATGTTTTCTTTCGCCAGCTGTTGCAGCACGTAGCGGCCAAAAGAGTCGTTGCCTACGCGGCTTACCCAGCCCACCTTCAGGCCCAGGCGAGCCAGCCCCGTGGCGACATTTAACTCCGCGCCAGCCGCGCGTTTCACAAAATGTTCGGCGGCGGCAAGGTCGCCGGTTTCGCTGGCGACAAACATCGCCATCGCTTCACCTATCGTGATGACATCCAGCTGATGCATGGTTATTCCTCGCGTAAAAGATTGACGTAATGCCGGGTAACCGCGACCAGGTCTCGCCCTTCCAGCGGAAACTCAATGCCGCGTGGGGCATCTGGCGGCAGCATATTCAGCAGCCCTTTCCAGTCTGAACTGGCGTCATCCAGCGCCACAGCGCGGTAGCGGTTATGCTGGGCGACCGCTGTTTTGACGTGGATATAGCTCACGGAAGGTGCCAGCGTGCGGGCGGCCTGCTGTGGAGAGTCGTCCACCCACAGCCAGTTGGCCATATCGAAGGTGAGCGTCACCGGCAGGTTGTGAACGCCACAGGCGGCCTGGAAGCGCTGCATTGGCGCAAGTTTGCCGCTGTCGGTTTGGTCGTTTTCCACCACCAGTGCCACGGGACTTTCGCTGAGCCACTGTTTTAGCGTGTCGAATGCCCGGGCGGTGTTGAACTGCCCGAGAGAGAGCTTCAGCCAGCGGGCATTTAGCTGGTGGGCTTCCTGCAGAAGTGAAGGGATCAGCGAGTTTAGCTTGCCGTCGCCCGTGAACAGCGGCTCCGGCGCGGAATAGCAGGCCTCAAGCCCGTGCTGGGTAATTTCTCCGGCCACGGTCGACAGAAAATCCAGCTGTGTGGCGGTGAACAGTTCGCGGCGGATTTCTACGCCGTCGGCCCCCGCTTCAGCAATGATCGGCAGCACCGCCTGCTGGCCACCGAGGGCGGCAAGGCGGTCGTGGCCGTAGGCGGCGGTGACGACAATAATTTTTCGCGGCATGGTGGTCTCCAGGCGATAACAACGAACGACTGATGTTATTTACGCTAGATGGAACCGGTTCCAAAGAAAAGACCCTGCTTGCCAATTTTTGAGCGCCATCACGAACAAAAGATTTAGCGGGAGGTGGAGCCGCGCACGATAAGCTCGCCGGAGAATAGCTGTTCACGTACGGTTTCAGCGGTGCCTTCAATGCGCCTCACAACTTGCTCCAGCGCGGCGTAGCCTATCTGCCAGGTGGGTTGCTTCAGGGTGGTGATGCCGACGCCGGCAAGTTCCGCCCACTCCAGCTCATCAAACCCCAGCAGGCCGATATCGCTGCCCCAGCTCAGGCCGAGGCGGCGCATTGCGCGGGCAACCTGCAGCGTTAGCGCCCCGTTGGCGGAGATCACCGCTTTACGCATACCGCGGTGGCGGGAGTGGAACTCGCGAAGCGTGTTGTCGATCAGTTCGGCTTCATGCAGCGGTGTTTCTGCATTTTCGGCAATTATGCCGGAATGGCGGCCTAATGTGCTGTGAAATGCTCGCAACCGCTCATGGCGGGTGTTCACCATGCCAAGCGGTTCGCTCAGGAAAAGGAGAGCTTCGAAGCCCTGCTCGATGAGGTGTTCGGTGGCGGTTGTTGCGGCCTGAATGTTATCCAGCCCGACCATGTCACAGGCAAAGTCCGGGATTTTGCGGTCGATAAGCACCATCGGCAGGGCGGACTGTTGCAGGCGGTTGAGCCCCTCTTCACGCATCCCAACCGCGTTGACCACAATTCCCTCAACCTGATAGCTGCGCAGCAGGTCGAGGTAGTGCAGTTCCTGATCCACTTCGTTGTTGGTGTTACACACCAGCGGCGTAAAGCCTTTCTCGCGGCAAGCGGCTTCTATACCGCTCAGCACGTCGACGGAATAAGGATTGGTGATGTCGGCAATGATCAGCCCGATAAGGCGGGTGCGCCCTCGCTTCAGGCCGCGCGCCATCTGGCTTGGGCGGTAGTCGAGTTCGGCAATGGCGCGCTCAATGCGCCCACGAAGGTCATCAGACAGCGCGTTCTGCTCACCGTTAAGGTAGCGGGAAACGCTGGTCTTCCCGGTCTTCGCCGCTTTCGCGACATCGCTTATCGTAGGGCGCGCTGCCTTGCCGTTCATAGCCGTCTCCAGAGGGTTAACCCTGCGGAGAGTAACATATTTTTATGCGGGGAAAAGTGAGGTGGCGTCTTTACACCGGTCAGGCAAACCGCGCCACGGCCCATTCAATAAATACCCGCAGCCTGGCGCTAAGGTGGCGGTTGGAAGGATAAACCAGGTACATCTGTTCCGGCGGCGGTGGGTAAGCCTCAAGCACGCTGACCAGCCTCCCGCTGTCGAGATATGGCTGGGCGGCAAAGCGAACGACCTGGGTTAAGGCCGCCCCGGAAAGCGCGATGGCGAGATGGGCGTTACTTTCGTTGACGCTAATCTGATAGCGGTGCTGCATCTCGATGGTTTTTCCCCGATCGACAAAGCGCAGCGGAGAGATGCGGTCATTGCGCGCGTGGCGGTAATGCGCCAGCGGGTATCCCTGTTCAAGTTCTTCGGGCCGGGAAGGCGTGCCGTAGCGCTGAAAGTAGTCCGGCGTGGCGCAGGTAACCCAGTCCATAGTAAACAGGCGGCGGGCAATCAGCGTGGAATCAACCAGTGGGCCGCTGCGTATCACGCAGTCCGCATTGTCGTTGATTAAATCGACCAGTCGGTCGCTGACGCCAAGATCTATGGAGATACCCGGGTAGCGTTCAAGAAATTCCGGCAGCGCGGGAATCAGTATCTCGCGAGAGAAAGATCCACCGACATCCACGCGCAGCACGCCCTGAGGCTCGGTTTGTGATTCGGTCATGCTGCCTTCCATCTGCTCCAGGTCGGCCAGCCATTTTACGGTGCGGCGGTAGTAGCATTCGCCCTCTTTGGTGACCGATACGCTGCGGGTTGTGCGCTGAAACAGCTTGGTCTGCAGGTGGTTTTCAAGATTTTGAATCAGTTTAGTGACGGTCGCTTTCGGCATACTCAGAGAGTCGGCGGCACGGGTAAACCCGCCGGTTTCCACCACGCGATTAAACACCCGAATAGCCAGTAAGTGATGATCCATAGCCGTCCTCAACGAAAAACCCTGCCTCCGGCAGGGTTTTGTTTATCCACGTAAACAATCATCCACATTGTTTAGCGCTAATCATCCGGCTGTGCAAGGAGAGGCCGAAAACCAGCGTGGCCGAGAGCATCAGCGCCCCGCCAAACAGCATGGCGCTGCTGACGCCGTGCCAGTCTACGACTTCACCGCCGATCAGGGCACCTGATGCCAGGGCAACCTGAATCACCGTGACCATCAGCGCCTGGCCTGCTTCCGGCGCGTCCGGCACCGCTTCAAACATCCAGTTTGTCGCGCAGACCGGCACGGCCCCAAAGGCCAGGCCCCACACCAGCACCATTACCGTGGCGCCCGCAAGGCCGCTAAGCAGTGGGGAAACGAGCAGGATAATGGCCAGCATTGCCGTCGCCAGAATGAAGGTCCCGCGCAGGCTGCGCTCCGCCAGGCGTTCCCCGATAAAGGTACCCAGCAGGCCAACTGCGCCGTAGGCCAGCAGCTGGAAAGTGATCGTCGATGGGCTGAGCACAAAGACCTGCTGCAGCAGCGGACGCAGGTAGGTGTAAGCCGAGAAATGGCCCACAAACAGCAGCACAATGGCGATAAGCCCAATGCGGGCCATAGGCAGGCGCAGCGGAGACAGCAAATCCTGAACGGTGAGCGCCCGGCCAGGCGGCACGGAAGCCAGCAGGCGAAACTGGGCAAGCAGCGTGATGGCGGCTAAACAGGCGCTGGCAAAGAATGCCGTACGCCAGCCGAACAGGTCGCCGATTAATGCCCCGGCGGGGACGCCGCACACCGCGCCGACGGACACGCCGCTAATGATCAGTGCCACGGCGCGTCCCTGGCTCGCTTCCGGCACAAGGTGACGGCCATAGTTTATCGAGAAGGACCAGAACCCGCCGACGGAGATCCCCAGCAGTACGCGGCCCAGCAGCATCATCGGGAAGTTAACGGCCAGGGCGGACACCAGATTTGAGACGACCAACAGCAGCGACAGGCCAAGCATCAGCAGGCGGCGGTCGAGGCTGCCCGAAGCCAGGCTCAGGACCGGGGCCGCGACGGCGGCAACAATGCCCGGCATGGTGACCATCAGCCCGGCGGTGCCGGTGGAAATATTCAGGGAAGGTGCGATGTTGGTCAGCAAACCGATGGGTAGAAACTCGGTGGTAACCATGACAAAGCAGGCCACGGTCAGGGAAAAGACCGCGATCCACGGGGATGTGGCAGGTTTATCCTTATTATTCGACATAGTATTGCGCTTCCGCAGAGACATGCATGAGTGACAGGGATCACAATTTACTCAGTCAGCGGCGGGGGATAAATGCAGGATTTATGATTTCACTGTTTCTGTGGGGGAATAATACGGGAGCCTGCCAGGATTTCTTTGAAAAAATAAATTAATCAATGAGTTGTGAAAAAACCCTCTCCTTTTAAGAAGAGGGTGAAAACGATTAACGCAGTTCCCCGTTCACATCCTGGTCAACCGCGAAACACGCCACCAGCTGGCCATTGCCATAGTCTTTCAGCTGCGGCTGGAGCTGGGTGCATGGCCCGAAGCGACGGCTGCAGCGGGCGTTAAAGGCGCAGCCCGGCGGCGGGTTCAGCGGGCTTGGCAGCTCGCCGGTCAGCTTGATGCGTTCGCGACGTTCGTCCGGGTTCAGGCGCGGCGTGGCGGACAGCAGCGCCTGGGTGTACGGGTGGCGCGGGTTGGAGAAGATTTGCTCTTTGCTGCCCTTCTCCACGCAGCGGCCGAGGTACATCACCATCACTTCATCGGCGATGTGCTCTACCACCGACAGGTCGTGGGAGATGAACACGTAGGACAGCCCCAGATCCTGCTGCAGATCCATCATCAGGTTCAGTACCTGAGCACGCACCGACACGTCGAGTGCGGAGACCGGCTCATCGGCAATCACCACGTCCGGGTCTAGCATCAGGCCTCGGGCGATAGCGATACGCTGGCGCTGGCCGCCGGAGAACATGTGCGGATAGCGGTCGTAGTGCTCGGTTTTCAGACCCACTTTCGCCATCATCTCCAGCGCTTTTTCGCGGCGCTCGGCTTTGCTCAGACTGGTGTTGATTTGCAGCGGCTCTTCCAGGATCTGCCCCACTTTTTTACGCGGGTTCAGCGAGCCATAGGGGTTCTGGAAGACGATCTGGATTTTCTGCCGGCGCAGCTTTTCCGCCGAGGCGTCCGGAATCAGCAGATCCTGGCCCTGGTAGTAAAGCTCCCCGCCGGTCGGCACTTCGATCATGGTCAGCAGGCGGCCGAGGGTGGATTTCCCGCAGCCGGATTCACCGACGACCGCCAGCGTTTTGCCGCGTTCGAGGGTAAAACTCACGCCGTCCAGCGCTTTTACCAGGCGTTCAGGAGCGAAAAAGCCCTTCTTCACCGGGTAATGTTTTTTCAGGTCGATGGCCTGCAACAGCGGTTGCGCGGCGGCCTGTTGGGTACTCATAGGGTTGGCCTCCCGGCATCATCGAGTGGGTAGTGGCATTTGGACTGACGCCCGTCTGCCAGCAGGGTTAACGCTGGCTCTTCGCTGCGGCATTTGTCGGTCGCATACGGGCAGCGCGGGTTCAGCAGGCAGCCGTTCGGGCGGTCATATTTGCCAGGCACTACGCCCGGCAGCGAGGCCAGACGCGCTTTATCCTGAGCAAATTCCGGCAGCGCACGGAGCAGAGCCTGGGTGTACGGGTGGCGCGGCGCGCGGAAGATATCGTGGGACGAACCCGCTTCCACAACCTGCCCTGCGTACATCACGATGATTTTATGGGCGGCTTCGGCAACCAGCGCGAGGTCATGGGTGATCAGGATCAGCGCCATGTTCTCTTTTTGCTGCAGCTCCAGCAGCAGCTCAATGATCTGCGCCTGAATGGTCACGTCGAGCGCGGTGGTTGGCTCATCGGCGATCAGCAGCTTAGGACGACAGGCGATCGCCATGGCGATCATCACGCGCTGGCTCATCCCGCCGGAAAGCTGGTGCGGGTAAACGTCGAGACGTGAGGCCGGGTCAGGAATACCCACCTGGGTCAGCAGGTCGATTGCGCGCTGGCGGCGGGTTTTCTTGTTACCCCCCTGGTGCACCTTAATGGCTTCCATAATCTGGAAACCGACGGTGTAGCAGGGGTTCAGGCTGGTCATCGGGTCCTGGAAGATCATCGCCACTTCGGCGCCCACCAGGTTGCGGCGCTCTTTCTCAGAAATGCGCTTCAGATCCCGGCCGTTGAATTCCAGTTTTTCCGGCATCACCCGGCCTGGGAAGTCAATAAGCCCCATAATCGCCAGCGAGCTGACGGATTTACCGGAGCCGGATTCGCCCACGATGCCGACAACCTGCCCCTGATCCACGCTATAGCTGATGCGGTCCACGGCACGGAACGGTGCGTCTTCGTCGCCGAAATGCACCGATAATTTATCTACATTTAATAACGCCATCTCGAACCTCTTACTGCTTCAGTTTGGGATCGAGCGCGTCACGCAGACCGTCACCCATCAGGTTAAATGCCAGCACCGTTAGCAGAATCGCAACCCCTGGGAAGGTCACAACCCACCAGGCACTCTGCGCGAACTGCAACACGTCGGCGAGCATGGTGCCCCACTCCGGTGTCGGCGGCTGCGCACCCATGCCGAGGAAGCCAAGGGCGGCCATATCGAGAATGGCGTTCGAGAAGCCGAGCGACGCCTGAACGATCAGCGGCGCAAGGGTATTCGGGAAGATATTCACAAACATCTGGCGAACCGGGCCAGCGCCCGCCACTCGGGAGGCGGTCACGTAATCGCGGTTAACTTCCACCAGCACCGCAGCACGCGTTAAACGCACATAGTGCGGCAGCGCGACGAAGGTTAGCGCCAGCGCGGCGTTACCGATGGACGGGCCGAAGATAGCCACCAGCACCAGCGCCAGCAGCAGGCTTGGCAGTGCCAGCATGATATCGACCACGCGCATGATGATGTTGTCGACCACGCCGCCGAAGTAACCGGCGACCAGGCCCAGCACAATTCCCATCACCAGCGACAGGACGACCACCAGGCAGCCGACCAGCAGCGACAGGCGAGCGCCGTACATCAGGCGGGACAGCACATCGCGACCGACGTCGTCGGTGCCGAGGATGTAGCTCCAGCTCCCGCCTTCCTGCCACACCGGTGGGTGTAACAGTGCGTCGCGGAACTGCTCCGCTGGCGCGTGCGGCGCGAGGAAGTTAGCGAAGACGGCGATGAAGATCATGATGGCGACGTACACCAGGCCGATCACCGCCCCTTTATTGCGTTTGAAGTAGTGCCAGAACTCCTGGAAAGGCGTCATCGGCTTGGGTGCTGCCACCACTTTGTTTTCTGTTAGTTGCGTCATGATGGCCCCTTATTTCTTATGGCGTATACGCGGGTTCACCACGCCGTACAGCAGGTCTACCAGCAGGTTGACGAGGATAATCATCGTCGCCACCAGCAGCACGCCGCCCTGGACTACCGGGTAGTCACGACGCTGCAGGGCGTCGATGAGCCAGCGGCCAAGACCCGGCCAGGAGAAGATCGTTTCCGTCAGGATGGCGCCTGCCAGCAGAGTACCGACCTGCAGGCCGATAACCGTGACGACCGGCAGCATCGCGTTGCGCAGGGCATGAACCACGATCACGCGCATGCGGGTCAGACCCTTGGCGCGAGCGGTACGGATGTAGTCTTCGCCCAGCACTTCCAGCATGGAAGAGCGGGTCATACGCACGATAACCGCTAGCGGAATAGTGCCCAGCACGATGGCAGGCAAAATCATGTGGGCGACGGCGTCAATAAAATCACCCGGCTGGCCCCAGATAGCGGTATCTATCAGCGCAAACCCGGTGAGCGGCAGGGAGTCATCCAGGAACACGGTGTCGCTGATGCGCCCGGACACTGGCGTCAGGTTCCAGTGCACCGATACCAACATGATGAGCATCATGCCCCACCAGAAAATTGGCATGGAATAGCCGGTCAGCGCGAGGCCAACGGCGGTGTGGTCAAAGATTGAACCACGCTTCACGGCGGCCAGAACGCCCACCGGAATGCCGACGGCAACGGCGAAAATCATCGCGCAGATGCCGAGTTCCAGCGTCGCTTTAAAGCGCGGCACGAACTCGTCCCAAACCGGGAGGCGGCTCTTTAATGAAATGCCCAGATCGCCATGCATTACGCCCCAGATGTAATGGAGGTACTGCTGCCACATTGGCTTGTCGAGACCCATCTCGGCCAGCAGTTGGGCATGACGCTCAGGAGAAATACCGCGCTCTCCGGCCATAATCATCACCGGGTCTCCGGGGATCATATGCACGAAAGCGAAGGTGAGTAGGGTAATACCTATAAACGTGGGGATGACTAACCCCAGTCGTCGGAGGATGAACTGCAGCATATCCCGGATTCTCTGTAGTGACGGAAAGCCTGGTAACTGTTCCGTCTGTATTGCTCACAAATGTTTCCCCCTCTCCCTTTGAGGGAGAGGGTCGGGGTGAGGTTGGACAACGCCAATACCCCTCACCCTAACCCTCTCCCCATGGGGGAGAGGGAATAAAGCACGTTACTTTTATTATTCGACGGACACGTTTTCGAAGTGGTGTTTGCCCAGTGGATCAACCACGTAGCCTTTAACTTCTTTACGCACTGGCTCGAACACGGTGGAGTGAGCGATGATCAGCGCTGGCGCCTGATCGTGCATCACAACCTGAGCCTGTTTGTACAGTTCAACACGCTTGTTGTGGTCGTCGGTGGCGCGAGCCGGCTGAATCAGATCTTCAAACGGCTTGTAGCACCAGCGAGAGTAGTTGGAACCGTCTTTCGCCGCGGCGCAGCTGAACAGGGTGGCGAAGAAGTTATCCGGATCCCCATTGTCGCCGGTCCAGCCCATCATTACGGCCTGGTGTTCACCGGCTTTAGCACGCTTCAGGTACTCGCCCCACTCGTAGGTCACGATTTTGGCGGTCACGCCAACTTTCGCCCAGTCAGCCTGAATCATCTCAGCCATGCGGCGAGCGTTCGGGTTGTATGGACGCTGAACTGGCATCGCCCACAGGTCAACGGTGAAGCCTTTGTCCTGACCCGCTTCTTTCAGCAGCGCTTTCGCTTTTTCAGGATCGTAGGTGTAGTCCTTCACGTCATTGTTGTAGCCCCACATGGTTGGTGGGATCAGGTTTTTAGCCGCGGTGCCCGCGCCCTGATAAACGGCTTTAATGATCGCTTCTTTGTTCACCGCGTAGGTCAGCGCCTGACGCACTTTTACGTCGTCAAACGGCTTCTTCTCGGTGTTGAAGGAGAGATAGCCCACGTTCAGGCCAGCCTGTTCCATCAGATTGATGTTCTTGTCTTCTTTCATACGGGCAATGTCGGCCGGGTTCGGGAACGGCATCACCTGACATTCGTTTTTCTGCAGTTTGGCATAACGCACGGAAGCGTCAGGCGTGATGGAGAAGACCAGGCGATCGATCTGCGGCTTGGTACCCCAGTAGCCCGGGAAGGCTTTATACAGAATACGGGAGTCTTTCTGGTACTGCAGCAGCTGGAATGGACCGGTACCGATTGGGTTCAGGTCTGTTTTTTCCGGGGTGCCGGCTTTCATCATGTTGTCCGCATATTCTTTAGAAAGAATAGAGGCGAAGTCCATGGCCATATCCGCGAGGAACGGCGCTTCTGGACGCGCCAGCACGAACTGCACGGTGTTATCGTCGACTTTCTTGATCTCGGTGATCAGGTCAGGCAGGCCCATGCCTTCGAAGTATTCGTAGCTGCCGCCAGAGACTTTGTGATACGGGTTGTCTTTGTTTTTCTGACGGTCAAAGGAGAATACAACGTCGTCGGCGTTGAAATCGCGAGTCGGTTTGAAGTCTTTATTGTCCTGCCACTTCACGCCTTTACGCAGATGGAAGGTGTAGGTTTTACCGTCCGGGCTAACGTCCCATTTTTCAGCCAGGCCTGGGATTATTTCGGTGGTGCCGGTTTTAAATTCCACCAGACGGTTATAAATCGGTACGGAGCTGGCATCGTAAGTCGTGCCGGAGGTGAACAGCTGTGGGTTAAAGCCCTCTGGGGAACCTTCTGAACAGTAAACCAGGGTTTTGGCTTGTACGCTTGCTGCAACGGTCATGGCAACCAGGCTCAGACCAAATTTCAGCATCCCTGACTTCTTCAAGGAAATACTCATTATTCTGCTCCAATTATGTGTCGTGTTGTGTTTTGTAACCGTCTGACCATTGTTATTGGTGGGTGGTCGGTACGGTGTGCCCGGAGGCGGTGGTGAGGCTAGCAGTTCCTTTCGCGAGTCATGCATGGAGGTAGCACAGACGGTCCGTAAATAGCCCCTCTCGTCCTACAATCTGTCAACAGATTAAGGAAACGTCAATACAGGTCACGGGGATTTACAAGCAAGGTGGGATTCGGCGGGCAAAGATTAAAAAAACCTTCCGGGACGATTTCCAGCAGGGAAATTTATGCTACAGGGTTGTTACCAGAATATTGCACTGCTTAATTTGCAACCTATAGCGCGAACCGATTGTCCGGAATAGGTAAAATTTTGTGTTAAACGATGAATTGTTGCACGATTTATTTTGTGATCTGCATCGCTCACAGCGGAAAATGCTGTCTGCCATCATAAGCGGCGGCGCAAAAAACCATGCTTTTCCATAACCAAATACGATGAATTATATCCCGCATAAAAGCATAACCACGGCAGTAAGTGAGGGGCGGAGGCGGTTCAACCCTTCTTGGCTGGTAATCCCCCCTTATAATTAATAGGGAGTCTGGCGAGGTAAATTTAAAGTATTCATCCAAGTAATTAATTCGTTATATAAATACGTACGATAATTGGAAAATTCCTAAAAATAACAAATTGACATTAATTTAATATCTTAATAACCTGAAACAATTATTGGCTTCCTACAATTGTTAACGCTCTCATCAATACGCTGCTGTAAATGGAATGCCTGCAATTTTCACCTGTTGATTTATGGACCTCGCGCCAATAATGGCGTGAAAATTAAAGGGAATTTCTGTGCGCGTTCTAAAGTTCTTTGTTTATGGCGGTATTGTTTTACTCTCACTGCTTCATTCTGGATATTCCGCCCCACTGGCTGACGAGCAGCTTATTCGACAACAGGAAAGCCAGCGTGCTCGTGAGGCGCAACTCGCACCGCCGGTGCCGGACGTCAGGCTGTCACCGCAGGCTACGCCTTCTTTCAGCCTTGATTTTCCAAAGGAAACGCCTTGTTTTCCCATTCGGCAGGTTGAATTACAGCAGCGCGAAAAAATACCTCACTGGCTGCCGCTGCAAAAATTAGCCAATCGCGGGGTCGGGCATTGTCTGGGTGGTAAAGGCATTAATAAGTTAATGAGCGTATTACAAAATCGTCT
The DNA here is from genome assembly GCA_000277545.1 of Enterobacter sp. Ag1. Taxonomy (GTDB): domain Bacteria; phylum Pseudomonadota; class Gammaproteobacteria; order Enterobacterales; family Enterobacteriaceae; genus Cedecea. The sequence goes on along the minus strand of AKXM01000026.1, from coordinate 10,574 downwards.
TATTGATAGCGGCTACGTCACGACCCGTGTACTTGCCCCTCAGCAAAATCTTAATTCAGGTAAGTTAATTCTTACTATTTTGCCGGGCACTATCCGGCAGGTGAGATTTACCCCGCAAAGCGGGAATTATGTTTCGTTATTAAATAGTTTCCCGGCAAAACCAGGTGCGCTACTGGATTTACGCGATATCGAGCAAGGCCTGGAGAATTTCCAGCGCGTACCCACCGTTCAGGCCAATATGGAAATTATTCCCGGGGAACAGCCGGGCGAGAGCGATATATTACTGGACTGGAAACAGTCGCGTATGTGGCGGCTTGGCCTGTCGCTGGATGATTCCGGGAGCCGAAGTACAGGGCGCTATCAGGGCGGCGTAACGCTTTATGTTGATAACCCGTTAAGCCTCAGCGACACGCTTTACCTTAACGCCGGCAGTGCGCTGCAGCCTCACGGTGAAAAGGGGACGCATAACTACACCGGGCAATACGCGGTGCCTTTCGGTTACTGGATGACGAGCCTGACGGCCAGCAGCAACGACTACTACCAGACTATCGCCGGGCTGAACGGGGATTACCGCTACCGGGGAAAAAGCAATAACCTCGCCTTTCAGCTAAGCCGCGTCCTGCACCGCAGCGGCAGCCAGAAGACCAGTTTTACCTACGACATTATTACCCGTGAGTCGAAAAACTTTCTCGATGATACCCAGATAGACGCCCAGCGCCGTAAAACCGCTGCCTGGAAAGTGGGGTTACAGCATCGCCACTATATCTACGCCGCTACGCTGGATGCCGGTATCAGCTACCAGCGAGGCACCCGCTGGTTTGGTTCGATCCCTGCTACCGAAGAGTATTTTGGCGAGGCAACGGCGCTGAGCAAAATCCTGCTGATGAACGCCCAGCTTGAGTTGCCTTTCGCGCTGGCAGGGCAAAACTTCCGCTACAACGTGCAGTATATGCGGCAGAAGACCAACACGCCTTTAACACCGCAGGAGCAGTTTTCTATCGGCAGCCGCTGGACGGTGAGAGGCTTCGACGGCGAGCGTACCTTGAGCGCGGATAACGGCTGGACGGTTCGCAATGAATTTGGCTGGTTTACGCCGCTGCCGGGTCAGCAGCTCTATCTCGGCGTGGATTACGGGGAAGTGAGCGGTCACAGTAGCCCTTATCTTGTAGGCAATCACCTGGCGGGCGGTGCGCTCGGGCTACGCGGGCTGTTACTGAGTGCAAGCTACGATATTTTCGCCGGTATTCCACTGTCAAAGCCGCAGGGTTTTACCACCGACCTGGTGACGTTCGGTTTCAATCTGAACTGGCAATATTGAGGACTCAAGGATGAATAAGAATCTCTATCGCATCGTGTTTAACAAAGCGCGTGGCGTGCTGATGGTAGTGCCGGATATTGCCGCCTCGGGTCGAGCTGCGTCCTCTCCATCCGAGGGCGTGGGCCATACTCAGCACCGTTGCATGAGCCGCCTCGGGCGCATTAGCTTCAGTCTTTTACTGGCGATGGGCTGTGTCAGCACGCCGGCCTGGGCAGACATCGTGGCCGACGGCAGCGCGCCAGGCCAGCAGCAGCCGACCATCATAAACAGCGCGAACGGCACACCGCAGATCAACATCCAGACGCCGAGCGCGGCCGGGGTTTCCCAGAATAAGTACAGCCAGTTCGACATCGACCAGAAAGGGGCGATTTTAAACAACTCCCATCAGATGACCCAAACCCAGCTGGGCGGCATGGTGGCGGCTAACCCGTGGCTGGCGAAAGGCGAGGCGAAGGTCATTCTGAACGAAGTGAACTCGCGCGATCCAAGCCAGCTCAATGGGATGCTGGAAGTGGCGGGGCGGCAGGCGCAAATCGTCATTGCTAACCCGGCCGGGATCACCTGTAACGGCTGCGGTTTTATCAACGCCAACCGCACAACGTTGACCACCGGGCAGGTGCAGCTGTCGAACGGCCAGATAACCGGTTACGACGTGAGCCGGGGCACTATTACCGTGCAGGGGCGAGGGATGGACAGTTCGCGCCAGAACACGACCGAACTGATTGCCCGGGCGGTAAAAGTGAACGCCACTATTCAGGCGAGAGAGCTTGAGATAACCACCGGGCGGAATAACGTCCGCGCCAGCGATCGTTCTGCGACGGCGAAATCCGATGATGGCAGCGCGCGCCCACAGTTTGCGGTGGATGTGGCGCAGCTTGGCGGCATGTACGCCAATAAAATCCAGCTGAGAGGGACGGAATCCGGCGTCGGCGTACACAATGCCGGAACAATAGGAGCCTCGGCAGGCGACGTCGTGGTCAATGCCGATGGTTCAATCACCAACAGCGGCCTGATCCAGGCCAGCAACAACGTGCAGCTTGCCTCACGCAATGATATTTCAAGTCACGGCGTGCTTGCTGCAGGGATGAAAGCGGACGGTACCGCTAGCGCGGCGGGCGACCTGGCGATGCAAAGTGAGGGCAAACTCACCGTTAGCGGGCAGAATAGCGCGGTAAACAAGCTGACGGCAAAGGGCACAAGCATTGATTTTAGCGCCAGCCAGAACCGGGCGGGTTCTGTGGAGCTAGCGGCAGCGCAGGGCGATGTTCATACCCAAAAAGCGAATGTCGCGGCGCAGCAGATAACGGTCAGCACCAACGGGATGCTGAACAATGACGGCGGCAGCCTGAGCGCCGATAAACTTAACCTTACCGCCAGCCAGCTTTCCAATCGCCAGGGTTTGTTACAGCAAAGCGGAGATAGCGAACTGACGCTGGCTCATGCGGGCGGCATTGATAACCGCGGCGGAAACATTGTCGCAAACAGTAAAAAGCTGACGCTTAGCGGGGCGAAACTTGATAACCAGCAGGGAAGAATTCAGGCAGATGCGGTCGAGGTCAACACCGCGAAGCAAAGCCTGAACAACCAGCAGGGCGTAATCGCCGCCAGCAAAAGCGTGAAGCTGCAAAGCGGCGGGCTGAACAATGACGAGGGGCTGGTTCAGGCTGGGACTGATTTAGCGCTGGACCTGCAGGGCGGCGCGCTCAGCAACCGCAACAGCGGCAAGAAAGGCATTTTCAGCAATGGCGCGCTGACGGTAAACGGTGGTGCGTTAGACAACCAACATGGCGTTATCGCCAGCGCCGGGGGACTCCAGCTCAACGGCAGCCAGCTGAATAACGACGCGGGCTTGCTCCAGTCCGGCTCAACGCTGGACGTTAACGTGCAGGGCGGCAGCCTGACAAACCGCAGCGGCGGTAACTTGTCGGGCAAAGGGGCGCTAAGCCTCAAAGGCGGAGCGCTGGATAATAGCAGCGGCGTGATAGCCAGCACGCAGAGCCTCAGCCTGAACGGCAGCCAACTAAACAATGACACCGGCCTGCTCCAGGCGGGAGGGGATCTCTCTCTGGATTTAGCGGGCGGTACATTCACCAACCGCAACAGCGGGAAAAACGGCGGCGTTCTGAGCCAGGGCCAGCTTACCGTGCAGAGCGGCGCGCTGGATAACAGCGGCGGGTTTATTGCCTCCGGCAAAGACGCTAGCCTGACCACGCTGGCGCTGAATAACACCTCAGGCACGCTGGCAAGCGACGGCACGCTTTCGCTTATCAATGAGGGCATCAACAACCAGCAGGGCCTGATTCAGGCGGGCAAATCGCTTTCGCTGGATACTCGCGGCGGAGCGCTGGTAAACAGCCATGGCGAGCTGACCTCAGGCAAGCATCTGACCCTGCTGAGTGGCGTATTGCTGAACGACGCCGGGCGGATCGTTGCCTCGGAAGATGCGCGGCTGGACACCCTCGGTAACCCGTTCAACAACCAGGCCGGGACGATTGCTGTCGGAGGTGAAGCGAGCATTACCGCTCACGCGCTCAACAACACCGGCGGGCAGGTTCAGGTGGCGGGTAACCTGCAGCTCACGACGCAGAATGCGCTGGAAAACGGCAGCGGGCTTATCCGTAGCGGGAAAACTGCGACGCTTAACGCCGCCAGCATAGTCAACCGTACCACTCATTCAGACCAGCAAGGCATCGAAGGTCAGTCGGTAACGCTGAATACCGGCTCACTCAACAATATCGATGGCGCCGTTCGCAGCAGCGATACCCTGACGCTTAACTCGGGTGGCGTCCTGGACAATACGCGCGGCCTGCTTTCGTCCGGCAATCAGTTAACGGTGAACGGCGGCCAGAGCCTGGCGCTGACCAACAGCGCGGGCACGCTCATTGCCGGGAAGATGCTTACGCTGGATGCCGGGTCAGCGACCGGCGACGGCAAACTTCTCTCGCAGGATGCAATGGCGCTGAACCTGCAAAAAGCGCTGCTTAACGTCGGCCAGATTATTGCCAACGGCAACGTCAGCTTCACTTTTGCCGAGGGGCTAATTAATGAAGGCCTGGCGAAAGCCGGGGGCGTAATGACTATGAACGTTCCGGCATTGCTCAACCGTTCAAACGGGGAGATAAGCGCCGGGGAAACTCACCTGCTGGTAAGCGGGGCGCTGACAAACTGGGGGCTGCTGGACGGCGGCTTAACCCATATCAGCGCCGGCACGCTTAACAACTACGGCACCGGGCGTATTTATGGCGACCGCGTTGCCCTGCAGGCAGGAACGCTAAATAACGAAGCGAAAGACAGTGTGGCCCCCGTTATCGCTGCCCGTCAGCGCCTGGATTTGGGCGTTGGAACGCTAAATAACGTCGGCCACGCCATGATCTACAGCGCAGGTGATGTGGCTATCGGCGGCAGTCTCAACGATCAATGGCAGGCTCAGGGGCAGGCGCTGACGTTCAATAACCACAGCTCGACGCTGGAATCCGCCGGTAATATGACCCTCAATATTGGCGAGATTAATAACCTCAATGACAACCTGAAAACGCAGGTACTGGAGACGGAAAACTCTGCGCATCACGAAGCGGCGCTGAAAGGTTCTCCGACGCACTACGACTGGAGTAAGGTCGATACCAGTAAAAAGAATAAGTACGGCGTGCATACGGCTAAGATGCCGGACGGTTCACAGAGCGAAGAGTTTTATGAGTACAGCTACCAGCGGACGGTGAAAGAGACGCAGGTCGTGGAGACCGATCCGGGCAAAATTATCGCCGGCGGCAACCTGACCATCAACAGCAATCAGCTGAACAACCGGGACAGCACGGTTGTTGCCGGTGGGCTGCTGGGCGGCACGATAGTTCAACTGAATAACCTGGCAACCCTGGGCGAGCGTGTGATTACCGACGTGGGTAGCCAGACGCGCTGGTATGCCAAGAAGAAGAAAAAGAAACTGGGCGGCACCAAAACCAGCCAGGGGAAAGACACCAGCAGTTACAAACCGGCTGTGATTATCCAAAAAATCGACCTGAAGCAGATGGCCTGGCAGGGCAATGCCCTGATTAACGGCAGCGGCACGGCGATCTCAAGCCGTGATACCGGTGGTGTTACAACCCATATAATCGATCCGGGCAAGCTGGATGCGGCGCTGGCGCAGCGTCCTGTTACCGTCCCACCGGGGAAAATCGTCGAGATTGCCAGCGGCCCGGACAGTGCAATTCGCCTCACGCCGCCAGACCTCCGCCTGCCCGATAACAGTCTTTATCAGCTGCACCCGTCGAACGACGTCCCGTTCCTGATTGAGACCGACCCGCGTTTTACCAATCAGAAGCAGTGGCTCAGCAGCGACTATATGCAAAGCCAGTTCGCGCTGGACGGCGGGAACATCCTCAAGCGGCTGGGCGATGGCTTCTATGAGCAAAATCTGATCCGCCAGCAGATAACTGAACTGACCGGGAACCGCTTCCTGAAAGGGTTTGATAACGATGAGAATCAGTATCGGGCGCTGATGGATGCAGGCGTGGCGTTTGGTAAACAATACAACCTCACGCCGGGCGTGGCGCTGACGCCTCAGCAAATGGCGCTGCTGACCAGCGATATGGTCTGGCTGGTGAAACAGGACGTGACGCTGCCTGACGGGTCGGTACAAAGCGTACTGGTGCCGCAGGTCTATGCCCGCGTGCGGCCGGGAGACCTCGACGGCAGCGGGGCGTTGATGTCCGGCGGCAACATTGCGCTGAACGTGAAAAACGATCTCACTAACAGCGGACATATCAGCGGACGCGAAATTACGCAAATCACTGCCGAAAACATCACCAACAGCGGATATCTTGGTGGAAATCGCGTCAGTCTTCAGGCGCGGACCGATATCAATAACATAGGCGGAACGCTGCAGGCCAGCGATGGCCTGATTGCCGTGGCTGGCCGCGACATCAATAGCACCACCACCACGCGTGGAGATGGCACCAACAGCTGGATCGACCGCCCTGCCGGTATCTTCGTGCAGAACGATGGCGGCGAGCTGGGGCTGCAGGCGCTGAACAACATCAGCCTGACCGGCAGCCTGGTCAGCAACAGCGGCGCAAATAGCAAAACGCGGCTGCTGGCCGGCAATGACCTGAGCCTGAACACCGTGACCACCACCCACTCGGAATCCGGCGACTGGGGCGGCGGCAACGACCGGCATGTCGTTCAGACAACGGATGTCGGCAGCCAGATAAACGGTAACGGCACCGTGGCGTTGAGCGCCGGGCACGACGTGAACGCCCGCGCGGCAAGCGTTACTGCGGCAGATAAGCTTGCGGTGGCGGCAGGCAACGATATCAATATCACCAGCGGCGAGTCGTCGTATCAGGTCACCGAAAATAGCCGGCAAAGCTCCGGCGGCTGGCTGTCGAAAAAGACCATCACCACCCATGACGACGTGAAGGTAACGGACGCGCTGGGCAGTACGCTTGATGGCGACAGTATCACCCTGCAGGCCGGAAATAATCTGACCGTGAAGGGCAGCAGCGTGGCGGCAACCCATGACGTTAATCTGTCTGCCGGCAACGACCTGACCTTAACCACGGCTGAAAACACCCGCCAGGAAAATCATCAGTATCAGGAGAAAACCTCCGGCCTGTCCGGCACCGGCGGGATTGGGGTGAGCTATGGCAAGAGTGAGCTGAAAACTACCGACGACGGCAAATCACTGAGCAGCACCGGCAGCACGGTGGGCAGCACCGCCGGGAACGTGAACCTGAGCACCGGTAACGCGCTGACGGTGAAAGGCTCAGAGGTGCTGGCGAAGCAGGATCTGCTGCTGACCGGGAAGGACGTGAGCATTCTTGCGGCGGAAAATCAGAGTACGCAAACCCACATCACCGAGCAAAAAACCAGCGGCCTGACGCTGGCGCTGTCCGGCGTGGTGGGGAGCGCGGTGAATCAGGCGGTGAGCCAGGCAAACTCCGCCAGAAAAGAGAGCAACGGCCGCCTGGCCACGCTACAGGGCGTGCAGTCGGCGCTAAGTGGTGTGGAGGCTTACCAGGGGAATCAGCTGAATAACGCCGAAGGCGGCTCGCCGGGTAGCGTGGTGGGCGTGAATCTCTCCTGGGGCAGCCAGTCGTCGACATCGACCCAAACGCAGACGTCGAACCAGAGCCAGGGCAGCCAGCTTACCGCCGGGAATAACCTGACGATTAAGGCAAGCGAGGGCGACATTCGCGTACAGGGCAGCGAGCTACAGGCAGGCAAAGACATGCTGCTGAACGCGAAGCGTGACGTGTTGCTGGAGTCCGCGCTGAACAGCCAGAAGCTGGACGGCAAAAACGAAAGTCACGGCAGCGCCTACGGCGTGGGGATCAACTTCGGTAGCGGGGCGAACGGCATTTCGGTCAATGCCAGCGCCAATAAGGGCAAAGGCAACGAGAAAGGCACCGGTACCTCGCATACCGAAACGACGCTGAATGCCGGGAATAACCTCAATATCGTCAGCGGGCGCGACACGACGCTGAGCGGGGCGCAGGCGAGCGGTAACAGCGTGAAGATGGACGTGGGCCGCAACCTTCAGCTTACCAGCGAGCAGGACACGGACAATTACGACTCTAAGCAGACCAATATGAGCGCCGGAGGGAGCGCAAGTATGGGCGGTGGTTCGCTGTCGCTCAACGCCTCGCGGGATAAAATGCACAGTACGTACGCGTCGGTGCAGGAGCAGACGGGCATCTTTGCCGGTAAAGGCGGGTTTGATATTACGGTGGGCGAGCATACGCAGCTGAACGGGGCGGTCATCGGCTCGACGGCGGATGCCGGAAAAAATAAACTGGATACGGGGACGCTGGGCTTTAAGGATATTGAGAACAGCGCGGAGTACAAGGTAGAGCACCAGAGCGTGGGCATCAGCTCGGGCGGTAGCGTGGGCAGCCAGTTCCTGGGGAACGTGGCGAGTGGGCTACTGGTGGGGGCGAACGGCTCCGGCAGTGCCAGCTCCACGACGAAGTCGGCGGTGAGCGAAGGCACCATCGTTATCCGCGATAAAGAGAAACAGCAGCAGGATGTGGCTAACCTGAGTCGTGACGCGGATCACGCCAACCAGACGCTAAGCCCGATCTTCGACAAAGAGAAAGAGCAGAACCGGCTGCGTGAGGCGCAGCTTATCGGCGAGGTTGGGGTGCAGGCGGGGAATATTGCGGCGACGCAGGGCAAAATTGAAGCCACCCGGGTGGCGAACGAGAAGATGAAGAGCGTCACCCCGGAGCAGCTTCAGGCGGCGAAAGAGGCGTTGATTAAAGCTAGCCCGGATAAAACGCCGACTGACGCAGAGGTTGCCAGCCATGCTTATCAGTCGTTCTATGACAGGGCGTTTGCCGACTCTGATTTTGGTACGGGCGGGAAAGTGCAGCGTGCCATTCAGGCGGCCACGGCAGCGGTACAGGGTCTGGCAGGTGGCGACCTGGCCAAAGCGGTGGCGGGCGGTTCGGCCCCGTATATAGCGAATATCATCGGCAGCAGCGGGCTGGACGCGGGCGGGAAGGTACTTGCTCACGCGGCAGTGAATGCGGCGCTGGCGGCGGCACAGGGGAATAATGCACTGGTCGGCGCGTCGGGAGCGGCCACGGCAGAGCTGGTCGGGATGGTGGCGACGAATGCCTACGGTAAGCCGGTCAGCGAACTGAGTGAAACGGAGAAGCAGACGGTAAGCGCGCTGGCAACGCTGGCGGCAGGGCTGGCGGGTGGATTAACCGGTAACAGTACAGCAGATGCGGTCGCAGGGGCACAGACCGGGAAAACGACGGTTGAGAATAACTGGCTGAGTGAGAAAGAGGCTCGTCAGCTTGATAAAGAAATGCAGGAATGCAAAAAATCTGGTGGTGACTGTAAAAAGGTGGTCGAAAAATATATCGATATCAGCAATAAAAATAGTAAAGAACTGATTGATGCCTGTACCGGTGGCGGTGTGGCTTGTGTGAGTTGGGAGGAGCTGATTCAGGCAAACACTAACGTTGCTCTGGATGCGAATAAGCATCAGGTAAGGTTAAGCGAGAAGCTGAACGATCCGGATGCAGCGGCAATAGTAAAATATCTTAACGGCTCGGATCTGAAATTCCTGAACGATAATATCACAACCAGTGATAGAGTTATGGATGTGATTATGACACCAACGTCCTGGCCGGTAGCGGTAATGGGGGGCAAAGCGATTATTACTAATGCGGTGAATAACTCCAAAGAGTTGCTTGTTGCTGTGGGTATTACGGGGGCAGCCAGTGCAGGTATTCAATATGGAACAACAGGTGAAGTAAAACTGTCTGACGTAATTGGTTCAGTAATTTTTGGCGGTATTACAGTCGGTAAGGGATATAATCCTACGGTGACATGGAACGCAGCCAGTGGTTATTACCAGGCTGAAATTAGTGGTGATGATCCCTTTATAGGCGCTCTGATGAGTAAGGCTGGTGCATCCGTTGGCTATGTCGCTGGTAACATTATTAAGGTACCGTTTGATAAAAAACTGAATCCAATATCAAAACAGTATGAATGGGTCCCAACAGGAGTATGGACAATTACTAAACCAGTCACTCAAAACCCATTGCCTTCTATAGTGGGTAACGCAGGGGACTCTGCGGCTTCGGGGTTGTTTACCGAGGGTATGAATGAAGCGCTGAAAAATAAAAAGGGAAAATAGTGATGAATATTAAATATAGGTCTGTTATTGCTTTATTTTACCTATGCTCAAGTCTTTTTATTGCTTTGTTCATTATGGCTGTGTTGTTCAGTCTCCTTGGTTACTGGGTTGGGGGAGGGGAGAACATACTGTCATTTTTTATCGCTAAGCTGTTTACTTATTTTAAAGTCGCTCTTGTCGGAATATTGATAGGTTTGCCAGTATGGTTTTTCTATTATCGTGATATGTAGTTGAGAATAACTCGCTGGGTCTGGTTGTACAGGGCGGAAAACTGGCAATTCAGGGGTGTGCTAAAGTCGCCGCCTGTCGTAATGCTCTGGCAGAGAAAGGTCTGGGGGCTTTACTCGGAATTGGTGCAGCGAAAACAGCGCTGGATAATCTGTCGTCAACAGAACAACAGTATGTATTTTCTGTGGCAATGAATGGCGGACGTGCGGACCAGGTGGAAAACTAACACCGGAACAGCGTGCAGCCTATGATTATATTGTTGAGCAAGAATTTATTGCTGTGGGTGTTACAGGTGCAGCTAGTGCAGGTATTCAATATGGAACAACAGGTGAAGTAAAACTGTCTGACGTAATTGCTTCAGTAATTTTTGGCGGTATTACA
>AKXM01000025.1 GCA_000277545.1 Enterobacter sp. Ag1 | reverse complement strand
AACGCCATGCCCCCTGACAACCCCCGGCGCCCGGCGAGCTCATCGCCGCTGAAGCGGTAAACCCACCGGCTATCACCCAAACATTCGGGGTCGTTCGCGATTCGTTCCCGACGATCGCTCTCTTTCGCTGTTCCCGGCAGCTCAACCCCGCCTGAGTTGGGTCATAGCCGGGGGCGATGAGAGCCGGGGACAAGGGCGTGGCTTTGAGATCTGAAGCGAATATAACGTTTAAACGTTGCTGTAGGTTAAAAGCGGGGCACGGTTCCGGCTTAAATCGCCTCCGTTTTCTCTCCGACTGGCCAGGGTCCGGGCGTCGGGAACGGCCGGAGGCTGAGAGCGTC
>AKXM01000024.1 GCA_000277545.1 Enterobacter sp. Ag1 | reverse complement strand
CTCTCAGACCAGCTAGGGATCGTCGCCTAGGTGAGCCATTACCCCACCTACTAGCTAATCCCATCTGGGTTCATCTGATGGCAAGAGGCCCGAAGGTCCCCCTCTTTGGTCTTGCGACGTTATGCGGTATTAGCTACCGTTTCCAGTAGTTATCCCCCTCCATCAGGCAGATCCCCAGACATTACTCACCCGTCCGCCGCTCGTCACCCAGGAGCAAGCTCCCTGTGCTACCGCTCGACTTGCATGTGTTAGGCCTGCCGCCAGCGTTCAATCTGAGCCATGATCAAACTCTTCAATTTAAAAGTGTTTGATGCTCAAAGAATTAAAACTGTTTATAAAATCAGTAGTCACTCTTCAAGACTTGATATTTGTTTGCATCCGGAGATGCTGAGATATCAATCCTGCGAGTGCCCACACAGATTGTCTGATAAATTGTTAAAGAGCAGTGAGTCAGTCGCTTTCGCTTGCTAACTCGAGGTGGCGTATATTACGCTTTCCTCTTTCAGAGTCAAGCGTTTATTTTCGCTTTCGTCTGACTGACTGCCGGGTTGTGAAGCCGCTTTCGAAGCCGCTTCGCCGTGTCAGTGGAGGCGCATTATAGGGAGTTCTCAGAGCCTGACAACCCCTAATTTGAAAAAAACTTTCAAGCGTCGTTTTTTTACTCAAAACGGCACTAAAGTGCCAGTTTTTCGAGCCTTTCAAAGCCGTAACGTTGTAAAACGGGCATTAATTGCGCAGTTTCAGGCGTGAATGCCATACAATAGGCAATATTCGGATCTGCAGACGCCGCTTCAGGCGCTTCATGTTCCAGTAACCAAACGGTACGCCTTGCAATCGCGGCACCGGAATCAATCAGCCTCGTCCCCTCAGGTAACACTTCCAACAGTTCTTCCTGTAATAAAGGGAAATGCGTGCAGCCTAATACAACGGTATCCGGCGGCTCCGACATCCGTAACCACGGCCGCAGGATTTTACGCAGCTCGTCCAGCGGTACAGGCTCACCATGAAGCTTCGCCTCCGCCAGCTCCACCAGTTCGGCAGACCCCAGCATCTCAATTTTGCATTCGGTAGCAAATCGGGAGATAAGCTCGTGGGTATAAGGACGCTTGACCGTGCCGCGTGTTGCCAACAGACCCACAACCCCATTTGTCGTCAAACGCGCAGCCGGTTTAATCGCAGGCACAACGCCAACAACAGGGAAGTCGAACTTTTCGCGTAAAGCAGGGAGGGAAACAGTGCTTGCGGTATTACAGGCAATAACAGCGAGGGCTAAAGGATAATGCTGCTGGACAGCAGTCACTATTGAGACCACCCGGTCGACGATAAACTCTTCGCTCTTTTCGCCGTATGGAAACGCCACGTTATCGAAGGCGTAGATGTAATGAAGATCCGGCAGAAGCTGCCGAATCTCATTGTAGACGGACAGCCCACCAACGCCGGAGTCAAAAACCAGCACGGTGGGATGTGCATCAGAAGGTGTAGCTGCCAGACAAGGTGTATTCCCGTCCTGCAGTATGGTAGCCATAAACCGTCTCGTAATCTTTATCGAACAGGTTAGCTATTTTACCACGAACTGTAAGATGTGAGGTGACTGGATACGACAAGGCAACATCCCACAGGCTTACACCGCCCATTTTCACGGTTTGATAGGTATTGAAATCGGTATCGTAGCGTGAGCCCAGGTAATGATAAGTTACGCTCCAGTCCAGATCGTAGAGCGCCCAGTCAAGCTGGTACTTCACCTGTTGCTTAGCGCGACGCGCCAACGGTGCATCGGTCAGGCCATTGCGAGCGTCAACATAGTCATAGCTAACGCTGTGCTGCACGGGCCCGGTATCAAAGGAAGCCGTCCCTTCAATGCCTTTGATATTGGCCTTGCCTACGTTGTAATAGCTGTTCGTCCCGCTGTTGAAGTCGATCAGGTTATCAACAAGGTTGCGGTAACCCGAAACGCGCCAGTTCACGCCGGAAGTTAACCCTTCAAATGCGCCTTCCCACTGACGGCTTTCTTCTGGATTCAGATCTCTGTTCCCGTAGAAGCCAAACAGCTGCCCCTGGTTTGGCGCCTTAAACGCCGTACCGTAGGAGGCAATAAAGCGATACCCCTCAACAAATTCCCATGCCGCACTACTCTGCCAGGTGCCGTGATTACCGAACTCTGAGTTGTTATCGTTACGCGCGGCACCTTCAAAGGTGAAATCACCCAGCTTTTGCAGCGCTGTCAAATAGACGCCAGTATTACGCTGGTCGTAGCCGTCAGTTACATAGTTAGTACCCGGTTCAGTGCTTTGCTTCTGCCAGTCAACGCCCGCCCCAACATTTCCTGCACCGAGATCAACAGAGTTAGTCCACTGCAGGTTGTACTGCTTAATTTCATCCAGGGTAGCGCTTGAGTCGTAGCGCCCGAGGCGTGGATCGAAATTGTAATCTTTGCTGTGGCCGTAGCTGGAAATCAGCTGTGAGTGGAAGATATCGTTACTAAAGCGCAGTCCCGCGTCCCATGTCTGGCTGTAAAGCTGCCGGGTATCCACCAGCACGCCGGGGATATAGCTGCTGCCGTCATAGGCCGTACGGTTATCGTAGCCGTAGCCACGCACAAAGCCGCTCCATTGCTCAGAAAAGCTGTGCTCAAGCGCTCCGTAAAGAGATTTACTCATAAAGCCGTCGCGATCGGGCTGACGCAGGCCGCCGGTATTACCCTCAGCCACAACGTCAAAACCTTTGGTGTACTCATAGTTGCCAGCCAGAGTCACGCGAGTGCTATCCCCCAGCTTTTGCTGCGTGCTGGCGTCATAGTTCTGGTAGCCGTTTGAGCCCACTCCCGCCGTCAGCGTTGTGCCGTCTTTATCTCGGGTGGTGATAATGTTGATGACACCGCCGATAGCATCAGAGCCATAGACAGCTGAACGAGGCCCACGGATGTACTCTACGCGCTGAACAAGAGAGACTGGAATCTGGCTGAGGTCGGAAGAGCCGGTCACGCCGGCCTGATTAAGGCGGATGCCGTCAATCAGCACCAGCACATGGCTGGAATTAGTCCCGCGAATAAACACTGAGGAGAGCTGACCAAGGCCACCATTTTGCGCAATATCTACCCCCGGCAGGCGGCGCATCACGTCAGTCAGAGATTTTGACTGCCAGCGATCGATATCTTCACGCGTAACCACCGACGTCGGCGCCAGAACGCTATTCACCGGCTGCTGAAAACGATTCGCAGTCACTACCAGGGTATTGCCAGTGTTGCTGTCCTGCGCCCAAACTGAAAAAGCCGTTGCGGACAGAGCCGTCAACAGCGAAACCTTCTTTATCATCATTTATATAAGCACCCGCTTTCGACCAGGATGCCGCAGATATGGCAAATAGCACGCGATAGCCATATCACTTGCGACGTCGTTCCGGCAGGTCTTCGGGCTTGGGGGCTTAATTAAGATGAGGACTTCCCGCTTATATAAGAAAGCAGTGTCTGCATAATGCGTTCATCTTGCCGTTCCTTACCGCTGCGCGTCAGCCCCAGAATCACACTGGGTTCCCTTTTAACTCTCAGGAGGCCGGAAAAGCCATGCTACCGTTAGGCTTATACGGATGTCCAGACTTCCGGCTGAACTTCTTAACGCGATCGGGCTGGACATCCCGGGTCGAATCCCTACAATCGCCGCGTAGTTTGTATTCATTGACCGACTGGATGGCTAGCCATGACCCCTGAACACCTCCCGACAGATCAGTACGACGCGCAACTGGCGGAAAAAGTCACTCGCCTCGAAGGCATGATGGCGCCTTTTGCCGCACCGGCCCCGGAGGTATTCCGCTCACCGGTAAGTCACTATCGCATGCGAGCTGAGTTCCGCATCTGGCATGAAGGTGACGACCTGTATCACATCATGTTCGATCAGCAGACTAAAAGCCGCATCCGGGTCAACAGCTTCCCGGCGGCCAGCGAGCTGATTAACGCCCTGATGCCAGCTATGCTGGATGGCGTCCGCGATATTCCAGCCCTGCGCCACAAGCTGTTCCAGATTGACTACCTGACTACCCTGAGCAATCAGGCCGTAGTGTCTTTGCTCTACCACCGCAAGCTGGATGATGAATGGCAGCAGCATGCCGAGGCGCTGCGCGACAGCCTGCGCGCCCGCGGCTTTAACGTGCATTTGATTGGCCGTGCAACAAAAACCAAGATTGAGCTGGACCAGGATTTTATCGACGAACGCCTGCCGGTTGCCGGTAAAGAGATGATTTACCGCCAGGTTGAGAACAGCTTCACTCAGCCAAACGCGGCCATGAATATTCAGATGCTGGAATGGGCGCTGAGCGCGACAGAAAATTCAAGCGGCGACCTGCTGGAGCTCTACTGCGGGAACGGCAACTTCTCGCTGGCTCTGGCCCGCAACTTCGACCGTGTGCTGGCGACCGAAATAGCTAAACCGTCCGTGGCTGCGGCGCAGTACAACATCGCAGCCAACAATATTGATAACGTGCAGATTATCCGCATGGCGGCGGAAGAGTTTACCCAGGCGATGAACGGCGTAAGGGAGTTTAACCGCCTGCAGGGAATCGATCTCAAAAGCTATCAGTGCGAAACCATTTTTGTCGATCCGCCGCGCAGCGGCCTGGATGCTGACACGGTAAAAATGGTGCAGGCCTACCCGCACATCCTTTATATCTCCTGCAATCCACAGACGCTGTGCGAGAACCTGGAAACATTATCCCAGACTCACAGCATCACCCGTCTGGCGCTGTTTGATCAGTTCCCGTACACGCATCACATGGAATGCGGCGTACTGCTCACGCGCAAATAGAAAAAGGACGCCTCGGCGTCCTTTTTGCTATTTATCGGGCTTACTCAGCCGCTTCTGATTTGCGGGAGCGAACTTTAAACAAAATCCAGAACAGCACAACCACCGACAGAATCGAAGGGATAAAGTTAGAGCCAATCGCCGGGTATTCAACGCGAACCACTGAACTATAAAGCAACACACCTAACACAAAACAGGCTGCAGCAAGGCTCGGTAACCCAACCGGCATCGTACGGTTCTGATAGCGCTGATGCAGGCAACAAACCGCCAGCACCAGAGCAATAATAGGAAATATCGAGAACGGAACAACCGAGCTGAACAGCGCGGCAAAAGATCCGTTAATCGACAGACCAGCGATTAACGCCAGCGCCAGCGTACCTCTATCTTGTAACTGTTTCATTGCTCGTTCCTTCACTCTTCGGATAAATGAGCCAGTGCCATTTTTTCTTGTTCCCGGCGATACCAGTAGTAAGCCCCTTTCGAGATCATACGTAGCTGCAACACCAGTCGCTCTTCGAGCTGGCGACGCTGTTCAATATCAACGTCCAGCGCTTCGGCACCTGCACTAAAAACAATCGTGACCATCGCTTCCGCCTGCGCTTCGGTGAAGCTGCGAGGCATGCGATTTTCGAGTTCTAAATAGTCGGCAAGTTCCGCAATGAAGTGCTGAATTTCACGGGCAACCGCGGCACGAAACGCCGCAGACGTGCCTGAACGTTCACGCAACAACAGGCGGAAAGCGTTAGGGTTATTGCCGATAAACTCCATGAACGTTGACACTGAGGTACGGATCACGCTGCCGCCTTTGGCGATGCGCTGCCGCGCCTGCCGCATTAACTGCCGCAGCATCAGGCCACTTTCGTCTACCATTGTAAGACCGAGTTCATCAACATCGCGGAAATGGCGATAAAATGACGTTGGCGCAATACCGGCTTCGCGGGCAACTTCACGCAGGCTCAGGCTGGCAAAGCTTCTTTCGGCGCTTAGCTGGCTAAATGCCGCCTCGACTAAAGAACGCCTGGTTCTCTCTTTTTGTTGCGCTCTTACACCCATCATATTGCCTGAATCCTTCAAACAGAGCTGGAACTATATCAGAGAATCAAGCTACCGCTTTTATAGTGTATTGTGAATGATTGTTTACGGAACATTGACCTGCCCAGGCGGGAAAAAGCACAACGAGAATTGGGGAAATTCCTGGTTGATGTTACCATCGTGTTGCCTTTATGTATAAAAACAGGTAAGCCTTACCATGCCACAAACCTACGATTATGACGCAATAGTGATTGGTTCCGGTCCCGGAGGCGAAGGTGCCGCCATGGGGCTGGTGAAACAAGGAGCCAGGGTAGCGGTGATTGAGCGCTACCACAATGTCGGCGGCGGTTGCACCCATTGGGGCACCATCCCTTCGAAAGCCCTCCGCCACGCCGTCAGCCGCATTATTGAATTCAATCAAAACCCGCTCTACAGCGACCACACTCACCTTCTCCGCTCCTCTTTTGCCGACATCCTGAACCACGCCGACAGCGTGATTAACCAGCAAACCCGCATGCGCCAGGGCTTTTACGAGCGTAACCGCTGCGAGATGCTGCAGGGCGATGCGCACTTTGTGGATGAGCACACTGTCGAGCTTCTGTGCCACGATGGGTCGGTCGAAACCTACACCGCCGAGAAGTTTGTCATTGCCTGCGGTTCTCGCCCTTACCGCCCGCCAGAAGTTGATTTTACCCACCCACGTATCTACGACAGCGACTCAATTCTCAGCCTGCATCACGAACCGCGCCATGTGATCATCTATGGTGCCGGGGTGATCGGCTGTGAGTACGCATCGATCTTCCGCGGGATGAACGTCAAAGTTGATCTGATCAACACTCGCGATCGCCTGCTGGCTTTCCTCGATCAGGAAATGTCGGATTCACTTTCCTATCACTTCTGGAACAGCGGCGTGGTTATTCGCCACAACGAAGAGTTTGAGAAGATTGAAGGCGTGGACGACGGCGTGATTGTTTCTCTGAAGTCCGGCAAAAAAGTGAAGGCGGATTGCCTGCTTTACGCCAACGGACGTACCGGGAATACAGATTCACTGGCGCTGGAAAATATCGGGCTCGAAGCCGACAGCCGTGGACTCATCAAGGTCAACAGCATGTACCAGACCGCGCTGCCGCATATTTACGCGGTGGGCGACGTGATCGGTTATCCAAGCCTGGCTTCAGCAGCCTACGATCAAGGCCGTATCGCCGCTCAGGCGCTGGTGAAAGGGGAAGCCACGGGGCATCTGATCGAAGACATTCCGACCGGCATCTACACCATTCCAGAAATCAGCTCCGTGGGCAAAACGGAACAACAGCTAACCTCGATGAAAGTACCTTACGAAGTGGGCCGGGCGCAGTTTAAACATCTCGCGCGGGCGCAAATCGTGGGTATGAACGTTGGGACGCTGAAAATTCTGTTCCACCGTGAGACGAAAGAAATTCTGGGGATCCACTGCTTTGGCGAGCGCGCGGCCGAAATCATTCACATCGGCCAGGCGATAATGGAGCAGAAAGGTGGCGGTAACACCATTGAGTACTTCGTTAACACCACCTTTAACTACCCAACAATGGCGGAAGCCTATCGGGTAGCGGCGCTTAACGGCTTAAATCGCCTGTTTTAGCGCTGAGTCGAAATGGCCATCCATCTGCGTACGGATGGCCTCTGCCAGCTGCTCATAGCGGCTGCGCAGCGGTGATCCCGGACGATAAACCAGGCCGACGGTACGACGCGGTTCTGGTTTATAACACGGCAGATAAACTACGCCGTCTCGCTGGCGTTCATGCGGCACAGCCAGGGCTGGCAAAAGCGTGATGCCACTTCCTGCAGCCACCATGTTACGCAGCGTCTCTAAGCTTGTTGCCCGGAAATGGGTATCTTCATCCGCACCCGCTTCAAAGCAAAAGCCCATAGCCTGATCGCGCAGGCAGTGCCCGTCTTCCAGCATCAGCAGCTTTTCACCGGCCAGATCGGACATCGGCACGCGGTCACGGTTCGCCCACGGGTGATCCTGATAAACCGCCAGCACCATCGGCTCATCAAACAACGGCACCTCGATAAACGCTTCGCTCTCTTTTACCAGCGCCAGAATGGCACAGTCCAGCTTGCCGCTGTCGAGCTGCGCCAGCAGCTGATGGGTCTGGGCTTCATGCAGATACATTTCCAGCTTAGGGAAAGTCTGATGCAGCATAGGAATAATTTGCGGCAGCAGGTAAGGCCCCACGGTTGGGATCAGGCCAATATGCAGCGGGCCGGACATGGCTTCGCCCTGCTGGCTTGCCATCTCTTTCAGTACTTTGACTTCACGCAGCACCGTCCGCGCCTGATCCACCAGCAGCAACCCCGCCTGGGTGAACAGCACTTTACGGCTGGTACGCTCCAGCAGCATAACGCCCAGTTCATCTTCCAGCTTGCGAATCTGGCCGCTCAGGGTCGGCTGGCTAACGTGACAGGCATCCGCTGCCCGACGAAAATGGCGGTGCTCGGCCAGCGCCACCAGGTATTCAAGATCTCGAATATTCATTCTCTATCCTCCTGCGCCACGATAGTTCATGGCGATAGATAGCATAGCAACGAACGATTATCCCTATCAAGCAATGTTGGTGAATAATAGCCAGCAACAGCAAGGCGCATCGCTCTGACTTACCCCAGAACGACGCGCGGCTGCAGAGACTCTCTGTTCTCTGAACCTGACGAATTATTAAAGCCAACGTGAACTTTTAGCGGACAGTATGTCCGCTTTTTTTTGTTCAAATTTCGAGGGGATTAGACCAGGCGCTGTTTCGCGTCGGCGATAGCCTGAGCAACCTGCTTAGGTGAAACACCGCCTTTCGCGGCGCGCTTGTCGAGGCAGGATTGCAACGACAGAATCGGATAAACGTCGTCGCCAATAACCGCGCTGAATTTCTGCAGGTCGGCCAGGGTTAAGGCTTCCAGCGCTTTACCTTGTTTAATTGCTTCCACGACAGCCTCGCCGACAATGTGGTGAGCTTCACGGAACGGCACGCCTTTAGCAACAAGGTAATCCGCCAGCTCGGTGGCGTTGGCATAGCCTTGCTCAGCGGCTTCCTGGCAGCGAGGACGTTTAACCTGAATGCCGTCCAGCACCAGCACGGACATATGCAGACAATCAAGCCAGGTATCGAGGGCGTCGAACAGGCCTTCTTTGTCTTCCTGCATATCTTTGTTATATGCCAGCGGCAGGCCTTTGAGGGTCATCATCATGCCGGTCAGGGCACCCTGCACGCGGCCGCACTTGCCGCGGATCAGCTCCAGCGCATCCGGGTTTTTCTTCTGCGGCATCAGGGAGGAACCAGAAGTCACGCGATCGGACAGCTCAACAAAACCGGCCTCCCCGGTGTTGAAGAAGATCAGATCTTCTGCAAAACGGGACAGGTGAACCATGCCGATAGAAGCGTTGGACAGCAATTCCAGCACATGATCGCGGTCAGAAACGCTGTCGAGGCTATTGCGGGTCGCGGAAGCAAAACCTAACCAGCCGGCAAGCTGTTCGCGGTCAATTTCATAGGCGGTGCCTGCCAGCGCGCCGCTGCCCAGCGGGCTGACGTCCAGGCGCTGCAGAGTGCTTTGCAAACGGCTTTCATCGCGCGCCAGCATCTCGACGTACGCCAGGCACCAGTGAGCAAAAGTGACCGGCTGCGCGCGCTGCAGGTGTGTATAACCCGGCATCACCGCATCCTGATTGGCTTCGGCTGTTTCAATTAATGCTTGCTGTACCTGGCGGGTGGCAGCCAGCAGCTCGCTGATTTGCATTTTGCACCACAGCTTCAGGTCGGTGGCGACCTGATCGTTGCGGCTACGGCCAGTGTGGAGTTTTTTACCCAGCGCACCGACTTTATCGATCAGCTTGCCTTCCACCCAGCTGTGAATATCTTCCGCGTCGCTTTCCAGAATAGCCTGCGGGTTAACCTGCACTTCTTCCAGCAAGACTTTCAGGGCCTGCTCAAGCTGCTGTTGCTCAGCTTCAGTCAGCACGCCCACGGTGACCAACGCTTTGGACCAGGCGACAGAACCTACGATGTCTTGCTCAGCCAGGCGATAGTCAAAGCGTAAAGAGTCATTGAATTGCTTAAACCGTTGATCGGCTGCCTGAGTAAAACGCCCACCCCAAAGTGCCATAGTCATGCTCCATTCATCATATTGATATTCGTTTGCCCCTCACGCATTCCCGGCCTGGGAACACGTGAGGGTAAAAAATTACTTCTTAAGTTCGTTCAGCGCACGGATACGGGAAGAGAGCGAGAACAGACGGATAAAGCCGCCCGCGTGGCTGTGATCGTAAACTTCATCTTCGCCAAAGGTCGCAAACTCTTCGCTGTAGAGGCTGTTCGGGGATTTTTTCTGAATTGCCGTCACCTGGCCTTTATACAGCTGCAGCACAACTTCGCCGTTCACTTCTTCCGCCAGCGACTCGGCAGATGCCTGCAGAGATTTACGCAGAGGTGCAAACCAGCGGCCATCGTACACAACGTAGGACATTTCGAGACCCAACTGCTCACGCCATTTGAAAGAGTCACGATCCAGCACCAGCTGCTCAACGCCACGCAGAGCAGCCATCATAATGGTGCCCCCTGGGGTTTCATAGCAACCACGAGACTTAATACCCACCAGACGGTTTTCAACGATATCGATACGGCCAATACCGTGCCTGGCCCCGATAGCGTTCAGGGTTTCCAGACACTTGAATGGGCTCATCGCTTCGCCGTTCACGGCCACAACCTTGCCCTGCTTAACGGTCACAGTGACCTGTTCAGCCTGATCCGGCGCTTCCTGCGGGTCAACGGTCCACACCCAACAGTCTTTGTTCGGGGCATTCCACGGGCTTTCCAGCACGCCGCCTTCGGTAGAAATGTGCCAGGCGTTTTCGTCACGGCTGTAGATTTTTTCCAGTGAGGCCGTCGTCGGGATATCACGCTCTTTCAGGTAATCGAGCAGCGCTTCACGGGAACGCAGGTTCCACTCACGCCACGGGGCAACAACCTTCAGATGCGGAGCCAGCGCGGCCCAGGTAGATTCAAAACGCACCTGGTCGTTACCTTTACCGGTTGCACCGTGGCACAGCGCATCTGCGCCCACTTTATTCGCCACATCCACCAGCGCTTTAGCGATCAGCGGACGCGCCATAGAAGTGCCGAGCAGATAGCTGCCTTCATACAGCGCCCCGGTCTGCAGCACAGGGTAAACATAGTCGCTGATAAACTCTTCACGTGCATCGACCACGTAGCACTCAGACGCCCCGGAGCGCAGCGCTTTCTGCTCAACGCCTTTCAGATCTTCACGATCCTGACCTATATCCACCACGCAGGCGACCACTTCGCAGCCGCCGTAGTTCTCTTTCAGCCATGGAATGATGGCTGAAGTGTCGAGGCCGCCAGAGTATGCGAGAACGATTTTTTTGATGCCGTGATTTTGCATTGTCTTGTCCTTGTTAAAACTATTCTTTGTCTATGCCAGAATCCGGGTGCCGATAGCCACACCGTTGAATAAAGAGGGTAGCTGATCCGCGTGGCGCCATGAGGCAATATCCACCGGGCGTCCCAGGGTACGGGCCGCATCCAGCGCCGCGTTCACTTTCACAATCATGCCGTCGGTAATAATGCCTTGCTCAATCAGCTGTTCGGCTTTGGCCGCCGTCATCTCAGCGATGCGCTGACCTTTACCGTCCAGGATACCGCTCACGTCGGACAACAGAATCAAATCCGCGCCGAGCGTTGCGGCCAGCGCCGTTGCCGCCTGATCCGCATTGACGTTCATCAGCTCGCCTTCAGTGGTCACACCGATGGAGCTAACAATCGGCAGGAAGCCGTTTTCCAGCAGCGTATTAATCAGTTTTGGCGAACCCGGTTTAGCCAGGCCGACGTGACCAAGCGCTTCGTCAAGCTGAGTCACCGTAACGCTATCCCCGTCACCGAGGCTCAAGCCAACGCCGTTAATGCCATGCTTCTTCGCCCAGGCCAGCAGAGTCTTGTTGGCCGTGCCCGCCAGCGCACCGGTAATAATGTCAATCTGGTCGGCAGGCGTCACACGCAGGCCGTTTTTCTTTTGTACCGGCAGCGCCAGCTTCTTCATCAGCTCATCCACCAGGCAACCGCCGCCGTGAACAATCACCAGCGAACGCTGATGGGACTGGCGATAGTTCACCAGCGCGGTAAACAGGCGCTCCAACGCCTCTTCGCTATCCAGCAGCACGCCGCCCAATTTGATAATTAAAGGATTCATCATTTCACCCGACCGACGGTTAAATAAGGGACTGCGTTTCGGCAAAGCCAAAACGAATATTAAGACACTGTACTGCCTGCGCCGCGGCACCTTTCAGCAGGTTATCCTCGGTGGCAACAACAATCAGGTGCTCATCCTGCACGGCAAAGCCGATGTCGCAGAACGGCAGGCCAACCACATTTTTCAGCGCAGGAACGCCTTTTTCGTACAGGCGAACCAGCGGCTTGTCGCCGTAGGCCTGGGTAAACGTCTCCGCGATCTGCTGCTGCGTAACGCCAGCTTTCAGGCGACAGGTAATCGTCGCCAAAATGCCACGCGGGAAATTGCCGAGGTGCGGGGTGAAAATCACCGACGCGCCAAGATGGGTAGCGATTTCTGGTTGATGGCGATGATTAAACACGCCGTAAGGCTGCAGGCTAACTTCGCAGAAGCTGTTGGAAATCGCGGCCTTGCGCCCGGCACCGCTGACGCCGCTGGTAGCGTTGATCACCGGCCACTGGTTCAAATCCAGCAGATCGGCATCAATCAGCGGCTTCAGCGCCAGCTGAGACGCCGTCGGATAGCAGCCCGGCACGGCAATTAAATTGCTCTCTTTGAGCGCAGCACCCTGCCATTCGGCCAAGCCATAAACCGCTTTTTCCAGCAGCTCAGGATGCTGATGGGTAAAACCGTAATAACGTTCATAGAACGCCGGGTCGTTAACGCGGAACGCGCCTGAGAGATCGATCACCACGCAGCCTGCCGCCAGGAACTGCGGAGCCAGATCGTGGCTGACTTCGTGGGCGGTGGCGAGGAACACCACATCCACACCCTCGCTGAACTCGCTGATGTCGGACATCGCCTGCAGCGGCAGATCAACAATGCCCTTTAACTGCGGATGCAAATCAGATATCAATTTTCCTGCATCTGAACTTTGCGCTGAAACCGTCAAAGCGGTTATGTTCATATCAGGATGGCGATTCAAATAGCTTACAAGCTCTGCGCCTGCATAACCGCTTGCACCCACAATCAGCGTATTCAACATCTGGGTCGTTCACCTTGTCTTTTCGGTCTGCTCAGAGTGCCAGCCTGACGCTTTCACCCACGTCCGTTAGCGTGGTTTTTTATTCACCGGAACGCTTAACTGTTCCTTTACGCTCAACGTTATTGTATTTTTATTCACAATTAATGCATGAATATTGATACTATCCTAACCTAAGGCCTGTCAACAGTGAAGATGAAATTACCGCCTTTTATCGAGATCTACCGCGCCCTGATCGCGACACCTTCCATCAGCGCCACCGACAGCGCGCTGGATCAAAGCAATGAGTCTTTAATCAATTTACTGGCGGGCTGGTTCCGCGACCTCGGTTTTAACGTCGAAATTCAGCCTGTGCCAGGCACTCGCAATAAATTCAATATGCTGGCGAGCAGCGGCCAGGGCGCTGGCGGCCTGTTACTGGCAGGGCACACCGATACTGTGCCGTTCGACGATGGCCGCTGGACGCGGGACCCGTTTACCCTGACCGAGCACGACAACAAGCTTTACGGCCTGGGTACCGCCGACATGAAAGGGTTCTTCGCGTTCATTCTGGATGCCCTGCGCGACGTGGATGTGACAACCCTGAAAAAGCCGCTCTACATATTGGCCACCGCCGATGAAGAGACCACCATGGCAGGTGCACGCTATTTCGCTGAAACAACCTCGCTTCGTCCGGACTGTGCGATCATCGGTGAACCGACATCGCTACAGCCGGTACGTGCGCACAAAGGACACTTGTCTAATGCCATTCGTATTCTGGGGCAGTCCGGCCACTCGAGCGATCCGGCGCGTGGCGTTAACGCCATTGAACTGATGCATGATGCCATCGGCCACATTCTCACGCTGCGCAATACGCTGAAAGATCGCTATCACCATGACGCCTTCACCGTGCCGTATCCAACCCTCAACTTAGGGCACATTAACGGCGGCGACGCGGCAAACCGCATTTGTGCATGTTGCGAACTTCACATGGATATTCGCCCGCTGCCGGGTATGACATTAAACGATCTGAACGGTTTACTGACCGAAGCATTAGAACCGGTAAGCCAGCGCTGGCCTGGTCGCCTGACGGTCTCTGAACTTCATCCGCCGATTCCAGGCTACGAATGCCCGCCGGACCACCAGCTCGTGCAGGTCGTTGAGAAACTGCTCGGCGCGCAAACGGAAGTGGTGAACTACTGCACCGAAGCACCGTTTATCCAGACCGTATGCCCAACGCTGGTGCTTGGTCCTGGCTCCATCAACCAGGCTCACCAGCCGGATGAATACATCGATACCCGCTTCATCAAGCCAACCCGGGAGTTAATTACTCAGGTAGTGCATCATTTTTGTTGGCATTAATTAATCGCGGTAAAAGGGGGTTTTACCCCCTTTTTAATCTGGAATAATCAGTATTCCTATAAGAAATGCTTATATGCGAAGTTGGTAATTAAATTTCATAAATTCGCGTCATTTCCTCGTTTGCTGAAACGATTTCGTAGCAATTGACGAATGGTTTATGACGTGGCTTTATAAAAGGCGGTGTTGAACCTTCACGGGTGAAATTAAGTTACATAATAGATTGGGCTGGAGTCATATGAACGAACGCTATTCTGCTTTGCGAAGTAATGTCAGCATGCTCGGAAAACTGCTCGGAGATACCATCAAAGATGCGCTGGGAGAAAATATCCTCGACCGCGTAGAAACGATCCGTAAGTTATCCAAGTCCTCCCGCGCCGGTAATGAAGCCAATCGTCAGGAGCTGCTGAGCACGCTGCAGAACCTCTCAAATGATGAACTGCTCCCCGTCGCCCGCGCCTTTAGCCAGTTTCTTAATCTTGCCAACACCGCAGAGCAGTACCACAGCATCTCCGCGACGGGCGAAGCGGCCAGCAACCCAGAAGTCATCGCTAAAACGCTGCAAAAACTGAAAAGTCAGCCGAGCATCAGCGAAGCAGACATTCGGGCAGCCGTTGAGTCTCTCTCTCTGGAGCTGGTGCTCACCGCTCACCCTACCGAGATCACTCGCCGTACCCTGATTCATAAACTGGTCGAAGTGAACAGCTGTCTGAAGCAGCTCGACCACAGCGATCTCGCCGACTACGAGCGCAACCAAATCATGCGCCGCCTGCGTCAGCTGGTTGCTCAGGCATGGCATACCGACGAAATTCGTAAGCATCGCCCTTCCCCGGTCGACGAAGCCAAATGGGGCTTCGCGGTGGTAGAAAACAGTCTGTGGGAAGGGGTGCCAAACTACCTGCGTGAGCTTAACGAACAGCTCGAAGAGAATCTGAATTACAAACTGCCGGTGGACTTCGTCCCGGTACGCTTTACCTCCTGGATGGGCGGCGACCGCGACGGCAACCCGAACGTAACGTCCGAAATCACCCGTCACGTCCTGCTTCTCAGCCGCTGGAAAGCCACCGACCTGTTCCTGCGCGATATCGCGGTCCTGGTTTCCGAGCTGTCGATGGTGGAATGCACGGCGGAGCTTAGCGAACTGGCAGGGCCGGATGCGGGCCAGGAACCTTATCGCCACATCATGAAAGGCCTGCGCCAGCAGCTGCTCTCCACCCAGGCCTGGCTTGAAGCCCGCCTGAAAGGCCAGCGTCTGCCGAAGCCGGAAGGTCTGCTCATTCAAAACGAGCAGCTTTGGGATCCGCTCTACGCCTGTTATCAATCCCTGCAGGCCTGCGGCATGGGCATCATCGCTAACGGGCAGTTGCTGGACACCCTGCGCCGCGTGAAATGCTTCGGCGTGCCGCTGGTACGCATTGATATTCGCCAGGAAAGCACGCGCCACAGCGAAGCGCTGGGCGAAATGACCCGCTATCTTGGCATCGGCGACTACGAAAGCTGGTCAGAGGCTGATAAACAAGCCTTCCTGATCCGCGAACTGAACTCCAAGCGCCCTCTGCTGCCTCGCCAGTGGGAGCCAAGCGCTGACACTCAGGAAGTGCTGGAAACCTGCAAAGTGGTAGCCGAAGCGCCACGCGGTTCCATTGCTGCCTACGTTATTTCGATGGCCAAGACGCCGTCAGACGTGCTGGCCGTTCACCTGCTGCTGAAAGAAGCGGGCTGTACCTTCGCCCTGCCGGTTGCGCCACTGTTTGAAACCCTCGACGACCTGAATAACGCCGACGACGTCATGACCCAGTTGCTGAATATCGACTGGTACCGTGGCTTTATCCAGGGCAAACAGATGGTGATGATTGGCTATTCCGACTCGGCGAAAGATGCTGGCGTGATGGCCGCATCCTGGGCGCAATATGAAGCGCAAGATGCGCTGATCAAAACCTGTGAGAAAGCCGGTATCGCCCTGACGTTATTCCACGGGCGCGGCGGCTCCATTGGCCGTGGCGGTGCGCCAGCGCACGCAGCTCTGCTTTCTCAGCCACCAGGCAGCCTGAAAGGTGGCCTGCGCGTCACCGAGCAAGGTGAGATGATTCGCTTTAAATACGGCCTGCCAGAAATCACCATCAGCAGCCTGTCGCTCTACACCAGCGCGATCCTTGAAGCTAACCTGCTGCCGCCGCCAGAGCCGAAGAAAGAGTGGATTCAGATCATGAACTCACTTTCTGCGACGTCCTGCGAGATGTATCGCGGCTATATTCGCGAGAACACAGACTTCGTGCCGTATTTCCGTTCCGCCACGCCGGAGCTGGAATTGGGCAAACTGCCGTTGGGCTCTCGCCCAGCTAAACGTCGTCCAAACGGCGGGGTAGAATCTTTACGTGCGATCCCGTGGATCTTCGCCTGGACCCAAAACCGCCTGATGCTGCCGGCCTGGCTGGGCGCAGGCGCGGCGCTGCAAAAGGTCGTGGAAGAAGGCAAGCAAAGCGAGCTGGAAACAATGTGCCGCGACTGGCCGTTCTTCTCCACTCGCCTTGGCATGCTGGAGATGGTGTTTGCCAAAGCCGACCTTTGGCTGGCGGAATACTACGATCAGCGCCTGGTGAAGCCAGAGCTGTGGAAACTGGGCAAACAACTACGTGACCAGCTGGAAGCCGACATCAAAGTCGTGCTGGATATCGCCAACGACTCACACCTGATGGAAGATTTACCGTGGATTGCCGAGTCGATTACCCTGCGTAATATCTATACCGATCCGCTGAACGTCCTGCAGGCCGAACTGCTGCACCGCTCGCGCCAATCGGAAGAGAAAGGCGAAGCGCCTGATGCCCGCGTAGAGCAAGCCCTGATGGTCACCATCGCCGGGGTTGCCGCCGGGATGCGTAATACCGGCTAAGATTTTTTAGCTTTGTCATTTCCCCCG
Organism: Enterobacter sp. Ag1; assembly: GCA_000277545.1. GTDB lineage: Bacteria > Pseudomonadota > Gammaproteobacteria > Enterobacterales > Enterobacteriaceae > Cedecea. The sequence continues at coordinate 96,201 of AKXM01000024.1, read as the reverse complement.
CAAACGCGGGGGTTTTTATTTCTAACTAGTGAAAACGCTCATCGCCACTCAACGTACTTAACACGTTTATTGCCCCCGCCATCTTCAACAAATAAACAACAAAAAACCAAAAGCATTGGCCGTATAAATATCCCCGGAACAAGCCTGAAATTACGCTGTCATTATTCCGACACATTTTCTATATTGTGCGCAAAAGTCATCCAGCAATGGGTGACTTTTTTCGTGAGTACAAGCCACCGTAGCGTTCATAACTAAGGCTTACTTAAGGTTTTCTCATTACGGTTAATGATAATTTAATAGCACAGGCAAGAGTATGCACTTCACATTGAAACAGTCTGAACGTAAGTTCAGCATTAAAGCCCTTGGATGGGTTTTACTCTACTTTTGGTATTTTTCCTCGGTTTTGCAGATTGCCATCTTAACAACAGGCTACAGCGGTACAACAGGGCTGCGTGACTCCTTACTGTTTAGCTCTCTGTGGTTTATTCCTGTATTTCTGTTTCCACAGCGTACGCGCATTATTGCCGCCTTTATTGGCGTTATCCTTTGGGCAGCCTCAATCGCCGCCCTGGGTTACTACGTTGTCTACGGGCAGGAGTTCTCGCAAAGCGTTCTGTTTGTGATGTTCGAAACAAACGCCAGCGAGGCCAGCGAATACCTGAGTCAGTATTTCAGCCTGAAGCTGCTGCTCATTGCGGTTGCCTATACGCTGGGTGCCATCTTTCTTTGGACCCGTCTGCGCCCGGTTTATATTCCAAACCCGTGGCGCTGGTTGGTTTCCTTCGCCATCCTGTTCGGCCTGGTGCTCAATCCGGTGGGTAAAGAGTGGCTTATCAACAAACGCAGCCTTGGCGAATCCTTCTCCAGTATTTCTTATCGCCTTGAGCCTGCGGCCCCCTGGCAGTTTATCGTCGCCTATACCGAATATCGCCAGCAGTTGGACAGCCTGAATAACCTGCTAACGTCCAACAATGCGCTGCCGCCGTTGGCTAACCTGAAAGACGCCTCCGGTAATGCGCCGCGCACTTTGGTACTGGTTATTGGTGAGTCAACGCAGCGTGGCCGCATGAGCCTGTACGGCTACCACCGCCAGACAACGCCAGAGCTGGATGAGTTGCATAAAACTGACCCGCAAATGACGGTGTTTAACGACGTCGTCACTTCACGTCCTTACACCATTGAAATTCTGCAGCAGGCGCTGACGTTTGCAGACGAGAAAGATCCGGATCTCTACCTGACTAAGCCTTCGCTGATGAACCTGATGAAGCAGGCCGGGTACAAAACCTTCTGGATCACTAACCAGCAGACCATGACCGAACGCAACACCATGCTGGCCGTATTCTCAAAGCAGACTGACAAACAATATTATATGAACCAGCAGCGTACCCAGAGCGCGCGCGAATACGACACGAACGTCCTCGCGCCGTTTAAAGAGGTTCTGGCCGACCCTGCACCGAAAAAATTCATTATTGTGCACCTGCTCGGCACGCATATTCGGTATGACTTCCGCTACCCGGAAAACTGGAACAAGTTTGATGGTAAAACGGACGATTTACCGGCTGGATTAACCAAAGATCAGCAAGAATCCTACAACAGTTACGATAACGCCAACCTGTTTAACGACCACGTGGTTTCCACGCTGATCAAAGACTACAAGGCCAGCGATCCTAACGGCTTCCTGCTCTATTTCTCTGACCACGGGGAAGAGGTTTACGACACACCGCCGCATCAGACCCAGGGGCGTAACGAAAACAAACCTACGCGTCATATGTACACCATCCCGTTCATCGTCTGGACGTCACCGACCTGGCAGCAGGCCCACCCGCGTGACTTCTCGGGAGATATAAACCGCAAATACAGCAGCTCAGAACTGATTCATACCTGGTCTGATTTAGCCGGTTTAAGCTATGACGGCTACGACGCAACACGGGCCATCACCAGCCCGCAGTTTGTCGAAGCGACCCGCTGGATTGGTAACCCGTATGATAAAAATGCGCTGCGGGATTACGATGCGCTGCCTTACGGCGATAGCGGCAGTAATCAGTAACGCTTTTAGCCCGTAAAGTAAAAAGCCCCGCTCACAGTTGAACGGGGCTTTTTTAATGTGAAATCAATGTCTACAGCTTGGGTCGAACGCCTAAAGTGTGGCAGATCGCATAGCTCATTTCCGCCCGGTTAAGCGTGTAGAAGTGGAAATCCTTCACGCCTTCCCGGCTCAGGATTTTCACCATATCCATGGCAATGTTCGCGCCCACCAACTGGCGGGTTTCGGCATCGTTATCCAGGCCTTCAAACATTTGTGCCATCCACGACGGAATACGCACGTTAGTCATATCGGCAAATTTCTTCGCCTGCCGGAAGTTTGAGACAGGCAGAATACCCGGGATTATCTCGACATCAATGCCTGTGGCCGCACAGCGATCGCGGAAGCGAAGATAGCTTTCAACATCAAAGAAGAATTGAGTAATCGCGCGGTTAGCACCGGCTTCAATTTTACGGCGCAGGCTGAGTAAATCCGCCTGGGCGCTTTTGGCTTCGGGATGGACTTCCGGATAGGCCGCAACGGAAATATCAAAGTCGCCGACTTCCTTGAGCAGCCCCACCAGGTCAGAAGCATACATATCCGGCTTACCGCTGCCAGGCGGTAGATCACCACGCAATGCAACGATATGGCGGATGCCGTTGTTCCAGTAGTCCTGCGCAATCGCCTGCAGTTCATCCCGCGTTGCATCGACACAGGTCAGATGCGGGGCTGCTTCAAGGCCAGTACGCTCTTTGATGCCTTTGATGATGCTGTGGGTACGGTCACGCTCGCCGGAGTTCGCCCCGTAGGTCACGGAAACAAACGTTGGTTTCAGGATGCTTAGCCTGTCGATAGACTTCCACAGGGTTTGTTCCATTTCACTGCTGCGCGGCGGGAAAAACTCAAAGGAAACATGAATATGCCCGGCCACTTCGGCCAGACTCTGGTTCAGCGCTTCCCGCTGATTCGCGTGAAAAAAGCTCATACCCTTACCTCGTCAATCGCATCGTTATCGTGTGGTGGCGTTTTATTGCTATCCAGACGTTTAGACGTCCAGATAGAAAGATGACCGAAAAGGCGAAAGTCGTCAATGAAAATGTCACCACAAAATGTGGAGGAATTCTCACATAAGATGAATTTTTTTCAGGAGAAACGGAGAAAGGGACATGCAGGAAAACGCACTCTCTTCCAAAGAAAGAGAGTGCGGGAAAGAAACTACAGCAGTTGTGCCAGGCGGTTCAGATCGGACTGAATGGCCCCGGCGGTAACATCGCGCCCGGCGCCAGGCCCGCGGATCACCAGCGGGTTGTCACGGTACCAGCGGCTTTCAATCGCGAAGACGTTGTCACACGGCAGCAGAGCGGCAAGCGGATGCTCTGCCCGCACGGCTTCAACCCCCACGCGAGCCTTGCCGTTCGCATCAAACCGGGCCACATAACGCAGCACCAGCCCCATCTCCTGGGCCGCCTCGAGCCGCTGCAGCATTTGCTCGTTCAGCTCATCACCGTTTTCAAAGAAATGGTCAATGGAGCCGCCTTCACAACCTGCGGGCACCAGAGATTCCACACGGACCTGATCCGGCTCGATGTCATAACCCGCCTCACGGGCCAGGATCACCAGCTTACGCATGACGTCTTTACCGGACAGGTCCACGCGCGGATCTGGCTCGGTTAGCCCCTGCTGCCAGGCCTGATCAACCAGTTCAGTAAACGGCACTGTGCCGTCAAACTGCAGGAACAGCCATGAAAGCGTCCCCGAGAAAATACCGCTGATAGCCAGAATAGCATCGCCGCTGTCACGCAGGTCGCGAACCGTATGGTTAACCGGCAGCCCTGCGCCCACCGTGGCGTTATACAGCCAGTGCCTGCCCGTTTTCTCAAACGCATCACGAATCTGGCGATACTTCTGGCCGTTCCCTGCGCCGGCAAGCTTATTGGCGCTGATCACATGGAAGCCATGGCTGGCGAAGTCCAGGTATTGATCGGCGAGCTGCTCGCTGGCGGTCACGTCCAGTACCACTAAATCATCATACGGATGAGCCCGCATCCACAGGAACAGCGACTCTTCGTCCTGCTGAACTGCCTCATCATTGAAGAAGGCCAACGCGCGACTGGCATCCAGACCGTCGTAATTCAGCAAGCTACGGCTGCTGTCCACCACGCCAGCCAGCACAAATTCAAATCCGGTACGGGCGGAGAGAATTTCCTGTTCGCGGGCAAACAGCTCAAGCCAGCGGGAACCGATGTTGCCTTTGCCGAACAGCATCAGACCGATACGCTTCTCAGCACGAAACAGCGACTTGTGTAGCCCCTGAATCAGGCTTTCCGTTGGGCCTACGCGCAGCACGGCCACCAGGCTAATGCCGTCTTCCGACTGCCAGATAAACTCCACGGGATGATCTTTCAACTGCTGCCAGAAACGGTGGCTATGCAGCGGGTTACGGCAAACACCGGCCCCGACCATTGCCACCAGCGCCAGGCCTTCACGCAGACGAAGCTCGCCCTGCAGGCTGGCATTCTGGAGAAGTTGCAGCACGCTGTTGGCGACTTCCGAGGTGTAGCAAAGCTGCAGTAAATTACGATCGGGATGCACGCCAATCGACAGTGGACGCACCTGACCGCGCTTGAGGATCATATCCAGCTCTTTTTGCGCCAGCTTGAAATCCTGATGCGACGGCACCTGATATTCGATCAGGCAAACATCGTCGTGACTGGTGACAATCCGGGCACCCGTGCCGGACGCCAGAACGCGCTCAATACGGGTCGAACCTTGCTCTGGCGAATAGCTGCAGCGCAGTTGCAGGTCGATATCGCTGCCGGATACGGGCTGTAATGTACGAGCGTGTAGCACCGGCGCGGCAAGACGAGCCAGCTCGCTGGCTTCATCCAGACGTAGCAGAGGCAACAGGCAGGCATCTTTCACTTTACGCGGATCCGCGCTGTAAACCCCGGCCACGTCGCTCCAGATAGTTACGCGAGAAACGCCAGCCAGCGCGCCAATCTGCGTCGCTGAATAGTCAGAACCGTTACGCCCCAGCAGCACAGTTTCACCCGCTTCATTGCTGCAGATAAAACCGGTCACAACCAGGCGTTTATTCGGGTGCTGGGCAAGCAAGTTTTGCAGCAGCGGCCAGGAACGGCCTTCGTCAACCTGTGGCTGGGCCGCACGTTCAGCACGCATAAAATCGCGGGCGTCCAGCCAGGCGGCTTCAACGCCCTGCTGATTCAGCACCGCAGCCATCAAACGCGCCGACCAGACTTCCCCGTGACCAACAACCTCTGCATAAACGGCATCGGTCATTTTACCGTCCAGCAGAACAGCAAGGCGCTCAAGGTCGTGGATAAACCCGGCAATCAGGCCATCCGCCACTTCCGGCGGCAATAAACCGCTAATAAGGTCGCTCTGATAGCGGCGCAGCGTTTGCTGAACCTGATGCGCGGAAAGCCTGTCGCTCTGGCTCAGCTTAAGCCAGTTAATCAACTGGTTAGTGGTACTGCCGGCGGCCGAAACCACCATCATGTCACCCGGTCTGGAATATTCGGTCATGATACCCGCCACGCGCAGGTAACATTTCACATCGGCAAGACTGCTGCCCCCAAACTTGTGCAGTTGACGAACCGGCGTCCCTGCTGGTGCTGAAACACTCATGCTTACCCCTCGGCAGCGACCCGGAAGGCATTTTCCAGATCGGCAATTAAATCTTCACTATCTTCTATACCTGTTGAAACGCGCAGCAGCGTTTCAGAAATGCCGGCGGCAGCTCGTGCCTCCGGCGCCATGCCCGCATGTGTCATGGTTGCGGCGTGAGAAATCAAGCTTTCCACGCCCCCCAGCGATTCCGCCAGGGTAAACAGCGACAGCGCCCCCAGGAAACGACGCAGCGTTTGCTCGTCACCGTCGAGCTCAAAGCTCAGCATCGCGCCAAACCCTTTTTGCTGACGGGCCGCAATCTCGTGGCCCTGGTTTTCCGGCAGTGAAGGATGATACAGCTTTTTCACCAACGGTTGCTGCTTGAGAAACTCAACAATGGCCTGAGCATTACGTTGAGCCACTTCCATACGTGGCGACAGAGTGCGCAGGCCACGCAACAGCAGGTAGCTGTCAAATGCGCTGCCGGTAACGCCAATGTTATTCGCCCACCATGCCAGTTCGGTGACCGTGGCAGGATCTTTTGCAATAACAACGCCCGCAACCACATCCGAATGGCCGTTGAGGTACTTAGTGCAAGAGTGCAGAACCAGATCGGCCCCCAGCGCCAGCGGGTTTTGCAGTGCCGGGCTCAGGAAGGTGTTATCCACCACGCTAATCGCACCCGCTTCACGCGATGCGGCACAGATTTTCGCAATATCCACGACGCGCAACAATGGGTTACTTGGACTTTCTACCAGTACCAGCTTTGGTTTTTCCGCCAGCGCAGAGTTTAAAGCCTCTTCATCATTCTGATCGACGAATAAAACGCGGTAAGCCCCACGTTTTGCCAGACTATCGAACAGGCGGTAGCTGCCACCATAGCAGTCGTGAGGCGCCACCAGCAGGTCGCCAGGTTTCAGGAATACGGTGGTGACCAGATGAATGGCCGACATGCCGGTATTGGTCATTACTGCCCCAGCCCCGCCTTCCAGCTCCGCTAACGCCCGCTGTACTACGTCGCGCGTTGGGTTACCCCGGCGTGAATAATCATGGGCACGCGGTTCATTAAAGCCGGTAAAGTTATAGGTGCTGGACAGGTGAATAGGTGGAACGACGCAGCCGTATTGCTCGTCATCATTCAAACCGCTACGAACTGCGATGGTTGCCTGTTTACGCGTCATGGTGTGCCCGATCCTTGCTGGTCGAATAAAAGTCAGGCCTCAGAGTAAACAACCGCAGTATGGACGTCAATACATCTGGACATCTAAACCTCTTTGCGTATAGATTGAGCAAAAGGCAAATAGCCGTTAAAATTATGCGTTTTAGAGTGTATATGTCTGAGTTTCGCGCTCAGGAAAGGGTTATCCTGTGCTGTACACTAAAAGAGATAATCGTCAACGCCGCGGATTTACCCGGCTTTGGCACGTTTTCATAGATTAAGAGGATTAAGGTATCTCATGGCTGAATGGAGCGGCGAATATATCAGCCCCTACGCTGAGCACGGTAAGAAGAGTGAACAAGTAAAGAAAATTACGGTTTCCATTCCTCTGAAAGTGTTGAAGATCCTCACCGACGAGCGCACGCGTCGCCAGGTGAATAACCTGCGTCATGCGACCAACAGTGAATTGCTGTGTGAAGCTTTTTTGCACGCCTTCACCGGCCAGCCGCTGCCGAACGATGCTGACCTGCGTAAAGAGCGCAGCGATGAAATCCCGGAAGATGCGAAGGTCATTATGCGTGAACTGGGGATCGATCCGGATACGTGGGAATATTAAGATCTGATGTTAAGGCGTCTGCGGGCGCCTTTTCTTATTGCGTTACCGGATAACAGACACAAAAAAGGCGCCTTCAGGCGCCTTTCTCTTTCCAGGGTGCGAAACTTATTTTTTCGCGCCTGGTACGCTGAAACGCTTGTTGAAGCGATCAACACGGCCGCCGGTAGCAACATCACGCTGTTTACCAGTGTAGAACGGGTGGCACTGACCACATACGTCCAGGTTCAGATCGTGACCTACGGTGGAGCGGATCTTGATAACATTACCGCAAGAGCAGTTTGCAGTAATTTCTTCGTATTTAGGATGGATATCTTTTTTCATGGTAAACCTCGGTAAAGGCCGCGTCGCTCTTCCAGCCCTAACGCCAGACACCACGCGATGTTAATAAATTAGGTTTTTTGATACCAAAACTGCGCATCAAAGGCGGCGAATCATACAGAAATTGCTCACCCGGTGCAAACTGATCCGCAATTTTGCAAGCGCACAGTGTACACTAATACGTCATTTTTTTCAGCCTGGATGCTTTCATGCCCGTAGCCCACGTTGCACTGCCGGTTCCGCTGGCCCGTACCTTCGACTATCTGCTGCCAGAAGGCGTGCAGGTTAGCGCAGGCTGCCGCGTACAGGTGCCGTTTGGCAAGCAACGCGAAGCTGTCGGTATCGTCATGTCGGTCAGCCAGTCGAGCGATCTGCCGCTGGAAAAACTCAAGCCCGTTGGTGAAGTTCTCGATGGGCGCTCGCTGTTCACGCCGTCACTCTGGCGCGTGCTGCTGTGGGCTGCGGAGTATTATCATCACCCGATTGGCGAAGTGCTCTTTCACGCTCTGCCAATTCTTCTTCGCCAGGGGAAACCTGCGCACCATGCTCCGCTCTGGTACTGGTTTGCTACGGAAGAAGGAAAAGCCGTTGATCTGAACAGTCTCAAACGTGCGCCTAAACAGCAGCAGGCACTGGCGGCGCTGCGGCACAATATCGTCTGGCGGCATCAAATCGGCGAGCTGGAAATCAGTGAGCCGGGGTTACAGGCGCTGAGAACAAAAGGCCTGTGTGATTTAAAAAGCGCGGCGCCTGCGGAAGAAGACTGGCGGGCAAGCTATGCCGTTGCCGGTGAGCGGCTGAGACTGAATACGGAACAGGCCACCGCCGTGGGGGCTATCCACAGCGAATCTGACCATTTCTCCGCCTGGCTGCTCGCCGGCATCACCGGCTCCGGCAAAACTGAGGTTTACCTCAGTGTGCTTGAAAATGTGCTGGCGCAGGGCAAGCAGGCTTTAGTGCTGGTGCCCGAAATTGGCCTGACTCCGCAAACTATCGCCCGCTTCCGGGAGCGTTTTAACGCGCCGGTTGAAGTCCTGCACTCCGGGCTGAATGACAGTGAAAGGCTCAGCGTGTGGCTAAAAGCACGCAGCGGTGAGGCGGCCATCGTCATTGGTACCCGTTCTTCTCTGTTCACGCCGTTCTGCCGTCTCGGCGTCATCGTCATCGATGAGGAACATGACAGCTCCTATAAACAGCAAGAAGGCTGGCGCTATCACGCTCGCGATTTAGCCGTTTACCGGGCGCATGCCGAAAACATTCCGATCATTCTCGGCTCGGCAACGCCAGCATTAGAAACTCTGCACAATGTTCAGGTGGGAAAATATCGCCAGCTACGCCTGACTAAACGTGCCGGAAACGCTCGCCCGGCTCACCAGCAGGTTGTCGACCTGAAAGGGCAGCAGCTCAAAGCCAGCTTAGCCCCTGCACTGCTCAAAAAGATAGGCGAGCATCTTGCCGCAGATAACCAGGTGATCCTTTTCCTTAACCGCCGCGGCTTCGCACCTGCCCTGCTCTGCCACGAATGCGGCTGGATTGCGGAATGCGCACGGTGCGATCATTACTACACGCTGCACCAGGGCCAGCGCCATCTGCGTTGCCACCATTGCGACAGCCAGCGCGCGATCCCGCAGCAGTGCCCGCAGTGCGGCTCCACGCATCTGGTTCCGGTGGGAATGGGGACCGAACAGCTTGAACACAGCCTTGAACCGCTGTTCCCGAACGTACCGATTTCCCGCATCGACCGCGATACCACCAGCCGCAAAGGCGCACTGGAACAACAGCTGGCCGAGGTGCACCGGGGTGGCGCGAGAATTCTTATCGGCACACAAATGCTGGCTAAAGGGCACCACTTCCCTGATGTCACGCTGGTCGCCTTACTCGACGTAGACGGCGCGCTTTTCTCCGCAGATTTCCGTGCCGCCGAACGCTTTGCCCAGCTCTACGTCCAGGTTTCTGGTCGAGCGGGGCGAGCCGGTAAGCAAGGTGAAGTCCTGCTGCAAACGCACCATCCTGAACACCCTTTGCTGCAAACTCTGCTGACCAAAGGCTACGATGCGTTTTCCAGCCAGGCATTGAGCGAGCGCCAAACGGTATTTTTGCCGCCGTACACCAGCCATGTATTGATTCGGGCCGAAGATCAGAACAACCACCAGGCCCCGCTATTTTTGCAGCAATTGCGTAATCTGCTGGAGGCCAGCCCGCTGCGCGATGAGCAGCTCTGGATCATGGGGCCAGTTCCCTCGCTGCAGCCCAAACGCGGCGGGCGTTTTCGCTGGCAAATCTTGTTGCAGCATCCATCGCGCGGGCGCCTGCAAAAACTGGTCAGCCATTCACTCACGCTGATCAACACGCTCCCCGAAGCCCGGAAAGTGAAATGGATGCTGGATGTTGATCCTATCGACGGGTAGCACAATCGGGCTGGTTATGCGAAGCCGATCGAAAAATCTAATACTCATCACATTTCTTGTGAAAAATTTGTAACCGCTTACAGCCAACTTCTGCTAAGAATGTGATGACTGTCAGACACACAGGAGTGTTGACGATAGCGGCGTGCATGTGAGGAGAAGAAGTGAAGCCGAAGAAACCGGTGGTGAATGCCACCATGAAAGATGTCGCCGTGCAGGCAAAAGTGTCTACTGCAACGGTATCCCGCGCCTTAATGAACCCGGACAAAGTTTCACAAAGTACCCGTAATCGCGTGGAACAGGCGGCGATTGAAGTGGGGTATTTGCCTCATTCTCTGGGGCGTAACATCAAACGCAGCGAATCACGCACTATTCTGGTCATCGTGCCGGATATCTGCGATCCGTTTTTCAGCGAAATCATTCGCGGTATTGAAGTTACCGCAGCTTCACACGGCTATCTCGTGCTGATTGGCGATTGCGCCCACCAAAATCAGCAGGAAAAAACCTTCATCGACCTGATAATCACAAAACAAATTGATGGCATGCTGCTGCTGGGCTCACGCCTGCCGTTTGACGCCAGCAAAGAAGAGCAACGCAATCTGCCGCCGATGGTCATGGCCAATGAGTTTGCCCCTGAGCTGGAACTGCCCACGGTGCATATCGACAATCTGACCGCCGCCTTTAACGCCGTTTACTATCTGCAAGAGCTCGGGCATCAGCGCATTGCCTGTATTGCCGGGCCTGAAGAAATGCCGCTTTGCCATTATCGCTTACAGGGATACGTTCAGGCGCTTCGCCGCAACGGCATCGTCGTCGATCCTCACTATATTGCGCGCGGTGATTTTACCTATGAAGCAGGCGCCGCAGCGCTGGCACAGCTTATTGCCCTGCCCGAACCCCCAACCGCCATTTTCTGCCATAGCGACGTGATGGCGCTAGGGGCGCTGTCTCAGGCAAAGCGCAGTGGGCTTAAAGTCCCGGAAGATTTATCGATTATGGGCTTCGACGATATTGCCCTGTCGCAGTTCTGTGACCCGCCCCTCACCACCGTCGCACAACCCCGTTTCGATATTGGTAAGGAAGCTATGCTGCTATTGCTGGACAACATGAACGGCCAAAACGTTAACAGCGGCTCACGCCTGCTGGACTGCGATCTTATTGAGCGAGGCAGCACTGCCGCGCCCGGCAGCAGAAATTGAGCCGTTTTTAAGACTGCATAAACTGGTCAAAGCCCCGCCCCTTAAGTAACATGGCGGACTGATAAACGAATAAAGACAGCGAAACGATAGTGGCACAACGAGATTATGTAAGCCGCGGGCAATCGGCAGGGACGCGGCGCAAAAAAAGTACACCCCGCAAAAAGCAACGTAGTCTGCCCTCCGTCTCTCCAACGATGGTTGCCATTGCGGCCGCAGTCGTGGTGGCCTTTGTCGGCGCTCTTTACTTTATTACTCACCATAAGAAAGAAGAGATTGACGCGCTCCCTGGCCACAAAGTGACCGGCAATGGCTTGCCGCCAAAACCGGAAGAGCGCTGGCGTTACATTAAAGAGCTGGAAAACCGCCAGCCTGGCGTACGTGCGCCTACCGAACCGACAGCCGGCGGCGAAGTCATGAACCAAAGCCAGCTAACCAACGAACAGCGCCAGTTGCTGGAGCAAATGCAGGCGGATATGCGCCAGCAGCCTACGCAGCTGAATGAAGTCCCGTGGAATGAGCAAACCCCTGCCCAGCGCCAGCAAACGCTGCAGCGCCAGAAACAGATTGTGCAGCAAACTCAGCCTGTGCAACAGCAGCAGTGGAACACGCAGACGCAGCAGCCTCGCGTTCAGCAGCGTGTAGCGGAACAGCCATACCAGCAGCCGCGTAACACGCAACAAACCACGCAGCCTTATCAGCAGCCAAAAACTGTGCCGCAGCAACAGCCGAAAACCTCTACGGCAAATAATCAGCAGCCGTATCAGGATCTGCTGCAAACGCCACCGCACAGCCAGCAAAAAGCGCCACAGCAAACCAAACCGGTTCAGCGTGAAGCTCAGCCTGCACCAATTACGCGTGAGCCAGAAGTGGCTAAGCAGACTCCTGCTGCTCAGGAGAAAAAAGATGAAAAACGCTGGATGGTGCAGTGTGGTTCATTTAAAGGCAGCGAGCAGGCGGAAACCGTTCGTGCTCAGCTGGCGTTTGAAGGCTTTGACTCCCGCATTACCACCAATAACGGCTGGAACCGCGTCGTTATTGGGCCAATCAAAGGTAAAGACAATGCCGATGGCACCATCAATCGGCTGAAGATGGCTGGACATACCAGCTGTATTCGTCTTGCCGCCGGGGGTTGAAACCCCAAAATTGCCCCCCATTTATAATGGCATTAGGCCCTGCGCACCGCGCAGGGCTCCTGTTTAGCTGATGCAAAAGGGGTCCGATCGTGACAACAATAGTAAGTGTACGTCGTAACGGCCATGTGGTTATTGCCGGCGATGGCCAGGCCACGCTGGGTAATACCGTCATGAAAGGTAACGTCAAAAAAGTACGTCGCCTGTACAACGATAAAGTGATCGCGGGTTTTGCCGGCGGTACTGCGGATGCCTTCACGCTGTTCGAACTGTTTGAGCGCAAGCTGGAAATGCATCAGGGTCACCTGGTCAAAGCCGCCGTTGAGCTGGCGAAAGACTGGCGTACCGACCGCATGCTGCGCAAGCTTGAAGCGCTGCTGGCCGTGGCCGATGAAAGCGCATCGCTTATCATCACCGGTAACGGGGACGTCATCCAGCCTGAAAACGATCTGATTGCCATTGGCTCCGGCGGCCCGTACGCCCAGGCGGCAGCCCGTGCCCTTCTGGAAAATACCGAAATGGGCGCGCGCGATATCGCTGTGAAAGCGTTGGATATTGCAGGTGATATCTGCGTTTATACCAACCACTTCCATACCATCGAAGAATTACCGTCTAAAGCGTAAGGATCTCCCATGTCTGAAATGACCCCACGCGAAATTGTTAGCGAGCTGAATAAACACATTATCGGCCAGGACAACGCTAAGCGCTCCGTCGCTATCGCCTTACGTAACCGCTGGCGCCGTATGCAGCTTGATGAAGAGCTGCGCCATGAAGTTACCCCTAAAAACATTCTGATGATCGGCCCAACCGGCGTGGGTAAAACCGAAATTGCCCGCCGCCTGGCAAAACTGGCCAACGCGCCGTTCATCAAAGTTGAAGCAACCAAATTCACCGAAGTCGGCTATGTGGGTAAAGAAGTGGACTCCATTATCCGCGATCTGACCGATGCCGCAGTCAAAATGGTACGCATGCAGTCTATCGAGAAGAACCGCTACCGCGCTGAAGAAATGGCCGAAGAACGTATTCTCGACGTGCTTATCCCACCGGCGAAGAACAACTGGGGTCAGGCGGAAGCCCAGCAGGAGCCATCGGCTGCTCGCCAGTCGTTCCGCAAGAAACTGCGCGAAGGCCAACTGGATGATAAAGAGATCGAAATCGATCTCGCCGCTGCACCGATGGGCGTAGAAATCATGGCACCTCCTGGCATGGAAGAGATGACCAGTCAGCTGCAGTCCATGTTCCAGAACCTGGGCGGCCAGAAGCAAAAGCCACGCAAGCTGAAAATCAAAGATGCGATGAAGCTGCTGGTGGAAGAAGAAGCGGCGAAGCTGGTGAACCCGGAAGAGCTGAAGCAGGACGCCATCGACGCAGTTGAGCAGCACGGGATCGTGTTTATCGACGAAATCGACAAAATTTGTAAGCGCGGCGGCAACAGCTCCGGCCCGGATGTGTCCCGCGAAGGCGTACAGCGTGACCTGCTGCCGCTGGTAGAAGGCTGCACCGTATCCACCAAGCACGGCATGGTAAAAACTGACCACATCCTGTTTATCGCTTCCGGCGCATTCCAGGTTGCGAGCCCGTCAGACCTGATTCCTGAGCTGCAGGGGCGTTTGCCTATCCGCGTTGAGCTGCAGGCGCTGACCGTAGACGATTTCGAGCGCATCCTGACCGAACCTAACGCCTCCGTGACCGTACAGTACAAAGCGCTGATGGCAACCGAAGGCGTGAACATCGACTTTACCGAGGACGGTATTCGTCGTATTGCTCAGGCTGCCTGGCAGGTAAACGAATCTACCGAAAACATCGGGGCGCGTCGCCTTCACACCGTGCTTGAACGTCTGATGGAAGATATCTCCTATGACGCCAGCGAGTTAGATGGTCAGTCCATCCTGATCGATGCCGAATACGTCGGTAAACATCTGGATGAGCTGGTTGCAGATGAAGACCTGAGCCGTTTTATCCTATAATCCGGCTAACGCATTTTCTTCATTTGAAATGGAGGGCTTATGCCCTCCATTTTTTTATCTAAACTGGCAACCAAATAATGAGCGATTCGCAACCTACAAGTGTCACCCAGGCCTGGCTGGAAAGCCTTCGCCCACGCACGCTACCTCTGGCGTTTGCTTCAATCGTCTGCGGTTCGGCCCTGACTTACTGGCAAGGTGTCTTTGACCCGGCTGTGGCGCTGCTGGCGCTGCTGACCGCCGGACTTTTGCAGATCCTGTCTAACCTCGCCAATGACTATGGCGACGCGGTCAAAGGCAGCGACAAAGAAGACCGTCTCGGGCCACTACGCGGGATGCAAAAAGGAATGATTACTCAGGCGCAGATGAAACGTGCGCTGGTCATCACCGTCATCCTCATTTGTTTGTCGGGTCTGTCGCTGGTCGCTCTTGCCTGCCATACCTTCTCCGATTTCATGGGCTTCTTGCTACTTGGGCTGCTGTCTATCGTCGCCGCCATTACCTACACCGTCGGCACCCGTCCTTATGGCTACATGGGGCTGGGAGATATCTCAGTGCTGGTGTTCTTCGGCTGGATTAGCGTGGCGGGTACCTGGTATCTGCAGGCTAATTCGCTGGCGGCGCTGGTGATTCTGCCGGCCACGGCCTGTGGGTTACTCGCCACCGCAGTGCTGAATATCAATAACCTGCGTGATATCGATAGCGATCGTGAGAACGGTAAAAATACCCTTGCTGTACGTCTTGGGCCCATTGTTGCACGCCGCTATCATGCCGCTCTGCTCATCGGGGCTTTGGCCTGTCTCGCCCTGTTTAACCTTATCTGGCTCAAGAGCCTGTGGGGATGGTTATTTGTTCTGGCCGCGCCGCTGCTGCTCAAGCAGGTTACCTACGTCATGCGGGAGCAAGATCCCGTGGCGATGCGTCCGATGCTGGAACGCACCGTCAAAGCCGCGTTGCTGACGAATCTGCTGTTTGCTCTGGGCGTCGTCCTCAGTACCGTTGTGTGATGACTGACAAATATCAATTAACAATTGATGATTTTGCCAACAGTTAACAGAACGCGATATACTGACAACTCCTGCAGCAAATGAACCTTAATCCTATGAAATACGATACTTCTGAGCTTTGTGACATCTACCAGGAAGAGGTCAACGTCGTTGAGCCGTTGTTCTCCAACTTTGGTGGCCGCTCGTCATTTGGTGGGCAAATCATCACGGTGAAATGTTTCGAGGACAACGGGTTGCTGTACGATCTGCTCGAAGAGAATGGCCGTGGGCGAGTCCTGCTGGTAGACGGCGGTGGTTCAGTACGCCGCGCGCTGATTGATGCGGAACTGGCTCGTCTTGCGCTGCAAAACGAGTGGGAAGGCATTGTGGTTTACGGCGCGGTGCGCCAGGTGGATGACCTGGAAGAGCTGGACATTGGCATCCAGGCGATTGCCGCCATCCCGGCTGGCTCCGCGGGAGAAGGCATCGGCGAAAGCGATGTGCGCGTCAATTTTGGTGGCGTGACCTTCTTCTCAGGCGACCATCTGTATGCCGATAACACCGGCATCATTCTCTCCGAAGATCCGCTGGATATTGAGTAATCCGGTCGATGAATAGCAAAACGGGCGCCTCAGGCGCCCGTTTTTTTTTGTCGGAAGCAGGAATTACACTTCTTCCATTTTGCCCAGCAGCGCGTGTAAACGCTCCTGCCAGACATGCTGTTGTTCTTTCAGGCTGCTGTTTTCACGCACCAGCTCTTCATGGTTGCTTTGCGCCTGCTGAACTTCCTGAGCCAGACCGTTATTTTTCTCTTTCAGCTCTTCGATTTCCATCTGTAACAACGTAATCGTGTCAACCGCCTGCTGAACTTTTGCTTCCAGTTTCTCAAACACTTCAAATGACATTTCGAACTCTCCTGAATGGCAAGGCGTTGATGGATGGCTATCCTCGTCCCGATTCTACGGCGACGCCTTTATGAACGTATGCACAACACGTAGCGTAACTCGATTGTAAGTAGCCCGGATGCCCGTGTCCAGCGGCTTACCGCGCTCTTTGCGTAACATGACGTTTTTCAGCCTATGCTGAAAGCCAGGGTTCACGGTCGATTCGAATTGTTAAAAAACACGTTAACAAAACGCGTAATTCCCCCTTCTTTCCCATGAGGCACCGCTCATTTTTTAGCGCGAAAACGCTCATTTTCTTGACGCACCACGCACATTTTAAGTTCGATATTTCTCGTTTGTGCTCGTTAACGATAAATTAACACCATGCCTACATGGCATAAAGGTGACAAGGATGCTCGACAACAATAATCATCAATTTGCCTTCAGGACCCCACTATGAGTCAGACCGCTACAACAACCTTAAAAGGCCAGTGCATCGCCGAATTCATGGGTACCGCGTTGTTGATCTTCTTCGGTGTGGGATGTGTTGCTGCATTGAAAGTGGCCGGTGCCACGTTCGGGCAGTGGGAAATCAGCATCATCTGGGGCTTAGGGGTGGCAATGGCCATCTATATGACCGCAGGTGTTTCCGGCGCACATCTTAACCCGGCAGTAACGATCGCACTCTGGCTGTTCGCTTGTTTTGACGGACGCAAAGTCGTGCCGTTTATTATTTCACAGTTCCTTGGCGCATTCTGCGCCGCCGCGTTGGTTTATGGCTTATATTACAATCTGTTCCTCGACTACGAACAAACGCACCATATGGTGCGCGGCAGCGTAGAAAGCCTGGATTTGGCGGGCATCTTCTCCACCTATCCGAACCCACACATTAACTTCGTCCAGGCATTCGCCGTAGAAATGGTGATCACTGCCATTCTGATGGGCGTCATTCTGGCGCTGACCGATGATGGCAACGGCGTGCCGCGTGGCCCACTGGCTCCGCTGCTGATTGGCCTGCTGATTGCGGTGATCGGCGCGTCCATGGGACCACTGACCGGGTTTGCGATGAACCCAGCGCGTGACCTTGGGCCGAAGACCTTTGCGTGGCTGGCTGGCTGGGGCGACGTCGCCTTCACCGGTGGGAAAGATATTCCTTACTTCCTGGTGCCGCTGTTTGCGCCTATTCTCGGCGCTTCCCTCGGCGCATTCGGCTACCGTAAATTGATTGGTCGCCACCTGCCATGCGACGTCTGCGTTGTCGAAGAAGACAAGCCGGACAGCAAGGTGACCTCTCAGCAAAAAGCACTGTAATACTGACTTCAGGACTTGATTATGACTACAGAAAAAAAGTACATCGTCGCTCTCGACCAGGGAACAACCAGCTCGCGTGCCGTCGTCCTGGATCATGACGCCAACATCATTAGCGTTGCACAGCGTGAATTTGAGCAAATCTATCCTAAGCCAGGCTGGGTAGAGCATGACCCGATGGAAATCTGGGCCACCCAAAGCTCCACGCTGGTAGAAGTGCTGGCGAAAGCCGACATCAACTCCGACGAAATCGCGGCCATCGGCATCACCAACCAGCGTGAAACCACAGTAGTTTGGGAGCGCGAAACCGGTAAGCCAATTTACAACGCTATCGTCTGGCAGTGCCGCCGTACCGCTGATATCTGTGAAGAGTTGAAGCGCAACGGCATGGAAGAATACGTGCGTCACAACACCGGCCTCGTGGTGGACCCGTACTTCTCCGGCACTAAAGTTAAATGGATCCTCGACCACGTCGAAGGTTCCCGCGAGCGTGCTCGCCGTGGTGAACTGCTGTTCGGTACCGTGGATACCTGGCTCATCTGGAAGATGACTCAGGGGCGTGTACACGTCACCGACTACACCAACGCTTCTCGTACCATGCTGTTTAACATCCACGAGCTGGACTGGGATGACCGCATGCTGGAAGCGCTGGACATTCCTCGCGCTATGCTGCCGGAAGTGCGCAAGTCTTCCGAAGTCTATGGCCAGACCAACATCGGTGGTAAGGGCGGCACGCGTATTCCTATTGCCGGGATCGCGGGTGACCAGCAGGCCGCGCTGTTTGGCCAGCTGTGCGTGAAAGAAGGGATGGCGAAGAACACCTACGGAACCGGCTGCTTTATGCTGATGAACACCGGTGAGAAAGCCGTGGCCTCCACCAATGGCCTGCTGACGACTATCGCCTGCGGCCCGAAAGGTGAAGTGAACTACGCGCTGGAAGGCGCCGTATTCATGGCGGGGGCATCCATTCAGTGGCTGCGTGACGAAATGAAGCTGATTGGCGATGCGTTCGACTCCGAGTACTTCGCCAACAAGGTGAAGGATACCAACGGCGTCTACGTTGTGCCTGCGTTCACCGGCCTCGGCGCACCTTACTGGGACCCGTATGCACGTGGGGCTATTTTCGGCCTGACCCGCGGCGTGAACTCTAACCACATCATTCGCGCTACTCTGGAATCAATCGCCTACCAGACCCGTGACGTGCTGGAAGCAATGCAGGCAGACTCCGGTATTCGTCTGCACGCGCTGCGCGTGGACGGCGGTGCGGTAGCCAACAACTTCCTGATGCAGTTCCAGTCCGACATTCTGGGTACCCGTGTTGAGCGTCCTGAAGTTCGCGAAGTCACTGCGTTGGGTGCGGCTTACCTGGCCGGTCTGGCCGTGGGCTTCTGGCAGAACCTCGATGAGCTGCAGGAGAAATCCGTCATCGAGAAAGAGTTCCGCCCTGGTATCGAAACCACCGAGCGTAATTACCGCTACGCCGGCTGGCAGAAGGCGGTTAAACGCGCCCTTGCCTGGGAAGATCACGAAGAGAAATAATCCCTACAAGGCCCCTGAAAAGGGGCCTTTCAGTCTCTGCCTTTCCCGCCCCTTTTCTCGCCTGTGCTAAACTCCCCGGCAATTCTGTTTGCTAAATGAGTCTGCTATGAAACGAGAACTTGCCATCGAATTTTCCCGCGTGACCGAAGCCGCCGCCCTTGCTGGCTACAAATGGCTTGGCCGCGGCGATAAAAATGTCGCCGACGGCGCAGCGGTAAACGCCATGCGTATCGTCCTTAACCAAATCAATATCGACGGTGAGATCGTCATTGGCGAAGGCGAAATTGACGAAGCGCCGATGCTCTACATTGGTGAAAAAGTCGGGACCGGGAAAGGCGACGCGGTAGATATTGCCGTTGACCCCATCGAAGGTACGCGCATGACGGCGATGGGCCAGGCCAACGCTCTGGCTGTGCTCGCGGTGGGAGATAAAGGCACGTTCCTCAATGCGCCCGATATGTATATGGAAAAACTGATTGTTGGGCCTGGAGCCAAAGGCGTCATCGACCTTAATCTCAGCCTCGAGGATAATCTTCGCCGCATCGCCGCTGCGCTGGAAAAACCGCTTAGCGAATTGACCGTAACCATTCTGGCCAAGCCACGTCACGACGAAACGATCAAAGAGATGCAAAAGCTTGGCGTGCGCGTGTTCGCTATTCCGGATGGCGACGTAGCGGCTTCTATTTTGACCTGCATGCCGGACAGCGAAGTGGATGTCCTCTACGGCATCGGCGGTGCGCCGGAAGGTGTGGTTTCAGCGGCAGTAATCCGCGCTCTGGACGGCGACATGCAGGGCCGCCTGCTGGCTCGCCACCACGTAAAAGGCGACAGTGAAGAAAACCGCCGCATCGGCGAACAGGAACTGGCGCGCTGCAAAGCAATGGGCATTGAGGCTGAACGCGTGCTGAAGCTCGATGAAATGGCGCGTAACGACAACGTTATTTTCTCCGCAACAGGCATCACCAAAGGTGATCTGCTGGAAGGGATCACCCGTAAAGGCAATATGGCCACCACGGAGACGCTGCTGATTCGCGGTAAATCCCGCACGATCCGCCGCATTCAGTCTATTCATTATCTCGATCGTAAAGATACCGAGGTACAGAAGCATATTCTGTAACGTTTCTCGTTTGTTGGTTCGAGCTTTCCGGCTCGTTTGGGCTGGAAATGCTGCCACATTCTGGTGAAGATAGGTAAAAAGCAACGACGGGAGTACAACATGGCGGAGTGGGTTACAGGTAAAGTTACCAGAGTTCAAAACTGGACGGATTCTCTCTTCAGCCTGACGGTTCATGCGCCGGTGCATGCGTTTACCGCCGGGCAATTTACCAAGCTTGGGCTGGAAATTGACGGCGAACGCGTACAGCGCGCCTACTCCTACGTGAATGCCCCCAGTAATCCCGATCTCGAGTTCTATCTGGTCACCGTTCCCGAAGGGAAACTCAGCCCACGTCTGCATGCGCTCAAGCCTGGCGATGAAGTGCAGCTGGTAAGCGAAGCCGCCGGGTTCTTTGTGCTGGAAGAAATTCCTGAGTGCAAAACACTCTGGATGCTGGCGACCGGCACCGCGCTGGGGCCTTATCTTTCAATCCTGCAGGAAGGCAAAGACCTTGAGCGTTTTGAGAATATCGTGCTGCTCCATGCGGTTCGCTATGCCAACGATTTAAGCTATCTGCCGCTGATGCTTGAACTACAAGAACGCTACCAGGGCAAACTGCGTATTCAAACCGTGGTCAGCCGCGAAACGGTCGCAGGTTCGCTCACCGGGCGTGTTCCGGCGCTGATAGAAAGCGGTGAGCTGGAGGCCGCCGTTGGTTTACCGATGGATATTGAAACCAGCCATGTGATGCTATGCGGTAACCCGCAAATGGTGCGTGACACGCAACAGCTCTTGAAAGATACCCGGCAGATGGCCAAACATCTGCGCCGCAGGCCTGGCCACATGACCGCCGAGCATTACTGGTAAATCAGCGGAATTTAACTTCGCTGGTCTCTTTCCCGAAACGGTTTTCACCCTGGGTGCCAACAAAAGCGCCCAGGTCCATCAGCACCATGACGAAAATCAGCGTGGGGATAAAACGCCCCAATCCCCACTGCCACAGGGTGCCAAAGGTTTCCCAGTTGCCTGCCACAAGCAGCCACGCAGGAATAAACAGTAAAGCCCACCAGCCTTTTTTATCTCTGTCGTGCAGGCGTTTCACGATCACCGCCGCCGTCGGAATCAACGAGCCGGTGAGGAAGAAACCCGCTGTGGAATACGGCATGATTTCGGCCCCGGCCAGGGTAAACAGAATAATCAGCCCGACTATCCACGCGCCGATCCAAATCCAAAAATCGCGGCGTCCAATACGCCCTTTAAAAGAGAACAACCATTGCTGTATGGTCATGGGTAAGGTCCTTATTATTTTATCGCGGCGTAGTGTACCCTGGTCACCGCCCGTTTTGACAAGCCAACGGATTGCCGATTTAATCGGGATGATGAACCCATCAGGAGAAGTGTGTCGATGAAATACCTGCTGCCTGCCCTCGTGCTGCTGGCGCTGCCTTTGGCGGTGAGCCGGGCAGATCCTGCGTCAGACGCAGTTTCTCAGCTTCCGGCGGCGCCTTATCTGCTGCCCGGCGCACCCACTTTCGATCTGACCATTACCCAGTTTCGTGGCAAATTTGATATTGATAATCCGTCGCTGCCGCTGAACGAATTTCGCGCCGTGGAGAAGAGCCGCGACAAAGCCAATCTGACCCGCGCCGCTACCAAGATCAACGAAAACCTTTATGCTTCTGTGGCACTGGAACTCGGCACCCTAAAAATTAAGTCGATGCAGATAACCTGGCTACCTATTCAGGGGCCGGAGCAAAAAGCCGCCCGTGGCAAAGCGCTGGAATACATGGCTGCGATCATCCGCAGCTTCACGCCAACGCTTTCCAAAGCGCAAAGCCAGCAGAAGCTGACCAAACTACTCAGCGACGGCAAAAATAAACGCTATTTCGCGCAGAACGACGGTGCTATTCGCTATGTCGTGGCAGATAGCGGCGAAAAGGGGCTAACTTTCGCCGTTGAACCGATTAAGCTAACGCTATCTGAGACGCTAAACAGCGGCGAATAAATGACAAAAAGCAAAGCCTTTCGCCCGCCGACTCTCTATACTGTTTCACAGACCAAGCTGCCCGACGGGCAGTGATTCTTTTTATTGCTTACCGCGTGGAGAATTAAAATGCGACATCCTTTAGTGATGGGTAACTGGAAACTGAACGGCAGCAAACACATGGTTAACGAGCTTGTTGCTAACCTGCGTAAAGAGCTGTCTGGCGTGGAAGGCTGCGGCGTGGCTATCGCCCCACCAACCATGTACCTGGACCTGGCGAAACACGCTGCTTCCGGTAGCCACATCATTCTTGGCGCGCAGAACGTAGACGTTAACCTGTCCGGCGCGTTTACCGGTGAAGTTTCTGCAGAGATGCTGAAAGATATCGGTGCTAAATACATCATCATCGGTCACTCTGAGCGTCGTACCTATCACGCTGAGTCTGATGAGTTCATCGCTAAGAAATTCGCCGTGCTGAAAGCAGCAGGGCTGGTGCCAGTTCTGTGCATCGGTGAAAGCGAAGCTGAAAACGAGGCGGGCAAAACCGAAGAAGTTTGTGCACGCCAGATCGACGCCGTGCTGAAAACTCAAGGCGCAGCAGCATTCGAAGGTGCGGTAATCGCTTACGAACCAATCTGGGCTATCGGTACCGGTAAATCTGCAACCCCAGCTCAGGCTCAGGCGGTACACAAATTTATCCGTGACCACATTGCTAAAGCTGACGCGAAAGTAGCAGAGCAAGTGATCATCCAGTACGGCGGCTCCGTTAATGATAAAAACGCAGCAGAGCTGTTTGCTCAGCCAGACATTGACGGCGCGCTGGTTGGCGGTGCATCCCTGAAAGCTGACGCTTTCGCGGTTATCGTTAAAGCAGCAGCTGAAGCGAAAAAAGCGTAATCACGCCAATAATATTGATGAACGGCTCCGCTTGCGGAGCCGTTTTTTTAGAGTTTGTGCAGCAGTTGGAACCAGCCATAGTCCAGCGGCAGCAAAATCGAAAACGTCACCACGGCCAGCGCCAGGCAAAGCTTCATCCCTTCCCTTGCCGGGACTTTTCCCAACCCCATCGCCACCACAATCGGCGACGCCATATACGGCAGAAGCGGCGTTGAGTAACCCAGCACCTGAATCATAATCACCGACAAAAGTGGAAAATCGGTCGCCTGTGAGAAGCTTTCGGCAAAAGTGGTATAGAGCGCGGGAACACCGTTCGCAGTGACGATGAAGTTGAGCAGGCTGGTGATACCGGTTAGCGCGGCAAAGCTGGTGAACGGCCTGCTGGCATCCAGGGGCATAATCGCCATTAGCTTCTCACCCACAAGTGCCCCAAGACCGATATGCGTCACAGTCGTGGCCAGCGCCAAAATGCCCGCCACATAGAAGCAGGTACGCACATTCACACCGCTGGCAAACTCCTCGCCGGAGATAAACCCCACTCGCGGTAACAGCGTCATACAGGCGGCAATCAGCCCTATCCATGCAGGACCAATGCCGTGCCAGCTTTCCGTCACCCACAACCCGAGCACAACGACCAGCAGCCACGCTAGCCGTTTTTCTTCAGGGCTCATCGGCCCTGGACTCTCAATTTGCTTTGGCGGCTGCGGTTTGCCAGGAAATAGCCAGGCAATCAGGCCTATCAGCACTAATCCTTTCAGAATGCCAAGCACCGGCGTGTGCAGCAGCAAATAAGGCAGATAGTTAAGATGCAGGCCATAAGACCCTTCCGCCGCTCCGCTCATCACCAGATTCGGCACATTCGCCGGTAAAATCGTCGCCGAGAGCTGGAAAGTGCCAAACCCCACGGCCAGCGCCAGACCGTACCAGGCGCGGGTGCCGTCGCCGATGGACGCTCTTTTCGCCATCGCCGCAACAATCGGCATCAACAGGGCAATGCGCCCCATATTTGAAGGCATAACAAATGCCAGCGCATAGCTTAGAAGCACGACGCTGCCGACCATATGTAGCCAGGAGTCGGTCAGCCGGGCGGACAGCGCCCGCGCAACTCGATCGGCCAAACCCGTTTTGCGAATCGCAATCCCCAGCACAAAACCGCTGAACACCAGCCAGAAGGCCGATGAGGCAAAACCACTAAAAATCACCTCGGCCGGGGCTATCTTTGCCACCATCGCCGCGGCAAAAAATAACAGTGCAGTCAGGTATTCCGGGAGGGCAGAAGTGGCCCAAAGGACAATGGTGATAAGGATAATAATGCCGGGCAGGATCAGAGGGTCCGATAACCAGAGCGACATACCTGTCTCCTGTAGAGTTTTTCAGCACTCTACGGGAAGATATTCTGCGAGTAAATGTCAGACCGTGGAAACAAAAATGGCCCCGCAGGGCCATTTAACGTTAACGCTTGCTGATTTGGTCGAAACTGCCGCCGTTGGAGAAGTGATCCTGCTGTGCTTTTGCCCAGCCGCCAAACTCTTCATCTATCGTGTAGAGCTTCAATTTCGGGAATTCTTTTTCGTATTTCTTCGCGACTTCAGGATCGCGCGGACGATAGTAATTCTTCGCCGCAATCTCCTGACCTTCAGGTGAGTAGAGATACTTCAGGTATGCTTCTGCCACGGCCTGAGTCCCTTTCTTCTCAACAACCTTGTCCACAACGGACACAGTCGGTTCCGCAAGAATAGATTCGCTCGGGGTCACAATCTCAAATTTGTCTTTGCCCAGTTCATTGGTAGCCAGTAACGCCTCGTTTTCCCACGCAATCAGCACATCACCAATGCCGCGCTCAACAAAGGTGTTGGTCGAACCACGGGCACCGGAGTCCAACACCTCTACGTTTTTGAATAAGGCTTTAACGAAGTCCTGTGCTTTCGCCTGATCGTTATTGTTATGGTGCAGCGCATAACCCCACGCCGCTAAATAGTTCCAACGCGCGCCGCCGGAGCTTTTCGGGTTTGGCGTGATGACAGACACACCCGGTTTGATCAGGTCGTTCCAGTCATGAATTTGTTTAGGGTTGCCTTTGCGCACCAGGAATACGATGGTGGATGTATATGGCGCAGAGTTGTCTGGCAGGCGCTTGATCCAGTTTTTATCAATGCGCCCGCGCTCGGCGATGGCATCAACATCATAGGCCAGCGCCAGGGTTACGACGTCGGCTTCAATGCCATTAATGACCGACGTTGCCTGCTTCCCGGATCCGCCGTGTGACTGGCGCACGGTGACCGTATCACCGGTTTGCTGCTTCCAGTGAGCACTGAACGCTTTGTTGTATTCTTCATACAGTTCACGAGTCGGATCGTAAGACACGTTGAGTAACTGAATATCCTTCGCCAGTACGCCACCAGAAGCCAAAAGTAATGTTAAACCCACGCCCCACTTGTTCATCGCACGCTCTCTTTATGAAGTTTGATGCGACCAGCCTGCCAGAAACTATTTCAAGGATTAAAGAATAAAAAAAGATTGGCTATAACTTTTGGCGATATAACAGGCAATAAAAAACCGGGACATGCCCGGTTTTTACTGACAGCAATCTGGATTAATACAGCTTTTTAGCGCAATCCAGCCAGTCACCTTTGAACGGACGCTTCATGTTTTCAATCGCGTCGATGATGTCATGGTGAACCAGTTTTTCGTTCTGAATACCGACGCAGCGGCCGCCAAAGCCCTGTAGCAGCAGCTCGATGGAGTAAGCCCCCATACGGGATGCCAGAATACGGTCATACGCTACCGGGGAACCACCGCGCTGGATGTGGCCCAGAACGGTAGCACGGGTTTCGCGTTTGGTTTCGGTTTCGATGTATTTAGCCAGTTCATCAACATCGCAAATGTGCTCGGTAATAGCCACAATGGCGTGTTTCTTACCTTTCGCAATCCCGGCTTTGATTTCTGCCACCAGATCTTCACGGCTGAATTCAACTTCCGGCAGCACCACAAACTCACAGCCGCCGGCGATAGCCGCAGCCAGGGTCAGGTCGCCGCAGTAACGCCCCATCACTTCAACGATGGAGATACGCTGGTGTGAAGAGGAGGTATCGCGCAGGCGGTCAATCGCTTCAACCACGGTTTCCAGCGCAGTGAAGTAACCGATGGTGTAATCGGTACCTTTAATATCGTTATCGATGGTGCCCGGCAGGCCGATGCAAGGGAAGCCCATTTCGGTCAGGCGCATCGCCCCCATGTAAGAACCGTCGCCGCCAATAACCACCAGCGCATCAATGCCGCGTTTTTTCAGGTTTTCGATAGCCACGGCGCGAATGTTTTCATCGCGGAACTCAGGGAAGCGAGCGGAGCCGAGGAATGTACCGCCACGGTTGATCATGTCGGACACGCTGTAGCGGTCCAGCTGCACCATGCGATCTTCGTACAGACCCAGGTAGCCATCATAGACACCCATGACTTCCAAACCTTCTGACAGCGCTGCACGCACCACACCGCGGATAGCCGCGTTCATGCCCGGCGCATCACCGCCACTCGTCAACACACCAATTTTTTTGATCATGACTACCTCTGAACTTTGAAAGCAAAATTAATCCTGTTGCCGGAAAACGCTGCGGGCAATCCGAAACTTCGACGCTGCCCAAATAGTATAACAACGGCTCCCAGCTGAATTGATTCAGGTCAGGCCAAATGGCGGTACATTATGCAAAAACTGCCAGTCAGCGCCAACTTTCCAACGTAAAACTAAAGCTCGAAATGCCCCTGCCGTCCCGTCGGAACAACAGAGCAAGGATCCTGGTGGATAATCACATCCGATCCTGGGAAACGCTGCAGAATCGCCTGCTCCACCTGTTCAGCCACAACATGCGCCTGAACCAGCGGTAAATTATCTTCCATCTCAATATGAAGCTGTATAAAGCGGGTCGGCCCTGACTGCCGCGTTCGGAGATCGTGGGCTCCTCTGACACCGGGCCACGCGTTCACGATATCAATAATAGCCTGACGTTCCTCGTCTGGTAACGCCCGATCAAGCAGCGATTGCACGGCTTCATAACCCATTCGCAGCGCGCTATACAAAATGTACACGCCAATACCCAAAGCAAACAGCGAATCAGCACGATGCCAACCGTACCAGGAAAGGGCCAGCGCAATAAGAATTGCGCCATTCATCATAACATCAGACTGATAATGAAGCATATCGGCCCGGACGGCCTGGCTTTGTGTTTTTCGTACCACCCAGCGCTGGAAAGTCACCAAAACTAAGGTGCTTATCAGTGCCACAATCGTCACCGCCACGCCAATGCCAGGATCTTTCATCGGTGAAGGGTCAGCCAGATGCTGAATACCGGTTAAAAACAGGAACAGGGCCGAGCCTGAGATGAACATGCTTTGTGCGAGAGCGGCCAGCGATTCCGCTTTGCCGTGACCGAATGTATGTTCTTCGTCTGCGGGCTGGAGTGAATAACGCACCACAAGCAAGTTCGTCAATGAAGCTGCGATATCGACCAGTGAGTCCACCAGCGCCGCCAGAATACTGACCGAGCCGGTATACCACCAGGCGAAAATTTTTATTAACAGTAGCAACGACGCCATAACGGTCGCCGCGATTGCAGCCCGGCTAACCAGCTGCCCATATTGTTGATTCATGGGGGCTCCCGCAGGTGAATGCCGGTAGTATAGCGGATCAGACCTGAGCGTCGGGCAAAAAAAACCCGCCTGGTGAGGCGGGGAAGACAGGGATGGTGTCTATGGCAAGGAAAACAGGGTTTGTTACTGGTTACTACGGGTACTGCTACTACTCATGGCCTGCAGCGAAACACCCTGCTGCAGTTCCGACAGTTCACGGAGATGGTCCATGCGCTGCTGGTGTTTCTCATTTAAAGCGGCTTGCTGTTCAGGACTGAGTAAGTGGTACATTTGGTTGCGTACTTTTGCCATCTCGACCTGGCGGGCAACCTGTTCTTGTGCCATTTTTTCAGCCTGAGCTTTCACTGCCACTTCATCAAATTTATCGGCGGTGATCAGACGATGCATGATCTCCATTTCGCTAACATTAACGGGTGGGCTATCATGCCTTGCCCGGTGCATAAGATCTCGCATCTGTTGGCGCTGTTGCTCAGTCAAACTTATGCCGTCAAACATGTGGTTCTGAGCGTTGTTTCGTTTTGCCAGATTATCGCTTTGTGGCCAGTTAACGCCGGTCGGCAAATCATCGGCCGAGCTGGCTAAAGAGATAAATGCCAGTGTTGAGGCCATGACGACAGCGGTAACATTGCGCATCACTTGCTCCCAAAATCTGTGTGTGCTGCGATTCAACGAGAGCCAGTCTACGATTCCCGCTGCAAACTAGCGTCAGGGGGTGTAAAACAACGTAAAGTCATGGATTAGCGCGCCTTGATGACGTAATTTCTGCCTCGGAGGTAATTTCACAATGAATAAAATCCTGTTAGTTGATGATGACCGAGAGCTGACTTCCCTGCTAAAGGAATTGCTCGACATGGAAGGTTTTGACGTGATTGTTGCTCACGATGGTGAGCAAGCGTTGACGCTTCTGGACGACAGCATCGACCTGTTATTGCTTGACGTAATGATGCCCAAGAAAAACGGTATTGATACGTTGAAAGAACTTCGCCAGACACACCAGACACCCGTCATTATGCTTACCGCTCGCGGTAGCGAACTTGACCGTGTACTCGGCCTTGAGCTGGGTGCCGATGACTACTTACCAAAACCCTTTAACGATCGTGAGCTGGTCGCCCGTATTCGCGCCATCCTGCGTCGTTCACACTGGAGCGAGCAGCAACAAAACAGCGACAGCAGTTCACCGACGGTAGAAGTCGATGGGCTGAGCCTCAATCCAGGCCGCCAGGAAGCGAGTTTCGACGGACAAGCGCTGGACTTAACCGGCACAGAGTTTACGCTGCTGTATCTCCTCGCTCAGCATCTGGGCCAGGTGGTTTCTCGTGAACATCTGAGCCAGGAAGTATTGGGTAAACGCTTAACACCGTTCGACCGCGCCATAGACATGCATATTTCCAACTTGCGTCGTAAATTGCCGGATCGCAAAGACGGTCATCCGTGGTTTAAAACCTTACGTGGTCGCGGCTATCTGATGGTTTCCGCTTCATGATAAGTAGCCTTACCGCGCGCATTTTTGCCATCTTCTGGCTGACACTGGCTCTGGTACTGATGTTAGTTTTGATGCTGCCGAAGCTGGATTCACGCCAGATGACCGAGCTGATGGAAAATGAGCAACGTCAGGGCTACATGATTGAGCAACACGTCGAAGCTGAACTGGCAACCGATCCACCGAATGATTTGATGTGGTGGCGGCGTCTGTTCCGTGCCATCGACAAATGGGCACCTCCAGGCCAGCGTTTGCTGCTGGTCACCAGCGAAGGGCGCGTCATTGGCGCCCAACGCAACGAAATGCAGATCATCCGTAACTTTATCGGCCAGTCCGATAACGCCGATCATCCCCAGAAAAAGAAATATGGGCGAGTTGAGCTAGTTGGCCCATTTTCGGTGCGAGATGGTGAAGATAACTACCAACTTTACCTGATTCGCCCAGCCAGCAGCTCGCAATCTGACTTTATCAACCTGCTATTCGACCGGCCTTTACTACTGCTAATTGTCACCATGCTGGTAAGTTCTCCGCTATTACTTTGGCTGGCCTGGAGCCTCGCGAAACCTGCCCGCAAGCTCAAGAATGCAGCAGATGAAGTCGCCCAGGGCAACCTACGCCAGCATCCAGAACTCGAGGCTGGGCCACAGGAATTCCAGGCCGCGGGCGCGAGCTTCAACCAAATGGTGACTGCGTTGGAGCGAATGATGACGGCGCAGCAGAGGTTGTTGTCGGATATCTCCCATGAACTCCGCACGCCGCTGACCCGCCTGCAGCTTGGAACCGCGCTACTGCGTCGCCGCAGCGGTGAGAGCAAAGAGTTGGGGCGCATAGAAACAGAAGCCCAGCGTCTGGACGGCATGATTAATGACCTGCTGGTGATGTCGCGCAATCAGCAAAAAAATGCGCTGGTCAGCGAAACAATGAAAGCGAACCAAATCTGGGCAGAAATGCTGGATAACGCTGCGTTTGAAGCAGAGCAAATGGGTAAGTCGTTGGAAGTCACCTACCCGCCGGGTCCGTGGCTGATGTACGGTAACCCAAATGCCCTGGAAAGTGCGCTGGAGAATATTGTTCGCAATGCTCTGCGTTACTCGCACACCAAGATAGCTGTGAATTTCTCCGTCGATAATCAGGGCATTACCGTCACCGTTGACGATGACGGCCCGGGCGTCAGTCCGGAAGACAGAGAGCAGATTTTCCGTCCGTTTTATCGTACGGATGAAGCGCGCGATCGCGAGTCGGGGGGGACAGGTCTCGGTCTGGCTATCGTGGAAACCGCCGTGCAGCAGCATCGTGGCTGGGTAAAAGCTGACGACAGCCCGCTGGGCGGCCTGCGCCTGACGCTCTGGCTGCCGCTTTATCACCGCTGACAAACAGGATAAACATTCGCAATACCAGGCTCTACGGAGCCTGTTTTCATTTCTGCTCAGGCGCTATTTTGCTATTCTGCGCCCCTAGTTGATGGGGGTTGTATGTTAAATATCGTTTTGTTTGAGCCAGAAATTCCGCCCAATACCGGGAACATTATCCGCCTGTGCGCCAACACTGGTTTCCGCCTGCACATCATCGAGCCAATGGGCTTTCCCTGGGATGATAAACGCCTGCGTCGCGCCGGGCTGGATTATCACGAATTTACGACAGTGCTGCGCCATCGCGACTATAACGCCTTTCTGGAAGCCGAAAACCCTCAGCGCCTGTTTGCTTTAACAACCAAAGGAACACCCGCCCACAGTGCTGTGAGCTATCAGGCTGGGGATTATTTGATGTTTGGCCCGGAAACTCGCGGGCTACCCGCTGAGATACTGAACGCCATGCCGCCAGAACAAAAGATTCGCATTCCCATGATGCCGGACAGCCGCAGCATGAACCTCTCTAACTCGGTGTCCGTAGTGGTCTATGAAGCCTGGCGCCAGCTAGGGTATCAGGGCGCTGTTCTCAGAAGCTAAATGCCGTCGCCGTATTCAAAGCCTGCGCCGTTGAAGTGCTGATCCATATCTATCGCTGGCTTGTCACTTCCCGGCGTACCCACGATTCGCGCCGGCACGCCAGCTGCCGTTGTATGCGGCGGAACAGGCTGGAGCACGACGGAGCCTGCGCCAATTTTTGCGCCGGTTCCGACCTCAATATTGCCGAGGATCTTGGCACCCGCACCAATCATTACGCCTTCGCGGATTTTCGGATGGCGATCGCCACTGGTTTTACCGGTACCGCCCAGCGTGACTGATTGCAGAATAGACACATCGTTTTCGACGACCGCAGTCTCACCAATGACAATCCCGGTGGCATGGTCAAGCATAATCCCGCACCCAATTTTTGCCGCAGGGTGAATATCAACCTGGAAAGAGACGGAGACCTGGTTCTGCAAGAAGATAGCCAGCGCCTGTCGCCCCTGCAGCCAAAGCCAATGGCCAATGCGATACGCCTGCAGCGCATGGAAGCCTTTAAGATAAAGCAGCGGCGTTGAATACTTGTCTACCGCAGGGTCACGCGTACGCACCGCCTGGATGTCGCAAGCGGCAGAGGCAATCATCTGCGGATCGGCAGCGTAGGCCTCTTCAACCACTTCGCGAATGGCAATGGCCGGCATAATCGGCGAAGCCAGCTTATTGGCCAACATGTAGCTGAGCGCGTTTCCAAGATTATCGTGCTTGAGGAGCGTCGCATGATAAAAACTGGCCAACATGGGTTCACAATCCGCAAGCGCTCGCGCTTCGGCTTTAATATTGCTCCACACCAAATCCAGTTCTTCAGACGACATTGCTCTCTCCAGACAGAAAAACAACGCCCGACACCAGGGTCGGGACGTTTCAGTTATTGCGGTGTATTAGGCGATCCTTCATTTGCCGCTTCGTTCATCCTTACGAGTACGACCAAGCAACGTTAATGCTGCCTCGCGCGCATTTTTTCCGCAATACAATACCTGATAAATTTCCTCGGTTATTGGCATTTCGATGCCTACCCGAGCCGCCAGCTCGCGAACTTCTTTGGTATTGCGATAGCCTTCAACCACCTGGCCAATCTTTTGCTGTGCTCCATCTACATCCATTCCTTGACCGAGCATCATGCCAAAGCGACGGTTGCGAGACTGGTTGTCGGTACAGGTCAGTACCAGATCGCCCAAGCCGGCCATGCCCATAAAGGTTTCCGGCGAAGCACCGAGCGCGCTGCCAAGGCGAGTCATCTCCGCGAGACCACGAGTGATAAGCGCAGTACGCGCATTGGCGCCAAACCCGATGCCGTCCGACATCCCTGCGCCAATAGCGATAACGTTTTTAACCGCACCGCCAAGCTGAACGCCGATGAAATCAGGATTGCTGTAGACACGGAAGCTTTTACCGCAGTGCAGAAGATGTTGGAGGTCATCCGCAAACTGGTCATCGGTTGCCGCAAGCGCAATCGCCGTCGGTAAACCTGCTGCCAGCTCTTTCGCGAATGTTGGGCCAGAAATGACGGCCAGGGGAACATCATCCCCCAGCGCCTCTCGGGCAACATCCTGCAGTAGACGACCCGTTTCAGCTTCCAGCCCTTTTGTCGCCCACACAATACGTGCATCCGGGCGCATCAGCGGCTTGATTTGGCGCAACACTTGCCCAAACACATGGCTCGGTACAACCACCAGAATATTACGGCTGGCGGCCAACGCTACGGCTAAATCACTCTCAAGATGTAAAGTGTCGGGAAAAGGGACATCGGGCAGGAAAGCCGCATTGCAGCGATCGGCCTGCAGCGTGGCAATATGTTTGGCATCATGACCCCACAACACAACGTGGTGGCCATTTCTCGCAAGGGTGATTGCGAGAGCGGTGCCGTAAGAGCCGGCACCGATAACAGTCATTGAAGCATTAAGGCTGTTCATCAGGCATCCTGATGGTTTTCAGCACCTTCGCCAGCTTGCTGCTGCAGATAGTTCATGAACAACGCATCGAAGTTAACCGGTGCAAGGTTCAGCTGCGGGAAAGTGCCGCGAGAAACCAGGCTAGTGATACATTCACGCGCATATGGGAACAGAATGTTCGGGCAGTATGCGCCCAGGCAATGCGCCAGCTGCGTGCCTTCGATACCGTCAACGGAGAAGATACCCGCCTGCTGAACTTCACACAGGAAAGCGGTGTCTTCACCCAGCGTAGCGGTCACGGTTACGCGCAGCACAACTTCATAAACATTTTCAGCCAGTTGGCTGGATGCAGTATCCAGATCCAGTTTTACTTCCGGCTGCCAGTCTTTCTGGAAGACGTGCGGTGCGTTAGGTGCTTCGAAAGAGACATCCTTGGTGTAAACACGCTGAATCTGGAAACCCATTTCTGTATTGTTTTGTTCTGACATTGTTAACCCTTAAATTTAAACGTCCTTACTCTGCGATACACGGCAGACAAACCGCACTAGCTCAGCAGGGGATCGAGTCCACCACGCGCATCCAGTGCGTACAAGTCATCGCAACCGCCAATGTGCTGTGCGTCAATAAAAATCTGCGGTACCGTGGTGCGACCACTGCGTTTGATCATCTCTTCCCGCTTAGCGGCATCACCATCAATAGGTAATTCCTGAAACGCCACGCCTTTTTCGTTCAGCAGGGCTTTTGCACGGTGGCAAAAAGGACAAGTCGCTTTGGTATAGATCTCAATATTCGCCATGGTTTACCTCAGTTTTCCAGATTATTTACCGCGAACCAGCGGCAGGTTTTCCCCGTTCCAGCCGGCAATACCTTCTTTTAGCAGCGCAACATGCTCAAAACCAGCCTTGTGCAACAAAGCCGCTGATTCTTGTGAAGAAACACCATTAGCGCATACCACAATAATGGGCTTCGCTTTATGTTTTTCAAGTTCACCCAAGTTGCCGTTTTTGATTTCAGTTGGCAGCACGTTCAGTGAATTTGCAATGTGGCCTTTACGGAAGTCGTCACGCTGGCGCACATCAACCACCACCGCATCTTCTTTGTTAATTAAGCGAGTGGCTTCACCACGAGTGATCACTTTAACTTTAGAGGCCAGGCCTTTAAAGGTCATGAAAAGTACCGCGGCCAGCAGGCCAACCCACGCCAGACTAAGTATGGGGTGGCGACCAACGAATTGCATAATTTCTTGCATGGGGGGTAATAACTCCCGACTAAGTAATGATGAGAAAACCAGGTGGGGAGTATACCTTCGCGTTGTGGCAATTACAGCCAGTCTGAATAATGTTATGTGGATTCTGCGGGCTGTTACGGAAAAAAAGAACCAGACTGATGAAATCCGATCGCCATCCAACCTCTTTCTTTGATCTTCCGCGGCTATTCGCCCGGATCGGCTGTAGTAAAATTACGCAAATTTTGTCTTAGACTCAGAGGTTGTTGCAATGTCGGTTACTAAAAAACCTATGGTCCTGGTCATTCTCGATGGCTATGGCCACCGCGAAGAGCAGCAGGATAACGCGATTCTTAATGCTAAAACGCCGGTGATGGATAGCCTGTGGGCCCAGCGCCCGCATACCCTGATCAACGCATCAGGCCTGGAAGTCGGCCTGCCAGACGGGCAAATGGGTAACTCCGAAGTGGGCCACGTCAACCTCGGTGCCGGCCGCATCGTCTACCAGGATCTGACTCGCCTGGACGTTGAAATTAAAGAACGTGCTTTCTTTGCTAATCCGGTCCTGACCGGTGCGGTAGACAAAGCCGTTGCCGCCGGTAAAGCGGTACATATCATGGGTCTGGTTTCTCCCGGTGGCGTTCACAGCCATGAAGACCATATTCTGGCGATGATCGAGCTGGCGGCCGAGCGAGGCGCTGAAGCTATTTATCTGCATGCTTTCCTTGATGGCCGTGACACGCCGCCACGCAGCGCAGAGTCTTCCCTGAAGAAATTTGCCGACAAGTTCGCTGAGCTGGGCAAAGGCCGCGTTGCCACCCTGATTGGCCGTTACTACGCTATGGACCGCGACAACCGCTGGGATCGCGTTGAGCTGGCTTACGACCTGATGACTCAGGCCAAAGGGGAATTCCAGGCAGACAATGCGGTTGCTGGTCTGGAAGCCGCTTACGCTCGTGACGAAAACGATGAATTCGTTAAGCCAACCGTGATTCGCGCCGCAGGTGAAGCCGGATCTGCTATGAACGACGGCGATGCATTAATCTTCATGAACTTCCGTGCTGACCGTGCCCGCCAGATCACTCGCGCCTTTGTTAACGGCGATTTCGACGGCTTCAGCCGCAAAAAAGTGGTGCAGTTTGGCGACTTCGTGATGCTGACTGAATATGCCGCAGACATTAAAACGGCCTGCGCTTACCCACCAGCGTCACTGACCAATACTTTCGGTGAGTGGATGGCGAAACACAATAAAACTCAGTTACGCATCTCCGAAACCGAGAAATACGCTCACGTGACCTTCTTCTACAACGGCGGCGTTGAAGAGCCGTTCGCGGGTGAAGATCGCGTCCTGGTGAATTCTCCGAAAGTGGCGACCTACGATTTGCAGCCTGAAATGAGCTCTGCTGAACTGACCGATAAGCTGCTGAGTGCCATCAACAGCGGCAAGTACGACACCATCATCTGCAACTACCCGAACGGTGACATGGTTGGCCACACCGGCGTCTATGATGCTGCGATTTCCGCCGTTGAAGCCCTCGACAACTGTGTCGCTCAGGTGGTTAAAGCCGTTGAGGCCGTTGGCGGTCAGCTGTTGATCACTGCAGATCACGGTAACGCTGAGCAAATGCGCGACCCGGCTACCGGCCAGGCCCATACCGCGCACACCAGCCTGCCGGTTCCGCTGATCTACGTGGGTGAAAAAAACCTGAAAGCTGTCGCTGGCGGCAAGCTTTCGGACATCGCGCCAACCATGTTGAGCCTGATGGGAATGGAAATCCCGCACGAGATGACTGGCAAGCCGCTGTTCATCGTGGAATAATCCCTCCCCATGAGGGGAAAGGCGATTTTTTCAAAGACATGGGCTGTGAAGCCCGTTATCTACGCCAGCGTGTTTAGCGCTGGCGTCTTGTTATGGCCTTTTTCCAGCCACGCTGACGACAAGCAGCAGCTGCAATCCATTCAACAGGATATCGCTGCCAAAGAGCGTGCGGTGCGTCAGCAGCAGCAGCAACGCTCCGTTTTACTCGCTCAGCTCAAAGCTCAGGAAGAAGCGATTTCCGCGGCCAGCCGTAAGCTGCGCGAAACCCAGAACACCCTCGCCGATTTAAACAATCAAATCGCGACGCTGAACAACTCCCTCGCCAAACTGCAAAAACAGCAGGCAACCCAGGAACGTAACCTGGCTGCCCAGCTAGATGCGGCGTTTCGTCAGGGTCAGCATACTGGTATTCAGTTGATTCTTAGCGGCGAAGAAAGCCAGCGTGGCCAGCGCCTGCAGGCCTATTTCGGTTACCTTAATGCTGCGCGTCAGCAGACTATCGAAGCGTTAAAACAGACCAAAGCAGAAGCCGCACAGCAGAAAACCGAGCTGGAAAGTAAGCAAAGCGAGCAGCAAACCTTGCTGTATGACCAGCAGGCGCAACAGGCCAAGCTGGAGAGCGCCCGCAACGAACGCAAAAAGACGCTGGCAGGCCTGGAATCCTCCATTCAGCAGGATCAGCAGAAGCTGAGTGAGATGCGCCAGAACCAGACGCGCTTACAAAATCAGATAGCCCGTGCAGAAGCAGCGGCAAAAGCTCGAGCCGAGCGTGAGGCTCGCGAAGCAGAGCAGGTTCGTAATAAACAGCAGGAAGCCTCCAACAAAGGCACAACCTACAAGCCAACCGAAAGCGAACGTTCATTAATGTCGAGAACAGGTGGCCTGGGTGCGCCACGTGGGCAGGCATACTGGCCGGTTCGCGGTTCGTTACTGCATCGCTATGGCGAACAGCTGCAAGGTGAACTACGTTGGAAAGGTATCGTTATTGCGGCGTCAGAAGGCACAGAAGTTAAAGCCATTGCCGACGGACGCGTGATCCTTGCCGACTGGCTTCAGGGCTATGGTCTTGTTGTCGTCATTGAACACGGTAAAGGCGATATGAGTCTCTACGGCTACAACCAGAGCGCGTTGGTCAGCGTCGGCACCCAGGTACGTGCCGGACAACCTATTGCACTGGTCGGTAGCAGTGGCGGCCAAGGCCGTCCGTCACTCTATTTCGAAATTCGTCGCCAGGGCCGGGCAGTGAATCCACAACCGTGGTTGGGAAGATAAGTTTTGCCTCAGTTCCGCACCGTTTTTTTCGTCGCCGCCAGCGGGCTAATGCTGGCAACCTCCGCGTGGGCCGGTAAGCTCTCAATCGTCATCGACGACTTCGGCTATCGTCCTCAACAGGAAAACCAGGTGCTGGCCCTGCCGACTAACGTCTCTGTCGCCGTGCTACCCAACGCACCACACGCTCGCGAAATGGCCACTAAAGCCCATAATGCCGGGCACGAAGTTCTGATCCATCTGCCGATGGCGCCACTTAGCAAACAACCGCTAGAGAAAGATACGCTCCGCCCGGACATGAGCAGCAGCGAAATCGAGAGAATTATCCGCGACGCGGTGAACAAAGTCCCTTATGCAGTTGGGATGAATAACCATATGGGCAGCGCGATGACCTCCAGCCTGTTCGGTATGCAAAAAGTGATGCTGTCGCTGGAGCAGTACAATCTCTATTTCCTGGACAGCATGACCATCGGTAACAGCCAGGCCACGCGCGCCGCGGTCGGCACTCGTGTCAAAGTGATTAAGCGGAAAGTGTTCCTCGACGATACTCAGAACGAAGCGGATATTCGCTTTCAGTTCAATCGCGCTATCCAGCTTGCTCGCAAAACCGGGTCAGCAATCGCCATCGGTCACCCCCATCCTTCAACGGTTCGTGTCCTCCAGCAGATGGTGTACAACCTGCCGCCGGACATCACCCTGGTGCGGCCGAGCAGCCTGCTTAATGAGCCACAGGTAGATACCTCAACGCCGAATAATACTCAGCCGGGGAAACTGCCACCGCCGCGTAACCCGTTCCGTGGCGTGAAGGTGTGTAAACCGAAACAGCCTCTTGAGCCGGTGTACGCCACCACCTACTTTAAAGTCATCAGTGAAAGTATTGCCGAGAGCGCGCTGGTGAAATATCTCCAGCATCAGTGGCAGGGTTGGGCCAAACAGGCCTGATTGAAAAACCAGAGGGCGCGATGCCCTCTGGTTCAATGATTAATCCCAGCTCAGGATAACTTTGCCTGACTGCCCGGAGCGCATCGCGTCAAAGCCTTTCTGGAACTCATCAATAGAGAAGCGGTGGGTGATAATCGGGGACAGATCCAGGCCAGACTGAATCAGGGCGGCCATCTTGTACCAGGTTTCAAACATCTCGCGGCCATAGATACCTTTAATAAACAACCCCTTAAAGATAACTTTGGTCCAGTCGATAGACATATCTGACGGCGGGATCCCCAGCATCGCAATACGGCCACCGTGATTCATGGTGTCAAGCATGGTGCGGAACGCCGGTGGTGCGCCGGACATCTCCAGACCCACGTCAAACCCTTCGGTCATCCCCAGCTCGCTCATCACGTCCTGCAGGCTTTCTTTGCTGACGTTGACCGCACGAGTGATTCCCATTTCACGCGCCAGCTCGAGGCGGTATTCGTTCACGTCGGTAATCACTACGTTACGCGCACCGACATGCTTTGCTACTGCCGCCGCCATGATCCCGATAGGGCCCGCGCCGGAGACCAGCACATCTTCGCCCACCAGGTCGAACGAAAGTGCCGTGTGCACTGCGTTGCCGAACGGGTCGAAGATGGAAGCCAGGTCGTCTGAGATATTGTCCGGGATCTTGAACGCATTAAACGCCGGGATAACCAAATACTCAGCAAAACAGCCAGGGCGGTTCACACCCACGCCGGTAGTGTTACGGCACAGGTGGGTACGCCCGCCGCGGCAGTTACGACAGTGTCCACAGGTGATGTGCCCTTCGCCGGAAACGCGATCGCCAATCTTGAAGCCTTTCACTTCCTGGCCTATGCCGACCACTTCACCCACGTATTCGTGGCCCACAACCATAGGAACAGGAATGGTTTTTTGCGACCATTCGTCCCAGTTGTAAATATGGACGTCGGTCCCGCAAATCGCCGTTTTACGAATTTTGATCAGCAGATCGTTATGACCCATTTCCGGCTTGGGAGCATCCGTCATCCAGATGCCTTCTTCCGCCTTCAGTTTTGCTAATGCTTTCATGACCGCTCCCTTAAGCGATAACGCCTAATTGCTTACCGATGCGCGTAAACGCATCTACCGCACGTTCAATTTGCTCAGGAGTATGCGCCGCCGACATTTGGGTGCGAATACGTGCCTGACCTTTTGGCACCACCGGGTAGAAGAAACCGGTGACATAAATACCTTCTTTTTGCAGCTCGCGCGCAAAGTTTTGCGCCACAACTGCTTCACCAAGCATCACTGGAATAATGGCGTGATCTGCACCTGCAAGCGTAAATCCGGCAGCGCTCATTTTTTCACGGAACAGACGAGCGTTTGACCACAGACGCTCACGCAGCTCTTCGCCTGACTCCAGCATTTCCAGTACCTTGATAGAGGCGGAAACAATGGCTGGCGCGAGTGAATTTGAGAAAAGGTAAGGACGGGAACGCTGGCGAAGCCATTCGATAACTTCTTTGCGACCTGCGGTATAGCCACCAGAAGCACCGCCCAGCGCTTTACCCAGCGTGCCGGTAATAATATCAACCCGGTCCATGACATCGCAGTATTCGTGCGTACCGCGCCCATTGGCACCAACAAAGCCCACGGCGTGGGAGTCATCGACCATAACCAGCGCATTGTACTTATCCGCCAGATCGCAAACGCCCTGCAGGTTGGCAATCACACCGTCCATTGAGAACACGCCATCGGTGGCAATCATCACATGGCGAGCACCGGCTGCACGAGCCTCTTTCAGGCGAGCTTCCAGTTCCTGCATATCGTTGTTGGCATAGCGATAGCGCTGTGCTTTACACAGGCGCACACCGTCGATAATTGAGGCATGGTTCAGTGCGTCAGAAATGATGGCATCTTCCGGCCCGAGCAGCGTCTCAAACAGGCCACCATTGGCATCGAAGCAGGAGGAGTAAAGAATCGCATCGTCCGTTCCCAGGAAATCGGCCAGCTTGCTTTCCAACTGTTTATGGCTGCCCTGAGTACCGCAAATAAAGCGGACCGAAGCCATACCAAAACCGTGTTTATCCATCCCCTGTTTAGCCGCTTCAATCAGCTGCGGATGGTTAGCAAGACCCAGATAGTTGTTGGCGCAGAAGTTAATAACGTGGCTACCGTCCGCGACGGTGATGTCCGCCTGCTGGGCGGAGGTGATAATACGTTCTTCTTTAAAAAGCCCTTCTGCTCGAGCGGTTTCGAGTTGGGAAGTCAGCTGTTGGTAAAAATCTTCGCGCATCGCGATTCTCCAGGCATGGCAAGTTTTGGCACATCTTACCCAAACCTATATCACCAGGCGAGATGACGCTTCAGGGATTCTTAATTTTGCAGGATAAATCACGCTAGAATACGAGGCCGACAGGGGCTTTAAGCGGTATGAAGGCCGTGCAGGAATCATCATTAACATATTGAATAATAATGTAAATATTGAAATCATTAAAATCCTGACAGGTCAGATAGATTCCCGTATATCTGACCTGTTGAAATCATCTTCAGATGATTTATTCCCTCAGCAGGAGCTACTTCCTCGAGAGAAAAATTCTAAGCGCCTGCAGTCTGGCGCCTAAAGCGGAGTGCCTGAAGCAACGGAACAGGTCGAACCATTTTCCTTTCCCAAGATAATTCAGGGTGAATAATTCAGGGCGTTTGTAATAACAGAGAACAAATATACCCTGATCATCATCCACGATATTATTTTTCAGCGTAATTTTCTGGCTTTCCGTTACCAGAGAATAAAACTCTTGCCATTTACTCTGAGAACCGACAATAGCACCACCGATAATATAAACATGGTTACCAATCATAAAGTCAAATGCCTGTTTCAACGACGTAACATTTAGCCCTTTCTTGATGGTAAAAAGATGCATGGTATTTTTATTAAATGGAAAATCCCACACTTTTAAACCACGAATTACTTTAGATTCCCGGCAATAGCCAAAATCAACCCATGCAACCAGTGGTGTTTTTATTAACCCATCATTAATGGCTTTGTTAACAAAGTAGGATTTTAAATTACAGACCAGCACGTACTCTGGCGACCAATATTCAGGGTTTTTTAACTGATGGGTCTCTAATTGATTGGTAAAACTCTCGTCCTGCTGAACGCTCTCAATAAGACGCCGAATATGTTTAAATTTGTTTTTTATATCAATGGCAATAACCGTAGTAGGCTTTCCCTGTCGAATGGCTTCAACTCTTTCCTTGAGATCGGGTGAAGTGAATACCACCATATCATTTTCTAAAGCGGCCAATCGCTCGAAGTAATTAAAATAAACATCTACAGAGCGGGCAAGATTATCACGGAACCCTTTATTAGCAGTCCACTCCCCTCTACCGAGGTCAAAATAAGCCGTTACAATTGTGGTAGATGATTTCATCGCTAATAAAAACCATTAATATAAATAAATATTATATCACAATCATTTACCCTCTGTACACAGTACACTTTGCGTTCA
The DNA here is from genome assembly GCA_000277545.1 of Enterobacter sp. Ag1. GTDB lineage: Bacteria > Pseudomonadota > Gammaproteobacteria > Enterobacterales > Enterobacteriaceae > Cedecea. The sequence goes on along the minus strand of AKXM01000024.1, from coordinate 54,364 downwards.
GATCGGCCTTAACGAATACAATAATTCCCCGGCAAACATTAAAATAAAAATAATATTAAATTAAATAGCAGGTAAACCTTGGAAAAGTCAATCGGGCTTAAACCACCTGGATGACAAACCTGCCGCATTGTGTAAATGGCTGAAGCGATGCAAATGTAATGGTATGATTATGCACATTCATGTCTGAGATTGTCTCTGACTCCATAATTTTAAGGCTACAGTTATGATCATCGTTACTGGCGGCGCCGGCATGATCGGCAGCAACATTGTTAAGTCACTGAACGAACAAGGCTATCGCGATATCCTGGTGGTAGATAACCTGAAGGATGGGACTAAATTTGTTAACCTGGTTGATCTGGACATCACCGACTACATGGATAAGGAAGACTTCCTGATCCAAATTATGGCCGGGGAAGAATTCGGTGATATCGACGCCATCTTCCATGAAGGGGCCTGCTCGTCCACGACCGAGTGGGACGGCAAGTACATGATGGACAACAACTATCAGTACTCTAAAGAAATCCTGCACTACTGCCTGGAGCGCGAAATTCCGTTCCTGTATGCCTCTTCTGCCGCCACCTACGGCGGGCGCAATGCAGATTTCATCGAATCCCGCGAATATGAACAGCCGCTGAACGTGTACGGTTACTCAAAATTCCTGTTTGATGAATATGTTCGCCAGATCCTGCCAGAAGCAAACTCTCAGGTGACCGGCTTCCGCTACTTTAACGTCTACGGGCCGCGCGAAGGCCACAAAGGCAGCATGGCGAGCGTGGCATTCCATCTCAATACTCAGTTGAATAACGGTGAGAACCCAAAACTGTTTGAAGGCAGCGACGGCTTCAAGCGTGACTTCATCTATGTGGGTGATGTTGCCGCCGTTAACCTCTGGTTCTGGCAAAATGGCGTTTCCGGTATTTTCAACTGCGGTACCGGTCGTGCGGAATCCTTCCAGGCCGTGGCAGACGCAGCGCTGGCGTATCACAACAAAGGCAGCATCGAGTACATTCCTTTCCCGGAAAAGCTAAAAGGTCGCTATCAGGCTTATACTGAAGCTGACTTAACCAATCTGCGCGCTGCGGGTTACGACAAGCCGTTCAAAACCGTTGCCCAAGGGGTTGCGGAATACATGAAATGGTTAAATCGCGACGCATAAGCTGCACAGGAAAAGCATGAAAATTCTGGTGATTGGCCCGTCATGGGTGGGCGACATGATGATGTCGCAAAGTCTTTATCGCACGCTCAAGGCGCGTTATCCCCAGGCGATCATTGACGTGATGGCACCCGCGTGGTGCCGTCCGCTATTATCGCGTATGCAGGAAGTGAACGAAGCCATCGCCATGCCTTTGGGTCACGGTGCGTTGCAAATCGCAGAGCGTCGTCGCCTTGGACGCAGCCTGCGGGACAAACGCTATGACCATGCGTACGTTCTGCCAAACTCGTTTAAGTCCGCGCTGGTGCCTTTTTTTGCCAACATACCTCACCGTACGGGTTGGTTGGGCGAGATGCGTTACGGCCTGCTGAATGACAGCCGTAAGCTGGACAAACAAGCCTGGCCATTGATGGTAGAGCGCTACGTCGCCCTGGGTTATGAAAAAGGCATAATGCAGTCGGCTAAAGACCTCCCGCAGCCGCTCCTGTGGCCTCAACTACATGTTAGTGAAGGTGAAAAAACACTGACTTGCGCTGCTTTTAATCTTGATCCACAGCGTCCGATGATTGGTTTCTGCCCTGGAGCAGAGTTCGGCCCGGCAAAACGTTGGCCGCACTATCATTACGCCGCGCTCGCAGCAAAACTCATCGATGCGGGCTATCAGGTTGTGCTCTTCGGTTCTGCCAAGGATAAGGACGCAGGTAAAGAGATTCTTGCTGCTCTCACCACTGAACAGCAGGCATGGTGCCGTAACCTTGCCGGGGATACCCAGCTTGAACAGGCCGTGATATTGCTTGCCGCTTGCGAGGGTGTGGTCACCAATGATTCCGGCCTGATGCATGTCGCAGCTGCGCTCAACCGTCCTCTGGTCGCACTTTATGGCCCCAGCAGCCCGGATTTCACCCCACCACTTTCCCACAAAGCGAGAGTTATTCGCTTGATCAGCGGCTACCATAAAGTGCGTAAAGGCGATACCGCTGAGGGCTATCATCAAAGCCTGATCGATATCACACCAGAAAGCGTGCTGGTTACATTGACTGAACTGCTAACCAGCAGCAAGGAAGACTAATGCGCGTCCTTCTTGTTAAAACGTCTTCGATGGGCGATGTTCTCCACTCTCTTCCTGCGCTTACAGACGCGATGCTGGCAATGCCGGGAATTTCGTTCGATTGGGTGGTAGAAGAAGGTTTCGCACAGATACCAGGCTGGCACCCCGCCGTGGATAAAGTGATTCCCGTCGCGATCCGTCGCTGGCGTAAAAGCTGGTTCACCGCTGAAACCCGCGCGGAACGAAAAGCTTTTTATTATCAGCTTGAAGCAAGAAAGTACGACTGCGTCATTGATGCTCAGGGCCTGGTAAAAAGCGCAGCGTTGGTGACTCGAAAAGCACATGGCATCAAGCATGGCATGGACTGGAACAGCGCCCGTGAACCTCTGGCAAGCCTGTTTTATAACAAACGCCATAATGTGGCCAGGCAGCAGCACGCCGTGGAACGTACTCGTGAACTTTTCGCCAAAAGTTTGGGTTACGCAAAACCGCAATCTCAGGGTGATTATGCGATTTCAGGGCATTTTCTTACTAATCCGAAAGAAAGTGCGGAAAAGTATGCGGTATTTTTACACGCAACAACTCGAGATGATAAACACTGGCCAGAAGAAAATTGGCGGGAGCTGATTGAGCTATTGAAGGCAACCGGACTGCGGATAAAACTCCCTTGGGGGGCACCGCACGAAGAAGAACGAGCCAAACGACTGGCGGCAGGATTTAGCTTTGTGGATGTTCTGCCAAAATTAACGCTTGAAGAAGTCGCCAAAGTTCTGGCGAATGCCAAATTTGTGGTTTCTGTTGATACAGGATTAAGCCATCTTACGGCAGCATTGGACCGACCGAATGTGACGCTTTACGGACCTACAGATCCGGGCCTCATTGGCGGGTATGGAAAAAATCAGGTCGTGTGCCGCGCACCGGGTAACAGACTTGAAAATTTGACTGCCTTTACAGTCTTGAATCAACTTACGACAAGCCTGTAAGTACGCGAATTTCGATATCGGAGAAGAGATGGCCCTCACATTATTTTTTTCTAATGAGAAAAAAAACTGGACCTTATACTGGAATAGAACGCTTGTATTCTTATTTATTGCCACTTATTTTTTAGGTGGCATAACGCGTTATAAACACCTCATTGTTATATTGATGACGCTCACAACTCTTGTATATCTGTGTAAGCAGCCTAGACAATTTCTGCCAGAATTCAAAAATTTTCTATTTTTTAGCATAGCTGTTTTGACTTTCGCCGTGTTTCTTTCGCTGTTTCAGACACCTGATTTCAAAGCAACCCTGAAGGAAATCAGCAAGTCTGTTCTGGAAAACACTCTTTTATGTACAATTTCCATTCCCGTACTGCTGAGAAATGAAAGCAAAGAGTTAATTTCAAAAATAATTTTCTTTTCATTTATTACAGCGCTGAGTCTACGTTGCATATCAGAGATCGTGCTTTACTACCAAGAGTACACACAGGGTGTCATGCCATTTATCGATTTCAGACATCGTGGTATATCCGACTCGTTGGTATTCCTTTTCCCTGCCTTATTGAGCATGTGGTTAATAAAATCTGTTAAGTATAAGGTTGCCTTTGTTCTGCTAAGCGCGGTCTATCTGTTTCTCATTTTAGGCACACTATCCCGTGGCGCTTGGCTTTCTGTAATAACTGTTGGCTTACTGTGGGTTGTGTTAAACCGGAAATGGAAATTATTGATTGCCGGGATTTTAATTTCTACCTTGACAGTCGGCGCAATTTTGACGCAAGAAAAAATACCAACAACTTTAATGACTAAGCTTCAGCAGACAGACAGCTCCAATCGTTATTCAAATGGTGTGCAAGGTAGCGCGATGAATCTTATTATGGAAAATCCTTTGCTGGGATACGGCTTTGGAAATACAGCCTATAAAGATGTCTACAACAAACGTGTGGTTGATTATCCCAACTGGACCTTTAGAGAGTCTCCCGGGCCACACAACCTGGCATTGTTTGTCTGGTTTGGCACCGGGTTACTCGGATTCGCAGGCCTGCTACTCACCTATGCAGCGATAATTAAAGAATGTACTTCCAACGCCTTCGAGAAAAGCTCGTCCTTCCCGGTAAATGCACACATGATAATCTTGTTATCATTTATCGGCTATTTCCTCATTCGAGGAAATGTTGAACAAATACAGCTAGACCTGCTTGGCGTATTGGTTGGGTTATTGATAGCACTGAATAAAAAATAACAATAAAAAAGGCTACATCACGTAGCCTCTTTTATGCTTAAACTAAAGCAAGTATGTAAGAGAAATTTTAGTTAGTGAAACCAATTATTAATCACGTCTTCAAATCTCTGAGTCACTCCGGCCCAACTAAAATGATTATAAACAAAGCGTTGCCCACATTTTGCCATGTCATTTATATCCGGACTTTGCAGTGTGCTCATAATATCTTGAGCAATAGAGTCTGCAGTCATGGGCTCTCGCAGATGAAAACCTGTCTCTTTTTCCCTGACGAATTCAACCATGCCGCCACGGGTGCTGACCAATACCGGCTTGCCTGCCCCCATTGCCTCAATAGCCACCATGCAAAATGGTTCCTGAAACTGAGAAGGAATGACAACCAGGTCAGCCAGAGGATAGTAACGGTGCATGTTTTCCGGCGCTATGCTTCCTAACATAATACATCGCCCCTGCAAACGCTCGGCAATCTCTCTGACCTCACGCTGATAAGCGCCATTATCCGCTTTGTTCACCTCCAGGTGATCGCCAACCACTACGAGTTTCATATCGTCATGTTCTCTGGCCAACTTTTCAAACGCCTGCATGAGCAATAAAATCCCCTTATCCGGAACAATACGCCCCGCATAGAAGAGGACTTTATCATTCTCAGAAATGCCCAGATCTGCTTTAGAAACAGGTGTATAAGCAGATTGATAAACATCCAAATCGATGCCATTAGCAACCACTTTAATATCGGCTTTCGGCAAAAGATTCTGATAAAAATCTCTTAAGAAATTGCTCGGCACAATCATTTTTACATCCTGGTCCAACCCTTTGGGTTCGAACGCATTATGCATATGGATGACGATTTTCTGCTGAGGAGCACGTTGTCTGATTTGCCGATAAAGCTTCATGCTGTTATGCACAACGACAATGCTGTCATCCGTAATATGAAAATCTTTCGCAATATTCAGTATTCGCTGCGAATACGGCAGTGGATCAAGGCGAGTCCACTTCTGGAAGATGCGCTTATAAATGCGGCTGAATCCAATGCGATGGATACTACAGTTATCGTTTACAGGGGTAAAATCTGTATACCCTTCATTTTTAATGCATACCAAGCGATTGGGAATAGACGTTCTCTGTGCGACCTGGTACATCCACGTTTCAACTGCAGCGGCACCGCGCGGAGGAATAGAAAATATAGGTGTGACAGTAAATATAATTTTATCAGTCATATAATTTTCAACCCTGCATTAAATTATATTTAATCGCAGCGCAGAGGCCACCAAAAACTTTCCCTTGATAAAGCAAATGTTTATATTTCTCTCTATACTCATGCTTTTTCACTGCACTTTGATAAGGTATATTCCGCCACGGGGAAACATCATAAACATTACGGAAAAACTGTGCTGACGGATAATTAGCCCAGTCATGCCAGGGTTTTGTCACGCCCGTATAATGTATAAACACCGTGCTTTCCTTAATGAACTCACTGTAATATTTACTGTTTTTATTCTCAAACTCAGATTTTAGAGAGTAGATGGTATTGTATTCCCGGGGCAATATTCTTGCGTGATGAAGGAATATAATATTAAGAATATCCTGGTCCGGATACTTTAATTTTCCAACCACACTCTCATCTGAAAGTAAGTTGAAAAACCTTTCCGTTAAGCTTGATTTTAGCCATTGATTTAAGTTTATGTACATTACCCCAGAATTGAAGTAATTCCCTTCAAATTCTGGATTTTGTAGACGCACAGCACTTTTCTTTTGCATGGTGTCAACATCAATAACCACCGCGCCGTACTCTTCATTAAATTCTAAAGAAGCTAAAGATTGCAATGAGCCTTTACATATAACATCGGCATCCAGATATAAAAGAGTATCAAGACGCTCAGAGAAATAATCAAAAGAAAGCAAGCGATAGTATATTGATACTGGCCAAATGTTTGTTTTCGGCAAAGACCTTAGCGGCGCAGAATCAATGTGATAGATTTTTATAACCGTCTTATATTGCTCGGCTAACTGTGTTAAAAGCTCAACATACTCATTATCTAAGTAATCAGCGATAATATGAAAGGTAAAATCAATATCACTCTTTTTATTATTCTCAAGAATGGAAGCAATCGATATCGCGGCACCTATCTGATAATTTTTATCGATACCCCATGAAATATTGAATGTTTCCCGATCATCACACTTTACAAGGCGCCGATCCAGAACAATGATATCGTTAAATTGTGTGATTTGTTTAAAGTTCAATGTCAATTACCTTTCATCACCATTAGTCGTGTAGCATGGTTATTTTCATAACATTCCATGCCAGCAATACTGTCGCGAGCACAACTATTCTTTAAATTTAGCCACATAATAGTTAAAGTAGTTCGACAGCCCCTGCAGATAAAGCTTTTGATTGAACTTATGTTTTGCAGAGTATCGATATTGGTGACTATTAATTGGCTTTAGAAGTTCGACATTACGCCAGGGTGAGGCCTCTTTCGCCGTTAAGAAGCTCTGAGAGACGGGATAAGTGCCCCAGTCATGCCACGGTTTTGTCGGACCGACATAATGAATAAAAACAGTTTCATCATTGACAGGATTCACTACGTTGTCTTTGAGCTCATAATTAATACTGAAACGAGTGTTATATTTCCCTTCAATGAATTTAACTTTCCCTACCAACAAGACATTCAGCACATCCTGGTCAAGGTGAGTGATTTTTTCTACCCACTGAGGATCCCGCAGCATCTCGATTGCTTTATAAGAAATATTGTTGATATTCCATTCATTGATGTTTATAAGCAAAAAACCCGCATTGAAGTAACCAGACACTAACTCCGGTGTTGAAAGTGTTGCAGCCCGGTTCGACCACCACTCAATGTCCCTTTCCACAACCACAGCGGCAATTTCGTTCTCTGCAAAAACATAATCAACTAACGGCTGAATACTTCCTTTGCAGGCGATATCCGCATCCAGATAAAGAAGTTTATCAACTCTGTGATAGAGATAATCTGCAATAATAAAACGGAAGTATGTCGCGTAACTCCAGTTTTTTGTACTCGGTAATGATTTTAGCTTCTCACAGTTAATGACATAGATATTAATATGTGTTTTATATTGTTTAGCTAATGCTTCGAATCGAGCCTTATCGGCTTCACTGAATGAATCAGTGAACACATGAAACTCAAAAGATGCAGATGCATTACTCAACAAGACTGAGGAGATAGCAACACCACAGCCGAAAAGGAAATTCTTATCAATACCAAATGCTATATTGAGAACATTGGCAGCTTTCTTTTCCTGGTAGTTAAAATCGAAAACAGAGAGGATGATATCTTCATCACTGAATTGAGACATGTTGATTCTTATCCGACTAAGATGAATAGACGACTGTAACCGGCAATGACGCCCCTTACAGGCTACTACAACGATTTTCTAATCGTTCGTTCTTTGATTTTTTCCGCTTTATCTTCTGCTTTAGCCAGCAATGCATGTTCCGTTTCTAGCACACCTCTAAGTGGCTGATTAGAATACGTCACCATAAAGCGCCAAATATCACGCTGTGTCAGCCCAATGTTCATCGATGAAAAATAGAGTCCAATGAGATCTTTGTCCCGCCAGCGTCGAGGAACTTTTGTTCGAATCTGCGCACGATGCAGGTCAATCACCGAAACCTTCAGTTCGCTTTCCCGACCAGAAAAGGGGAGATGCAATAAGAAATGGCAAATATAACAATCCCGATGATTTACGCCACCACCGTGCATTTTACGTACCATTGTGGCTACACGCTCAATCAGCATCCGCTTGATTTTTACGTCAGGTGGATTCGTCGCCCAATCAGCACAGTAATCTTCGAGACTGATCGTAGGCGTTAAATCTTCAGTAATGATGAACGACGTTTTGTTGATTGGGTTTAACCCCTTTTCACCAAAACCAACGCCCTGCATCGTGTCGACATCCAGAGTTTTCAGCCGGTGAATCGCCTTCCACTCGCGATCGGCCCCTAAAACCGGCATTCGCAGCGAAATAAGATTTTTTATCACTTCTTTGATAGACGTTCCCTGGTGCCATTTTAAGAAATAGCTTTTTCCTGCGGCCTCGAAACGTAGCGTGCGGCGTGTTTCCAGTTCGCGGAAAATTTCCCCCTGAAGTTTTCTGACTTCAGCAAAAACGTCCTTTCCTTTCCAAAGAGAGGTAAAAGGTTCTTTTAACTCAACCACGCGGCTCTCCCACTATGATATCTGCTGCCTTTTCGGCCAGGCTATAAATATCCTGGGTTGAGGCATAATGACGAGCGTGACTCGCCCAGCTCAGGCGCTGCTCTGCATTACCCAGAACGTCAGATAAAGCCGCATTAAGCGATGCCTGGCTAAACGGTTCTTTGATAACAACCCCACACTCAGCGTCTGCAATATAATGTGCATAGCCGCAAACTTCCGTCACAAGGATTGGCAATCCGGCAGCTATCGCCTCAAGCAAGACAATACCGGCAGCTTCCTGATAGGCAGGATGAATCAAAACATCCGCAGCCATCATCAGTTCAGAGACGTCATCTCTTCCGGAGAAGAAACTAACCCGGCTCTCTACGCCACGTTTCTGCGCTAATGTCTTAAACCGCCCGGGTTTATCCTGCCCGACAACAAACAAAGTGGTTCGACTACGGATGGCCTCAGGCAAAGCAGCCAACGCTTCAATAGAGCGATCAACGCCTTTACGCGTGAAATCGGAGCCTACCTGCAAAACGAGGTAGTCATTCACACCAATGCCGTTTTTTTCTCTGTAACGCTCCCGGCTACCCTGCGGATGGTTGTCGAATCGACGATCGGGGTAAATACCTGGAGGCAGGATCAGAAAACGCGAAGATTCCGTACCATAGTGTTTTTCAAAATCAGCAATTTGCTTATCAGTCAGCATCAGCAACTTGGTTGATTTTCCTTGCTCGAATGTGGCTTTTTCAAACTGTGAATAATGCCGATATCGGGCGGTCAGGCGATAAAAGAAACCTTTCTCTTGTGCTACTTTTTCGGCGTAACAAACGTCTGCTGCATAATAAACATCGAGACCCGGCATTTTATTAAAACCCACTACGCGGTCTACCGGATGCTGACTCATATGAGCCTTCACCCATTGATAATATTCAGCATTACGACCGTGGTTCGTTTTTGACCGCACAGGAACGATGACGATATCAAAGGCATCAGGTTTCTCGCCCTGCCAGGACTGCACATAAACCCGGACGTTATGCCCACGCGATGCAACAGCCCCGGCAATACGCATAAAATCGCGCTGCAGGCCGCCAAAGGGAAAATATTTATACAGACAAAAAGCAACTGTCATCATGCTTCGTCTCTTGGTGATAGCGCCGCAGCGGCAGGAAGCATTTTAGAAATGGCGGCAATCACATCCTCAGCAGGGATCACCGACATATATTTTTTATTGCGGTCGAGTTGAGCACGGGACGGCATAGATTGATAGTTACCTGCCCAGAATTGCGTAATTTGCTCTGTCCATGGACGCCAGTAAACATGGTCCGTTGCACCAAACAGGCTAATGACAGGCGTTTTTACCGCCGCAGCGATATGCCCAGGCGCTGAGTCCACCCCAATAAACAATGCTGCATGATCGATTAAAGCGCCCAACTCCGGGAAGGTTGTTTTGCCGGCAAGCGCCACGACGGGCATTATTTTGCATCCTTGAGCTATCTCATTAACGCAGGTGAGATCGTCACGACCCGGTCCAGAGGTCAATACAACCGGGAATCCTTCATCCTGCAAGTAATCAATGATCTGAGAAAACTTATCGTTGTCCCAACACTTAAAGAGCTGTCGGGCCGTGGGCTGAATGACAACATACTTGTCAGCAACGCTTTCAGCATCAAGCACTTCACGGATCTTTTGCCAATCGGCCTCAGTGTAGTACAGCGTTGTTTCTGTAAAAAAATCCGTAATTCCTAAAGGAGAGAGCACTGAGAGGCTAGCTTCAACGACATGCTTACCAACGACAGGGGCAAGGTGAGTGAAGCTTTTTTTCCAGAATGAAGACTGCCGGTGAGCGTAATCCTGGGAAATTTTTACTGCCGGCCCAAGGCAGCGAACCATCCATGCCACGCTCCGCTGATCGGTCAGATTAACAATCAGGTCATAATGATTGCTCCGCAAGCGGCGAATCAAGGAAAGAAAATTACTGATTTTCTTTCCTGTTTTAACGCCTTTGTTGCTTATACCGTAGCGCGCATTTATTTCTGGATTTCCAGAAAGAATGGGAAGGGTATCCTGATACTGCAGGACATCTATTTTTGCTTCAGGATAGTTGCGCTTAAGGGTACTGATCACAGGCGTTGTCAGCAACATGTCGCCGTGAAAGCGCATTTTAATCACTAAAATTCTTTTAAATGTCGTATTCACCGTCAGCTCTTAATATCAGCAATACTGAAAAATAAAAAACACGCTACCGCCCCAGGCTCCACAGCTACCTGTTCACTGACAACGTGTTCATTTTTACGTGTAGTGTACCACTTATCGCTCCCATTCCGAAGGATACGCAAGCCAAGACAATTCATTGGTAAACATATGAATTAAAATAATTTATTTTCCTTAAACTCAAAGACCATTCACTTTTGACTTTTGCACAACTGCTCAATCCAACCATTGCCTGGCAATACATACCTTTGACACAAGCCATCAACCTGGTTTTCGCCCAATTTCCGCAAAAGTAATGGCAAAGCTCAGGTTAAATACATAGAATCCCCAGCACATTCATAATGCCAGCCGTGTCCTATGCTCCAATTGCTTTACACCGTACTGCTTTACCTCATACAGCCACTCATCTGGCTGCGATTATGGGTGCGCGGTCGTAAAGCTCCTGCATACCGCAAACGCATTGGCGAGCGCTACGGCTTCTATAAAAAGCCGCTCAGGCCAGGTGGTATTATGTTGCATTCGGTTTCCGTTGGGGAAACGCTGGCCGCCATACCTCTGGTTCGCGCGCTTCGCCACCGCTATCCAGAATTGCCGATTACCGTCACGACAATGACACCAACCGGCTCAGAAAGGGTCATGTCCGCTTTCGGAGAAGACGTCCAGCACGTCTATCTGCCTTACGATTTGCCGTGTGCGCTCAACCGCTTCCTGGATAAAGTCGATCCAAAGCTGGTGCTTATTATGGAAACCGAACTTTGGCCAAACCTGATAGCCGCGCTGCACAAACGCTATATCCCATTAGTGATTGCCAATGCCAGGCTTTCCGCACGCTCGGCAAAGGGCTACGCAAAACTTGGTGACTTTGTCAGAACGCTGCTGCAGCGCATTACGCTTATCGCCGCACAGAACGAAGAAGATGGTGAACGCTTCATCTCACTAGGTGCAAAACGGAGCCAATTGACGGTTACCGGTAGCCTTAAGTTTGATATTTCGGTGACACCGCAGTTGGCCGCTCGAGCCGTGACGCTGCGCCGGCAGTGGGCACCGCACCGCCCGGTCTGGATAGCTACCAGCACGCACGAAGGCGAAGAAAGCATCGTCGTGCAAGCTCATCAGTCGCTTTTAAAGCAGTTTCCTAACTTACTGCTGATCCTTGTACCACGCCACCCGGAACGCTTCCCGGATGCCATCAATCTGGTCAGAAATGCTGGATTAAGCTACATAACTCGCTCTTCTGGAGAGGTACCGTCTTCCAGTACGCAGGTCGTCATTGGCGATACTATGGGTGAGTTAATGTTACTGTACGGGATTGCCGATCTGGCTTTTGTTGGCGGCTCGTTAGTTGAGCGTGGTGGCCATAATCCCCTCGAACCAGCCGCACACGCTATTCCAGTGTTAATGGGTCCACATACCTTTAACTTCAAAGATATCTGCGCGCGCCTGTCGCAGGCAGATGGCCTAATCACCGTGACGGACGAGCAGTCATTAGTAAAAGAGATTGCGTCTTTGCTCACAGATGAGGATTATCGTAACTTCTACGGGCGCCATGCTGTGGAAGTGCTTTACCAGAACCAGGGTGCATTGCAGCGCCTGTTACAGCTACTGGAACCTTATCTCCCCCCTAAAACACACTAAGGTCAGATATGCAAAAGCGGGCAATCTATCCGGGGACTTTCGATCCCATCACCAACGGCCATATTGATATCGTTACCCGTGCAGCCAGTATGTTTGACCAGGTGATCCTTGCGATTGCAGCAAGCCCCAGCAAGAATGCCTTGTTCACCCTGGATGAACGCGTTGCGCTGGCGCAGCAGGCACTTGCGCATTTACCCAACGTTCAGGTTCTCGGTTTCAGCGATTTAATGGCAAGCTTTGCACGTAACCAGCAGGCGAACGTGCTGGTGCGTGGGTTGCGTACCGCGGCTGATTTTGAATATGAAATGCAGCTGGCCCACATGAACCGCCATCTCATGCCTGAACTGGAAAGCGTGTTCCTGATGCCATCTAAAGAGTGGTCGTTTGTCTCTTCTTCCCTTGTCAAAGAAGTGGCGCGCCATCACGGAGATGTAGCCCACTTCCTGCCAGAGCATGTCTGTAAAGCACTTATCGAAAGGCTTAAATAGCTATCGCTGACAGCGGCGACAATAGTAAGTGCTACGCTGGGCGTGCTTAGCGGCGGAAATCGGCGTACCGCATACCCTGCAAGGTTCTCCTTCCCGGCCATATACCTGCAGCTCCTGAGCAAAATAGCCGGGTTTGCCATCGGACTGAAGGAAGTCTTTTAAAGTGGTTCCACCTTGTTCTATTGAGCGTTGCAATACAGCTTTGATAGCTGCGACCAGAGTTTCAGACTCTTTTTTTGATAGCGACTGTGCGCTACGGTCGGGATGGATCCCCGCTGCGAACAAGGATTCGCTGGCATAGATATTCCCCACCCCAACAACCAGTTTGTTATCCATTAGCCAGGGCTTGATAGCCGTTTTCTTTTTGGCCGATTTTTCGCGCAGGTATTCTGCACTGAATGTGTCGCTCAAAGGCTCCGGACCAAGGTGAGACAATACATTGCTCCCTTCCAGCTCTTTGCCCCACAGCCAGGCGCCAAAGCGGCGGGGATCGGTATAGCGCAGAACTTTGCCGTTACTCATGATCAGATCGACATGATCGTGCTTTTCCGCAGGAAGTTCTTCCGCGAGGATCCTCAGGCTGCCGGACATTCCCAGATGAATGATGATCCAGCCATCCGGTAGCTCCAGCAGCAAATACTTCGCCCGCCGCTGTACGCTCAACACCGGCTTATCGCTCAGAGCATGTATTTCATCAGAAACCGGCCAGCGCAGCCGAGCATTGCGCACAACGGCATACAGGATGGTTTCACCCACCAGGTGCGGCTCAATACCGCGACGACTGGTTTCTACCTCTGGTAATTCAGGCATCTCTCCTCCGGGAAGCAGGCATAAAAAAACCCGGCCTGAGCCGGGTTTCTTCAACAAAGTTACCAGAATTATTTAATTTTGGCTTCTTTGTATACAACGTGCTGACGGACAACTGGATCGAACTTTTTCAGCTCCAGTTTTTCCGGCTTAGTACGTTTGTTCTTCGTGGTGGTATAGAAGTGACCAGTACCAGCAGAAGAAACCAGCTTGATTTTCTCACGAATACCTTTAGCCATGATTTATTTCCTCTAAGTACTTAGTACTTTTCGCCACGGGCACGCAGTTCGGACAGAACTGTATCGATGCCTTTCTTATCGATTACACGCATACCTTTAGCAGATACACGCAGGGTGACAAAACGCTTCTCGCTCTCAACCCAGAAACGGTGAGAGTGCAGGTTCGGCAGGAAACGGCGTTTAGTCGCGTTCAGTGCGTGGGAACGGTTATTACCGGTCGCCGGACGCTTGCCAGTAACTTGGCAGACTCGGGACATGTCTATTCTCCAAAAATCAAATTAGCTCGAGCTTCGTATAGGGTTAGGCGCCTCGTCAGGCTGCAAGCCTGGTCCCTGGCGGTTCAATGTGAACCACAGTGCCAGGCGCATAATGCCAAACCCGAGATTCTCAAAGGTGGCGTAGTATACGCTGTGTGAGGCATGTGCTCAAGTCCCGAACAGACAAAGATCCCAATGGATCGCGCCTGATGGCTTAAATCCACCCTCGTTCAGCGAAAGAAACGTATTCTCCGTGACCAATAACCAGATGATCAAGCACTCGAATTTCCATAAACAGGCAAACTTTCACGATGCGTTCCGTAATAGCCCGGTCTGCTTTACTGGGTTCGGCCTTACCTGACGGGTGGTTGTGCGCCAGTATAATGGCACCGGCGTTGCATTTCATCGCTTCACGGACAATTTCTCTCGGGTGAACTTCAACGTGACTTAGCGTTCCGGCAAACAACCGCTCACATTTAATAACCTGATGCTGATTATTCAAAAACAGCACCATAAAGATTTCACGCTGCTCGGTCGTCAACTGACTCTGCACATACTCCCGCACCTTTCCAGGCGTAAGCAATGAGAGTTCTTTGATACCCTGAGACGAGTAATAACGCCTCGCCAGCTCGGCAATCGCGTTTAGTTGAGTGTATTTCGCTTCACCAATCCCCTTCACGCCCTTGAAATGGGAATAATCTGCCGACAACAAGCGGTGCAGGGAACCAAACTCACGCAGCAGCATATTGGCAAAAACCAAAACGTGCATTCCCTGGTGGCCCGTACGTAAAAAGAGCGCAAGCAGCTCAGTATCGGTGAGAGCACCCACACCGAATTGCAGCAGCTTTTCCTTGGGTAAATACGCGTTTTCAATCTCATTATCCCTGTCCATCGCACCTCTCCCTCTCTTAACACTCTCATGATGCGGCCTTTTTTATTATCAGGCGATGAGCGGGTTTTGGTCTTGCGTAGTGCCTCGCAAACTGCAAAAAGTCGCCTGTCAGGGATTGTGATAAAATGGCCATTCGACTGTGACTTCCAACGGATAAAAATCATGATGGGACTTTCCGGCAAGAAAATTGTTCTTGGTGTGAGCGGCGGTATTGCGGCCTATAAAACACCTGAGCTGGTTCGTCGTCTGCGCGATCGCGGAGCGGATGTACGAGTGGTAATGACCGAGGCGGCGAAGGCCTTCATCACGCCACTAAGTTTGCAAGCAGTGTCCGGTTATCCTGTGTCCGACAGTTTGCTAGACCCCGCAGCAGAAGCCGCCATGGGCCACATCGAACTCGGCAAATGGGCAGATTTAGTGATACTCGCACCTGCGACAGCAGACCTGATTGCGCGCGTGACTGCAGGCATGGCAAACGACCTGGTCAGCACTATTTGCCTGGCAACCGCCGCACCGGTTGCCGTTGTTCCGGCAATGAACCAACAAATGTTCCGCGCGGCCGCCACTCAACATAATTTGGACGTGCTAAGCGCTCGTGGTCTCCTGATTTGGGGCCCGGATAGCGGAAGCCAGGCCTGCGGCGATATTGGACCAGGCCGAATGTTAGATCCGCTAACGCTGGTTGATATGGCCGTTGAACATTTCTCCGTAGTCAAAGATCTGCAACATCTGAACGTCATGATTACCGCCGGCCCAACGCGCGAACGCCTGGATCCCGTCAGATACATTACTAACGACAGCTCAGGAAAGATGGGGTTTTCTATAGCCGCCGCAGCGGCAGCGCGCGGGGCAAACGTAACCCTGATTTCAGGCCCGGTAAATCTGCCTACTCCGGCATGGGTCAACCGCATTGACGTCACTACGGCGCTGGAAATGAATGAAGTGGTCCAAAAACGCGTCACCGGGCAGCATATATTCATTGGCTGTGCCGCCGTTGCCGACTATCGAGCAGCCGTGGTTGCTGACGAGAAAATTAAAAAGCAAGGCGATGAAATTACGCTAAAAATGGTCAAAAACCCGGATGTTGTTGCGGGTGTTGCGGCGCTTTCTGAAGGACGTCCCTATGTAGTAGGGTTTGCCGCCGAAACAAATAATGTGGAAGAATACGCCCGGAAAAAGCGTGCCGCTAAAAACCTGGATCTGATCTGCGCTAATGACGTATCTCAGAATAATCAAGGGTTTAATAGCGATAATAACGCATTGCACCTTTTCTGGCAGGAGGGAGACAAAGTCTTACCGCTTGAGCGTAAAGCACTCCTTGGCCACCTTTTACTGGACGAGATCGTTACCCGCTATGATGAAAAAAATCGACGTTAAAATTCTGGACCCGCGAGTTGGTCAGCAATTCCCGTTACCAACTTACGCCACCTCCGGCTCTGCCGGTCTTGACCTGCGCGCTTGCCTGGATGACGCCGTAGAACTTGCACCTGGTGCAACAACGCTGCTGCCAACCGGCCTGGCTATTCACATTGCTGACGCCTCTCTGGCAGCGGTCATCCTGCCTCGTTCCGGCCTGGGCCACAAACACGGTGTTGTGCTGGGTAACCTGGTGGGGCTGATTGACTCCGATTATCAAGGCCAGCTGATGGTTTCTGTCTGGAACCGCGGCCAGGACAGCTTCACCATTCAGCCCGGCGAACGCATTGCGCAGATGGTCTTTGTACCTGTTGTGCAGGCCGAATTTAACCTGGTTGAAGATTTTGACGCCAGCGACCGTGGCGAAGGCGGATTTGGTCATTCAGGCCGCCAGTAATACCGTTTTATCAACGTAACCCTACCGCGTAGATAACGTTAAAACAGACCGCAAACCAAGCGTTTGTGGACGCGGTTCGGTGCTTACCTGACAAGGTATTTTTCAGGGGTATTTTAGAACATGGCAGAAAAACAGACCGCGAAAAGGAATCGTCGCGAGGAAATACTTCAGTCTCTGGCCCAAATGCTCGAATCCAGCGACGGCAGCCAACGCATTACGACCGCTAAACTAGCGGCAACCGTTGGCGTGTCCGAAGCCGCACTTTATCGGCATTTTCCCAGCAAAATGAAAATGTTCGATAGCCTGATTGAGTTTATCGAAGATAGCCTGATTACCCGCATTAACCTGATTCTAAAAGATGAAAAAGACACGCTGGCCCGCCTGCGGTTGATCGTACTTTTGGTGTTGGGTTTTGGTGAACGGAACCCAGGTCTGACGCGTATCCTCACCGGGCACGCGCTGATGTTTGAGCAGGATCGCTTGCAGGATCGCATCAACCAGCTTTTTGAACGCATTGAGGTTCAGCTGCGCCAGGTTATGCGTGAAAAGAAAATGCGCGAAGGCGAAGGGTTTAGCACCGATGAATCCTTGCTGGCGAGCCAGCTACTGGCTTTCTGTGAAGGAATGCTTTCACGATTTGTGAGAAGTGATTTCCGCTATCTGCCTACGGATGATTTTGATACCCGCTGGCCGCTGATTGCTGCTCAGCTTTACTAGTCAATAAGGGCCGGAAGGCCCTTATTTATTTTCCGACTTAGACGCCGAACTCTTCGCGATATTTACGCACTGCAGCCAGCTTGTCCGCCATTTCTGGCTTCTCTTCCAGGTAAGAAATCAGGTCTTTGAGCGTGATGATCGAAATGACTTTGCACTGATAGTCGCGCTCAACTTCCTGAATGGCGGAGATATCTGCACGGCCACGCTCCTGTCGGTCGAGAGAAATAAGCACCCCGGCAAGGCTCGCACCGTTCGCGGCAATGATCTCCATTGACTCACGAATAGCGGTCCCAGCAGTTATCACGTCGTCCACCAGCATAACGCGGCCCTGAAGCGCACTGCCCACCAAATTACCGCCTTCGCCATGATCTTTCGCTTCTTTGCGATTAAAGCAGTAAGGCACATCGCGCTCGTGGTGCTCAGCCAGTGCCACCGCGGTCGTTGTCGCGATAGGAATGCCTTTATAGGCCGGGCCAAAGAGCAGATCAAAATCGATGCCGGAGTCCATCAGAGCGGCAGCATAGAAACGCCCTAATAACGCCAGATCGCGCCCGGTATTAAACAGCCCGGCGTTGAAGAAATAGGGGCTAGTGCGCCCGGATTTCAGCGTGAATTCGCCAAACTTGAGTACCTGTTTGTTAAGCGCAAACTCAATAAACTGGCGCTGATACGGTTTCATGGATTTGCTCCTTAGCATTGTGACACGGACATAAAAAAAGCGACTTCTCAGTCGCTTTTAAAAAATTAATTTTCTAACGCCGCCTTCTGCGACGCGATGATGGAATCAATGCCCCCTCGAGCCAACGCCAGTAGCGCCAGTAACTCTTCGTGGGAGAACGGCTCACCTTCCGCAGTACCCTGCACCTCAATCATGCGCCCGTCTTCCATCATGACAACATTCATGTCGGTTTCGGCTGCCGAGTCTTCGACATATTCCAGATCGCAGAGAGCTTCACCGTTGACGATACCAACGGAAACCGCCGCAACCATCCCTTTCATAGGATTAGTTTTCAGTTTGCCAGAAGCGACCAGACCGTTTAACGCATCGGCCAGCGCTACACAGGCACCGGTGATGGACGCGGTGCGAGTGCCGCCGTCGGCCTGCAGAACGTCGCAGTCGAGGGTGATAGTAAATTCACCTAATGCTTTTAGATCCACCGCTGCGCGTAATGAACGGGCGATGAGACGTTGAATCTCGAGAGTACGGCCACCTTGTTTGCCTTTTGCCGCTTCACGGGCATTACGGCTATGGGTTGCACGCGGCAGCATGCCGTATTCAGCGGTGATCCAGCCCTGACCCTGGCCTTTCAGAAAGCGAGGCACGCCTTCTTCAAGGGTCGCGGTGCACAACACTTTGGTATCACCGAACTCGACAAGCACGGAACCTTCAGCGTGTTTAGTGTAATGACGGGTCAGGGTAACTGGGCGCACTTGTTCGGCGCTACGACCTGATGGACGCATGGGCTTTTCTCCGGCTAAAACGAATGTGGCTGCGCATTATACGGACTTCAGGCGCTTATTCCTATCCTGCAAGACCCCTGATGGCTATAATCCCCCCATACATTAGCTGAAAACGGGTACGTACTATGATCCGCAGTATGACCGCCTACGCCCGGCGTGAAGTAAAAGGTGAATGGGGCTCCGCCTCCTGGGAATTACGCTCGGTAAACCAGCGCTATCTCGAAACGTATATCCGCATGCCGGAACAGTTCCGCAGTCTTGAGCCTGTTGCTCGTGAGCGCATTCGCAACCGCCTCACCCGCGGAAAAATTGAGTGCAACCTGCGCTTTGAGCCCGATGCCCGTTCACAAGGATCGCTGATTCTTAATGAAAAGCTGGCTAAGCAGCTGGTTGAGGCCGCTAACTGGGTCAAAATGCAAAGCGATGAAGGCGAAATCAACCCGGTTGATATTCTACGCTGGCCAGGCGTGATGGCCGCTCAGGAGCAGGATCTTGATGCGATTACCGCTGAAATCCTTTCCGCTCTTGATGGCGCCCTGGACGACTTTATTGTTGCCCGTGAAACCGAAGGTCAGGCCCTGAAAGGGCTGATTGAACAACGCCTGGAAGGCGTCAGCGCCGAAGTGGTTAAAGTCCGTGCTCAAATGCCAGAAGTAGTGAAATGGCAGCGCGAGCGCCTGGTTAACAAGCTGGAAGAGGCCGAAGTTCAGCTTGAGAACAACCGCCTTGAACAAGAACTGGTGCTGATGGCACAGCGCATTGACGTCGCGGAAGAGCTGGACCGTCTGGAAGCCCACGTCAAAGAGACCTACAACATCCTGAAAAAGAAAGAAGCCGTTGGTCGTCGCCTCGACTTTATGATGCAGGAGTTTAACCGCGAGTCGAATACTCTGGCCTCCAAGTCTATCAATGCCGACGTGACCAATTCAGCTATCGAGCTGAAAGTCCTGATCGAGCAGATGCGCGAACAGATTCAGAATATCGAATAGCGTGACATAAGCCTGCGTTCAGCAGGCTTTTTCTTTTGATGCGTACTAGGTATACGCCAATAGCTGCTCCGCAGTGATAAGCCTCATCTTTTCAAGCTGAATAGCTACCGCTCTCGGAGAACGTTCAAACTCATCCCCCAGGGTTTCGATAGCGCCAGTTTGCTCAAATCGCTCTGCAAGAATCAGTTTCTCTTCTTCGGCCCAGGGAAAGTGAGACTTAGCCGGACGTCCTTCGGCAAGGTTACGCTGCTGTCTCTCCTCAGGGGTTAGCCTGGGCTTTTTCTGTTTTTCCGGGCTCACCGACAGCTCCTCAGCCAGGGCAAACAGCGCTCTTATCGCTTCCGGCTTATTGGCTGTTGATTTAGCGCCAAGCACCTCTCCAGTTTCTGGATTGACGCCATTTGCTAGCGCTTTTAACATCGCCGATATTTTCATTGCGCCTCCTTAAATACTTCTACTAATCCATTTAATTTTAAAAGAACCTGACAACACCCAAATATAAAGGACAAATTTTATATTTTGGATAAATAAAACTAATCCATATTCATTCAGCTTAGAAAATCTCAATCGTGACATAGTGCACAAAACGTTACCCTCTGCCGGTATTCTGAGGGGACAAATATGCTGCTACACATTCTTTATTTGATTGGTATTACGGCGGAAGCCATGACCGGGGCCCTGGCCGCCGGGCGTCGTCGCATGGATACGTTTGGCGTCATTATTATCGCCACTGCCACGGCGCTGGGCGGCGGTTCTGTTCGCGATATTCTGCTGGGCCACTATCCCCTCGGCTGGGTGAAACACCCTGAGTACGTAGTGATTGTTGCCGTTGCGGCAGTACTCACAACCATCATGGCTCCCGTAATGCCGCACCTACGCAAACTCTTTTTGGTACTGGATGCGCTGGGTCTCGTTGTCTTTTCTATTATCGGTGCGCAGGTTGCTTTGGATATGGGCGAAGGCCCAATCATTGCGACCATTGCCGCCGTTGTCACCGGCGTCTTTGGCGGTGTTCTAAGAGATATGTTCTGCAAACGAATTCCCCTCGTGTTCCAGAAAGAACTGTACGCTGGTATCGCCTTTGCTTCAGCCGTGCTGTATATCGCGCTGCAGCACTACGTCAGCAGCCATGACGTCGTGGTTATAGCAACCTTATTGTTCGGCTTTAGCTCTCGGCTACTGGCACTGCGTCTGCGGCTTGGTCTACCTGTATTCCATTACAAACACGCCGATCACTGATGACCAAAACCCGGGATGTTATGCTGGCCAAGGAAGGCGGCCAGGGCAATCACCTGTGGATGCTTCATAAAATCGACTAACTGACTTGCCCGCTTAGCCCCCACTCCGGGTAAAGTTTGCCATCGGGATTGATCCCAGTCGCCAAGCTGCTGCCAGTGCTTGTCTTTAAGAACGGCATGCGAACTTCGCGGCAGCGGCATCCCTAAGGCCAATACCCAGCGGATAAACGGCTGTTTTCGGGACAGAGAAAACTGATGCCATAACAGCTCGGCTTTTTTCACTGAAATTCCCGGTAAACCAGACAGAATTGTCTTGTTCAAATCCAGCCATGAAAAAACGTGCTGAAAGCGTGACGTCATGTGTAAATGGCGCCAGGTGCTTTGACTAACGCCAGCCAGATCCAGAACTCGCTTTTGGCTCATCTCCGTCAGACGGGCAATGAATTGTTCTGCGCATTCAGATGAAGCATAAAGGCAAGTCACCGGTGTAAAAGCCACCATTTCCGGTATGGATGTGTCTCGCTGACTGACGCGCCAGACGACTTCGTCCATCCGAGGTATTCCCTGTCCCGCCAGACTTATTTTTACTTTATCACCGGCCACAACATCCCATTCCTGCCAGCGCTTTAGTGAACCGATATTCACTCGTCGAACACGTTTATCGTCGAGCTGAACCTCTTCCAATTCAAGCACGACGGACACCTTACCCGTTCGCCCTACGGCAAAATCAACGTTACGGACCACGGCGATTTGCTCAGCAGGAGGATATTTCCACGCGATGGCCCACTCCCCCTGCCCCGGCTGCCAGAATTTAGACTCGGGTTCACGTTCCTGACGAATCACAATGCCATCCGTGACAAAGGGAAGAGACTGGCGAAACCACCCCTCACGTAAGCGGGCAATTTCATCAATATTTGTTACAGGCCGGGACCATAGAGCCGTCAGAGAAAACCCGGCATCACGCAATATACTGCCTTTTTCAGCATGGCTTTTGGGGCCATCTGGCCATGCCCAGATAAAAATGCCCAGCGCGTCTGGATCGCTAACCGCCCCGGTACGAAGCATTTCCCCGGCAACTTTAGATCTCGCATTCACACCTCCAGCCAGGCTTTGAATATGGCCTTCCCGTTTCAGGAAAAGCTCGCCTTGCAGCACACTGTTCGCAAGAGATCCGGCAAGATGAAGGGGTATGGCATCAATACCGGCAGCTTTATGCGTCCAGTCCTCTCCTTTAATGCCATTGCCACGGCTTAGCATTTTCACCAGCCGCCCTTGTTGATAGACCAGTGTGATAGCCACCCCATCTACTTTGGGCTGTACCCATAAGTTCTGTCGGCCTGCAGCCCATAGCTCGACTGCACGTTTATCCGGTAACTTTTTCAGCCCTGTATGCGCAACAGGATGAGACGAGTTTCCTGCTGCTCCCATCCTTGCAGATTCTGCCTCTTGCCCCTGTTTAATGCAGCGCCTCCAGACAGACAATGTCTCCTTTAAGTCATCGTAAACGGCATCGCTCACCAAACTTTTTCCCTGCTGGTAATAGGCGTCATCCCAGAGGGATAGCTGGTGCGTAAGGCGTTCAATCTCCTTCTGTGTTCTGACATCAGACCATGCTGGACACGATGCCATTATCGTTGATGAAACCCCCAGTAAAATGACAAAAACTGCTAACGCGACCCCTTTCATACCACCCTCCATTTCCTTTCTCCGGGGAGGTATAACCGTGTCCAGCATCAATCGCGAGCATGAAAGATCCTGAGTACGAGATACGTCCCTAAAAACTAATCTCGTTGCATCGAGAATGACAAAAAGGTGGAAAACATCGCGTAAAACACGAGAAAAAACGCACCTGGCAATGACAAAACCTACGTACTGGGGCAGCGGTGTGTATAATATGCCGGTAGACGCTCTTCCCTTTATGCATACCGATTAAGTTAGAACTCATGGCTCAAGGCACGCTTTATATTGTTTCCGCTCCAAGTGGCGCGGGTAAATCCAGCCTCATCCAGGCTTTGTTAAAGACACAACCGCTGTATGACACCCAGGTTTCCATCTCGCACACCACTCGCGGTGAACGCCCAGGTGAAAATCACGGGGAACATTACTTCTTTGTCAGCAAAGACGAATTCCAGCAGATGATCGCTGAAGACGCTTTTCTTGAGCACGCGGAAGTATTTGGTAACTACTACGGTACATCCCGCCAGGCGATCGAAAATGTGCTGGCGACCGGCGTAGATGTGTTTTTAGATATCGACTGGCAGGGTGCAGAGCAAATTCGTAAGAAAATGCCGCAATCCCGCAGTATCTTTATTCTGCCGCCGTCAAAAGACGAGCTGGACCGGCGCCTGCGTGGTCGCGGTCAGGATAGCGAAGAGGTGATTGCAAAACGCATGGCGCAAGCCGTTGCAGAAATGAGTCACTATGCGGAGTATGATTACCTTATCGTTAATGATGACTTCGACACTGCCCTGTCTGATTTAAAGATAATCATTCGTGCCGAGCGTCTACGAATGGGTCGCCAAAAGATGCGACATGACGCTTTAATCAGCAAACTATTGGCAGACTGACACCAGTTTCAGTATCATGCCCAGTCATTTCTTCACCTGTGGAGCATTTTAATTATGGCACGCGTAACCGTTCAGGACGCTGTAGAGAAAATTGGTAACCGTTTTGACCTGGTACTTGTGGCCGCGCGTCGCGCTCGTCAGATGCAGGTTGGCGGTAAAGATCCGCTGGTACCGGAAGAAAACGATAAAACGACCGTTATCGCACTGCGTGAAATCGAAGAAGGGTTGATCACCAACCAGATTCTCGATGTTCGTGAGCGCCAGGAACAGCAAGAGCAGGAAGCCGCAGAACTGCAGGCCGTGACTGCTATTGCTGAAGGTCGTCGTTAATTAGCCTGCGGGTAGCCCTTGTATCTGTTTGAAAGCCTGAATCAGCTGATTCAAAACTATCTGCCAGAGGAGCAAATTAAGCGCCTCCGGCAGGCATACCTTGTCGCACGTGATGCTCACGAGGGACAAACACGTTCAAGCGGTGAACCCTATATCACCCATCCCGTCGCCGTTGCCTGTATCCTGGCCGAGATGAAACTCGACCATGAAACGCTAATGGCAGCGCTTCTGCATGACGTGATTGAAGACACCCCGGCCACCTACCAGGATATGGAACAGCTGTTTGGCAAAAGCGTTGCCGAACTGGTGGAAGGGGTTTCTAAGCTAGATAAACTGAAGTTCCGCGATAAGAAAGAGGCTCAGGCCGAAAACTTCCGCAAAATGATCATGGCGATGGTGCAGGATATTCGCGTCATTTTGATCAAGCTTGCCGACCGCACG
Organism: Enterobacter sp. Ag1; assembly: GCA_000277545.1. Taxonomy (GTDB): domain Bacteria; phylum Pseudomonadota; class Gammaproteobacteria; order Enterobacterales; family Enterobacteriaceae; genus Cedecea. Next base: position 29,671 of record AKXM01000024.1, on the reverse strand, counting down.
CACAATATGCGCACGCTTGGGTCATTGCGCCCAGATAAACGCCGCCGTATTGCCCGTGAAACCCTCGAAATTTATAGCCCACTCGCTCACCGCCTCGGTATTCATCACCTGAAAACCGAACTGGAAGAGCTTGGCTTTGAAGCGCTTTATCCGAACCGCTACCGCGTCATTAAAGAAGTGGTTAAAGCGGCGCGAGGTAACCGCAAAGAGATGATTCAAAAAATCCTCTCTGAAATCGACGGGCGTCTTCAGGAAGCAGGCATTGCCTGCCGCGTTAGCGGTCGCGAAAAGCACCTTTACTCCATTTACTGCAAGATGACGCTCAAAGAACAGCGTTTCCATTCGATCATGGATATCTACGCGTTTCGCGTCATTGTCCATGACATGGATACCTGCTATCGCGTCCTCGGGCAGATGCACAGCCTCTATAAACCTCGTCCAGGGCGGGTGAAAGACTATATCGCCATCCCGAAAGCGAACGGCTATCAGTCCCTGCACACCTCAATGATTGGGCCGCACGGCGTCCCGGTTGAAGTGCAAATCCGTACTGAAGACATGGATCAGATGGCGGAAATGGGGGTTGCTGCGCACTGGGCTTATAAAGAGCAAGGCGAAAGCAGCACGACGGCACAAATCCGCGCTCAGCGCTGGATGCAAAGCCTGCTGGAGCTGCAGCAAAGCGCCGGTAGCTCATTTGAATTCATCGAGAGCGTAAAATCCGATCTGTTCCCGGATGAGATTTACGTTTTCACCCCGGAAGGCCGCATTGTAGAGCTGCCCGCAGGCGCAACGCCGGTGGACTTCGCCTACGCGGTACATACCGATATCGGTCACGCCTGCGTAGGCGCTCGCGTCGATCGCCAGCCTTACCCGCTTTCACAGTCGTTGACCAGCGGGCAGACTATCGAAATCATCACCGCACCCGGGGCGCGTCCAAACGCCGCATGGCTTAATTTTGTTGTCAGTTCCAAAGCTCGCGCCAAAATTCGCCAAATGCTGAAAAATCTGAAGCGTGATGATTCCGTCAGTTTAGGGCGTCGCCTGCTCAACCATGCGCTCGGTGGCAGCCGTAAACTGGCTGAAATTCCTGCCGAAAATCTCCAGCGTGAACTGGACCGCATGAAGCTTGCGTCACTTGACGACCTGCTGGCCGAAATTGGCCTCGGGAACGCAATGAGCGTCGTCGTGGCGAAAAACCTGCAAGGGGAATCACCGGTTGCTTCTCAGTCAGGCACTGCGCCTTCAGCAAACCACAGCAACTTGCCAATCAAAGGTGCAGACGGCGTTCTGATTACCTTTGCCAAGTGCTGCCGCCCAATTCCGGGAGATCCTATCGTCGCTCACGTCAGCCCAGGTAAAGGGCTGGTTATCCACCATGAGTCTTGTCGAAACATTCGTGGCTACCAGAAAGAGCCCGAGAAGTTTATGGCCGTGGAATGGGATAAAGAGATCGAGCAAGAGTTTATCACCGAGATCAAGGTGGACATGTTTAACCACCAGGGTGCGCTGGCAAACCTGACCGCGGCAATTAACACTGCGGGCTCTAACATCCAGAGCCTGAACACCGAAGAGAAAGACGGCCGCGTATACAGCGCCTTCATTCGCCTGACAGCCCGGGATCGCGTCCATCTGGCGAACATCATGCGCAAGATTCGCGTGATGCCGGATGTGATTAAAGTGACCCGCAACAGAAACTAGAGTTATGAATCCTCAACGTTATGCGCGTATTTGCGAGATGCTCGCCAGACGCCAGCCGGACCTGACCGTTTGTATGGAGCAGGTGCACAAGCCCCATAACGTCTCCGCCATCATCCGTACCGCCGACGCCGTAGGCGTGCATGAAGTGCACGCCGTTTGGCCAGGAAGCCGTATGCGCACCATGGCGTCTTCCGCCGCAGGAAGTAATTCCTGGGTTCAAGTCAAAACACACAAAACTATCGGCGAAGCCGTCCGGCAGCTCAAAAGCGGCGGCATGCAAATTCTGGCGACTCATCTTTCCGATAAAGCCGTCGACTTCCGTGAGATAGATTACACTCGCCCCACCTGCATTCTGATGGGTCAGGAAAAAACCGGCATTACCGAAGAGGCGCTCGCGCTTGCCGATCAGGACATCATTATTCCTATGATCGGTATGGTGCAATCCCTGAACGTGTCCGTCGCCTCGGCGCTGATTTTGTACGAAGCCCAGCGCCAGCGCCAAAACGCAGGCATGTATCAGCGTGAAAACAGTACGTTACCGGAAGCAGAGCAGCAGAGACTGCTGTTTGAAGGTGGCTATCCTGTGCTGGCGAACGTTTCCCGCCGGAAAGGCTTACCGTACCCACATGTGAATCAGCAGGGTGAGATAGAAGCTGATGCCGCATGGTGGGCCACGATGCAGTCGGCGAAATAAGCCATGAAAGGCCGCCTGCTGGATGCCATACCGCTAAGCACGCTTGCCGGAGTAGGCGCCAGCCAGAGCGGAAAGCTGGCCAAAATAGGCCTGCATACCATCCAGGATCTGCTGCTGCACCTGCCGCTTCGCTACGAAGACCGTACCCATCTTTACCCCATTAACGACCTTCAGCCGGGCCTGTACGCCACGGTGGAAGGCGAAGTGCTGAACAGCAATATCACCTTCGGCGGACGCCGGATGATGACCTGCCAGATTAGCGACGGCACCGGCATTCTCACGATGCGTTTTTTCAATTTCAACGCCGCGATGAAAAACAGCCTTTCTGCCGGCAAGCGCGTGCTCGCCTACGGTGAAGCCAAACGTGGCAAATACGGTGCCGAGATGTTCCACCCTGAATACCGCATTCAGGGCGACCTCAGTACGCCGGATCTGCAGGAAACGCTCACGCCGGTTTACCCGACGACCGAGGGAATCCGCCAGGCTACGCTACGTAAGTTGACCGTTCAGGCACTCGAGCTGCTGGATACCTGCGCAATTACCGAACTTCTGCCCGCCGAACTGAGTCAGGGCATGATGAGCCTGCCGGAGGCATTACGCACCTTGCACAGGCCGCCGCCGGACATGATACTGGCCAATCTGGAAACCGGTAAACACCCGGCTCAGCAGAGATTAATCCTCGAAGAGCTACTTGCCCATAATCTGAGTATGCTGGCGCTACGAGCCGGGGCACAGCGCTACCATGCGCTACCGCTGGTTAATCACGACGCACTAAAAAACCAGTTACTTGCTGCCCTGCCCTTTAAGCCTACCGGGGCTCAGGAACGAGTCGTCGCAGAAATAGAACGAGATATGGCGCTGGACGTACCTATGATGCGTCTGGTGCAGGGCGACGTAGGTTCCGGTAAAACGCTGGTTGCCGCCCTGGCAGCCCTTCGTGCTATCGCACACGGTAAGCAGGTTGGCCTGATGGCCCCCACCGAGTTGCTGGCTGAGCAACACGCCAATAACTTCCGTCAGTGGTTTGAACCATTAGGTATCGAGGTAGGCTGGCTGGCTGGGAAGCAAAAAGGCAAAGCCCGGATTGCGCAACAGGAAGCCATTGCCAGCGGCCAGGTTTCGATGGTGGTTGGCACTCACGCTATTTTCCAGGAGCAGGTTCAGTTTGCCGGGCTGGCGCTGGTTATCATTGATGAGCAGCACCGTTTTGGCGTGCATCAACGCCTGGCGCTGTGGGAAAAAGGTCAGATTCAGGGCTTCCATCCTCATCAGCTGATCATGACCGCAACGCCGATTCCACGCACGCTGGCGATGACTGCCTATGCTGACCTCGATACCTCAGTCATCGATGAATTGCCGCCGGGACGAACGCCAGTCACTACCGTGGCAATAGCGGACACCCGCCGCAGCGAGATAATTGAGCGAGTACGCAACGCCTGCCGCGACGAAAAACGTCAGGCATACTGGGTTTGTACGCTGATTGAAGAGTCTGAACTGCTGGAAGCCCAGGCTGCGGAAGTGACCTGGGAAGAGCTAAAAACCGCCCTCCCGGAGCTTAGCGTTGGTCTGGTACACGGGCGCATGAAGCCACAGGAAAAACAGGCGGTAATGCAGGCCTTCAAGCAGGGCGAACTGCATCTTCTGGTCGCCACCACGGTGATTGAAGTCGGCGTGGATGTGCCCAACGCCAGCCTGATGATCATCGAAAACCCTGAGCGTTTAGGGCTTGCGCAACTCCACCAGCTCCGCGGCCGTGTTGGCCGTGGCGCCGTGGCCTCTCACTGCGTGCTGCTGTATAAATCCCCGCTATCCAAAACGGCACAGCTTCGCCTGCAGGTGCTGAGAGACAGTAATGATGGTTTTGTGATCGCGCAAAAAGACCTGGAGATCCGCGGGCCTGGCGAGCTGCTAGGAACTCGCCAGACGGGTAACGCAGAATTCAAAGTGGCCGATCTGCTGCGGGACCAGGGAATGATCCCGCAGGTTCAGCGCCTGGCGCGCCACATCCACGAACGCTATCCTGAACAGGCTAAGGCGCTGATCGAACGCTGGATGCCGGAAACCGAGCGTTACTCCAACGCTTAAGCAAACAGCGGTAGCATCAGGAACAGCTTGATCACCACCGCATTCACGATGTCGATAAAGAACGCCCCCACCATCGGCACCACCAAAAATGCCATATGCGACGGACCAAATCGCTCGGTAATCGCCTGCATATTAGCAATCGCCGTCGGTGTGGCGCCCATGCCAAAACCACAGTGACCGGCGGCCAGCACCGCCGCATCGTAGTTTTTGCCCATCAAACGCCAGGTAACAAAGATAGCGTACAGCGCCATAAACAACGTTTGTACAGCCAGAATAGCCAGCATCGGTAACGCCAGAGAGGCCAGTTCCCAAAGTTTAAGGCTCATTAACGCCATCGCCAGGAACAGCGAAAGGCTGACGTTGCCCAGTACGGAAACCGCCCGTTCGAAGACACGATAGAAACCCACGGCCGCGAGCAAATTACTGAGAATCACGCCAATAAACAGCACGCAGACAAACGTCGGCAGCTCGAAAGGTGTGCCCTGCAATAACCCCGCAACGACACGCCCTACCGTCAGGCAGATAGCAATCAGGGCGATGGTTTCAATCATCACCAAAGAGGTAATGACCCGCCCGACATCTGGCTTTTCAAACGCGCCGGGGATCTCGTTATCTTCAGGCGCACCATTCGGCGTAGACGAATGTTTAACCAGGTAGCGGGCAACCGGGCCACCAATTAAACCGCCCAGCACCAGGCCAAAAGTCGCACAGGCCATAGCGACTTCCGTCGCATTCTGGAAACCATAGCGTTCGGTAAAGAGTTTGCCCCAGGCTGCACCGGTACCGTGCCCGCCGGACAACGTTATCGAACCTGCCAGCAGCCCCATCAGCGGATCGAGCCCCAACATGCTGGCCATACCGATGCCAATGGCGTTCTGCATGACCAGTAGCCCAACGACGATAAACAGGAAAATCCCCACCACTTTCCCGCCTTTGCGCAAACTGGCGATATTCGCATTCAGGCCGATTGTGGCGAAGAAAGCGAGCATCAAAGGATCTTTGAAGCTCATATCAAACTCAATTTCCCAGCCCATGCTCTTTTTCAGGACAAGCAGGGCTATCGCCACCAGCAGCCCACCGGCCACGGGTTCAGGAATAGTGTATTTTTTGAGAAAAGGGACCGAGTGGACCATTTTACGCCCCAGAAGCAGCACTAACGTGGCGGCCACCAGGGTAGAAAGGGTATCAAGATGAAACATTGCAGGACTCCTTTTATTGCGCATCCATCATTCGCGCTTAATTATCCTTCGCTGTTATTTCCTTCATGGATGAAATCAGCCGGCGCATTTTAACCAAAAAATGCGCCGTCGTTATAACTAATGCTCAATTTATGACATTTCGCTCTTATCCCATCAGGCTAGCAATCGTTTGCTTTTGCCGTTCAGTCCGTTAAAATCAGCGCTTTTCCAGCCATGAGATCGTCACTGATGTCCGTGAATGCCGTAGAGTCAGATAATGCGCAACCGGTTGCGCAGACTCGCCCGAGCGAACTAATTTATCGCCTTGAAGACCGCCCGCCGCTGCCACAAACCCTTTTTGCCGCCTGCCAACACCTGCTGGCGATGTTTGTGGCTGTGATTACACCGGCATTGTTAATTTGCCAGGCGTTGGGGTTACCGGCATCGGACACACAGCACATTATCAGCATGTCTTTGTTTGCCTCTGGCGTGGCTTCGATTATTCAGATCAAAGCCTGGGGGCCAGTAGGTTCAGGTTTGCTGTCGATTCAGGGCACCAGCTTTAACTTTGTCTCTCCGCTGATTATGGGCGGCATGGCGCTGAAAAATGGCGGTGCGGACGTGCCAACGATGATGGCGGCACTCTTTGGCACGCTGATGCTTGCCAGCTGCACGGAAATGCTGATTTCACGCGTGCTGCATCTTGCTCGTCGTATCATCACTCCTCTGGTTTCCGGCGTGGTGGTCATGATTATCGGTCTGTCCCTGATTCAGGTTGGGCTGACCTCTATCGGCGGTGGCTATGGCGCCATGGCCGATCACACGTTTGGCGCACCGAAAAATCTGCTGCTGGCAGGCGCAGTTCTGCTGGTTATTATCCTGCTGAACCGCCAGCGTAATCCGTACCTGCGCGTAGCGTCCCTGGTCATCGCGATGGCCGTGGGCTATCTGCTCGCCTGGGCTCTGGACATGCTGCCAGCCACGACTCAGGCCGCGAACACCGACCTCATCATGGTTCCTACGCCGCTGTATTACGGACTTGGCATCGACTGGAGCCTGCTGATCCCGCTGATGCTGGTGTTTATGGTGACCTCGCTGGAAACCATCGGCGACATCACCGCCACCTCCGACGTCTCCGAACAGCCCGTTTCCGGCCCGCTGTACATGAAACGCCTGAAGGGCGGCGTACTGGCTAATGGTCTGAATTCCTGCGTTTCTGCCGTGTTCAATACCTTTCCGAATTCCTGCTTTGGCCAGAACAACGGGGTTATTCAATTGACCGGCGTTGCCAGCCGCTATGTGGGCTTTGTTGTCGCCCTGATGCTGATCGTGCTGGGCCTGTTCCCGGCAGTAAGCGGCTTTGTACAGCATATTCCTGAACCTGTTCTCGGCGGCGCAACGATTGTGATGTTCGGCACCATTGCCGCTTCCGGGGTGCGTATCGTCTCCCGCGAGCCGCTGAACCGCCGCGCGATTATGATCATCGCCCTGTCGCTCGCCGTTGGCCTTGGCGTATCCCAGCAGCCATTGATCCTTCAGTTCGCGCCTGACTGGCTGAAAACCCTACTCTCTTCGGGCATTGCTGCCGGTGGGATCACGGCCATCGTGCTTAATCTGATTTTCCCGCCAGAAAAAGAGTAACGCCCTTACGCGCCGGCAATGATTTTTTGCCGGCGCGAAATCTCCTTTGACAATCCCCTCCTTGAGCTACAGCGGTAAATCGGGCATAACACCCTTAGCGAAACTGAAAGGGGTGGAAGGCAATGAAATTCCTCGGAAAGCTGGTTCTTATCCTGTTGGGCCTTGTGATACTGGCGCTGGTTGCCTTTTACATCCTGCTGCAAACCCGCTGGGGCGCGGGCCAAATTAGCAGTTGGGTGAATGAAAAAACGAGCTACCACCTCTCTTTCAATGAGATGGCGCATGACTGGTCTTCGCCCACCCATCTGGTGTTCCATAACGTTACTTTTGGCCGCACCGGCCAGCCCGCTACTCTGGTCGCGAAGAGCGTGGATATTGGCCTGAGTACGCGCCAGTTTTCTCAGCCTCTCTATGTCGACACTATTTTGCTCCAGCAAGGGACGTTAAATCTCAGCGCAAATGCGGTTCCACTCCCGCTTGAGGCAGATAAGCTGCAGTTGCATGATATGGCGATTAACAGCCCGGATAGCGAGTGGAATCTCAGCGCCCAGCGCGTTGAAGGCGGCGTGGCCCCCTGGCTGCCGCAGGCCGGAAAAGTGCTGGGTAACAAGGCCACTATCGCTTTCAGCGCAGGTTCTCTGACGCTCAACGGGATTAACGCCAGCAACGTCCTGCTGCAAGGGACGCTGGATAATGAACAGGTCACGCTGACCACTATCGGGGCGGACGTTGCTCGCGGCTCGCTGACGGGTAATGCCCACCGCAACGCCGACGGCTCATGGCAGGTGGGCAGCCTGCGCCTCAATGACATTCGCCTTCAAACGGCAAAATCACTCACCGATTTTCTTGCGCCAGTAACATCTGTTCCCTCGTTAACTATCGATCGCCTTGAAATAACCGATGCACGACTGGAAGGGAAAGAGTGGGCGGTAAGCGACCTTGCCCTTAGCCTGCGGAATCTGTCGCTGGCGAACGGGGGATGGCAAAGCGATGACGGCCAGCTGTCGATGAACGCCAGCGAATTCATTAACGGTTCGCTGCATTTGCAGGATCCGATCGTGAACGTCGATTTTGCCCCGGCAGGTGCCACGCTCCGGCAATTTAGTTCGCGCTGGGAGGGCGGCCTGGTTCGAGCTTCCGGGCAATGGTTGCGCGACGGTAATCAAGCGGTGATGGATGAAGTGGTCGTAGGCGGGCTGGAATACACGCTCCCGTCCAACTGGAAGGCCCTGTGGATGGAGAAACTGCCTGACTGGTTGAACAGCGTTACGGTGAAAAAGTTTTCGGCAAACCGTAATCTGGTTATCGATATCGACCCAGACTGGCCATTCCAGTTCACCGGGCTGGATGGCACTGCCACGAATATCCAGCTGGCACGAGATCATCAGTGGGGTATTTGGTCCGGCAATGCCTCGTTTAATGCCGCGGCGGCCACCTTTAACCGCGTTGACGTGCGGCACCCGTCGCTGTCGCTGACGGCGAACCAGAGCCAGATCGCGATCACGGAGCTAAGTGCGTTCGCGGGTGAAGGCTTACTGGAAGCCAGGGCAAACGTAAGCCAGACGCCTCTGCGTGCGGTGAGCGTTAGCCTGAAGGGCCAGAGCGTGCCGGTGAATGTGTTGCACGCCTGGGGCTGGCCTGCTCTGCCGCTCGAGGGGAACGGAAATCTGCAGCTTTCGGCGACCGGGCAGGTGGCCGCAGGCACTGCGCTGAAGCCCACCGTAAATGGCACCTTGCAGGCCACCAGCGCCAGTGGGCAACAGATTCAACAGACTATGCGTAACGGAGATGTGCCCGGCGCGTAGCTTATATCCTAACCTATTCCTCTTCGTTTCCGCCCTCTTCCAGAGGGCCGAACGGCTTAGCTGGCAGCACCAGATAGACGCCTTCAAACACCGCGCCGGGCGTGTCATTGCCGTAAAGCTCGACTTCAAGCGCTACGCGAGCTTTGCGGCCCCGGGCCAGCCTGTCCAGATCGCCACTCAGCGACCCCAGGTCAGCCGTAGCCCCCGGTTTTCCGGTGATCGGTTTGCTATAACGGATATGGGCATCGGCCAGAATAATCGTCCCGCCGAGATGCCGCTCACGCAGCATCAGCCAGATAAGCCCCCAGCCGGTTAACGTGGCCAGCGAGAACAAACTCCCCGCGAAGAGCGTGTGGTGCGGGTTTTGGTTGCCCGTTTCCGGCATCGTGGTGATAAATTTTTGCCCAGTGTACTGCTGAATACGCACGCCCATTTTCTCGCTCAGCGGAATATGTTCGTACCAGGCCTGTTGAAGCTGCCCGCACCAGTCGCCCCGATGCAAGATGTCATCAAGCGTAGCGACCGGCTTAATCATCAGGAAGTGGCGTACCGGCGTGGTTTGCGGGGTGGTGATTTCTCCTTGATTCACAAAGCCAAGCTTGGCAAAAAATGGAACGGCATCTTCACGTGCGCTACAGGTCACGCGCTTAACGCCTTCCTGGCGCGCCACGGACTCCAGCGCCATCGCCACCAGCGTCCCTAAGCCTTTATCCTGAACCGACGGGTGCACCGCCATAAAGCGAATCGCGGCTTCGTTATCGGCATTGATATAGAGGCGGCCCACGGCAACGGTATTGCCCTCTTCATCGACCACCATCTGATGATGCGCCATTGCATCCCAGGCATCGCGCTCGGAACCTTTTGGCTGATGCAGCGGTTTGCGCAACATTTCCCAGCGGAACTGGTAATAACGATCTAGTTCTTCTTCTGTTTGTGGCACACGAAGGTGATACATACATTGTTCTCTCGTTGCGCGAGCCGGATGGCGAGGGTTACACCTGCAGCCAGAACGTCACCGGCCCGTCATTAATTAGCGAAACCTGCATATCGGCGGCGAAACGCCCGGTTGGGGCGTCGATACCTTGTTGTTTGCAGCGCTCGACAAAATATTCATAAAGGGCTTCAGCCTGCTGTGGCGCTGCGCCACCGGAGAAGCTCGGACGCATCCCGCGTTCCGTGTCCGCCGCCAGCGTAAATTGAGACACCACCAGCAGGCTACCGCCCGCCTGCTGGACGTTCAGGTTCATCTTGCCCTGCTCGTCGCTGAAAATTCGATACCCTAATACACGCTCGCACAGGCGATTGGCTTTCTGTTCGTTATCTTCTTTTTCGACACCCAGCAACACCAAAAGTCCGGGACCAATTTCACCCGTCACTTCACCCTCCACGGTGACGCTGGCACGGGTAACGCGCTGAATTAATGCAATCATTGTTCTTCCAGTTCTTCCTGCTCTGCAGCCTGTCGCAATTTACGGTAGTCGCCCAACGAAGCGGTGATTTCCGCCCCCAGCAACACGATACACCAGGTCCAGTAGACCCAGACAAATAATATGGGGATCACCGCCAGCACGCCGTAAATCAGCTGGTAAGAGGGGAACATGGTGATATAGAGGGCAAACCCCTTCTTACCCAGTTCAAACAGCAGCGCGGCAACCAGCGAGCCTATCATGGCGTCCTTTGCCCGCACGCTGGTCGTCGGCACCAGGCTGTAGAGCAGCCAGAACGCAAGCCAGGAAAGCAGCAGAGGAAAAATACGCAGGACTTCATCAAGCATGCTGTTGAGTTCTGAGGCCCAGCGTAGAGAAAGGAGGTAAGAGCTTATCGCTAGGCTGGCCCCGGCCAGCAGCGGCCCGAGCGTCAGGATCATCCAGTAAATGGCAAAGGAGTACACCTTTGGCCTCGCGCGCTTACTGCGCCAGATAGTGTTCAACGCGCTATCTACCGCATACATCAGCAGCAGCGAGGTGACGATCAGACCAATGGCCCCCACCGCCGTCATTCTGTTGGAGTTCGCGACAAACTGTTCGATGTAGCGCTGAATTACATCGCCAGTGGCGGGCATAAAATTGGCAAAAATGAAGTGGCGCAGCTGAACGCTGATATCGGCAAACATCGGGAAGGCGGCAAACAGCGCAAAGACAACCGCCACCAGCGGCACCAGAGACAGCAATGACACATAGGCAAGGTTACCCGCCAGGGTCGTCATGTTGTCCTGGTCGATACGCTGCCACAGCAGTTTGCCCCAGGCCCAGAGAGGCCTGAGGCGATGCACAGTTTTACGGGGCACGCTTTTAATCATCCCTGTTTAGCAAACCAGTCGGGGATAGTCTGCTTGTCGATCACCTGAATGCTGGTGATGCCCAACGCTCGTGCACCGTGAATATTGTCGGCATTATCATCGAAGAATACGGCCTGATCGGCAGAGAAGCCTTCTTCCTCTAGCACCTTAAGGTAGATTTCCGCGTCCGGCTTGCGCATCCCCATTTCCTGGGAGAGGTAGATTTTATCGGCCGACTGCGCCACTTCCGGGTATTCATCAGGCCAGAAACCCGTATGCAGGCGGTTGGTGTTGGAAAGCACCACCACGCGATGCCCCTGCTCGCGCAGCTTCTGCATGACGCCAATGGTGTCTTTGCGCAGGCCAATGAAAATCGCCTGCCAGCCCGCGGCAAACTGCTCGTAGCTGAGCGCTACGTCCATTTCGTGGCATAAACGTTCAGCAAAGACTTCGTCCGTTATCTGCCCACGTTCATGCTGATGGAAGGTTTCTCCCATCGCGAAACTTTTCTGCAGGTTGGCTAACGGCACCCGGCTGTAATCGCTCCAGACACCGAGCACGCGATTAAAGTCGATATCAACGATGACGTTACCTAAATCAAAGATATACAGCATGCGCACCTCCTTTCCGACATGGAGAAATAACTGTAGCGGGAAAGGCTGGCTTTGACTATCAGAGGAAGGCGAGGTTGCGCATTCTAAGGCAGAAATAAAAAAGCCCCGCCTTTACAGGCAGGGCTTCAGCAGACTGCAGAAAAGAAACTTAAGCTTCTTTGCTACCACGACCCGCACGTTTACGGTCGTTTTCAGTCAGGTGGCGCTTACGGATACGCACGGACAGCGGGGTCACTTCAACCAGTTCGTCGTCATCGATGAACTCCAGAGCTTGCTCCAGGGTCATTTTCTGCGCAGGAACCAGGGTGGTCGCTTCGTCAGTACCGGAAGCACGCATGTTGGTCAGCTTCTTACCGGTCAGGCAGTTTACGGTCAGGTCGTTAGAACGACTGTGAATACCGATGATCTGGCCTTCGTAAACTTCAGCCCCGTGGCCCAGGAACAGCTTGCCGCGATCCTGCAGACCGAACAGCGCAAACGCAACCGCTTTACCCTGACCGTTAGAGATCAGTACGCCGTTCTGGCGCTGACCCACTTCGCCCTGACGAATGTCGTCATAGTGGCTGAAGGTGGAGTACAGCAGACCGGTACCGGAGGTCATGGTCATGAATTCGTTACGGAAGCCGATCAGACCACGGCTTGGGATAACGTAGTCAAGACGCACGCGGCCTTTGCCGTCTGGATTCATGTTTTTCAGGTCGCCTTTACGCTCACCGAGCGCCTGCATCACGGAGCCCTGATGCTGCTCTTCGATATCCAGCGTCACGTTTTCGAACGGCTCTTGTTTACGGCCGTCGATTTCGCGGAAGATAACTTTCGGACGGGATACCGCCAGCTCGAAACCTTCACGACGCATGTTTTCGATCAGAACGGAGAGGTGCAGTTCACCACGACCGGAAACGCGGAATGCGTCCGCATCTTCGGTTTCTTCAACACGCAGCGCAACGTTGTGAACCAGCTCTTTGTTCAGACGATCCAGAATCTGACGAGAGGTCACGAACTTACCTTCTTTACCGCAGAACGGAGAGGTGTTGACGTTGAAGAACATGGAAACGGTTGGTTCATCTACGGACAACGCCGGCAGCGCTTCAACATTTTGCGGGTCGCAAATGGTGTCGGAGATGTTCAGCTCGCCCAGGCCGGTGATAGCGATGATGTCGCCAGCTTCAGCTTCGGTAGACTCGATACGCTCCAGACCCAGGTGGGTCAGCACTTTACCGACTTTACCGTTACGGGTTTTCCCTTCGCTATCAATGATAGTGATCTGCTGGTTTGGCTTCACTTTACCGCGTTTGATACGGCCGATGCCGATAACACCAACGTAGTTGTTGTAGTCCAGCTGGGAAATTTGCATCTGCAGTGGACCGTCGAGGTCAACGTTCGGTGCCGGTACGCGATCGACAATGGCCTGGTACAGTGGAGTCATATCCGCCGCCATATCATTGTGATCCATACCCGCGATGCCGTTCAGTGCGGATGCATAGATGATTGGGAAGTCGAGCTGTTCGTCGGTCGCATCAAGGTTAACGAACAGGTCGAAGACCTGATCCACAACCCAGTCAGGACGCGCGCCAGGGCGGTCAACTTTGTTGATAACCACGATCGGCTTCAAACCATGGGCAAACGCCTTCTTGGTTACGAAGCGCGTCTGCGGCATTGGGCCATCCATTGCGTCAACCACCAGCAGAACGGAGTCAACCATTGACATTACGCGCTCAACTTCACCACCGAAGTCGGCGTGTCCTGGGGTATCAACGATGTTGATACGATAGTCATTCCATTTGATAGCGGTGTTTTTAGCGAGGATGGTAATCCCACGCTCTTTCTCCAGGTCATTGGAGTCCATCACGCGTTCAGTGGCTTCAGCACGTTCGTTACTGAAAGTACCAGATTGCTGCAGCAGCTTATCAACCAGGGTAGTTTTACCATGGTCAACGTGCGCGATGATGGCGATATTACGCAGATTTTCGATCACAACTTTGCCTCAGGCATTAGAAATAGCGCGTTATTGTACACGTATTAATCGAAGGACAGAACAGGATCACAAAGAACCTTTACAAACAATGCAGAAAGTAAGGGTTTGTGATCGCTTTCACGGAGCTAAAAAGGGAGCCATAACGTAAATTGCACCAATATGGTGCTCAGGTTTCATACTGAAGCACTATATTGGTGCAAATTATTCATCCTGGTGCAGCCCTTTTGCACTATGGTGCGCATGATAGCGCCTTTTTAGGGTGATTTAAAAGTTGGCACAGATTTCGCTTTAAACATTTTATGGCGAAAAGCCACATTAAGAAGTGTTTGATTACCTCGTTACCACGACGACTACACCAATCCGGGAGAGTTTAAGTATGTCCGCTGAACACGTTTTGACGATGCTGAATGAGCATGAAGTTAAGTTTGTTGATCTGCGCTTTACCGACACTAAAGGTAAAGAACAGCACGTCACTATTCCTGCTCATCAGGTAAATGCTGACTTCTTCGAAGAAGGCAAAATGTTTGACGGCTCCTCGATTGGTGGCTGGAAAGGTATCAACGAATCCGACATGGTGCTGATGCCAGACCCAACGACGGCGGTAATCGACCCGTTCTTCGCGGACTCTACCTTGATTATCCGCTGTGACATTCTCGAGCCAGGCACTATGCAGGGCTACGACCGTGACCCGCGTTCTATTGCAAAACGCGCTGAAGACTACCTGCGCTCTACCGGCATCGCAGACACCGTTCTGTTCGGGCCAGAGCCAGAATTCTTCCTGTTCGACGACATTCGCTTCGGCAGCTCTATCTCCGGCTCCCACGTAGCTATCGATGATATCGAAGGCGCATGGAACACCGGCACCAAATACGAAGGCGGTAACAAAGGCCACCGTCCAGCGGTGAAAGGCGGTTACTTCCCAGTGCCACCGGTCGACTCTTCTCAGGACCTGCGTTCTGCTATGTGTCTGACCATGGAGCAGATGGGCCTGGTTGTTGAAGCTCATCACCACGAAGTGGCGACCGCTGGTCAGAACGAAGTGGCAACCCGCTTCAACACCATGACCAAAAAAGCTGATGAAATTCAGATCTACAAATACGTTGTACACAACGTGGCTCACGCTTACGGCAAAACCGCGACCTTTATGCCAAAACCAATGTTTGGCGATAACGGTTCCGGCATGCACTGCCACATGTCCCTGTCCAAGAACGGCGTAAACCTGTTCTCCGGTGACAAATATGCTGGCCTGTCTGAGCAAGCGCTGTACTACATCGGGGGTGTTATCAAACACGCTAAAGCGATCAACGCCCTGGCGAACCCAACCACCAACTCCTACAAGCGTCTGGTCCCAGGCTACGAAGCTCCAGTTATGCTGGCTTACTCTGCCCGTAACCGTTCTGCTTCTATCCGTATCCCGGTGGTTGCGTCTCCGAAAGCACGTCGTATCGAAGTGCGCTTCCCGGACCCAGCGGCTAACCCATACCTGTGCTTCGCAGCGCTGCTGATGGCCGGTCTGGACGGTATTAAGAACAAGATCCACCCAGGCGAAGCCATGGATAAAAACCTGTATGACCTGCCGCCAGAAGAAGCGAAAGAGATCCCACAGGTTGCTGGCTCTCTGGAAGAAGCCCTGAATGCACTGAGCGAAGACCGTGAGTTCCTGACTGCGGGTGGCGTATTCACCGACGACGCTATCGATGCTTACATCGCGCTGCGCACTGAAGAAAACGACCGCGTTCGCATGACTCCGCATCCGGTAGAGTTCGAGCTGTACTACAGCGTCTAATTGAAGTTGTTTTTTGTTGCCGTGGAAACTTTGGCCCATCTTCGGATGGGCTTTTTTCTCCATCGGATCCTCCTGTGACGCTGTTTTTTGTCACTCAAAGACTATAATGCACTAAAACGGTGCACGGAGACTGCTGTATGGCAACTGGCGCGCTGCCCGATGCTGGGCAGATTCTGAATTCTCTCATCAACAGCATCCTGCTCGTGGATGACGAGCTGGCGGTTCACTACGCCAACCCTGCGGCTCAGCAGCTGCTGGCGCAGAGTTCACGCAAGCTGTACGGCACACCTTTGCCGGATCTATTGAGTTATTTCTCGTTGAATATTGGCGTCATGCAGGAAAGCCTGATGGCAGGCCAGGGGTTTACCGACAACGAAGTGACTCTGGTCATTGATGGCCGATCGCACATTCTTTCTCTGACGGCACAAAAGCTGCCGGAAGGGTACATCCTGATGGAAATGGCGCCGATGGATAATCAGCGTCGATTGAGTCAGGAACAGCTGCAACATGCGCAACAGATTGCTGCCCGAGATTTAGTTCGTGGCCTTGCGCATGAGATTAAAAACCCGTTAGGCGGCTTACGTGGCGCGGCGCAACTGCTGAGTAAAGCGCTCCCTGACCCATCGCTGACGGAGTACACCAAAGTCATTATTGAACAGGCGGACCGCCTACGTAATCTGGTGGATCGTCTGCTAGGGCCCCAGCAGCCGGGGATGCACGTCACCGAAAGCATTCATAAAGTTGCCGAACGCGTGGTGAAACTCGTGTCGATGGAGCTGCCGGATAACGTCACTCTTGTACGGGATTACGATCCGAGTTTGCCGGAGTTTGCGCACGACCCTGACCAAATTGAGCAAGTTTTGCTGAATATCGTACGCAATGCGCTGCAGGCGCTGGGTAGCGAAGGGGGCGAGATTATCTTGCGTACCCGTACCGCTTTCCAGCTGACGCTGCACGGTTCTCGCTACCGCCTCGCGGCACGCATAGATATTGAAGATAACGGCCCGGGTATCCCGGCACATTTGCAGGACACGTTGTTCTACCCGATGGTCAGTGGGCGAGAGGGCGGCACCGGGCTGGGTCTTTCCATCGCGCGTAGCCTGATCGACCAGCATTCGGGGAAAATCGAATTCAACAGTTGGCCTGGTCATACCGAATTTTCGGTTTACCTGCCTATTCGGAAGTAGAGGTCATTATGCAACGAGGGATAGTTTGGGTCGTTGACGACGATAGCTCCATCCGCTGGGTCCTTGAGCGCGCGTTAACCGGAGCCGGATTAAGCTGCACCACCTTTGAGAGTGGCAATGAGGTGCTGGACGCGCTGGCGACCAAAACCCCGGACGTGCTGCTGTCGGACATTCGTATGCCCGGCATGGACGGTCTTGCCCTGTTAAAGCAGATTAAGCAGCGCCACCCGATGCTGCCGGTCATCATCATGACCGCGCATTCTGATTTAGACGCAGCCGTTAGCGCCTATCAGCAAGGGGCTTTCGATTATCTGCCAAAACCGTTTGATATCGACGAGGCGGTAGCGCTGGTTGAACGCGCTATCAGCCACTATCAGGAACAGCAGCAGCCGCGAAATGCGCCGGATAACGGGCCAACGACCGACATCATCGGCGAAGCCCCGGCGATGCAGGACGTGTTTCGTATTATTGGCCGTCTGTCGCGCTCCTCCATCAGCGTACTGATTAACGGCGAATCCGGGACCGGTAAAGAGCTTGTGGCGCACGCGCTGCACCGCCACAGCCCGCGGGTTAAATCGCCGTTTATCGCGCTCAATATGGCGGCTATTCCCAAAGATTTAATCGAGTCAGAGCTGTTCGGGCATGAAAAAGGGGCTTTCACCGGCGCCAACCAGATTCGCCAGGGGCGCTTCGAACAGGCTGACGGCGGCACGCTGTTTCTCGACGAAATAGGTGATATGCCGCTGGACGTTCAGACTCGTTTGCTGCGCGTGCTGGCCGACGGACAGTTTTACCGCGTGGGCGGCTACGCGGCGGTAAAAGTGGATGTCCGCATCATTGCGGCAACCCACCAGAACCTTGAGCAGCGGGTACAGGAAGGCAAGTTTCGTGAGGACTTGTTCCACCGTCTGAACGTCATCCGCGTGCACCTGCCTCCGCTTCGCGAGCGTCGGGAAGATATTCCGCGTCTGGCACGCCATTTCCTGCAAGTGGCCGCGCGCGAACTGGGCGTGGAAGCAAAGCTGCTGCATCCGGAAACGGAAAACGCCTTAACGCGTCTCGCCTGGCCCGGCAACGTGCGCCAATTGGAAAACACCTGTCGCTGGTTGACGGTCATGGCAGCGGGTCAGGAAGTGCTTATTCAGGATCTCCCGAGCGAGCTGTTTGAAACGACAGTGACCGAAAGCGGCGGGGTCACGCAGACCAACCCGGACAGCTGGGCCATGCTGTTGGCACAGTGGGCGGAACGAGCGTTGCGCTCCGGCCATCAGGATCTGCTTTCTGAGGCGCAGCCGGAAATGGAACGCACGCTGCTAACCACTGCGCTGAGACATACTCAGGGGCATAAACAAGAAGCAGCTCGCCTGCTGGGATGGGGCCGAAACACGCTGACTCGTAAGCTAAAAGAGCTGGGTATGGAGTAACGTTCGGCCATTTTGTAAAGAAGCAAATCAGCCCGCAAATTGCTGCTATTTTGTACTTTACTGCCGTGCCGGGTTAAGTATGATCGGGCGCGTTCAGGCAGGAGAGTCAGTTATGTTGGAATCCGTAATTCATATGGTCACGCGCGGCGCTGAAGCTGGTGCAGCCGCTGGCCATTCGCCGCAGACGGCAGTAGCCGCGGTGATGTGCGCGTTACTGGTGAGCTTCTTTAGCTAAAAGAGAAGGCGGGGAAACCCCGCCTTTTTTATATCACTCTGGAAAACTGCTGCAGGCGCGCCTTTTGCCTCAGATAGGCATCAAAACACATGCAAATGTTGCGAATAAGCAGGCGTCCCTTGCCGGTCACCTGAATCCCCTGCTCACTGACCTCCACCAGCCCATCTTTCGCCAGCGGCGCCAGAAGGCCTAAGTCCTCGGCAAAGTAATCCGCAAACGTCAGCGACCATACCTGCTCAATGTCGGCGAAGTTAAGCTGGAAGTTGCAGATCAGCGCCTTGATAACATCGCGGCGAATGCAATCGTCCCGCGTGAGCGCCAGGCCACGCCACAGCGCATTGCCCTGCTCATCCACCTGCTGATAATAGCGCTTTAGCTCTTTCTGGTTCTGCGCGTAACAGTCGCCAATCATGCTAATTGCCGACACGCCAAGCCCCAGCAGGTCGGTATCCCCTTGAGTGGTATACCCCTGGAAATTACGGTGTAGTTTGCCTTCCCGCTGGGCAATCGCCAGTTCATCGTCCGGGCGGGCAAAGTGATCCATCCCGATAAACTGGTAACCAGACCCCGTCAGCGAGTCGATGGTTTCCTGCAGGATATCCAGCTTCTGCTGCGCGCTCGGTAAATCAGCGTCTTTAATCTTGCGCTGGGCGGCGAATAGCGTCGGCAGATGCGCATAGTTGAAAACGCTAAGGCGATGCGGGCTTAGCTCGGCTACGCGCTTGAGCGTGAAGGCAAAGCTTTCCGGCGTTTGCTTTGGCAGGCCGTAAATCAGGTCAATGTTGGTGGAAGTAAACCCCAGTGCCCGCGCACGCTCGATCAGCGCGAAGATAAACGCTTCGTCCTGCTCGCGGTTGACGAGGCGCTGCACTTCTTTATTGAAGTCCTGAACGCCCATACTAAGGCGGGTAAAGCCTTCCTGCCGAAGATGGTCGAGCACATCCAGTTCAATTTCACGCGGGTCAACTTCAATAGACAGTTCCGCGTCATCATTAAAATGGAAATTGCCACGCAACAGCGCCATCAGGCGGCTTATTTGCGCTTTGCTCAGATAAGTTGGCGTCCCGCCGCCCCAGTGCAGCTGGCTAACCTGCCGGCCCGCAAACAGCGGCGCACGGTGGATGATTTCCTGCTCCAGAGCATCGAGATACTGGTCGGCCTTGTGCTGCTGGCGGGTCACAATTTTATTGCAGCCACAGAAATAGCAAAGCTTGTGGCAGAACGGGATATGCACATAAAGCGACAGCGGCCGCTCCGGGTAACGGGCAACCGCCTGCAAAAATGCCGGTTCGCCAAAGGCTTCAGAAAATTCCAGTGCGGTTGGATAAGAGGTGTAACGCGGCCCTGAATAATTATATTTCTGGATCAGAGCCAGATCCCAGTCGATTAACTGCTCAGACATACTCACTCCTTGCGGTGTTGTCGCCGGCGCCGACGAGGCGAAGCTGGCCCGCTCATTCCACGAGCCATAACCCTTCGCCGCAGCGAATTCTGCAGCCGCGACAGCCGCCGTAGTTTAACGAATAACCACAGCAGATAACACACCAGCGGAATAACCATAATAAGAGCAGGTAATCCCATAGGAGTAAACGTCAGTTACCGCCCTTCAGCAGACGCATCAAATCATCCGCTTTTTCTTCTTCTTCCTCTTCATCGTCTTCCCAGGCGATGCCGAGCTGTTCCATTAGTGCATCGATGCGGTCGAGCTTCGCATCCACCCAGGACTGCTCTTCCTTGCTAAGGGTTTCGCCTGCTTCCAGACGCTCCAGCAGCCCATCCAGGCGCTCATCGTTTTCCAGCATATCCAGCTCAGCCTGTGGTGTTAGCATAGGTTTCTCGCTCTTCGGTTTGTGCTGTTTAGCGACCGGTGCTGCATCGGTTACGCCCAGTTGAATAGGTTTTTTACTGCCAATGCGAGGGTCTTTCGCCTGACCCGATGATTTGCCGCCTTTCGCCTGATTGCCACCATTCGCGCGGCTCCCCGCTGCGTGGCCGCTGTGTTTTTTCTGGCGCTTACGCTCACGCGCTTCCTGGTCAAGCTCTTCGCGTGATTTACGGCGTGCTTTTGCCGGTTTTTTACCTTGTGGTGCCGAGTTTGGTTGCTTCATGATAAGTCGTCTTAAGCCATTTTATTCAGTATAGAATTGCGGCGGAATCTAGCAGAAAGCAAGCAAAGAAAAAAGGCGACAGGTTAACCCGTCGCCTTTTTCTTATTCTGGCCCCCGTAAAGGAGCAAATATTCCATGTTAGCTTGAGACAACCCTGTCCTTCCTTCGCCGACACACTCACTTTACCGCTACGCTTGTTATTAACAAGGTGGCCGCCCACGCTCACGGCTTCCCCCACAATGAACTAATCAGTTAATTATTTGAAAATAAACCACTCTTGAATAAATCGTTGCCAATATTCACCGGGATATCTGCCATTTACCATAGCAAATGACTTACAAAATCAATCCACTTCGCTGTAAGCCTTCTGCTTCTGGCGAGAAACACGGCGTTTTCCGCTCGTTCAGGTATAATCCCCGGCAAATGCTTACCTGACGGAGACAACCGTTTTGAAAAACTGGAACTATCAACTGACTAAGTTCGTGCTCAGCGCACCGGACATTCGCCATCTGCCTTCTGATACCGGTATTGAGGTTGCTTTCGCAGGCCGCTCTAACGCGGGGAAATCCAGCTCGCTGAACACGCTGACCAATCAGAAAAGCCTGGCGCGTACCAGTAAAACCCCTGGCCGTACGCAGCTCATCAACCTGTTTGAAGTTGCCGAAGGCAAACGCCTGGTAGATTTACCTGGCTACGGCTATGCCGAAGTCCCGGAAGAGGTGAAACACAAATGGCAGCGCGCGCTGGGGGAATACCTGCAAAAGCGTAACAGTCTGAAAGGCCTGGTCGTGCTGATGGATATCCGTCATCCACTGAAAGATCTCGATCAGCAGATGATTGAGTGGGCAGTAGCCAGCAATATCGAAGTCATGCTGCTGCTGACCAAAGCCGATAAGCTCGCATCAGGCGCGCGTAAAGCACAGCTGAATATGGTGCGTGAAGCGATTCTGGCGTTTGGCGGAAATATCGAGGTCGAGGCGTTCTCTTCCCTGAAGAAAACCGGCGTTGATAAACTGCGCCTGAAGCTGGATAGCTGGTACAACGATCTTCCGCCAGCGGTGGAAGAGGAAGCGGCTGAAGAGTAATTCGTCCCTTCAAGGATCGTCTGCTCACTCTCAGTTCACAACGCGGCCTTGGCCGCGTTTTTCTTTTCTTTCGCGCAATAAAAAACGCCCCAGTCATTTCTGACTGGGGCGGCTAAATATTCAGCCAAATCCGATTACGTGAAGTAAAAGGTCTGAAAGATAGAACATCTTACCTCTGTACCCTACGCGAATAACTTTACTCCTTTTTAATCGCTCAAAAAAGCATTTTTTGTAGTTTTTTTTCACTTTTTGCATCACATTCTTGAATCATCATCACAAAAAGCTATGACTTATGTTGCTTAGTTACAAAAACATGACCTGAGCAATTGTCGATTAATGCGCCTCATCCCAGTTTTTGCCACTGCCGACTTCCACCAGCAACGGCACGTCGAGCTTCATGCTGCTTTCCATCAACTCATGCACCTTTTTAGACACCGCTTCCACGTCGTCTTTGTGCACTTCGAACACCAGTTCATCGTGCACCTGCATGATCATTTTCACACGTGGCTTGTCTGTCTCCAGCCAGCCGTCGACTGCAATCATCGCGCGCTTGATAATATCGGCGGCAGTACCCTGCATAGGGGCGTTAATCGCAGCACGTTCCGCGCCGGCGCGGCGAGCACCGTTGCTGGAATTGATGTCCGGCAGGTAGAGACGACGGCCATCCAGCGTCTCAACATAACCCTGATCTTTCGCCTGAGCACGCGTACGCTCCATATACTCCAGCACACCCGGATAACGCTCGAAGTAGAGATCCATATACTTCTGCGACTCTTTCCGCGGAATATTGAGCTGGCGGGAAAGGCCAAAGGCGCTCATGCCGTAGATCAGACCAAAGTTAATTGCCTTCGCACTGCGACGCTGTTCGCCGGTGACGCTTTCTAGCGGCAGACCAAACACTTCCGCAGCGGTGGCGCGGTGGATATCTTTGCCTTCGGCAAAGGCGCTTAACAGGCCTTTATCGCGGGAGAGGTGGGCCATGATACGCAGTTCAATTTGCGAGTAGTCCGCAGAAAGAATCACGTAGTCCTTAGGCGCAATAAAGGCCTGACGAATACGGCGCCCTTCTTCGTTGCGAACAGGAATGTTCTGCAGGTTAGGATCGGTAGAAGATAAACGCCCGGTGGCCGTAACTGCCTGGTGATAAGACGTATGCACGCGCCCGGTTATCGGGCTAATCATCAGCGGTAGCTTGTCGGTATAGGTGGATTTCAGCTTCGCAAGGCCACGGTATTCCAGGATCACTTTCGGCAGCGGATAGTCCAGCGCCAGCTCTTCAAGCACCTCTTCGGACGTCGAAGGCGCTCCGCCCGGCGTTTTCTTCAGCGGCTTAATTCCCTGCTTTTCAAAGAGAATGGTTTGCAGCTGCTTTGTAGAAGAGAGATTAAATTCTTCTCCGGCGATTTCATGAGCTTTGCGTTCAAGCTCGGCCAGGCGCTTAGTCAGCTCACCAGAATGCGCGTGCAAAATAGCCGGATCGATTTTCACGCCGTTGCGTTCAATGCGCGAAATTACCGGCACCAGCGGCATTTCAACGTTTTTAAAGATGCTTAATGGGCCTGCAACCTTCTCGAGTTTCGGCCACATCTTCAGGTGCAGCTGCAGGGTGACATCCGCATCTTCTGCCGCATAGCGCCCGGCAGTTTCCAAATCGATCTGGTTAAAGGTCAGCTGTTTTTTGCCTTTGCCGGCAATCTCTTCAAACGAGATGGTTTGGTGCTTCAGCCAGCGATCGGCCAGGCTGTCCATATCATGGCGGCCTGCGACGCTGTCCAGCGTGTAGGATTCCAGCATGGTGTCAAAAGCGATACCCCGCAGTTCAATGCCATAGTTTTGCATGATGCCACGGTCGTATTTCAGGTTTTGCCCGACTTTCAGCGCCTTCTCATCTTCCAGCAGCGGCTTAAGTAGTTCCAGCGCACGTTCGCGAGAAATTTGCTCCGGCGCATCGAGATAGTCATGCGCAACGGGGATATAGCAGGCCACACCCGGCTCTGTCGCAAAGGAAAGTCCGACCAGATTGGCACTGACGTTGTCCAGGCTGTCGGTCTCGGTATCAAACGCAAACAGCGGCGCTTTTTTCAGCCGCTCAATCCATTCAAGCAGTACGCGCTCGTCCAGGATAGTGACGTAGTTGTCATAAGAGAGCTGGCTGGCTGGCACTTCAGGTTCGGCTTCAACCTCACCGGCTTTCTGCGGTTGTGCGGCCGGCTTAGCCCCTTTAGCCTGCATCCATTTCCCGGCCTCTACGTCGGTTATCCAGCGTTTGAATTCATACTGCTTGAAGAGTGTCAGCAGTTCGTCTGCCGCCGGCTGCTGGACTTCAAGCTGCTCGCAGCCCAGTTCCAGCTCAACGTCGGTCTTAATGGTGGCGAGCTTATAGGAGAGGTAGGCCAGCTCTTTGCTTTGCTCCAGCTTAGCGGCCATCGTTTTCGCGCCACGGAAGGTGAGTTCGGCAATTTTTTCAGGGTTGGCGTAAAGCGTATCCAGCCCACCCAGCCCCTGAAGCAGCGCCTGAGCCGTTTTTTCACCCACGCCCGGTACGCCAGGGATGTTGTCCGAAGAGTCACCCATCAGCGCCAGGAAGTCGATAATCAGCTCCGGAGGTACGCCGTATTTGGTCAGTACCTCTTCCGGCCCAAGGATGGTATTGGTCATGGTGTTAATCAGCGTCACGCCCGGCGTCACCAGCTGCGCCATGTCTTTATCACCGGTACTGATCAATACCGGGCGGCCGGCTTTTTCAGCCTCCAACGCCAGCGTACCGATAACATCATCAGCTTCAACACCTGAGACGGCCAGTAAAGGCAGGCCCATCGCTTTAACCATCGCATGCAGCGGCTCAATCTGCGCTCTGAGATCGTCCGGCATTGGGGGACGGTGCGATTTATAGTCCTCAAACAGCTCATCACGGAACGTTTTGCCTTTGGCATCAAACACTACGGCAGCGTGCGTCGGCTGGTATTGCAGAATCAGGCTACGCAGCATGTTCAGCACACCGTACATCGCCCCTGTTGGCTCGCCACGGCTGTTCGTCAACGGTGGGAAGGCATGATATGCCCGATAAAGATAGGAAGAGCCATCAACGAGGATAAGCGGGTTGTCTGCGATCTGGACCATAATGTTCCGTTCCATGCCTGTGATTAATGTATTGCTAAAGGATGCCATAGCCTGGCCAAAAACATGAACTATTGGGCGCAATATGCTGAAAAGAATTCCAGGATTGGGGGATCCTGCGTGAGATCGTTTTTGTGGATAACTTTGTGTATATTTTTTTAACTAACTAATTTCACGGCATTATTTTTATTGATCCTTTATTAAATACATTTTAATTTCAGTAAGTTAAATGGATGTGAGTTTAGCCTTACTGAATTAACCAACGATCGTTTGATGTGGATATATACTCAGGCGAGTAAGAAAAACGGGCCACTGTTCTCCCCATAAATGCGATCGGTGAAAATCCTGTTCATTTGGCGAGTCGCCATTATAGGTTTTCTGATAAGATCCGCCCCTTATTGCCGCTAATATCAGCATTCCATACACCCTAACCAGCAAAAACATTACCTATGTCGAGATTACTCGCCGCGATCACATTGGTGTTAAGCATTGCACTGACTATTCTGGTCACGGTTGCCTGCTCTGTTCCTATCATTTTAGCCGGGATCGTTAAGCTGATGCTGCCCGTTCCGTCTATCTGGCGCTCGATCTCGGTATTCGCTGATTTCATGATGTACTGCTGGTGCGAAGGGCTCGCATTGCTGCTGCGCCTCAATCCTTATTTGAAATGGGATGTCGAGGGATTAGAAGGCCTGAATAAAAAGAACTGGTATCTGTTAATCAGCAACCATCAGAGCTGGGCAGATATCGTGATCCTTTGCGTGTTATTCCGCAAACATATCCCCATGAACAAGTATTTTCTTAAGCAGCAGCTTGCCTGGGTTCCTTTTATCGGGCTGGCCTGCTGGGCGCTGGATATGCCGTTTATGAAACGTTATTCAAGAGCTTATTTGCTGCGTCATCCTGAACGCAGGGGTAAAGATGCCGAAACGACCCGTCGTTCATGCATGAAGTTTCGTGCTCACCCCACCACTATTGTGAATTTCGTTGAGGGCTCGCGCTTCACTGCTGAGAAAAAGAAGCAGACCCGTTCACCGTTTAACTACCTGTTACCGCCGAAAGCGGCAGGTATAGCGATGGCGATGAATGTGCTGGGCAAACAGTTTGATAAGATGCTGAACGTTACGCTGTGTTACCCGGACAATAGTCTTCTGCCGTTCTACGATATGCTTTCAGGCAAAATGACAAAAATCGTTGTGCGGGTTTCTTTGGTGCCGATTACCGAAGAGCTTCACGGAGATTATGTTAACGATAAGAGCTTTAAGCGCCGTTTTCAGCTCTGGCTGAATATGCTGTGGAGCGAGAAAGATAAGCAGCTGGAAACGCTACTCTCTGGGGATAAAAAAGCCGGTCAATGACCGGCTTTTTTAATCTTATTTCTTCTCAACCAGGTATTTCACGGTGTCAGCATACTGCTGTACGAAGATATCCATGCTGCTGGTGTCCATGCCCTGCATATTCAGCTGATATTTGCCGTTAACATACATAGCCGGGACGCCCTGCAGCTGGAGATCGGCTGCCGCTTTTTCTTGCTGAGCAACCAGAGATTTCACCACAAAGCTGTTCCAGGCCGCATCGTACTCTTCCGGTTTCACACCCGCGTCGATGAACACTTTGCGGATGTCGGCATCATTCTGCACGGTTTGAGTTTTCTGAACGGCTTCAAACATTGGGGAGGTGATTTTATCTTCTACGCCCAGCGCCATAGCAACAGCCCACGCCTGAGTCAGATCTTTACCTAATGGGCCAAGGAACTCAACGTGATACTTGGTCATTTTGGTGCCTTCAGGCAGTTTTTTCTTCACGTTATCAGACACATGAAGAACCTGTTCAAACTGGTAGCAGTGTGGGCAGTAGAATGAGAAAAATTCTAATACCTGTGGTTCACCAGCCACCGGTTTATCCAGGCTGATGTACTGCTTACCGTCGGTAAACTGTGCCGCAGAGGCGCTAAATGCCAGGATCATGCCTGCCAGCGCCAGCCAAATCTTCTTCATAATCAACTCTCTCCTGAATTTTACTGATCAATACATTGGCGTTAATTGTAATGGAGGTTCTCGTAGAACCCGGACCTGCTCTGTAAAGCTTACAGTCTGTCTTCTCCAGAAATCTTCTTCACTAAACCACGGGAAATTTCGGGGGAATGCGGGGTCATCCCAGCGTCGCATTAGCCACGCGAGATAATAGACGATGCGCATAGCGCGCAACGGTTCAATCAGGGTTAGCTCGCTGGTATCAAATGACGAAAACTCTTCGTAAGCTTCAATAATGGTTTCTAACTGCATCCGCTGTTCGGCTTTATCTCCATTAAGCAGCATCCAGATATCCTGCACCGCTGGGCCATTACGAGCATCATCAAGGTCAACAAACAGCGGTCCGTCGCGCCAGAGGATATTGCCAGGATGGCAATCGCCGTGCAGGCGCAGTGGTTCAAAATCAGTGTGCCAGGTGCGTTTAACTTCCTCTATCAACGCATCCGTTGCAGTCAGAAAATCTTTCTTAAGAGCGCGGGGAATGAGCTCGCTATTTTCAAATAGCTCGCGCGGCTGGAAGAGATATTCATCCAGACCAAAGGTTGGACGATGCTGAAAGAGCTGCCGACGACCCGTTTGATGAATGCGCCCAAGATAGCGGCCCACCCATTCCATCTGGTCGATGTTATCAGTTTCATATTGCCGCCCTCCCAGGCTTGGGAACACGGCAAACATAAAGCCCTGATGCTGCAGAAGAGTGTTTCCAGCAAAACAAAGAGGTGCAGCCATAGGCACTTCATCGGCCAGCAGTTCCAGCGCAAAGTGATGTTCTTCTTCAATTTGCGCCGCGGACCAGCGATGTGGGCGATAAAACTTGACCACAAAACGCTGGCGTTCTTCATCCTGGAATTGATAAACGCGGTTTTCAAAACTGTTTAACGGCGTCAGTCCCGAATCCACCCGAATGCCTTGTTCAAAAAGAGCATCGAGGATTGTATCCGGATGTAGAGTCTGGAAATTAAATGCGCTGTCTGTCATCCCGGCAACCGGAAGTAAATACGAATGCTTCAGGATAACATTTCAAAACCGCTTAAGTGTTTCGACTTACAAGCTTTTACTCTTTTATTCCTTAATGACACCGCGAGCGCGCAGCAGTGCCGTTTTGAAGTCTTCTTCATAATCTTTTTTAAGGCCAGGGATCGCATCATCTTTTGCAGAATCACGCATTTTCAGGTGATAGATCAGTACATCGTCAGTGAGCTCAGCCAGTTCACCGCGATAGCCTGACTCAGCGGCCAATTTCTGCAAGAATTGTATCAGGTTCAGATCTGGCTCTTTTTGCCATGCAGGCTGAAGCAGCTCAAGAAGTTCGTTAAGGCGCTTACATTTCATGTTGGTGTTCCTTATCACATGTGAAAGACAACACGTTAGCAGGCTCAAACCCACATTAAAAGAGGCGATATTCGTGCAGCGATTAACAGAAGTCACCGGCGTTGTGCTAGCCGGTGGCAGGGGAAGCAGAATGGGCGGCAATGATAAGGGATTAGCCCTGCTTAACGGCCAGCCACTTTTCCAGCACGTCCTCAATGTATTAAAACCACAGGTAGGCGATGTTGTCATCAGTGCCAACAGAAACCTTGAGATCTATCAGCAAAGCGGGATTTCGGTTATTCAGGACTCAATGAGTGGTTACCAGGGACCATTGGCAGGTATGTTAGCCGTGATGGAACAAACTGAAAGTGAGTGGCTGCTATTCTGCCCTTGCGATACACCCAATATTCCTGTCGATGTGGCACGCAGGCTTTGGCAAGCGCGTGGGAGCGCGTTGGCAATATGGGCAAATGATGGGCTACGGGATCACCCTGGCGTAGCTTTGCTTCATCATTCGCTTTGTTTGCCATTGAGAGAATATCTGCTCGCTGGCGAAAGGCGAGTGATGCATTTCTTACTGAGCGCAGGAGGACATTCAGTCTCTTTTGATGGCCAGGCTGCTTGTTTTACCAATATAAATACTCTCGATGAGCTTTCACAATGGCAGAAAAAAGGATAACGCCGCCTTTACTGGCTATTTCAGCCTGGAGCGGAACAGGAAAAACCACATTACTGAAGCAGCTGATCCCACTGCTATTGGATAAAGGCATCAGGCCCGGACTCATTAAGCACACGCATCATGATATGGATGTGGACAAACCCGGGAAGGATAGCTATGAACTCCGTAAAGCTGGCGCCGCGCAGACCATTGTCGCCAGCCAGAAGCGCTGGGCACTAATGACTGAAACCCCCGAAGAGCCTAATCTGGATTTACATTATCTCGCCTCAAGAATGGATAACCACAAACTGGATTTAATTCTGGTTGAAGGTTTCAAACACGAAGCCGTGGCTAAGATCCTTTTATTCAGGCAGGAAACTGGCCATAAAGCTGAAGCATTAGAGATCGATCGGCATGTCATTGCTATAGCCAGCGATGTGCCGCTCACCGCTTCTGTCCCTGTATTGGATCTTAATAATGCAGAGGAGATCGCTGATTTTATCTATGAATGGGCAGAACTGCAGTAATACGGAGAAAATATGCGGCTTATGGTCTGTTTTAATCTTTAAAAAGCAAAAAACCCCGGCCTTTCGGTCGGGGTTAATGCTGATTTGATGCCTGGCAGTTCCCTACTCTCGCATGGGGAGACCCCACACTACCATCGGCGCTACGGCGTTTCACTTCTGAGTTCGGCATGGGGTCAGGTGGGACCACCGCGCTACGGCCGCCAGGCAAATTCTGTTATTGACCGTTATATCT
>AKXM01000023.1 GCA_000277545.1 Enterobacter sp. Ag1 | reverse complement strand
CAGGAATGAAAATAAAAGAAATGCAGGAAGAATTATCGGGATGCCTTCAGTACTGAAGTACAGCCAGCTACGGAGGGTCGAATAAGCCGACACCCTGATATCACCTGCCTGTATTTGTAGCGAGGTAAGAACTTCGTGGTCACCCCGGGGGCCCCCCAGGGTGACAGACCGCCCGTGCCCTGCCTGTAGTGCGTAGTTCAGGTGGGTATTACCGGCCATCACCTTAATCAGCTCCCGCATGTAACGGGTGTCCAGTACCGTATAGGCGTAAATATTTTCCTTCAGCATCCGGGTATAGACAATCACAGAGTCGCCGTGGCCGGGGTTCATCGAGATTGATGAGGCCACTGCCGGCATATTCCCGTCAGACACACTCACATCC
>AKXM01000022.1 GCA_000277545.1 Enterobacter sp. Ag1 | reverse complement strand
CATTCGTTGCATGGTAACAGTCTCAAGCCAGGGCACGATAAACCTCCTCACTCAGTTTACCGTACCAGTTATAACCTGTTACCCATGTGCCCGGTTTAAAGTGTTACCTATGTGCCAGTTCATACAGTCCCATAGCCCCGGAACGGGTCTATTTACAATGCCGCCGGCGTTCCGGCCGAGGTTTGCTTCCGCATGGCGCTGGCTGTCAGTAAAACGCTTTTCATGGGCCATGATAATGAGGCGGGACCTTAACACTTCCTGCCTTATACCTTTTATCAACGAAACCATTTAATTATTAAATTGTTAATTATTGCCACCCAATAAATCAGGTTAATATTACGATTTTCCCTTTTCTACCACCGGACTCCATAATAGTATGGGCCTTAATAATTTCATCAATATGCATGACTTTCTCAACAACAGGAACAATTAATTTTTTTTCAACTGCACTTGCAATTTCTTTTAATCTTTCTGCCGACTGAGTATTGAAGACAAAGTGAACCTCTCCATTTACAGCCCAACCTCCTAATAAATTCTGAGGAATAGATTGATCAACAATAGAGACGATTCTTCCTTTATTCGAAAGCAACCCTAAGCTATTTTGAATTGTATTCCCGCCTACCGTGTCGAGTATAATATCGAATCCATCAAGATGATCTTCAGCTATTTTACAATACAAGTCACAATCTTTGTAATTGTAGCAACTCTGTGCTCCCAGGGAACGGACAAACTCGAAATTACCAGGAGAACAAGTTGTCACGACATGAGCTCCAAAAAGTTTTGCGATTTGAAGGGCATAGACGCCAACACCTCCAGAACCTCCATGAATCAACACCTTATTTCCTTTTACTAACCGTCCTCGTTCCACCAAACATTCCCAGGCAGTTCCTGCGGCTAACGGCAGTGCAGCGGCATCCTGGTGAGATAAGTTTTTAGGTTTAAGTGCAACAATAGATGATTTTTCAACATGGTGTGTAGCGTAGCTTCCCTCGTTGGCAAGAAGCCTTGGTACATAATAAACTTCATCACCAATTTTAAAATTGGTCACATCTGAACCGACCTTCTCTACGACACCAGATATATCCACACCTAAACAAGCTGGAAGGTTAATATCAGCAGAATAATCACCGCGCCTTGTTTGAATATCTACAGGATTAACGGACGTAGCGACTACTTTTATCAGAAGTTCGTCAGCACTAACTTCTGGTGTCGGTAGTGTTACATACTCCATATTTTTTGCCGGGCCAAATTCTCTAATGATAATTGCTTGCATCTTTTCCCCTTTTTTATTAACGCGAAAAGGTGCATCATACATAACAGATTTTAAGTTTGTAAGAACGCAGTTTTATGATACCAAGTATTATAAAGTATACCTTGAGGAATAAATAGTGGACTACAATGCACCGTATGGATGTTCAGTGACAACGACTTTGAAAGTTATCGGCGGCCGTTGGAAGCCCGTGATCCTGTTCCATTTAATGGAAAACGGAGTATGTCGTTTTAATGAACTGAGAAGAATGATTGATGGTATCACACAGAGAATGTTAACTTCACAGTTGAAGGAACTTGTCGAAGATGGAATTATTATCAGAGTTGTTATAGAAAGTTCACCACCTCACGTTGAGTATTCATTAACAAAATATGGCAGTACTTTGGAGAATATTTTAAAAGAAATGCGCGACTGGGGCGCACAACATGCTGAAATACTTAATAACCATCATTCATCTGGTCTTTAAAATGAAAACACATTCATAAGAATGTGTTTAATTACAGCATCAATGTTCGCAGTGAGTTTTGATATTATAAAAATTACTGTCTGGCCATTTAAATTGACATTGCAGCAGAATATCTATCTTACAGCCCCAGAAATTATATTTAGCCCTGAACTATTTTCACTTATTATATAAATGCAATGACTTTTCGAAAAATAGCTGAGCTGCATCATTTTTACATGATAAATCGTAATACGCTCAGATTATCGCTTTTATTTCATCAATAATATTTAAAACGCTTGTATAGCGGTCAGTGAAAATGGTTTGCTGCCCCTTACACAGGAAGAGTACCGGCTGATAGCTCAAAACCCGAAAGTTTCAAAAATGTGTGGTGCAAAAAGGGGAGTACTTACATATAGGCTTGAGAAGAATTTGAAATGGTGCCGATAATAGGAGTCGAACCTACGACCTTCGCATTACGAATGCGCTGCTCTACCAACTGAGCTATATCGGCTTTCCGGACGCGCCACGAGCGTGGCTGCGGTGTAAAAGGTTAAGGAAGATTGGGTGATGCGTCAACCACTTATCAAACTGACTGCTGGTTTTTGCATCACCATTTCTTCAATTACGCACGAATAGTGTCGTCGCCGAAACCGATCCACTTGTAGGTAGTTAAGGCTTCAAGCCCCATCGGGCCGCGGGCGTGCAGCTTCTGGGTACTGACCGCCACTTCCGCGCCCAGGCCGAACTGGCCGCCGTCGGTGAAGCGGGTTGAGGCGTTGACGTACACGGCAGAGGAATCCACTTCGTTAATAAAGCGATTCGCGTTGCGCAGCGTGCGGGTCAGGATAGCGTCCGAATGCTGGGTACCGTGCTCGCGAATATGGGCGATGGCATCATCGAGATCCGCCACCACTTTCACATTCAGGTGCAGCGATAGCCATTCGTCGTTGTAATCCGCCTCTTTCACCGCTTCCACCGCCGCCGGGCCGGTTTGCAGCACAGGCAGCGATTTCTCGTCAGCATGCAGCGTTACGCCGGACTCCGCCATCTGCTTGCTCAGCGCAGGCAGGAAGCGGTCGGCAATTGCCTGGTGCACCAGCAGCGTTTCCACCGTGTTGCAGGTGCTCGGGCGCTGGGTTTTGGCGTTCACGATGATTTTCAGCGCCGGTTCAATCTCGGCGGTGTCGTCCACTACGATGTGGCACACGCCGATGCCGCCGGTAATCACTGGGATCGTCGACTGTTCACGGCAGAGTTTATGCAGGCCCGCGCCACCGCGAGGGATCAGCATGTCGATGTAGCGGTCGAGGCGCAGCATTTCGGTGACCAACGCGCGGTCCGGGTTTTCAATCGCCTGAACCGCCGCTTTCGGCAGACCGCACTCTTCCAGCGCCTGCTGGATCACCGCCACCGTGGCGTTGTTGGTGCGCCAGGTTTCTTTCCCGCCGCGCAGAATGGCGGCGTTGCCGGTTTTCAGGCACAGGGAGGCGACGTCCACGGTCACGTTCGGGCGAGCTTCATAGATCACGCCCACCACGCCGAGCGGCACGCGGCGGCGCTCGATGCGCAGCCCGCTGTCCAGCAGCCCGCCGTCGATCACCTGCCCTACCGGGTCAGCGAGGCTGCATACCTGGCGCACATCGTCGGCGATGCCTTTCAGGCGAGCCGGGGTGAGCTGCAGGCGGTCGAGCATGGCTTCGCTGAGGCCGTTTTTACGCGCCTCGTCTACATCCTGCTGGTTGGCGGTCAGGATCTGCTCCGAACGCGCTTCAAGGTAGTCGGCAATTTTTTCCAGCACGCGGTTCTTTTCGCGGCCGGAGAGCAGTGCCAGCTGGTAAGAGGCCTCTTTTGCCGCTTTGCCCATTTGTTCAAGCATTAGTCTGCTCCTTAATTAACAATCATGTCGTCGCGATGCACGGCCACCGGGCCGTATTCATAGCCGAGGATGTCGTCGATTTGCTGGGAGTGATGCCCGGCAATGCGGCGCAGCGCGTCGCTGTTGTAGCGGCAAACACCGTGGGCGATGTCGCGCCCTTCCAGGCTGCGAATGCGGATCACCTCGCCGCGGGAGAAGTTGCCGCTCACGCTTTTGATGCCTTTAGGCAGCAATGAACTACCACGCTCCAGAATAGCGGACAGCGCGCCGTCATCCACGGTGATTTCGCCGGCAGGCGGAGCGCCAAAGATCCAGCGTTTGCGGTTCTCCAGCGGCGACTGCTGCGCGTGGAAGCGTGTTCCCACAGGGTTGCCGGCCATGACGTCGCCGATAACGCCCGGCTTGCTGCCTGCGGCGATGATGACGTCGATACCCGCGCGGCAGGCGACGTCGGCCGCCTGGAGCTTGGTGCCCATGCCGCCCGTGCCGAGGCCGGAAACGCTGTCGCCCGCAATGGCGCGCAGCGCATCGTCGATGCCGTGCACTTCTTTAATCAGTTCCGCTGCCGGATTGTTACGCGGGTCGGCGGTGTAGAGGCCCTGCTGGTCGGTGAGCAGCAGCAGTTTGTCGGCCCCGGCAAGAATCGCGGCCAGCGCGGAAAGATTGTCGTTGTCGCCGACTTTGATCTCAGCCGTCGCCACGGCGTCGTTTTCATTAATGACCGGCACGATGTTGTTATCTAACAGCGCTCTGAGCGTGTCGCGGGCATTAAGGAAGCGTTCGCGATCTTCCATATCGGCGCGGGTCAGCAGCATCTGCCCGACGTGAATGCCGTAAATAGAGAACAGCTGTTCCCAGAGCTGAATCAGGCGACTTTGCCCTACCGCGGCCAGCAGCTGCTTGGACGCGATGGTGGCGGGGAGTTCGGGGTAGCCGAGGTGTTCACGCCCGGCGGCAATCGCCCCGGAAGTCACAATCACAATACGATGCCCCGCCGCGTGCAGCTGGGCACACTGGCGAACCAGTTCAACAATATGGGCTCGGTTCAGGCGGCGGGAGCCACCGGTTAATACGCTGGTGCCTAGTTTTACGACCAGCGTCTGGCTGTCACTCATGATTCTCTGCCGTTTCTACAAATAAGGGGAAATTAAAAAGCCAGATGACGTTGTAACAGGAGTCGCGCGGCTTGCCAACAGGCGGCGTGGGAAAAGGGCTAATAAGCCAGAAAGGATCGCTGAGGATAGCGGATATATTTTACATTTTTATGACATATAAACTTTATTACGTTTATTTAATCTTTCTCCTAAATTGTCATAAATCTTTAATCTGAGAACGATAAAACCCTTCCTGTTTTTAGCAGGAGCCCGACTCCTGGATCAATTTTGCAAGCGTTCATCATTCTTGGGATAACAAATGAAAAAGAGCACACTGGCATTAGTGGTAATGGGTATCGTGGCTGCTTCTGCTTCTCAGGCAGCCGAAGTTTATAACAAAAACGGCAACAAGGTTGACATCTATGGCCGCGTTAAAGCTGAACACTACTTCAGCGACAACACCGGTTCCGATGGCGACCAGACTTACGCTCGCCTGGGCTTTAAAGGTGAAACTCAGATTAACAGCCAGCTGACCGGTTACGGCCAGTGGGAATACCAGATTGCGGGTAACAAAGCAGAGAACGACTCTACCGGCACCAAAACTCGCCTGGCGTTCGCGGGCCTGAAAGCCGGTGACTACGGCTCATTTGATTACGGTCGTAACTACGGCGTGCTGTACAACATCGCCTCTTACACCGATATGATGCCAGAGTTCGGCGATGACTCTTTCGTCAGAACCGACACCTTCATGACCGGCCGTGCGACCGGCGTGGCGACTTACCGCAACAACAACTTCTTCGGTCTGGTTGACGGCCTGAAGCTGGCTCTGCAATACCAGGGCAAAAACGGGGCTGACAGCGCGAACACCCGTTCCGATACTTCTCGCCAGAACGGCGACGGCTTCGGTACCAGCCTGTCCTACGACATCGCTGACACCGGCCTGAGCGTGGGCGCAGCATACGCCAACTCTAACCGTACCAACGCGCAGAAAGCCTCCGTTTACGGTAAAGGCGATAAAGCTGAAGCCTGGACCACCGGCATCAAGTACGACAAAAACAACGTGTACCTGGCAACTATCTACGCTGAAACCCGTAACATGAACCCAATCAGCGTTCCGGGTTCCCTGGCGGGCACCAGCAGCAGCGTGTCTGGTTTTGCTAACAAAAACCAGGCGTTCGAAGCCATCGCTCAGTACCAGTTCGACTTCGGTCTGCGTCCATCCCTGGGCTACGTGCAGTCTAAAGCGAAAGACATCGAAGGCATTGGTGATGCGGATCTGGTGAAATACATCGACGTGGCCGCCACCTATTACTTCAACAAAAACATGTCTGCGTTTGTTGATTACAAAATCAACCAGCTGAGCGACAACAACAAGCTGAAGCTGAACAACGACGACGTTGTTGCGGTAGGTATGGTGTACCAGTTCTAATTCGCGATACTGCGGATAAAAAAATCCCCGTCAGCTTGACGGGGATTTTTTATTTTCAGGCGGAGAGTTTAAGCGACTTTTCCGCAAAGTTCTCGGCAGGCACCAGCCCAAGCTCAAGGGTGGCGAGTAAATCTTTCAGGCGTCCGTGGAAACCGCGCAGCGTCTGCTCCAGTTTTTCATCCACTTCTTTATCTTTTGCCGGGGTCGCCGTCCATTTTCCGTCTTTATCAAACAGGCCGAACTGCCATGTGTAGGTAAACTGCTTTTCCTGGGCTTCCAGCACCATCCACCATCCCCAAAATTCGCGTTTCTCCGGCGCGGGCTTTACGTTAACGCACACCGCCAGGCAATCGAAGAAGAAACGGTTGTCTTCACACTGCTCTTCCCGGATATACGGGCCAAGCGAGGCGAACTTTCTGATCAGTCTACTTTTCGGGTGTCCACTCGGTAACGTCATTACGATCTCCTGTTGTGAAGCAACTGTTTTAGCAAACCGCCGTAATTTAGCAAATATTTAACGTAATCTTTGTTTCATCCAGCCGGTAACTTCCTGCAGCGCTTTGTCAAAATTTTGATACACCGGCTTAAACGGGATCTGGAGTAATTTGCCGTCGGCAGATGACGAAGTGATTAAACGGGATTCTTCTTCCGGACTGAACGGATCGTTCTCCCAAAAGCCGGACAGCATCGGCGTTGGGCAGCGGCGACCCAGCAGCCCCTGCGTTTTCAGGGAGTAGCGGTTCAGCTCCACGCTCAGCGCGCTGTCGGAGATGCTGGTCATGCCCAGACGGCTCGCCAGCACGTCAATGTACATTTCCGGCACGTTGGCCTGGCGCTGCGGGTCGCTCAGCAGAGCGTGAACCACCGGCCCAAGGCAGGCAACGGCTTTCAGGCGCGGCGCTTCGAGGTAGGCCAGGCGCACGGCAACGTTGGCGCCAAAGCGGAAGCCAAATGCTGCGACGCGCGTGTGGTCAACCCAAGGAATGTTGGGCAATGCTTTGAGCACGTGCTGGTGCAGCACGCTGGAATCCTGAGTCAGTTTCCACTTAGAGGAAAAACCGACTGACGGCATGTCGATGGTCAACATCGCGATGCCCTGTGGGGCAAAATATTTCTCAAACAGGCTGTAATAATCGCTCTGTAGGGCATCGAGGCCGCCGCACATCAGCACGGTCGGGAATGGCCCTTCTGCCCCTTTAGGCATGTGCAGGAAGCCGCTGATGGTGCCACCACCGGTCATCGGGAATTCAAGCTCGCGCAGCCCGCCGGACAACCGGGGAGCCGCCTCTTCGTAAGCCCGATTAGCCAACACCTGGGCCTGCTCCGCCAACGCGTCCCCTTTCAGGTGCGGGTACGCCGCAATGCTGTAGAGGTTAGCCGCCTGCAGCCAGCATTTGCCGATTTTCTCTTCGTCCGTTTCCTGGCCGGCACGCTGCTGCCAGAGCATCGCCTGCTTCGACCATTCGTAGATCCAGTTCCCCCCGCGATAGCCCATCACGGTATCAAACAGGTCGTCGTTGGTACGTTCAGCCTCGGTGCAGGCAATCCGGGCCTGGACTTCGAGGATTTCACGCGGATCGACCCCGCGCCAGATCCACATCAGGCGGTTGATCATGCGGTACCAGTGGGGCACGTTTTTGCCGTCCAGCGCGGACTGGATCGCGGGCGTGGCGGTATGCCGTGCGCGACGAACAAGCGTGGACGTTTCCGGGTGTTTGAATCTTGGCTTAAAGAGGGTTTCGCTGAGGTTGGCCTGCGACATCGTTTCACTGCCTCCATGAATACGAGAAACGTCGCTATTGTAGCCTGATACGGTCCAAATAACACAAACGCCCGGCTATGCCGGGCGCCAAATAAATGACAAAGCTCAAATCATAGAGGGATTAACGGCCAGCCAACGGCGGCACAAACACCACGCCCATATCCCACGGCTGCTCAATCCAGGTGTCCTGCGGGATATCAATCACGTAATCGTCCACCAGCGGCTGACCGGCTGGTTTAGCGAAGATAGTGACGAAGTGAGCTTTCGGATACATTTCGCGAATGGCTACCGCGGTACCGCCGGTGTCTACCAGGTCATCGATCACGATAAAACCTTCGCCGTCGCCTTCCGCACGCTTCAGCACGGTCAGCTCACGCTGGTTGTCGTGGTCGTAGCTGGAGATACAAACGGTATCAACATGGCGAATACCCAGTTCACGAGCCAGCAGCGCGCCCGGCACCAGGCCACCACGGCTAACGGCAATAATGCCTTTCCACTGTTCGGCTGGCAGCAGACGCTGAGCCAGTTTGCGGGCGTGAATCTGCAACATGTCCCAGGTGACGACGTATTTTTCGCTCATGTGAAGTGTCCCGGCCTGTAAATAACGGCTTAAAAAGTATTCGAAGGAGTTTTGGTTGCGCGAGATTATAGAGATCTGGCGCACTAAAAACCAGTGCCGCAGGCCACTGGCAGCGGATTTTGCTCGTATTCAGCCTTCACGCAACAAAAGAAAGTGGTATTCTCAGAACATCGCGCAAGCCGTGCTTGTGGTGTATCTGAACCCGGCTAAAAACGTAACCGGTCAGCCAAAAAAACGACTCCAGGGAGACTCAACGTGTCTGAATTGTCTCAATTATCGCCACAGCCGCTGTGGGATATTTTTGCCAAAATCTGTTCTATTCCGCATCCGTCCTATCATGAAGAAGCGCTGGCGGAACACATCCTGTCCTGGGCAAAAGAAAAAGGCCTGCACGTCGAACGTGACCAGGTGGGGAATATCCTGATTCGCAAGCCTGCTACGCCGGGCATGGAAAACCGCAAACCTGTGGCGCTTCAGGCGCACCTCGACATGGTGCCGCAAAAAAACAACGACACCGTTCACGATTTCGCTAAAGATCCTATCCAGCCGTACATCGACGGCGAGTGGGTAAAAGCGCGCGGCACCACGCTGGGCGCAGACAACGGCATCGGTATGGCGTCCGCGCTGGCGGTGCTGGCTGACGACAGCGTGGCGCACGGCCCGCTGGAAGTGCTGCTGACCATGACCGAAGAAGCCGGGATGGACGGCGCATTTGGCCTGCAGGCGGGCTGGATGCAGGCAGATATCCTGATCAACACCGACTCCGAAACGGAAGGTGAGATCTACATGGGCTGCGCGGGCGGGATCGACTTTATCACTACGCTGCCGCTGCAGCGTGAAGCCGTTCCGGCTGGGTTTGACACCTTCAAGCTGACCATCAAAGGGCTGAAAGGCGGCCACTCCGGCGCAGATATTCATCTGGGCCTGGGGAACGCCAACAAGCTGCTGGCTCGCTTCCTGCTGGCCCATGCCGCGGAACTGGACGCACGTCTGCTCGACCTGAACGGCGGCACCCTGCGTAACGCCATTCCGCGCGAAGCCTTCGCCACGCTGGCCGTGCCTGCGGCGAAAGCGGCCGAGCTGAAGTCTGCGGCTAACGCTTACCTGGCCGTTCTGAAAAATGAACTGTCTGCGGTCGAGAAGAACATTACCGTTCTGGTGGAAGCCACAACGTCTGACAAACAGGCGCTGACCGCTAAAACTCGCGATACCTTCCTGCATCTGCTGAACGCAACACCAAACGGCGTGATTCGTAACTCAGACGAAGTGAAAGGCGTGGTTGAGACTTCCCTGAACGCGGGCGTCGTGACCATGAGCGACGACAGTGCAGAAATTATCTGCCTGATTCGTTCCCTGATCGATTCCGGTAAAGACTACGTGGTTAGCGTGCTGGAGTCCCTGGGTGAACTGGCCGGGGCGAAAACCGTGGCGAAAGGCAGCTATCCTGGCTGGCAGCCGGACGCTAAGTCTCCGGTGATGGCCCTGGTACGCGAGACTTACCAGAAGCTGTTCAACCAGACGCCGAACATCATGGTTATCCACGCGGGCCTGGAATGTGGTCTGTTCAAAAAGCCGTATCCGGAGATGGATATGGTTTCCATCGGGCCAACCATTACCGGCCCACATTCCCCGGACGAGCAGGTACATATTGAGAGCGTTGGCCAGTACTGGACGCTGCTGACCGAGCTGCTGAAGGCGATTCCGGCGAAATAAGTTTTACCCTCACCCTAACCCTCTCCCTATAAGGGAGAGGGGATTTTCTTTGTCTACCTTACTTTCAGCGAAAACGTGTTTTTCCCCTTCTCCCTTCCAGGGAGAAGGCCGGGATGAGGGTCTTATTCACAACCCCAGCAGCAGTTGCCTCTCCAGTTGCGGGTCGAGCAGCGTCACATGCAGCCCCACCAGCCGGACGCCGCGCCCTCCCCGCCGTTCTTCCCATGTTTTACGGGCGGTGGCAATCAGGTCTTCTTTGTTCAGCTTCGGCCAGACGTGCTCCTGGGTCGTCAGCTGAAAGTCATTAAACTTCAGCTTGATGCCTTGCCGGGCGATACGCAGATCGGCCCGCTCTTTGGCAAGTCTCCTCTCAAGCTCCGGGTACAGGCGTTCAATAATCTCTTCGCATTCTGGCCATTCATGAATGTCTTCCGCGAGCGTCCGCTCTACCCCCACCGACTTTCTCTGACGATCGTTACTGATCTCGCGCTCATCAATGCCCTGGCTGCGCTCCCACAGCACCCGGCCAAATTTCCCAAAGCGTTTTAACAACATGGCCAGGTCAGCATTTTGCACGTCAGCGCAGGTTCGCAGACCGAGCGTTTCCAGCTTTGCCACCGTGACTTTGCCCACGCCGGGAATTTTCCCGAGCGGTAGCGTCGCTAAAAAGTCCGGTACCTGTTCGGGCGTAATGACATACTGGCCGTTGGGTTTATTGAGGTCGGAGGCAATCTTTGCCAGAAACTTTATCGGCGCAATGCCAGCTGAGGCGGTCAGGTTCAGTTCGTCGGCAATGGCCTGACGAATTTCGCGGGCGATCAACGTGGCTGAACCCTGGCAGTGTTCGCTGTCCGTAACGTCCAGATAAGCTTCATCCAGCGACAAGGGTTCGATCAGCGGGGTATAGCGGGAGAAGATTTCACGAATATGGTTGGAGGCTTCTTTATAGGCGTCGAACCGGCCCGGCAATAGCGTGAGATGTGGACAGAGTTTTAACGCCATCGCGGTCGACATCGCGCTGCGCACGCCGTATTTTCTGGCGGGATAGTTCGCCGTGCTGATCACGCCTCGCCGTTGGGCGCTGCCGCCAATAGCGAGGGGAATATCGCGCAGGGCCGGGTTATCACGCATCTCAACGGCGGCAAAAAAGCAGTCCATATCGACATGAATGATTTTGCGCATATCCACTCAACCAGAAAAATAACACTGGATAAGTATACAGCTAATTTTCAAAATGAGGAAATTGTCGCAGGCCAACAAATCTTTCCCTGCGAGTGGCATCACCTTGGGCATAAAGTGACACACCGCAAAAACTCCAATTGATTCCAATAAAATGTGTAAACGCCCGCGTCTGGCGCTTGCGAAAATTAGCCACGATGCTAATGTGAGCGCAATCCTGTACAGAATTTTCTGATTTCGGGTCCCTTTAGCCGTCCTGGCTGTTAGTTTCAGGTTTATCAAGGAATCAAGCAGTATGCGTAATATCGCACTGATTATTGCGATGCTCTCTATGCCGTTTTTCTCTTTCGCCAGCCTGCTTAACAGCAGCGGTGTCGCCGCCCCTGTCGGCAAAGATAGCAGACAGCAGCTAATGGGCTCCCCGGTTTATATTCAAATCTTTAAAGAAGAGCGCACCCTGGAACTGTGGGTGAAAATGGGCGAGCAGTACCAGCTCCTCAACAGTTACCGCATCTGTAACTATTCCGGCGGCCTGGGGCCAAAACAGCGTCAGGGCGATTTTAAAAGCCCGGAAGGGTTTTATAGCGTTGATCGCAGTCAGTTAAAACCGGACAGCCGCTTCTATAAAGCCATTAATATTGGCTTCCCGAATGAATTTGACCGCGCTCACGGCTATGAAGGGAAATACCTGATGATTCACGGCGCCTGCGTGTCGATTGGCTGCTATGCCATGACCGACTCCGGCATCGACGAAATCTTCCAGTTTGTGACCGGGGCTTTGGTGTTTGGCCAGCCACGCGTGCAGGTGAGTATCTTCCCGTTCCGTATGACCGACGCCAATATGGAACGCCACAAGTACTCCACCTACATCAACTTCTGGAAAGAGCTGAAACCGGGCTATGACTACTTCGCAGCTAACCATCAACCACCGGGCGTGGCCGTGGTCAGCGGGAACTACGTCATCAGCAAACCTGCCGTGATGACGCCAGTTCAACCGCAGCTGGCTTCAAACTATAAGCTCACCGAGGCAAAATAACGCCGACTTGCCTGGCTCAATTTTGTGCCAGGTTTCGTTGGCGGTCAGCGGCTGAGTTGCGATGACCGTGACCACATCGTTCGGTGTGGTCTCTTCCTGAAAATCAATTTCCACGTCCTGATCCAGCAGCTTAGCGACACCGAATGGCGCTCTGCGGGTGATCCAGAACAGGTTCGTCGAGCAAAACGCCATCACGTAGCGCCCGTCCGACAGCAGCATGTTAAACACGCCCTTTTCTCTAAGCTCTGCGCCCAGTTCAGTGATATAGCGGAATACCGCTTCCATATTGCCCGGCGTGCGCGGGTAACGCTGCGTGAGTTTGTGCAGCAGCCAGCAGAACGCCTGCTCGCTGTCCGTTTCGCCAATCGGGCGGAACGTCCCCGTCTCCAGCGTGCGATAGCCCTTGAGTTGCCCGTTATGGGCATAGGTCCAGTTGCGGCCCCACAGTTCGCGGGTGAACGGATGGGTGTTTTCCAGCGCAACCTTGCCGCGGTTTGCCTGGCGAATATGCGCAATAACCGAGCAGGATTTAATTGGGTAATCCTGGACGAGGCGGGCGATGGGCGAGTTAAAGCTCGGCTGCGGATCTTTAAACGTGCGGCAGCCTTTCCCTTCGTAGAAGGTTATACCCCAGCCGTCTTTATGGGGGCCTGTTCCGCCTCCGCGCTGCACCAGTCCGGTAAAACTAAAACAGATATCCGTCGGTACGTTGGCACTCATCCCGAGCAATTCGCACATCTCTTCTCTCCCACAACGAATACCCCTGCTCCGGGAGGAGCAGGGGCATTACGGGCTAAGCTTTAACCATTTCTTTTTCGATTAACTGAATCAGGATGTGGATCACTTTGATGTGAATTTCCTGAATGCGGTCCGCATAGCCGAAGTGCGGCACACGGATTTCGATGT
Source organism: Enterobacter sp. Ag1 (assembly GCA_000277545.1). Taxonomy (GTDB): domain Bacteria; phylum Pseudomonadota; class Gammaproteobacteria; order Enterobacterales; family Enterobacteriaceae; genus Cedecea. The sequence goes on along the minus strand of AKXM01000022.1, from coordinate 27,149 downwards.
CAGCCGTACCGGCCATTTTGCCGCCGTCTTTGCCGGTCAGGGTAATGACTTTCATGCCTTTCGCGCGGGCAGCTTCAATCGCTTTGATGACGTTGCCGGAGTTGCCGGACGTGGAGATCCCCAGCAGCACGTCGCCTTCGCGGCCAACGGCTTCAACGTAGCGAGAGAAGACATAGTCGTAGCCAAAATCGTTGCTGACGCAGGAGATGTGGCTCACGTCAGAAATCGCGATCGCCGGATAGCCCGGGCGGTTCTCACGATAGCGGCCCGTTAACTCTTCCGCAAAGTGCATAGCATCGCAGTGTGAGCCACCGTTCCCGCAGGACAGTACTTTGCCGCCCGCTTTGAAACTGTCTGCCAGCAGCACCGCTGCGCGCTGGATAGCATGAATGTTGGCTTCATCCTTAAGGAAGTTAGTCAGCGTTTCCGCCGCTTCATTTAGCTCACTACGAATAAGATCCTGGTACATGAGGAGGTCCTTGAGGTTTGAGTGAATTTCACATCCCGCAGTGTACCGGATAGCGCCGAAAGCGAGAAGCGTAACCCCGCGTGTAAAGCCGGGGTTTTCCCTGGAAGGGCGGCAACAATGTGAGCGAGGTTGTAATTATTTTGTAAACACATTGCTAAAGAAAGCAACATCCACTACAACCAATACATCACAAGTGGTCAGACCTCCTACAAGCAAGGGAGCTTTCTTTATGTTGATTTTAAGCATTGTCCTTACCGTTGTTCTGCTGGGTGTGTTGTTCTATCACCAGGCAAATCTGCTGCTTAGCAGCGTGCTTCTGCTCGCGTGGACCGCCGCGCTGGGCTTCGCTGGCATCTGGTCTTTCTGGGTGCTGGTTCCGCTGGCGGTAATTCTGGTGCCGCTGCTGGTCACGCCGCTGCGTAAATCGCTGATCTCCGCACCGATTTTCCGTGGCTTCCGCAAAGTCATGCCGCCGATGTCCCGCACCGAAAAAGAAGCCATCGACGCCGGGACGACCTGGTGGGAAGGCGATCTGTTCCGCGGCAAGCCGGACTGGCAAAAACTGCATAACTACCCTCAGCCAAAGCTGACCGAAGAGGAACAGGCGTTCCTTGATGGCCCGGTGGAAGAAGCCTGCCGCATGGCGAACGATTTCCAGATCACCCATGAGCTGGCCGACCTGCCCCCTGAGCTGTGGGCTTACCTGAAAGAGCATCGCTTCTTCGCGATGATCATCAAGAAAGAGTACGGCGGCCTCGAGTTCTCAGCCTATGCTCAGGCTCGCGTGCTGCAAAAACTGTCCGGCGTTTCCGGGATCCTGGCGATTACCGTCGGCGTGCCTAACTCCTTAGGCCCGGGCGAACTGCTGCAGCACTACGGCACCGAAGAGCAAAAAGATCACTACCTGCCTCGCCTGGCACGCGGCCTGGAAATCCCTTGCTTCGCGCTGACCAGCCCGGAAGCCGGTTCCGATGCCGGCGCAATCCCGGACAGCGGCGTGGTTTGCATGGGGGAATGGCAGGGTGAACAGGTGCTCGGTATGCGCCTGACCTGGAACAAACGCTATATCACGCTCGCCCCTATCGCCACCGTACTGGGCCTGGCGTTCAAATTGTCTGACCCGAAACGCCTGCTCGGCGGCGAAGAAGACCTCGGCATTACCTGTGCGCTGATCCCAACCCACACGCCTGGCGTGGAAATCGGCAAACGTCACTTCCCGCTGAACGTACCGTTCCAGAACGGCCCAACCCGTGGGAACGACATCTTTGTGCCTATCGACTTTATTATCGGTGGTCCAAAAATGGCCGGTCAGGGCTGGCGTATGCTGGTTGAGTGCCTGTCCGTAGGTCGCGGCATTACCCTGCCGTCTAACGCTACCGGCGGCCTGAAATCCGTGGCGATGGCAACGGGTGCTTACGCGCATATCCGCCGTCAGTTCAAAATTTCTATCGGCAAAATGGAAGGGATTGAAGAGCCGCTGGCACGCATCGCCGGTAACGCGTATGTCATGGATGCCGCAGCTTCTTTAATTACCTACGGCATCGTGCTCGGTGAGAAACCCGCCGTACTGTCTGCGATTGTTAAGTACCACTGTACCCACCGTGGCCAGCGCGCCATTCTTGATGCGATGGATATCGTCGGCGGGAAAGGCATCATGCTCGGCGACGCTAACTTCGTGGCCCGTGCTTACCAGGGCGCGCCGATCGCCATCACCGTTGAAGGCGCTAACATTCTGACCCGCAGCATGATCATCTTCGGCCAGGGCGCAATTCGCTGCCATCCGTACGTGCTGGAAGAGATGGCCGCGGCGCAGAATAACGACGTGAATGCCTTCGATAAGCTGCTGTTCAAGCACATCGGCCACGTGGGCAGCAACAAAATGCGCAGCCTGTGGCTGGGCCTGACCAACGGCCTCGGCAGCAGCACGCCGACCCGCGATGCAACTAAACGCTACTACCAGTACATCAACCGCCTGAGCGCCAACCTGGCGCTGCTGTCGGATGTCTCCATGGCCGTGCTGGGCGGTAGCCTGAAGCGCAGAGAGCGTATCTCTGCCCGCCTGGGTGATGTGCTGAGCCAGCTTTATCTGGCGACGGCGGTGCTGAAACGCTACGAAGATGAAGGGCGTAACGAAGCCGATCTGCCGCTGGTTCACTGGGGCGTGCAGGATGCGCTGTTCCAGGCCGAACAGGCGATTGATGACCTGCTGCGCAACTTCCCGAACCGCTTTGTGGCCGGTACGCTGCGGCTGGTTATCTTCCCGCTGGGTCGCCGCTACGATGCGCCGTCCGATGTGCTGGACCACAAGCTGGCGAAAATCCTGCAGGTGCCGTCCGCAACCCGGTCGCGTATTGGCCGCGGTCAGTACCTGACGCCAAGCGAGCATAACCCTGCTGGCCTGCTGGAAGCCGCTCTGCTGGATATTATGGCCGCCGAGCCAATCCACCAGCGCGTGTGCAAAGAGCTGAAGCGCAATCTGCCGTTCACTCGCCTGGATGAGCTGGCGAAGCAGCTGCTGGGTGAAGGCAAGATCACCGCCGATGAAGCGGCGATTCTGACTAAAGCGGAAGCCAGCCGCCTGCGCAGCATCAACGTGGATGAGTTTGATCCGGAGGCGCTGGCGACACAGCCGGTGAAGGTGCCGGAAAAGCACAGAAAGGTTGAAGCCGCCTGACCATTAACCCCTCTTATGAGGGGTTTTTTATTGCCAACAAAAGCACGTTTTCTCGTGCTACAGTGGATGAAATATTCTGCTAAGAGGCTGCCGATGGTGTCTGGTCTGAAAGTTTCCGTTCTGCAACAACCGCTCGTCTGGATGGATGGTGCCGCGAACCTGCGTCATTTTGATGTGCTGCTGGAGGGCGTGCGCGGGCGTGACCTGATTATTCTGCCGGAAATGTTCACCACCGGCTTTGCGATGGAAGCCGCCGTGCAGTCAATGCCGGAACAGGAAGTGATTGACTGGATGCAGTTCAAAGCCCAGCAAACGCAGGCGATGATCGCCGGCAGCGCCGCTCTGCAAACCGAACGTGGGCCGGTGAACCGCTTCCTGCTGGTTCAGCCGGACGGCAAAGTGCATTTCTACGATAAGCGCCACCTGTTCCGCATGGCCGATGAGCATCATCATTATCAGGCCGGGGAAGAACGCGTGATTATTGAGTGGAAAGGCTGGCGTATTTTACCGCTGGTTTGCTACGACCTGCGCTTCCCGGTGTGGTCCCGCAATCGCAATGACTACGATCTGGCGCTGTACGTCGCCAACTGGCCCGCGCCGCGCTCTCTGCACTGGCAAAGCCTGCTGCAGGCGCGCGCCATTGAGAACCAGGCTTATGTGGCAGGCTGCAATCGCGTGGGCACCGACGGCAACGGCCACCATTACCGGGGCGACAGCCGGATCATCAGCCCGCAGGGCGAGATCCTGGCGAGCGTTGAACCTCACCAGGCGGCACGACTTGATGCCGATCTTTCGCTGATTGCGCTGCGGGAGTACCGGGAGAAATTCCCGGCCTGGCAGGATGCCGATCCTTTCAGCCTTTAAGAATGAAAGTACGCAGAAACCGGCCTGTTCAGGCCGGTTTTTTTATTGTTCCGCCAGCACAGTCACGGCGCCAGTCAAAGCCTGAACGGCAAGGGCCACGTCGCTTTCCATGACGGATTCCGCCGGATGATGGCTGATACCCTTCTCGCAGCGAACAAACAGCATAGCGCTCGGCCAACGCTCGGCGATGGCAATGGCGTCGTGCCCTGCGCCGCTTGACAACGACAGGCTCCGCCCCTGAACTTCGCTCACCGCCTGCGTTAGCGTTGCCTGCAACGCCGCATCACACGGCGTGGCCGGAATAGCGTAGTAGGCTTCTGCGGTAAACTGCATACCGCGACGGGCGGCAATCGCTTCCCCTTCGGCAAGAAGCTGGCCTAACAAACTCGCCAGGCTTTCGTCACGCGGGCTGCGAATGTCCAGCGTAAGCTGAACGTCGCCAGGGATGACGTTCACCGCGCCTGGCGCGCAGCTTAACGTTCCCACCGTGGCAACTTCGTCGGGGCCGTGGCGGCGCGTGGCGGATTCAATAAAGGTCATCCATTCGGCAGCGGCGGCCAGCGCATCTTTGCGCAGCGCCATTGGCACCGTCCCCGCATGGCCCGCATGGCCGGTAAAGCTGCAGTTCAGGCGACGGGCACCGTTAATGGCCGTGACCACGCCCAGCGCAAGGCCCTGCTCTTCCAGCACCGGTCCCTGCTCGATATGCAGCTCAAGGTAAGCGCTGAAATCGCTTTTTGGCCGCTCCGCGCTGGCAATACGCGTCGGATCCAGACCGGCAATCGTCATGGCCTGCGCCACGCTGACGCCGCTGGCATCTTCACAGCTCAGCCAATGCGCCGGCCAACTGCCGGTGATGCCTCGGCTCCCCAGCAGGGTAACCCCAAAGCGGGTGCCTTCTTCATCGCCAAAACCGACAATTTCGATGGCCTGCTCGAGCTGGATATTGTTTTGATAAAGGCACGCGACCACTTCCAGGGCACACAGCACGCCGAGCATCCCATCGTAGCGGCCCGCATTGCGCACCGTATCAAGATGGGACCCCAGCAAAATCGCCTGCGCGCCTTCTTGCCTGCCTTCGTAACGCCCACAAATATTGCCGACAGCGTCCTGCCAGGTCGTCATGCCGAGCTGTTCCATCCAGCCAGCGACCAGCTGATTCGCCCGCAAATGTTGCACCGAAAGGTAAACCCGGGTCAGTTGGCCCGCGCTTTCGCTGATAGCAGCTAGCTGGTCAGCCCTGTCCATGACGCGCTGGGCGGCTACCGCGGCATAGTTAGCATCCATAAGCGGCGCGCCCATTAGCGGGCCCCCTGCGCGTAAACGTTCCACGCTGCCTGCATCGCTTCACCCTGCACGCTTTTAAAGCCGAGACGGTTAAGCACCGCTTCCAGCGCGGTGAGCGTTTGCAGCACGCAGTCTTTGCGTGCGTTGTAGCCCATGGTGCCGATGCGCCAGATTTTGCCCTGCAGCGGGCCGAAGGAGGTGCCGATCTCGATATGGAAATCTTCCAGCAGCAGCTTACGAACCTCTTCGCCGTGAACCTGCGCCGGGATAGCCACGCCGAGGACGTTGTTCATCTTGTGGTCAAGATCGCCGAAAGTTTCCAGCCCCATGCCCTGGATCCCCGCCACCATCGCCCTGCCGTGCAGCTCATGGCGGGCAATACCGACGTCCAGACCTTCTTCAAGGATCACGCGGGCGCACTCACGGGCAGCAAACAGCATGCTCGTCGCTTCGGTGTGGTGATTCAGACGTTCCGGCCCCCAGTAGTCCATGATCATGCCCAGATCGAAGTAGTTGGAGTAGATCATCTCTTCGTCCCCGTCCTGATGGGCGGCAGTGCGAATGCCTTCTTCCACGCATTTACGGCGGCGAATGGCCTCTTCCATTTTCGGACTAAGGGTGACCGGTGAGCTGCCTGACGGGCCGCCCAGGCACTTCTGCAATCCGGCGGAAACGGCATCCAGTCCCCAGGCATCGGTGAGCAGTTCGTTCCCGCCAAACGATGCTGTAGCATCGGTGTAGAACAGCACGCCGTGGCGGCGGCAGATCTCCCCCAGTTCAGCCAGCGGCTGCAGCATCGTGGTGGAAGTATCGCCCTGCACGGTCAGTAGCAGGCGAGGTTTTACCACTTTGATGGCGTCTTCGATTTGCTGCGGGCTGAATACTTCGCCCCACGGCACTTCAATGGTGTGCACTTCGGCGCGGCAGCGGCGGGCAATCTCACACAGCAGGTGACCAAAACGGCCAAACACTGGCACAAGCACTTTATCGCCAGGGCGAATAGCCGACAGCAAAATGGCCTCGATCCCGGCGCGGGAAGTGCCGTCCACCAGCATCGTCCATTTGTTTTCGGTGCGGAAGAGCTCGCGGTACAGCACCATCACCTCATTCATATATCCCGTCATCACCGGGTCATACTGGCCGATAAGCTGGCTCGCCATGGCACGCAGCACGCGCGGATCGGCATTGATCGGGCCTGGCCCCATCAGCAAACGGTGCGGCGGGTTGATCTGGGAAAACTGCTGAATATCAAACATGGCGATTCCTTGAGTCTGAGATTGAAACAAAAGATTCTTATAATCATCTTTTGCAACTAATGTGCCAGCCGCAGGCAAAATTTTTTCCGGCTGACAGGCTTAAGCCAGCGCGGAAAAACAGGTTTGGGTAAAAACGATGAACTCTTTTGGCTCACCCGAACTGTGCAGTTGCACCGTCGAGGAGCATTAACGCTGTTCGAGCTCGTCCAGCTCTGTATACAATTCAGCGATATTATGGATACGCTGACGCCCACTGGTCAATGATTCATGCAGCACCGCGTTAGCCAGTAAATTCACCAGGCTCATGGCGCTGCTGTAGCTGTCAAACGCCGATACGCTGTCGAGCGGCGCGCTCAAATGCCAACCAGGATAACTTGCCAGCACCGCCGAACCCGGTTCGCTCAGCATCACCAGCGGTATACCGCGCTGCTGTAAACTGGTGAGCAGTGGCTTGATAATGCGCGGCCTGCGGCGAAACGCCACGGTGACGACGCAATCTTCCGGACCGATATCCACCAGCTCTTCCGCCAGCGTCTGCCCCGGCTGCGGGAGCAGATGTACGCCGCTGCGCACCTGCAAAAGCTGCTGGCGCAAGTGCATCGCCACCGGCCAGGAGTTTCGCATCCCAATGATAAACAGCCGTTTTCCGGTCACAAGGGCCTTGACCACTTCGGCAAACGGGCCCGCTTCCAGCTGATTCACCAGTTGAGTAAGGTTCGCCATTTCCTGCTTGTAATGACGCGCCAGCAGCGTGTTGCCCTGCACGGCATCGCGGTTTTCCGTCAGCGGCATCCCGCTCTGGCGCAGGGTCCGCAGCTCTTCGCGCATATCTTTGTAGCGCTCGTAACCTAAGCGCTTAAACAGGCGGCTCACGGTGGCCTTGGACACGCCTGAAAGCCGCGCCAACTCGGCGCTGTTGTAGCTGATCAAGTCATCAAAGTGGTCAACGATGAACGAGGCCACGCGCTGCTCCTGCGGGGAAAAGAGCGCCCATGACGCCCGCAACCGCTCGTCTAACTGTTTCATGCCGACTCCTGCAACTTTTGTTTCATCAAAGCCTGACACAGTGAAACGATCTTCGTCAACCTGGAACATCTCTTGCTTCTGACTCCCCTACCCGAGCGGATTTCCTGCAAGAGAAGAAAAATATGCAAAGCAATATGGCCCCCGGAGGCATGGCGGTGACGCCCCATCATCTGGCTTCTGAAAGTGCGCTGTCTGTGCTGCGCCAGGGCGGTGATGCCGTTGAAGCGATGGTCGCCGCAGCCGCCACTATCGCGGTGGTTTATCCCCATATGAACGGTATAGGCGGGGATGGATTCTGGCTGATTGTTCCGCCTGAAGGGGAACCTGTGGCCATCGACGCCAGCGGGGCCGCCGGATCGCTGGCGTCACTGGATTTCTACCGGGGAGCGCGCGCTATTCCCCATCGCGGCACCCGTGCTGCGTTGACCGTGCCCGGCACGCTGAGCGGCTGGGCAGAAGCACTGAAAGTGTCATCGGAGCTTGGCGGCGGGCAGATGCCGCTTTCCCGCCTGATGGCCGATGCTATTCGCTATGCGGCGGACGGGATCCCGGTCACCGCCTCTCAGGCGAACGCGACACAAAGCAAATACGTCGAGCTGGTTGATATTCCAGGTTTTGCCGACACTTTCCTGCAGCGCGGTGAAGTGCCCGCGACCGGGAGTCGTTTCACGCAGCCCCGGCTGGCCAGGACCCTGACGCGAATGACCGTAGAAGGCCTGGACAGTTTCTATCGCGGCCCGCTGGCTTCAATCATTGCCGAAGAGCTGGCCGAACTGGGATTGCCAATCACCGCGGCTGACCTCGCCGCACATCGGGCAACCCGCAGCAAACCGCTTCGCCTTGAGCACCAGGCCGGGGAAGTTTTTAACCTCGCCCCGCCTACGCAAGGGCTGGTCTCGCTGGCGATCCTCGGCATTACCGACCGCCTGTCGATGGCAAACGCCAGTGAAGTTCAGACCGTACACCGCATCGTGGAAGCCACTAAAAAAGCCTTTGCGCTGCGCGACAAGCACATCACCGACCCGCGCCTGATCGCGACCTCAATACAAAACCTGTTAGATCCCGAGGCGCTGGATCTGCTGGCCGCAAAAATTGATGACCAAAGCGCCGCCCCGTGGGGCAAAGGTAAAGGCCCCGGCGACACGGTCTGGATGGGCGTCATTGACGGGAATGGCCTGGCCGTGTCGTTTATTCAAAGTATTTATCACGAATTCGGCAGCGGGGTTGTGCTACCCCAAAGCGGCGTGCTGTGGCAAAACCGCGGGGCATCTTTCAGCCTCGATGCAGAGCATCTGCTGGCGCTGGCGCCGGGCAAAAAACCGTTCCACACCCTGAACCCGGCAGCAGCCAGGCTCGCCGACGGCAGAACGCTGGTTTACGGCTCGATGGGCGGCGACGGCCAGCCGCAGACGCAGGCGACAATCTTTACCCGCTATGTACTTCAGGGCATCGGTTTACAGGAGGCCATTTGCGCGCCGCGCTGGCTGCTGGGCCGCACCTGGGGGCAAGTTTCCGACAGCCTCAAGCTTGAGAGCCGCTTTAGCCAGGACACCGTCAACGCGCTTGAAGCCCTCGGACACGAGGTAGAAACAGTCCCCGCCTTCAGCGAGATCGTCGGCCACGCCGGCGCCATCGTCAGACATACCAATGGCATGCTCGAAGGTGCGTGGGATCCGCGCAGCAACGGCAGCGCCGCAGGCTTTTGAGGAAAATACCAATGAACCAATCTTCTTTTGACTGGCAGCACTACATTGTCCTGATGGAGCAACTACTCGCCGTGCCGCTGACCGACGAGCGCCGCAAAGAGCTGGAGTTGCAGCTGACACGTATTGCGGCCATGGCTGGACCGCTGATGGCCTTCCCGCTTGCCGATCGCCAGGAAACCGCCGGAGTTTATACGCTATGACCGCCCTTTCTATCCGACAGATCCAGCAGGGACTGCGGGACAAAGATTTTTCAGCTACCGAACTGGCCCGGCAAACGCTGGCAAAGATTGAGCAGCGAAACCCGCAGCTTAATGCCTTTACGGAAATCACCCAGGATCGTCTTCTGAAGGAGGCGACCTCGGTAGACCAACTGATCGGTCGCGGCAGCCCTTTGCCAGCGCTCGCGGGCGTGCCTTACGCGGTAAAAAATCTTTTCGACATTAAAGGGGTAACAACCCTTGCAGGTGCGGAGTTATTTGCCGGGCAACCCGCGGCCTCTGAAGATGCCTTCGCTATTACACGGCTGCAAAAAGCGGGGGGAATGCTAAGCGGGGCGTTGAATATGGATGCCTATGCCTACGGCTTCACCACGGAAAACAGTTATTACGGAGCCACCAAAAACCCGCACGATATGTCGCGTATTGCGGGCGGCTCGTCCGGCGGCTCAGCGGCAGCTGTAGCTGCGGGCATGGTGAACTTCACCCTTGGCACCGACACCAACGGCTCCATTCGCGTCCCGTCTTCACTTTGCGGGCTCGTGGGCCTGAAGCCGACTTTTGGCCGCCTGTCGCGCGGCGGCAGCCATCCTTTTGTCGCCAGCCTCGACCATATCGGCCCGCTGGCTCGGAGCGTGGAGGATGTCGCGGCGGTTTACGATGTGCTGCAAGGGTACGACAGTAGCGATCCTTTTCAGACTTCGCGCGCCATTGAGCCGGTTTGCGCAGCGCTTGAGCGTGATACGCCGCTTCGCGTGGCGGTGCTAGAGGGTTTCTTTGAAAGCTGGTGTGACGCGGATGCCAAAGAAGCCGTTAGCCGGGTAGCCAAAGCGCTCCAGGCTACGGAAAAAGTTTCTATGCCGGAAGCCGAACTCGCCCGTTCGGCGGCTTTTTTGCTGACCGCCGCCGAAGGGGGAAATCAGTACCTGCCCGCACTGCGAACCAGCCCTGAGCGCTTCGAACCTAACTCGCGCGAACGCCTGCTGGCGGGGGCCATGACGCCGTCGGCCTGGTACACCCAGGCTCAGCGCTTCCGGGCCTGGTTCCGCGATCGCACGCTGCCGCTGTTTGACCATTTTGATCTGCTTGTTGCCCCCGCCACGCCATGCTGCGCCACGCTTATCGGGCAGCAAACCATGCATATCAACGGGCAAGATATCCCGGTCAAAGCCAGCATGGGCATCCTGACGCAGCCAATCTCTTTCCTGGGATTACCGGTTGTCAGCACCCCGCTGGTCGCGGCCAGCGGTTTACCGATTGGCGTGCAATTAATTGCCGCACCCTGGCGGGAAGACGTGTGTTTGCAGGCCGCTCGCCGCCTGGAATCTCAGGGTATTTTACAGACGAAGGTAAGTTAAATGATGCGAGATAATATTGACCGCCCGGCCGTTTTAAATGAAGTCACTGCGGCATTTTATCGCTACGAGCAGGCGCTGATTACCAATGATGTCGCCGTTCTGGATGAGCTGTTTTGGGAGGATGCTCGCACCGTGCGTTTTGGCGCAACGGAAAACCTTTATGGCATTGAGCAGATCCGCGCTTTCCGCAACGGGCGTTCGCCGAAGGGGCTGGATCGCCAGCTGAGAAATACCGTTATCACCACCTTCAGCGACGACCTCGCGGTAGCGAGCACAGAATTTACCCGAGAAGGCAGCGATAAGATTGGCCGCCAGATGCAGACCTGGGTCCGGTTTGCCTCAGGCTGGAAGATTGTGGCCGCGCATGTGAGTTTAATGGGGTGATAGTCTGTTTCTTCACCATAAAATCTTCTGTTTATGAAAGCCCATGTCGTGTTCCGTTCACCTCAAATACCGCTTCATATGTTGCCACCATACAGGTGAACGTCTTAGGGGAGTCACCGTCACTCCCCTAAGAACCCGGACTCCCGGCCAAATAAATCGACCGCTGAAGCGGCAGACCTCCGTTTTATCTCCCAGTCCTGGGTCGCCTGAGATGCGTTCCCGACGCTCTCAGCCACAACGTCTCGGCTTCTTTTACCCTCACCCTAACCCTCTTCCTGGAAGGGAGAGGGAATAAACAATGTTTCCCGTGGATTTTGTTTTCTCCCTCGCCCCTTTGGGGAGAGGGCTGGGGTGAGGGGAGATTTGTCCCCGGCTCTCATCGCCCCCGGTGATGACCCAACTCAGGCGGGGTTGAGCTGTCGGGCGCCAGGGTTGTCAGGGAGATGGCGTTATCTCCCCGACACGTTCACCGTGCTCTGAACGTGCAGCGGAAGCAGAGATACGGGTGAACGGAACAGCAACAAAGTAACAAATATCTCAGAAACGAGCCTCAAAGACATATCTGTATAAAAATGGCATCCACAGAAGAATGGGAAGGCCAATAACATCATTCAACAAACGGGTGCGTCTTCACCCAATGCTCAGCAATGTCCTGCCTTCTGCAAATCCACACCCCTTCATGTTGCTGCACGTAATCCAGAAAACGCTGCAGCGCCCGGAAGCGGCCCGGTCGCCCTAACAGGCGGCAATGCATGCCGATAGACATCATCTTCGGTACCGTGTCCCCTTCTTCATACAGCACGTCAAAACTGTCTTTCAGGTAAGTGTAAAACTGCTCGGCGGTATTGAACCCCTGCGCGGTGGCGAAGCGCATATCATTGGTATCCAGCGTGTACGGCACGATCAGGTGAGGTTTGGTGCTGCCGTCTTCGCAGGCCACTTTGCTCCAGAAAGGCAGATCGTCGCCGTAGTAATCGCTGTCGTACAGGATACCGCCGTGCTCAACCACCAGCCTGCGGGTATTAGGGCTGTCGCGCCCGGTGTACCAACCTAGCGGGCGGGAGCCGAACAGATCTTCCAGGATTTCCATCGCCTGATGCAGGTGCTGGCGCTCGGTGGCAGCGTCCATACTCTGATAATGGATCCAGCGCCAGCCGTGGCTGACCACGTCGTAGTCAGCGGCTTTGATCGCGGCCACAATCTCCGGGTTGCGGGCCAGCGCCATGGCGACGCCAAACACCGTCAGAGGCAGACCGCGCTTCTGGAATTCATTGTGGATACGCCAGAACCCTGCCCGGGAGCCGTATTCGTACAGGGAGTCCATCGACATGTGGCGGTCCGGGAAGCTGGCCGCCCCGATGATGTCAGAGAGAAATTGTTCCGAGCCGCTGTCGCCGTGCAGCACGTTGTTTTCCGCCCCTTCTTCAAAGTTCAGGACAAACTGAACCGCAATACGCGCGCCGTTCGGCCACTGCGCATGGGGAGGATTGCCGGCATAACCAGCGAGATCGCGCGGGTAGTTTTCGGTAAAAGGGTAGCGATTACGCTTTTGTTCTTCCGTCATAGTTGGCCTCTTTTAACCTTAACCCAGACGAGCAAAAGAGCCGGAAAGCGGCTTTTTATTCGGATAAGCGAGATCGCCAAATTTGCTGGTGCCGATCCCCAGCGCAACCAGCGACTCCACCAGCTTCACCGCCGCGGTGACGCCGTCGATAACCGGGATACCGATCTCTTCGGTCAGCTCTTTCGCCAGGTTTGCCATGCCGCCACAGCCCAGCACGATCGCCCCACTGTTGTCTTCTTTTTTGGCCTGAATGCAGCGCTCACGCACCATGCGCTGGGCCAGCCCGGTGCCGTCTTCCAGCGCCAGCACGGGCAGATCGATGGCATGCAGCGCCGCGCAGTGATGCTCGAAGCCGTATTGCTGCAGCAAATGGCGGGCGATGATCACCGTGCGTGGCAGCGTGGTGACAATAGAGAAGCGGGTGGCGACCATCGTGGCCATATGCATGGCCGCTTCGGCAATGCCAATCACCGGCCCGCTGGCTATCTCACGCGCCGCCAGCAGCCCAGGGTCGCCAAAGCAGGCGATGACGTGCCCGCTCGCGCCCTGCGCTTTGCCCTGCTGAATTTGTTCCAGCACACCGATGGCCGCAATGGCTTCGTCAAAGTGCCCTTCTATTGACTCCACGCCCTGCTCCGGGCATGTCGCGAGGATTTGTGTACCGGGGGCGGCAACGCTACGCGCGGCTTCTGCAATGGTGTGCGTCATCGCCTGGCTGGTGTTGGGGTTGATCACTTGAATAATAGGCTGTGGCATGGTTATTCCTGTCGGGTGCCAAAGAGGCGGGCGAAGTCTGGGGTGGTTTCACCGCTGCGCTCAAAATGCAGGCTGGAAACAATGTGATCGAAGTGGTGCTTCATCGCCAGGGTCAGCGGCTCAATGTCTTTTTTGCGCAGCAGATCGATAAGGTGTTCATGATCGTCACAGCGGCAGCCCCGCTGCCACGGCGCGCCCCAGGCAGCGATCACCAGCGAGGAGCGGTGCGTCAAACTGGTGACCATTTCCGTCAGCACGGCATTGCCGGAGATAGCCTGCAGCTGAATATGAAACGCCGCTGAAAGGCGGATGGCCGCCGGCCCGTCTCCGTCGCGGTGCGCTTTTTCTTCCTGCTGGATGATTTTACGCAGCGCGGCCAGGTGCGGTGCCTGAAGATGCTCGAGGACATGAGGCAGGTTGGCGCATTCGAGGACGGAGCGCGTCTGGAAGATCGCTTTTGATTCTTCGACGTCCGGCATCGCCACAAATGCACCACGCCCGGGCAGCAGGGTGATCATTTGCACCGTTGCGAGGCGCGTTAAGACTTTACGGATCCCGGTTCGGCTAATGCCAAAAACGTCCGCCAGCGCTTCTTCCGGCAGTTTGCTGCCCGGCGGCAGCTGGTGTTCGACCATCGCCGTCATCAGCGATTGCCAGATAACGGCTTCTTTATCATGCAGTTCTGCTGGGGCTGTCACCCCGAAATCACGTTTCATTCACCTCTCCTGTTAGCACCAGGCACCCTTTATTTGTATACAATATCATTGATAATTGAATACAAGAAATGTAAACCTGGCCTGGTTCCTGCAATACCTATGGCAGACGTAATCCATCTTCTGTTTTTATAGGAGCAGATCCCATGCCAGGTATAGAGAACAACGCCCCAGCCATGAAAGAGAGTGCCAACGCCGGCTACAGCCCGCGCCTGTGCAACGATGACCTGGCCCCAACCCGCCACCAGACTTGGTCCTGGTATAATATTTTTTCGTTTTGGATGTCAGATGTACACAGCATGGGCGGCTACGTGGTGGCAGCCAGCTTCTTTACGCTCGGACTTGCCAGCTGGCAGGTACTGATTTGCCTGCTGGCAGGGATTTGCATCGTGCAGTTTTGTGCCAACCTGGTCGCCAAACCCAGCCAGATGGCGGGCGTGCCTTACGCGGTGATTTGCCGCCAGGCTTTCGGCGTCTTCGGCGCGAATATTCCGGCGGTGATCCGCGGGCTTATCGCCTTCGCCTGGTACGGGATACAAACTTACCTGGCCGCTAACGCCTTAATGCTGGTGCTGTTGAAGTTCTGGCCAACGCTTGCCCCAATGACGGGCGTGAGCTTCCTCGGCCTGTCTCAGCTCGGCTGGATCTGTTTCGGCATTATGTGGGTGCTGCAGGCGATGGTGTTCTGGCACGGGATGAATGCGATTAAGCGCTTTATTGATATCGCGGGCCCTGCGGTATACATCGTGATGATGGCGCTGGCAGGCTGGATCCTGTATCAGACCGGCTTCGATGGCATCTCCTTTACCTTAGCCAGCAAACAGCTTAGCTCCGGCGAGCAGGTGTGGCAGATGATCACCGCCACCGCGCTGGTGGTGTCGTACTTCTCCGGCCCGCTGCTGAACTTCGGCGACTTCTCTCGCTACGGTAAAAGCATGAATGAGATCCGCCGCGGCAACCGCTGGGGCCTGCCGTTTAACTTCCTGCTGTTCTCTATTGTCACCGTGGTGATTGTGTCCGGTACTCAGTCGCTGTTCGGCAAAATGATCACTGACCCGATCGAAACCGTGAGCCATATCGGCAACAGCCTCGCGATGGCGATTGGCCTGCTGACGATGATCACCGCGACTATCGGGATCAATATCGTGGCGAACTTTGTTTCTCCGGCGTTCGACTTCTCTAACTGCTCTCCGCAGAAGATCAGCTTCCGTGCGGGTGGGATGATCGCCGCGGTGGGTTCTGTGCTGCTGACGCCGTGGAACCTGTTCCAGTCCCCGGAACTTATCCACTACACGCTGGATGTGCTGGGCTCGTTCATTGGGCCGCTGTTCGGCATCCTGCTGGCAGACTTCTACCTGGTGAAAGGCGGTAAAATTCACGTCGACGATCTGTTTAACGACACGCCGAAAGGCCGCTACTGGTACAGCCACGGCTTTAACCCGAAAGCGATCATCGCCCTGGTGCCTTCGGTTGCCGTTTGCCTGACCATCAGCTTTATTCCTTCGCTGCATGAAGTCGCCAACTTCAGCTGGTTTATCGGCGTGTTCCTCGGCCTGAGCTGCTACCGCTGGCTGGCTCGTAGCGAAAAAGTCAGCGTTGCTGCCGGTTTTGCTGGCCGCGTCGCCACCTCCAAAGAGTAAACATTGAGGCCTGGGCCCGAAGGGGTTCAGGCTTTTTCATTTCCAGACATACTCTTTTTCTTCTCTGAGACGACGGCTGGCCCAGCGCGAGTGATATATTCTCCCTTCGCCCTTTCCAGCAAAATTCCGTGTCAAAGGAGAGTCCCTTGCTCAGCAGTAAGAAGTCGGCCACTGAGGCTGCCCCCCATAAGCCGTCGGCCTGGTATGTTTTGCTCCTGTTCACCATTCCGCCGCTGCTTTGGGCGTGCAATTACATCGTCGGCAAAGCCGTTCGCAATGATATTCCCCCGGTGGGGCTCACCTTTATGCGCTGGCTGGTGGCGCTCATAGTGATTCTGCCGTTTGCGCTGCCTTATATAAAAAGAGACTTTCGTCGCTACCGGGAGTATCTGGGCTGGATTGTCGCCGTGTCGGTGACGGGGATCGTCTGCTTTAGCCTGCTGGTCTATATCGGCCTGCACCACACTTCGAGCACCAACGCGCTGTTGCTTAACTCCTGTATACCGGTGCTGATTATGCTGTTTGGTGCGCTATTCTTTGGGCACAAGCTCAGCGTTAAGCAGGTGGTCGGCCTGGCAATTTCCTGCTGCGGCGTGCTGTTTATTATCTTTAAAGGCGATATCCACGGGCTGCTGCAAATGGCGTTTTCATCGGGTGACCTGATGCTGCTGGCGGCCATGGCTTGTTTTGCGCTGTATACGCTGTGGATCCGAAAAATCCCTTCCGATATTAGCCGCATGGGGCTGCTGGGCGTTCAGGTGGCTATCGCGCTGGTGGTGACGCTGCCGCTGTGGCTGCATGAAATGAGCACCGGGGCTGTGCCACACTGGAATACCATGACGATTTCAGCGGTCGTGTTCCTCGGTGCATTCCCCTCTTTTGTTTCCTATCTGCTGTACGGACGTTGTGTGGAGGCCGTCGGCGCCGCACGTGCCGGGCTTAGCATTCACCTGATCCCAGTCTTTGGCGTAGTGCTGTCGCTGGTATTTCTCGGCGAAACGCTGCATCTTTTCCATATCATCGGGATTGCGACTATTTTGGTAGGCGTGGCGTTGGCCAGCAGGCACTAGAGGTGGTTTCAGCCAGCCCTCGCGCGATTGCGGCGCGGGGGTTAGGTGAATATTTAAGAAAGGCAGAAACGACGAAGGCCTGAGTCATTGCTGACTCAGGCCTTCTGAATTGTGGCGGAACGGACGGGACTCGAACCCGCGACCCCCTGCGTGACAGGCAGGTATTCTAACCGACTGAACTACCGCTCCGCGTTTTGTTCCCCGTCGGGAACGAAGCGGATATTACGGATTGCCCCGATAACCGTCAACGCTTTTTATCATAAAATTAACCGTTTGCCGCAAAAATCACCTGAGTGGTGATTTTTAACTCGCTTTGGCTATTTTTAGCTGCGCCAGAGGCAGCTGCCGCCCTTCTTCTGCACCAAATCAAGGCGTGATTCATGGGCCACCAGCTCTTCATCACTGGCGTGGATCACCCGCATACCTGTTGCACGACGCACCACGCGCTGAATGCCGCCGCTGCCCTGCTGCTGTTGCACATCACCTTCCATAGAAAATTTGAGTGACGTTTGCCCGCCGGTCATCATCAGATAAACGTCGGCCAGGATTTGGGCATCGAGCAATGCGCCGTGCAGCGTACGTTTGCTGTTGTCTATTTCATAGCGAGAGCAGAGCGCATCGAGGCTGTTCCGCTTGCCCGGGAACATCTTACGGGCCATTGCCAGGCTGTCGGTTACCTTACAGAAGGTATCCGTTTTAGGAATGTCGCGCCGCAGCTTGCTGAACTCGTAGTCCATAAAGCCGATATCAAACGAGGCGTTATGAATGACCAGCTCGGCGCCGCGAATATAGTCGAGGAACGAGTCTGCAACCTGATCGAAGGTCGGCTTATCCGCCAGGAACTCGTCCGCAATACCGTGAACGCCAAAGGCTTCCGGATCCACCAGCCGGTCGGGCTTGAGGTAGACGTGGAAGTTGTTGCCCGTCAGGCGACGGTTGATCACTTCAACCGCACCGATCTCGATAATGCGATGCCCTTCGTAATGAGCACCGATCTGGTTCATACCGGTGGTTTCGGTATCGAGGACTATTTGTCTGGTGGGGGTAGAAATCATATAGCTGTGCTCATCGCGCTCGTTTGTGTCAGACTTGACGTTTTCATCACAGGAAGTCTACCAGAGATGCGTAAACAGGTAGAAGTTTTCACCGATGGCTCCTGCCTGGGGAATCCAGGACCGGGCGGCTTCGGGGCAATTTTGCGGTACAAGCAGCACGAGAAAATCTTCAGCGAAGGGTTTCGTCTCACCACCAATAACCGCATGGAAATGATGGCCGCTATCGTCGCGCTTGAGGCGCTGATCGAACCCTGCGATGTGGTCCTCAGCACCGACAGCCAGTACGTCCGCCAGGGCATTACCCAGTGGATCCACAACTGGAAAAAACGCGGCTGGAAGACGGCAGATAAAAAGCCGGTGAAAAACGTCGATTTATGGAAGCGCCTGGACGCCGCCCTGATCCATCACCAGATTAAGTGGGAATGGGTCAAAGGGCATGCGGGCCACCCGGAGAACGAACGCTGCGACGAACTGGCGCGCAACGCAGCCTCCCGCCCTACTCATGAGGATGTGGGTTATCAGCCGGACGCGGCGGCACCTTAGCAACGGCTTCGCGGTACTGCCGCGTGGCCCCTACCGCCGAGCGAATCTGATTTTTCGCTTTGCGGCTTTTCATTGGGTTCAGCGTCAGCGGCAGCGTGCGTTTTCGCGCCACGATAACGTGCATACAGCCCAGCGCCGGCAGATGCGTACTCAGCAAACGCCCACCTTGCTTATGCCAGGGCAGGACCTGAAAACTGCGCCGGTACATCACTTCAAAATTCAGTAACGACAGCCAGTCTTGTTGCCTCATGGGGGTAAACATTCGGCTATTATAAGGCACACGCTTACGCAGGAACGGGACCATTTTCCCCAGCCCCAGCAAGCTAATGGGATTAAAACTGCTGAGCACGATCCAACCGTCGTCGATCAGGACACGATCCACTTCCCGCAGCAGGCGGTGGGGATCAGGGCACCAGGGTAACGTGTGGGCCAACAGGCAAGCATCCACCGACTTCGCCGCAAAAGGCAAGTGCAGAGGATCGGCATTAACCTGTAGATGCTCACCCTGCAGGGCCACATTAACCTGATGCGAAATCGCACAAGCTTCAGTGTTCACTTCCGCACTCAGGTTGCCAATTTTCAATAAGTGAAAGCCGAACATTTTCGCCAGCCACGGGCGGAGCTGCTCTTCGAGCGCATTCCGATAGTGTTCTCCCCACCGCAGCTGCGCCCAATGATGGGGGGAAGTGATAATCTCAGGTATCCTTGCCGGTTTCATCACTACCTTCTTAATGGCCATAGAGAGGTTGAACTATGAATCTTAACAGTATTCGTGCCTTCCAGGATAACTACATCTGGGTGCTTAATAACGAGCAGGGAAAATGTGTGATCGTTGACCCTGGCGACGCCGCACCGGTATTGAGGGGAATAGAGGAAAACGGCTGGCAGCCAGAGGCCATTCTGCTGACCCATCATCATGCCGATCATGTGGGTGGCGTTCAGCAATTAAAGGACAAGTTTCCGAAGATTAAGGTCTACGGCCCGGAGGAAACCCGGCAGAAAGGCGCCACTCAGATCGTGGGCGAAGGGGATAAGTTTAGTCTGCTTGGGCGTGAATTTCGCGTGATAGCAACACCTGGTCACACTTTAGGACATATCTCCTTTTTTATTTTTCCTTATCTATTTTGCGGCGACACAATGTTTTCAGGCGGCTGTGGAAGGCTTTTTGAAGGCACAGCAGATCAAATGTTTAATTCATTTCAAAAGCTTAATGAACTCCCCGCCGATACACTGATTTGTTGCGCACATGAGTATACGGAATCGAACATAAAGTTTGCCTTAAGTATTCTACCCCATGATGAGCATTTAACGGGATACTATCGAAAAGTTAAGGAGTTACGCGCAAAAAATCATTCAACATTGCCGTCTTCCCTGCAAACTGAACGTGAAATAAATATTTTTTTACGCACTGAAGACACTGTTTTAAAAGAAGAAATAAAAAAAGAAACAAACTTGCAACAACCCCATGAGATATTCGCCTGGTTAAGGACAAAGAAGGACAGCTTCTGAATATTCTGGTTGTGTTGTCGAAAAGGCGACGGTATCATCGCTCGTCTTTTAAGCAACCATTGACACACACATGAAGGCAAAAGCGATACTACTCGCCTCTGTCTTGCTTGTCGGGTGCCAGGCGTCAAAGCATGATGCCAACATTCAACAGCACGCACAGAGTCTGTCTGCAGCTGGTCAAGGTGAAGCAGGAAAGTACACGGGTCGAGCGACCTCCGCGCGATGGATGGATGATGGAACCTTCCTCGCGCAAGATCAAAACCTGTGGAACTTCATCGGCAACGAGCTAAAGATGGGGATACCGGAAAACATCCGTATCCGCGAACAGAAACAGAAGTACCTGAGTAATAAGAGCTATCTCCACGATGTAACATTACGGGCAGAGCCGTATATGTACTGGATTGCCGGGCAAGTTAAGAAACGCAACATGCCAATGGAACTAGTACTACTACCCATAGTGGAGAGCGCTTTTGACCCCCACGCGACGTCTGGTGCAAATGCCGCAGGCATTTGGCAGATTATCCCAAGTACGGGGCGCAATTACGGTCTGAAGCAGACCAAAGCGTACGATGCACGCCGTGATGTAGTGGCTTCCACCACTGCCGCACTGGATATGATGCAGCGTTTGAACAAGATGTTTGACGGCGACTGGTTGTTGACCGTGGCGGCGTACAACAGCGGTGAAGGCCGCGTGCTGAATGCTATTAAAGCGAACAAATCGCGGGGTAAACCTACCGATTTCTGGTCGCTGGCTTTGCCACGTGAAACAAAGATCTACGTACCGAAAATGCTGGCGTTGAGTGACATACTCAAAAACAGTCAGAAGTACGGCGTACGTCTGCCGACAACGGATGAAAGCCGCGCGCTGGCGCGTGTTGAAGTAAGCAGTCCGGTTGAGTTAACGCAGGTCGCCGAAATGGCAGGCATGTCGCTCACCAACCTGAAGACCTTCAACGCCGGCGTGAAAAGCACCACCGTTGGAAAAAATCAGCGCTATGTGATGGTGCCGAAAAAGCATGCCGAGCAGCTGAAAGCCTCTCTGGCTTCTGGGGAGATCGATGCTTTACAGCCAACGTTGGTGGCGGATAACCGTCTCAACGCGGGTGGCAACAAATCCTATAAAGTGCGTTCAGGGGATACTCTGTCCAGCATTGCTTCACGCCTCGGTGTGAATGCTAAGGATTTGCAGAGTTGGAATAACCTGCGCGGTTCGCACCTCAAAGTTGGGCAGACGCTCAGCGTGAAAGGTGGCGCCACGCAGCTGGCTGATAACAGCAGCATCACTTATCAGGTGCGCAAAGGCGACTCGTTGTCGAGTATTGCTAAACGTCACGGCGTGAACATCAAAGATGTGATGCGCTGGAACAGCGGTACCGATGACCTGAGACCGGGTGACCGTTTGACGCTGTTTGTCAGCGGCAACAGCTCGCCGGATACCTGATAGCCAGAACAAAAAAGGCACCTTACGGTGCCTTTTCTTTTTTACCTCACGCCTTTCGCGCTTCCAGCATGATGATATCGCTGGTGAATGAGCCGTCCCGCTGCAATTCAAAGTATTGTTTCACCTCGTCCGAGGCGCTTTTTTGATAGGCGCGGATTGCGTCCGATAACACTATCGGCGTGCGCATTCTGGCGATCCAGCTGGTAAATTCCAGATTCAACCTGTCACACAACACGCTGTGCGTAACCAGGCCCGCCTCATTGAACAGGCTAAGCCACTCTCCGCTGGAATAATTACGCACATGCGAGGTATCTCGCAGCGCCTCGACCGTTTGCAGCCAGATATCCTTAACCGGATGGCCCGGCGAGGTCACATCCATAAAGATGGCAATACCACCGGGCTTAAGCACGCGCTTTACTTCGCGCAGCGCCTGACCAACATCGTGCCAGTGATGCGCTGAGTAGCGACTGATCACCACGTCAAAAATACCGTCGTCAAACGGCAATGATTCCGCGTATCCCTGACGCGTCGCGATATTCGCTATTCCGCGCGTTGTTGCCGCTTCAGCAACGACCGCCAGCATCTGCTCGGACAGATCATAAGCCACCACCGATTTCACTTTAGCCGCGGCAATAAAGCTGGCGTGCCCTGCCCCGCATCCCATGTCCAGGAGCGTGGCATGAGGGAAGTCATTCAGCCTTGCGCTAAGCCGCTCCAGATCGCGCCCGGAAGCATGAACCGTACTGGTCAAATAGGCGCTGGCCTGAGATCCAAACTGCTGGCCAACTTTGTCGTGATGGGATTGCGTTGTCATCGTTATGTCCTTGCGGTTAAGTGAGAAAAAGGGCAGCGCACAGGTCTGCCCAACGGCAGACCTGACGAACCTTATTTCAGCTCAGGCTTGCCGGGACGGAATTCAACTAGTAGCGGATTATGGTCTGATGCACGAGTCACCAGCACCGAAGCTTCGGTGACGTTCAGGCCACGATAGAACACAAAATCAAGAGGGCGACCAAACGCCCGGCGGCGATGATCGTCAGTAAAGCGGACTTCTCTGAGCGTCATCTCGCGGGCAAAGCGGAAGAGCGCGTTCATGCGTGGACGGCTCCAGGCATTGAAATCACCGGCCATGATCACCGGCCCGTTGTGATGCCCTATCTGGTCTCCAATAGGCCCCAACTGCTTGCTGTAGACATCGACACCGAGGCTAAAATTGACGGCGTGGATATTAATCACCATCAACATGCGTCCGTCTGGCAGCGGATAAACCGTGACCAAAGCTGATTTAGACAAGCGCAGGATCGGCTCGCGTTCACGCAGCGGGCAGCAATATACCGGATGGGCTGCAGACAACGTCATCACGCCAGAAGGATGCTGGGGTAAAACGAAGGCAGGAACCTGGTCGGCAGCCAGATAGTTAGAAGTCGCAAACCTGACCAGCTCAGGCGTCGTTTGCGCTTCCTGGAGCAACATCAGATGTGCGTCTTTGCCGAAGGTTTGCAGCACTGAAAGCCAGTCGGCCCGCTGCTGCTTAAAGATGTTCCACACCAGAACGCGAATTGTGTCCTGACCGGGTAAAGGTTCACCGGGGGGTAATGCCTGGCCGATAGTCGCGAACGAGCCAGGAGGCAGAATGCGCTCTGCTGGCTGTCCGGCTACATATCTCATGGCATAGGTATTCTTGTGCACGTTTGGCTAACGACCTCAGTAACTCAACTTGCCCGCAGCTCGCAGGCTATCTTTCAGTTATAGGGACTTTAGCGCAGACTTTCAACGACCATTACAAACCATTGCCTTTCCGGAACGTAAACAATCACGCTCCGGAAAGATAAAACTTAACCGATGGCAACCCGTGATTGCTTATCGAGTCGGCCACTTAAGCCTATTAACAGCAGTGCCACAACAACAATCACGGCGCCAATCCAAGGCGTTTGCGCCAGGCCGAAGTTCTGTACAGTCTGACCGCCAATGATGGAGCCCAGGGCAATCCCTACGTTAAATGCCGCGATGTTGAGCCCAGAGGCAACATCTACCGCGTTGGGCGTGTATTGCTCAGCCTTTTGGACAACATAAACTTGTAATCCCGGCACATTGCCGAAAGCAAAAACACCCATCACCAAAATCGTCAGCAAGGCAGCAACATGTGAATGCGCTGTGAACTGGAAGACCAGAAGTAACGCAGCCAGAGCAGCAAAGATAAACTTCAGGGCCGGCACCGCACCGTGACGATCCGCCAGTTTCCCACCCCAGATGTTACCGATAGCCACCGATACGCCATAACCGAGCAGGATCCAGCTAACCGCAGAAGGTGAGAAGCCGGCCAGATCCTGCATCATTGGAGCAAGGAAGGTGAAGGCGGTGAACACGCCACCATAGCCCAGAGCAGTAACCAGATATATAAGTACCAGACGCGGATGCGTCAGGACCTGTAATTGCTCTTTTATTCCCGCTATCGCACGGTTAGGAATATCTTTCGGGATAAGGATCATGCTGCTGATTAACGCGATCACGCCAATAGCCGAGACCGCGAGGAAGGTTTCACGCCAGCCAAAATGCTGCCCGATGAAAGTGCCTAATGGCACGCCGGTCACCAGCGCTACCGTCAGGCCACCAAACATAATGGCAATCGCCGAAGCTGCTTTCTCTTTAGGCACAAGGCTTGTCGCAATCGTCGAGCCAATAGAGAAAAATACGCCGTGCGCCAGGCCAGTTAGTAGACGTGCCACAACCAGGGTCTCGTAATTAGGCGACAGCCAGGCAATAACGTTACCCACTGTAAAGAGAGCCATAAGCCCGATCAGCAGCTGCTTACGCGGCAATTTACCCGTTAAAGCGGTCAGGACAGGCGCGCCAATGGCTACGCCCAGGGCATAGATAGAAACCAGCAATCCTGCCGACGGCACGGAGATCGCGAGTTGTTCAGCGATGGTCGGCACAAGCCCGACAATCACAAATTCGGTAGTACCGATTGCGAAAGCACTGATTGTCAGTGCCAGAAGCGCCAGAGGCATAATTTACTCCATAACAGGTGTCTTTTGATGACACGCAGTATGGCGGGATGCTTAAATAACAAAAATATGTAAAATCTCAATAGAATTTTGCTTGTGGAGCAACAATGAAGGCTACATCGGAAGAACTTGCGATTTTCGTTGCCGTAGTAGAAAGCGGGAGTTTTAGCCGCGCAGCAGAACAGCTGGGACAGGCTAACTCTGCGGTAAGCAGAACGGTTAAAAAGCTGGAGATGAAGCTGGGAGTAAGCCTGCTCAACCGCACAACCCGGCAGTTGAGCCTGACGGAGGAAGGTGAACGCTACTTCCGTAACGTGCAGCAAATTCTGCAGGCGATGGCCGCAGCCGAAAATGAAGTGATGGAAAGTAAGCAAACGCCGCGGGGATTATTGCGCATTGATGCCGCAACGCCGGTAATGTTGCATTTACTGATGCCGCTGATAAAACCGTTCCGCGAACGCTACCCGGAAATGACGCTCTCGCTAGTCTCTTCAGAAACCTTCATTAACCTCATCGAACGCAAAGTCGATGTGGCTATTCGCGTGGGCAATTTAACCGACTCAAGCTTACGTGCCCGTCCACTCTTTAGCAGTTATCGCAAGATTATTGCTTCGCCTGAGTATCTGGCAGTACACGGTACGCCAGAGAATGCCGACGATTTGATGAATCATGTCTGCCTGGGCTTTACCGAGCCGTCATCTCTTAACCGCTGGCCTGTTTCACAAACGGATGGGCAGCTTTTTGAGATTAAGCCTGGGTTATCTTCGAATAGTGGCGAGACACTTAAGCAGCTCTGCCTGACGGGAAACGGCATTGCCTGCCTGTCGGATTTTATGATTGATAAAGAGATTGAGAGCGGAGAGTTCGTTGAGGTGCTTGCCGATAAAATTTTGCCGGTCAATATGCCTTTCAGTGCGGTGTACTATAGCGACCGGGCGGTCAGTACACGTATTCGTGCATTTATTGATTTTCTGAGTGACGCAGTAAAACGGCCCCATGCAGGGCCTTAATCAGGATCAGTTATCCCACTTTGGTGCCAGACCTTCCGGGCTCACCAGGCGGTCATTGCATTCCAGAGCAGCAATAGCCGCCATGTCTTCTGCATCCAGCTTCAAGTTCAGCGCCTGCAGGTTGCTTTCGAGATTCACACGTTTGGTAGATGAAGGAATGACTGCGTAACCCAGAGCCATCGCCCACGCCAGAATCACCTGAGCAGGGGTCGCCTGATGCTTCTGTGCAATGCGGCCAATCGTTTCGTCTGCCAGTGCCTTGCCATACGCCAGCGTCATGTAAGACGTGATGTGGATGTTATGCTGTTTTGCCCACTCAACAACGGTACGGTTTTGCAGGTATGGCGACAGTTCGATCTGGTTAGTCGCAATGTTTTCAGCGCCAATGGCGTCAATGGCCTGCTGCATCAGCTCAACCGTAAAGTTCGAAATCCCAATCTGGCGAGTCAGACCCGCTTCTTTCGCCGACAACAGCGCCTGCATAAATTCAGCAACCGGTACGGCGTCGTTTGGTGATGGCCAGTGGATCAGGGTCAGATCGACATAATCAGTATTCAGTTTCGCCAGGCTATCCTTCAGGCTCGGGATCAGCTTGTCCTTACTCAGATTTTCGATCCAGATCTTGGTGGTGATAAACAGTTCATCACGCGGAATACCGCTTTCTTCCAGGGCCTGACCAACAGCCGCTTCATTATCATAGATTTGAGCAGTGTCTACTGCGCGATAGCCCAGTTCCAGCGCAGTTTTAACCGATGCGATGACGACGTCGTCTTTCAGGCGGAAAGTGCCCAGACCGAATGCAGGAATTGCCATTATTAACCTCATTATAGGGTGTGCGTTTGTATGAGGCAGAGTATGCAGGGGAGAACTTTGATGAAAAAGGCAGATAAATGCAGAAGATTTTTGCTAAATCAGCAACAATGCCGCCGTGTGTGATGAAATTTAAAAACAAAAAAGCCCTGAGTCTAAGACTCAGGGCTTAAATAAGTGGCGGAACGGACGGGACTCGAACCCGCGACCCCCTGCGTGACAGGCAGGTATTCTAACCGACTGAACTACCGCTCCACCGAATTTTTCTACAACCACCGGTTTATTGCCCCGGTTTACTGCTTAATTTGATGCCTGGCAGTTCCCTACTCTCGCATGGGGAGACCCCACACTACCATCGGCGCTACGGCGTTTCACTTCTGAGTTCGGCATGGGGTCAGGTGGGACCACCGCGCTACGGCCGCCAGGCAAATTCTGTTATTGACCGTTATATTTCCATATAACCATCAATCTAATCCTGAACTAAGCTGAAAATCTTTCGTCTCTCAAAACACCTTCGGTGTTGTAAGGTTAAGCCTCACGGATCATTAGTACTGGTTAGCTCAACGTATCGCTACGCTTACACACCCAGCCTATCAACGTCGTAGTCTTCAACGTTCCTTCAGGACCCTTAAAGGGTCAGGGAGAACTCATCTCGGGGCAAGTTTCGCGCTTAGATGCTTTCAGCGCTTATCTTTTCCGCATTTAGCTACCGGGCAATGCCATTGGCATGACAACCCGAACACCAGTGATGCGTCCACTCCGGTCCTCTCGTACTAGGAGCAGCCCCCCTC
>AKXM01000021.1 GCA_000277545.1 Enterobacter sp. Ag1 | reverse complement strand
GTTAGCCGGTGCTTCTTCTGCGAGTAACGTCAATCACCAAGGTTATTAACCTTRATGCCTTACTCCTCGCTGAAAGTACTTTACAACCCGAAGGCCTTCTTCATACACGCGGCATGGCTGCATCAGGCTTGCGCCCATTGTGCAATATTCCCCACTGCTGCCTCCCGTAGGAGTCTGGACCGTGTCTCAGTTCCAGTGTGGCTGGTCATCCTCTCAGACCAGCTAGGGATCGTCGCCTAGGTGAGCCATTACCCCACCTACTAGCTAATCCCATCTGGGTTCATCTGATGGCAAGAGGCCCGAAGGTCCCCCTCTTTGGTCTTGCGACGTTATGCGGTATTAGCTACCGTTTCCAGTAGTTATCCCCCTCCATCAGGCAGATCCCCAGACATTACTCACCCGTCCGCCGCTCGTCACCCAGGAGCAAGCTCCCCGTGCTACCGCTCGACTTGCATGTGTTAGGCCTGCCGCCAGCGTTCAATCTGAGCCATGATCAAACTCTTCAATTTAAAAGTGTTTGATGCTCAAAGAATTAAAACTGTTTATAAAATCAGTAGTCACTCTTCAAGACTTGATATTTGTTTGCATCCGAAGATGCTGAGATATCAATCCTGCGAGTGCCCACACAGATTGTCTGATAAATTGTTAAAGAGCAGTGAGTTAGGCGCTTTCGCTTGCTAACTCGAGGTGGCGTATATTACGCTTTCCTCTTTCAGAGTCAACCCCGATTTTCAGGATTTTTTCTCTTTATCGAACCGGCTAATTTGTGAAGTGATTCACTGTGCCGTCTCGATGGAGGCGCATTATAGGGATCCCACTTTTTAGCACAAGTACTTTTTCGATCTTTTTTTCTGAATGTTTAGTTTTCACTCTTTTCGCTGAGATCCTGTTCGATCTGCCCTCTTTATCGCCCTTTACTCCCTTGCCATTGCTCAAGAAAGCGGCCACAGTCTATTTCTGTAATGAATTTCCCTGAGGTGTTTATGTCTGCGGTACTGCGTGCTTTTCAAAAAACTTTCCCTCAACTCGATGAACGAGTCATGGTTGATCCCACCAGCGTGGTCATTGGTGACGTAAAACTGGCGGATGATGTCAGTATCTGGCCGTTAGTTGCTATTCGAGGGGACGTAAACACCGTGACAATTGGAGCACGCACCAACATCCAGGATGGCAGCGTGCTTCATGTTACCCATAAGTCCTCTTATAAACCTGAAGGGAACCCGCTGATCGTTGGTGAAGATGTGACGGTGGGCCATAAGGTAATGCTGCACGGCTGCACGATCGGCAATCGCGTCTTGGTTGGAATGGGGTCGATCCTATTGGATGGAGTAGTAGTAGAAGATGATGTGATGATTGGTGCCGGTAGCCTGGTCCCCCAGAACAAGCACCTGGAAAGCGGCTTTCTCTATTTAGGCAGTCCGGTGAAACAGATTCGCCGCCTGACTGAAGCGGAGCTGGCCGGATTAACCTACTCCGCTAACAATTATGTGCGCTGGAAAGATGAGTATCTGGCTCAGGATAGCCAGTACCACCCTTGATCGCCTTCCTGCTCACTTTCGATCAGGCCTTCGGCTTCTTCTTCAAGATCCCAACGATATTCCCGAAATAAAGAAAGCCACTCTTCGGCGCCATTGCCGCCGAAGCGGCTGGCAATGGCCAATGAGCTTATCGCGCACTCAACCTGGAACCCCTGCACCAGCGCAGGAAAACGGATAGCCTGCCGCTCTTCATCCCAGACTTCACGAGCCGGGAACTGAATGGCCTGGTTCACGCCGCCATTTCTCTTTTCAACGCCTCAATAACTGGCGCGACATCTGGCATGACGCCGTGCCAAAGCATAAAAGCGTGTGCAGCCTGCCCCACCAGCATGCCAAGACCATCCGCGTAAGACACTACACCGTGACTCGTAGCCCAGTTCAAGAATGGCGTCAGCCCTTTCTGGTAAAACATGTCGTAGCAACTTACACGGTGGGAAAGGAGAGAAACCGGCAGCGCAGGGATCTCACCGCCAATCCCGCTGGACGTGGCGTTGATCAGTAAATCGAATTCATGCCCCTCGAGCTGATCCATTGCCACGGCGTTAACACTTCCCGTATGGCTGAATAAATCAGCCAGTTCTGCCGCTTTGGCAAACGTACGGTTGGTTATCGTGACCGCACAATCTAATGATAACAAGGGCAGCAGTACACCACGCGCTGCGCCGCCGGCCCCCACCAGCAGAATACGATCGCCGGGTTTGATCAGTTTCAAACGTTCAAGATCGCTCAACAAGCCAATACCATCCGTATTGTCTCCAAGCAAACGTCCATCTTCCAGGCGCTTGAGCGTATTGACCGCACCTGCCAGCGCCGCCCGCTCTGTTAGCTCGTCTGCACGAGTAAAAGCTTGTTCTTTAAAAGGGACGGTGACGTTGGCTCCCCTTCCTCCTTTATTGAAGAAGGCTTCAAGTGTTTCAGCAAAAGTGTCTAACGGAGCAAGCACGCGTCCATAAGGATGTTCAATTCCCAATTGTTCTGCGAAAAGGCGATGAATAAGAGGAGATTTGCTGTGCTGAATAGGGTTACCAAAGACGGCGAAAGTTTCCATAATTACCCCTGACGGAAGAGTTCGCCGGTTAAGGCATCGCGTATTTCTGAAGGATTAAGCCGCCCACCGGTATCCCCCATAAGTACAGGGAAACTTTGGCCAAACTGCTGCTGAACTTCTTCCGAACTGCGACACGGAGGCAAGCCCGTAAGGTTCGCACTGGTAGACACCAGAGGCTTACCGTAGGTAAGACATAGCTCTTTCACAAGCGGATGATTGGTCACACGCACCGCCAAAGAATCAAAACGCCCGGTCAGCCACTTTGGGGTGGAGGGCAAAGCCGGGAAAACAAACGTCACCGGGCCAGGCCAGTTTGCAAACACCACCGAAAGCTGTGCTTCATTAAGCGCAGCGGCATCAATATAAGGTTTCAGCTGCTCAAAATTGGCGGCGATAAGGATAAGTCCCTTCTCTACCGGACGCTGTTTCAGCTCAAGCAGGCGAGTAACTGCGAGTTCACTATCGGGATCGCAACCAACGCCAAAGACGGCTTCGGTTGGGTAGGCGATGACTTGTTCTTCTTTCAGGGCCGCTACGATCTGCGCGAGCTGGCCTTCAGGCAGGTTATTATTCACTGGCTTGTTCCGTCGTTACCGGCTTTCCACATTGTTTATTGGCGCAGAAACGTTTCACGCCCTGAGCCGTTTTCTTTTCAATAAGCAGCGGATACTGACATTCAGAGCAGATACCCGCTACCGGTTTAACATTAATGACAAACTGACAGTCCGGGTAGCTGTTACAGGACCAGAACGTTTTCCCGTAGCGAGAACGACGCTGAACCAGTTGCCCTTTTTGGCATTGGGGGCACGCTATTGCCGTCTCATCGGGTTTATCAATGATTTCCGTGTGTTCGCATTCAGGGTAATTGCTGCAGCCGATAAACATGCCAAACCGCCCCTGACGTAGCACGAGCGTCGACTGACAAACCGGGCATTGCTGGCCATCAAGTACTTTAACAATATGCCCATCGGCCTGGCTCTTTAACGGGCGAACATAATCGCATTCCGGGTAATGGGAACAGCCCAAAAATGGGCCGTGTTTACCGGAACGTATTGCTAACTCTGCCCCGCATTGGGGGCAGGGTTCATTTTTTGGCACCGAGAACAGTGCTGACTTGGCCATAACATCTCATGCTGCAACTTAATTTAGTGCAGCATACCTTCATTTGCCTCGAAGAGTAATTCTTCCATTTGCTGGTAGGCGTTTTCACACCCCGGAATGTTGAACAGCACCATCAGTACAACCCACTTCAGATCTTCCAGTTCGAATTCTGCTGTGTCGAGCGCCAGCACGCGCTCAATCACCATTTCGCGGGTTTCGAGATTTAACACCTGAATCTGTTCAAGGAACAGTAAAAAGCCCCGACAGTCTGCATCAAGCCGCTGGCTCTCTTCTGCGGTAAAAATACGCATAGAGAGAGGATCGGCAGCAAGCTGCATCGGTTCGGTCAAACCATCCTGATAGTCGGCCAGCTTTTCAAGCCACACTAATGCGTTAAAAATGTCCTCACGATCAAAACCAGCGTCGGTGAGATCGCTCGTCAGCTTATCCTGATCAACGCGCATTTCTGCTTCGCTGTGGATGTAGGTTTCAAATAAGTACATTAGTACGTCGAACATGGCATGCCCTCCTCAATCGGACATAGCCGCCGGGTACAGCTGCGATCCATCCTGCTAACTCCAGTTCGAGTAACTGAGCTACCGTCTCTGGCACAGGTTGGCCGGCACGTTCAGCGACGACGTCAACAGGTGTAACCTCATCTCCTACGTTAGCCAACAGATGGGGAAATGGCAATGCGCCGTCCTGTTGATTTGGCGAATATATTGACACATTGTGCGAAGCGGGAAGCCAATGGAGTTCAGAGGCGAGATAATCAAGGATATCCTGCGGACTTCGTACTAGATTAGCCCCTTGCTGAATAAGCCAGTGCGGGCCATCGCTCCCAGGACTTCCTACCGTACCGGGCAGAGCAAATACCTCTCTTCCCTGTTCAACGGCATAGCGGGCAGTCACCAGGGATCCACTTCGTTCACCGGCTTCTACGACAAAAACGGCTCTACTCAGCCCACTAATGACACGATTACGCCACGGAAAGTTCGAGGGCCAGGGCGTACAGGAAAGGGGAAACTCGGATAGCACTGCCCCTTCTTGCTCGAGAATTTGCCGGGCTAACATCGCATGACGTTTAGGATGAACGCTGCCTAATCCATTCCCCAACACAGCAATGGTTTTGCCCTTGACTCTCAGTGCCGCACGGTGCGCCACCCCATCAATGCCCAATGCCAACCCGCTGGTTATCACCAGTCCAGACTGTGCAAGCGCTTCGCAGAACTGCCGGCAAAAGCGCTCGCCGTAATCTGACAGGTTGCGACTACCGACAACTGCAATCTGGTTCTGGCTGAGTAGTGAAGGTTCACCGGCAACAAACAGAGCGGCAGGATAATCATTTATGGCTCTGAGCTGCTCAGGATAAAGGGCGTCTTCCGCCGTCAGCAGATGGTGACTTGGCTTATCGAGCCAGAGAAGACTCGCTTCAAGCTGACGCTCATTAAATGCAGTAAATAATGCACATTCTCGGGCATTTAATCCCGCCGCGAGCAGACTCTCCCTTTCTACCCTTGGGCATCGTTCCAGGAAGTGGGCTATTTTTAGGAACTTATCCCCACTCAGCCCCTTAACAGCCATAAGACGTAGCCAAATCTCCATTATCTGCACTCAATCCCCCTGCCACAGGCCATCAAAGCAATCCTTGCGATTGGTCACTGATGCTGTCAATCAGCCGGGGAAATGTCTAGAATAGAGGGAATAATCCTTTCTACTACTGAACACAGCTCTGGAAATTTATGGCATTTTTGCAAGTATTACATATTCCCGACGAGCGCCTTCGCAAAGTCGCTAAACCGGTTGAAGAAGTGAATGCGGACATTCAGCGTATCGTTGATGATATGTTCGATACTATGTACGCCGAAGAAGGCATTGGCCTGGCGGCTACGCAGGTAGATATTCACCAACGCATCATCGTGATTGATGTATCCGAGAACCGTGACGAACAGTTGGTACTGATTAACCCGGAACTGCTGGAAAAAAGCGGTGAGACCGGTATTGAAGAAGGTTGCCTGTCCATCCCTGAACAGCGTGCGCTGGTACCTCGTGCAGAAAAAGTGAAAATTCGCGCGCTGGATCGTGACGGTAAAGCCTTTGAACTGGAAGCAGATGGCCTGCTGGCGATTTGTATCCAGCACGAAATGGATCATCTGGTCGGTAAACTGTTTATCGATTATCTGTCGCCGCTGAAACAGCAACGTATTCGCCAGAAAGTTGAAAAACTCGACCGTTTGAAAGCGAAAGCTTAAGGACAACAAACAACGTGTCAGATTCTCTGCGTATTATTTTTGCCGGAACCCCAGACTTCGCAGCGCGTCACCTTGACGCGCTGTTGTCTTCTCAGCACCAGGTCGTTGGTGTATTTACCCAACCAGATCGTCCGGCAGGCCGCGGCAAAAAACTCATGCCAGGCCCGGTAAAAGTGCTGGCAGAAGAGAAAGGCATTCCTGTCTTTCAGCCGGCTACGCTGCGTAAAGCGGAAAATCAGCAGTTGATTGCCGACCTCAACGCCGATGTTATGGTGGTGGTTGCATATGGCCTGATTTTGCCTCAGCCGGTACTCGATATGCCTCGCCTGGGCTGCGTAAATGTTCATGGTTCACTGCTGCCACGCTGGCGTGGTGCGGCACCGATCCAACGTTCTTTGTGGGCCGGGGATACTGAAACTGGCGTCACCATTATGCAAATGGATATCGGCCTCGATACCGGCGACATGCTGTATAAACTCTCTTGTCCGATTGAGGCAGAAGACACCAGCGGAACCCTCTACGATAAGCTAGCAGGGCTGGGTCCTAAAGGCCTTCTGGACACGCTGGAACAGCTAGCCAACGGTACCGCTACGCCGGAGGTTCAAGACGAAGCGCTGGTGACCTATGCTGAGAAACTCAGCAAAGAAGAAGCCCGCATCAACTGGAACCTTTCTGCCGTTCAACTGGAACGCTGTATCCGTGCTTTTAACCCATGGCCAATGAGCTGGCTAGAAATCGATGGGCAGCCGCTAAAAGTCTGGCGCGCGTCGGCGATCAACACCCAGACAAATTCAGCACCGGGCACCATTCTGGCCACCAGTAAACAAGGCATCCAGGTTGCGACCGCCGAGGGCATTCTGAATCTTGAAGAACTGCAGCCTGCAGGTAAAAAAGCCATGAAAGCGCAGGACCTGCTGAACTCACGCCGTGAATGGTTTGAACCTGGTACAGTCCTCTCCTGATAAAGCCGCATTTATACGCCCAGGGTAACCTGGGCATTTTTGTTTATAGCGCTGGAAAAACCAGAGCACGATAATGAAAAAAACACTGAATCTTCGCAGCCTGGCTGCCCAAACAATTGAACAAGTTGTCGAGCAAGGACAATCATTAAGTAATGTACTGCCTGGGGTACAGCAGAAAGTGTCTGATAAAGACAGAGCCCTGCTGCAGGAGCTGTGCTTCGGCGTGCTGCGTACCCTTCCGCAGCTGGACTGGCTGGTTGGCAAACTCATGTCACGCCCGATGACCGGAAAGCAGCGTACAATCCATTACTTAATTATGGTCGGCATCTATCAGCTTCTGTATACCCGTATTCCTGCGCATGCTGCGCTGGCTGAAACCGTTGAAGGTGCTATCGCGATTAAGCGCCAGGCTTTTAAGGGCTTAATCAATGGCGTACTACGTCAGTTCCAGCGCCAGCAAGAAAACCTGATGGCAGAAGCTGCTAAGCATGAAAGCCGTTTTCTGCACCCGGCCTGGCTGCTGCAGCGTTTGAAAAAAGCTTACCCGGACTGCTGGGAATCCATTGTCGATGCTAATAACCAGCGCCCTCCAATGTGGCTGCGCGTAAATCGCCAGCACCATACGCGTGAAGCATGGATGGCTTTGCTGGCTGAGGCTGGTCTGGAAGGCCATATACATCCCAAATACCAGGATGCTGTTCGCCTTGATTCACCCGCCCCCGTTCAGGCATTACCTGGTTTTGAGCAAGGCTGGGTGACCGTGCAGGATGCTTCAGCTCAGGGCAGCGTCGATCTTTTAGATCCGCAAAACGGTGAAACTATTCTGGATCTTTGTGCAGCACCGGGCGGTAAGACAACGCATATTCTGGAAGCGGCCCCGAATGCAAAAGTGATGGCCGTCGACGTTGACACCCAGCGCCTGAAACGCGTGCATGAAAATCTTGAACGCCTTGGCATGAAAGCAGAAGTAAAACAGGGAGACGGCCGTTTCCCTGCTCAGTGGTGTGGCGAAACTAAGTTTGACCGTATTTTGCTTGATGCACCATGCTCAGCAACCGGCGTTATTCGTCGCCATCCAGACATCAAATGGCTGCGTCGCGACAGGGATATCGCAGAACTCGCTGCTTTGCAGAAAGAGATTCTGGATGCTATCTGGCCTCACCTTAAAACCGGCGGGACGCTTGTCTATGCCACTTGTTCTATTCTCCCGGACGAGAATAAGGATCAGGTGAGCGCGTTTCTGGCGCGTCATGCCGATGCCAAACTGGTAGAAACCGGTGACAATAAGGCTCCGGGCATTCAAAATCTGCCTGCAGCAGACGACGGTGACGGCTTCTATTACGCTAAGCTAATTAAGAGCTGACTCCCTACAGGGTGAGTCATAAGTTTCATCACTCGTGAAGCGATAAACGATGAAAATAATCATTCTGGGTGCGGGCCAGGTCGGCGGCACTCTGGCAGAAAATCTGGTCGGTGAAAACAACGATATTACCGTCGTCGATACTAACCAGGCCCGCCTGCGCAGCCTGCAGGACAAGTTTGACCTCCGCGTAGTCCAGGGCCACGGCTCTCATCCCCGCGTACTTCGTGAAGCAGGGGCCGATGACGCAGACATGCTGGTCGCAGTCACCAGCTCTGACGAAACGAACATGATCGCATGTCAGGTCGCTTATTCTCTGTTTAATACGCCTAATAGAATTGCCCGCATTCGAGCCCCCGATTATGTTCGCGATGCAGAAAAACTGTTCAATGCAGAAGCCGTTCCCATCGATCACCTGATTGCTCCTGAGCAGTTGGTTATCGACAATATTTACCGCCTGATTGAGTACCCGGGGGCACTTCAGGTCGTGAATTTTGCCGAAGGGAAAGTTAGCCTGGCAGTAGTAAAAGCCTACTATGGTGGTCCTCTGGTGGGTAATGCACTTTCCACCATGCGCGAACATATGCCGCACATCGATACTCGTGTCGCAGCCATTTTCCGTCACGACCGCCCTATTCGCCCGCAGGGTTCAACCATTGTTGAAGCCGGTGATGAGGTCTTCTTTATTGCCGCTTCACAAAATATCCGTGCGGTAATGAGCGAACTTCAGCGCCTCGAAAAACCTTACAAGCGCATCATGCTGGTGGGAGGCGGTAATATCGGCGCAGGTTTAGCACATCGTCTCGAGAAAGATTACAGCGTAAAACTGATCGAGCGCGATCAGCAGCGAGCTTCTGAACTTGCAGAAATGCTGCAAAATACCATCGTATTTTATGGTGACGCCTCAGATCAGGAACTGTTAGCAGAGGAACATATCGATCAGGTTGATCTCTTTATTGCGGTCACCAACGATGATGAAGCTAACATCATGTCGGCCATGCTGGCTAAGCGAATGGGCGCCAAAAAAGTCATGGTCCTCATACAGCGTAATGCCTATGTCGATTTAGTGCAGGGGAGCGTGATTGATATTGCGATTTCACCTCAGCAGGCAACCATTTCTGCTCTGCTCGGACATGTGCGTAAAGCCGATATTGTTGGCGTTTCATCTCTTCGCCGTGGCGTTGCAGAAGCCATTGAGGCGGTGGCTCATGGAGATGAAAGCACCTCTCGCGTTGTGGGTCGAGTCATCGATGAGATTAAACTGCCGCCTGGCACGATCATTGGTGCGGTTGTACGTGGCAATGATGTGATGATTGCCAACGACAACCTACGTATAGAACAGGGCGATCACGTCATTATGTTCTTAACGGATAAGAAATTTGTCAGCGATGTCGAACGCCTGTTCCAACCAAGCCCATTCTTCCTCTAAACTCAACAGAGCAGAAATATTTTCTGCTCTGTTTCTTCATACAAAAACCATTTTAAAATTATGGAATTAACAAAAAATTCTTATTTCTTGTAGCAATGGAAATTAAGATAACCTTTGTTAGAATTATTACTGTCAGCCGGCACAAGGAGAGATTAATGAGTATTTTAAAAGAGTTTCGCGAATTCGCGATGCGCGGGAACGTTGTTGATTTGGCAGTGGGTGTGATTATTGGCGCAGCATTCGGGAAGATTGTTTCCTCGCTGGTAGCGGATATTATTATGCCACCACTGGGTTTGCTGATTGGTGGCGTTGATTTTAAACAGTTTGCTTTAACATTGCGTGATGCCCAGGGTGATGTTCCTGCGGTAGTTATGCACTACGGCGTATTTATTCAGAATATTTTTGACTTCGTGATTGTCGCGTTTGCCATCTTCATGGCCATCAAAGTGATCAATAAACTGAATCGTAAAAAAGCGGAAGAGCCTGCCGCACCTCCGGCACCGTCTAAAGAGGAAGTTCTGCTGAGCGAGATTCGTGACCTGCTGAAAGAGCAGAACCAACGGAATTAGTACTGGTTATTAAAAGCAGAAAGCCAGTGGTAAAAAAGCGAATTGCTTGTTTGCCACTGGCCTCCCAGTTACCTCTCTTGCCGTGTTTCTCATTTCTCTGATAACTGCCTTTCCCTTTCTTATTCTTCTCAACTCTTTGCCTGAACAGTGGGTCATGTAATAGCGCTTCAATGGCGTTATCTTTAATTTGCCCTTTTTGATGGCGATATTTGGTGCTCATAGTTACTCCAGATGGGTTAAACGATCGCCGCGAGTCTATGCCTGAGCCTGTAAAAGATCAAGCGGCTATTTTTTGCTGCTTGCTCCCTGTTCCAGCGCTTCAAGGATAGAACAATAAACGCTACTGTGTGCACTGCCACAACAAGCATCATTCAGACGCTGCAGCGAGCGCCGCATATTCTGCAATTCTTTGATTTTAGACTCAACCTCACTCAACCGGCTCTGCACAATCCCTTTCGATTCCTGGCAAGTATGATGCTCAGGATCGATACGGATCGATAAAAGCTCCCGGATGGCCTCAAGCGTGAAACCAAGTTGCTTAGCGTAACGAATGAATTTAAGACGCTGAAGATCGCTGTCGCTATACAGGCGAAAACCACCTTCAGTTCGCACTTCGTGATCCATCATGTTTTGCTTTTCGTAGTAACGAATAGTATCCGGCGTCACATCCGCCAGTTTTGCCAGTTCACCTATACGAAACATCACCTTTCCTCATCGATATGCTGCATCAATTTTACGGCATACTCACCACGTAAGAAGTCGGTGTTTATACCCGCCTGTCGGAGCTTAAGCTCAAGCAGTGCGAGCTTTTTACCGATCGCCTGATATTCCTCGCTCTGAATATGCACCGTTTTTAGCAGATCAACCAGCTCAATGGCATCCTTCCGCTGCTGCATCTCTGCCGGCAAGCAACCTGCATTTTTTAGCAGACGGTATCCGGCACGGAGCTCGGGAGGAACATGACTGTCATCGTCGAGCAATATAGGCTCACCGCTACCGACTAGCCCCTCGAACTCTCCGTTTCGCTGCGCATCAAGAATATGCCGTTCTGCCCATTGATCAAGCAACCACATAGCGACCTCAAAATTATCGGGAGTAATACAAGAATACGGGGAATAGAGAGAAGGGGATATTCTGGATATAAAAAAACCGGGCAAGCCCGGTTTTTCTACGTTACTACAGATTACTCTGCAGCAGCTTCTGTTTGAGACTCGGCGCGATCAACCAGCTCGATGTAAGCCATCGGAGCATTGTCACCAGCACGGAAGCCACACTTCAGAATACGAGTGTAACCACCTGCACGGCTCGCGAAACGCGGACCCAGTTCATTAAACAGTTTTGCCACGATCTCGTTATCACGAGTGCGGGCGAATGCCAGACGACGATTAGCAACGCTGTCAGTCTTGGCAAGAGTAATCAGCGGCTCAACTACGCGACGCAGCTCTTTCGCTTTAGGCAGGGTCGTCTTGATGATCTCATGACGAACCAGTGAACCTGCCATGTTGCGGAACATAGCCTGGCGATGGCTGCTGTTGCGGTTCAGTTGACGACCACTCTTACGATGGCGCATGACCTTATCCTTCTCAGTAAAACCTTAACCTGTGATCCGGTTACTCGTCAGCAATGCTTGCTGGTGGCCAGTTTTCCAGGCGCATGCCCAGAGACAAACCACGAGAAGCCAGCACGTCTTTAATCTCAGTAAGAGATTTTTTACCCAGGTTAGGCGTTTTGAGCAGCTCAACCTCGGTACGCTGTACCAGATCACCGATATAGT
Organism: Enterobacter sp. Ag1; assembly: GCA_000277545.1. Classification (GTDB taxonomy): domain Bacteria; phylum Pseudomonadota; class Gammaproteobacteria; order Enterobacterales; family Enterobacteriaceae; genus Cedecea. The sequence continues at coordinate 20,457 of AKXM01000021.1, read as the reverse complement.
GGATAGCTTCTGCCTTGAGGCAGTTAGCAGAGCGGACAGTCAATTCCAGATCGTCAACAGGGCGCAGCAAGATCGGATCGAATTCTGGTTTCTCTTCTTTAACTTCCGGCTGACGTACATCACGTAGGTCAACGAAAGCTTCAAGTTGTTCTGCCAGAATGGTCGCCGCACGACGAATCGCCTCTTCAGGATCGATTGTGCCGTTGGTTTCCATTTCGATGACCAGCTTGTCCAGGTCGGTACGCTGTTCTACACGCGCGGCTTCAACATTGTAGGCAATACGCTCTACAGGGCTGTAGCAGGCGTCGACCAGCAGACGGCCGATTGGGCGCTCATCTTCTTCCGAATGAATTCGGGTAGAAGCCGGCACATAACCGCGACCGCGCTGAACTTTGATACGCATGCTAATAGCAGCGTTCTCATCGGTCAGGTGGCAGATCACATGCTGCGGCTTGACGATTTCGACATCACCATCATGGGTGATATCGGCTGCGGTCACAGGGCCAATGCCAGATTTATTCAGGGTAAGGATAACTTCATCTTTACCTTGAACTCTTACCGCCAGCCCTTTCAGGTTGAGCAGGATTTCCAGGATATCTTCCTGAACGCCTTCTTTGGTGCTGTACTCGTGCAGTACACCATCAATCTCAACCTCAGTCACCGCGCAACCCGGCATCGACGAAAGCAGAATACGGCGCAGTGCGTTACCAAGAGTATGGCCAAAGCCACGCTCTAACGGCTCAAGGGTCACCTTGGCGTGCGTCGAACTCACTTGCTCGATATCTACCAGGCGTGGTTTTAGAAACTCTGTCACAGAACCCTGCATTGTGTCCTCTCTTTGGTACTAAGCTTTACTTGGAGTAAAGCTCGACGATCAGGTGTTCGTTAATGTCCGCAGACAGATCGGTACGCTCAGGCTTACGCTTGAACACACCTTCCATCTTGGCAGCATCAACTTCCAGCCAGGTTGGCTTTTCACGCTGCTCAGCCAGCTCCAGAGCGGCCTTAACGCGAGATTGCTTTTTGGCTTTCTCACGGATGCTGACTACGTCATTCGGAGTTACCTGATAAGAAGCGATGTTAACAACGCGACCATTTACCATGATAGCTTTATGGCTAACCAGCTGACGTGCTTCTGCACGAGTAGCGCCGAAGCCCATACGGTAAACAACGTTGTCCAGACGGCCTTCCAGCAGAGCCAACAGGTTTTCACCGGTGTTGCCTTTCAGACGAGCTGCTTCTTTATAATAGTTACGGAACTGACGCTCCAGCACACCGTAGATACGGCGAACTTTCTGCTTTTCACGCAACTGCACACCATAGTCAGACAGACGCGGTTTACGCGCACCGTGCTGGCCAGGAGCTTGTTCAATTTTACACTTGGTATCGATCGCGCGAACGCCAGACTTAAGGAATAAGTCGGTGCCCTCACGACGGCTCAGCTTGAGCTTAGGACCCAAATATCTTGCCATTTTCTTTCTCCAACAATCCTAGAAAACGGACGCGTTATACGCGACGTTTTTTCGGCGGACGACAACCGTTATGAGGGATTGGAGTCACATCAGTAATATTAGTGATGCGGAAACCAGCGGCGTTCAGAGCACGAATAGTTGATTCGCGGCCTGGGCCAGGACCCTTAACCATAACTTCCAGGTTCTTGATACCGTATTCTTTCACGGCTTCTGCGCAACGCTCTGCTGCAACCTGAGCTGCAAACGGAGTGGATTTGCGAGAACCACGGAAACCGGAACCACCGGCAGTTGCCCAACCCAACGCATTACCCTGACGATCGGTAATAGTAACGATGGTGTTGTTGAAAGAAGCATGGACATGAGCCACGCCGTCAGAGACTGTTTTTCTTACACGTTTACGTGCACGAATTGGTGCCTTTGCCATTATTCAATCACCCCGATTATTTCTTGATCGGTTTGCGCGGACCCTTACGGGTACGTGCGTTGGTCTTAGTACGCTGACCGCGCACTGGCAGACCACGACGATGACGCAAACCGCGATAGCAACCAAGGTCCATCAGACGCTTGATGCTCATGCTCACTTCACGGCGCAGATCACCTTCAACGACAAATTTGGCAACTTCGTCACGCAGCGTGTCGATTTGTTCTTCAGACAGCTCACTGATCTTAACATCTTCAGCGATACCCGCCGCAGCGCAAATGGCCTTGGAGCGAGTCTTGCCGACACCGTAGATCGAGGTTAACGCGATCACGGCGTGTTTTTGATCAGGAATGTTAATGCCTGCTATACGGGCCACTATGCACTCCTACTATTTAGATTATGCGTCCCATGCCGAAAAGCCCGTTTTCAGGATACTCAAATGGAAACGCATAGACATACAAAAGATTGGCTGGCTAATCTAGCCAGCTCAACCCAACTTTGCAAGAAAAATATGCGAGATAATCAGCCTTGACGCTGTTTATGCTTCGGCTCTACGCTGCAAATCACGCGAATAACACCGTCACGCTTAACGATTTTGCAGTTACGACATAATTTCTTGACGGAAGCACGAACTTTCATTTTTACTCTCCGTAACTTCTCAAGCGACGATTAACGGCCGTAGCCTTTCAGGTTCGCTTTCTTCAATGCAGACTCGTACTGACTTGACATCATTAGAGTTTGCACTTGAGCCATAAAGTCCATGATAACGACAACAACGATCAGCAGTGAGGTCCCACCGAAGTAGAACGGCACTTTCATTGCATCGCGCATGAACTCCGGGATTAGGCAGATAAAGGTAATGTACAACGCACCAACCAGAGTCAGGCGGGTCATTACTTTATCGATATACTTCGCCGTTTGTTCTCCCGGACGAATTCCTGGTACAAATGCACCGGACTTCTTCAGGTTATCTGCTGTTTCACGCGGGTTGAAGACCAACGCCGTGTAGAAGAAACAGAAGAAGATGATTGCAGACGCATAGAGTAACACATAAAGCGGTTGCCCAGGCTGCAAATACAGCGAAATTGTTGTCAGCCAGTTCCAACCGGTACCGCCCCCGAACCATGACGCGATGGTCGCCGGGAACAGAATAATACTGGAGGCGAAGATCGCAGGGATAACCCCGGCCATGTTCACTTTCAGCGGTAAATGTGTGCTCTGCGCAGCATAGACACGACGACCCTGTTGACGTTTAGCGTAGTTGACCACAATGCGGCGCTGGCCACGCTCAACAAAAACAACGAAGAAGGTCACTGCAAATACTAATACTGCAACCAACAGCAACAGGAGGAAGTGCAGGTCGCCTTGCCTTGCTTGCTCGATGGTATGGCCAATGGCCGGCGGAAGTCCCGCAACGATACCCGCGAAGATTATGATTGAGATACCGTTACCGATACCACGTTCAGTAATCTGTTCGCCCAGCCACATCAGGAACATTGTCCCGGTGACAAGACTTACAACAGCGGTGAAATAGAATGCAAAGCCTGGGTTTAACACCAGGCCCTGCATACCAGGCATATTCGGTAAACCGGTAGCAATACCGATTGACTGGAATATTGCCAGCACCAGAGTGCCGTAACGGGTGTACTGGCTAATCTTACGACGACCAGATTCCCCTTCTTTCTTCAGCTCTGCCAACGCGGGATGAACCACGGTAAGCAGCTGAATGATGATCGATGCCGAAATGTACGGCATGATACCCAGTGCGAAGATAGAAGCACGGCTGAGAGCACCACCAGAGAACATGTTAAACATCTCAATGATGGTGCCTCGCTGTTGCTCAAGCAGTTTGGCAAGTACAGCGGCATCAATACCAGGGATCGGAATAAAAGAGCCAATACGAAACACAATCAGCGCACCGATAACAAACATCAGTCTGCGTTTCAGCTCGCCGAGGCCGCCTTTAGCACTTTGAAAATCTAATCCCGGTTGTTTTGCCATCTGCTACTTATTCCTCGATTTTACCGCCAGCAGCTTCGATAGCAGCACGAGCGCCTTTGGTCACACGCAGGCCGCTAACAGTTACCGGACGAGTTACCTCACCAGACAGGATCACTTTCGCGAACTCGATCTGAATACCGATAATGTTTGCTGCTTTCAGCGTGTTCAGGTCAACTACGTCGCCTTCAACTTTCGCCAGATCGGACAGACGAACTTCTGCCGTGATCATTGCTTTGCGAGAGGTGAAACCGAATTTCGGCAGACGACGGTACAACGGCATCTGACCACCTTCGAAACCACGACGTACGCCACCACCAGAACGAGAGTTCTGACCTTTGTGACCACGACCGCCGGTTTTACCGAGGCCAGAACCGATACCACGACCCAGACGCTTGGAAGCGTGCTTAGACCCTTCGGCCGGAGACAGAGTATTTAAACGCATCTCTTACTCCTCAACTTTAACCATGTAGGAAACCGCGTTGACCATACCGCGTACAGCAGGAGTATCCTCGCGCTCTACGGTGTGGCCAATACGACGCAGACCCAGGCCAAGCAGCGTTGCCTTGTGTTTCGGCAGACGACCGATTGCACTGCGGGTTTGAGTGATTTTAATAGTCTTTGCCATGGTCAATTACCCCAGAATTTCTTCAACGGATTTACCACGCTTGGCAGCGACCATTTCTGGAGATTTCATATTCGCCAGGCCATCGATAGTTGCACGAACCACGTTAATCGGGTTAGTGGAACCATACGCTTTAGCCAGGACGTTATGAACACCAGCGACTTCCAGGACGGCGCGCATTGCACCACCGGCGATGATACCGGTACCTTCGGAAGCCGGCTGCATGAACACGCGGGAACCTGTGTGCACGCCTTTAACAGGGTGCTGCAGGGTGCCGCTGTTCAGCGCGACGTTAATCATGTTGCGACGGGCTTTTTCCATCGCTTTCTGGATCGCTGCTGGAACTTCACGCGCTTTACCGTAACCAAAACCAATACGACCGTTACCGTCGCCTACCACTGTCAGAGCAGTGAAGGAGAAAATACGACCGCCTTTAACGGTTTTAGATACGCGATTTACCGCGATCAGCTTTTCCTGCAGTTCGCCAGCTTGTTTTTCGATGTGAGACATCTTACACCTCTACCTTAGAACTGAAGGCCAGCTTCACGGGCAGCATCTGCCAGTGCCTGGACACGACCATGATATTGGAAACCAGCACGGTCAAAAGCAACAACGGTGATGCCTTTTTCCAGAGCGCGCTCAGCAACAGCTTTACCTACAGCTGCAGCGGCGTCTTTGTTTCCAGTGTACTTCAGTTGCTCAGTGATAGCTTTTTCTACAGTAGATGCAGCTACCAGAACTTCAGAACCATTTGGAGCAATTACCTGTGCGTAAATATGACGCGGGGTACGATGTACCACCAGGCGAGTTGCACCCAGCTCTTTGAGCTTGTGACGTGCGCGGGTCGCACGACGGATACGAGCAGATTTCTTATCCATAGTGTTACCTTACTTCTTCTTAGCCTCTTTGGTACGCACGACTTCGTCGGCGTAACGAACACCCTTGCCTTTGTAAGGCTCAGGACGACGGTAGGCGCGCAGATCAGCTGCAACCTGACCGATCATCTGCTTATCAGCGCCTTTCAGCACGATTTCAGTTTGAGTCGGACATTCAGCAGTGATACCCGCAGGCAGCTTATGCTCAACAGGGTGAGAGAAGCCCAGGGCTAAATTCACCACGTCGCCTTTAACGGCTGCACGATAACCTACACCAACCAGCTGCAGCTTCTTAGTGAAGCCTTCGGTAACACCGACAACCATTGCGTTCAACAGCGCACGAGTGGTACCCGCTTGGGCCCACGCGTTTGCAAAGCCTTCGCGCGGAGCGAAAGTCAGAGCATTTTCAGCGTGTTTAACTTCAACAGCATCGTTGATAGTACGAGTCAGCTCGCCGTTTTTACCTTTGATCGAAATAACCTGACCGTTGAGTTTTACCTCTACGCCTGCAGGAACAACGACCGGTGCTTTAGCAACACGAGACATTTTATTCCTCCAATTACGCTACGTAGCAGATAATTTCGCCACCAAGACCAGCCTGGCGCGCTGCACGATCAGTCATAACACCTTTAGAGGTAGAAACGACAGCAATACCCATGCCGGCCATAACTTTAGGCAGCTCATCTTTTTTCTTATAGATGCGCAGGCCTGGGCGGCTGACTCGCTGAATGCTCTCTACCACAGCCTTGCCCTGGAAATACTTAAGAGTCAGTTCCAGTTCAGGCTTGATGTCGCCTTCAATTTTAAATTCTTCAATATAACCTTCTTCCTTCAGCACGTTGGCGATTGCCACTTTCAGCTTGGAGGAAGGCATGGTGACCGCAACTTTGTTCGCGGCCTGACCGTTACGGATACGGGTCAGCATATCCGCGATCGGATCTTGCATGCTCATCTGTCTCTACTCCCGTGATTCAATTGGTGACAATTACCAGCTAGCCTTTTTCAAGCCAGGTACTTCACCGCGCATGGCGGCTTCACGTAACTTGATACGGCTCAACCCGAACTTGCCCACATAACCATGTGGACGACCAGTCTGGCGGCAGCGTTTACGCTGACGGGACGGGCTGGAATCACGCGGCAGAGTTTGCAGCTTGAGAACAGCGTTCCAACGGTCTTCGTCGGTCGCGTTCACATCAGAAATGATAGCTTTCAGTTCTGCGCGTTTAGCGAAGAATTTTTCAGCCAAAGCAACGCGCTTTACTTCGCGTGCTTTCATTGATTGCTTAGCCATGAAGTAACCCTACCTTACTTGCGGAACGGGAAGTCAAAGGCAGCCAGCAGAGCACGGCCTTCATCATCAGATTTCGCAGTAGTGGTAATGGTAATATCCAAACCACGGACGCGATCGACTTTGTCGTAATCGATTTCTGGGAAGATGATCTGCTCACGGACACCCATGCTGTAGTTACCACGACCGTCGAAAGACTTAGCGGACAGGCCACGGAAGTCACGGATACGAGGTACAGCAATAGTGATCAGACGCTCAAGGAACTCCCACATGCGTTCGCCACGCAGAGTTACTTTACAGCCGATCGGATAGCCCTGACGGATTTTGAAGCCTGCAACAGATTTGCGTGCTTTGGTGATCAACGGCTTTTGACCGGAGATTGCTGTCAGATCAGCTGCTGCGTTATCCAGCAGTTTCTTGTCAGCGATCGCTTCACCAACACCCATGTTCAGGGTGATCTTCTCGACCCGAGGGACTTGCATGACAGAATTGTAGTTAAACTCAGTCATGAGTTTCTTAACTACTTCGTCTTTGTAGTAATCATGCAGTTTCGCCATCGTACTACTCCAAATTACTTGATAGTTTCGCTGTTAGACTTGAAGAAACGGACTTTTTTGCCGTCTTCGAATCTAAAGCCTACACGGTCAGCCTTGCCGGTTGCCGCGTTGAAGAGAGCAACGTTAGAAACCTGAATTGCAGCTTCTTTTTCAACGATGCCACCTGGTTGGTTCAGGGCCGGAACCGGCTTCTGATGTTTCTTAACCAGGTTGATACCTTCAACAATGACCTTGCCGGAAGACAGGACATTTTTTACTTTACCGCGCTTACCTTTATCTTTACCGGTTAACACGATAACTTCGTCATCACGACGGATTTTCGCTGCCATGATTCGCTCCTTAGAGTACTTCTGGTGCCAGAGAGATAATTTTCATGAACTTCTCATTACGCAGTTCACGAGTTACCGGCCCAAAAATACGCGTGCCGATTGGCTGCTCACTGTTATTATTTAAAATAACGCATGCATTGCCATCGAAGCGAATGACAGAACCGTCCGGGCGACGAACACCCTTCTTGGTGCGCACCACTACCGCTTTCAGCACATCGCCTTTCTTCACCTTACCGCGAGGAATTGCTTCCTTGATGGTAATTTTGATGATGTCGCCGACGCCTGCGTAGCGACGGTGCGAGCCACCCAGAACCTTGATACACATTACGCGACGTGCGCCGGAGTTGTCGGCCACGGTCAGCATAGTCTGTTCTTGGATCATTTCAGTGCTCCGCTAATGTCAACTACTACTTCGGGACCTGGAAATCAGGTCGTTAAAAAGCCCCATAAACGAGGGCGCGGCATTATAACACCGGTTCCAGGATATGGGTAGAAAAAATAAACGGCTCATCGCTGAGCCGTTTATTTGTTTGAGAAAGGGTACTGTATTACAGAACCGCTTTCTCTACAACGCGAACCAGCGTCCAGGACTTAGTCTTGGACAGCGGACGGCATTCGCGGATTTCAACCACGTCACCGATACCGCATTCGTTGTTCTCGTCATGTACGTGCAGTTTGGTCGTACGCTTGATGAATTTCCCGTAGATCGGGTGCTTCACAACACGTTCGATGGCAACAACAATGGATTTCTCCATTTTGTCGCTGACAACGCGACCTTGCAGAGTACGGATTTTATCGGTCATTACGCACCCGCCTTCTGAGTCAGTAAAGTCTTAACACGTGCAACATCACGACGAACCTGCTTCAGCAGGTGAGTCTGTTGCAGCTGGCCACTTGCAGCCTGCATGCGCAGATTGAACTGCTCACGCAGCAGGTTCAGCAGCTCGGTGTTCAGCTCTTCGACGCTCTTTTCACGCAGCTCTTTTGCTTTCATTACATCACCGTCTTAGTTACAAAGGTGGTTTTGATAGGCAGTTTTGCTGCTGCCAGCTTGAAGGCTTCACGGGCCAGCTCTTCAGGTACGCCGTCCATTTCATACAGGACTTTACCTGGCTGGATCAAGGCAACCCAATACTCCACGTTACCTTTACCTTTACCCATACGCACTTCAAGCGGCTTTTCGGTGATCGGTTTGTCCGGGAATACACGGATCCAGATCTTACCCTGACGCTTAACTGCACGGGTCATTGCACGACGTGCTGCTTCGATCTGACGGGCAGTCAGACGACCACGGCCAACAGCTTTCAGACCGAAAGTGCCGAAGCTAACATCCGTACCCTGCGCCAGACCACGGTTGCGGCCTTTGTGCACTTTACGGAATTTTGTACGCTTTGGTTGTAACATCAGCGACTCTCCTTACTTACGGCCTTTACGCTGCTGCTTTTTAGGTTGAGCAGCCGGTTCCGGTTGTTCAACAGCAGCCATACCACCCAGGATCTCACCTTTGAAGATCCATACCTTAACGCCGATTACACCATAAGTGGTGTGCGCTTCAGAGGTGTTGTAGTCGATGTCAGCACGCAGAGTGTGCAACGGCACGCGACCTTCACGGTACCATTCGGTACGTGCGATCTCGGCGCCGCCCAGACGGCCGCTAACTTCAACTTTGATACCTTTAGCGCCCAGACGCATTGCGTTCTGTACAGCACGCTTCATCGCACGACGGAACATCACACGACGCTCCAGCTGAGAAGTGATGCTGTCAGCAACCAATTTTGCGTCCAGTTCAGGTTTACGAACTTCGGCGATATTGATCTGTGCAGGAACGCCAGCGATATCCGCTACGACCTTGCGCAGTTTTTCTACGTCTTCACCTTTCTTACCGATAACGATACCTGGGCGAGCGGTGTGAATGGTCACACGGATGCTCTTAGCAGGACGCTCGATAACGATACGAGATACAGACGCCTTAGCCAGTTCCTTAGTCAGGTACTGACGTACTTTAAAATCGCTGTCCAGGTTGTCAGCGAATTCTTTGGTGTTCGCAAACCAGGTTGAGTTCCATGGTTTTACAATACCCAGGCGAATACCATTAGGATGTACTTTCTGACCCATTGCTAGTCTCCAGAGTCTCAGCGATCGGACACAACCACAGTAATGTGGCTGGTGCGCTTCAGGATGCGATCTGCACGACCTTTTGCACGAGGCATAATGCGCTTCATGCTAGGGCCTTCGTCTACGAAGATTTTCGCGACTTTCAGATCGTCAATGTCAGCGCCATCGTTGTGTTCAGCGTTAGCAATGGCAGATTCCAGTACTTTCTTAACCAATACAGCCGCTTTCTTATTGGTGTAGGTCAGAATATCCAGAGCCTGCGACACTTTCTTACCGCGAATCAGGTCAGCAACAAGGCGAACCTTCTGAGCAGAAGAACGAGCATGGCGATGTTGAGCTAAAGTTTCCATCTCTTCCTCCTACCTTATTTCTTCTTCGCTTTTTTATCAGCAGCGTGGCCGCGATAAGTACGAGTCGGTGCGAATTCACCCAGTTTGTGACCGACCATTTCGTCGGAAACAAAGACTGGAACGTGCTGACGACCATTATGGACAGCGATGGTCAAACCGATCATGTTAGGAAAGATCGTTGAACGACGGGACCAAGTGCGCAGGGGCTTCTTGTCACCGCTTTCCACCGCTTTCTCTACCTTCTTCAGCAAGTGCAGGTCAATAAAAGGACCTTTCTTGAGAGAACGTGGCATGGCTTATCCTCTAAAATTATTTGCTACGGCGACGTACGATAAATTTATCAGTACGCTTGTTGCTGCGGGTCTTCTTACCTTTGGTCTGAACGCCCCACGGGGATACCGGGTGCTTACCAAAGTTACGACCTTCACCACCACCATGTGGGTGATCGACTGGGTTCATCGCGGTACCGCGAACGGTAGGACGAACACCACGCCAGCGAGCAGCACCTGCTTTACCCAGAACGCGCAGCATATGCTCAGCGTTGCCAACTTCGCCCAGGGTAGCGCGGCAGTCAGCTTCGACTTTACGCATTTCACCGGAGCGCAGGCGCAGGGTAACGTAAGCACCATCACGAGCAACGATCTGCACGTAGGTACCAGCGGAACGAGCCAGCTGACCGCCTTTACCTGGTTTCATTTCTACGTTATGAACGGTAGAACCAACCGGGATATTGCGCATCGGCAGGGTGTTACCCGCTTTGATTGCAGCATCAACGCCAGACTGAATCTGGTCGCCAGCTTTCAGGCCTTTAGGGGCCAGGATGTAACGGCGTTCGCCATCTTTGTACAGAACCAGCGCGATGTTCGCGGAACGGTTCGGATCGTACTCAAGACGTTCAACAACTGCCGGGATACCATCTTTGTTGCGTTTAAAGTCAACAATACGGTATGCCTGCTTGTGACCACCACCGATATGACGGGTAGTGATACGACCATTGTTGTTACGGCCACCGGATTTGCTGTTTTTTTCCAGCAACGGAGCAAAAGGCTTGCCCTTGTGCAGCTCAGGGTTAACCACTTTAACTACGTGGCGACGACCCGGAGATGTCGGTTTACATTTAACAACTGCCATTGTCTTTCTCCTCCGACTTACTCAGCGCCGCCGACGAAGTCCAGATTCTGGCCTTCCTTCAGGGTGACGTAAGCTTTTTTCCAGTCGCTACGACGACCAACACGCTGTCCGTGACGTTTAGTTTTCCCTTTAACTACCAGGGTGTTAACGTCTTTTACTTCAACTTCGAACAGCTTCTGTACAGCAGCAACGATCTCTGCTTTGGTCGCGTCAGTCGCAACTTTGAGTACGATGGTGTTGGTTTTTTCCATCGCGGTAGACGCTTTTTCAGATACGTGCGGCGCGCGCAGTACTTTCAGCAGACGTTCTTCACGGATCATGCCAGCATCTCCTCAACTTGCTTAACTGCTTCCGCAGTCATAACGACTTTGTCGAAGGCGATCAGGCTAACTGGGTCGATTGCAGCTACATCGCGCACGTCAACCTTATGCAGGTTACGAGCAGCCAGGAACAGATTCTCATCCAGTTCACCGGTCACGATCAGCACATCTTCCAGAGCCATATCTTTCAGTTTCTGAGCAAGCAGCTTGGTTTTCGGTGCTTCAACAGAGAACTGCTCAACAACGATCAGACGATCCTGACGTACCAGTTCGGACAGGATGCTTTTCAGCGCGCCGCGGTACATCTTTTTGTTAACTTTTTGACTGTGGTCCTGCGGGCGAGCAGCGAAGGTTACGCCACCGGAACGCCAGATCGGGCTCTTGATAGAACCAGAACGCGCACGGCCGGTACCTTTCTGGCGCCACGGCTTTTTGCCGGAACCAGTTACTTCAGCACGGGTCTTCTGAGCACGAGTACCCTGACGGGCGCCTGCTGCATAAGCAACAACAACCTGGTGTACCAGCGCTTCGTTGAAGTCACGACCGAAGGTAGTTTCGGAAACAGTCAGCGCGCTTTGCGCGTCTTTCAATACTAATTCCATTGCTATCCCCTTACGCCTTCACAGCTGGTTTAACGATCAGGTCGCTACCGGTTGCACCCGGGACCGCACCTTTCACCAGCAGCAGGTTGCGCTCAGCGTCAACACGTACTACGTCCAGGCTCTGAACAGTGACACGTTCGTTACCCAGCTGGCCTGCCATTTTCTTGCCTTTGAACACTTTGCCCGGAGTCTGGTTCTGACCGATAGAACCCGGAACGCGGTGAGACAAGGAGTTACCGTGGGTAGCGTCCTGGGTACGGAAGTTCCAGCGCTTAACGGTACCTGCGAAACCTTTACCTTTAGAGGTACCGGTTACGTCAACTTTTTTAACGTCAGCAAACAGTTCAACGCTAATGTCCTGACCTACGGTGAACTCTTCGCCTTCAGCAAGACGGAATTCCCACAGACCACGGCCAGCTTCAACGCCAGCTTTAGCGAAGTGACCAGCTTCCGGCTTGGTTACACGGTTAGCTTTTTTAGCACCAGTGGTCACCTGAACAGCACGGTAGCCGTCGTTAGCCAGGTCTTTAACCTGAGTAACACGGTTTGCTTCTACTTCGATTACGGTTACTGGGATAGAAACGCCGTCTTCAGTGAAGATACGGGTCATACCCACTTTTTTACCGACTAAACCAATCATTGTTTCAACCTCTCAATCGTCAATGACCTGATTAACCCAGGCTGATCTGCACGTCTACACCGGCAGCCAGATCCAGACGCATCAGAGCATCAACGGTTTTCTCAGTTGGCTCAACGATGTCAACCAGACGCTTGTGAGTGCGGATCTCGTACTGATCACGCGCGTCTTTGTTGACGTGCGGGGAGATCAGAACGGTAAAGCGCTCTTTGCGGGTCGGCAGCGGGATCGGACCACGGACTTGCGCACCAGTGCGCTTAGCAGTCTCGACGATTTCCGCAGTTGATTGATCGATCAGACGATGATCAAACGCTTTAAGGCGGATACGGATTCTTTGGTTCTGCATGAGACCAGAGCTCCAATTATTTTATAGACGAAAAAAATTACTACTCACATCCATTACGATTGATGGAGGAGTGTAATCGTTCATACATAGTCCCCCAATTGGGGACATTGTTTGATAGCAACTGAATTGCTTCGACTGACTGCTATCAGGGTTCATATTGAACCAGCGGTCTATTAAGACAGCCCGCGCATTATACGGGTTTCAAGGCGGCTTGCAAGTCATATGGGTTGAAATTTCACCGACATCCTGCATTTAGTGAGTTTCATGCCTTACCTTCCCTATATCTTCGAGGCATTGCGCATTATCACACGCCAAATTAGAAGGTTGATAGGTTTAGCCAGCACACCCGCGTAGTATCCGAGGGCTTAATCCTCAGCGGGATAAAAAGATGATACTGACCGACATACAGATCGCCTGGCTACTCCCCGTCGCTGCGTTGCTCTATTTTTGCCTGGCTCTGGCGCTAAGCTTGAGTGATTTCAAAACCATGCTTCTACCAGACAGACTTACCCTACCCTTACTGTGGCTGGGATTGTTGTTTCATAGTCTGGTTAACCCTCACCATGTTCATCATGCCGTATTCGGCGCGATAGCCGGCTACCTCTTCCTGTGGGTTACCTTTCAAGTATTCCGTTATGCTACCGGCAAAGAAGGATTAGGTTATGGTGATTTCAAACTGCTGGCGGCAATTGGAGCCTGGAGCTACTGGCAGCATCTGCCTCTCATTGTCGCTTTGGCATCTTCCCTGGGCATCGCTTATGCCGGAATACTTTATCTGATCGGGTGCCGTGACAGCGCTGAAATGCCTTTTGGCCCCTGGCTTGCGCTCTCAGGATGGGGGAATTTTTGCTGGCAGGTATTTGGATAAGGTTTCAAAGAAGACAGAGGGAAATCCCTCTGTCTTGATCATACGGGGTTACTCTTCGCGTATCTGGGCCTGCAGGTAGTTCTGAATACCCAGCTTCTGAATGAGGTCCAGTTCCGTTTCGAGCCAGTCGATATGGCCTTCTTCATCGGCCAGAATTTCGATCATCAGGTCACGGCTAACATAATCATGCACTTTATCGGCATAGGCGATGGCTTCACGCAAATCCTTTGCACCATCCAGTTCCAGCCTCAGGTCAGAGCGAAGCATTTCTTCGACATCCTCCCCAATACCCAGCTTGCCGAGGTCCTGCAGATTTGGAATGCCTTCGAGGAAGAGAATACGTTCGATGTACTTATCGGCGTGCTTCATTTCATCGATGGACTCGTGGTACTCAACGTCGTTCAGACGTTTTAATCCCCAGTTTTTGAACATGCGGGCATGCAGAAAATACTGGTTAATCGCGACAAGCTCGTTTCCCAATAATTTATTGAGATAATTTATTATCTTAACATCACCTTTCATTTTGACATCCTCCGCTTCCACTTATTGAAGCGTAGATGTCACAGGGTGTAAGTCAAAAAAATGAGCGTGTTTTAAGCGATCTCTTTAAATTCCGGGATCTGCATCAGTTCGTCTTGCATGATTTCACGCGCCTGTCGAACGCACTTCCCGCACTGATTTCCCACCGGGATAAACTTTCTAAGTTGCTGAAAAGACTGCGGGTGATGTTGTCGCACCGCCTGACGAATTGTCTTATCGCTTACACCGTTACACAAGCAAACGTACATGATCACTCCCGCTCAAAAACTGCGCAAATTGTAAATGAGAATGATTGGCTTTACAAGGCGTACGGCGGGGCAGAAGACAGAGAATGGTAATCAAATGCAAAAACTGATGCCAACTGCAGTAAGCGATCGCTTTCACTGGCAAACAGCAAATTTCAAACATAAAAAAGGGCATCCTAAGATGCCCTTTTCACTATTGCATTAAAGTATCAGAGGATTAGCTCAGAACTTTTGCAACAACACCAGCGCCAACGGTACGGCCGCCTTCACGGATTGCGAAACGCAGACCGTCGTCCATCGCGATTGGGTGAATCAGGGTAACAACCATTTTGATGTTGTCGCCTGGCATTACCATCTCTACGCCTTCTGGCAGTTCGATGGTACCGGTCACGTCAGTTGTACGGAAGTAGAACTGTGGACGGTAGCCTTTGAAGAACGGAGTATGACGGCCGCCTTCGTCTTTGGACAGGATGTACACTTCAGATTCGAACTTGGTGTGCGGCTTGATTGAGCCTGGCTTAGCCAGTACCTGACCACGTTCGATTTCTTCACGTTTGATACCACGCAGCAGAACACCTACGTTCTCACCAGCACGGCCTTCGTCCAGCAGTTTGCGGAACATTTCAACGCCGGTACAGGTAGATTTCGCAGTATCTTTGATACCAACGATTTCAACTTCTTCACCTACTTTAACGATACCGCGCTCTACACGACCGGTAACAACGGTACCACGACCGGAGATGGAGAATACGTCTTCGATTGGCAGCAGGAACGGCATGTCGATTGCACGTACTGGTTCTGGGATGTAAGAATCCAGGAAGCCAGCCAGTTCAACGATTTTAGCTTCCCACTCAGCTTCGCCTTCCAGCGCTTTCAGAGCAGAACCACGGATGATTGGAGTGTCATCGCCTGGGAAGTCGTACTGAGACAGAAGTTCACGCACTTCCATTTCAACCAGCTCCAGCAGCTCTTCATCATCAACCATGTCGCATTTGTTCAGGAACACGATGATGTAAGGAACGCCAACCTGACGACCCAGCAGGATGTGCTCACGAGTCTGAGGCATAGGGCCGTCAGTCGCAGCAACAACCAGGATAGCGCCGTCCATCTGAGCAGCACCGGTGATCATGTTTTTCACGTAGTCGGCGTGCCCTGGGCAGTCAACGTGCGCGTAGTGACGAGTCGGGGTGTCGTACTCAACGTGGGAGGTGTTGATGGTGATACCACGAGCTTTTTCTTCTGGTGCGTTATCGATCTGGTCGAATGCACGAGCAGAACCACCGTAGGTTTTAGCCAGAACGGTAGTGATTGCAGCGGTCAGCGTTGTTTTACCATGGTCAACGTGGCCGATAGTACCGACGTTAACGTGCGGTTTTGTACGTTCAAACTTTTCTTTAGACATCGATTGTCCCTCTAAGACACGGATAAATCGGTGATATCACCACATCAACCAGGCATATGCCTGAGTTAGCTGAATGCATTAACAGAAGAGAAACAGGGAGGAGATAAAGAAGTGGTGCTGATAGGCAGATTCGAACTGCCGACCTCACCCTTACCAAGGGTGCGCTCTACCAACTGAGCTATATCAGCACATCTTGTTGGAGCGGGCAGTGGGAATCGAACCCACATCATCAGCTTGGAAGGCTGAGGTAATAGCCATTATACGATGCCCGCATCCTGGAACTCGGCTACCTGAATCTTTCTGTAGTGAATATGAGAGAAGGCCTCTCAGTATTCGGGTCGACAAACTGTTCGTTTATCGCACCGGGCTTCGCAATGCGTTGCCGAATATGGTGGTGGGGGAAGGATTCGAACCTTCGAAGTCGATGACGGCAGATTTACAGTCTGCTCCCTTTGGCCGCTCGGGAACCCCACCTGGGGTACTTGATGGTGCCGGCTACCGGAATCGAACTGGTGACCTACTGATTACAAGTCAGTTGCTCTACCTACTGAGCTAAGCCGGCATCAAGTAGCGCGCATTCTAGGAAGAGAGCGCCGCTCATGCAACAAAAAAATCGCATAAAATGCACTACCGCTCACATTTTGCGCTAGATCTCGAGAATATGGTGGCTAAAGCACCAATTGAGAGCAAATTTTCATCGTTCCCGGCATCCGTTTTTCCTGGGAGTAGGCGCCTGACGATGCCTGAATGACAAATAATAATCATCAGAAATAAGACTGCCCCTCTAAAATGGCTCGCAGCCCCTTCTTTCACTGTAAGCGCAACGTGATGTACCCGCCGTAATACATCACTGTTGTTGATTTTTTCTTATCGTTCTCTTCATTCAGGTGTTACCCTCCTGCCCACTGTTGAAAAGTTAAATACGCGGCATACTTTTTATACACAACGTCTGATTACTTGCGTTCGAGAATGTAGCGCGTAAATTTTGTCCTGAATTACAGGCAGAAGCATGCTTATGAGTAATAAAGAGCAAATGTTGGCAACAACCCCTTATCTACAATTTGACCGGAGCCAATGGGCAGCATTGCGCGACTCTGTTCCCATGACGTTAACCGAAGGGGAAATCGCCCGGTTAAAAGGCATTAACGAAGACCTTTCCCTGGAAGAGGTGGCGGAGATTTACCTGCCGCTGTCTCGTCTGCTCAATTTCTATATCAGTTCAAACCTGCGGCGCCAGGCGGTACTCGAGCAGTTTCTTGGCACCAATGGCCAACGTATTCCCTACATCATCAGTATTGCGGGAAGTGTGGCTGTCGGAAAGAGCACGACAGCGCGTGTGCTGCAGGCCCTACTCAGCCGTTGGCCTGAGCACCGTCAGGTTGAACTGATCACCACCGACGGCTTCCTTCATCCAAATAAAGTGCTTAAAGAGCGCAATTTGATGAAGAAGAAAGGCTTCCCGCAATCCTATGATATGCATCGTCTGGTGAAATTTGTATCCGACATCAAATCGGGTGCAACCAACGTGACGGCGCCGGTGTACTCACATTTGGTGTACGACGTGATCCCCGACGGCGATAAGACCGTTGCCCAGCCGGATATCTTGATTCTGGAAGGGTTAAACGTTCTGCAAAGCGGAATGGATTATCCCCACGATCCACATCATGTATTTGTTTCTGACTTCGTAGATTTTTCTATATATGTAGATGCGCCGGAAGAGCTATTACAGAATTGGTATATAAATCGGTTCTTAAAATTCCGTGAAGGTGCATTCACCGATCCAAACTCTTATTTCCACAGCTATGCAAAGCTCTCTAAAGATGAAGCCATAAATATTGCAACGCAGCTATGGAATGAAATTAATTTATTGAATTTAAAACAAAACATATTACCAACACGCGATCGCGCAAGCTTGATTATGACAAAAAGTGCTAATCATGCTGTTGATTGTGTCAAACTGAGAAAATAATAAGATGAGGGGGAATTCCCCCTCTCTTTAATTTGCGCCGCGCAGAGAAATCTCACCGCCAACCCAAGCTTTTATTACTCCGTCCTGCTCCAACAATAATCCACCCTGCTCATTAATGCCTCGAGATATTCCATGGACCTCTCGTTCCCCAATAATGAGTTTTACCGGTCGATTGATGAAGTTATCCAGTTTTTCCCAACGAGGCAGGAACGGTAATAAACTTTCCTGCTCAAACAGCTGTAGTGCCGTACGTAACTCCTGGATTAGAGTGACCGCTAGCGTATTCCTGTCAATACGGATACCAGCTTCCTGGAGGTTGATCCATCCCTGATTAATCACATCTGTAGCAACATTACGCATCGCAAGATTAATCCCAGCACCGATAACGATTTGCGCGGCATCCCCCGTTTTCCCGGTGAGTTCAACCAAAATACCGGCGAGCTTGCGGTCGTTCAGATAGAGGTCGTTTGGCCATTTTACCCTGACGTCTTCAGCGCCAAGGCGCTGTAATACTTCCGCCATCACAATGCCAATAACCAGACTGAGTCCAATTGCCGCAGCTGGCCCCTGCTCCAGACGCCAGTACATGGACAAATAGAGATTTGCTCCAAAGGGCGAGAACCACTGACGGCCTCGTCTTCCACGCCCGGCCTGCTGATATTCGGCTATGCAGGAATCACCAGATTGAAGGGAATTGAGGCGATCAAGCAGGTATTGGTTGGTGGAATCAATCACCGGAAGGACAGCAACCGTCCCACTTTCTATCTGTGACTTAATAAAATCTTCATCCAGTAACTGGATAGGCTCCGGCAAGCTATACCCCTTGCCTGGAACGGTAAAGACATCGATTCCCCAGTCTCGCAGAGTCTGTACATGCTTATTAATAGCCGCACGACTCATCCCTAACTGCTCACCCAGTTGCTCACCTGAATGAAACTCACCGTCTGCCAGAATACTAATTAACGTTAACGGAACCCGATTGTCTTTCACGCGATAGTCTCCACGGCACTGACTTCCCCTTTGCTCGCCATAAAGCGAACTTCTGGTTCAAGCCAGACATCAAACTTTTCACCAACCTGTTGGCGTACGTAGTGTGCAAGGGCAACAATATCTGCGCTGCTGGCATTTTCTTCGTTAATGATGACCAAAGCCTGTTGCCGATGAATCGCGGCTCCACCAATGCGGTATCCCTTCAACTGACATTGATCGATCAGCCAACCTGCTGCAAGTTTAACGCTGCCGTCTGGCTGAGGGTAATGGGGGACTTTCGCGCCACAAGAAATCAGTTTTTCAGCCTGTTCCGCGCTAATAACGGGGTTTTTGAAGAAACTGCCGGCATTACCATTCACTTTTGGATCGGGCAGCTTCGAGCTCCTCATATTGCAGACGCTTTCAAAAACCTGCTGGGGTGTTATGGTCGAAGGATCCAGTTTACTCAGGTCGCCGTAGCTGAGAACCGGCCTCCAGGCTTTAGGCAAGCGATAGCCAACGGCTACAATTGCAAAGCGGTCCTGGTAGTCATGTTTAAAGATGCTGTCCCGGTAGCCAAAGCGGCATTCTGCGTTTGTTAAACGCAATGGCTGGCCATTACTTAGCTCAACGCAATCGACATAGTTACATACCTGTTTAATTTCAACACCATATGCACCAATGTTTTGAATGGGCGATGAGCCAGCACAGCCCGGTATCAGAGCAAGGTTTTCCAGACCTGGCATGCCTTGTTGGAGAGTATATTCCACGAGGTGATGCCAGTTTTCACCAGCACCGACATGGAGCAACCAGGCATCATCCGTCTCAGCAACTTCAATCCCTTTAATACGATTGATAATGACCGTGCCTTCGAAGTTTTCGAGGAAAAGAACATTACTCCCTTCCCCAAGGATAAGTACCGGCTGATGAGCCTGCGTCGATTCTGCCCACGCTTCAGTAAGCTGTTGTACAGATTCAGCGATAACAATATGTGCCGCAGTTGCCTGAATACCGAAAGTATTGAAGGGTTTAAGAGAGGAGTTCATGTCAGCCATTTTCCGGAATATAAACCAGAATAGTTTACCCGATCCTGTTGAGAATGGCTTGTCTGTCTCAGTAGAACGCGCACAGCAAAAAGGCCCAGTCTTTCGACTGAGCCTTTCGCTTTTATTTGATGCCTGGCAGTTCCCTACAATACGCGTATCATCCTGATACTCGCCCCTCCGGGGCCGCCGCACGCGGCGTTCAAACGTGTTCCCGACACGTTTGTCGCATGCCCATCCTCGTGCAGGGAATGGCCTGATACCACATAAACAAAAAACCCCAGCCATCAGGCTGAGGTTTTCTGTTTTATTTGATGCCTGGCAGTTCCCTACTCTCGCATGGGGAGACCCCACA
>AKXM01000020.1 GCA_000277545.1 Enterobacter sp. Ag1 | reverse complement strand
GAGCTTTTTCTTCTGGTGCGTTATCGATCTGGTCGAATGCACGAGCAGAACCACCGTAGGTTTTAGCCAGAACGGTAGTGATTGCAGCGGTCAGAGTGGTTTTACCGTGGTCAACGTGGCCGATAGTACCAACGTTAACGTGCGGTTTTGTACGTTCAAATTTTTCTTTAGACACGGCTATATTCCTTACTATTGTGCCCTCCCCTTGTGGAGAGAGCACGGGATCATTGTGTTAAAAGCGTTGGCTTATTTGCCACGAGCTTCGATTACGGCCTGAGCAACGTTGTTAGGTGCGTCATCATACTTCAGGAATTCCATGGAGTAAGATGCACGACCTTTGGTCAGAGAACGCAGCTGAGTTGCGTACCCGAACATTTCAGACAACGGAACTTCAGCATGAATCTGTACGCCAGTAGCGTTAGATTCCTGGCCTTTCAGCTGACCACGACGACGGCTAAGGTCACCGATAACGTCACCGGTGTTCTCTTCCGGAGTTTCAACTTCAACCTTCATGATAGGCTCAAGCAGAACTGGTTTAGCTTTCTTAAAGCCATCTTTGAAGGCAATAGAAGCGGCCAGTTTAAACGCCAGTTCGGAGGAGTCAACGTCATGGTAAGAACCGAAGTGCAGACGCACGCCGAGATCAACAACCGGGTAACCCGCCAGTGGACCAGATTTCAGCTGCTCCTGGATGCCTTTATCAACGGCAGGGACGTATTCGCCAGGAATTACGCCGCCTTTGATGTCGTTGATGAACTCGTAACCTTTAGGGTTAGAGCCCGGCTCCAGTGGGTACATGTCGATAACAACATGACCGTACTGACCACGACCACCAGACTGCTTGGCGTGTTTACCTTCGATATCGGTAACTTTAGCGCGAATCGCTTCGCGGTAAGCAACCTGAGGTTTACCGACGTTCGCTTCAACGTTGAATTCACGCTTCATACGGTCAACGATGATGTCGAGGTGCAGTTCACCCATACCGGCGATGATGGTCTGGTTAGATTCTTCATCAGTCCATACGCGGAATGATGGGTCTTCTTTAGCCAGACGGCCCAGAGCCAGACCCATTTTTTCCTGGTCAGCTTTGGTTTTTGGTTCAACGGCGATGGAGATTACCGGCTCTGGGAATTCCATACGCTCCAGAATGATAGGCGAATCTGGATCACACAGGGTGTCACCAGTAGTTACGTCTTTCAGACCGATAGCAGCCGCGATGTCGCCTGCGCGAACTTCTTTGATCTCTTCACGTTTGTTAGCGTGCATCTGAACGATACGGCCAAAGCGCTCACGAGCAGCTTTAACGGAGTTCAGCACGGTATCACCGGAGTTAACAACGCCGGAGTAAACGCGGAAGAAGGTCAGGTTACCAACGAACGGGTCAGTGGCGATTTTGAATGCCAGAGCAGCAAACGGCTCGTCGTCAGTTGCGTGACGCTCAGCCGGCGTGTCTTTACCGTCATCCAGAATACCGTTGATTGCCGGTACGTCGGTTGGTGCTGGCAGGTAATCGATTACCGCATCCAGCATCGCCTGAACACCTTTGTTCTTAAATGCAGAACCACAGGTAACCAGGATGATTTCGTTGTTCAGAACGCGCTGACGCAGAGCTTTCTTGATTTCTTCCTCGGACAGCTCTTCGCCGCCCAGGTATTTTTCCATCAGCTCTTCAGAGGCTTCTGCAGCGGACTCGATCAGGTTCTGGTGCCATTCGTCAGCCAGGTCCTGCATGTCAGCTGGGATATCTTCGTATTCGAAGGTAACGCCCTGATCTGCATCGTTCCAGTTGATGGCTTTCATTTTCACCAGGTCGATAACGCCGGTGAAACCTTCTTCAGCACCAATCGCCAGCTGAAGCGGAACAGGGTTCGCGCCCAGACGGGATTTGATCTGGCCTACAACTTTCAGGAAGTTTGCACCCATACGGTCCATTTTGTTAACGAACGCGATGCGTGGAACTTTGTATTTGTTAGCCTGACGCCATACGGTTTCAGACTGTGGCTGAACACCACCAACTGCGCAGTAAACCATTACTGCACCGTCAAGAACACGCATGGAACGTTCTACTTCGATGGTGAAGTCAACGTGCCCTGGGGTGTCGATGATGTTTACGCGGTGCGGTTCATACTGCTTAGCCATACCAGACCAGAATGCAGTAGTTGCAGCGGAGGTAATGGTGATACCACGCTCCTGCTCCTGCTCCATCCAGTCCATGGTTGCAGCGCCGTCATGAACTTCACCGATTTTGTGGTTTACACCGGTGTAGAACAGAATACGTTCGGTAGTCGTGGTTTTACCGGCGTCGATGTGTGCACTGATACCGATGTTACGGTAGCGTGCAATGGGTGTTGTACGAGCCATTTGATTCCTCTATATCCTGGGACGTTCAAGTTAAGTAACCCAAAGCGGGCAGCTTCATGAAGCGCCCGCTTGGGTAACACTACGAAGGATTTATTACCAACGGTAGTGAGCGAACGCCTTGTTGGCTTCAGCCATACGGTGAACGTCTTCACGTTTCTTCACTGCAGTGCCTTTGTTTTCTGCAGCATCAGACAGTTCATTCGCCAGGCGAAGAGCCATGGATTTATCACCGCGTTTACGAGCAGCTTCAACGATCCAACGCATTGCCAGAGCATTACGACGAACCGGACGAACTTCAACTGGAACCTGGTAAGTAGAACCACCTACACGGCGGGACTTAACTTCGACGGTCGGACGGACGTTGTCCAGAGCGACTTCGAAAGCTTCCAGCTCGTTTTTACCAGAACGCTGAGCCAGGGTTTCCAGCGCGGTATAAACGATAGATTCTGCAGTAGATTTTTTACCATCTACCATCAGGATATTTACAAATTTAGCCAGCAGCTCTGATCCGAACTTAGGATCCGGCAGAATTTTACGCTGACCAATCACGCGACGACGTGGCATAGGAATACTCCGTTGTTAATTCAGGATTGTCCAAAACTCAAAGAGTTTATTTTGACATTAATTTAAAACGTTTGGCCTTACTTAACGGAGAACCATTAAGCCTTAGGACGCTTCACGCCATACTTGGAGCGAGATTGCTTACGGTCTTTAACGCCGGAGCAGTCAAGCGCACCACGAACGGTGTGGTAGCGAACACCTGGCAGGTCTTTAACACGACCACCACGGATCAGGATCACGGAGTGTTCCTGCAGGTTGTGACCTTCACCACCGATGTAGGAGGTGACTTCAAAACCGTTAGTCAAACGCACACGGCAAACTTTACGCAGTGCGGAGTTTGGTTTTTTAGGAGTGGTGGTATATACACGGGTACATACACCACGTTTTTGCGGGCAAGCTTCCAGCGCAGGCACGTTGCTTTTTGCAACTTTGCGTACGCGTGGTTTGCGAACCAGCTGGTTAACTGTTGCCATTAAATAGCTCCTGGTTTTAGCTTTTGCTTCGTAAACACGTAATAAAACGGCCTCATATAATATGAGGACGCAGAATTTTAGGGCTGAGCCGAAAAGGTGTCAAGAAATATACAGCGATCCGCCCTCACCAGGCGAACTGCTGGCTATGTTTTATCGTTAATCTGACGAAGTCAGTATAGCCGACACACTCAATTTTGGATGAAATTTGAGCAGCGAGGCCACGAGCCTCAACATCTTCTTGCAGAGCGCTAACAGTAATGGGGGCGGAAAGCAGTAATTCAAGCGCCCGACTGCCATTCAGCGCGGCAATCACGCCGTCTTCAATCAGCAGTAAATCGTCACCAGGCTGGGCATAACGCAGAATCTCGGTGATATCACACTGGAAGGGCGACTGACGTAAGGTATGCAGCATAGGAGCCTCAGAAGGTAAGTACCACATCATACTGATTCAGTTTTTCCCGAAGCGCATCAGGCTCAAGCGCTTCCGCATCGATAACCCAGGATGCCTGACCTGAAAGCCCTCTTTCCCTTACTGAGGCAGCGCAAAGGAAACACTGCTCAATATCGTACAGCGGCAAAATGCGGAAAGTGGTGATGTAATCCCTGCCCAGCACTTTGGCAGGCTGTTGCCCCGGCAGCAGCTGTAGAACGCCATCGCCAACAAAGAACACGCCGATATCTTCTGACAGGGCCGACGTCGCCAATAATGCATCCAGCCCTTCCCGGCCAGAGGTGCAGCCGTGCGGCGCCGATCGAAAAACAAAAGCGACACGTTTCATTAGAACTGCACCATTCTTTCGCAGGTAAGCGCGGATTCTGCCAGCGCCCCGAGGCCACTAAGCGTAAAGCCTGGCTGGAGATTACTCACCTTGAGCCCCAAAGATTTGGCCTGCTCTTCATCGGCCACACCGCGACGCAATGCCGCAGCCACGCAAATATGCAGAGTCACACCGTGCTGCGCGCTCAGGCTCTGCCACTCACGGACAAGATCAACTTCATCGCTTGCCGGGGCGGTCAGCTGATTGGCGTTATAAATCCCTTCACGGTAGAAAAAAACGCTCTCCAGCGAGTGTCCTTCCGCCAGCAACGCCCGGGCAAACAGCAATGCACTGCTTGCCTGCTGCGTCCCATAAGCCGGGCCAGTAACCATCAAGGCAAAACGCATTACTTATCCTGACCGAGGAAGTCGCCGTTTTTGAACTGGCGAATGTAGAGATAAACGGTGTGTTTGGAAATGTTCAGCCGATCGGCAACCTGGTTGATGGCATCTTTGATGTCGAAGATCCCTTTTTCATAGAGGTTGAGCACTATCTGGCGGTTCTTGGCGTTATTTGAGACGTTACGGTCGGCATTCACTTCTTCAATCGTGAATTCCAGCGTTTGCATCACCAGATCCTCCACGGAGGACGCAAAGTTTACCGAAGACGGCACTTCCTGATCCTGAGTTTCCGGTGGAATAAAGGTCGACATGATCTGGGAGAACGGCACGTCGAGGTTCATGTTAATGCAAAGCAAACCAATCACACGCTGGTCGCGGTTGCGAATCGCAATCGTCACCGACTTCATCAGAACGCCGCTTTTTGCGCGAGTGAAATAGCATTTAGAGACGCTGCTGTCAGCACCGGTCATATCGTGCAGCATGCGCAAGGCCAGATCGGTAATTGGCGAGCCTATTTTTCGCCCGGTATGCTCACCATTAGCGATACGAATAGCTGAACATTTCAGGTCCTGCAGGGAGTGCAGAACGATTTCGCAATGGGAGCCAATCAGCATCGCTAACCCGTCCACGACCGCTTCATAGGATTTTAATATTTCGAAGTCGGTTTGTTCAAAAGGACGCTGGTCCAGCAAATCAAGTTCACTGGTTTCGTTGGTTAAAAGCGAATTGGACATGAAAAAATACCACCCTCTCAGATTGATGACAAACGTCCGGACAACGGGGTTCTCGGGCGTTTGGGGTAAATCAGCAGACTTCGTCCATTATTTTTATTGCTGCAAATTGAGCGTGTTATGAATAAAAGACGTTGCCAGCAATTTACTCTAAAGAGAGCCTGTCGCGCTTTGATGGTGTCAGGGCAGACTCATACTCGGTTGAAACGCTGCCCGCTAAGGTAATACAACGTAAGATGTGCTTTCCAGTCTTTATTCTCCTCATTACGCGTGGGGGGAATAAAGACTGGTGCCAAAAACAAAACCGCCGCCCGGTGGGCGGCGGCTCAAACAACCTGCTAATTACTTGCTTTTGGCTGCGTCAGCGGCTTTAGCATCTGCAGCAGCGGCTGGCTTAGCGTCAGCTTTTGGCGCTTGTTTAATGTCCAGCAGCTCAACTTCAAACACCAGCGTAGAGTTGGCAGGGATCCCCGGCACGCCGGTTTTGCCATAAGCCAGCTCTGGTGGAATAACCAGCTTGATCTTGCCGCCTTTCTTGATGTTTTTCAGGCCTTCGGTCCAGCCTGGGATCACGCCATCAAGGCGGAAGGACAGTGGCTCACCGCGGGTATAGGAGTTATCAAACTCTTTACCGTCGATCAGCGTACCTTTGTAGTTAACCACAACGGTATCGGTATCCTTCGGCGCATCACCGGTACCGTCTTTCTCAACTTTATACATCAGGCCGGTAGAAGACGTTTTAACGCCTTTCTCTTTGGCGAAAGCATCACGGAAGGCTTTGCCTTTGTCCGCGTTCTCTTTAGCGTCTTTCTCCATTTTCTCCTGAGCGGAGGCTTTTACGCGAGTCTCGAACGCCTGCAGAGTCTGTTCGATTTCCTGGTCAGACAGTTTGCTCTTATCCGCAAACGCATCCTGTACGCCCGCGATCAGCTGAGCCTTGTCCAGGGTGATCCCCAGTTTCTCCTGCTCTTTCAGGGAGTTTTCCATGTAACGCCCGAGCGATGCGCCTAATGCATAGGCAGCTTTCTGGTCGTCGTTCTTAAAGGCCGCTTTGCTGTCAGCCTGAGCCGCAGGTGCATCTTTCGCTGCAGCAGGCGCCGCAAAAGCAGGGGCATTAAGGGCAACGGCCATTGTGGTCGCCAGAAGCGTTACTTTAAATAATGATTTCATCCATTTCTCCAAGGGCCGGGGCCTCTCACCCCAGGGTTTCAAATAAGCTAAGTGACGTACTATAACGTCGTGAAAGAAATCTACACAATCTCTCAGCGAGTTATCGAGTCAAATTGAGATTCTTTTTGTTTAAAGAAGTTTCCTTCAACGTGCTTCTGCGCTGTAAAGCTGGGTCATTTTCAGTAAAATCACCGCATATTGTCCATCGCGCAGGCAAAAGAGGAACCGCCATGCACACTAAATCCACCGAACAACGGCTGGAAGATCTCGAGAGTCGTCTTGCCTTTCAGGAGATTACGATTGAAGAGCTGAACCAGACCGTGACGGCGCACGAGCTTGAGATGGTCAAACTTCGCGAGCATTTCCGTCTGCTGGTTGAAAAGCTCAAGGCCAGCCAGCCGTCGATGATCGCTTCAGAGTCC
This sequence comes from Enterobacter sp. Ag1, assembly GCA_000277545.1. Lineage (GTDB taxonomy): Bacteria > Pseudomonadota > Gammaproteobacteria > Enterobacterales > Enterobacteriaceae > Cedecea. Next base: position 22,956 of record AKXM01000020.1, on the reverse strand, counting down.
GAAGAGACGCCGCCGCCGCATTACTGAATAACAGACGTAAAAAAGGCCGCTAATGCGGCCTTTTCTCATTCACAGCGATCAGTGGCAACCACAGCCGCCGTTACCGCAACCACCTTTACCATGCTCGTGACCATGGTCGTGATCGTGGCCGTGACCACCGCAGCAACCCTCGTGATCGTGGTCGTGATGATGGTCGTGCTCACCGTGAACGTGGCCATGGGCCAGCTCTTCAGCGGTCGCTTCGCGGATAGCAACAACTTCCACGTTGAATTTCAGGTTCTGGCCGGCCAGCATGTGGTTACCGTCAACCACAACGTGCTCGTCTTCCACTTCGGTAATTTCGACCGGCACTGGACCCTGATCGGTTTCCGCCATAAAGCGCATACCAACCTGCAGCTCGTCAACGCCCATGAAGACGTCTTTCGGTACGCGCTGCACCAGGTTTTCGTCGTACTGACCGTAAGCGTCGTTCGCGCCCACTTCAACGTCAAACTTGTCGCCAACTTCGTGACCATCCAGCGCCGTTTCCAGGCCAGAAATCAGGGAGCCGTGACCGTGCAGGTAGTCCAGCGGCGCGCTCACCGGAGACTCATCGACCAACACACCGTCTTCTGTACGTACCTGATAGGCCAGGCTGACCACCAGGTCTTTTGCTACTTTCATGATATCTCCTGAACGAGCGTAGGGAAAAAACTGGCGCCGATTGTAGCGGAAATCTGCGCCGCTGTACCCTCTAGCTTAAAAAAAGCTGCTCCATCTCGCTAGTCGGGATGAAAAATCCCTATCACTTGCTCCTGCTCGCGAACGTGCTCGCGAACCTGCTTGTCGGCCTCTCGCATCTGATGGCCACACTTTACGCACTCAACGATATCAATGTTGTTCTCGCGCCACAGCGCGAGAGAATCCTTAGCCTGGCATTTGAGACAAACGGCCCCGGCAATAAAACGCTTACGCACTGACATTGGCTTCACCCTTATTCAAATTCGTCCCAGCCGTCCAGCTGCCGACGCTCTTGCTGCATTTCACGTTCAAAAATATCTTCCAGCTCACGCCGGGCTTCCCGCACCCTGGAAATCTGCGCACTGTCCGTGTGAATTGGCATCAGTTCACGCAGCATACGCATATCCAGTCGGCGGAAATGTAATTGAGCCCGGTGCGCCTGGTGAGGATGCATACCCAGCGTGAGCAAGGCCTTACGCCCAAGTTCAAGGGCGCTGGAGAAGGTTTCACGCGAGAACAGTTTAACGCCGGCCTGCAACAATTCATGTGCCTCTACGCGGCCGCGAGCACGCGCCAGTATGGCAAGATGTGGAAAGTGTTGTTGACAGAGATGGACTATCCGCATCGTATCTTCCGGCTCATTGCAGGTGATAACAATGGATTTGGCCTCTTCCGCTCCCGCCGAACGCAACAGTTCCACTTCCGTCGCATCGCCGTAATACACCTTATAACCGTATTTTCTCATCAGGCTTACGGCGCTGATATCCCGTTCAAGAACGGTGATACGCATCTTATTCGCCATCAACAGGCGGCCTATCACCTGACCAAAACGCCCAAATCCGACGATGATAACCTGCGGATGATCGTCCTCAACGTAAGGCGTCTCCTCTGTTTCCTCGCCCGGATTAAACCGCCGGGCAAGAATCGCATCCACACCTTTCATCAGCAGCGGCGTGGTCATCATCGACAGCGTAACCGTGACCAGCAGCAGCGGCATTTGATCGCCCTGGAACAGCTTCTGTGAGGCCGCCGCGGAAAACAGTACGAAGGCAAACTCGCCGCCCTGGCTTAGCACGCCCGCAAACTGCAGCCGCTCAGAGCTGCGCAAACCATACACCCGCGACAGGCCATACAAAATGGTGGCTTTCACCGCCACCAGCGCAACCACGCTCACTGCAATCCACAGTAAATGGGTGAACAAAACGCCCAGATTCAGTGCCATGCCAACAGAGATAAAGAACAGCCCCAGCAGCAGGCCTTTGAACGGATCGATAGCAATCTCAAGCTCGTGGCGATATTCGCTTTCCGCCAGCAGCACGCCAGCCAGAAACGTTCCCAAGGCCATAGAAAACCCAAGCGCATCCATAAACAGCGCCGAGCCAAGGACCAGTAACAACGAAGCCGCGGTAAAGACTTCACGCACCCCGGAGCCGGCAATAAAGCGGAAAACCGGGCGAAGCAAATAGCGTCCGCCCAATAGCATGCCGATAAACGCCAACGCCTTCAGGCCGACTTTAATCCAGTCGGTATGATCGTCGCCGTTCCCGGCCAGCAGCGGCACCAGCGCCAGCGCCGGGATCACCGCCAGGTCCTGGAACAGAAGGACCGAAAAGCCTAGCTGACCGGATTCGCTGCGGTTCATGCTTTTATCGCGCATCAGCTGCAGCGCCATCGCTGTGGAAGACATCGCAAGGCCGATGCCGCCCACCACTGCCGCCTGCCAGGAAAAATTCGTCAGCATCAGCAGGCCCGCGAGCACCACCGCGCTGAGAATCACCTGCGCCGCCCCAACGCCAAAGATAGAGCGCCTCAGTTGCCATAGCTTCGACGGATTCAGCTCCAGCCCGATGATAAACATCAGGAACACCACGCCCAGTTCGGAGAAATGCAGGATTTCATCAACATCGCTGATAAACCCTAAGCCCCAGGGGCCAATAGCGATACCTGCCAGCAAATAGCCCAGCACGGCGCCAATACCTAAACGTGCGGCAACCGGGACAGCAACAACCGCCGCGAAGAGAAACAACACCCCCGCCAACAGTAAATCAGAACCTTCCATCAGCGGCCTCCCATCGGCAACGGATTCGCCAGCCACTCACCATAAGCTTTCGCGTGGCTTTGCAGCTCAGGCTTAGACTGGCGGCGAGCCCAGTAAACGATAATCGGCATCAGCCAGTGCATCTTGCACATCGCCGCGGTGAGCTCAAAAGGTCGTAAAATTTCGGTTAAGGGGAAGCGGTTATAGCCGTCATAGCGATAGGCCCCTTCCGGCTCGCCGGTGGTGATCACACTGCGCCAGTACTTTCCCGCCAGCGCGTTGCCTCCGATGCCGCTGGCAAAGTCCCGGCTTAAGACGCGATCCATCCACTCTTTCAGCAACGCAGGGCAGCTGTAGGTATAAAGAGGGTGTTGAAAAACAATGACATCGTGCTCCAGCAGCAATGACTGTTCGTGATAAATATCGATAAAGAAATCGGGATAGTGCGCGTAGAGATCGTGCACGGTCACATTTTCAAGCTGCAGAGCCGGCTGAAGCAAAACCCGGTTAGCCACCGAGTCCTGGGATTCCGGATGGGCATACAGCAGCAAAACTTTCGGCGGCTGCGACATCATTACCCTCCAGGGCGTCGTCATAGTCATTATTTTGGGCTACCATGCAGCCCGACCTGTTGCCCAGGCGACATGTTAACGAATTACAATGACAATTTAACATACTCTGAACATACGGCGCTTTATGATTGTTTTCTCCTCGTTACAAATTCGTCGCGGCACCCGCGTTCTGCTGGATAACGCCACCGCCACCATCAACCCCGGGCAAAAAGTCGGCCTGGTGGGTAAAAACCGCTGTGGAAAATCCACGCTGCTGGCGTTGCTGAAAAACGAGATAAGCGCCGATGGCGGGAGCGCAAGCTTTCCCGGCAACTGGCAGCTTGCCTGGGTGAATCAGGAAACGCCTGCCCTTGCGATGCCGGCGATAGAGTATGTGATCGACGGCGACCGTGAATTCCGCAAGCTGGAAGCCGAGCTAAACGTCGCCAACGAACGCAACGACGGTCACGCCATTGCGCTGGTTCACGGCAAGCTGGACGCGGTCGATGCGTGGACCATTCGCTCACGCGCCTCCAGCCTGCTGCACGGTCTGGGCTTCAGCAATGAACAGCTGGAACGCCCGGTAAGCGATTTCTCGGGCGGCTGGCGCATGCGTCTTAACCTTGCCCAGGCGCTGATTTGCCGTTCCGACCTGCTGCTGCTCGATGAGCCAACTAACCACCTCGATCTGGACGCGGTCATCTGGCTGGAGCGCTGGCTGAAAAGCTACCAGGGTACCCTGATTCTTATCTCTCACGACCGGGACTTCCTCGATCCGGTGGTCGATAAAATTATCCACATCGAACAGGAAAATATGTTCGAGTACACCGGCAACTATTCGTCGTTTGAGATCCAGCGCGCAACTCGCCTGTCTCAACAGCAGTCGATGTACGAAAGCCAGCAGCAAAAAGTGGCCCACCTGCAAAGCTTTATCGATCGCTTTAAAGCTAAAGCGTCCAAAGCCAAGCAGGCGCAGAGCCGCGTGAAAATGTTGGAGCGCATGGAGCTGATTGCCCCGGCTCACGTCGATAACCCGTTTCACTTCAGCTTCCGTGCGCCAGAAAACCTTCCCAACCCGCTGCTGAGGATGGAAAAGGTCAGCGCAGGCTACGGCGAGCGAGTGATCCTCAACTCCATCAAGCTGAACCTTGTTCCTGGCTCGCGTATTGGCCTGCTGGGCCGAAACGGGGCGGGGAAATCCACGTTAATCAAACTGCTGGCCGGTGAATTACAGCCGCTGCAGGGTGACATCGGCCTGGCCAAAGGCATCAAGCTCGGCTACTTCGCCCAGCATCAGTTGGAATACCTGCGCGCCGATGAATCGCCGCTTCAGCATCTGGCTCGTATTGCCCCACGCGAGCTGGAACAGCAACTGCGTGACTATCTGGGCGGCTTTGGTTTCCAGGGCGATAAAGTCACGGAACAAACGGCGCGTTTCTCCGGCGGTGAAAAAGCCCGGTTGGTGCTGGCGCTGATTGTCTGGCAGCGCCCTAACCTGCTGCTGCTCGATGAACCGACGAACCACCTCGATCTCGACATGCGCCAGGCGCTGACCGAAGCGCTAATCGACTTTGAGGGCGCGCTGGTTGTGGTTTCGCACGACCGCCACCTGCTGCGCTCCACCACGGACGATCTCTACCTGGTGCACGACGGCAAAGTGGAAGCTTTCGATGGCGACCTCGAGGATTACCAACAGTGGCTGAGCGACCTGCAAAAACAGGAGAATCAGCCCGCGGAATCAGCGAAGGATAACGCCAACAGCGCCCAGGCCCGCAAGGACCAGAAGCGCCGTGAAGCCGAACTTCGCACCCAAACTCAGCCGCTGCGCAAGCAAATTACCCAGCTTGAAAAGCAGATGGAAAAGCTGAACGCTCAGCTTGCAGAAGTAGAAGACAAGCTGGCAGACAGCGCTATCTACGACCAGAGCCGTAAAGCCGAGATGAACGAATGCCTGCAAACGCAGGTAAAAGTGAAGTCGGCGCTGGAAGAGTGCGAGATGGAATGGCTGGATATTCAGGAACAGCTTGAACAGATGCTGCAGGCCGACTAAACGCGAACGTTTCCCTCTCCTCGCGAGGAGAGGGTTTGCCCTCAACGCCAGATAAGCAGCACGCAGGCGGCGGTTAACACGCCCATGCTGACGTTGAAAATAGCCCAGGAGCGACGGCTGCGCAGGAACAGGCCAATCAGGCTGCCAAAGGCTATCCAGATAACCCCGGCCACAATGTTCACCAGCGCAATCCCTACGCTAATCATCGCCACGGAATGCAGGTAGGCTGCGCCCGCCAGGCTGAAACTGGCTACCGCGCCCAGCGCCATCAGCCACGCTTTAGGGTTAATCACCTGCAGCAGGCCACCTTGCCAGAAAGGTACCGGAGACGGCGGGGCCGCATCCGTTTCCAGGCGCTCGTATTTCGCGGTGCCAATTTTCCAGGCTAGCCACAAAAGGTAAACGCTCCCGGCAATCTTCAGGATAAGGTGCAGAGCGGGGTAAAGCAGGATTAAGCTGCCTACGCCGAAGGCAACAAGCACTAAAATGCACTGCATTCCGAGCATGATGCCAATCATCAGCGGCAGGCTGCGGAAGAAACCGTAATTCGCCCCGGATGCGGTAAGTAGCGTATTATTAGGGCCAGGTGTGATGGCGGCGACCCAGAGAAAGCCCAGCATCGAAAGAAAAAGCGTTAAGTCCATGAATTGGGTGCTCCACACCCGAAGAATAATTAGCGAACTAAACGAAACTAACAGTGTGATATGGCCAGTACAAGTCCTTTAGAATTGAATATTCATCATGATGAAGGTGACGATTTCCGCCCGATGCGCGGACTCAGTAACCCGCATCTGCAAACCATGATCCCACGTTTGATTCGTCGTCGAATCAATTTCAAACCCCACTGGCAGCGGCTGGATATGCCGGACGGGGATTTTGTCGATCTTGCGTGGAGCGAAGATCCGCAAACCGCTATGCACAAACCTCGCCTGGTCGTGTTTCACGGACTCGAAGGCAGCCTCCACAGCCCGTATGCTCACGGCATGATAGAAGCGGCGAAAAAACGCGGCTGGCTGGGCGTGGTGATGCATTTTCGCGGCTGCAGCGGCGTGCCGAACCGTAAAGAACGCATTTATCACTCCGGCGAAACCGAAGACGGTACTTACTTCCTCGAATGGTTAAACCAGCGCTACGGTGAAGTCCCCACCGCCGCAGTTGGTTTTTCGCTGGGTGGGAACATGCTCGCCTGCCTGATGGCAAAACAGGGCGCTGCCTGCACGCTGAAAGCCGGCGTGATTGTTTCCGCCCCGCTGATGCTTGAGCAGTGTTGCTACCACATGGAGCAGGGCTTCTCGCGCGTCTATCAGCATTACCTGCTGAATCTGCTGAAGAAAAATGCCGCCCGTAAGCTGAAGAGCTACCCTGGCTCGCTGCCTATCGACCTCCGCAAGCTGAAAAGCCTGCGCCGCATTCGCGAGTTCGATGACTTAATTACCTCGAAGATCCATGGCTTTGCCGACGCGCTGGACTACTATCGCCAGTGCAGCGCCATGCCGCTTTTGCCGGAAATTGCCGCTCCGACGCTGATTATCCACGCCAAAGACGACCCGTTTATGGATCACCACGTCATCCCGGATCGCGAAACGCTGCCACCCAATATCCACTACCAGCTCACGACTTACGGCGGCCACGTTGGCTTTGTCGGCGGGACTCTGCTGCGCCCACAGATGTGGCTTGAGCAGCGCATTCCCGACTGGCTAACCCGCTTCCTGGACCACTGAAATGATCATTCCCTGGCAAGATCTCGACCCTGAAACGCTCGACAATTTGATTGAATCTTTTGTATTACGGGAAGGCACCGATTATGGTGAGCAGGAGCGCTCGCTGACGCAAAAAGTCGCCGACGTGAAGCGCCAGTTACAAAGCGGCGAGGCCGTGCTGGTTTGGTCTGAACTCCATGAAACGGTGAACATTATGCCGCGCGGGCAGTTTCGCGGCTGACCGCTGACTGGCAGGGTGATCTATACTGGCTGAAAAGTATAACAAGCAGATACAGATCTCTTTTCCGATCCCTCACGGAGTTTTCACCCTATGTCAGCCAAACACCCGGTTATTGCGGTCACAGGTTCCAGCGGCGCCGGCACCACGACCACCAGCCTCGCTTTCCGCAAGATTTTCCAGCAGCTCAACCTGCGCGCCGCTGAAGTTGAAGGCGACAGTTTCCACCGCTATACCCGCCCGGAAATGGACATGGCTATCCGCAAAGCACGCGATGCTGGCCGCCATATTAGTTACTTTGGGCCAGACGCCAACGACTTCGGGTTACTGGAACGAACCTTTATCGAATACGGCCAGACCGGCAAAGGGCAAGCGCGTAAATACCTGCATACCTACGATGAAGCGGTGCCGTGGAACCAGGTGCCGGGCACTTTTACGCCCTGGCAGCCGCTCCCGGAGCCCACTGACGTCCTGTTTTACGAAGGCCTGCACGGCGGTGTAGTCACCCCTCAACATAACGTCGCCGACTGCGTCGATTTACTGGTAGGCGTGGTGCCCATCGTTAACCTGGAATGGATTCAGAAACTGGTGCGCGATACCAGCGAACGCGGCCATTCACGGGAAGCGGTGATGGATTCCGTAGTGCGCTCCATGGACGATTACATCAACTTCATTACGCCGCAGTTCTCACGTACCCATATCAACTTCCAGCGCGTTCCGACGGTAGACACCTCTAACCCGTTTGCCGCGCGAGCCATTCCGTCGCTGGACGAAAGCTTCGTGGTCATTCACTTCCGTGGGCTGGACGACATCGACTTCCCATATTTGCTGGCGATGTTGCAGGGGTCGTTTATCTCCCACATCAATACATTGGTGGTACCGGGCGGGAAAATGGGGCTGGCGATGGAGCTGATCATGGCCCCGCTGGTGCAGCGGCTGGCAGAAGGCAGGAAAATTGCCTGATGGCGTAAGGGCGGTCTGTATACCGCCCTTTTCTACTTAGGCTTCAATAATTTCGTAGCTGTGGCTAATCTCTGCGGCTTTCTCCAGCATCAACGTCACCGAGCAATATTTCTCTGCGGTCAGCTCAACGGCGCGGGCAACCGCACTTTCTTTCAGCTCTTTCCCGGTCACAACAAAATGCAAATGAATGCGGGTGAACAGACGAGGTGCTTCTTCACGACGTTCGGAAGTCAGTTTCACCTCACAATCCGTCACATCATGGCGGCCTTTTTGCAGAATCGACACCACGTCAATTGAGCTACAACCGCCCGCGGCCATCAGCAGCATTTCCATCGGGCTTGGCGCTTTATCCCCGGAGTTCCCGTCCATCAGAATTTGGTGGCCAGAAGCGGATTCGCCGAGGAAGGTCATGCCTTCCACCCATTTAACACGTGCCTGCATTTTACCTACTCCCGTAATAAAAATTTCTTTCAGATTACGCGTCTACGTGAAAACTGGCAACGTAAGGCGATCCAGGTCATGCTGAAACGAGACAATACAAGACACTAACCAAAAGCTATGCTAAAACAATCCGGATGCTGCTGCGATACAGAGACGTTTATGCCGTAAGCAGAGGAAACGACTAATTACAGGCCGCAGGGTTAACCTGCTTGCCAGCTCCCAGGGCTTGGGAAAATTTCACGATTGCAACGCCAGACAAGAGGTTCCGCGTCTTGTCTTTGGTAGCCAGTTTATAACAGAGGATAACCGCGCATGGTGCTTGGCAAACCGCAAACAGACCCGACTCTCGAATGGTTCTTGTCTCATTGCCACATTCATAAGTATCCGTCGAAGAGCACGCTGATTCACCAGGGTGAAAAGGCGGAGACGCTGTACTACATCGTCAAAGGCTCCGTAGCTGTTCTGATTAAAGATGAAGAAGGCAAGGAGATGATCCTTTCTTATCTGAATCAGGGTGATTTCATTGGTGAATTAGGTTTGTTCGAAGAAGGCCAGGAGCGTAGCGCCTGGGTTCGCGCCAAGTCAGCCTGTGAAGTAGCTGAAATTTCCTATAAAAAATTCCGTCAGCTGATTCAGGTCAACCCGGATATCCTGATGCGCCTTTCTTCCCAGATGGCGCGCCGCCTGCAGGTAACTTCTGAGAAAGTAGGCAACCTCGCCTTCCTCGACGTGACCGGCCGCATTGCTCAGACGCTGCTGAACCTGGCTAAACAGCCGGATGCCATGACCCACCCGGACGGGATGCAAATCAAAATTACTCGCCAGGAAATCGGTCAGATCGTGGGCTGCTCCCGCGAAACCGTTGGCCGTATTCTGAAAATGCTGGAAGATCAGAACCTCATTTCCGCCCACGGTAAAACGATTGTCGTTTACGGCACCCGTTAATTAGCCCTTATAAAGGCGTGTCGCTTCGGTAACACGCCTTTTTTGTCTCTACAATTCAGGCTATGTGGAAGAGATTAATTTACCACCCGGAAGTTAACTACGCGCTGCGGCAAACGCTGGTGCTGTGTCTTCCCGTGGCTGTCGGCCTGCTGCTTGGCAGCCTGCAAAACGGCCTTCTCTTCTCGTTAGTTCCCGCCTGCTGCAACATTGCCGGGCTGGACACGCCGCACAAGCGCTTCTTCAAACGATTGATCATCGGCGGCAGCCTGTTCGCTCTCAGCAGCCTTATCCTGCAGCTTCTGCTGCTTTATACCCACATCCCGCTGCCGGCGATATTGATCGTCATGGCTCTGCTGCTCGGCGTGACGGCAGAAATCAGCTCACTTCACGCCCGCCTGCTGCCCGCATCGCTGATCGCCGCTATTTTTACGCTCAGCATGGCCGGGAATATGCCGATCTGGAAGCCCATGGTGCTCTATATCTTCGGCACTATCTGGTACGGCGCCTTCAACTGGTTCTGGTTCCGGCTATGGCGTGAACAACCGCTCAGGGAGTCGCTCAGCCTGCTGTACCGCCAGTTGGCAGATTACTGCGAAGCAAAGTACAGCCTGCTGACCCAGCATACCGACCCGGAAAAAGCGCTGCCGCCACTGCTGGCCCGCCAGCAAAAAGCCGTCGACCTGATCACTACCTGCTACCAGCAGCTGCATATGCTATCGGCCAACCAGCAAAACGGCTACAAGCGTCTGTTACGCGCTTTCCAGGTTGCGCTGGATCTGCAGGAACACATTTCGGTTAGCCTGCATCAGCCTGAAGAGGTGCAAAAACTGGTCGAGCAAAGCCATGCGGAAGCCGTGATCCGCTGGAATGCCCAAACCATCGCCGCGCGCCTGCGCGTGCTGGCAGACGATATTCTTTACCACCGCTATCCAACGCGCTTTACCATGGATAAGCAGATCGACGCCCTGGAAAAAATCGCCCGCCAGAATCCGGACAATCCAGTGGGGCAGTTCTGCCATTACCACTTCAGCCGCATTGCCCGGGTACTGAAAACCCAGCGGCCGCTGTACGTGAGGGATTTAATGGAGGACAGGGAACGCCGTTTACCGTTTTTTCCGGCCCTGAAAAGCTATCTCTCGTTTAAATCCTCCGCTTTGCGCAGCTCCGCGCGCTTAGGTGTGATGCTGACCATTGCCAGCCTGCTGGGCTCCTTCTTACACCTGCCAAAGCCGTATTGGATCCTAATGACGGTGATGTTCGTGACGCAAAACGGCTACGGTGCAACGCGGGTGCGCATTGTTCACAGGGCGGCAGGTACCATGGCAGGGCTGTGTATCGCGGGTATCACCCTGCACTTCCACGTCCCGGACAGCTACACCCTGCTGGCGATGTTAATGATTACGCTGGTGAGTTACCTGTTTATCCGCAAAAGCTACGGCTGGGCCACCATTGGCTTCACCGTCACGGCGGTATATACCCTGCAGCTCATCACCCTCAGCGCTGAGAGTTACATTATTCCCAGGCTGATAGACACTCTGCTCGGCTGCCTGATCGCCTTTGGCGGCATGATCTGGCTGTGGCCACAGTGGCAAACCGGCCTGCTGCGTCAGAACGCCCACGACGCGCTGGAGGCGGACCAGGACGCTATTCGGCTGATACTAAGCAACGATCCAGAGCCCACGCCGCTGGCCTGGCAGCGTATGCGGGTCAACCAGGCGCACAATGCGCTGTTCAACTCGCTCAATCAGGCGATGCAGGAGCCAGGCTTTAACTCCCACTACCTGGCAGACATGAAACTCTGGGTGACGCACAGCCAGTTCATCGTCGAGCATATCAACGCCATGACCACGCTGGCGCGCGAACACAACATGCTGACGCCGGACCTGGCGCAGAAATATCTACAGTCTTGTGAGATTGGGTTACAGCGGTGCCAGCAAAGGCTGGAGTATGACGGGCCTGGCGGGTCGAACGACACGAATATCCTGGAATCGGACACGCTGCCCACGGGGCCGTTAAGCACCATGGAGCAGCATTTACAGCGGATTATTGGCCACCTGAACACCATGCATACCATCTCCTCGGTCGCCTGGCGCCAGCGGCCTCATCATGGGATCTGGCTCAACCGCCGTCTGCGGCGCTCGGGTTAGCCTTAGCTGGCTACCACGCTGGCAACCGCTTTGGCGAAGCGCTGCATCCCTTCCAGGATATCCGCGTCCTCGACAATAAGCGAAGGCGCGAAGCGCATAACGTCCGGCCCGGCGTTCAATACCATCACACCTTCTGCCGCGCCAGCGTAGAGAAACTCGCGGGCGCGCCCTTTGTACTTCTCGTTAAGCTCTGCGCCAATCAACAGCCCCATGCCGCGAATGTCGCTGAACAGATCGAGCTGTGCGTTTATCTTTTGCAGTTGTTCAACGAAAAGCTGACGTTTGTCCGCCACACCTTTGAGGACTTCCGGCGTGTTGATGATATCGAAAGCCGCCCCGGCCACCGCACAGGCCAATGGGTTGCCGCCGTAGGTAGAACCGTGGCTGCCGACGTGGAACGCGGAGGCAATTTCATGGGTGGTCAGCATAGCGCTTACCGGAAAACCACCGCCAAGCGCTTTGGCGCTGGTCAGAATATCTGGCGTGACGCCGTAGTTGATGTAAGCGAAAAGCTCGCCCGTGCGGCCCATGCCGGACTGCACTTCATCAAAGACCAGCAGAGCCTGGTGCTCATCACACAAATCGCGCAGCCCCTGCAGGAATTCCGGCGTCGCGGCGGTCACGCCACCCTCGCCCTGAATCGGCTCCACCACCACCGCGCAGGTATGATCGTCCATCACCGCTTTCACCGCCGCGAGGTCGTTATACGGCACATGAATAATATCGGCAGGTTTCGGGCCGAAGCCGTCGGAGTATTTAGCCTGTCCCCCCACGGAAACGGTGAACAGCGAACGCCCGTGAAACGCATTGTAGAAGGCGATGATTTTGCTTTTGTACGGGCTATGGCGGGTCGAAGCATAATAGCGAGCCAGCTTGAAAGCCGTCTCGTTCGCTTCCGTACCGGAGTTCATGAAGACGACGCGCTCGGCAAAGGTGGCATCAATCAGCTTACGGGCAAGTTTCAGGGCGGGCTCATTAGTAAAAACGTTACTGGTGTGCCACAGGGTTTCACCCTGGGTTTTCAGCGCCTCCACCAGCGCAGGGTGGCAATGCCCCAGTGCGGTCACGGCGATGCCTCCGGCAAAATCCACGTACTCCTTCCCGGCGGTGTCCCACACGCGGCTGCCTTTCCCTTTCACTGGAATAAATTCTGCTGGTGCATAAATCGGCAGAATCACTTCATCGAAGGTTGCCCGCGTAACCGCTGATTGTTCAGTTGTCATTTATTCCCCACCCGTTTTTATGCGTTAGACACCAATGAAAATATAATCACGAAATATGCATAAAAAACCAAAAACAGGCAAGTGCCAATTCATCTCTGGAGGAAATTCGCCAGCAGCGCATGCCCCTGCTCGCTGAGAATACTTTCCGGGTGGAACTGCACGCCCTCAAGATCCAGCGAGCGGTGACGGATGCCCATAATTTCCTGTTTGTCCGTCCAGGCCGTGACCTCAAAACAGTCAGGCAGAGTATCGGGATCAATGAGCAGCGAATGATAGCGCGTCACGGTCAGCGGATTATTCAGCCCACGGAATACGCCGCTGCCGTTATGGCTGATGGCGGAGGTTTTGCCATGCATCACCTGTTCGGCCCGCACGATAGCCGCCCCAAACACCTGCGCAATAGCCTGATGTCCGAGACAAACGCCAAGAATCGGTAGCTGCCCGGCAAAGTGATTAATGGCGGCAAGTGAAATACCTGCCTCGGTCGGGGTACAAGGGCCTGGAGAGATCACCAACTTGTCAGGGGTCAGGCGCTCAATATCGTCCAGCCCAATTTCATCGTTACGCTTAACCAACACCTCCTCACCCAGTTCGCAAAAATACTGGTAGAGGTTCCAGGTGAAGGAATCATAGTTGTCGATAAGCAGTAACATGGCAGCTCCAGGGCAAAAAAGAACGCGCTATTCTAGTCGCTTTCCAACGCCAGGCTCACCACTTATTGAAATTCTCTGCTTCAGGGAAGGCGTAGCGCGGGCGATTGAGGCCCGCGCAGAAATACTTAAGGCAGGACCTTCGCGGAAAGAATCACGATAGGTTTAGTCGGCACATTCTGGTACGGGCCGACGTCATGGCTTGGCGCCTGGGAAATTTTATCGGCAACGTCCAGACCTTTGACCACTTTACCAAATACGGCGTAGCCAAAGTCACGCTGGCCGTGATCCAGGAAGGCATTATCGGCCACATTGATAAAGAACTGGCTGGTGGCGCTGTCTTTGTCTGCGGTGCGCGCCATAGAAATGGTGCCGCGGGTATTGCGCAGGCCATTGTCCGCTTCGTTTTTGATAGGCGGGTTAGGCTGCTTCTGATTCATATCTTCGGTGAAACCGCCGCCCTGAATCATAAAGCCCGGGATTACGCGGTGGAAGGTCGTGTTGTTATAAAAACCGCTGTTGACGTAATCCACGAAGTTTTTGACCGAAACCGGCGCTTTTTGGCTATTTAACTCAAGCTCAATATTGCCAGCCGAGGTGGTCAACAGGACGTGCGGATCGCCTTTTGCAGCCAGCGCCGCAGGTGAAAGCGCAGAGAGGGCGAATACAGCTGCAACAGCCGCCAGTGTCGATTTGAGCATGAACAATTCCTTACGAAGGCAGTGAGTGAAGCAAGTGGCTTGATTGTAAAGAGGCACCGCAGCCGACGCCAGCCATTTACGGTTTTTTACTTACACGCAAATCAACGAGTTGCCGCGCCAACACGCTGAAATAGATTGAAATATGTGACACACCTCATGATTCAGTCAGTTTATTTCAGCAATAAATTCATAATTCATTTAAATAGATCACGCAAATGACTAAAATCTGCCCGTCCGCCGCGCTGTCAATGCGCTTTACATTTCCTTGCACAGGCTCGTTATGACTAACAGCAACCGAACCAAGCTCTTATGGATTAGCTTCTTCTCCTACGCCCTGACTGGCGCGTTGGTGATCGTCACCGGGATGGTGATGGGAAACATCGCAGAGTACTTTAATCTGCCGGTGTCCAGCATGAGTAATACTTTTACGTTCCTTAATGCCGGTATTTTAATCTCTATCTTCCTGAACGCCTGGCTGATGGAAATCGTGCCGCTGAAAACCCAGCTGCGCTTTGGTTTCCTGCTGATGGTGCTGGCCGTCGCTGGCCTGATCTTCGGTCATAACCTGGCTATCTTCTCCGCATCCATGTTCGTACTGGGCCTTGTGAGCGGGATAACCATGTCGATTGGTACCTTCCTGATCACCCATATGTATGAAGGGCGTCAGCGCGGTTCCCGCCTGCTGTTTACCGACTCCTTCTTCAGCATGGCCGGGATGATTTTCCCGATGGTCGCCGCTATTCTGCTGGCTCGCAGCATCAACTGGTACTGGGTCTACGTATGTATCGGCCTGGTCTATGTCGCTATCTTCCTGCTGACCCTGGGCTGTGAATTCCCGGCGCTGGGCAAACATGCGAAGAAAGACGACCAGCCTGTCACCAAAGAAAAATGGGGCATCGGCGTGCTGTTCCTGTCCATCGCGGCGCTGTGCTACATCCTCGGCCAGCTGGGCTTTATTTCCTGGGTTCCGGAATATGCCAAAGGCCTGGGCATGAGCATCAACGATGCCGGTAAGCTGGTGAGTGACTTCTGGATGTCTTACATGTTCGGCATGTGGGCGTTCAGTTTTATCCTGCGTTTCTTCGACCTGCAGCGCATTCTGACCGTGCTCGCCGGGGCAGCCACCGTGCTGATGTACCTGTTCAACCACGGTGATCCGGCTCATCTGGCCTGGTTTATTCTGTCGCTTGGTTTCTTCTCCAGCGCCATTTACACCACGATCATCACCCTGGGTTCACAGCAGACCAAAGTCTCTTCCCCGAAACTGGTTAACTTTGTCCTGACCTGCGGCACCGTGGGCACCATGCTGACCTTCATCGTCACTGGTCCAATCGTGGCGCACAGTGGCCCTCTGGCTGCTCTGCACACCGCCAATGGCCTGTACGCTGTCGTCTTCGTCATGTGCCTGCTGCTTGGGTTCGTCACCAGGCACCGCCGCCATGGCGCAGAGGCTGCGGCACACTGATAGTCCTGCGACTCACCCTCTCCTTTAACGGGGAGAGGGTTCTTTCACTCTCCCTCCCGCTATTATTACGTTTTTCGCAATAATGAATTGCCGATAAGGCTTATTCCTGCCCATTATTGCCTGTGGCAACCTGTTTGCATCGTTCGGGGATCTTCCCGCTCAGCCAATCAGGACTCTAAGCATGAAACTCTATAGCTTCCCTCTCTCAGGCCATGCCCACCGCGCACGCTTATTCATTTCCCTGCTCGGTCTCCCCCATGAAGTTGTTGAACTGGATCTGAAAACGGGTGCCAACAAACAGCCGGAATACCTGGCGCTTAACCCGTTTGGACAGGTGCCACTGCTGGATGACGAAGGCACGCTGATCCCTGACTCCAATGCCATTCTTGTCTACCTGGCGAAAAAAAGCGGCCAAAGTGCATGGTTACCGGAAGACCCGCAGGGTGCGGCAGCCGTTCAACGCTGGCTTTCCGTCGCGGCGGGAGACCTCGCTTTTGGTCCGGCAGCTGCGCGCCTGGTGACGGTTTTCGGCGCAAAATTTAATCCCGATGAGGTGATTGCCCGAGCACACGTGGTCCTGGGGCGACTTGAGCAACATCTTGCCGGCCGTGAATGGCTGGTCGGCGACCACCCGACCATCGCCGACGTTGCCATTTACAGCTACACCTCCAGCGCACCTGAGGGGAATGTTGATCTTTCTGCTTACCCGGGCGTTAACGCCTTCCTGCGCCGTATCGAAGCACTGCCGGGATTTGTGCCTTTCGTGAAAACGGCCGCCGGTCTGAACGCCGTCGCCTGATCTCGAGCTTCCGGGGAGAGCAAATAAATGAGCGATAAGCTGGCGAAGAAGTCCGTCTGGCATGAAGGTGAAATATTCCTTCAGGGCAAGGTCGGCGTAACCGAACGCATGGCGGAGGTAGGTCAGCGAGTGATACGCGATCACATGCCCGAGCAGCATCGTGACTTCTACGCTCAGCTGCCTTTTATCGTCATCGGCAGCGTCTCCCCAACGGGTGAAGCGTGGGCAACATTTCTGGAAGGCGATCCCGGTTTTATCACATCTCCGACGTCGACCCGTCTGACAATTGCGGCGTCGTTGACAACGGAAGATCCGGCCGCCGAAGGAATGCGGGATCGCGCCTCCATTGGCCTGCTGGGAATTGAGCTTCATACCCGGCGGCGTAACCGGATGAACGGCACGCTCCTGCAAACGGACAACGGTTTTCAGGTCGAGGTCGACCAAAGCTTTGGCAACTGCCCGCGCTATATTCAGCTCCGCGAGTTCACTTTTAGCCGCGCGCCCGGTAGTCATGCTGGTGTTACGGTAGAGGCCCTTCAAGGGCTGGACGCTGAAGCAAGCGCAATGATTCAGGCAGCTGATGCCTTTTTTGTCGCCTCCTGGGCCGAAAGAGAAGGTAAGCGACAGGCCGACGTTTCCCACCGCGGCGGCAAACCGGGGTTCATCCGGGTCGGCGACGACGGCACGCTGACCATTCCCGATTTCAACGGCAATCTCTTTTTTGCCACGCTCGGTAACATCCTGCTTAACGGCCAGGCTGGCCTGCTGTTCGTGGACTTTAACACCGGCGACATGCTGCAAATGACCGGCGAAGCAAAAGTCATTCTGGACTCACCGGAAATCGCCGCCTTCCAGGGCGCAGAACGGCTATGGACGTTTAAAGCCCGTCGGGTTGTACGCCGCCGCAACGCGCTGGCGCTGCGCTGGAAGTTTGAAGCCGAGGGGCTTTCTCCTCATTCGCTGATGACCGGAGACTGGCAGGCAGCCAGCAACCGCCTGAAAGCGACGGAACTCGCCACCCGCTGGCGGCCTTTTCGCGTGGCGAAGATTGAGGATGAGAGCCGCTCGATTCGATCTTTCTATCTTCAACCTGACGACGATGCTGGCCTGCTGCCTCATCTCGCCGGGCAGCATTTACCCATTCGCGTGAAGCCTGATGGCGCAGAGGCGCCGGTTATCCGCACTTACACACTTTCCTCGGCTCCCTCAGATGCTTTTTACCGCATCAGCGTTAAGCGGGACGGAAGTGTCTCCCGGCACTTGCACGACAGCGTTTCCATTGGCGATAGCATTGACGTCCGAGCTCCGGCGGGTAATTTCACTCTGAATGCCCACGAGCCACGTCCGGCCGTCCTGTTGGCAGGCGGCGTCGGCATTACCCCGATGCTCGCCATGCTGCGGCACATTGTCTATGAAGGGTTACGCAAACAACGTATTCGACAAACCTTTTTGTTCCAGGCATCAAGACAGCTGGAAGATTTACCTTTTACTCACGAGATTGGCGAACTGGTCGCGGCGGCTAAAGGCGCCGTGCAGGCGATTCGCGTCCTCAGCCAGCCAGGCGATGCCCGGCCAGATAAAGACTATGACGTGCATGGTCATATTGATATGTCGCTGCTCACGAGCCGTCTGCCGTTTAACGACTACGATTTCTATATTTGCGGCCCGGCGGCGTTCACCCAATCTCTCTATGACGGACTGCGGAAATACAACATCGGCGATGACAGAATCCATGCCGAAGCCTTTGGTCCCTCAGCGTTGGTTCGCACCACAGCCAGCCATATGCCAAAATCTGACGCCCTGCCTCCGGCCACCAGCCCCGTGCCAGTTGCTTTTATGCAATCGCTAAAAGAGGCTCGCTGGATGCCGGATTCAGGTTCGCTTTTAGACTTGGCCGAAGCTCGCGGATTAAGTCCGGAATTCAGCTGCCGGGAAGGCCACTGCGGAACCTGCCGGACTAAACTCCTCAAAGGCTCAGTCACCTACCCGAAAATACCGTCCGCAAGCACGGCAGATGATGAGGTCCTGATTTGCTGCGCAGTTCCGGCGCAGCTGCCTGCGGGAGAAGAAAACCGCATTCAGCTTGAGCTGTAATACCGGGATTGCGCCATACCCGGCGAATACCCGATACTGAAATTCCTTTCAGGCAGGTGATGAGGTTGCGCATGGATCGTTGGCAGGCGATGAAAATTTTCGTCAAAGTCGCGGAAACCGAGAGTTTTGCCGCTGCGGCACGCCAGCTCCATATCAGTGCGCCAGTGGTCACACGTGCGATTGCTGCCCTGGAAGAGGTCATCGGAACCCGACTGTTTATCCGCACCACTCGCACAGTGAAGCTGACCGAACCTGGCCTGCGATATCTCAACGACTGCCGCACGATTCTCACCAGCATAGAGGAAGCCGAGGCGGCAGCGGCAGGCTCCTATGCCACGCCGTCTGGGATCCTGACGGTTACCGCCTCTGTGCTGTTCGGCCAGAAATTCGTCTTGCCGGCGATCACTGATTATCTTGATGCGTGGCCAACCATGCGCGCCCGGTCACTGTTCGTTGATCGCCAGGTAAACATCATCGAAGAAGGAATCGATGTCGCCGTTCGCATTGGGCATTTGCCCGATTCAGGGCTGACGGCAACCAAAGTCGGCACCGTGCGCCGGGTCGTTTGCGCTTCCCCAGGTTACCTGGAAAAAAATGGCACACCGTTGACACCTGCGGACCTCAAAAACCACCGTATTGTCTCTTCGGCCAGTGCCTGGGCCTCACCGGAGTGGCGCTTTGCGGGTGAACAACGCGTCATGATCAACGCCGCGCTCCAGTGCAACAACAACGAGTCATCGATTGCCACCGCAAAAGCAGGCTGGGGGCTGACGCGAGTCCTGGATTATCAGATAGCGCCAGCCCTGCACGAGGGGGAACTGCAAATCGTACTGAGCGAATACGAGCTTGAGCCACTCCCCATACATGTGGTGCATACCGAAGGCCGCCACGCTTCCGCCAAAGTACGCACTTTTGTTGACTTGATTGTTGCCCGGCTCCGCGCGAACCCTTTGCTGAACTGAATATCCTCTAACGCCTGCTACTGGCGGAAAACCAGACAATTCCATAACTTACAAAAGCACATCAAAATCAATGATATACCTCTTAATGGGTATATAAAGGCGCATTTGATTTGCATCAATAATCACCACAGCTGAATCGTTAAGGTAGGCGGTAATAGAAAAGAAATTGAGGCAATTATGAGCAAAGTCAGAATCGCAGTTATCGGTAATGGCATGGTTGGCCATCGCTTTATCGAAGACTTACTTGATAAGGCCCCGCCGGACCAGTTCGACATCACCGTATTTTGTGAAGAGCCGCGTAAAGCCTACGATCGCGTACACCTTTCTTCTTATTTCTCCCATCATACCGCTGAAGAACTCTCCCTTGTCCGCGACGGCTACTACGAAAAACATGGCGTAAAAGTGCTGGTTGGCGAACGTGCCATCACCATCAATCGCCAGGAAAAAGTGATCCATTCCAATACCGGCCGCACCGTTTATTACGACAAACTGGTGATGGCGACAGGTTCTTACCCGTGGATCCCGCCGATTAAAGGCTCTGAAACCCAGGACTGCTTCGTTTACCGCACCATCGAAGACCTTAATGCCATTGAGTCCTGCGCCCGCCGCAGCAAACGCGGGGCCGTCGTCGGCGGTGGCCTTCTGGGGCTGGAAGCGGCCGGGGCGCTGAAAAACCTTGGCGTGGAAACCCACGTTATCGAATTCGCGCCAATGTTGATGGCCGAGCAGCTTGACCGCATGGGCGGCGAACAACTGCGCAGCAAAATCGAGCGCATGGGCGTGCGTGTGCATACCGGCAAAAACACCCAGGAAATCGTCCAGCAGGGCACTGAAGCCCGTAAAACAATGCGTTTTGCTGACGGCAGCGAGCTGGAAGTGGATTTCATCGTCTTCTCCACCGGTATTCGTCCGCAGGACAAGCTGGCTACGCAATGCGGGCTCGAAACGGCCCAGCGCGGCGGGATCACCATCAACGATAAGTGCCAGACTTCCGATCCGGATATTTATGCCATCGGGGAGTGTGCCAGCTGGAATAACCGCGTTTTTGGGCTAGTTGCGCCGGGTTATAAAATGGCTCAGGTCACGGCCGACCACCTGCTCGGCACGGAAAACACCTTTGAAGGCGCCGACATGAGCGCCAAGCTGAAACTGCTCGGCGTTGATGTCGGCGGCATTGGCGATGCGCACGCCCGCACGCCTAACGCCCGCAGCTACGTTTACCTCGATGAAAGCAAAGAGGTTTACAAGCGCCTGGTAGTTAGCGAAGACAATAAAACCCTGCTTGGTGCCGTACTGGTGGGCGACACCAGCGACTACGGCAACCTGCTGCAGCTGGTGCTGAACGCAATTGAGCTGCCGGAAAACCCGGATGCGCTGATCCTGCCGGCACACGCCAGCAGCGGCAAACCGTCTATCGGCGTCGATAAGCTGCCGGAAAGCGCGCAGATCTGCTCCTGCTTTGACGTCACCAAAGGCGACCTGATCAAAGCCATCAACAAAGGCTGCCACACCGTGGCGGCGCTGAAGGCCGAAACCAAGGCAGGGACCGGCTGCGGTGGCTGTATTCCGCTGGTGACTCAGGTGCTGAACGCCGAGCTGGCCAAAGCCGGTATCGAAGTGAACAACAACCTGTGCGAACACTTTGCCTTCTCGCGCCAGGAGCTGTACCACCTGATCCGCGTGGAAGGAATCAAATCCTTCGACCAGCTGCTGCACAAATACGGCAAGGGTTACGGCTGCGAAGTGTGTAAACCCACCGTGGGTTCGCTGCTGGCTTCCTGCTGGAACGACTACGTCCTGCAGCCTGAGCTGACGCCGCTGCAGGACACCAACGATAACTTCCTCGGCAACATTCAGAAAGACGGCACCTACTCGGTGATCCCGCGCTCGGCAGGCGGCGAAATCACGCCTGAAGGACTGATGGAAGTGGGTCGTATCGCCCGCGAATACAACCTGTATACCAAAATCACCGGCTCTCAGCGCATCGGCCTGTTCGGCGCACAAAAGGACGATTTGCCAGAAATCTGGCGTCAGCTGATTGAAGCCGGGTTCGAAACCGGCCACGCCTATGCCAAAGCGTTGCGTATGGCGAAAACCTGCGTCGGCAGCACCTGGTGCCGCTACGGCGTAGGCGACAGCGTAGGCTTTGGCGTCGAGCTGGAAAACCGCTACAAAGGCATCCGCACCCCACACAAAATGAAGTTTGGCGTCTCCGGCTGTACCCGCGAATGTGCGGAAGCGCAGGGCAAAGACGTGGGTATTATCGCCACGGAGAAGGGCTGGAACCTGTATGTGTGTGGTAACGGCGGCATGAAACCGCGCCATGCGGACCTGCTGGCGGCGGACCTCGACCGCGACACCATCATCAAGTATCTCGACCGCTTCATGATGTTCTACATCCGCACCGCCGACAAACTTACCCGTACTTCCGTCTGGCTGGAAAACCTGGAAGGCGGCATTGATTACCTGCGTAGCGTGATTGTCGATGACAAGCTGGGCCTGAACGATCAGCTTGAAACGGAGCTTAACCGCCTGCGCGAAAAAGTAATCTGCGAGTGGACGGAAACTGTGAACACGCCGCAGGCGCAGGTTCGCTTCAAACACTTTATCAACAGCCCGCAGCGCGACCCGAATGTGCAAATTGTTAGCGAGCGCGATCAACACCGTCCGGCCACGCCGCATGAGCGTATTCCGGTCACTCTGGTAGAAGTGGAGGAACACGCATGAGCCAGTGGACAACCGTTTGTCAGCTAGACGATATCCTGCCAGCAACCGGCGTTTGCGCCCTCGTCGGTTCGGCGCAGGTGGCTATTTTCCGCCCGCGTAAAGACGAGCAGGTTTACGCCATCAGTAATATCGACCCGTTCTTTGAAGCCAGCGTGCTTTCCCGCGGACTGATTGCAGAACATCAGGCCGAGCTGTGGGTTGCCAGCCCGCTGAAAAAGCAGCACTTCCGCCTGCGGGACGGCCTGTGCCTGGAAGATGAAAGCCGTTCCGTACCGCACTATGAAGCGCGCGTGCAGGACGGGCTGGTGCAGATAAAAGCGTAATCCATTCGCCCTCACCCCGGCCCTCTCCCTCCAGGAGAGGGAGAAAGTCACAAAGGCTTCTCCGGCGATCCCCTCTCCCCCAGGGTGTACAGTCCGGGGACATGGTAGACAGGTGTTCGCAGACATGGTGAACACTTTTTAACATCCTTTACCCATGGTGATCGACTTATTCTTCAGGTCGATCACCCCCACTTTCGTGCTGTACCACCACACTTCATA
>AKXM01000019.1 GCA_000277545.1 Enterobacter sp. Ag1 | reverse complement strand
GAACTGAAAGTCGATTATTCGTCTCATCCCTGAGACTCACCCCATAAGGGGCCAGCGCAAGCGCTGTTCAAAAACGTTCCTGACGTTTTAGTATTCGTCTCATCCCTGAGACTCACCCCATAAGGGGCCAGCGCAAGCGCTGTTCAAAAACGTTCCTGACGTTTTTGTCCGAGTCCGGGCACCACTATTTAGAAGAACCCGCCTATGGCGGGTTTTTTGCTTTTGGCGAAACGGACTCTGCATCGAACTGAAAGTCGATTATTCGTCTCATCCCTGAGACTCACCCCTTCGGGGCCAGCGCAAGCGCTGTTCAAAAACGTTCCCGACGTTTTAGTATTCGTCTCATCCCTGAGACTCACCCCATGAGGGGCCAGCGCAAGCGCTGTTCAAAAACGCTCCCGACGTTTTAGTATTCGTCTCATCCCTCAGACTCACCCCATAAGGGGCCAGCGCAAGCATTGTTCAAAAACGTTCCCGTTTTACACGATACAAATTTTCAGGGCTAATATTGAGAATGCATATTAGGCAAAACTATAATTTGATAATTTAAAAATCTCAGGAGAATGAGAGCTTTGCTCAAATCCAGCATTGATAATAACCTGGTTCAATGGATTTACGCGCAATAACCCTCGCTTCGACCAACAGCAAGTAAATTCTTTAAGATTATTTACTCGCAGTAATTTTTTAATAAATTCTAAATCTCCAAGAACCATCTCTATCAGTTGAGGACCGATCTGTCCACTGGAGAGAAGATCCTCGATCCCTGCATAAAAAGGACGGTAAGATATTCCATTTAATCTGATTATATCTGTTGCAGGAAGTCCAGAATACATATTCAGGCCAGTTCGCCCAACGACTATAATCTCATTGTAGTTGGCCGCAGTTTGTTGACGCATCATATGATGGTGAATTTCCTCAACTGATAACAAAGTATTATAAGGTTTATTCATTATAAAGTTATGCTTATTAGGCCTATTTTTACCTTGAAATATAGCGTCTGCCAAAGCGTAACTATCGACCAGTGCTCCTGAAGGAACAGCTCCCTCCCTACCCGCAAAATTAGGGAATGATACATCCTGTAGGTGAGTGCCCAGAATATTTTGCACAGGTACATTTAAATCCAATGTAATAGCGAGCGGTGCTCCACCACATCCCGCTAAACGAGCCGGTATTTTTTTTGCAATGCAGCAACATGAAATAACATCCCAACTATTTAAGATCGACACAGCAGAACGTTGCTCGAATGGAGATATAACATTTCGACCAGCTCGACTCATACTACACACGCTACTAACAGTATGAATAATTTTAAGATCGCCATTTATATCGGTTCGCCGCCGCCAACCATCGAGTATTCTCTTAGTCTCCAGTTCACTATATTTTTTATTTAGATATTCATCTCTAAACCTTGCAATTTTATTCTTGTCAAGTTTCTCGCCAAACTTTTTCAAGTTAATATTTAACATAAAAACCTTACATTAGAAAATGGTGAACATTGAAAACACATTAAACACCATCAAATATAAACTCAACAAAAACTGGCTTAACTACTTCAAAATACGTTCATTAAAACATTAACATACATTAATTAAGACTCTTATAACGCCATTAATCATTTGCACCTACAATATTTATCGTCCAGACACACAACTTAAAGCCCCCCAAAAGCGGTTTTTATTTTTACTATTTAAAACGCGCTATTTTATCGTCCACGCATCACTAAACTGTTCGCCACTGAACAGCTCAGACAGGCCGCTAATCTGCTTCAGGCGCAGCACTTCATCAGCGTCCATCCCCAATTCTGATCCGATTTTCAAATCATCCCAGCCCAGACGGGAAAGGTCGCGGACAATATCGGACATCGCCGTTACCTGATGTTTTCCACGCGCCCGGTTATGACGCACCGTCGCGGCAATACATTCGGCTTCGCCACTGGATTCCAGGTTTACCACCGTAATAGGAAGAAAACCGTTAATTCTCTTTTTTGCCACAGGCGATGTTTTTCCTACCAAATGCCGGTGAAACCCATCCACGACCTGAAACTTATCTTTCAGCGGCGTCACCACAATAGGTTGAGTGAATCCATCTGTCTCAATTGAAAGCTGTAACAAGCTTCGTTCAACGGGTGCCATAACGTTAGGGTTATAATCATTGGCCACAATATCGCCCTCACGAACCCAAAGGACACAATCAACCGGCTCTTTTTTAAAAGGGCTGTGCTGATGCATGACTTTTTTGACTTCATTTATTGCGTCCACTTTTGACTCATCCGATTCGACGGAAGAAAGATAATTATCCAGTTGTTTTAATAGCGTATTAAGCATCAGAGGATCCCCCACATTTGTCGTTTCTTTTGTATCCTTTCAAGGTACCGGTTGTAGTGCTGTGGCTTATTAGGGCTAAATGATAGCGTCCGACACCAAAAGTCATTCTTCAATAGCGTCTTACATATCCTTCGCCACGACGGTATATCCCTCGATCCTGAATCTTTATCCTGCTCATCAGGAATATTTTCTGGAAACTCTCGTTCTCTATACCATTTTAAATAAATGGCAATTTTATTCTTGTAATGCTCCGCTGTTTTTTCCGGCATCGATGCCAGTAAAAACATGGCGTACTCTTGCCAGGTTAAATGGCTCGGTTTTGTGATGCTAGTATTGCGGGCATAGAAAGAACCGCTCTGATGCGCATAAATAGCGCCGCTGTTGGCGCCAGCCACGCGCATGCATACCCGGGACCAGGTTTCAGGCTCCAGAACATGGTAGAGCCAAAGCCCACGGCGCGCCTCCGGGCCAAAAGGTTCACACACCCTCATCGCTTTCATAGGGACACCGGCGCGATACATCAGGTCATAAAGCGGATTCCCGGCAGCTTTATATTTGCCGTTAAAAATCCAGATGTCCCGTACCTTCCAGTCGTACAAAGGATAAGCGACACAAAAATTGCCCTCCCGGCTGGCCGTAGTCCAGGGCTTATCATCGGCATAGCGGGTTTTGCTTTGTGAAGCCAGCGCTAAAAAACGGTTGAGGGATTCGTCGGCCCGGATGCCGGTTAACGTGGCCAGACCTTTATCGCCGGAAAGCCAGCGTGAGAACGCTGGCATAAACTCTTCAAAGGTCATGCCATAGCGATAGAAGGGGAAGAAGTTTGGATCGGTAATGGCGTCTTCTGGCGGCCGGCGAACCCATTCCACGCCCTCCTCCCAGCAAATCCATTCCGGCTGAGCCTGCGAAACCCCGTTCACCGTGGTTAGCGGCAAAGCGACCCAGTAAAAATGCCCAACGATATCGTCATATTGCTGCCTGAGTCGCAATACATGGTCGATGGTATACTGGAACTGAACTTCCCAGTCGATAAATAGCACGTCAAACTGACGCTCCCGGCGACGAGCGATTTCAGCCACAAGGTGAAAAAGCACGCTGGAATCCTTTCCACCGGAAAAAGAGACGCAGACCTGATCAAAGGTATCGAATACCCAATCGATTCTCTTTTTAGAAGCATTAAGAACATTATCATCAAGAATGATTTTTTTATCTTTTCTCACAAAAACTCCCTTTTACTGCTGTCTCAACATTACTACGACAGCAAAATCCCTGCATTTCGTTCAATCCACCCAGGATATCTTAGCGCACCAGCCTGGTAATATCCTCCGCCAGGAAACCACGCTCTCCGGATAAAATATTTACATAAATTATGATTCGCATATTTTATATAAACACCATCAATACCGCAGTGCGGTTATGTTATATCCAGCCTCAACCCCAGACAATAAAAATTTAAAATCATCAAGAAAAAACCGTAATCAATTGAATTATCTATATTTAAAATGCAAACAAAAAAACACATCAACAAAAAATCAAAGAAGCCCTATCTACAGCCTGGCGTTAATTTTATTAAAATAATCGCAGATTAATAAAATGGATAACCACGATAGAAATAAGAAATAGCGCAGGCTATGCCGAAACAGAATAGATGAACTATCGTAGTATAAGCGGGCGACTTGCCCGGATCGAAGCAACATCCGGGCCATCAACTCATCCTTAGGGACGATCAACCGCTACCTGTCTTTGACCACAATCAGCGGCTCGATATCGCTCTCTTTTTTAATCACCAGCGAATCATCGCCACGCAGGCAAGTGCCACCGTAGCTGCCGCCCACGGTAAAAGTGCAGACCTGGATGTACTTGCCATCCACCTTCGGCAGGCACCACAGCTGCTGATAGATATTCTTGCGATCCACGAACTTGCCGCTGGTTTTATCCAGCAGTTCATCATGGTGGCTGACCAGATCGATATTGCTGCCGCAGCGCCCGGCAATTGGCTTCACCGCGTAGCCGGTTTTTGACAGCAGGTTGTTCACCTCGAAATCCGTATCCAGCAGGTAACGGTGGTTCGGGAACAGCTGCCAGAGCACCGGCAGAATGGCTTTATTACCGGGGATCACCGTCCACAGCGGTTCAAACACCAGCACTTCCGGGCGAAGCAAGACGTCAATCAGGCGCACTTCTCCCTGTGGATGGCCGGTACGGATCGGCACGGCGGCATATTCGGTTTCGCTAACCTCACGAATTTGCTCAATCGCGGTTTCCCACGCCCAGGTTTTCCAGACACAGTTCACCGCCCGGCCGTCATTATCAATAAGCTGCCCGGCGCTGTCCCAGCTCAGCTCGCCCAGGCCGTGCAATATTTTGGTGTCAAATCCGGCCTGCATCAGCGAACGCTGCATAAACAACGCGTGGTAATCCTCCTCGGCGTCATTGTCCTGCATAATATGGACAAACGGCCGGGCGCTGCTGTGCTTCCAGGCCCCGGTAAGCTCTTCCAGCAAGCCTTCCGCCGGATTATGCCCGGTGCCCCGGTATCCCGTCTTAACCCACTCCTCAAGGATAAGCCCGCTTTCGGTGTGGCAGGAGGCTGAATCGGCGTTGTATTCGTACACCTTCAGCCCGCGCTCATCCATGCAAAAATCCATGCGGCCGCTGACCATCTGGTGGCGGCGCCATTGCCAGGAAAGCCTCAGACGCGGCCAGAGAATTTTGGGAATATCAAAGAGTGCCAGAAGACTGTCGTCTTTCAGCACTTTATCCGTGGCGTGCAGGTACATCAGGTGTAGCTCGTTGGTGGCCTTGATCAGCTCCTGCTCGGCGCTTTCGGTAATAGTGAAATACTGGCAAGGATCTTTATTAATAATGTGGCCATTGGCCTGTATATAGGCCAGTTGAAGTTGATCTTTTTCATTCAGCCATTTGCCGTCGAACTGGCGCTTATTGGCCAGGCGAGCCCCGCCAATTTTTAGCGCTTCACCGCCGATTTCCGGCTGTGGCTCGCTGTTGGTCGTCTCTTCAGTTTGAATCATCCAGCCAAGAATCGACGTGTCGGCAAACGTATCCTGCAGCTTGTAGTGACCGTCGCGTTCAACCAGGGTTAGCTCGCGCGTCCACTGCTGCCCGACGGGTAACGGCGCATGAATCACGTTCTGCTCGGCGATGCGCACTTTGTTGCCGATAAGCTGAGTGATCACCGCGACATGGCCGGTTTCATGAAACTCGCCGCCCTTCTGCCAGATAAGCAACGCGCCCGCCTCTGGCGCCCGTTTTGAGCCATTCGCAAAGGCCTGCAGCGGCAGAATATTGTCGTTCACCACCTGACGTAAAAAACGCAGCGAGAAGATTTCCCACGCCATGTGAACGTCGGTAAAGACAAAGCCGTAGTTTAAGAAGAGAAAGCGGCGGGCAAACTCCACGCACTGCCATTTGTGGCCCATGTATTCGTTGCCGATGTAGCTGCGAAACTCCGCGTCTTCGGGGTAATTTTTCGGGTCGAGGCTGCCGTAATTGGAGGAGTAAATCGCTACGCCACCCGGCGCATAGCCCAGAAGTGTACCAAAGGGCGAATCGTTGTCTGGTGTTGCTGTATGCATGTGTCCAACCTAAATCAGGCAGGCGGCAAAGGTCACGCGGATTGTCGTCTGCACGTTAAAATTAACCTGACAGAGAAGCCGTTATCATACACCTCTGCCAACGGTTTTGTGCAGTCGCGCTTCGTTTAAACAGACATATTCCGGCAGGTCGGGGCCCAAAGAAAAAGGCTGCCTCAGCGGGCAGCCTTTGTTAAAAAGTGACTCAGCCAGTTTATTTGTTCCCGTACTCGCTGCCGTTAACCCAGGCGTGATCTTTCTCCCAGGTAAACATCCACTTGCGTACCGGCCCCGCCATCACGTTCAGGTAATAGCTGTCGTATCCGGCCACCGTCGCCACCGGGTGGTAGCCTTTCGGCACTTTCACCACGTCTTTGTCGTACACCGCCATGCACTCATCCAACGAGCGGTCATCGGTATACACACGCTGCAGACAGAACCCCTGCGGCGGGTTGAGGCGGTGATAATAAGTCTCTTCGAGATAGGTTTCGTTGGGCGGATTATCGGTGTCGTGCTTGTGGCTCGGGTACGAGCTGGTGCAGCCCTCGTTGGTATACACCTCCACCACCAGCAGGCTGTCGGCGGGCTTATCCTCCGGCAGAATATTGTGGACATAGCGCTGGTTGTGGCCTTTGCCGCGCGCCTCGGCATCAATATCCTGCGGGGCAATCAGTCGCGTGGCGTAAGTCCCTTTACCCGGCGCGGAGCAAACGGCCAGTTCGAGCGCGGTGAGCGCCAGAACCTTAACCGTCTCGCCGGACGTCACGTACACGGCCCAGGGTTTACGGCGCTCAAACGGGCTCATGCGGTCGCCTATTTCAGGGAAGCGAGCGAGCGGCGTGTCCACCGTCGCACGTCCTGCGACCAGCACCAGGCAACGCTCTTCCTCCACGGCGGGCAGTTCCAGAACCTGCCCTTCCTGAAGCTGATAAGCGGCGAATCCCACGTAGCCCCAGCCCGCGTTTTCCGGCGTGACGCACTGCGTCTGCCCCTGCGCGTCCGGCCGCTGCCAGCGGGAAAGTAATTCGGCCATGCTCCCTCCTTAAATCAGCCCGGCTTCGCGAGCAAAACGGCTCAAATTAGCGTAGCCCAGCCGCGCGTAGGTCATCGGGTGTGCCACCGCCGGATCCTGCTCAGCCTCAACTACCAGCCAGCCCTGATAGCCATGCTTTTTCAGCAGCGCCATGATCGGCGGGTAGTTCACGCAGCCGTCGCCCGGCACGGTAAATACGCCGCTCAGGACCGCATCCAGGAAGCTGGTTTTGCGGTTTTTCACGTCCGCCAGCACGCCAGCGCGCACATCTTTGCAATGCACGTGGTTAATGCGCGAGATCCAGCGCTCGGCCACCGCCAGCGGATCGGCCCCCGCAAAAGTCAGATGCCCGGTGTCCAGCAGCAGCCCGACTTCCGGCCCGGTGTGAACCATCAAATTATTCACGTCATCCGCGCTCTCAATCACCGTTCCCATATGGTGGTGATAGGCAATTTGCACGCCCTGCTGCTGGGTATAACGGGCGAACGCCGTAAGCTTTTCGCCGTACTCCTGCCAGCGTTCGGCAGGGAAACGGGGCCGTAAATGCACCGGAGTTTGCTGCTCCCCGTGAATGCAGTGGGTGACTTCGGCAAATACCAACACCTTCGCCCCCAGTTCGCGCAGCAGCGTCAGGTGCGGCTGCACGGCCTCAATTTCCTGCTCAACGGAGCGCTCAAGCAAACGGCCAGAATACCAGCCGGAGACCAGCTTCAAATCATGCTTATCGAGAATCGGCCCCAGCACGCCGGCCTCTCGCGGGAATTTATTCCCCAGTTCAAAACCTTCAAATCCGGCCTCTTTTCCTTCGCTCAGGCAGGTGTCCAGCGGCGTGTCGGCGCCCAAAGAAGGCAGATCGTCATTGGTCCAGGTCAGCGGGTTAATGCCTAAATGCACGGTCATAATGCTCTCCTTATTGTTTATGCTGGCCGCGCTCGCGCCACAGGGCGATCAGCCGCAGGTAATTGTCACGGATGCGCGCCACCAGCTGCGCATCGTCGATATCGCGTTTTAACCAGGCCTGCGAGGCTTCGCCAAACAGCGTGCGCCCTACCGCAAAGCCTTTCACAATCGGGTAATTAGCGGCGGCATTGAAGCCATCACGCAGCACCTCTACCGGGGCATCCAGGCCGAGGATCACCACGCCGCGGCAGTGGGGATCGCGTTTATCCACCAGCTCGCTCAGGGCCGCCCAGCCAGCGCTGCTCAGCGGCGGCAGCTTCCACCAGTCCGGGTAGATGCCAAGGTTGTAGAAGCGGGAAACGGCTCTGAGATAAAGCTCGTCGCTGCGCGGCATATTCGCCGGGAGGATAACTTCCAGCAGCAGCTCGTGGCCCGACTGGCAGCAGGCGCGGTACACTTCGGCAATCTTCTGCTCCTGCTCCAGACGCAGAGCGTGGGCATCTTCCGGGTGGAAAAAGACCAGGCACTTAACAATGTGTTCCTGCGGCCAGCTAATCAGCTGCGAACCGATGTTGCCATGTTCCATTTCCAGCGGGCGTGACCCTGGCAGCTCAATCGGGCGGCCGATCCACCAGCCTTCACCGGTGATGGAATTCAGCGCGTCCTGGCCGAAGGTGCCATCGCACAACAGCCCGGCTTTGCCCTCCAGCTCGGCACGCTGAGCGGCTTCGCGGCTAGCCTGTAAAATCAATTGTTTAAGCACCGGAATTCGGCGTAAATCCGCGCCGCTTTTCAGCGCCATCTCTTCCAGTTGGCTGCGGTGATCGAACGCCATCACGCAGAGTTCCGGCCACTGGCGTCGACGCGTGGTGACGCGGTGCAGGTGATTCAGGCGTGCGTCGAGATCCGGGCGAGGCACCTGATGTTCACGCGAAAGGTAATCATCCAGCTCAATTTTGCTCGGCATCGCCGGGGCGCAGCCATGGCGTGAAACCACCAGTGCACCGCAGGCATTGGCATAGCGGCAGGCCTGCTCCCAGCCTTCGTCATTGAGGTAGCCGCGCAGCAGGCCGGACATGAACGCGTCCCCCGCGCCCAGCACGTTGAGCACTTCCACGCGCACGCCGCTGACGTTTATCCCGCCATCCAGCGAGTCAGGGATCAGCCCGAGGAACACGGAACAACCTTGCGCGCCTCGCTTACAGACCAACGTCGCCTCGGTGTTCTGCCGCACTTTTTTCAGTGCCGCGAGCGTGTCGATTGACCCGCCGGCAATGTGGAATTCTTCTTCGGTGCCGACAATCACATCAAAAAGATGCAGAACCGTTTGCAGCTGGGTTGTGACCTGTTCGGCTTCAACAAAGCGCGTCTCGCCGTCGCCGAGGGAGGTCAGCCCCCACAGCACCGGGCGATAATCAATATCCAGCACGGTGCGAACATCGTTCCGGCGGGCATAGCTCAGCGCAGTCAGCACCGCCTCACGGGTACGCGGGTTTGAGAGGTGCGTGCCGGTAATCGCCAGGCAGCGGGCAGAGGCAATGTACTCTTCGCTGAAATCGTCCGCCGTAATCGCCATATCCGCGCAGTTGTCGCGATAAAAAATCAGCGGGAAAGTGTCGCGATCTTTGATGCCCAGCAGCACCAGCGCCGTCAGCCGCTCTTTGTCGGTAATTAAATGGCTGGTGTCGCAGCCGACCTGGCTAAGTTCTTCGCGCAGAAAGCGCCCCATGTGCTCGTCGCCAACGCGCGCCAGCATAGAAGATTTCAGCCCCTGGCGAGCGGTACCGTAGGCCACATTGCCGGAGGAGCCGCCAAGATAACGGGCGAAGCTGCTGGCATCTTCCAGCCGCGCACCAATCTGCTGGCTGTAGAGATCTACCGCGACCCGCCCCATGCAAATCAGATCCAACTGCTTTTCTTTCATGCTTCGTCCTCAGACAATGTCAGATACGTTGACCCAGCGCCCCTGCTGGTGTGACAGGGCGATAGCGTCGAGAATGCGCGACACCTTCCAGCCCTCTTCAAAGTCCGGCCACATCGGCTTATCAGTGGCAATGCCGTCGATCAGATCGCGTACTTCCACCGTTTTTTGATCGTTAAAGCCAATGCCGTGCCCCGCCCCCATACAGAACGAGCCGTAATCCGGGTGAGCCGGACCAACCAGCAGCGTGCGGAACCCCTGGCGGCCTTCGGGATCGCTTTGCAGATAAAGTTTCAGCTCCGCCATGCGTTCCTGGGTAAAGCTCAACGCCCCTTTCGTGCCGGTGATTGTCCAGGTCAGCCCCATTTTTCTACCGCTGGCGACACGTGATGTTTCGATCACGCCCTGGGCGCCGCCTTCAAAACGCACCATCGCGTGGGCCTGATCTTCGTTTTCCACGGCGATCATCTCGCTGCTGCCAGCGGAAGCCGGGCGCTCCGGCACCACGATTTTCAGGTCACCGCAGACTTCGTGGATATCGCCCACCAGGTACTGCGCCATATTGACGATGTGCGCCGCCAGATCCCCCAGCGCGCCAAGCCCGGCGGTTTCTTTGAAACAGTGCCAGTGGATCGGCGAAAGCGGATCGGCCATATAGTCTTCATTGTGGGTACCGTAGAAATGGATCACTTCCCCGATCTCACCGCGTGCAATGATCTGCTTTGCCAGCTGCGCCGTCGGGTTCTTCATGTAGTTGAAGCCGACCAATGTCTTCACTCCAGCCAAATCGGCAGCATCCACCATCAGGCGTGCGTCGCGGGCGTTAAGCGCCAGCGGCTTTTCTGAATAGACGTGCTTGCCGTGGCGAATAGCTTCCAGCGCCATCTCTTTATGCAGGTGGTTTGGGGAACAAATGTCCACCACGTCAATGTTCGGGTCCGCCACCAGTTCGCGCCAGTCGCCGGTGGAGCGATTAAACCCAAACGCCGCGGCGCGTTTTGCCGCCAGCTCCGGCGTGACTTCCGCTACCATTTCACGCACCAGTTCGCCCTGCAGGTCAAAGACCGTCGGCGCCTGGGCGTAGGCGATGGCGTGGGCTTTGCCGATGTAGCCGGTGCCGATTAAACCAATTCTGACCTTTTTCATGTGTTGTTCCTGAAGTCGTGACCAGCCTTTGTACCCTCACCCCAGCCCTCTCCCTAAATGGGAGAGGGTTAGGATGAGGGGCAATCCCTACAGCGCGCCGCGCCGGTTCTTGGCGTAAGTATCAAACGCCACCGCCAGTACGATAATCAGCCCGGTAATGATCTGCTGGTAGTAGGCCGACACGTTCATCAGCACCAGGCCATTAATCAGGATCCCCATGATGATGGCGCCGATGATCGTGCCGCTGATCCGCCCGTAGCCGCCCATCAGCGATGTCCCGCCGATCACCACCGAGGCGATAACGCGCAGCTCGAAGGAGATCCCCGCTACCGCTTCAGCGCTGCCCAATCGGGCGCTGAGCACAAAGCCCGCCAGCCCGGCAAGACAGCCAATCACCACATACACGCTAACCAGCACGCGCCTCACGTTAACCCCGGCGAGGCGAGCCGCTTCCGGGTTGCCGCCGATGGCATACACAAAGCGCCCCCAGCGAGTTTTGTGCAGCGCCAGATAGCCCAGAATCGAGACGATGGCGAAGATCCAGATAGGTATCGAGATGCCGAGCATTTCGCCGCGTCCCCACCAGCGGTAGCCGGCATCAAACCCGGCAATTGGCGCGCCGTCGTTGATCACCAGCGTCAGGCCGCGCCAGATAGTCATCCCGCCCAGCGTGACAATGAACGGCGGCAGACGCAGCCGAGTGACGCCCAGACCGTGCAGGAACCCAATCAGCGTGCCGAGCGCCAGGCAAATCCCCAACCCCAGCAGCCAGCTAAAGCCGCCCCAGGCGTTCGGATCGACAGTGGTAAAGTTATCCCCCTTGATCACGTAGGCTGCGGTCATCGCGCACACGGCCAGGATCGAACCCACCGACAGATCGATACCCGCCGTGAGAATGACAAAGGTCATGCCCACCGCGATGATCCCGTAGATAGAAACCTCGGTCAGGATGTTGAAAATATTACGTTCGGACAGGAAGTTGCTGTTCTGCGACTGGAAGAAGATCAGCAGCAGGAACATGAAGATCAGCACCCCGAAGCGCTCGAAGAAAGCGATCGGATCGAAGCGTGAGGCACTTTTTGCCGGCGTCTGGCTTTTGGTAATCATCTGCGTCATGGGCTCCCCCGTTATGCGGCGCTTAAGGCGCTATGGTTGATGGCCATCAGGGTCATCAGCCGTTCTTCGTTGGCTTCGTCGCCGTGCAGTTCGCCGGTCACTCGCCCTTCACTGAGGGTGATGATCCGATCCGACACCGCGAGAATTTCCGGCAGGTCGGAAGAGATCACGATCACCGCCACGCCTCGCTTAGCCATATCAAACAGCACCTGATGCACTTCAGATTTCGTGCCTACGTCAATGCCGCGAGTCGGCTCGTCGACGATCAACACCCTTGGATTCAGCGCCATACAGCGCGCCAGGATCACTTTTTGCTGGTTCCCGCCGGAGAGCTTGCGCACCTCCTGTTCGGCGTTAACCATTTTGATTTGCAACGCCTGCCGGTAGGACTCAATCAGCGCATCTTCTTTACGCGGGCTAACGAAATAGCGCCAGGTCAGCAGGGACGAAAGGCTGGAGAGCGACAGGTTGTCGCGGATCGACAGGCCCAGCACCGCCCCTTCTTTTTTACGATCTTCCGGCACCAGCGCGATGCCCTGGTCCAGCGCGTGCATCGGGTTTTGAGGCCGGTAAGGTTTGCCGTCCAGCTCGAAACTGCCGGTGGTGAATTTGTCTGCGCCAAACAGGCAGCGAGCAACCTCGGTGCGTCCTGCACCAACCAGCCCGGCGATGCCCAACACTTCTCCGGCGTGCACGTGGAAACTGATGTCTTTCAACGCAATGCCGTGTGGATCAAGCGGCGGCTTTTCACGGCTCAGCCCCTTCACCGCCAGGCGGATGGGCTTGTCTGCATGGTGCGTGAGGCTGGCATCGCGGCGGTTAAACACCACGTCTCGGCCGACCATCAGGCGAATAATTTGCTCCACGTTGGTGCCCGCCACGTCGCCGGAGCCGGTATAGCGGCCATCCTGAAACACGGTGAAACGGTCACAAAGCTGGAAGACTTCATGCAGGCGATGAGTCACATAAATAATGCTGACGCCACGGCCTTTCAGCTCGCGCACCACGCGGTGCAGGCTCTCAACTTCGCTGTCGCTCAGGGCAGCGGATGGCTCATCCATAATGATCAGCCGGGCGTTCAGCGTCAGCGCCCTGGCAATCTCCACCATTTGCTGCTGGGCAACGCTCAGACGGGCCACGGCGGTCGTCGGCGCAACGTTGAGCTGCAAATAATCCAGAATGACCTGCGCTTCCTGGTTCACCGCTTTGCTGTCGACGATCAGGTTGCGGCGGCGCGGCTCGCGGCCAAGAAACATGTTTTCCGCCACCGTCATATTGGGCAGCAGGTTAAACTCTTGATAAATCGTGATAATGCCTTTGTTCTGGCGCGCTACCGGCGAGTCATCCGCAGAAAGCGTTTCACCGTTGAACCAGATCTCACCGCGCGTTTGCGGCTGCGCCCCGGCCAGCGCCTTCAGCAGCGTGGATTTTCCCGCGCCGTTTTCCCCCAGCAGGGCATGGATTTCCCCCTGCCCGACGCTGAGCTGTGCGCTGCTTAACGCCCAAACGCCGGAGAAACTCTTCGCCAGGTCGGTCACTTTCAGTAAAGGTTGCGACATCAGACTGCTCCTCTGTTGCGCCCGCCCGCAGGCGGACGGGCACGTTCAGATTTATTTGCCGGCTTCGCCGATACGCTCTGCTTGATCGAGGTTATCTTTGGTGATCATCGTGGGCGCGTAATCTGCCCCGGTAATCGCCTTCTTCTCGCGGATGTTGGCCACCAGCTGGCTCATCGCCGTTTTCACCGCAAAACCAGGGCGCTGATCGGCGGTTGCCGCCATCCAGCCATCGCGTACGCGGGCCAGCGCTTCCGGCACTGCGTCAAAGCCGGTCACCAGCACTTCACCCGGCTTCATGCCCTGGCCCTGCAGCGCTTCAATCGCACCGAGCGCCATATCGTCGTTGGCGGAGAGGATCACCTGAGGCTTTTTCGGCAGAGACGGCAGAACGCTTTCAACGATGCGCATGCCTTCGGAACGCATCCAGTTCCCGGTCTGATCGGCGACGATCTTGTATTTATCGCCCCCGGCTTTCAGACCATCGCGGATCCCTTTAGTACGTTCGATATTGGAGGAGGAGCCAGGCTGCCCGGTCAGCAGCACGATGTCCGCGCCGTCAGGGAATTTGGCTTTCACAAAGTCCGCCACCGCCTGGCCGCCTTTATAGTTGTTGGCACCAAAGTGCGGCACCGGCTTATCGCTAACAACCGAGCGGTCGAGTGTCACCACCGGCAGCTTGGCATCCTGAATTTCCCCTACAGCGCTCGACACGGCGTTAACGTCGTTTGGCGAAACGATAAAGCCCTGAGCGCCACGGGTGATGGCGTTTTCCAGGTCCGCGACCTGCTTAGGAGAGCTGCCCTGGCTGTCGAGAACCTGCAGCTTGACGCCCATCTCTTTGGCGGCCTGCACGGCGGTGCGCTGCATATGCACTTCAAACGGCATCGCAAGGTTGGGGGTGCTAAAAACAATCTGTTCGTTTTCGGCCAGCGCCGGAGCCGTGGTCAGGGCGATGAGGGCGGCGAGGATCAGCTTTTTCATTATTATCTCTCTTCTATGTGTAGGGTCTTCGGAGGTTACAAAGCAACTTCGCGCTGGCTACGCAGTGACTCCAGCGCCTTGTCGGCCAGGTACAGGGCGCGTTCACCGTCATCGCCGCTGCACTCGGGTTTGGCCTCGCCGCGCAGGACGGCAACAAAGTGCTGCCATTCGGCGGCGTAGGCATCTTTGTAGCGCTGGAGGAAGAAGTGTTCTGGCAACGCGCTGGTGTTCCCGCCGTCGCCAAAGAATTGAACCTGGTTTTCCAGGATATTGCCCGCTGTTAGCAGGCCCTTAGCGCCGTGCAGCTCCAGACGCTGGTCGTAGCCATAGGCCGAGCGGCGGCTGTTCACAATGGTCGCCAGCGCCCCGGAGGCATATTTCAGGACGATAAAAGCAGTGTCGATGTCGCCTGCCTCACCAATCGCCGGATCTACCAGATTGCTGCCCTGGGCATACACGGCCACCGGCTCTTCGCCCATGATGAAGCGAGCCATATCAAAGTCGTGAATGGTCATGTCGCGGAACATGCCGCCGGAGACACGCACATATTCAGCGGGCGGCGGCGACGGGTCGCGGGAGATAATCACCAGCGATTCCGGCGTGCCGATGCGCCCCTGTAGCGCTTCGTTTTTCAGCTTGCGGAACTGAGGGTCAAAGCGGCGGTTAAAGCCGATAAACAGCGGCACATTATGAGCTTTCACCACTTTCAGGCAGTCGCGCACGCGGGCCAGATCCAAATGCACCGGCTTTTCACAGAAGATCGCTTTGCCGTGTTTGGCGGCAAGCTCAATCAGGTCAGCGTGAGTGTCGGTCGCCGAGGCGATCAGCACCGCATGAACCTCCGGGTCGCTCATCGCCTCGGCAACGCTCTGCTGGCGCGCCTGGTATTTTTCGGCAATGCGCGCGGCGTTTTCTGCATTAGGATCGACAACGGACCAGAGGGTGGAATGGGGATGGGCGGCAATATTGGCGGCGTGGATTTGGCCAATACGGCCCGCGCCCAGTAAAGCAATGTTAAACATGGCGGCTCCCGAAAGTGGTGTTGCAGTAGGGTCATGAGCCGGATCTTCCGGCTTTCACATGCAGCTGAATAACGACGCCTTAAATAAAACATTTATTTCATTTTAATGCAGAGTGAAAGTTTCATTTTTGCGCAGAGGTTAACATTTTGATAATTAATCGGCTGTATTTTGTTAGCAAAATCACAACGCCGAATGAATTAAAACCTGCACACAGAAGGGATTTGAGAGGGAGAGCGCACCCATGCTCCAGTACGAGAAGAGAATAAAGCAAAAATGAAATAAACATTCCGCCAGACAGTCCAGCGGAATGCTGAAGGGTTAGTACTGACGGGCGTTTTTGAGCTTAGCGGCGGTTTGTTCAGCGGCATCGGTCACCGTGCTCGAGCGAGCAACCTGAGCGTCTCCGGTGCGCCACCAGGCCTCGTAGTCGTGGGTCATAGTTTTAGGCAGCACTTTGATATCCAGTAGCGTTGGCCCAGGCTCATGCCGGGATGCCTCCAGCGCGGCAAGCAGCTCCGCCTCGCTATTGACCCGCCAGGCTTTGCAGCCGTAGCTTTCGGCATTTTGGGCAAAATCGACCTTCACCAGCGGGCCATCCAGCCTGCCGCTGTGTGGATTTCGATGGCGGTTTTCGGTACCAAAACTGCCCATGCCGTGGCCCATCTGCAGGTTATTGATGCAGCCGAACCCGGCATTATCGAACAGCAGAATGGTGATTTTTATCCCTTCCTGCACGGCGGTTTGCAGCTCGGAATGCAGCATCAGGTAAGAACCGTCCCCCACCATCGCATACACTGGCTGCTGCGGCTTCGCGAGCTTTGCCCCCACCGCCGCGGCAATCTCGTAGCCCATGCACGAATAGCCGTATTCGAGGTGATAGCTGTCCGGCGTTTTTACCTGCCACAGGCGCTGTAAATCCCCCGGCAGCGAACCCGCCGCGCCCACCACGATAGCGTCGTCTTCAATATGCTGATTCACCAGGCCCAGCACGCGGGTTTGAGTCAATGACGTACCTAGCTCACGGCTGTATTCCTGCAACGTTTCGTCCAGATGGCCCGCCACTTCAGGGACTTCTCCCGCCTGCCATTGCCGAGTCCACAGCCGCTGGCACTCCTCGCGCCAGGCCGCTTGAGCGCTAGCAGCTTCGTTCTGCCAGGCGGCGTGATAGCCAGCCTGATGCAGCCCGGCAGTCAACTGCTCTAGCCCAATCCGGGCATCGGCCACCAGCGGCGTGGCGTCCAGCTTCAGGGCGTCGAATTCGGCTACGTTTAGCAGCAGGTACTCAGCCTCGGGTGAAAACAGCGATTTAGAGCCGGTGGTAAAGTCGGTCAGCCGGGTGCCTACGCCGATGATTAAATCCGCCTGCGGGGCCAGTAGGTTAGCCGCCAGGCCGCCCGTCACGCCGAGGCCTCCCAGATTAAGTGAGTGCTCGCTTACAAGCGCACCTTTTCCGGCCTGGGTTTCGGCAAACGGTAGCCCGAAGCGTTCCACAAAATCCTGAAAAACCTGATGCGCGCCGGAATAGCGAACCCCACCGCCGCAAATAACCAGTGGACGACGCTTGCTGGCAATGAGCTTTAGCGCGGCATGTAGCCGATTTTCATCCGGCGGACGCCGCTCGATATGGTGCACTCGCCGGGCAAAGAAGCTTTGCGGATAATCCCAGGCTTCACCCTGCACATCCTGCGGCAGGCAAATCGTTACCGCGCCGGTATCCGCAGGGTTAGTAAGCACTCGCATGGCGCTAATCATGGCGCTCATCAGCTGCTCCGGGCGGTTGATTCTGTCCCAGTAACGGGACACCGGCCGGAAGCAGTCGTTGGTGCTAATGCTCAGGTCATGAAACTGCTCGATTTGCTGGAGCACCGGGTCCGGCTGGCGGCTGGCGTAAATATCGCCGGGCAAGAGCAGAAGCGGAATACGGTTGGCGGTGGCCGTTGCGGCGGCAGTCACCATATTGGCTGCCCCCGGCCCCACGGATGAAGTCACGGCGTAAATACGCTGCCGCCGGTGTTGCTTGGCGAAGCCGGTGGCGATATGCGCCATGCCCTGTTCGTTACAGCCCTGATGCACCTTCAGGTGGCCGGGGTCCTCCTCCAGCGCCTGCCCAAGCCCGAGCACGTTGCCGTGCCCGAAAATGGTCATTACGCCTTCCACAAAGGGCGCTTCCTGCCCGTCGATTTCAACGTACTGCTGGTTTAAAAACCTGACCAGCGCCTGCGCCATAGTCATGCGGTGTGTGGTCATCTTTCCTCCCCTTAGCCCAGCGTGGGCATTGAGAATGCAGATCCTTGCTGATGGCTGGTTTCCGGCCAGCGAGCGGTGACGGTTTTCATCCGCGTATAGAAACGCACGCCGTCGCTGCCGTGCACGTTCAGCGGCCCGAAGATAGAACGCTTCCAGCCGCCAAAGCTGTGGAAAGCCATCGGCACCGGGATAGGCACGTTCACGCCGACCATGCCCACCAGAACTTCTTCGGTGAATCGCCTTGCGGTACCACCGTCACGGGTAAAAATCGCCGTGCCGTTGCCGTATTCGTGCTTGTTGATCAGTTCCAGCGCGCTGGCGTAATCCGGCACGCGCACCACGCTCAGTACCGGGCCGAAAATCTCTTCTTTATAAATGGTCATCTCAGGCGTGACATGGTCAAACAGCGTTGGGCCAACAAAATAGCCGCCTTCATGGCCTGCAAGCCTCAGGCCCCGACCGTCCACGCGCAGCGTCGCGCCCTGCTGCTCTCCGCTATCAATATAGCCCAGCACTTTGGCCCGGTGCGGTGCAGAAATGAGCGGCCCCATTTCGTTTTCCGGCTCCTGCCCAAGGCCCGGCCCCACACGCAGCGTAGCAAGCTGTTTTTCCAGCCCAGCACACAGCGCATCTGCGGTTTCGTCCCCCACGGCAACCACCACCGAAAGCGCCATGCAGCGTTCCCCCGCGGCACCAAAAGCCGCCCCCATAATGGCGTTAGTTGCCATCTCCAGATCGGCATCCGGCATCAAAATACAGTGGTTTTTCGCCCCGCCCAGCGCCTGACAGCGCTTGCCGTGGGCAGAAGCGGTCTGGTAAATGTATTCGGCAATCGGCGTAGAGCCGACAAAGCTAACGGCCTGAATCCTTGGGTCGGTCAGCAATACGTCCACGGCTTCTTTATCGCCCTGCACCACGTTAAACACGCCGTCCGGCAGCCCGGCTTCCTTCAGCAACTGAGCCAGACGCAGCGACAGAGACGGATCTTTTTCCGACGGTTTGAGCACAAAGGTATTCCCGGTTGCCAGCGCGATAGGGAACATCCACATCGGCACCATTGCCGGGAAATTAAACGGCGTGATCCCCGCACAGACGCCAAGCGGCTGCATCAGAGAATGGCTGTCCACGCCCGTACCCACGTTGGCCGAATGCTCGCCCTTTTGCAGATGCGGGATGCCGCAGGCGAATTCCACCACTTCAAGACCGCGGGTCAGTTCGCCCACCGCGTCAGAATAAACCTTGCCGTGCTCTTCGCTGATGAGCTTCGCCAGGCCGTCCATATGTTCCTCAAGCAGGCTTTTAAAGCGGAACATCACGCGGGCGCGCTTGAGCGGAGACTGGCGAGCCCAGCCTGGAAACGCCTGCTGGGCAGCGGCAATGGCCTGCTCCGTCTGCCTGGCCGTGCTCATGGCGACCTGGCGGATCTGCGCGCCGGTCGCCGGGTTAAAGATCGCCTGTACCCGCTGGCCTTCGCCCGCGACGCATTCACCGTGGATAAAATTCGCTACCGTCTCCATCTCTGGCCTCTTGCTGTTAGGGTTGTCTCCCGAACACTGTATATGAAACAAACATTCCATTTTAAGTTCAAATAAAATAAATGTTGATTATTGTGATCAACACTTCGTTTTTATGTTAACCCGCAGAATGAGGTGCAAAGACTGAGACGTCAGTGTCGTTTCAGCCCCCGCCAGTTTTGGTGCATCTGTTTCATTTTTGCCAGTACTACGCTTAAATACGTTTCAGCGAATACTTTTGAGGATGGCAAATTGACCACCGCGACAACCCTGAGCGAACTCCAGCAGCAGATCCGCGACCGCTACGACAGCCTGAGCAAAAGGCTGCAGCAGGTTTCCCGCTACGTGCTGGATAACACCAATAGCGTGGCATTTGATACCGTAGCCGCCATTGCCGAACGGGCGGAGGTGCCGCCCTCAACGCTTATCCGCTTTGCCAATGCCTTTGATTTCAGCGGGTTCAACGAAATGAAACAGCTGTTTCGCATGAATCTGGTGGAAGAGACGGCCAGCTATACCGATCGGGCGAGGCTGTTCCGTGAGCTGGGCAGCGAAGCCGTGCCGGAAACCCCGCTGGATATTTTGCAGGAGTTTGCCCGCTCAAATGCTCAGGCCCTGCAGCAGCTGGCCGCCCGTACCGAACCGGAAATGCTGCAGCGTGCCGTGGAATTGCTGGCCGAAGCAGACACGATATACGTTGTCGGCCTGCGCCGCTCCTTTAGCGTGGCGGCTTATCTGACCTACGCTCTGAGCCATCTGGATTGCCGCGCCGTGCTGCTGGACGGGCTTGGCGGCATGCTGCGTGAGCAAGTCAATCGGGTGAAAGCGAAAGATATTGTGGTGTCGATAAGCTTCTCCCCGTATGCCGAAGAGACGCTGATGGTGAGTGAAATTGCCGCCCAGGCGGGGGCTCGACAGATAGTGATCACGGACAGCCAAATTAGCCCATTCGCCACGTTTAGCGATCTCTGTTTTGTGGTGAAAGAGGCGCAGGTAGACGCCTTCCGCTCGCAGTCCGCCACGCTTTGCCTGGTGCAGTCGCTGATGGTGGCGCTCGCGTATTATCAGGGCACGCCCCACAGCGCGCTCTCGCCGGAGGCCTGATTTTCGGATTGCCGAATGTCTCCGCAGGGTTAAGATGGAAACAACGTTTCAAAAATAACTCTTACCCTAAGGAGACACCATGCCCTACGAAGCCAGCCCGTCGCGTTATCAATCTATGCAGTATCGCTTCTGCGGCCAGAGCGGCCTGCAGCTGCCCGCGCTTTCTCTCGGCTTGTGGCACAGTTTTGGCGGCGTGAGTCCGCTGGAGTCCCAGCGCGATCTGCTGCGCACCGCGTTCGATCTGGGTATTACGCATTTCGATCTGGCGAATAACTACGGGCCGCCTCCGGGCTCGGCGGAAGAAAACTTTGGCCGCCTGCTGAAGCAGGATTTTGGCAGCTACCGCGACGAGCTGATTATTGCCACCAAAGCGGGGTATGACATGTGGCCAGGCCCTTATGGTTCCGGCGGCTCACGTAAGTACCTGCTGGCAAGTTTGGATCAGAGCCTGAAGCGCATGGGGCTGGAGTATGTCGATATCTTCTATTCCCATCGCGTGGATGAGAGAACGCCGATGGAAGAAACGGCCAGCGCCCTGGCACATGCGGTGCAAAGCGGCAAAGCGCTTTACGTCGGGATCTCCTCTTACTCCGCCGAAAGAACACAAAAAATGGCCGATCTGCTGCGAGAATGGAAAATTCCACTGCTTATTCACCAGCCCTCCTACAACCTGTTAAACCGCTGGGTCGATAAATGCGGCCTGCTGGACACGCTGCAGCACAACGGTAGCGGCTGTATCGCCTTTACCCCGCTCGCCCAGGGCCTGCTGACCGGCAAATACCTGAACGGCATCCCGGAAGGCTCAAGGATGCAGGTGGAAGGCAATAAAATTCGCGGGCTGAATGAAAAGATGCTGACCGAGGCGAATCTCAGTAGCCTGCGCTTACTCAACGAGATGGCGCTGGAGCGTGGCCAGACAATGGCACAGATGGCGCTGAGCTGGCTGCTGAAAGATGAGCGCGTCACCTCAGTATTGATCGGTGCCAGCCGGGCAGAACAGCTGAAAGAGAATGTGAAAGCGCTGGATAATCTGCACTTTACCGCAGAAGAGCTGGAGCGAATTGACCGCCACGTCGCCGATGGCGAGCTAAATCTGTGGCAGGCATCGTCCGACAAATAAAAGCCAAAGCCCCTGTAAACAGGGGCTTAGTTTTTAATATTTCCCGCTGCGGGAAAGCTTGTCGAGATAGCCCATCACAAACGCCGACAGCACAAACGTCAGGTGGATGATCACGTACCACATCAGCTTGTTGTCCGGCACGTTTTTAGCGTCCATAAAAATACGCAGCAGATGGATGGAAGAGATGGCCACGATGGATGCCGCAACTTTATTCTTCAGCGAG
The DNA here is from genome assembly GCA_000277545.1 of Enterobacter sp. Ag1. Taxonomy (GTDB): domain Bacteria; phylum Pseudomonadota; class Gammaproteobacteria; order Enterobacterales; family Enterobacteriaceae; genus Cedecea. The sequence continues at coordinate 2,061 of AKXM01000019.1, read as the reverse complement.
CCAGAGTCCATTTTCCCCAGCCAGCTTAGTTTCTCTTTGCCTTCGTAAATATCCAGCGTCGAGACAAAGTTCTCATAGCCGGAAAACATCACCATCACCAGCAGGCCGCCGACCAGCGCCATATCCACCAGCGAGAGCAGGGTCAAAATTAAGTCAGCCTCCGCAATCGAGAAGATATTCGGGAGAACGTGAATGATCTCCTGGAAAAACTTCACCGTCAGCGCAAGCAGGGCCAGAGATAACCCGAAGTAAACCGGGGCCAGAAGCCAGCGCGAGGCGTACATCGCATTCTCAATAAAACGTTCCATAATGTCCTGTCTGGAAATAGCAAAAGGGCGTCATTATAGCGAATTCCGGCGTTTAAGCGTGAGCCCCAGACGCAGGATTACAGGGCTCACACGCTGTTCAGGTCGATCTCCGGGCGCTGATACTGTGGCCATACCAACGCGACCAGTGCAGGATAAGCGTCGCGGCTAAACTCGTTAAAACACTGGCGCAGGTTCAGCACTTCAATATCTGACAATGGCACCTGCTCACCTTCGGCACAGCGTTTTTTAATATTGTCATAATATTTATACACCGCCGAATTTAAATCACTGCAGCGGCGCTGGGCGCTAAATAAAACCGGCTGGGAAGTCAGTTCATCGATACGCATTTTTTTAATTGTGGCGTGAGTAAAATCAATATACTCACTGTTAATACGCCAATAATAGCTAGGCGTAATTTTAGACATCAGCATGCCAAAATAATCTTCCCGCTCTTCGCTGGTGGTGATGGGTTGTATTTCACCCGCCGCACGATTTTTCTTATTATTTGAAGCGCTAAACTCCTTGAGCATAACCAATACAGCACACAACAAAATCAAAATGGTGACAATAGAATAAAATATGCTGTGCATAAGAAACTCCTGTTTTTTTTATTTTTGAATTGAGGCATCATATCGCGAGTCTCTGAACCTGAATATTGAACCGATTTCAAAGGATCACATTCGATGCTGCCTGAACACTTCTTACCACGGCGCTATCCCGTTGTTGCACCGTCAACGCTCCCTGCAGAAGCTGAAAATAGTACCACGTCGGAAGTCGTTCAGGACAAGATTTTAACGCTGGAAAAAAACATCCTGAGCGGCAGTCATTATGCCGGGCAGGCCAAAAACCGCCTGCTTGAAGAAACCGATCGTCATATTAAAGAGCGTCTGCTGTGCGCAGTTCGGATAGAGGCGTTACACGCCCTGATTGGCGAACTGGTTGAAAAAGAACTTATTAGTGCCGCCGATTTGCAGATGCTTATCGAAGACAAAACCGCCTGGGTGGGTAGCAAGGAGCAGGAAATTTGGGTTAATCAAATGACCCAAGAAAAACCCTGGCCATTATGCTATTCAATTGAGGAGTAGTGCTATGGCAGAACCTCTAAAAAAACAGCCCTTGTTAATTAGCGCTGATGAAAATAAAGACCATGAATTTACGTTAAGTAAAAATATAGCGATTCTGGTTCGCCTTAAGAATGAAAATATCACCCGTAATACGCAGGAAGTTACGGATATTACTTCGGCGCTTATCGACCTGAAGTGGATGAATCGCCGTGAAATCTTCCCGTGGCGTGCCAAAGAAGAGGTGTATGGGGCGGTGCTGGAAGAGATCCTCAGCCATCATCCAAAGCTTAAAGAGCAGATTCTTAAGCGGCTGGAAGGGCATTATCAGCGCCTGAAAGAGCAGGAAGCCCAGACGCTGTCGATGACCCGTGGTCTTGCAGAGAAGACGTGGAAGAGTTCTACGCTGTGAGTGGGGTTTGCCCCTTCCCCTGGCCCTCTCCCCAGTGGGGCGAGGGAATATAAAGAGTAATAAAATTTAACGATTTCTCTCTTTGGCTGCCTGTTAGTCACAAATAAGCTATATGAAGGTTCAGCTAAGGTTCCGTTCACCTCAAGCACAGCTTTATATGCAGCCCCCAAACTTGTGAACGACTCGGTGGAGTCACCGTCACTCCCCCGAGACCCCGGACTCCCGGCCAAATAAATCGACCGCTGAAGCGGCAGACCTCCGTTTTATCTCCCAGTCCTGG
>AKXM01000018.1 GCA_000277545.1 Enterobacter sp. Ag1 | reverse complement strand
TAAGACTCGGTTTCCCTGCGGCTCCCCTATACGGTTAACCTTGCTACAGAATATAAGTCGCTGACCCATTATACAAAAGGTACGCAGTCACCCCATAAAGAGGCTCCCACTGCTTGTACGTACACGGTTTCAGGTTCTTTTTCACTCCCCTCGCCGGGGTTCTTTTCGCCTTTCCCTCACGGTACTGGTTCACTATCGGTCAGTCAGGAG
>AKXM01000017.1 GCA_000277545.1 Enterobacter sp. Ag1 | reverse complement strand
CCGCTCGTCACCCAGGAGCAAGCTCCCCGTGCTACCGCTCGACTTGCAKGTGTTAGGCCTGCCGCCAGCGTTCAATCTGAGCCATGATCAAACTCTTCAATTTAAAAGTGTTTGATGCTCAAAGAATTAAAACTGTTTATAAAATCAGTAGTCACTCTTCAAGACTTGATATTTGTTTGCATCCGAAGATGCTGAGATATCAATCCTGCGAGTGCCCACACAGATTGTCTGATAAATTGTTAAAGAGCAGTGAGTTAGTCGCTTTCGCTTGCTAACTCGAGGTGGCGTATATTACGCTTCCCTCTTTCAGAGTCAAGCGTTTATTTTCGCTTTCGTCTGACTGACTACCGGGTTGTGAAGCCGCTTTCGAAGCCGCTTCGCCGTGTCAGTGGAGGCGCATTATAGGGAGTTCTCAGAGCCTGACAACCCCTAATTTGAAAAAACTTTCTGATAGGCTATTTTTTAGGCGAAACGCTTATTTTTAGCGCTTTTTGATGAGTTTTGGCAGGTCTGCGAGGCTATTAATAACCACATCTGCGGCCGCCTCACCTGCTTCTGTCACTGGTTTGCCGGTGCGAACCAGCACTTTAGTCCCCACCATTGCGGCAGCACCAGCCTGCATATCTTCAATTTTATCGCCGACCATATAAGAAGAAGCCATATCAATGTGCAGGAAGTCACGGGCAGAAATCAGCATGCCAGGCTGCGGCTTACGACAGTCACAAGTCTGGCTAAACTCTTTCACGCTCCCATCCGGGTGATGAGGGCAATAATAGATGCCGTCGAGATCGACGCCGCGGTCCGCCAGCGACCAGTCCATCCATTCGGTCAGGTTTTCAAAGTCAGCCTCGGTGAACATCCCGCGCGCAATGCCGGACTGGTTAGTCACCAGCACCAGAGCAAAGCCCATCTCTTTTAATTCGCGCATTGCTTCTATAACACCATCAATAAACTCGAATCGGTCAACTTCATATACATAGCCATGATCGACATTAATGGTGCCATCGCGGTCGAGAAAAATAGCGGGTACGGACTGTGCCACTTGAGAACTCCTGAAACGGGTTAATGACGTTTAGTATCGCATGATTTAGTAATAAGGAGAGAACAGTCCTTCACTCGCTGATTGATTTAGACGTCTGGATGCCTTAACATCCATATCGATTACGGTAACTTTGGTTACTGGTAGCAGAAAATTCCACGGCTAATACAGATACGATAATAAATAACTCAATGATTAAACTTTCAAATATCACCAAGGTGTTCCAGCAGGGAAACCGCAGCATACAGGCATTGAACAATGTCAGTCTGCACGTACCTGCCGGGCAAATTTATGGCGTGATTGGCGCGTCCGGTGCGGGGAAAAGCACCCTTATCCGCTGTGTAAACCTGCTTGAACGTCCAACCGAAGGTTCAGTTCTGGTTGACGGTCAGGACCTGACAACGCTTTCTGAAACCCAGTTAACCAAAGCCCGCCGCCAGATCGGTATGATCTTCCAGCACTTTAATCTGCTTTCTTCGCGTACCGTTTTTGGTAACGTCGCTCTGCCGCTCGAGTTGGATAACACGCCAAAAGAAGAGATTAAACGTCGCGTTACCGAGCTACTGGACTTAGTTGGTTTAGGTGAAAAGCACGATGCCTGGCCTGCAAACCTTTCCGGCGGTCAGAAGCAGCGCGTCGCGATTGCTCGTGCGCTTGCCAGCAACCCAAAGGTCCTGCTGTGTGACGAAGCTACCAGCGCGTTGGACCCAGCCACGACCCGCTCCATTCTGGAGCTGCTGAAAGACATTAACCGCCGCCTGGGCCTGACCATTCTGCTTATCACCCACGAGATGGATGTGGTCAAACGTATTTGTGACTGCGTGGCCGTGATCAGCAACGGCGAGCTTATTGAGCAGGATACGGTGAGCGAAGTGTTCTCCCATCCGAAAACGCCTCTGGCGCAGCAGTTTATTCAGTCCACACTGCACCTCGACGTGCCGGAAGATTACGCGCAGCGTCTGAACGCAGAGCATAAAGAAAATGCGGTACCTTTATTACGCCTGGAGTTCACTGGCCAGTCGGTCGATGCCCCACTGCTCTCAGAAACAGCACGTACCTTCAACGTGAACAGCAACATTATTAGCGCGCAGATGGATTATGCCGGTGGCGTGAAGTTCGGCATCATGCTGTGTGAAATGCACGGCGAGCCAAAAGATACGCAAGCGGCTATTGCCTGGCTGCAGGAGCAACACGTGAAAGTAGAGGTGCTGGGTTATGTCTGAAGCAATGATTTGGTTACTGGCTCGCGGCGTATATGAAACGTTGGCCATGACCTTTGTTTCCGGTTTCTTCGGATTTGTGCTCGGTCTGCCAGTCGGCGTGCTGCTTTACATCACTCGTCCTGGGCAAATCAGCGCCAATGCGAAGCTTTACCGCAGCCTCTCGGCGATCGTTAACATTTTCCGTTCTATTCCATTCATTATCCTGCTTGTCTGGATGATCCCTTTTACTCGCGTCATCGTAGGAACATCTATCGGCCTGCAAGCGGCTATCGTTCCGTTGACCGTTGGTGCCGCGCCGTTTATTGCGCGTATGGTTGAAAATGCCCTGCTGGAAATTCCAACCGGCCTGATTGAAGCTTCACGCGCGATGGGCGCTACGCCGCTGCAAATCATTCGTAAAGTACTGCTTCCAGAAGCGCTTCCAGGCCTGGTCAATGCCGCGACGATTACCCTTATCACTTTAGTGGGCTATTCTGCTATGGGTGGTGCCGTCGGTGCCGGTGGTCTGGGGCAGATTGGCTATCAGTACGGGTACATCGGCTACAACGCTACCGTAATGAATACCGTACTGGTTCTGCTGGTCGTGCTGGTTTACTTAATTCAATTCTCTGGCGATCGTATCGTCCGGGCTGTTACACACAAATAAACACAACTGCATTCATACAAGGAAAAGGACATGGCTTTTAACTTTAAAACGTTCGCCGCGGTCGGCGCTCTGATTGGCTCTCTGGCCCTGGTGGGTTGCGGTCAGGAAGAGAAAGATCCAAACCACATTAAAGTCGGCGTGATTGCTGGCGCTGAGCAGCAGGTTGCGGAAGTGGCTCAGAAAGTGGCTAAAGAGAAGTATGGCCTCGATGTTGAGCTGGTGACCTTTACCGACTATGTCCTGCCAAACGAAGCACTCAGCAAAGGCGATATCGACGTTAACGCCTTCCAGCACAAACCTTACCTGGATCAGCAGATCAAAGATCGTGGTTATAAGCTGGTTTCCGTAGGCAATACCTTTGTTTATCCAATTGCCGGCTACTCCAAAAAAATCAAATCACTGGCTGAACTGCAGCCGGGTTCTCAGGTAGCACTGCCAAACGACCCGACTAACCTCGGCCGTTCTCTGCTGCTGCTGCAGAAAGAAGGTCTGATCAAACTGAAAGACGGCGTTGGTCTGTTGCCAACCGTGCTGGATGTCACCGAGAACCCAAAAAATCTGAAACTGGTTGAGCTGGAAGCACCGCAACTGCCGCGTTCTCTTGACGATGCGCAGATTGCTCTGGCCATCATCAACACCACTTACGCTAGCCAGATTGGCCTGACACCAGCGAAAGACGGTATCTTCGTTGAAGACAAAAACTCGCCTTACGTGAACCTGATCGTTTCTCGTGAAGACAACAAAGATGCAGAAAACGTGAAGAAGTTCGTTCAGGCCTATCAGTCTGACGAAGTGAACGAAGCGGCTAACAAAGTCTTTAACGGCGGCGCGGTTAAAGGCTGGTAAGTTTCCATTCTTCAGTTTTACGTAAATAATTAAAGGCGGGCGCAAGCCCGCCTTGTTATTTTGGTTCGAGCTTGCTTCAATGTTCCCCGTTTTACATTCATTGAGGAAATATTATGCGTGCTTTACCGATCTGTTTATTAGCCTTCGCGCTGAGCGGCTGTTCAATGCTAAGCAGATCCCCAGTAGAACCCGTTCAAAGCACGGCAGCTGCGCCGAAGACAGAAACAGAGAAACCGAAAGCGCCTCGCCCTGTTCCGGTCAGAATCTACACCAACGCAGAAGACTTGGTGGGTAAACCGTTCCGTGATTTAGGCGAAGTCAGCGGCGAGTCTTGCCAGGCAAGCAATCAGGATTCTCCCCCGAATATCCCGACAGCGCGTAAACGCATGCAGATTAATGCCTCCAAAATGAAAGCCAATGCGGTCCTGCAGCACAGCTGCGACATCACCACCGGCACGCCAGGGTGCTACCGTCAGGCCGTTTGCGTTGGCTCCGCGCTGCAAGTTTCGGCGCAATGACCCCATTTCAATTTGCACAAATAGGCGTTATTCGCTCCCCTTATAAAGAAAAGTTCGCCGTCCCGCGTCAGCCCGGTCTGATCAAAGATGGCGGCGGTGAACTGCATCTGCTTGCGCCTTACAACCAGGCCGATGCCGTGCGTGGGCTGGAAGGGTTTAGCCATCTGTGGCTGCTGTTTGTCTTTCACCAAACGATGGAGGGCGGCTGGCGCCCAACCGTACGTCCTCCCCGGCTTGGCGGCAACGCGCGAATGGGCGTGTTTGCTACGCGTTCCACGTTTCGCCCGAATCCAATCGGCATGTCGCTGGTTGAGCTTAAAGGTATTCGTTGCCAAAAAGATGAAGTGATCTTACAGCTCGGCAGTCTGGATTTGGTGGATGGCACGCCCATTGTAGATATCAAACCGTACCTGCCATTTGCAGAAGCCGTGCCGGACGCACGTGCTGGCTATGCAAAGCAGGCTCCGCAGGCGGACATGCCTGTGATGTTTACACCAGAAGTGCAGCATCAGTTGACCGGGCTGGAAAAACGCTATCCGCATCTTGCGCGTTTTATCAGTCAGGTGCTTGCTCAGGACCCTCGTCCTGCCTATCGTAAAGGTGAAGATGTCGGGAAAACTTACGCCGTTCTGCTGCTGGACTTTAACGTTCGCTGGCGCGTCACAGAACACGGTTTTGAAGTGTTCGCTCTCGAAACGAGTTAATTTAGCCCTCTCTCTTTTGACATCTCTGCCACACTGGTAAACTAAACCACTTTTTTTGAAGCAGGCCGCCGCTGGCCTGCGCTCTGCCGTTCAAATGGAACCGTAACAACATGCGTACTAGCCAATATCTGCTCTCCACTCTGAAGGAGACACCTGCCGACGCTGAAGTAGTCAGCCACCAGCTGATGCTGCGCGCCGGGATGATCCGCAAGCTGGCCTCCGGTTTATACACCTGGCTGCCAACCGGTTTGCGCGTCCTGAAGAAAGTCGAAAACATCGTGCGTGAAGAAATGAACAACGCCGGTGCTATCGAAATGTGCATGCCGGTGGTTCAACCCGCCGACCTGTGGCAGGAGAGTGGACGTTGGGAGCAATACGGCCCGGAGCTGCTGCGCTTTGTTGACCGTGGCGAACGTCCTTTCGTGCTGGGTCCAACCCACGAAGAAGTGATCACCGACCTGATTCGCAACGAACTGAGCTCCTACAAGCAGCTGCCGCTGAATCTGTTCCAGATCCAGACTAAATTCCGTGACGAAGTGCGCCCACGTTTTGGCGTAATGCGTTCCCGCGAATTCCTGATGAAAGACGCCTACTCGTTCCATACGTCTCAGGAATCCCTGCAGGAAACCTACGACAAGATGTATGAGGCTTACAGCAAGATTTTCTCCCGTATGGGTCTGGATTTCCGTGCCGTTCAGGCAGATACCGGCTCTATTGGCGGCAGCGCTTCCCATGAGTTCCAGGTACTGGCCCAAAGCGGTGAAGACGATGTAATCTTCTCTGACAGCTCAGACTATGCGGCAAACATCGAATTCGCTGAAGCTTTAGCGCCGGCAGCAGGCCGCGCAGCGCCAACCGCTGAAATGAGCCAAATCGACACCCCGAACGCAAAAACTATCGCCGAGCTGGTTGAGCAGTTCAACCTGCCAATCGAGAAAACGGTTAAGACTCTGCTGGTGAAAGCCACCGAAGGCAGCGCTTATCCGCTGGTTGCTTTGCTGGTTCGTGGCGATCACGAGCTGAACGAAGTGAAGGCTGAGAAACTGCCGCAGGTAGCAAGTCCGCTAACATTCGCCACCGAACAAGAAATTCGCGACATCGTGAAAGCCGGTCCTGGTTCCCTGGGTCCAATCAATCTGCCTGTTCCAGTTGTGATTGACCGCAGCGTTGCGGCAATGAGTGATTTCGCCGCTGGCGCAAACATCGACGGCAAACACTTTATCGGCATTAACTGGGAACGCGATGTTGCGCTGCCAGAAGTTGCGGATATCCGTAACGTTGTGGCCGGCGATCCAAGCCCGGACGGCAAAGGCACCTTGATGATCAAGCGCGGCATCGAAGTGGGTCACATCTTCCAGTTGGGTACCAAGTACTCTGAAGCGCTGAAAGCCGCGGTTCAGGGTGAAGATGGCCGTAACCAGACCCTGACCATGGGTTGCTATGGCATCGGTGTTACCCGCGTGGTCGCGGCTGCGATTGAACAGAACTTTGACGATCGCGGTATTCTGTGGCCGGACGCTATCGCCCCGTTCCACGTTGCGATTCTGCCAATGAACATGCACAAGTCATTCCGCGTGCAGCAGCTGGCTGAAGAGCTGTATACCACGCTGCGCGCGCAGGGCATCGACGTGCTGCTGGACGATCGTAAAGAGCGTCCAGGCGTGATGTTTGCCGACATGGAGCTGATTGGTATTCCTCACACTATCGTTATCGGCGACCGCAATCTCGACAACGAAGAGATCGAATACAAACATCGCCGTGCCGGTGAGAAGCAGATGATCAAAACCAACGAGATCGTTGATTTCCTGGTGAAGCAGATCAAAGGCTAATTAACCGCTGAGCATAAAAAAGCCCGTCCATCTGGACGGGCTTTTTCGTTTTAGTCGTTACACTCTTTGCCGGGCTTAAACTTCGCACCCTTATCCGCGACCAGCGCTTTTTGTAACTCCCCACTGTCTGGAGAAGCCTGCAGCGTAAAGTGCCCTTCTACCACCAGCAGGATTGGCGCGCTGTTCTTGCCGCGCGCTGCCGCATAGGCTCTTTCGAGCTCGGCATTATCCGCAACGGCAAAGGTTTTACCGGTCGCACAGTCCTGGAATACCGCCGCGTCAGCCATGTATTTATACTTGCCTTTCATCGGCATTGGCGTTGACGGCAGCTTCGCATCCACCGCTTTTAGCGTGTAGTTGAACTGCGAATCAATCGGATTGCCTTCACGATCCAGCATCACCAGGCTGTCGCCCTTAGGGTGGTAATACTGCTTCTCGCCTTCGCTGTCGGTTAAGACCAGTTTATCGGCAGTCCGCGCCCATTTACCGTAGCTGGCAAATGAGGCTCCTTTACCCTGGTAAGTCTGATTCATCACCCAGGTGCCGTCCTTTTCCAGGAACAGCGAGGTTTCAATCCCTTCACAATCCGCACACGGCACTACGCCGCGATAGCTCTGCTGCATCGGTTTCAATTCCGCCGCCTGAGCCGGGATCAAAGTTTGCGTTTCCGTACGATTATTACAGCCAAATAGCGTGAACAGGCTGAGCGCTGCCAGCGCAGCCAGAAGACTCTTCTTCATGCTTCATTCCTTATGCCGTTGTCCCAATGTTCGTCGCTACTCCGGATGACGACGAACTTTGCCGCGTAGTGCTTTGGTTGTCGATTTCTGCGCCTTTGAGGCCAGACGCCGCTCTTTAGAAGCCCGCGTCGGCTTTGTGGCACGGCGGCTCTTCTGCACTACGGTGAGTTCTTGTATCAATGAAACCAGGCGAGCCACCGCCGCTTCGCGGTTCATCTCCTGGCTTCGGTATTCCTGGGCTTTAATCACCACCACGCCCTCAGGCGTGATCAAATGGTGACTTACCGCCAGCAGACGTATCTTATACGACTCCGGCAGGCTAGAGGCAGGAATATCAAAACGCAAATGAATCGCCGTTGAGGTTTTATTCACATGCTGCCCGCCCGCCCCCTGGGCACGAATCGCGGTAATCGTGACTTCATTGTCCGGGATAACGACCGTTCGCGACACGGAAATCATTGTTGCAGCCAGGCCGTAAAGTGAATTTCCAGATTATTCTCGCTGTCGGACAGCCAGATTGCGCCATCCTGAATTGTCGCCTGCAGGTTCATGGTGCGCGTACCAAACTCACTTAACTTCGCCAGCTGTGCGTCATCCAGATACCAGATGGACAGGTTTTTAAACTGGCTCAGGCGGGTCTGGTTTTGCTGCCACCAAATTTCCGCCGCCCGACTATTATAGGTAAACAATGCCACCTCAGCCGACTGGCTGCAGGCTTTTTTGACCCGACGTTCTTCCGGTAACCCTAGTTCTACCCACAAATCAATGCCAAGGTGATCGTTTTTACGCCAGATTTCCGGCTCGTCTTCTGCGCTGAGGCCACGGGTAAATTCCAGACGCTCATCCGCATATTTAATCCATGCCAGCAGGCGCAGCATCATGCGCTCCTGCGTTTCCGAGGGATGACGCGCCAGCGTCAGGCTGCTGTCCAGAAACCGATTACGATCGAGATCGGCCACATTTACCGTCGCCTTATAAATTGTCGCTTTTAACGCCATCACACTTCTCCATACACAATTGCGCGCTATTGTAGCGAAATAACACTCCTTCGGCTCTGAGTATGACGGGTATATTTGCGTGGCTGATATCGGTTACATTGCTGTGGTATAGTCACCTTGCTAAACAGAGTTTATCTTCGTAGGCTTAGACTTGACCCCACGAGTAGGTCTGAAGTCGGGACTCTGAGAGGAGGGTATGTGGAAAAGTATTGTGAATTAGTTCGGCAACGCTATGCGGAAATTGCCAGCGGCGATTTAGGCTATATTCCTGATGCCTTAGGATGCGTATTGAAGGCTCTGAACGAAGTTGCCTCCAGCGAGGCCGTATCGGAGTCGGTCAGGGAACAGGCGGCTTATGCTGCCGCGAACTTACTGGTGAGCGATTATGTCAATGAATGATGCGTATCAACCCATCAACTGTGATGATTATGACAATCTCGAGCTCGCCTGCCAGCATCATTTGTTACTGACGCTGGAGTTAAAAGACGGGGAGGTTTTGAAAGCCAAAGCGAGCGATCTGGTTTCTCGTAAAAACGTCGAATACCTGGTTGTCGATAACGCTGGCGCTACGCGTGAGCTACGCCTCGATAAAATTAACAGCTTTAGCCACCCCGAAATCGGCACTATCGTGGTGAGCGTCGAATAAATCTGATCACCCCATCTCAAACAAAACGGGCAGCTATCGAGGCTGCCCGTTTTGTTTACGGCTTCATTGAGGCGTAGTAGGCCGCTAAATCAGAGATATCCTCGTCTGAAAGCCCGCTGACGTAAGCCTTCATGATTTCTGCCTGCCCACCGCTGCGCTCCCCTTTTTTATAAGCCTGAAGCGAATGCTCCAGATAAGCTTCGCTCTGCCCGCCAATGTTTGGGTACAGCGGCGCAGAAGCTTTCCCACTCATGCCATGGCAGGCAACGCAGGTCATGGCCTTCGCTTCCCCGGCCTGGGGATCGCCTTTCGCCAGAGCAGGTAAACTGCAGACTATCAGCCCAAGCAGCAATACGACTTTTTTCATTGCTCAACTCCCTTTTGCCAGTCTATGTGCCAGCATGAATGTTCCGTAGCTTGTCCTTCACGAGTGACAAAAATACCCGGCGCAGCGATAAGTTGCTCGCCATAAAACAGCAGCGGCGTGGCGTCACGTTCCCATGGCGGAATGCGCAATTCCTGCCAGATTTTTTTCAGCGTTCGCCTTTTATCACGGCCGACAATATGCAGCAAACCCGAAGCCTTAAAACGCAGGCTAACAATTTCGTCCTCTGCTGGCGCACGCACCGGCATTCCCTTCTCGCTGAGTAAAATCATTCCCAGCCCAGGGAGATTCATGGGGTGATAAGGTGCGGGCCATAAATAGCTTTTTTCCCGATCGATGGTCAGCAGCGGAACCCAATACAGTTCCCCCTGAAAACGCCTGATTTCATGTTCGCCCAGGCGAAGGCGAGGATTGGCATCTTCCCGACTTAAAGCGACTTCCTGCCATAAACGTTGAAGAGAAGCCCGGGACGGCATCGCAGCCCGATGCCAGGAGAGCCAGCGCCGCAGCAGGGCAAATCGCCGTGCCTCACTCATCGCCAGCATCGACTCAATATGCAGCGCGCCCTCGGGTGACATCAAGTTATCCAGCTGTTCGGCAAGCAGTTCATCAAGCAGCTGTTCCTGCTCGCCGCATAACGCAGCGCTGCGGGCAACGCTGCGGGAAAAATGGGGCCATCTTTGCTGCAGCAGAGGAACGACTCTCAGACGCAGGAAATTCCGGTCATACTTATCGTCCTGATTACTTTCGTCCTCAATCCAGCTTAGCCGGTGAACGCCAGCCCACTCCTCAAGCTGTGCCCGTGAAGTTGCCAGCAACGGGCGCAATAATAATGTGTCGCTAAAAGGCAAAATCGCAAGCATCGACGCCAGCCCGGCCGGGCCGCTGCCGCGTTTAAGCGCCAACAGGAAGGTCTCACACTGGTCGTCCAAATGCTGTGCCGTCAGCAGCACTTCACCTGCCAAAAGCGAGTCAGAAAGCGCCTGGTAGCGGGCCGCCCTCGCTTCCCCTTCAATCCCCTGGCCGCCGGAGGGAAGCTGAACATAAGCCACTTCGAAGGGCACGTTCCACTTCTCACAAATTGCCCGGCAATGTTCCACCCAGCTGTCTGCTCTCGGGCTGAGTCCATGGTGGATATGCATTGCCCTGATATTCAGGCCAGGTTGCAGAGTATCTCGCAGGGTAACGACTTGGTGCAGCAGAACCGTCGAATCCAGCCCACCGCTAAACGCCACCAGCAGTTGGCGGTGAGGATGCAGAAAAGACTGAAGTTCGCGGCTAGTCATAGTTTGTCGTTACGAGGGGTTTGCCCGGCAAATTACCGGGCATTCGCGGCGCTGGCAAGGTTTACTGCTGATAAAGTTCCAGCGGCAGGCCGTCGGGATCGCTGAAGAAGGTGAAACGTTTGTTGGTATAGGGATCGATGCGGATGGGCTCGCATTTCACGCCGTGGCTTTCCAGGTGCGTAATCGCCTGGTCAATGTTTTCCACGCTGAATGCCAGGTGACGAAGCCCGCAGGCCTCTGGGCGACTTGGGCGTACAGGCGGAAACGGAAAAGAGAATAGCTCAATAACGTACTGGCCATTCAGCGCCAGATCGCCTTTCCAGGAGTCCCGCTCTTTGCGGTAAACTTCCGCTTCCAGCGTAAACTCCAGCACATCGCAATAGAATTGCTTACTGCGTTCGTAGTCCGACGCGATAATCGCGACGTGATGAATTTGCTTTAAACCCAGCATAAAATCTCCTTAGTCACTTCAGGCAAGGTAATCATCGCTTCCCTGCAAAGCAAGCGCTCAAGCCTCTTTTAAGACTCGTACTCTGTAGACGCCGTCCTCACCGAGTTTAGCCCCGTGAATATCCGTTTCAAAGCCCGGATAATGTTCCCCCACAGAGCACAGCATCAGCAGGAAGTCGAGCACCGCCCGACTCTCTTTGGTGATCACTTCTCCCGGCATCACCACCGGCACGCCTGGCGGATAAGGCAGGATCATATTGGCTGAAACTCTGCCCAACAGTTCCTCTATTTCTACCGTTTCTACGTTGCCTTTCACCTGCTGCTGATAAGCCTCATGCGGCGTCATACGCATTTCTGGCAGGACATCAAAAGCGCGCAACATTAGATCGGGCAGGTTATGTTGCTTAATCAGTTTGTGGATCCCCTGCGCCAGCGTCTGAATGCGCATGTTGCGATAAAAGTCCGGATCTTCCGCATAAAGATCCGGCAGCATGTTCTTCACACGCAAATTAAGATCGTAAGAGCGCTTAAACTCCGTCAGCCCGCGCAGCAGGCTTAGCGCTTTTGTCTTATCAATACCGATACTGAACAGGAACAGCAGGTTGTACGGACCGGTCTTCTCAACAACAACGCCCCGCTCGTCGAGAAACTTGGCCACCAGCGCCGCCGGGATCCCCTCTTCTGCCATTTCGCCCAACTCGCTCATACCCGGCGTCAAAATAGTGACTTTGATAGGGTCGAGATACATGTGTTCGGCATCGGCATCCCTGAAGCCATGCCAGTCTTCCTCTCCGGGGGCAATGGGCCAGCACTCGGCCTCATCAACATGATCGGGTTGCCAGATATCGAAGAACCAGTCTTCTGACTCTTCGCGCAGGCGCTGCACTTCACGGCGGAAATGCAGGGCACGCTCAACGGAACGGTTGATCAGCCGTTTCCCCGTATTACCGCGCAGCATCGCCGCGGCCGTTTCAATCGAGGCCACCAGCGGATAGCTCGGGGAAGTGGTGGTATGCATCATGTAGGTTTCGTTAAAGGTCTCTTCATCGTAATCACCTTTAATGTGAATCAGCGAAGCCTGGGAGAACGCCGCCAGCAGCTTATGGGTCGACTGGGTTTCATAGATAATTTTCCCCGGTACTCGATCACCGCTCATGCCGCTTTTTCCCTGATAAATCGGATGGAAGTTGGTATAGGGCACCCAGGCGGAGTCAAAGTGAATCGACGGCACATCTAGCGTTTGCTTGATGAAATCGGTGTTGTACAGCAGCCCGTCGTAGGTCGAGTTGGTGATAACCGCGTGCACCGGCCACTGCGCATTCGGGGTTTCAGCGACCTTTTTCTCGATATTTTCACGAGTAAATTCACGCTGCGGAATACCGCCCAGGATCCCCAGCGCGTTACGCGTTGGCTTCAGCCAGATTGGCACCAGATTGGTCATCATCAGCAAATGGGTCAGCGATTTATGGCAGTTACGATCGACCAGAATTGTGCTGCCGGATGGCGCGGCATACATCCCGACTATCTTGTTCGACGTCGAAGTCCCGTTAGTCACCATATAGCTTTGTTCGGCGCCGAAGGTGCGGGCAATGTACTCCTCCGCCTCCAGATGAGGGCCGGTATGATCTAGCAGCGAACCCAGCTCCGTAACCGAAATCGACACGTCGGCCTTCAGCGTGTTGCCGCCAAAAAAGTCGTAAAACAAGCAGCCGACCGGGCTTTTCTGGTAGGCGGTACCGGCCATATGCCCTGGCGTACAGAAAGTGTATTTTCCCTCTTTCACATAGGTGAACAGCGCTTTGGTCAGCGGCGGCGTAATCGTATCCAGGTACTCGTCGGTGTACTGGCGAATACGCAGGGCGATGTCGTCGGCCGCGCTCAGCGCATACTCGAAGAACCACAGCGCCATGCGCATTTCATTCACGCTAACGTTTAGAGAGGAATGTGTATTGATGAATGCATACAGCGGCAGATCTTCATTCAGCAGGTTAATTTCGCTGCACAAGTCGAGGCTGTATTCGTCCCAGTCAAAGACCACGCCGCAGATACGAGGGTTGTGCTCAATCAGCTTAAGCAGGTCAGTGCTGTTGGTGGGGTAGATGAGCTGAAAGCCCTGCAGCTCCAGCGCGCGATGCAGTTCCTTAATAGGCTCGTCTTTGTAGAAAACGCCGTGCGGCCCCATAATCGCAATGGTATTCAATGTTCACCTCCTGGAAATCACCTGGCTAAGCATAGCGCAATGGGATTTTCCATGAAGCAATAAATGCAAAAAGGGCCGGAAAATCCGACCCTTATCGCTATTTTACAACTCAAAATCAGGCGTAGCCGTAGCTCATCAGGCGCTGATAACGACGGTTTAACAATTCATCTTTGTTCAACACGTCGAGATCCGCCAGATCGGCCAGCAGCTGTGCACGCAGGGAAGCAGCCATCACTTCTGGATTGCGATGCGCACCACCCAACGGCTCTGGGATCACGGTATCGATCAGCTTCAGCTCTTTCAGGCGAGGAGCAATGATCCCCATCGCTTCTGCGGCCAGCGGGGCTTTATCCGCGCTCTTCCACAGGATTGACGCACAGCCTTCCGGGGAAATAACGGAGTAAGTGCTGTACTGCAGCATGTTTACTTTGTCACCCACGCCAATGGCCAGCGCACCACCGGAACCACCTTCACCGATAACGGTACAAATGACCGGTACTTTCAGGCGGGACATTTCACGCAGGTTGCGGGCGATCGCTTCAGACTGACCACGTTCTTCGGCGCCAACGCCCGGATAAGCACCCGGCGTGTCGATGAAGGTAATGATCGGCATGTTAAAACGTTCAGCCATTTCCATCAGACGCAGCGCTTTACGGTAGCCTTCTGGTGCCGGCATACCGAAGTTACGACGGATTTTCTCTTTGGTTTCGCGCCCTTTCTGATGACCAATGATCATCACCGGACGACCTTCCAGACGAGCAATACCGCCCACGATAGCTTTATCGTCGGCATAGGCACGATCGCCGGCCAGTTCGTCGAACTCATCAAAAGCCAGACGAACGTAATCCAGGGTGTACGGACGCTGCGGATGGCGCGCCAGCTGCGCAATCTGCCATGCACCTAAATCAGCGAAGATCTTGCGGGTCAGCTCAACGCTTTTCTCGCGCAGACGCTGCACTTCTTCGTCCAGATTAATATCCAGTTTTTCATCCTGGCGGCTAACGGCCGTCAGGGAATCGATTTTCGCTTCCAGCTCTGCAATCGGCTGTTCGAAATCAAGGAAATTCAGACTCATAATATTCCTGTTTTAGTCAAACTCCAGTTCCACCTGCTCCGAACCAATCAGCGTTCGCAGATCGTTAAGTAAACGATCGCTAGGGGAAACACGCCATGTCGCACCGAAGCGCAACCGGGCTCGTGCATCCACCCTCTGATAGTAGAGATGTACTGGAATTGTCCCCGAACGATGGGGTTCCAGAGACTGACGGAGACGGTTTAAAAGCTGGTCATCAATTTGCCTGTCCGTCAGCGAGATAGCAAGCCCACGCGCGTACTTTTCACGGGCTTCGTCGATGTCCATCAGCTCGCGGGCCGTCATTTTAAGCCCTCCGCTGAAGTCATCAAAGCTGACCTGTCCGCTAACGATCAGGATACGGTCTTTTTCCAGCAGATGCTGGTATTTTTCTAGCGCATCTGTGAATAACATCACTTCCAGACGACCAGAGCGGTCATCCAGCGTACAGATGCCGATGCGATTACCTCGCTTGGTGACCATAACCCGCGAAGCAATCACCAGACCCGCAGCCGTGGTCATTTTACCACGTTCCGTCGGGTGCATCTCTTTCAGGCGCATGCCACCGACATAGCGCTCGATTTCTTTCAGGTACTGGTTGATCGGGTGACCGGTAAGATACAGTCCGAGCGTCTCACGCTCCCCTTCCAGCACCACTTGTTCAGGCCAGGGAATCACGCTGGCGTAGGACTTTTCGACCTGCTCAGGCTCTTCGGCCAGAACGCCGAACATATCTGCCTGGCCAATAGCTTCCGCTTTCGCGTGCTGATCAGCTGCTTTTAACGCATCACCCAGCGCATTCATCAGCGCCGCGCGGTGAGGCCCAAGGCGGTCAAAAGCCCCGGACATAATGAGTTTTTCCAGCACCCTGCGGTTAAGCTTTTTGATATCGGAACGCGCGCACAAATCAAAGAGATCGAGGAAATGCCCGCCTTGATTACGCGCTTCGATAATGGCTTCAATCGGGCCTTCACCCACGCCTTTTATCGCGCCGATGCCGTAAACAATTTCCCCGTCATCGTTAACGTGGAAATGGTAAAGGCCAGAGTTAATGTCCGGCGACAGGACTTTCAGCCCCATGCGCCAGCACTCATCCACCAGGCCCACCACTTTCTCGGTGTTATCCATATCGGCGGTCATTACGGCCGCCATAAACTCTGCCGGGTAGTGCGCCTTCAGCCACAGCGTCTGATACGAAACCAAAGCATAGGCGGCAGAGTGAGATTTGTTAAATCCGTACCCGGCAAATTTCTCTACCAGGTCAAAGATTTTCATCGACAGCTCGCCGTCGACGCCGTTTTTGATTGCGCCCTCTTCAAAGGTGCCGCGCTGCTTGGCCATCTCTTCCGGTTTCTTTTTACCCATCGCACGACGCAGCATATCTGCGCCGCCGAGGGTATAACCGGAAAGCACCTGGGCAATCTGCATAACCTGTTCCTGATACAGGATGATGCCGTAGGTAGGCTCCAGTACCGGCTTCAGGCTTTCGTGCTGCCATTCCACGTCCGGATAAGAAATCGCTTCGCGGCCATGTTTACGGTCGATGAAGTTATCTACCATCCCCGACTGCAGCGGGCCCGGACGGAAAAGTGCCACAAGGGCGATCATGTCTTCGAAGCAGTCAGGCTGCAGACGCTTAATCAGGTCTTTCATGCCGCGGGATTCAAGCTGGAAGACCGCGGTGGTTTCCGAGCGCTGCAGCATGTCGAAGCTTTTCTTATCGTCGAGCGGAATGGCGGCGATATCAATCGGCTCCAGCCCCTGTTTTGCCCGACGCGGGTTGATCATTTTCAGCGCCCAGTCGATGATCGTCAGCGTACGCAGCCCCAGGAAGTCAAACTTCACCAGGCCCGCATATTCAACGTCGTTCTTGTCGAACTGGGTAACCGGATGCTGCCCCTGGTCGTCACAATAAAGCGGCGCAAAATCGGTAATTTTGGTTGGGGCGATAACCACGCCCCCGGCATGCTTACCGGCGTTACGCGTGACGCCTTCCAGCTTGCGCGCCATGTCGATCAGGGCTTTAACTTCTTCGTCAGCTTCGTAGATCTCCGGCAGCTGCGGCTCCGCCTCAAAGGCTTTCGCCAGCGTCATGCCGGGATCCGGTGGCACCAGTTTGGAAATGCGATCGACAAAACCGTAAGGGTGACCGAGTACGCGACCTACGTCGCGAATAACCGCCTTCGCCGCCATCGTACCAAAGGTAATGATCTGCGAAACGGCTTCACGCCCATACATCTCGGAAACGTGGTCGATCACCTGGTCGCGTTTTTCCATACAGAAATCAACGTCGAAGTCAGGCATCGAAACACGTTCCGGGTTAAGGAAACGTTCGAACAGCAGGTCAAACTCAAGCGGGTCGAGGTCGGTGATCTTCAGCGCATAGGCCACCAGCGACCCCGCACCTGAACCACGCCCAGGCCCGACCGGCACGCCGTTATCCTTCGACCACTGGATAAACTCCATCACGATCAGGAAGTAGCCGGGAAAGCCCATCTGGTTGATAACCTGCAGCTCGATATCCAGGCGCTCGTCGTATTCAGGGCGTTTCTGCGCACGCACTTCCGGGTCCGGGAACAGGAACTCAAGACGTTCTTCCAGCCCCTCTTTGGATTTCATGACCAGGAAGTCTTCGGTGGTCATCTCTCCCGTCGGGAATTGCGGCAGGAAGTACTCACCCAGGCGCACGGTCACGTTACAGCGCTTGGCAATCTCAACGCTGTTTTCCAGCGCTTCCGGGATGTCCGAAAACAGCTCGCACATCTCTTCTTCGCTACGCATATATTGCTGGGCGGAGTAGTTACGCGGGCGCTTAGGATCGTCCAGCGTGAAGCCATCGTGGATCGCCACTCGGATCTCGTGGGCATCAAAGTCGCCGGCATCAATAAAGCGGACATCGTTGGTGGCAACCACCGGCAAGCCGCGTTCGTCAGCCAGCGCCACGGCGGCGTGAAGATAGTTTTCTTCATCCACCCGACCGGTGCGAATCAGTTCCAGATAGAAGCGATCGGCAAAATGCTGCTGCCAGAATTCCAGGCACTGATCGACCAGCAGCTGGTTTCCACGAAGCAGGCTTTTGCCAATATCTCCCATGCGCCCACCGGAGAGCAGAATTAGCCCTTCGTTTAACTCTACCAGCCACTCTCGGTCAATAATCGGGCCCGCTGCGCCGTAGCCACGCTGGTAGGCACGAGAGATCAGTAAGGTAAGGTTTTGATAGCCTTCATTGTTTGCAGCCAGCACCGTCAAGTGACTAAGCTCATCGCCTAACAGCTCGTTGGCAACGTTAAAGTCCGCACCGATGATCGGCTTAATACCGGCTCCATGGCCGGAACCATAGAATTTGACCAACCCACAGAGGTTGGTGAAATCGGTGATAGCGAGAGCAGGCATTCCCAGCGCCGCGGCTTTTTTTACCAGCGGCCCGGTCTTCGCCAGCCCATCAATCATGGAATAGTCGCTGTGCACCCGAAGGTGAATGAAACGTGGTTCAGCCATCTCTCACCAATTACTCTGTATCAGCTACTAAGGCTCAGGAGACGAGCCCAAGCGCGCGTTTGACGGGGCCAAAACTGCGGCGATGGTGCTCGGTGGCACCATGCTCGGCCAGCTTTTCGAGATGAAAAGCGGTTGGGTAGCCCTTGTGCTGAGCAAAACCGTACTGCGGGAAGCTGAGATCCAGTTCGGCCATTTCACGATCGCGCGTGACTTTGGCAAGTATTGACGCCGCACTGATTTCTGCCACCCGGCTGTCGCCTTTAACAACCGCCAGCGACGGCATAGGCAACACAGGGCAACGGTTGCCGTCAATCAACACATATTCAGGCACAACATTCAGGCCCGCAACCGCACGCTGCATGGCCAGCATCGTGGCATGCAAAATGTTGATATTGTCGATCTCGTGCGGCTCGGCACGGCCCAGACTCCAGCTTAATGCCTTTTCGACAATTTCGTCATACAGCGCCAGACGGCGTTTTTCAGATAATTTTTTCGAGTCCGCCAGCCCGATAATCGGCTTTGCCGGATCGAGGATCACAGCTGCAGTAACAACGGCGCCGACCAAAGGCCCGCGCCCTACTTCATCCACGCCGGCGACAAGGTGCGTATGCGGGTAAACAAATTCGATCATTGAGCCAGCTCCAGCACGGCGTCCGCCGCCTGCTTGTCCGCATTACAACGGATCTGCTGATGCAAATCCCGGAAGGTGTCATGCATCTGATGGCTGACGGCACCGTCTTCCAGCAACGGCTCCAGCGCACAGGCAAGCCCGATAGGCTCACATTCGTTTTGCAGCAGCTCTTTAACCAGCTCGCGGCCTGCCAGTAAATTTGGCAGGGAAACGTAATCGGTTTTCACCAGCCGCTTCGCCAGCCAGAACGTGAACGGCTTCATGCGATAGCCAACCACCATCGGGCATTTGGCCAACATACATTCAAGCGCAGCCGTGCCGGAGGCCAGAAGCGCCGCGTCACTGGCAATCATCGCTTCACGTGCTTTTCCGTCCAGCAGATGTACATGCAGTTCGGGGGCAATCTCAGCTTTAATCTTTTCGAACTGCTCACGACGCTTTGCATTCACCAGTGGCACCACGACTTCCAGTGCAGGCCAACGCTTACGAAGCAATTGCGCTGTTCTGAGGAAGTCTGCGCTAAGCATTTCGACTTCAGCGCCGCGACTGCCGGGCAACAACGCCAGGCATTTTGCATCTGCCGCAATGCCTAACGTCGCACGCGCTGCGTTTTTATCCGGATCGAGCGGCATGGCATCCGCCATGGTATGCCCGATGAAGCGACACGGTACATTAAACCGGTCGTAAAACGCTTTTTCGAAAGGCAGAAAAGCCAATACCAGATCGGTCGCTCTGCCAATTTTGAAAACGCGTTTTTGTCGCCATGCCCAAACGGACGGACTGACGTAGTGGATCGTACGGATCCCTTGTTTCTTGAGGTTGCCTTCAAGTGTGATATTGAAATCCGGCGCATCAATGCCGACAAAGACGTCGGGCTGCAGCTCGGTGAAGCGCTTCGTGAGATCGCTGCGGATCTGCAGCAGGCGACGTAAACGGCCAAGCACTTCAACGATGCCCATGACCGCAAGCTCTTCCATTTCATACCAGGCTTCACAACCTTCAGCCTGCATAAGCGGCCCGGCCACGCCAACAAAGCGAGCATCAGGCACGCGAGCTTTCAGTTCGCGAATAAGTCCGGCACCAAGAATATCGCCGGAGGTTTCTCCGGCGACCAGGGCAATCGTAAGGGGACGACCAGGCTTCATTAACGAATCAAACCGCGCGTGGAGCGGGCAAAGAATTCAATAAATGCATTCACTTCCGGATGCTGAGCTGCAATTTCAGCAATTTCCGGCTTCGCCTCTTCAAGCGTCTTGCCGCTGCGATAGAGGATCTTGTAGGCGTTGCGAATAGCGTGCAGCGCTTCTTTGCTGAAACCGCGACGCTTCAGGCCTTCAATGTTCACACCAAACGGCGTCGCATGGTTGCCCTGTGCGATAACGTAAGGTGGAACATCCTGAGCAACGCCGGAACAGCCGCCAACCATCACGTGGGCACCGATGATGCAGAACTGATGCACCGCAGTCATTCCACCGATGATGGCGTGATCCCCGATTTGTACGTGACCCGCAAGCGTTGCGTTGTTCGCGAGGATAACGCGATCGCCAATCTGGCAATCATGCGCAACGTGCGCATTGATCATCAGCAGGTTGTCGCTTCCCACCTTCGTTAATCCAGCATCTTGCACCGTGCCGCGATGGATGGTGACGCTTTCGCGAATGCGGTTGCGGTCGCCAATTTCCACGCGAGTTGGCTCACCCGCATATTTCAGATCCTGGTTAACTTCACCGATAGACGCGAACTGGTAGATCTCATTGTCACGGCCAATTTTGGTGTGACCATTGACGACAACATGAGATTTCAGAACCGTGCCTTCGCCGATTTCAACGTTTGGACCTACGAGACAAAACGGGCCAATGTGAACGTTAGCGCCAATGACGGCACCTTCTTCCACAATAGCGGTTGGATGAATAAAGGCGGACTTATCAATCACGTATTATGCCTCCCGGCTGCGTGCACACATCATGGTCGCTTCGCAGACAATCTTGCCGTCAACAATTGCGACGCCTTTGAAACGCGTCAAACCACGACGAGTTTTCTCAAAGGTCACTTCCATAATCATCTGATCGCCAGGCACAACAGGGCGCTTAAAGCGCGCTTCATCGATGCCAGCAAAGTAATACAGTTCACCCGGCTCAAGTTTACCCACGCTTTTAAATGCAAGAATACCGGTAGCCTGTGCCATCGCTTCCAGGATCAATACGCCCGGGAAAATCGGCTTACTAGGGAAGTGCCCCTGGAAAAACGGCTCATTTACAGAGACATTTTTTACTGCGCGCAGAAAACGACCTTCTTCAAAATCCAGCACGCGATCAACCAGCAAGAACGGATAACGGTGCGGCAGAAGCTCTAAAATCTCTTCAATGTGCAGAGTATGAGTGTCAGTTGTCAAAATACTCTTCCTGTCTAAATATTCTAAATGACAATAATAACACGGCCTGCGGCAATCAAAGAATGCCAGCAGGCCGCAAATCAAAAAGCGCGGCTTACGCTCCAGCCCTAATGGCCGGAAACACGGCAGCGCCGGGAGCAGGCGACGATCAGTCTTGTTGATTGACCTTACGTTCGATGGCTTTTAAGCGTTTGCTCATCTCATCGATGTTCATCACCAGGGCGGCGGTTTTACGCCACGCTTTGTTCGGTTGGAGCGGGATCCCCGAAGAGTAAACTCCCGGTTCAGTGATTGGACGCATCACCATTCCCATTCCTGTCACGGTCACCTTGTCACAGATTTCCATATGGCCGTTGATTACGCTGGCACCACCAATCATGCAGTAACGGCCAATTTTAAGGCTGCCCGCCATGATAACGCCACCCGCAACCGCAGTATTGTCGCCAATCACAACGTTATGTGCAATCTGGCACTGGTTATCAATGATAACACCATTGCCGATGATCGTGTCATCCAGGGCGCCGCGATCGATTGTCGTACAGGCACCAATTTCAACGCGATCGCCAATAATGACCCGGCCTAGCTGAGGAATTTTCACCCAGTTACCGCGATCGTTAGCGTAGCCAAAACCATCTGACCCAATCACCGTGCTGGACTGAATCAAGCACTGAGCACCGATTTCGATGTTGTGATAGATGGAGACATTGGCCCATAAACGGCTACCCGCGCCGATTTTGGTATTTTTTCCTACAAAGCAGCCAGCGCCGATCACCACGTTATCGCCCAGCTCAACGCCTGATTCGATAACGGCATTTGCGCCGATAGAAACATTTTGACCAAGCCTCGCGGTCGCATCAACAGCTGCGCTTGGCGCAATATTGCTTGCAGGCTGAGGCGTGGTATCAAGAATTTGGGCCATACGGGCATAGGTCAGGTAGGGATTCTTCACTACCAGCGCCGCGCTCTTAGCGTATGGAAGGTCGGCTTCGGTCATCACGACGGCAGAAGCCTGGCAGACAGCCAGCTGTTCACGATAGCGAGGGTTAACCATGAACGTAATGTGGCCAGACTGGGCAGTTTGCATAGATGCAACGCCGGTGATGACGATATCGCCATCACCGTGCAATTCTGCATCCAACTGCTGGGCTAATTCAGCCAGTCGAATTGAAGACATTACTTATTTAACCTGTTTCAGTACGTCTGCAGTGATGTCTTTAACGTCGTTACCTGCGTAAGCAACGGTGTTTGCATCCAGAACAACATCATAGCCTTTATCGTCTGCAACTTTCTTCACAGCGGCCTGGATACGAGTAACCAGTTTGCTGCGCTCTTCGTTGGAACGACGGTTACGATCCTGCTCAAAAGCCTGTGCTTTTTCGGAGAACGACTGGCGCTGAGCCATGACGTCTTTTTCCATTTTGCTGCGATCTGAAGCTTTCATGGTTGAACCATCGCGCTGCAGGCGCTGCATTTTGGATTGCAGATCGTTTTCCATTCCCTGCAGTTCGCTGGCGCGGCCTTTGAACTCATTTTCCAGGGTTTTAGAAACACCGGTATTTTGTGCGACCTGTTGGAACAGGTTGCCCATGTTAACTACTGCGATGCTGGAGGCAGCCTGAGCGCCGGCTGAAGCAACCATAGCAATCCCGAGACCTGCGGCAACTAACCACTTTTTCACTATAAACTCCTTACCATCCCATAGGCGTCCGAAGACACTGTTTTTTTGCGAGCACCTGCCAACTGACTAAACGGCTAACAGGTGCAGCGCCTCACTGCTGTTGCGTTCCATCGCGCAGAACAAATTACCAGGTTTTACCAATGTTAAACTGGAACTGTTCTGCCTTGTCTCCATCATATTTCTTATACGGCTGAGCATAAGAGAAGACCAGCGGCCCCAGAGGCGACATCCACTGCAGCGCAATACCTGCAGACATACGGATGTTACTTGGCGTGCTGTAATCAGGTATACCTGCCGCTCTGGTCGCGTCGGTGTTCTCCCATTTGGTATCCCAAACGGTACCTGCATCGACAAACAGGGAAGTACGAACAGAGTTTGCGTACTTCTCACTCAGGAACGGCGTCGGGGTAATCAGCTCAAGGCTGGCCACACCCATGGCGTTACCGCCCACCGCATCGTTAGAGTTACACACAGTACCAGTGCCACAGTTACGCTGGTTCGGGCCGTAATAAGCGGCTTTTGGACCAATGTTGTTTGACTGGAAACCACGCACGGTGCTGGAACCACCGGCATAGAAGTTCTCGTAGAACGGCAGTTCTTTACCACCCAGACCATCGCCGTAACCCCAACGGGTACGACCCAGCACAACCCACGTATGATTGTCATTGATCGGGAAATAACTCGCCGTATCTAACGTCACTTTGTAGAACTCGTTATCGGAACCCGGAATGGTGACTTTACCATTCAGGTTGACGCGAGAACCATCCGTCGGGAAGTAACCGCGGTCAAGGTTGCTGTATGTCCAACCATAGTTCAGAGTGAAGTCATCTGCCGAGAAACTGTTGTCGTTGGCATTCATAGTTGGGTGCTGACCCACAGAATCCAGGTAGCGCCACATAGCTATCTGCGGCTGCATGTTCGACAGGTCGTTATGCACGTAACCCAAACCAAGGCGCAGCGTGTTGTATTCATTCACCGGGAAGCCCAGTGTTGTATCCAGCCCGTAGCTCTTGTTGGTGTAGTCAGACAGGTCCGCGTCATCAGCTTTAAAGTCGTTGAAGAAGATACGACCACCAAGGCTAACACCATCCACCGTAAAGTACGGATCGGTCGCTGACAGTTCCGCGTAGGTCTGGTAATCGTTTTTGGTGCCGCTGATCCCAACCGAGTAGCCTGTACCCAACCAGTTATCCTGCTGAACACCGACCTGGAAGCTCACACCGCTTTCAGTACCGTAGCCAACACCGAAGTTGAAACTGCCGGTGTTACGCTCTTTCACTTTATAGACAACGTCAACCTGATCCGGGCTGCCGGATACGCGCTGGGTGTCCACATCGACGGTCTCGAAGTAACCCAAGCGGTTCAGACGTTCTTTACCGGCATCAACAAGGTTGCTGCCCAGCCACGCCCCTTCCATCTGGCGCATTTCACGGCGCAGAACGGCATCTTTACTGGTGTCGTTGCCTTCAAAGCGGATCTTACGCACGTAGTAACGGTTACCGGAGTCGACGTTAACGTGCAGCTTCACGGTTTTGTCAGCGTCATTAATTTCTGGCTGAGTCTGTACGCGCGGATAGGCGTAACCATAGCGACCCAGCAGTTTCTTAATGTCGTCTTCCATTTTAGTGACTTTGGTGCCGTTATACAGCTCACCCGGCTGCATCTTAGTCAGGCTTTCAATTTCCGCAGAATGCCCGGCCAGATTGCCTTTCACATCCACGCCGGCGATCTTGTACTGCTCGCCTTCGGTGATGTTGATGGTCACATAAATGCTTTTCTTATCCGGCGTCAGGCTAACCTGCGTGGAGTCAATATTGAAACGCGCATAGCCGCGATCCAGATAGTAGCTACGCAGGGTTTCAAGGTCACCCGCCAGCTTTTGCTTCTGGTATTTACGATCGCCGACAACGTTCCACCACGGCACTTCATCACGCAGTTGGAAACGGGAGATCAGCTCATCCGTGGTAAACGCGTGGTTACCGACGATGTTGATCTGCTGGATTTTTGCGGAGACGCCTTCCTGGAACACCAGTTTTAGGTCAACACGGTTACGCGGCAGCGGCGTGACGACAGCTTTGACGCTGGCGCTGTATTTCCCGACGCTGTAGTAGAAATCTTCCAGCCCTTTCTCGATGTCGCCCAGGGTCGTGCGGTCGAGGGATTCCCCCACGCGTACCCCGGAAGCTTCAAGGTTCTGCTTCAGCATGTCATCTTTCACCGACTTGTTGCCGGAGAAGGTGATGCTGGCAATGGTTGGACGCTCTTTGACCTGCACAAGCAGCGTATTACCATCACGCAGAACTCGCACATCCTCAAAGTTGCCGGTGGCAAACAGTGAGCGGATTGTATTACTGATATCCTCGTCAGAGACGGTGTCGCCTACGCGCACCGGCATACTGAGGAGGGCCGCACCGACGGCGACTCGCTGCAGGCCTTCGAAATGAATGTCTTTCACCACGAACCCGTCTGCACCGTATACGGTGGCGCTGCTAAACAGCAGCGTCGCTATGAGGAGCTTTTTCATCGCCATCGTTGTTATGCGTTCTTCCTAACCTAATTCTCTCTATAAACGAGAGAAATCATTGAAAAGTGCAAGCCCCATTAATAGCACCAGCAAAATAGAGCCAATGCGATAACTGAAGTCCTGAACTCGCTCGGAAACCGGAGTGCCTTTCAGTTTCTCAACCGCCAAAAAGAGCAAGTGCCCGCCGTCAAGGACGGGAAGAGGAAACAGGTTAATGATCCCTAAGTTGACGCTGATAAGCGCCAGGAACATCAGAAAGTAAATTAACCCATATTCCGCCGACATACCTGCCCCTTGAGCTATGGAGATTGGCCCACTGAGGTTGTTCAGTTTTACATCACCGGTTATTAATTTCCCCAGCATGTTGACCGTCAGCTTCATCAGTTGCCAGGTTTTATCCGTGGCTTCTGCTACAGCGGTAAACGGCCCATACTGACGCACTGTTTTGTACTCGTCGGGCAGCGGGATAATTTTAGGTACTACCCCTGCAAACCCTTCTGCCTTCGCTTTACCCGGTTTTGTATCCGGTATCAGCGTCAAAGACAAGGGGCTCCCCTGTCTTTCAATCTCTAAGGCTAGCGGCTGACCTGGATTGTCACGCACCAGGTTAACAAACTCACTCCATTGAAGGAGTGGCTGACCGTTGACTTTAACGATCCTGTCCCCCGCTTGCAAACCTGCCTTATTGGCCGCGGACTGCGGCTGAACTTCGTCCAGCACGTTTTCAATTTGCGGACCACGGGGCCTGAATCCAAGTGATACGACCGGATCCTGCTTATCAGGCTCAAACTGCCAATGGCTTAGATCAAGGGTGACATCACGCGTTTGATTTGTCCCAAACGGCGCATAAGACACTCTCGCGCTCGCATCGCCAATCTTACCGATTAAAGCTAAACGAACAGCATCCCAATCAGGCGTTTCGATACCATCTATCGCTTTTAGTTCCATGCCGGCGCTAATTTGTGCTTCCGCCGCGATAGAGTTGGGGGTTATTTCACCGATCACTGGACGCAGGCTGGGAATGCCAATGATAAACACCAGCCAATAGGCAAAGATAGCGAAGATGAAGTTAGCGATTGGGCCAGCGGCGATAATCGCCGCTCGCTGAGAAACCGTTTTATTGTTAAAAGCAGCATGACGCATCTCCGGCAGCACCGGCTCAACGCGTTCATCCAGCATTTTAACGTAGCCACCCAGCGGGATCAGCGCGATAACAAATTCGGTTCCCTGACGGTCAGTACGACGCCAAAGCGCCTTACCAAACCCGATGGAGAAGCGTTCCACACGAACGCCACAGCGGCGAGCAACCCAAAAATGGCCGAACTCGTGCACGGTAATTAAAACACCCAGTGCAACGATAAACGCAGCCAAATTCCAGAGTATGCTCAACATAAAACCTTCCGTTAAATCGTCCTGAATACCAGAAGCAGCAGACAGGCAAACACCGGCACTGCCGCTGTCAGGCTGTCAATGCGGTCAAGAATACCACCATGTCCCGGGATAAGGTGACCACTATCTTTAATCCCTGCTTCGCGTTTGAACATACTTTCGGTCAAATCACCTAAAACGGAAGCCAGCGCGGCAACAATGGAACAGGTTAGCAGAACAACAGGCGCCACGTTCAAATTCGCCCACATGCCGAACAACAACGAGATGACGGCAGAAGTCGCAAGGCCACCAATAAACCCTTGCCAGGTCTTGCCAGGAGAAACCTTTGGCGCAAGTTTATGTTTGCCAAACATCTTCCCGAAGACATAAGCGCCAGAGTCTGCGCCCCAGACCAGGAACATCACATACAGTAACCAAACAGAGCCGCTGTAGTGGTTAATATCATAATGCCAGCTGCGCAACGCTACCATGCCCCAGAAGAAGGGAACAATGGTCAGCAGGCCAAAGACCAGGCGAAGCGGTTTGGAATTACGCCACAGCGCCGCAGAAGCCGGATAGAACAGAACCAGCAACAGCGCCGCTACCCACCACACTAGCGATGCCCAGAGTGAGAATTCGATTATCGGCAAATGCACCGAATGCCGATACTCCGGCAACGAAATCAGCATGACGGCAAGCAACAGACCACATAGCACCGCCAACCAGACACGTTGCGAACGCGCAACAAAACCGGCGAGTTGCCCCCATTCCCATGCGGCCAGCATACAAATCACCAGCGTAGCAATCGCAAATCCTACTGGCGGAAGCCAAAACAGCGCCGCGATGACAACGGGAATCATAATAAACGCGGAAATCAGGCGATACTTCAGCAAAAGTGACCCCCAACAGGCTTATTCACCACCAGGTGCTGTGCCACCAAAACGACGCTCTCGGTTTGCAAAAGCATTTAGCGCACCTTCAAAGTCTTGTTCATCGAAATCAGGCCAAAGAACATCGGTAAAATAAAGTTCCGCATAGGCAATTTGCCAGATGAGGAAGTTACTGATGCGATGCTCTCCTCCTGTCCTAATTACTAAATCTACGGGAGCCAGTTCATGCATGCAGATCTGCTGACCGAGCAGTTCTTCATCTATCTGATCCGGGCGCAATAAGCCTTCCTGCACCTGCGACGCAAGCTGTCGCACTCCCTGAATGATATCCCAACGCCCGCCATAATTCGCAGCGATATTGAGCGTCAGCCCAGTGTTCTCACTGGTTAATGCTTCAGCTTTTTTGATTCTTTCCTGCAGGCGGAGATTAAATCGGCTGGTATCGCCGATAATACGCAAGCGAACATTATGACGGTGCAGGCTTTTCACCTCACTGTCTAATGCCCAGACGAACAGCTCCATCAACGCGGTCACTTCCTGAGCGGGGCGGTTCCAGTTCTCGCTGCTAAAAGCGTAAAGCGTCAGCGCATCGATACCGTTATTCGCTGCAAAAGTCACAGCGCGGCGTACCGATTTCGCGCCAGCTTTATGACCGAAAACCCTCATTTTACCCTGACGCTTAGCCCATCGGCCGTTGCCATCCATGATGATGGCAACATGGCGGGCGCCATGCGTAGTTAAGGATTCGCTTAATTGTTGATTAGCAGACAACATAACGCGTAATGATTCCCTGAAAAAAATTAAGCGGTACTCAGGAATATTGAAGCCTGGTGCATAAAAAAGCCGTGTTGTGACACGGCTTTCCACTCAACGCTCAGTCACATCTGGCGATTAAGTGGCGCAGACTATATCACTGAAGCACAAAGCGAACAAATGGCGGTACTTCAGCCGGATGAATTATCACCGGCTTGAGAGGTGCATCACTTGTTTCCTGGCGATTTCACGAGCAACAGCGTCCACACTAAGCACTTCATCCACACTTTGTGGATCAGTTAAATTCATTTGATCCAGCACGCTGCGGTTCAGCACGGCGATATCGGTAAATCTGACCTGCTGATTCAGGAACGCCTCAACAACCACTTCGTTTGCCGCATTTAGCGCGGTTGTCGCCGCCTGCCCCTGCGCGCTGGCATCAATGGCTAACTTAAGGCATGGATAGCGCTCAAAATCAGGTTCCATGAAAGTCAGCGAACCGATTTTGCAGAAATCGAGTGGTGTAACACCAGATTCTACGCGCGCGGGGTAAGCCATCGCATGGGCAATAGGCGTACGCATGTCGGGCTCACCAAGCTGAGCCAGCACGCTGCCATCGCGGTAACGAACCATAGAATGAATGACAGACTGAGGGTGAATCAGCACTTCCATTTGTGCAGCTGAAGCGTTGAACAACCAGCGAGCTTCAATGTATTCGAGACCTTTGTTCATCATAGTGGCAGAGTCGACGGAAATCTTACGCCCCATCGACCAGTTCGGGTGGCTGCATGCCTGATCCGGCGTCATCGCCGCCAGGTCTGCATAAGCCGTTTCCCGGAACGGGCCACCCGATCCGGTGAGGATAATAGACGACACGCCATTATCTTCGAGGCTAGCGTATCCCAGGTTACGCTGGATTGTTTCCGGCATACTCTGAAAAATGGCGTTATGTTCGCTATCGATAGGCAACAACTGCGCTTTGCTACGAGCAACCGCTTCCATAAACAAACGTCCGCAGGTAATCAGCGACTCTTTGTTCGCCAGCAGAACCTGCTTACCGGCGGAGATAGCGGCAAGCGTTGAAGACAGCCCTGCCACGCCCACAATAGCAGCCATCACCTGATCCACTTCGTCAAGCGTAGCCACTTCGCAAGCGGCCTGCTCACCGGCCAAGACTTCAGTTTTACTCCCCTGCTCTTTCAGGGTACGACGGACTTCCGCCGCCGCAGACTCACTGGCCATGACCGCATACTTCGGCGAGAACGCCAGGCACTGCTCCACCATTTTCCCGACATTAGTGCCCGCAACCAGAGCCGTAACGGCAAATTTTTCAGGATTATGACGAACGACGCTAAGCGTGCTGACGCCAATAGAGCCGGTGGAACCAAGAATAGTGAGCTGCTTCATGAGGTACTCGGGGTCGTAAAATGAAGGATTAATGGCGCAATAGTTTGCGGCGCGGGACGCCCATTGTCTACGCCTTTACTTGACGTTTTTATAAAGCAAAACGCCGCCCGTAAACGCTTCGCGGTGCGCGAGGGCTTACTGGGCGGCGAATTTTCCACAGAAATTGTGGATTAGAACTGCATCAGCTCAGTTTCTTTTTCAGACAGAGCCGCATCCACTTTCTTGATAGCAGCATCAGTCAGCTTCTGCACGTCGTCCTGAGAACGGCGATCGTCATCTTCACTGATCTCTTTGTCTTTCAACAGCGCTTTAACTTTATCGTTAGCGTCGCGGCGAACGTTACGAACAGCCACGCGTGCGCCTTCGGCTTCGCCACGTACCACTTTGATCAGGTCTTTACGACGCTCTTCGGTCAGCGGAGGCAGTGGAACACGGATATCGGTGCCCGCAGAGCTTGGGTTCAGACCAAGGTCAGAGGCCATGATCGCTTTCTCTACCGCCGGGCCCATAGAACGATCGAAGACGTTGATCTTCAGAGTACGGGTATCTTCAACGGTGACGCTGGCCAGCTGGCGCAGCGGCGTTGGTGTGCCGTAGTATTCTACGACGATACCGTCCAGCAGGCTTGGAGAAGCGCGGCCGGTACGGATTTTGCTGATTTGGTTTTTAAACGCTTCGACGCATTTATCCATACGCACTTCAGCATCTTTTCTGATATCGCTAATCACGTTACGAATCCTTGAAAACTGGTTTAAGGCAGACCACGCTTATTCTCTGCAGCTGCAACGCCGCAGGCTAAGTATAGCCCTGTTTATTCCTGGCTGTAGATAAAGCCAAATATTACCCTGATTACCGGGCAACTGAAATTATTCAGTAATTAAAGTGCCTTCTTTCTCACCCATTACCACACGACGCAGCGCACCCGGCTTGTTCATGTTGAACACGCGGATCGGTAATTTGTGGTCACGAGCAAGGGTGAACGCGGCAAGATCCATCACTTTCAGCTCTTTATCCAGCACTTCACTGTAGGTCAGCTGATCGTACATGGTTGCAGCAGGATCTTTTGCCGGATCGGCAGTAAACACGCCATCCACTTTAGTGGCTTTCAGTACCACGTCTGCTTCGATTTCGATTCCACGCAGGCAGGCCGCAGAGTCAGTGGTAAAGAACGGATTACCGGTACCGGCAGACAGGATAACTACGCGGTTAGCGCGCAGCAGGCTGATCGCTTCAGCCCAGCTGTAGTTATCACAAACGCCATTCAATGGAATAGCGGACATCAGGCGGGCGTTCACATAGGCGCGGTGGAGCGCATCGCGCATCGCCAGGCCATTCATTACGGTCGCCAGCATGCCCATGTGGTCGCCCACGACGCGGTTCATGCCGGCTTTAGCCAAGCCCGCACCACGGAATAAATTGCCACCGCCGATTACCACCCCGACCTGAATGCCAAGTTCCACCAGCTCTTTAATTTCCTGAGCCATACGGTCCAGAATACTCGCGTCAATACCAAAGCCTTCTGTGCCTTGCAGAGCTTCGCCGCTCAGTTTGAGCAGAATACGTTTGTAGACGGGTTTTGCATTGGTAGCCATGTTTCTTTCCTGAGAACAGTCAACGAATGGGGGATGGTTAATTCTGGCGACATTCTGTCGCATTTCAGCCCGCTCGCCTAACGGAGCGCTCTGAAATTGTAAGGCTGGATAAAAAGGAACCGCCGGTTGGCGGTTCCTTTTAAACCATTAAGACTGCTTGGACATGGCAGCAACTTCTGCTGCAAAGTCAGTCTCAACTTTCTCGATACCTTCACCCACTTCGAAGCGGATGAAGTTAGTTACGTCAGCATTGTGCTCTTTCAGCAGCTGAGCAACAGTTTTGCTTGGGTCCATGACGAACGGCTGACCAGTCAGAGAAACTTCACCGGTGAATTTCTTCATGCGGCCTTCAACCATTTTCTCTGCGATTTCTTTTGGTTTACCGGACTGCATCGCGATGTCCAGCTGAACCTGGTACTCTTTCTCTACAACTTCTGCAGAAACGTCTTCAGGCTTAACGAACTCAGGCTTGCTTGCAGCGATGTGCATGGCCAGCTGTTTAACCAGCTCTTCATCAGCACCTTTAGCGGCAACCAGAACACCGATACGTGCGCCGTGCTGGTAAGAACCCAGAACTTCGCCTTCCAGGGAAGAAACGCGACGGATGTTGATGTTCTCACCGATTTTAGCAACCAGTGCAACGCGCTCTTCTTCAAACTGCGCTTTCAGAACTTCAACGTCGGTGATTTTACCCGCGACTGCTGCATCCAAAACTTTGTTAGCAAATGCCTGGAAACCGCCGTCTTTAGCAACGAAGTCAGTCTGGCAGTTAACTTCCAGAATCACGCCGTAGTTGCCGTCGATCTTAGTGATGATCACGCCGTCAGCAGCAACGTTGCCTGCTTTTTTAGCCGCTTTGATCGCACCGGATTTACGCATGTTCTCGATTGCCAGCTCGATGTCGCCGTTGGCTTCGGTCAGCGCTTTTTTACAATCCATCATGCCAGCGCCAGTACGCTCACGCAGCTCTTTTACCAGGGATGCGGTAATTTCAGCCATTCTAAAATCCTCGGAGATGTTGCCTGCCCGGCGCATTGGCCAGACGGGCTTAAAAGTGAAAAAGGGGCCATAAAAAGGCCCCTAACCAAACTAGATACTACCTGGTTAAATAAGGGCTCTAGCGAGCGTGCCTTATTATTCTGCTTCTACGAAGCTTTCTTCCGCCTGGGAAGCCAGATCCTGAGAACGGCCTTCACGAACGGTTGCAGCTACAGCGCCCAGGTACAGGCTAACAGCACGGATAGCATCGTCGTTACCAGGGATAACGAAATCAACACCGTCCGGATCAGAGTTGGTATCAACGATAGCAAATACTGGGATACCCAGGTTGTTTGCTTCTTTGATAGCGATGTGCTCGTGATCGGCATCGATAACAAACAGTGCGTCCGGCAGGCCGCCCATGTCTTTGATACCGCCCAGGCTGTTTTCCAGCTTGTCCAGCTCACGAGTGCGCATCAGCGCTTCTTTCTTAGTCAGCTTGTCGAAAGTACCGTCTTGAGCCTGAGTTTCCAGGTCTTTCAGACGTTTGATGGACTGACGAACGGTTTTCCAGTTAGTCAGCATGCCGCCCAACCAGCGATGGTTCACGAAGAACTGATCGCAACTGTTAGCAGCGTCTTTCACCGCTTCGCTTGCAGCGCGTTTAGTACCAACGAAAAGGATTTTGCCTTTGCGAGAAGAAATCTTGTTCAGTTCAGCCAGAGCTTCGTTGAACATTGGTACAGTTTTCTCAAGGTTGATGATGTGAACTTTGTTACGTGCGCCGAAGATGAAAGGCTTCATTTTCGGGTTCCAGTAACGGGTCTGGTGACCGAAGTGAACACCAGCCTTGAGCATGTCGCGCATGGAAACAGTAGCCATGTTTTAAAACCTCTATATAAAGTATGGGGTTATGCCTCCACGTATCCCATATTGCCGACCCCAAAGGGCACCCCGGAATATGTGTCGATACGTGTGTGTTATTTACACAAAGTGAGCGTATTTGGCTGTACCCGAAAAATCGGAATACAAGTCCGGCGCGCTTTATACCATAAATGGCGCCCAGACTCCAATAGTTGTTGCCGTGATACGCACTTGATGATTCTCAATTTTGCAGGGAGACGCCCCCCCTGATACCATTACAGCAACTTCCCTGCTCATTTCATGTCGACGTTATCGACATCTGCGGATCTGATATGGCTATCTCAATTAAGACACCTGAAGAAATCGAAAAAATGCGCGTCGCTGGCCGCCTGGCTGCCGAAGTGCTGGAAATGATCGAATCCCACGTTAAACCGGGCATTACCACCGGCGAGCTGGATCGCATCTGTAATGATTACATCGTGAATGAACAGCAGGCTATTTCCGCTTGTCTGGGCTATCACGGCTTCCCAAAATCCGTCTGTATCTCTATCAACGAAGTGGTTTGCCACGGCATTCCAGATGATGAAAAAGTGCTGAAAGACGGTGATATCGTCAATATTGACGTGACCGTTATCAAAGACGAATACCACGGCGACACCTCTAAGATGTTCATCGTGGGCAAGCCGACGATTCTCGGCGAACGCCTGTGCCGCATCACCCAGGAAAGCCTGTATCTCGCGCTGCGCATGGTGAAACCGGGCATCCGCCTGCGCACGCTCGGCGCGGCAATCCAGAAGTTTGTTGAAGCAGAAGGTTTCTCCGTCGTACGTGAGTACTGTGGCCACGGCATTGGTCGCGTATTCCATGAGGAACCTCAGGTACTTCACTATGACGCAGATGACGGCGGCGTAGTGCTTCAGCCGGGCATGACCTTCACTATTGAACCGATGGTTAACGCCGGTGATTACCGCATTCGCACTATGAAAGACGGCTGGACGGTGAAAACCAAAGATCGCAACTTGTCTGCTCAATACGAGCATACTATTGTGGTGACGGAGAACGGCTGCGAGATTATGACCCTGCGTAAAGATGACACCATCCCGGCAGTGATTTCGCATAACGAATGATGCCCTGACGTCAGTCAGCAATCTAAGCCGGCCCTGAGCCGGCTTTTTTTATGGGTAGCGCACAATGAGTCCAGCTTTGCCAGAGCAGTTTGCCAACACCACCGAACCCGAGATCGCCGGCCAGCCGGACTATCCAAACAGCTGGCAGGAAGCCGAACTTAACTGCGCAGACATCAAGTCGCACTTAGACACTTTCCAGAAATGGCTGGGTAAAGCCTTCGATAGCGGCGTTTCCGCTGAACGGCTTATAGATGCCCGCACCGAATTTATCGATCAGCTGCTGCAGCGGCTGTGGATTGCCTACGGCTTTGCCGATGTTCCCGAAGCCGCGCTGGTTGCCGTGGGCGGCTATGGCCGCGCCGAGCTTCACCCGCTGTCGGATATCGATCTCCTGATTCTGAGTAGAAAACGGCTAACGGACGCCCAGGCGCAGAGTATCGGCGAGTTGCTGACCCTGCTTTGGGACGTGAAGCTGGAAGTGGGCCACAGCGTACGAACGCTGGAAGAGTGCCTGCTGGAAGGCTTGTCCGATCTGACGGTCGCCACTAACCTCATCGAATCTCGCTTGTTAATTGGCGACGTTGCCCTGTTCCTTGAGCTTCAGAAACACATTTTCAGCGAAGGTTTCTGGCCGTCGGCAAAGTTCTTTGCCGCCAAAGTCGAAGAGCAAAACGAGCGTCACCAGCGCTATCACGGCACCAGCTACAACCTTGAGCCCGACATCAAAAGCAGTCCTGGCGGCCTGCGTGACATTCACACGCTGCAGTGGGTTGCCCGCCGTCACTTCGGCGCCACCTCCATGGGCGAAATGGTGGACTTTGGTTTCCTGACTGAAGCAGAGCGTAAAGAGCTGGATGAATGCCAGCATTTGCTGTGGCGCATTCGCTTTGCCCTGCATCTGGAAGTCAATCGCTACGACAACCGGCTGCTGTTTGACCGCCAGCTTAGCGTGGCCCAGCGCCTGCACTACAGCGGCGAAGGCAACGAGCCGGTCGAACACATGATGAAGGACTTCTACCGCGTCACTCGCCGCGTGGGCGAATTGAACCAGATGCTTTTGCAACTGTTCGATGAAGCCATTCTGGCGCTCGATGCCAGCGAAAAACCGCGCCCGCTGGATGATGACTTCCAGCTTCGCGGCACGCTTATCGATCTGCGGGATGAAACCCTGTTTATGCGCGAGCCGCAGGCTATACTGCGCATGTTTTACATGATGGTGCGTAACCGCGACATCACCGGCATTTACTCCACGACGCTGCGCCACCTTCGTCACGCCCGCCGTCACCTGACCCAGCCGCTCTGCTACATCCCGGAAGCGCGCGAGCTGTTTCTGGTGATGCTGCGTCATCCTGGCGCGGTAAGCCGTGCGCTGGTGCCAATGCATCGCCATAGCGTGCTATGGGCCTATATGCCGCAGTGGTCGCATATTGTCGGTCAGATGCAGTTCGACCTGTTCCACGCCTACACCGTGGATGAACACACCATTCGCGTCCTGCAAAAGCTGGAAAGCTTCGCGAAAGAAGAAACTCGCTCTAAGCACCCGCTGTGCGTCGATCTTTGGCCGCGCCTTTCCCATCCTGAGCTGATTTTAATCGCCGCTCTCTTCCACGATATCGCCAAAGGGCGAGGCGGCGATCATTCAGTGCTGGGCGCGCAGGACGTGCTGAAATTTGCCGAGCTTCATGGCCTTAACTCCCGCGAAACTCAGTTGGTTGCGTGGCTGGTCCGTCAGCATCTACTGATGTCCGTCACCGCTCAGCGCCGTGATATTCAGGATCCTGAAGTCATTAAACAGTTTGCCGAAGAGGTGCAGACCGAAAACCGCCTGCGCTATCTGGTCTGCCTGACGGTGGCGGATATCTGCGCAACCAACGAAACGCTGTGGAACAGCTGGAAGCAAAGCCTGCTGCGTGAGCTGTACTTCGCCACCGAGAAACAGCTGCGCCGCGGGATGCAGAACAGCCCGGATATGCGCGAACGTGTTCGTCACCACCAGCTTCAGGCGCTTGCCCTGCTGCGGATGGACAACATTAATGAGGAAGCGCTGCATCACATCTGGGCGCGCTGCCGGGCAAACTACTTTGTCCGCCATACGCCAAACCAGATCGCGTGGCATGCCCGGCATTTGCTGAAGCACGATCTTAGTCAGCCAATGATCCTGCTGAGCCCGCAGGCAACGCGCGGCGGCACGGAGATCTTTATCTGGAGCCCGGACAGGCCTTATCTGTTTGCCGCCGTCTGCGCCGAACTCGACCGTCGTAATCTCAGCGTTCACGACGCGCAGATCTTCACGACCCGCGACGGTATGGCGATGGACACCTTTATCGTGCTCGAGCCCGATGGCAGCCCGCTGTCCATTGACCGACACAATATTATTCGCCACAGCCTCGAACAGGCGATCACCCAGACGACCTGGCAGCCACCGCAGCCACGCCGTCAGTCGGCAAAACTGCGTCACTTTACCGTCGATACCGAAGTCAATTTCCTGCCAACGCACACCGACCGGCGTACGTTCCTTGAGCTGATTGCGCTCGATCAGCCGGGTCTTTTGGCCAGGGTGGGTGAAGTGTTCGCCGACCTCGGTATTTCGCTCTACGGGGCGAGAATTACGACAATTGGTGAGCGAGTAGAAGATTTATTTATAATCGCCACCGCAGACCGGCGTGCACTTAATAATGTGCTCCAGCAGGAAGTGCAGCAACGGTTGACAGCGGCCCTTAATCCAAACGATAAATAACGGTCTTTTATTTTTTACCTTTTTAGCCCGAAAGCGACAGTCAAGTTGATTGTCGCCCAAAAGTTGAAAGGTAAGTCACAATCAGGAAATGTTCATCATGCAGCAGCTACAAAATGTAATCGAAACCGCTTTCGAGCGTCGCGCCGAGATCACCCCGGCAAATGTTGATACCGTGACCCGCGAAGCGGTAAATCAGGTGATTGCCCTGCTCGACAGCGGTGCGCTGCGCGTTGCTGAAAAAATTGATGGCCAGTGGGTTACTCACCAGTGGCTGAAGAAGGCGGTACTGCTTTCTTTCCGCATTAACGACAACAAAGTTATCGAAGGTGCAGAAAGCCGCTATTTCGATAAAGTCCCGATGAAATTCGCCGACTACGACGAAGCGCGCTTCCAGAAAGAAGGTTTCCGCGTTGTGCCACCGGCGGCAGTACGCCAGGGCGCGTTCATCGCACGTAACACCGTGCTGATGCCATCCTACGTCAATATCGGTGCTTATGTTGATGAAGGCACCATGGTCGACACCTGGGCAACCGTGGGCTCTTGCGCGCAGATCGGTAAAAACGTTCACCTGTCCGGCGGTGTCGGCATCGGTGGCGTACTGGAACCACTGCAGGCTAACCCAACCATCATCGAAGACAACTGCTTCATCGGCGCGCGTTCCGAAGTGGTTGAAGGCGTGATCGTTGAAGAAGGTTCCGTGATCTCCATGGGCGTTTACATCGGCCAAAGCACCCGCATCTATGATCGCGAAACCGGTGAAGTCCACTACGGCCGCGTGCCAGCAGGCTCCGTTGTCGTTTCCGGCAACCTGCCTTCAAAAGACGGCTCTTACAGCCTGTACTGTGCGGTGATCGTGAAGAAAGTAGACGCCAAAACCCGCGGTAAAGTGGGCATCAACGAACTGCTGCGTACCATCGACTAAGTTTTTTGCACCAAAAGGCGGGTTATCCCGCCTTTTTTGCATCTGGCACTAGCGGAAAAGGAATTTTCCGTTAACTCTCTAATGGTTATTGATATTGAAGGGTACC
Source organism: Enterobacter sp. Ag1 (assembly GCA_000277545.1). Taxonomy (GTDB): domain Bacteria; phylum Pseudomonadota; class Gammaproteobacteria; order Enterobacterales; family Enterobacteriaceae; genus Cedecea. The sequence continues at coordinate 9,501 of AKXM01000017.1, read as the reverse complement.
GCTTATGTACGATAATTTAAAAAGTCTGGGTATTACCAATCCTGATGAAATCGATCGTTACAGCCTCCGGCAGGAAGCCAACAACGATATCCTGAAAGTCTATTTCCAGAAGGATAAGGGCGAGTTTTTTGCCAAAAGCGTGAAGTTTAAATACCCACGCCAGCGCAAAACCGTGGTGGCCGATGGCGTAGGCCAGGGCTACAAAGAAGTGCAGGAGATCAGCCCCAACCTGCGCTATGTCATCGATGAACTCGATCAGCTTTGCCAGCGTGACCGCACCGAAGTCGATCTTAAGCGTAAGATCCTCGACGATTTGCGCCACCTCGAGTCCGTGGTGACCAACAAGATCAGCGAAATTGAATCCGATCTGGAAAAACTGACTCGCAATAAGTAGTGCAGAACTCAATAAAAAAAGGGCCGCAAACGCGGCCCTTTTCAGCTCTACACGAAGATTACTGCATCAGAAGGTAAATCTGCGCATCACCGCGCTGGATGCTCAGCGCCATCACCGACGGCTTGCTGTCCATCACTTTACGCAGCTCAGCGATATTGTTCACCGCCTGCTGGTTCACGCCGACGATAATGTCACCTTTTTTCAGGCCAATACGCGCGGCCGGGGTATTTGGCTTCACGCTGGTGACCTGCACGCCTTTCTGGTCTTTACCGCCGCGGTTGCTCATCTCCGCACCTTCAATACCGGTGAAGATAGTGGCGGCATCAACCTGATTCTGAGTGCTTTGCTGCAGCTCCAGACTCACCGTCACTGGCTTGCCATCACGCAGCAGACCCAGCGAGATTTTGCTGCCCACTGGCATAGAACCCACTTCTGCGCGCAGTGCGGCAAAACTACTGATCGCCTTGCCGTTCAGCGTGGTGATCACATCTCCTGCTTTGATCCCTGCTTTAGCCGCGGAAGAGTTCGGCATGACCTGGCTGACAAACGCGCCACGCTGAGCGTCGACTTTCATCGCTTTCGCCAGCTCGGAGTTCAGCTCAGTGCCCATAATCCCCAGCTCGCCGCGACGAACCTGACCGTACTGCACCATCTGAGCGGTCAGGTTTTTCACCATGTTACTCGGGATAGCAAAGCCGATACCGATGTTGCCGCCGTCCGGGGCCAGAATCGCCGTGTTGATACCGATAAGCTCGCCGTTCAGGTTAACCAGCGCCCCGCCGGAGTTACCGCGGTTGATCGCCGCATCGGTCTGGATAAAGTTTTCGTAGTTTTCCACGTTCAGGCCGCTACGGCCCAGCGCAGAAACGATACCGGAGGTCACGGTTTCGCCCAGGCCATATGGGTTACCGATGGCTACGGTGTAATCACCTACGCGCAGCGCGTCGGAGTCGGCAATTTTAATCGCCGTCAGATTTTTAGGATCCTGCAGCTGAATCAGCGCGATATCGGAGCGTGGGTCTTTACCCACCACTTTGGCGTCAAACTTACGGCCATCGCTTAGCTGAACTTTAATCACGGTGGCGTTATCCACCACGTGGTTGTTGGTCACGACATAGCCTTTCGCCGCATCAATAATTACCCCAGAGCCCAGGGCCATAAATTTCTGCTGCTGGCTGCCTCCGTCACCACCACCGCCCTGAGCGCCACCGCCCTGGCAGAAAGGTGAGCTTTGGAACGGCGAACCGTCCTGGCAGAACGGGGAATTGTCGCCGAAGAATTGCTGGAAATTACGCCCCATACGCGGAGTATTTACCGTTGTGCTCCCTTCAACGTTGATACTCACCACTGAAGGCATCACCTGCTCCAGCATCGGCGCAAGGCTTGGCAGCGGCTGCGCAGCAGATGCGGAAGAGGCCGTCTCAGCGGCGGAGGCAGACATCGGACTCAGCGCCAAACCCAGACTAAGAGCCAGCGCACTCATTGCTAACGTGGTTTTTTTCATGGAATCATCTCAACTTTCAAATAACGCAAAATTGCTGTGTTGGTACACCATTCAGAGTGAAGTTTACGCGCTAAGTTCAGCGCTTAAGTGCATGGAAAAAGTAAAAATTTATTCTCTATCTTTACAAAACTCCCGAGAAAACTCACTCCACCGCCATCAGGCGTCGATACTCATCCCAAGCATATAAATCGGTCATTCCACTGATGTAATCCTGAATAAGCCTTGCACGGAAATAGTATTCCCACACGGAAAAATCAAGGCTTGCCGGGTGCAAAGCGCTCACCGCTTCTACATAGGCAAGCCTATGTTTAGTTGAAAGTTTGTGGAAAAGTCTTGATGCAATAGGCAGACGACGCAGGCTTTCCTTGCTCACCAGCTCCGTGAAGTCCTCCGTTGAAAGCTCGAGTAAGGGACTGTAAATATCCAGTAAACCGCTGATAACCCGATAACCCTGCAGCTCCAGTTGCTCAATATCCGGGTGGCTGAAGACCTGCCGCACGGCCACCTGCTTGTACAGCTCCAGCAGTCGGGCATACGGGCTGTCGTCCTCCAGCAGCGCATGATTGAACTCGCCGGAATAAATCTCAGGCAAATTGTCGATAAAACGCTGGGCGGCATACGGCGCCAGTTTGTTTAGCGTATTGACGCGCAGGTACATAAAGAACTGATCTTCCGCACTGCGGCGCATTTGGTTGGTGCGGGATTTCTCCCAGGCATCTTTGACTACCAGCTCAAAGAGATCGCCTTTCTTCTGCTCGCCCCAGGACTCGCTCAGATGCTGATAAAGCTGCTCGACGCTGAAAATACGTTTCTCAACGGCATCTTCGAGATCCGCCACGCAGTAAGAAATATCGTCCGCTGCCTCCATGATCCAGGTTAGCGGAAAACGGCTGTACTCGCCCAGGTTCAACTCTTTGCGCAGGCGCTCGATGTATCCTTCTTCCGACAAATAAAAGCCCGGCTTCTTCATCAAATAAGCGTGGCTTGCTGGCGGCTTTTGGGCAAACCAGGCCGGGCGGGTGTATTTGAGAATGCAGCCGACCTGCGCCCAGGTCAGGTTCATCCGCAGCAGGCTGTGCACCAGCCGGATGCCTTGCGCATTCCCTTCAAAATGGCACAAGTCCTGGCGAACTTTGCTGCGTAACGTATTTAATCCCTCTTCGCCTTCGCGCAGCCGGAGCACATCCACCTTGCAGCGATCGTCACTGCGTGGCTGCCCGCCGCTGTCTTTCGGCTGCAGACGCTGGCGGAACCAGTCGTTAATCGCCGACTCGCCAAAATGCCCGAACGGCGGATTGCCGATGTCATGCATCAGGCAGGCCATTTCCACTATGCTTTCAAACGGGCCAGTTAGCTCATCCAGCCCATATTTCTCCAGCGCCTTCTGCTCTTTCAGGCGGCTAAGGATCTCTTTGGCAATGTAGCGCCCGACCTGCTGCACCTCCAGCGAATGGGTAAGACGGGTGCGCACGGCAGCATTACGCTCCAGCGGGAAGACCTGCGTTTTCTGCTGCAGACGGCGAATTGCGGGAGAATTAATGATCCTGCCGCGATCGCTTTCGAAGATACGCAGGATCTCAAGTTCGCTCTTCTCTCCTTCGGGCGAGCGGAAGCGTCGGTGCCAGTTAATTTTTTTGCGGAAGTCTATTTCGCTCATGCCCACTCCTGTTCCGTTGATAAGGAGACTGTATGCCATGATAGACTATGCCCCGAAAATTGAGTCATGTTCCACCACATTAGCGAGTATCTCTATGAAAGCAGGCATTATTGGTGCAATGGAAGAAGAAGTTACGCTGCTGCGTGACAAAATCGAAAACCGTCACACTCTGAGCATCGCCGGTTGCGAAATTTATACCGGGACGCTGAACGGCGTTGAAGTCGCGCTGCTGAAGTCCGGCATCGGCAAAGTTTCTGCGGCCATGGGTGCTACGCTGCTGCTGGAACACTGCAAGCCAGACGTGATCATCAACACCGGTTCCGCAGGTGGCCTGGCGCCGACGCTGAAAGTGGGTGATATCGTGGTATCTGAAGAAGTGCGTTATCACGATGCTGACGTCACTGCTTTCGGTTACGAATATGGCCAGATGGCGGGCTGCCCGGCAGCTTTCATTGCCGATAAAAAGCTTATTGAGGCAGCAGAAACCTGCATTAAAGAGCTGGATCTGCACGCGGTTCGCGGCCTGATCGTCAGCGGCGATGCGTTTATTAACGGCTCAGTGGCGCTGGCAAAAATTCGCCACAACTTCCCGCAGGCCGTGGCGGTAGAAATGGAAGCGACGGCCATCGGCCACGTTTGCCATAACTTCAACACGCCGTTTGTGGTTGTACGCGCCATCTCCGACGTGGCCGATCAGCAGTCCCACCTGAGCTTCGAAGAATTCCTGGCCGTCGCCGCCAAGCAATCCACCCTGATGGTGGAAAAACTGGTTCAGCACCTGGCTCGTGGCTAAGCTCATCCTTTGGCGCGGGGCGACCGCCCTGCTCCTTTGCCTCCCGGCGCTGCTGTTTGCGGCGCCTCGGGTCATCTCCCTCTCTCCCGCTAATACAGAACTGGCCTTCGCCGCCGGTATCACCCCTATTGCGGTGAGCGCTTACTCTGATTACCCGCCGCAGGCAAAGCAGATTGAACAGTTAGCCAACTGGCAGGGCGTGAACTTCGAGCGCATCGTTGCCCTGAAACCGGACGCAGTCCTCGCCTGGCGAGGTGGTAACCCGGACAGGCAGGTAAACCAACTGGTTTCGCTGGGCATTAAGGTCATCTGGCTGGATCCTAAAAGCGTTGCCGACGTTGAGGCCGCGCTGCGTCAGCTAGCCCCGCTCAGTCCAACACCAGAAAAGGCAATCAAAGCCGCAGAGACGCTATCCCGGCAGTTTGCAGAGCTAAAAACTCGCTACAGCCATACCCAAAGCAAAAAAGTGTTCCTGCAGTTCAGCCAGCAGCCGCTGTTTACCACCAGCAAAGATTCCATTCAGAACGAAGTCGTTGAGCTTTGCGGTGGACGCAATATTTTCGCTGACAGCCGGGTTCCCTGGCCGCAGGTCAGTCGCGAGCAGGTTCTGACGCGCCAGCCGCAGGCTATTATTATCTCGGGCGATGCGAGCAATATTCCGTCGGTGCAGCAGTTCTGGAGTAATCAGTTGAAAGTTCCGGTTATTGCCGTGAATGATGACTGGTTTACTCGTTCCGGCCCGCGTATTATCCTCGCCGCAAAACAGCTCTGTGAAGAGCTGGCGAAAGCTTAACGTCATGCTCTGAGGGTCATAAATGCTGGTCTATTGGCTGGATATTGTCGGTACCGCCGTGTTCGCTATTTCCGGCGTTTTGTTGGCCGGAAAGCTGCGGATGGATCCCTTTGGCGTGCTGGTGCTTGGGGTAGTTACCGCGGTAGGCGGGGGAACCATCCGCGATATGGCGTTAGCCAACGGCCCGGTATTCTGGGTGAAAGATCCCACGGACCTTGTCGTCGCCATGGTGACCTGTATGCTGACGATCGTCCTGGTTCGCCAGCCGCGACGCCTGCCTAAGTGGGTACTTCCCGTGCTGGATGCCGTCGGCCTGGCCGTGTTTGTTGGCATCGGCGTCAATAAAGCGTTTCTGGCCCATGCCAGCCCGCTGGTTGCAATCTGCATGGGCGTAATCACTGGCGTAGGCGGCGGGATCATCCGCGACGTATTGGCTCGTGAAGTCCCGATGATTCTGCGCACCGAGATTTATGCCACCGCCTGTATTATTGGCGGTATCGTCCACGCCACGGCTTACCACACCTTTAACGTCCCGCTGGAGCAGGCCAGTATGATTGGTATGGTGGTCACGCTGGCGATTCGCCTGGCGGCCATCTACTGGCACCTTAAACTGCCGACCTTTGCGCTAAATGACCGACAATAGCGATAAAAAAAGCCGCGTTTGATACGCGGCTTTTTTATTTCAGCAACTTATCAGATGCTGAAGGAGGAACCACACCCGCAGGTGCTTTTCGCGTTCGGGTTAGTCACCACGAAGCGGGAGCCTTCCAGGCCTTCGCTGTAATCCACCGCGCCACCGACCAGGTATTGCAGGCTCATTGGATCCACAACCAGGGCAACGCCCTGCTTCTCTATGGTCATATCGCCGTCGTTGATCTGGTCGTCAAAGGTAAAGCCATACTGGAAGCCGCTGCAACCACCACCGGTGATATAGACGCGAAGTTTCAGATTCGGGTTCTCTTCGTCTGCAATCAGACTTTTCACTTTATTGGCTGCGGCTTCGGTAAACTGCAGCGGCAGCGCTACTACGTCATCACTCATTTTTTGCTCCCAACAATTAACAAGTCGGGCAGAAAACAACCCGCACTTTTGCGGCATTATCTAATACCCGAGTAATTCGTTCAAGTATTCTGCCCGGCGGAAGCCTGCTCGCCCGCACGCGCTTTCTCAGCTTCTTGTTTTGCCAGAGTTCTTGCCAGAATCACCGAGTATAGCGGTTTCCCGCCCAAAAATTGTGCCAACAGTGTCGCCCCAAGACAGGTGATAATCATTGGCAGAATGAGCTGGTAATTATCCGTCATCTCAAGCACCAGCACGATAGCGGTGAGCGGTGCACGCAGTGAGGCGGCGAGTAACGCTCCCATTCCGGCAATCGCAAAGGTGCCCATATCAAGATGATACGCGGGGAACCAGGCGGCACAAGCCGTGCCAAACGCGGTGCCAAGCAGCGTGCCCAGCGCCAGCATCGGGGCAAAAATACCGCCCGGTGCACCGGAGGAGAAACAGAGTAAAGTGGTGATGACCCGAGCGATGAACAGGAACAGCAGCATGCCGATGGTGTAATTCCCCACGGCCGCAATCGGGATAAGGCTAAACCCGCCGCCGGACGCCGCCTGCTGAATAAGCCCCAGCACACCGCAAAGCCCGCCAATAAGCCCGCCGATCAGCACCCACTTCTTAATGTTGCCGCCGTGAATGCGCTGGAACATATCCTGAGCGCCGATCACCAGCCGGTTAAACACCACGCCGACAATGCCAAAAATCATGCCGAGGATCAGATACAGCCAGAGCGTGTTGACCGGCGCATCCGCAAGTTTGCCCACCTGAATCACCGTGGTTTCGGTATTAAAGATCCGAAACACGATGCTCGACATAATCACGCCGATAAACACCGCTTTTATCGAAATCAGGTTATAGCGGAACTGGGTACGCATCTCTTCGATGATAAACAGGATCCCGGCCAGCGGCGCATTAAATGCCGCAGACAGCCCGGCAGCAGCGCCAGTTGCCAGCAGCGAATGACGAGCTTCCGCACTTTTCATGCGGAAAATGTCCGTCACCATACGCCCGATGTTACCGCCAAGCTGTACGGTCGGCCCTTCACGCCCCAGCACCATTCCCGCGCCGAGCGTGCCCATCCCGCCGATGAATTTCACCGGGATCACGCTCCACCAGCGCACCGGCCGCAAATCCTCCAGTGCCCCTTCGATTTCAGGAATGCCCGACCCACCGGCTTCAGGCGCGAAACGACGCACCAGAAAATAGCCGACCATCGCCAGCAGCGCCGAGCTGATAAACGCCAGCGGCCACACCAGCCAGGCGCTGTCCGCGACCTGCGCCAGCATACCGATACGGTGCTGAAGCACCCAGTTAACCGACTTCTCAAACGCCACGCCGACCAGGCCCGCTAGCGTGCCAACCACCGCGGCCATCAGCAAAATCATTAGCGGCATTTTATCCTGGCCAATCAGACGACGCAGAATCGCTCCGCGACGCTGTTGGACGCTTTGCGCCTGATCGAGAGAGTTATGAGCTAAATTCATGGTTCCGAACCGGTTAGTCATACAAATAAGGCGGGCATTTTACCCACAGAAAAGACCTTCGTCTTATTAAATTAGCTAATAAACCGTAACGTTTGATTTGGGCAAATATTTCAACGCGAGGCAGGTTTCACATAGAATAGCCCGCTGTCACCATTTCCACGAATCAGGAGCCGATTCATGAGTAAGTCTGAAAACCTGTACGCCGCAGCCCGCCAGGTCATTCCCGGCGGCGTTAACTCTCCGGTACGCGCCTTTACTGGCGTAGGCGGAGTGCCTCTGTTTATCGAGCGTGCGGACGGGGCTTACCTGTATGACGCAGACGGTAAAGCCTATATCGATTACGTTGGTTCATGGGGCCCAATGGTGCTCGGCCACAACCACCCGGCGATCCGCAACGCGGTCATTGAAGCCGTTGAGCGCGGCCTGAGCTTTGGGGCGCCAACCGAAATGGAAGTGAAAATGGCGGAGCTGGTTTGTGAGCTGGTGCCGACCATGGACATGGTTCGTATGGTGAACTCCGGCACCGAAGCCACCATGAGCGCTATCCGCCTCGCTCGCGGCTACACTGGCCGGGATAAAATCATCAAATTCGAAGGCTGCTACCACGGCCACGCGGATTGCCTGCTGGTGAAAGCCGGTTCCGGCGCTCTGACGCTCGGCCAACCAAACTCTCCGGGCGTGCCGGCTGACTTTGCGAAGCACACCCTGACCTGCACCTATAACGATCTGGCCTCCGTGCGCGAAGCCTTTGAGCAATATCCTCAGGACGTGGCCTGTATCATCGTTGAACCCGTCGCGGGCAACATGAACTGTATTCCTCCGCATGCGGACTTCCTGCCGGGCCTGCGAGCGCTGTGCGACGAATTTGGTGCACTGCTGATTATTGATGAAGTGATGACCGGCTTCCGCGTGGCGCTGGCGGGCGCTCAGTCTTACTACGATGTTGAACCAGACCTGACCTGCCTCGGCAAAATCATCGGCGGCGGGATGCCAGTCGGCGCCTTCGGTGGCCGTCGCGAAATCATGGACGCGCTGGCACCAACGGGCCCGGTTTACCAGGCGGGCACGCTCTCCGGGAACCCTATCGCCATGGCGGCGGGCTTCGCCTGCCTGACAGAAGTGTCGCAGCCCGGCGTTCATCAGACCCTGACCGAGCTGACGGAAATGCTGGCTAACGGCCTGTTGAATGCGGCTAAAGCAGAAAACCTCCCACTGGTGGTGAATAACGTCGGCGGCATGTTCGGCCTGTTCTTCACCGATGCCGAAACCGTCACCAGCTATAAAGACGTGGTTGCCTGCGATGTAGAGCGCTTCAAGCGCTTCTTCCACCTGATGCTGGAAGAAGGTGTATACCTTGCGCCGTCCGCGTTTGAGGCGGGCTTTATGTCCGTGGCGCATAGCAAAGAAGATATTCAGCGGACCATCGACGCGGCACGCCGCGTGTTTGCGAAGCTGTAATTTTACCCTCACCCCGGCCCTCTCCCTGGAAGGGCGAGGGGGAAAACAGCAGATTTATGCTCTTTTCAGTTCCCTCTCCCCTTTGGGGTGTACGGTCCGGGGACATCGTGAACACTTGTTCGGGGACATGGTAGACACTTACAACTAAGGCATAAGAACCCGTTTATGGAGCCGCTTATGCCGTGGGATGCGAGAGATACCATGTCATTACGTTCTGAGTTTGTTCTGCTCGCCTCGCAGGACGGGGCGAACATTAGTCTTCTGTGCCGTCGCTATGGCATTTCTCCTGCCACTGGCTACAAGTGGCTTCGTCGCTGGTTACAGGACGGCACTGCCGGTCTTGCTGACCGTTCACGTGC
>AKXM01000016.1 GCA_000277545.1 Enterobacter sp. Ag1 | reverse complement strand
TGGATGGCGCTAAGCTGCTGAAATGTTCAGAGTTTGGCGACGCTATCATTAAACACATGTAATCAGCGCCGCTGGTGATGTGACAACGGGAACCTCAGGGTTCCCGTTTTTTATTGCTTCCTTAAAATCTTCCCCAAAACTTTCCCCAAAATTCTTCCCCAAAACTCCACCTCATTTACCCAGTTTTAGAGTCGATGACTACCCAGTCTTTGCCTCGATCGTCGTTATATTTGTCAGTCATCTTTGAAGACCGGTGACCAAGTAATTTTTTTGTATCTATCCCTTGCTCTCTATACATTCTCTCCGATAAAGAACGCTGCTCGTGGAAGGTTGGTGCCGTTCCTTCCTCCCATTCAACGCCGCATTTGTTTCTGGCTTTTTTGAACGTTGTGGTAAGGCTGCTGGAGGACACGCGATCTCCCCTGGTAGATTGAGAAGTTGAGTGGCGGAAGTGAACAAGATACTTGCTGATAACTGCGTCTCTGCATTTTGCAACCACATCGCGTAGCGTTAATCCTAATTCTTCGCATTTCAGGTTGAGAGGGATAGCTACTTTCGAGCCTGTCTTTTCTTGCTCAATATGAAGCATGTCGTCCCATATATCTGAGAATTTCATATTGCAAATATCACCAAGCCTCTGGCCGGTAACAAGTGCCAAAAGCATACCGCATTGTAAATAAGGTTGTTGATTTTCCGCTGCCAGATAAATTGCATTCCATTCTTCAAAAGAGAGTCTTTGACGCTTAACCTTATGCCGGGGCTGTTTTGTTGCCATCGCAGGGTTGTATCCTGGGGGAACATGCCCTGCATGCTGAGCTTCTTTAAATACATCAACCAAAACTAGACGAACTATCTGAGCCATACGGCCATGCCCTTCACTTTTAATAGCATCGGTAATTTCAGCGATATCAATAGTCTCAATATCTTTGATATGGCGCATACCAAAATGCTCTCTGAAGAGTCTAAGTGGTTTGTTTTTTTGTTTAAAAGAGTTTAGACGTAGCTCATTATTATTTAGCCGTTCTTCCTGGATTGTTATGTATTTATCAATCCATTCAGTAACAGTTATATCTGTTCTTTTTCCTTTCATCCGGGCAAGGCGACCATTTACGCTGAGAATCTGTCTGGTCCTCTGCTCAGCAATGATTGTGTTTGCCTCGTTAGCTACCTGCTTTGCTTCTGTTTCATCAGTCCCAAGGCTATGAAATCGGCCAGAAATAGGGTGTTTATATTGCCAATAAATCTTGCCTGTTCTCTTGTCCAGTTTGCAATAAAGATTAGGTATAGAGATTTTATGCGAACGTGGTCTAGCAGCCATCAGAAATTATCCGCTTTAGTCTGGGGTTAGAATTAACCGGGAGGGCAGGAGCGGCGATAATGCCAACGTATCGTGCCTCGCGATCGACCATCCACTTACGACCAACCTTAACAGCTGGTGGCGCAATCATTTTTCCTTTAGCGTATTTCTTTAAAATCCTTTCACTTGGCGCCTGCTCTCCAAATTCCTCTTTGGCCCAGTCAATTAAGTTCATCATACGAGACATAGGTAACCCCTTTTAACCGGCTGCACCCGGCGTTCAAAAATCTTTAAATGCGCAGGTGCCACACCCACCGCGAGCACCCTCGCGGCAGACATCACACCTATTTACTTTTTTACCGCTCGCTCAGGATTCACAGATAACTGGCTAGCCTCCGACTTAAAATTATCATCTGTGTAATAAGTCGAGGTGTGTGGCGTCTCGATGGTGAAGCTCAGCTGACAGAGCTCGCGACAAAGCTGACAAGCGAGCTGTAAAGCGTCAGAATCAATTTCATCCAGCTCGCGAGGGAAGCGAGCATAATTCATCAAACGCACTGTGAAACCGACCTCCATCCCGCCCGTGTATATAAATTCGCATGGCGTTAACTGGACGCAGTTACCGGACATAACGAATTTTCGGCATATCTGCCTGGCGTGATTGATATCTCCTGCCATGTGGATGGTGGCGAAATATGCATCGACAGCGTTTTTTTCTTTAATCATTGAATTACTTCTCCCTACTCACAAACACCGGCGTAAACGCTGCTACAAACTGATTTGTCATTGGCTTCTGCCAGCAAATCGAACTGTGCGCCTCCTCGCGTTGTCATTGCCCAGTCCCGGTATGACTCAATGCCGTATTTATCAACGGTGATGACGTCTATTCGTTTCTCAGCCCGACGCGGATCGTGTGTCGAAGGGAAGAAAGTAGAGTTACCACGGCGTGAGCAAGCCGCGACCAGTCTTTCCCATTTAGCAACACGCTGAATTTCTTCTGGCCAACGCTGGAATATTTCGGCCAGTTCTGACTTACGGGCATGAATGCAAGGCATGCACCCAACACGGCTACATCCTTTCTCATAGAGTGGATTCGGCTTGATACCGTGGCGCTTAGCCAGGGCAAACACATCCTCATGCAACCAGTTCAGTATTGGCCGGTAGACGTGAAGGCCAGGTGTGTTATCAGCATCCTCTTCCCATACGGGCAACCCGGCACGGGCGGGTGATTCCTGAGCGCGTACGCCTTGCCAACTGATAACCTCGTCGTATTCTTCCAGAGCTGGTAATACAACCTGAACCCGCACTGGCTCATGTTTAAGGTCAAACGTACAGAACCGGGCTTTAGTGCTTGGGAATCGGCCTTTCCACATACAAAGGTCTAGGAACGGAATTCCTGTAGGGCGAAGAATATCCAGTGCCTGAGCGATACGCTCTGATGCCTCGTCCTGAGACATACCGCACTCCTCGACGAGTGAAACCGGCCACCTCTCAGCAATAAACTTACGCTTGCCCTCAATCTGGCGAGAGAAGTCAGCCTTAACACGCGTAATTTTTCCAAGTTTTGCCTCCAGATAATCCAGATACTCCATTGTCTGGGGGTGCTCATGCCCTGTATCGGCAAAAACTGTTACGTGCGGGATATTGTTCTCAGTCGCCAGCAACCACTGAGCAAGACTGTCTTTCCCACCAGAAACAGAAACGATATTTATGGTTTTTTCTGCAATACAGCGATGGTCAATGCTCATTTGCCTTGCTCCTTGCATTTCTCGCTCCTGATCATCCTGTTCAGATATTTGTTCTGATTCACGCCTGGAAAGCTGCATCGAGCCAACAGCTCTGCTTTGGTTGGCATGGGTGCTTTGCAACATTTAGGGAGAGCTGATGCGTCACCCGGAGTCATATCCGGGTTGTATTGATGGTTGAACATGATGTGTTCCTTAGTCGCTAATGCGAGCGCCATAGCGACCAAAGCGGACGCGAGAGCGGTCGTCGGTGTATTCATATGGAAGGTGAGGGCCGATGGTTTCCCATTCCGGATAGAACGATGTTTTGAAGTTGTCTCTGTGCCGCAACGCATCCGCTAGAGCATTAGCCTGCCGCTCCATGCGCTGCTGTTTCGTCTCTGGCTCAATTTCTCCTGCTTGTGACATGCCCCAATATCTGGCGAAGTTAGCCATCACCTCTTCTTTGGTTTTGGCAGTGCACAGGCGAGGGTTATCCGCCCCGGGTTGAGGTGATGGCATGTTCGTGTCCTTTGGTTATTGCAGGCGTAAGCTGATGTGCTGGCGCTTAGCCATCTGCCGAAGCGATTCGTAAGAGCGGTCGAGTATTCTGGCGATGTGCTTTGAGTGGACCTTGCCGGCCATATCCCTGGTCTGATTTATTTCCTTATTCGTCCAGTGCCGACCGAGTGATATCTGATTGCCGCGGCGCTTGATGGTGCTCATCACGCGGCCTGCTTCAGCTCTTTCAGGCGAATGCCGGTAACGTCTTTGCACTTAGCCTGCTGTTCAGGGAACCCATTCAACTGGCTCCACGTTGCCGCATAGCGCTCCTGAAGCTTTTTGCTGTCGTTTTCAGTGCCGGTATAGTTTGTGAATTCTGCAAGAATCTGGTCCGCGTCAGCTGGTTTGATGTGATGAACCTCGGCATCAGCATCAATTGCCGTTTCTTCCGTTGGAATGCAGAAAGCCTGCAAGGCAGCATATTTGTAGGCGATAGACATGGCCTTGTTTGTTGCCTTGTCTCCGCTATCCATGGCCTCACCGTAAGTTATTACGGTATGAACGCTGCCATCTTCCACGCCAACAAAATCAAACTCAGCCTTAACCACCACATAGAACAAAACGCCGCCTTTCTGCGTGGTGCGTTCGGTAACTGTTCTCTCAGTGATGCGCGGGAGAATCAGAAGCCCGTGGCGGACTAATGCGGGGGCCAGTGCGTTATAGACCTGATCGATGCCGCGAAAGTTAAACCCCTGCTGTGCATTGCGCCGGTCTTTGCTGATGCCTTGCTCTGCCATTTCCTTTGCTACGGCGCTAATTGCCTTGTATACGCTCATTGGTAATTACCCCCAAACTCATCCCAACTGATTTGCTCGTTACCGCGCTCGGCGGCGAGGTTGATTTGCTGCTCGATAGACTCCTGAAGCTCGCCTGATAGCAGGGCGATAAAGTCTTTGTCTTCCTGATCATGCGGCATGCAGTTTTTCCCAGTCATCGTTCTGTGATTTGTGCCAGCCCATCGCTATTTCCCACGCCCACCATGCGGCGTCCTTCCATCCATCTTTTGTGTTGGGGAAGCTATCTTCATAAAGCTTCTTGAACTCGCGATTACCTTGCTGAACCAGAATGGTTCCGTTAACAGTTACGATTGTCATGATTACGGCTCTCCGCGCTGGTTGAGGGTATCTTTAAACCACTTCCCGATATTGCGGAGTTGGCGGGTCAGTCTTTCGAGCTGGCTTTCGTTTTGGTGGTAAACGCCCACGGCGAAACCACCCGCGATGGCAAATTTCATCATGGGTAACTCCTGTTGTTTGTGTTCATTAATCAGCGACTGCGCTCATTGATAAACGCGAATAAAAAAGCCGCCCCATAGGACGGCAAACAATGACAACGAGGGTACGTATGCGCTCGCCAGCGTTACTTTTCACATACATCCCCCGATTCAGTTCTGCCGGATGATGGCTCCGGTCACCGTAGAGTCTGAGAATTCATCAGAATCAGCTCTCAATGAAAGCTGATGCGGAATGTCCTCACCCTCTATTTAGTTGTGCGCCGAGCCAATGTTTTCGTAGCCGACTGGGTTTACCGCAACCATCACGCTATCCGCGAACAAGTCCTTAATCAGGTGCTCACATGGCTCACCTTTTTCATATTCTTCCACCAGGTACGTATCACCATCTTCATTCAGGTAAAACGGGATGATGCTCCCGTTAATGAAATACGTACCGTTGGCATCAAGGATTTTTGCCTCTGCAATCTGCTTTGACATCTCTCACCTCTGTTAAACCGTATGTAATAAAAAAGGCCGCCTAAGCGACCTTATGAAAAACTTGATTAACCATTGTTATGACGCAGAATGTAAATATCGAAACGGTAATTACCGAAGAGGACTTATGTTGATTGATAAAAAGCTTCCTTCCCCTATGTACCCAAACTCAGATATGAGTAATCGCTCAAAGAGAAATCATTGGTTCGTGAGGGAAAAGGGTAGTGATCAGCCAAATGATCAGTCATGGTACGACTGGTGGAAGTCCCGCTCTCTTGGAGAAGGAAAGAATGGACACATAGCATGGCGGTCGACGTGCATAGCCAAAAGCGTGCCCGATCCATTCAACCCCAAAATTTACTTTGAAGTCGAATTTAAAGCGCCTGATGGCAATCTCTATAATCTAGCGTTCACTCTCGCTCCTCATGGCCCGAATAAATGATTTCCTATGCCCCTAAATCAGGGGTATCGATTTACCACGCTGCTTCTGAACTGCGTGTATCTGGCGGTTGGCTTCGTTAAGTACCTTTTGATGCCTTTGAATTAGTTTTGAAGCAGCTTTCCCTTGCTCAAATGAAAACCTCTTTGCTGCATTGATAATCTGAACCCCGTACTTGTTGATTTCCTGAGTGGCCTTCTCCGGGCGTGGCATTGGCGTCCTGTTCAGCGTCAGCACCTGACGCCCCGGTTTAGCGCTTACTCCCACCAACAGGGGATTAGCAGCTTTCCATTCAGCCTGCTTAGCTCCGCGGCGTTCGCGGCGACGTGCTTGTGAGTCCATACATCCTCCTGTCAGTGTGTTTTGGTGGTGCGGTCCATCCAGGACTTTCGCTGGCGACATGGCCTCAAATATCCAACTGCCAGCCACACCCCAAAACAAACTGTTTCGGTGTATTTGCCCTTCTTCAGGGCTAACTGTTAATGAGCATTCACCGTCCTGGTGAGTAGTGCGTCCTGCTGATGGACTTAATGTATGCGTTATACGCATATGCGTCAAACGCAAATTTGTTTGTGTGTCTGGATTTTTAATTATCACAATGAATTTATTGATAATTTATTTTTGTAAATGCCATCTCAGAGAGTGTGTGATAGGGTTTTCGAAATGTGGATGGGGGAATGTATGGATATAAAAGAGTGGATTGATGGTTTGCGCTGGCTAAGTGCGGAGCAGGTTGTTGATGTGCATTTCAAGCTGCAAGAGAAGATTAAGGTGCACTATAAGTTGCGAGCAGATGGTAACAACCTG
This sequence comes from Enterobacter sp. Ag1, assembly GCA_000277545.1. GTDB lineage: Bacteria > Pseudomonadota > Gammaproteobacteria > Enterobacterales > Enterobacteriaceae > Cedecea. Next base: position 278,388 of record AKXM01000016.1, on the reverse strand, counting down.
GAGAGGGCTATTCAGCTATGCGAGCAGCATGTAGCCCTCGCAGAGTTGGCCTTTCCGGCACTCAAAGAAAAGCATGAAGCACAGGCCAGAGAATATGAGGAGTTAACTGGAAGGCGGTACCCAAGTGAGTTCTATGTCCCTTCACATCATGGATACAGGCAGTTGATCGCAATCATGAAAAAGAGGAAAGACTTTGAAAGAGTAAAGCAGCTTGAAGAGAAAAGGCGGCTTGAAGGTTGGAGGGAGTAGGGCAACAAAAACCCGGCATGGTGGCCGGGCTTTTTTGTGATTTTTAACCAGAAAAATAATTACTTGTGTTATTATTTGGCTTTTCTGAGCCTTTGCCTGAATTTTTAAGCAGTACGGAGGCTCTCTCACTCGGCTTTGAGGGGTTAAAAAGTTTCTGCCACTCTCGCAATTCGAGCTTTTTGTCGAAGTTTTTATCTGCCATATCAGTACCCTAGCTTTGCTTAGTAAAATAGTGATGGTTAAGATTTTGGTCAAAATAATGTTTCCTTTTGACCCATATAAATCCATCTCCTTTGGATATTATAGCAACATCGATTGGACCGCCAACAGTTTCATTATCGTAGGACACTTTACGTTTAAAAGCTGTGAGATTAACAAGGGATTCTGCCATGTATGCGAGATCTTGCTTGGGAAGGAACTCAATCATTTCAGTGACTTTTGAGGTGTAAGTATCTCTTATATGTGTATCAATAACATCTTGATACCGATCAAATCTCTCAGTGATTGCCCCTTGGAAAGCCTCAAGAACACTGTTGTTGTCCTCTTTAGAAAGATTGAGAGAAGATAGTTTTTCTTCTGCAATATTCATTATTTTGTCTTTTTCAAATTCTATACCAGCCTTCATAAAGCTCTTCAGTTGATGGCTTATTCCGTGTAAAAAAGTCTCAACTTCTTCTTCTTGGGCATAGGCTGTCACGCCGCACAAGCCGCCTGATGAGCTTTTATGCAAGTTTGGTGAGTATCGTAGCTTATCTTTGTAGTATCCAAGTACATCATATGCTAGTACGGCAGGCATGAATTCTTGCTCTCCATAACCTGCGAACACCAATCCAGTATTACGCCCAAAAGGAGATTTTTTACAGGTGATATATGCAAATAATTCGCCAATAACTTCGCAAAGGGAATCAGGTATATCAATACCTTCTTCTTTGTGGAGTTTTTCTTCGCAAATATCTCTAGACAAACTTTGGGTAAACTCTAATATCTCAATTATATGGCCATCATCAAAACTGTCGAAGAAATGTTGATCCTTTAGTCCATTTAAAATTATATGGGCCTCTTCTTCAATGATGTCATACGTTTCCTCTATAGAAGGTCGCTCTCCCGTTTCATCTATTATTTCGTCTATTCGTTTTTTTTCGATGTGATTGATTAGAGCGGGGAAAAATCTGTTGCTGTATGTGTCTATTAAGTAATTTTCTCGAACATCCATAGGGATAATATTTTTACTTATACACAGGAAATCCCAGAATTTAACAGCGTACTCTTCTATTGTATCATATGCTTGGTTGCCAAGCATCTTACGGAATTGCTTGATTATCATTTCCCATGGGATACCACATAAATCCGCTGAGCCGTATACCATAATACCTACCGGGTGATGTTTGCTTAGAGCAAATAGTTTATCGGCTCCGTTGTATATTTTATTTACACCAAACTCCCCAGATATTGTTACGGCTGAGTCTGCTGCTAGAGAAACTGCTGATTTATTGAAAACTGCTATTTCTGCTGTCATTTAAATCACCATTTAAAATATATGAAAAATGTAAAAAAAAACATACTAATGATAAATTGCTGTGCATACAGATAGTAATCCTTATCGAATGCCCAACAACCACCTGGAACTGGTAGGTTTCAGACACAAAAAAAGCCGCATCTCTGCGGCCTCTCTCTACTCAAACGTCTCGCGGTTGGGCTCGGATCACTGCCCTGGCATCGCATACCCACCAATGACAAACCAAGCCAGAAGAACCACAGCAGAAACGATGATGGCAACGGGGAACAGATATCCTATCTTCATGAGCAATGACTTCCTTTTTGCCGTTAAACGTAGCGTGTCACTGAGTGGGTGTAGATGACTCTGCCCAACACCTTCAGATACTTCTCGTTCTCTTCCCTGATAAGCCAATCAGCGTATTTAGGGTTGTCGGATCGAACCAGTAGGCCATCAGCTGTGAACTGCAGGCGCTTAACCATCAGCGAACCCTTGAACTTAAAGACGTAGATGCCATCACCGTCGAAGTAGTCTTTCGAGATATCAACGAAGATATTGTCACCGGTCTCGATAGTTCCTGACATGCTGTCACCAACAACGGTGATCACCCGCATACTCTCAGCTGGGCGGTGGCCGAAAATCTCCATGGCCTTATCATTTTCATAAATGATGCTGGAGATCGTCTCATCCACTTCATTGAACACCGCTACGCCATTACCAGCGCTCGCCTTGGCATCCAAAACTGCCACTACATAGCTTTTAACTTCTGTATTAACCGTTTTATCGACCGGATCAATACCCAGCTCTTCTTCAGTGAATAGGTCGGCAACCTTAACCCCTAGGGCTGCTGAAATCTTAACTAGTAGTTGCTCGGTAAACCCCTGAACCCCGCGCTCAAGGCGAGATATATTGCCAACATCGCTACCGACAGATGTCGCCAATTCAAGGATTGTCATGTTCTTCGCTTTGCGAAGCTGCCTGATTCTTTTTCCTGTTTCCATGCTCTCATTAAATTGTTGTTTTGCGTCACGCGCAAAGCGTATTGCGCATATTTGAGTTGTGGTGTAATATGCGTACTACGCATTAAATGGAGGTTTTTATGGATACGCCATTACGTAAAATGCGAGTAGAGCGTGGTCTGACGCTGGCAGAGCTTTCAGTTGCCACCAATATCGATGTTGGAAATCTGAGTCGCATCGAACGTGGTAAGCAACTGACTTCAATCGAGACAGCAGAAAAAATCTCACGTTTCTTTGATGGCACCATCAGTGAGATGCAAATCCTCTACCCGCAACGTTACATGGCTGCACAAGTAGCAGCCTGATTTACCCCCGCTCTTTACACATCCCGAGCTGAAGAAGCTCAGTAATCCAAAAGACTACAAATCTATGTGGCGACCGCTACGGCTTCGTCACGTAACTCATTATTCAACAAAGGAAGTATTACAAATGGAAGCTGCAAACACCCGCAAGAAGGCAACCTCAATCAACAGCTCGATTCTGAACCGCATCGCATTGCGTGGACAGAGAAACGTAGCTGATGCATTGGGGATTAACGAGTCGCAAATCAGCCGTTGGAAAGAAACCTTCATCCCGAAGATGAGCATGCTTCTGGCTGTTCTGGAGTGGGGCATTGAAGACGATGAGATGGCAGAGTTAACGCGCCGGCTGGCGAGCTATCTGACAAAAGAAAAAGCCCCGAACTGCGCTAACAGTTTCGAGGCCTGACGCGAAAAGACTGGATCAATTCACAGGAGTAATTCTAATGCCGAAACGAAGAAATTACCAGGAAAAAGAAGAGCGCCGCCCCCCGGATTCACCTGATGGATTGGTCGTTGCAGCTGCCAATAACAAGCCGTTCGCAGAGCGGTTTATTGGCGTTTTCAGACTAGCCAAAGCAGGAGTGAAGAAAGATGGGCGTCGTTAAGTTATCAGACTACAGGCCGCCGCTGGAGGTCGTGGAGCATCGCGTGGCGCAACTCGAAGATGGCTTTACTCGCATAGCGAATGAGCTACTGGATGCCGCTATGGCCTCCGGGCTGAGCGAAACGGAACTTTGCGTACTGCTTGCTGTATGGAGAAAAACCTACGGGTTTAGCAAGAAGATGGACTGGATAAGCAACGAGCAGCTGGAAGAGATGATCGCCAAACATCACACTCACTGCTCAACGGCTAAGAACCTGCTTATCAAAAAGAAAGTGCTTCTGCAGGAAGGCAGAAAAGTTGGCATGAATACCAATATTTCTGAGTGGCAAACAAAACTTAACGGATTCTGCAAAACATTAGCTAAACCTGCTAAGAAAACCTTAGCAGAAGCTGCTATCGAAACTAAGCAGAAGTTGCTAACCACAAAAGACAATATACAAAAGAAAAAAGAAAATACCCCCATACCCCCACAGGGGGCTGTCAGAAGTTCACGACAAACAATCCAATTCGACCGGGAAAGAGTGAAGTCCACATGGAACGCGAAAGCTGAGACTTACGGACTGCCAAAGATTCGCAGTATCACTTCCACTGTCGAAAAGGGTTTAACCAATCTCTACAAAGCCCACCTGAAGCAGTGCAAAGAAACCGGCCGTGAGCCGCGGGACGTTGACACGCTGATTAACGGATATCTGGAATTTGGCTACCAGCCAACGCGCTGGGCTATGGGGGACAACCCGGAAGGAAAGAGGTACGGAATAGAAACCGCGCTTCGCCAACAGAAGATTGACGAGATACTCGGACAGGAGGCCTGATGGACAGCTACGCATTCGAAGAGCAGCTCATTGGGGCAATGATGATCCGCGGCGACCACATCGACTGCAGAGACATCGCCGGCAAACTCCCTGAAGAGGCCTTTTTCAATCACCACCTGCGCCAGATGTACCGCGTTATCACCTCACTTCTTAGCAAAGCTGAACCTCTGGAAATGTTCGCTGTACAGGATGGCGTACCGGAAGCGACTAAGCATTTCGTTCTGGAAGTCGCCGGCCGTTGTACATCGGCTGCAAATCTCCGCGGATGGGCAAAGCGCGTTCGCCAGTGCTGGATGCTCCGCAAAGGTGAGGCTGAATTACTCCAGGCGGCAGAACTTCTTCGCTCAGCAAGCACCCACGATATCAACGACAAAATCGCAGAAGTTAGCGGGATTGTCGGCCGGCTGCAGTTCGAAACCAATGACCGCCTGCCGCGGAAGATTGGCGACATGCTCGGTGATTACATGGATGTCCTGGAAAAGCGGATGCATGGCGCAGAGTCTGGGCTCTATCTGAAAACCGGTATCGAACCGATGGACGAAGAGTACGGAGGCTTTGACCGTACCGACTTGATCATCATCGCCGGCCGTCCAGGTATGGGTAAAACAGAGCTGGCTATCAACATCGGCAACTCAATCGGCCGACAGCGTGGCCGCGGGTTAATGATTTCGATGGAGATGTCAGAAATGCAGGTTGTCGAGCGTCACGTGGCAGACCGTGCCGGCATCGCAATCGGAGCGCTGCGTAACCCTCTGGACATGATTGATGAGCAGTACACGCGGTTAACCGCGGCAACCGGCCAGCTTCAGGATGAAGAAAACTATGTCCTGGATGAAACGCTGGGCGTGGACGAGATTATCGCCCATGCAGAGCGCCTGAACATGGACGGCGGTCTGAGCTTTGTCTCCATCGATTACCTTGGACTCATGAAGAAGCCAAAAGCCGAGCGTAACGATATCGCCATCGGTGAAATCACACGCAAGCTGAAGCAGTTCTGCCTGCGCAACAAAGTCCCGGTCATCCTCCTGTCCCAGCTTAACCGCGGCGTGGAAACTCGCATGGATAAGCGGCCGACACTGGCAGACCTGAAGGACTCCGGCGCGATAGAGCAGGACGCTGACGTAATCATCTTCCCTTACCGGGATGAGGTCTACAACGACAAAAGCGACATGCGAGGCATCGCTGAAATCATCGTTGGAAAATACCGCTCAGGACAGCCAAAGACGTTCTATATGGGCTGGCGCAATGGGCATTTCACAAACATCGATCAGGACGAAGCAGCGCGACAGTTTGCAGAAAACGAGCGCAAGCCTGAGCCAGTTAAGGACTGGAGATAAATCATGATCATCCAATCATCCCAACCAGAAACCACTCTGCCATATCGTGTCTGGATGGCTATCAAAGATAATCCACAGTGCCGGTTGCATAGCGTTGCAAGAATGCTTGGCATGGAGCCTAAGGCAGTTTCATCGGTGTTTTCAAAGTTGTGGCAGACCGGCAAGATTCTCCGCACTGGAGACCGGAGCAATTACCTGTACACGGTGGCACCTGATGCTTCGCACCCAGCCAAATACGGTCGTGGGCCATACAAGACAGCTGAGAAATGCGGCGTCACCTGCAGGCTGAAGTTCGTCAAATCGACGGCAGGCAACACCATATTCGACGAGTGCCGCCAGAACTGGAGCGGATATCAGATTAACAAGATGCTTGAAGGAGTAAGGCTGTGAGAATAAATAACCATCCTTGGCCATTATGACGCGCAAATCAGTGACGTGCAGCTTGCTGCTTAATTTTTACCATTTCCGGCAGAGAGAAGGAGTAAATCAGGAACACTTCAGTGAACCCAATCATTTCCTCTGCTTCATACTGAGTAAACTCCTCATCAGAGTGAACCGCTCCATTTGAATCAATTCTGACGATATGAGCCCAGTCTTTCATTTGCTCTGTAATCTTGCCTTTTGCAGACAGCATTGAAATTCGTTGAGAAAGTCGCTCTTTCCCTGATTCTTCCCCAAGAATTGTTCTTGTCGCTATATCAATGACCTTTCTGCAGAGCATAACTGACGTTTCGTAATTGCCCCGCTTGAGGTTATCCATTGATTCAATGAAGAATTTAGATGCTCTCTCAGGGCAGTTATCAGGTGCAGAATGAGTCGCTTCTTTTGGAAAATAATCTATGAGGTCAAAATCAAAACTTCCAGGTAATGAGTCATCACTATTCTGACGAACGTAATCCATAGGGTTTCGGTTGTATGGTGAGCCAACATTTGCTGAAACAGGATTTCCGCAGCTGCGACAAAGGAAGCTTACACAGTATTGCCCCACTGCTTTTTCAACTTGCCCAAATGCTGTAAGCACTGCTTTATCCCTTAGGCAGTGAGGACATGTAATATCCAATGTGAGGATTCCCATGAATTATCCCTATCTATCGAGTGAAATATCTAAAATTATTATGAGTGCTGAAAGGCCAGAGTTTAACCTTTCTCAGCTCTATGAAGCATCAAGTAATGATCAAAAAATAGAATTTGTATGCGCTCTAATAGGAAAAGTTATAGAGCAAGACAGGATGCTTAGAGGCAAATTCAATAAAAGGTAGTCAATGCAAATCGACCTGGTTAAACACCCAGGCGGCGTATTCTCTCCAGCACATGAAACAGACATCGAAAGACTCCAGCGATTCAAGAACGGCGAAACCTACACCGCCGAGATAAAGCTAACCCGCCGACCGGCATTTCACCGAAAGATGTTCGCCTTCTTCAACTTCTGCTTCGCTCACTGGAGCGCCGAAAGGACACCTCTCGCTAACGCAGATGAAGCCACTCAGTTTGACCGATTCAGGAAGGACTTAACCATCCTGGCCGGATTCTATGAGCAAACGGTTCGGCTTAACGGTGATATCAGGACGGAAGCCAAGAGTCTGGCATACGCCAACATGGATGCTGACGAGTTCGAGCGCTGTTACAAGTCGATGATTAACGCCGCCATTAAACACGTATTCGCCGGTACCAAAGACCAGCAGATACTCAATCAACTACAGAGCTACTTCTGAGGAGAGCATGCACAAAACATGGTTTCGACACCACGACCTCACAACAGCAGAAGCAGACGAACTAATCCACCGCTACACCCTCCGCAACGTTAAAACCGAAAAGACACTCAGCGCAGACCCCAGGTATTGGGTTGTGCTCGCTTTGCTGCCTGAGGGAAGGACAGAGCCGAGAGTAGACAAAATATATCAGCAGAGGTGCTGGCAATGACGCTATCAGAGGAACAAATAACCGACTACGAACGCAACAGCAACACAGCCGCTGGTCTATGCGCTGGTTGTGCAAGAGTGCTTGATGATGACGAAGTGCATGTGTGCGGGCAGTGCAGTAAAGAATTCACAAGGAGGGGCGCAGATGAAAGTGCCAAAGGCTCGAAAGTGTAGGATATGCAAAAAGCGCTTCAAGCCGCTAACCCTATACGAATGGTGGTGCTGCGAAAAGCACCGGGACGAATTAGCCACAAAACTCGCAGCGGAAGCCAAACAAAAACGAATACAGCAGCAGGAGAAAAATCGAAAGAAAGAAGCCCAGCAGGAACGCCAGTCACTCAAAGTCCGCAAGTTAGCCCTCAAGCCTGACAATTACTTCAAGAAACAAGCTCAAGACGCCTTCAACCAGTTCATTCGATTACGCGACCATGGCCAGCCATGTATCAGCTGCGGGGAAACAAATCCTCCAGACCTGCACGGCGGCCAGTGGGATTGCGGTCATTTCAAAACTGTAGGTGGATTCCCGGAGCTTCGCTTCGTCGAAAAAAATGCGTATCGCCAATGCAAATCCTGCAATGCCGGATCAGCAAAGCACGGGGCAAAAGCGGCGACGGTAGCTCAGCGTTATGAGCAAGAGCTGGTTCTACGCTTCGGTCAGGATTTGGTCGACTGGCTAAACGGACCACACGAAATGACGCATTACAGACGGGATGATTTCATCCGTATTCGCGATGAGTATCGAGCGAAGTGCCGTGAGCTGACAAAGAAAATGGAGCAATCGTTATGAAATGCAAGGTTGAAGGATGTGATCGTGAAAGCGACTACATCACACAGCAAGTTTGCCAGAAGCACTATTTCAGAATGATGCGCTATGGCACTTACGAGACTACCAAAGTAGGGAAGCGGCAGGAGCGAACTAAAAATTCCAAGGGATACCAAATGATCCACCTTCCTGAACACCCACTGTCTATGGCAAACGGGTTTGTTTATGAACACCGCATGGTTATGTACGAAAAATACGGAGAATCCCTGCCAGCATGTGAGCTTTGCCTGAAGCAAGTTGATTGGAAAACCGTGCATATAGATCACAAGGATGACTCTGTTGATAACAACCAGCCAAGCAACTTAAGAGTGTTGTGCAGGGCATGTAATGTCATGCGTGCGCGAGTACATATTCCTCAGCACACAGTAAAAAGACGGCATTCAATTACATACAAAGGCGAGACAAAGACAGCAACAGAATGGGCAAGGGATTCTGGGGTTCTCGTTGCGGGGAACACGATAGTTTTGCGCTTAAAAAAGGGCCTCTCAGTTGAACAGGCTCTGTTTGGTGAGAAAGCCACACATCGTGGAAAAAAAGCCAGCCCTAGAATCCCTCAGTATGGCGAGTATCAGGGCCCTAAAAAGTCGGAGGACTCATGTGCAGCGTAACCAACATAGCTCTGGCTCAACAGAGACAGAAAGACAGAGAGATGCTTCAGACGTTAGACGAAGCACTGAAGTGCAGCGACGAAACCAGGCAGCGGCTGGAGTCGATGCGTCGTGAGGTGATTAATCGGCTGGGTGATAACAAACCTGATCCGGAGGTCGCATGAGCGTAAGAGAGCTAAACCTGACTAAAGACCAGCAGGACTGGATAAATGGTTGGCTGGAGCTGTGGGGTGCTTGGGTCTATACCGGCAGGCTTGAAAAGCGCATGAGCAGCATGATCGCTCAGTGGATGGAAAGCGTTGAACCCTCCCGGGTGATGACAAGGCCAATGTGCAATGATGATGACGGAATGTTGATTTCTCAGGTCGTAGATTCAGTCATGTGCATTGACACAAAGGCATTGGGTATTCTCATCAGCTATTACGCCCACGGTTCTTCTAAGCGAGCAATTGCATCCTACTACCACAAGACCGCAAAGCCCCGCAAAATCGACAAGGGAAGGCTTGGCGAGGGGTGGCGAAAGCCGTCTGAGGAAACTTGCAGGAAAGAGGTTTCTCAAATCATCAATGCCAGCCTGTTTATGCTTTACTTTCCGCTTCAATCTGCATTTAAAAACCGCAAACGTGTAGATAAAGTTAAGCATGTTGCATGAAAGTTCTTGACTTTGCTTTACCCATTTACCCATAATAAGTATGTAAGCTGCCGTTAGTGACTCTTAAGTTTCTGCGGTGGCGAAAAATTGAAAATAGATGATTTACAGAAAGCCCCGGGTTAATAGCTCGGGGCTTTTTGTTGATTCATCTTGGTTTCTGCGTATGTTGTACCGGTTCTTTGATGGTACTTGTTGAATGTTGATAGTCTTGTGAGTATCATCTTCCGCCAACAACTACTCTGTAACACCATAAATTGAAATTAGCGCGAAGTACTTGTCATTCATATCTACATTGGTTAGGTTGGATATGCAGACAGAACTTATCGGACTGCTAAGGAAGCGTAATGCAAAACATTCAAGCAAAAGTTACCTATCTTATGGCCTTTTTGGTTGTCCCAGTTTGGGGCGTGTGGATGTGTTCGCTCGTTAAATAATCAATCAATCTGATTATTCCTATAATCCTCAAGCTTTTCTTATCCTTATCCAGTTACAATGTTATCGAATCTAACGATCTGCGCAGACGTTGGGTAACACTAACTGGCATAAGGAGAAACCTATAGAAGACGCTCAACCAACCCCATCAAAAAATCTCGTGTGGGCCCTGCTTTTTTTGGTGGGCATTACCATTTCGGTTGTTGGATTTTTCGGAAGTCGCTTGGTAAACCAAGTTGATGAGATGAACAGGTCACTGCAATCATCGAGAGAAGTTCAGGCGTCCCAAGCAGAAATTATCAAAAGTCAGCAGCGTGATATTGATAACAACGGGAAAGAGATTGAAAAGCTCAAAAGCGAACTAGATCGCCAGAAAGAAAATAACGCTGAAATAAGAGGCAAGCTGAAGTTATCCAGCCAACTCGATACCTCCAAGGCTGCCCCCAGGGCAGCTTTTTTGTTTGTGCTCATCCCAAATCCCGGAACACCCTCATTCTTTCGTAGCGCATCGCGGTAACGGGGTGAGCGCAAACCAAAAACACTTAGCGCTATCTGCGCATTCACTTTTCCCTTCAATAACACACAGCACAGCCCGTAAGCGGGAGGTGAGAGATATGCGTATGCCTGACAAACAACCCGATATCTGGGCTCAACTATTCCTGTGGCTGATGTCAGTTAAAGAGCAGGGCATTGGCGCTCTGCTGGCGGCAACGATGGCTTATCTGCGAGGCCGTTACAACGGCGGCAAATTCTGGCGAACGGTAATCGACGCCATCATGTGCGCGATGATCGCCTGGTTCGTCCGCGACCTGTTGGATTTTGTAGGTTTGAAAACTGACCTCGGCTACATCGCCAGCGTATTCATTGGATATCTCGGCACTGACTACTTTGGTGGCCTGCTTCGCAGGGTTATTGGAAACAAAACAAACACAGGTACCGGCGATGCAAACCAGTGAGAAAGGCATTGCCCTGATTAAGCAATTCGAGGGCTGCCGCCTGACCGCATACCAGGATAGCGTTGGCGTCTGGACTATCGGTTACGGCTGGACGAATACAGTAGATGGTAAGCCGGTAAAAGCCGGAATGACCATCAGTCAGGATGTTGCTGAGCGCCTGCTGAAAACTGGACTGGTTAGCTACGAGAATGACGTGTCGAAACTGGTTAAGGTAAAGCTGACTCAGGGTCAATTTGATGCTCTGGTGTCCTTCACATACAACCTCGGCGCTCGTCCTCTGTCGACATCGACTCTGTTGAAAAAGCTGAATACAGGCGACTATCGCGGCGCTGCCGATGAATTCCCTCGCTGGAATAAAGCTGGTGGTAAGGCTCTGGCAGGGCTGACCCGTCGCCGTGAGGCAGAGCGCTCTCTGTTTTTGCCATGAGCCGCGCAAAGATAATTATCTGGGTGGCCGTCGCTGCAATTTTCTTCTCGCTGAGTTGGACTGTCGATCACTACCGCTCTACCGCTATTGCATACAAAGAGCAGCGTGATAAAGCACTCGCCACTATCACCGATATGCAGGTACGACAGCGTGACGTTGCCGCACTTGATGCCAAATACACAGTAGAGCTTGCGGATGCAAAAGAAACCATTGAGCGTTTGCATAGCGATGTCGTTGCTGGCCGTAAGCGGCTGCAGCTCAACGCTACCTGCACAAATAACACCACCACAGCCGGCAGCTTGGGCGATGCTTCCACCGCCCGACCTACTGATTCCGCTGAACGGGATTATTTTACTCTCAGACAGCGAATCGAAACAGTGACGAAACAGGTCGGCTATCTGCAGGACTACATCACAACGCAATGTAGTAAGTAATCTAAGCAGCCAGGATGCTTATGATTATTAACTACTCGAAAGCTTGGTTGCTGCTATCGAGCACAATTTTAGTAATGTGCTGGATATCCCCGCCAGGTCCTTGTGTTATCCGGTGCTGGACGTTTGTAACATTGGCGTAGTCACCAGAAGTTGTGCAAATTGATTCCCTGTCATCGCCACGAAGATCTTGAACGTTGATCGAGTCGCCGCGGGAGATTGGGCCAAAAGGCGTTTGAGATACCAGGGAAATAAGAGGCTTATTTCCTTCAGAACCAAATACAAGCAAATTATAGGTGTTAGTTGTTTGGTTACTCATGTGTAGTCCTTAACAAAAATTTAAGTAAAGGTTAAGCCGCGGAGCCTGGCGCACGACGTTTTTAGATATGGTTATTAAACAATTAAAATCAACGCCGGTGCCGACAGCTTACGATGAAATTGTGAGGTTAAACACAGTGTCCGACACCTACAAAATCACGATCACCACCATATCCAAATAGACCTTCACCGGCCTGATGAAGCGTAGCCAGCCCGAATTCATTAACAGATTCGTCGCGCTGGCGACCGATACAGGCGAGTGGCGTTACTTTCGTCCGGATAGCGTGGAGAAGTTCCACTTTGTACCAGTAGAGGTGGACGCCACAACTAAACCTGATTAGTTAGCTTCTTTTCTCATATCGCAATTAAGCTAATCCAAGCATATGGAAGTGAGATTTATGCAACGTCCTGACGATTCTTACTGGTGATGAAGTGATAACTTCCATTACAGATCCAGTAATATTATTACCTGACCAGAACCCTTGAGCTCGTTCTTCAATTGCTTTTTTGTATGGAGATGGCGGATTAGGCGAATCCGCTAGCCCCATATCACCTTTATGTATTGGCTGCGATGAGTCAACAAGTTCGATTTCTGACAGTAAACACCGTTGAAAATGGTGATAGGAGTTTATTGCACTATCGATATCTTCGAAAAGGAACACGCAATTTAGCCGACTAGGGAGATGGCTAAAAGATTGAATCCTAACCATCTCGTATGTCTGTTCTCTTGCAAGAACATAATTAATATCCGCTGTTGTGTATGTTTCAAGCATTCTTCCCCAGTTCCCAGGAAGGATAATGCTACCTACCTCTAATGGTATGGCATGAAAATGATAGTAAATAGACACAAACTAACCTCTTGAGATTATGAATATGGCACTCACCGACAAACAAGAAATGTTCTGTCGCGAGTACCTCATCGATTTAAACGCCACACAGGCGGCTATTCGGGCGGGGTACAGCGAAAACACCGCCCGTAAGATTGGCAGTGAGAACCTCACAAAACCAGACATTCAGGATCGCATCGCTGAACTGAAGTCGCAACGCTGTGAATTGGTAGGTATCGACGCTGCATACGTCCTCCGGCGGCTTACCGAAATTGACCAGATGGACGTGCTAGACATCCTCATGTCAACCGGTGAGCTAAAGCCGGTAAAGGACTGGCCAAAGGTCTGGCGAACCACTCTATCAGGCATGGATGTAATGGAGATGGCATCAGAGGGCAGCACGGCTGCTTTGCTGAAGAAGATTAAGTGGCCGGATAAGGTGAAGAACCTTGAGCTGCTCGGTAAGCACGTTTCTGTCCAGGCTTTCAAAGAGCAGGTAGAGCAGAGGGTGACAGCCACTCACAACATCATGCCGGTTCCGTCCTGCGACAGCGTAGACGACTGGGAGAAAGCGGCGCAGCATCAACAGAGCGAGGTTTTAGGTGGATGACATACAAAGCAGTATGGAAGCCGCTACCTGGCTCGCAATCGCTCTCTCTGAGCTGCCCTTGTAACGAGATACTTTACGAGGGAACACGAGGCCCAGGAAAGACGGCGGCACAGTTAGCCCGCTTTCGTCGTCTGGTTGGCCTTGGTTACGGTTCTTTCTGGCGCGGGGTGATATTCGATACCGAGTATAAAAACCTCACCGACATCATCACCCAGTCAAAGCGTATGTACCGGCTATTTAACGATGGCGCTCGCTACCTCGCCTCGGCATCAGAACTGCGCTGGGTGTGGCCAACTGGAGAAGAGCTGCTCTTCCGTTTCGGCAAAGAAGAGGGTGACTATTGGGACTATCACGGCCAGGAATTCCCCTTCATCGGCTTTAACGAGCTGACAAAGCAGCAGTCAGCCGAGTTCTACGAAATGATGTTCTCCTGCCGTCGATCGTCATTCAGGCCGGAAGATTACCCGTTAGCCGATGGTTCACTGCTGAAGCCAATCCCGCTGGAAACCTTCAGTACGACTAGCCCTTTTGGCATTGGCCATACATGGGTGAAGAAGAGGTTCATTGAGCCAGCGCCTCGCGGAACCATAATCCGCGAAACCCAGCAGGTGTTTAACCCTCAAACGGAGCGCGAAGAGGATGTGACGCTCACCCGCGTTGCAATTCACGGCTCGTTCAAAGAGAACCCTTATCTCGACCCGCAGTACATCGCAACCCTGATGGCTATCAAAGACCCTAACCGACGCAAGGCATGGGTAGATGGCTCCTGGGATGTAACCAGCGGAGGCCGCTTTGACCACCTGTGGAATGAATCTCTGCATGTCATCAAGCCATTCACTATCCCTGACAGTTGGACTGTTGACCGCTCCCATGACTGGGGTGAGTCGAAGCCTTTCTCTAACCTGTGGTGGGCTCGCTCTGACGGAACGTCGGCAACGCTTCCCGATGGGCGGGCTTTCTGCCCTCCGGCTGGCTCCCTGATTCTTATCGGTGAGTGGTACGGCTGCCCGCCTGACGAGCTGAACAAGGGGCTTAATATGTCGTCTACTAACGTCGCTAAGGGTGTGGCCTGGATTGATAAGCGCCTCTCTGGTGAGGAAGTCGATGAGCCGGAAGAGGTGCAGGGCAAGGGGCAGATGCACATCATCCCCGGCATCTGCAAAAAGGTTATCCCTGGACCAGCTGACGGTGCCATTTTCAACACTGGCGACAACGAGCTATCAATCGCGCAGAAGATGGAAGCGCAGGGCGTTAAGTGGTTGCCAGCTGACAAAAAGCCTGGCTCCCGCGTCAACGGCGCTTCGGTCTTTGCTGACATGCTTGAGGCCGTCATTGAGGGAAGGAGGTCAGAATCAGGCATCCCGGAAAAACCAGCATTCTATGTCATGGAGCACTGTCGCGGATGGATAAGCCGCATACCGGTACTGGTTCGTGACGACAAGAAGCCTGATGACGTTGATACCACCCAGGAAGATCACGACTGGGATGCAACGAGATACGCAGTGCTTCACAACCCGCCACGTTACGCTAATGACCTAACTTTCACATGGTAATCACATGACCGACCAGAACATTGACTATCGCCACCCGGCATATACCGAGTTTTTGCCCGAATGGGTGATGATTGGTGACTGTGTTGATGGTGAGCGGAAGGTAAAGCAGAAGAAGACAACGTATCTCCCAGACCCAAGCACAACCCCGGAAAAGGATGATCCCAGCGGGAAGAGATATAAAGACTATCTGAATCGCGCGGCGTTCATTAACGCCACTGGCCGCACCCTGTTCGGCTTAATTGGTATCGCATTCAATAAAGCGCCAAAAATAGAGCTGTCTGGTGGCATTAATGGCCTGGTGACAGATGCGGACGGAGAGGGCCAGCCTCTAGCCCAGTTAATTCGTGATGCCCTGAGTCAAACGTTACAGCGTGGACGGGCTGGAGTTCTTACTGACTACACATCAACTGGTGTGCAGACGGAGGCCAGCAAAGGCAAGCCAGTGTTAAGGCTATTCACGGCAAAGCAGGTAATCAACTGGCGAGTAACGAAAGGTAAGACCTCACTGGTAGTTATCCACTACATAGAGCCTAGAGATGACCCACAAAACTTTGAAATCTCGTTAAACAACTTCTGGATAGAACTGCGCCTGATTGATGGCAAGGCACACTCCAGGTTATGGACTGATGCCGGAGGCAATGGCGTTCAGGCTGGAGACTTGAAGCAATTACTGGATTCATCCGGCTCACCGCTAAAGGAGCTTCCATGGTCATGGATTGGGTCGTCAAATAATGACCACACGCCTGACGCGCCGCCATTGGCCGATATTGCCTATACGAACATAAAGCACTATCAGGCCGAGGCTGACATTGCTGAAGCGGCTCACACCGTAGGGCAACCGATGGTGGCAATTACCGGGCTGGATCAGCAATGGGCGAAAGATTTCCTGCCCAACGGCTTCATTGTCGGCTCACGTAACGGGTTGTCTCTTCCGAAGGGTGCAGACTTAAAGTTTGCCCAGCCAGAGGACAGGAACCTGATCGTTACCGTGGCAGAAAGGCGAGAGTCGCAGCTGGCAATGCTCGGCGCAAAACTGGTAGAACGTAATTCATCTGCCAGGACTGCAACGCAAGCCGGGGATGAAGCTCAGACGGATAACTCAATCCTGTCCCTGTGCGCCGGAAACGTAGAGCAGGCAATCAACCGGGCGTTAAAGTTCGCTATCGCATTCTCTGGGAGCGGAGATGGTAGCGTTGAGCTTAACAAGCGCTACGAGATAGCCAATCTTGACTCTGCAGCAATTACAGCGCTGATGTCTGCCGTTCAGAGTAACAATATGCGGAAGATTGACTTCATTCGCTATCAGCAGCGTATGGGGCTGGTTCCTGCATCTGATAATCCTGATGACGTACTCGATGAGCTGGATAGTCAAATGTCTGGCGGCTTGTTCTCTGCTATCGAGAGCGTGCAGCAGGGGCGGCAACCGGAGTAATCACTGATGAATGACTCTGTTTTTGATAACGCCGTCATGGTCCAGTCGATGCTTGAGAGGCTAAAGGCTGGACAGTCTGCGGGAAGCCGGGATATAGGCATAGAGATTCGTCGCGCTGTTGCTCTGGCGCTTGCTGATTTTTCTGGCTCAATATCATCAAAGAGCCGTGCCGAAATGATAGCGAAGGCGCTTAAGCGTGAGCTGAAGCCTGTGCTGGATAATCACGCATCTCTATTGCTGGACGCTGCTGATAAAACATCACTGCAAATGGCTGAGCTTGAGTATTTGAGCTTCGTCCAGGTGTTTGGCGATGAGGTGGTAAAAAAGGCTGGTGAGGATGCGTTACGCAAGTCCATGCGCAATAGTCCCATGTCGCTTAAAAACTGGAATGGCCCGTTATACCTTCCTGAGTTTATTGAGGCGTGGGGAGTGATGGCATCAACTCAAGTAACGAATGAGGTTGTAAGGACATTCTCTGACAACGGCACGGTAAGCGACTTGCAGCAATCCATCAATGGCTCTCATTCTGATGCTGGGGCTTATGCTGTAGTCAGTAAGATTGTTCTCGATTATGACGCCATATCACGAACAGCACTACAACATGCTCACAGCATGTCAGCGGTAGAGTTCTACATGGAAAATCCGGATATCGTGGATGAAGAGGAATTTGCTGCGATACTGGACAACAAGACCTCCACCCTCTGCCGCTCTCTGGATGGAACGACCTACCCTGTGGGTAAGGGGCCGCGACCGCCGCTACATATCCGGTGCCGCTCAAGAATGCTACCAGTTATCAATAAGCGCTTTCGTTCAATGCTGAAACAGGATGCGCCTGGTGATTCTGTCTATGGCGAGGAAACGTATTACCAGTGGCTTGAGCGTCAGTCAGTAAAACGGCAGGACATCATTCTTGGCCCCACTCGCGGAAAGTTATTCCGTGATGGCGGGTTAACGCCTGATCAGTTCGCAAAGCTACAGCTGCACAAAAACTTTAAGCCCATGACTCTCGAAGACATGAAAAAGGCTGCGCCTGATGCCTTCGAGCGAGCGGGGTTAAATTAATTGTGTTATTTTTGGCGGCAATAGGGATAACCATGGGGCCATTATGAAGCTGGTAGACGCAGAAAACCTTCTGCATGAAATTATTCTGGGTTCATCTAATAGCGATACGGTGGATCTTGAAAAGCTTATACCTTTTCTCAAAAAGAAATGCGGCCTTGATAAATATCTTTCCCTGCAAGAACACGGGATTGAAAATCTATTAGAGCGTGGCGTGGAAAAAGGATGGTATGAACTCAGATACGATAAAAGCCTGATAACAGGTGGCAAAGGTATAGTGACGATAACCATCAAGCACCCATAAATTAATCAAGCATTTGTAGTATTTAACTCTGACCCCGCCATAGCGCGGGGTTTTTTATTGCCTGCGATCTGAGATCGCAACATCTAACCCGAGGTTATAGATGACCATTAAATTTAAAGTCACCAAAGAAGAATTTGACGCGCTGGATGATGCTCAGAAGGCAATGTATGCCGAATCTGGCGAGGGATATCAACTGGCGATTGAAGGGCTGCCGGATGTTAGCGGCCTGAGCAAAAAAGTTGACGAGTTGCTTGGCGAAAAGAAATCCGAGCAGGAAAAACGCCGGGCAGCGGAAGAGGCGGCAAAGAAAGCAGCGGAAGAGCAAGCCCGTAAAAACGGCGATATCGAAGCGCTGGAGAAAAGCTGGGGCGAGAAGCTGTCTGCGCGAGAGGCTGAGCTAATGGCTCAGGTTCAGGAGCGTGATAGCCGTCTACATACCCTGCTGGTTGATAACGAAGCTCAGCGTCTGGCGGCAGACCTTGCTGGCGATAACGCAGCACTAATCCTTCCGCACATTAAATCACGCCTGGCTGTTGAGGAAGGCAAAACGCGAGTTCTTGACCTGTCTGGCAAGCCATCGGCTTCAAGCCTTGAAGATTTATCGAAAGAGTTTCGCTCCAACAAGCTGTTTGCGCCGGTAATTATCAGCTCAAAAGCAAGTGGCACCGGGGGTGCCGAAGATAAAAATCCTGGTGCCGGAGGCGATGGATTCAAACCTAAAACTGACACTAACCCGCTCTATGCGCGGGCGCGTGACATTATCGCAAAGACTCAGGAGTAACACATGTCCTTATATGTTTTTCAGCAGCAAGTATCTACAGCAGCAACCGAACTGGTGGCGCAGGCAGTACAAGAGTTTAACGCAGCATCTGGCGGCGCTTTGGTTCTCGGTGGCGGCGATCACATTGGTGATTACGTCGAGCAAACCTCATGGCAGCTTCTCGGCGGCCTGGCTCAGCGCCGTAACGCTTACGGCTCCGGCAATCTGACCCCGCAGGAAATGGGGCAGCTGCTCGACCGCATGGTAAAAATTGACGGTCGTATCGGACCAATCTCCGTCACGCCAACCATGATGAAACGTCTGGGCAAGGACGTGAACGAAGCATCAGTGGTAGTTTCCGTCCAGGCAGCAGAGGCAATGATTCAGGACTATCTGAATACCACTGGCTCAGCGCTTAAAGCGGCCATCTCAACCAGTGCCGAAGCGGTGACTGACCAGTCCAGTGCGGCAGGTGTAGCACCATCCCTGCGCGGCCTGAACAAGGGCGCTCGCCCGTTTGGTGATGCCTACTCCCGCTTGGTGGCGTGGCTGATGGATGGCGCAACGTTCAATGATTTCATTGATGAAACGCTGAGCAACGCAAACCGTCTGTTCCAGATTGGCAACGTATCAATCATGCAGGACGGCATGGGTCGCCGGTTTGTTGTGTCTGACATCCCGGCGCTTGCTGATGGTGACCTTCAGCACGTTCTCGGCCTGACTGTCGGCGCTGCTGCCGTTAGCACCACGCCGCTGATCATGAAAGCGCAGGATGTGCTGGGGCAGGAGAACATCAAAGCCCTGATGCAAGGCGAGTATGATTTTACCCTGGGCATCCGTGGTTATCAGTGGTCGAAAGATAGCATCAAATCTCCGACTAACGTGCAGATTGCCGCGGCGGCCAACTGGAAGCAGATTGCTACCAGCATCAAGGATACCGCTGGCGTCCTGACAACCTTCGGCAAGAAAGGGGCGTAATCATGGCAGTGCAGATAACAGCGGCGCAGGTTAATGAGCAGTTGTCTGCGCTGGGCTATGAGGCGGCTGGTTTCATCATTGATGCCTACTTGTGCAAGGTGAATAAAATTGACGCCTGTCTGGACGGGGCGGGCTATGACGACTGTGACCAGTTATTGATAAAGGTCTACGCAGTCGTACTAATGCTTGCCTCGTCCGATGTCAGAAAGGTTTCATCTCAATCATCACCTTCCGGGGCTTCTCAGTCGTTTAAGTATTTCGATGACGGTAAAGCCTCGCTCTATTCATCACTGGCGAAGCTGGACACATCAGGGTGCACATCGTCATTGCCGATTGATAGCGGTGGCGGCGTGCTTCAGTTCAAGGTGAACAGGGGGTGACGGTGTGGATTGACGCCTCAGAAAGAATCCCAGATCCGTTTGTCAGGGTGTGGGTTAAAACTGATTCCGGGCGACAAACTACCGCATACATCAAAAGTAGCGGTGAGTGGTTTATTAACTGCGAACGCATACGGGCGACCGGAACTCAGGTTGTAAGGTGGCGATATTGAGCAAGACAGCTCGCTGGAACTACACGGCGAAATGCACTATCTGGAGAAACCTGGGCTTTGCTGAAAACGGCGACCCTTTAGGATGGTCTGAGCCCGAGATATTCATGTGTGAGTATCAGGGGGGGTTATCTGCAAAAGTAGGTGATATTGGCACGGAAATCACGGCAAAAAACACTTTTTGGACGGAGTTTTCCGAAGCTAAGCGCGGTGATTATGTTCTTATTGGCGAGTCCATGGAGCCTGATCCGATTGAGGCCGGAGCCGATGAGGTGATGACCGTTCTCAGATATGCCGACTCATTCTATCGACAGGCAGATGACTTCGCCTTAATTACCGGAGCTTGATATGGGCGTTAAGGTGAAAGGAGTGAGCGCTGCACAAGCAAGACTTGATGCTGTAGTCGATAACATTGTCAGCCGAAAAGCCCTCAGGGCGATTCATTCCGCACTTCTTCTTGGCGGCGCTCAGGCAGCGGTTTACACGCCGATAGACACATCAAACCTAATCAACTCACAGTATCGTGACGTATTCATGAGTGGAACAAGAATCACAGGGAGAGTAGGTTACTCAGCTAATTACGCAGTTTACGTTCACGATCCGGATATCAGGCAAAACTTCACACGCACAACCGCAAAGAAAGAGTTCCTCACAAAAGGGTTTGATGACATGAGAGAGCAGATTGCGGCTGTGGTGAAAAAGGAGCTGAGTCTATGACCCCTGCAATGTACAAGCGGGTGCGGGACGTCTTTTTTGAGAGTGGCCTAACTGATGGGCTCAATATTCAGTTGCTGGTCTGGACTGACGACCCCAACGATAAGCGCCTGGCTAAAAGCTACATCGTGTTCCGTCCTTCTGGCGGCTCAAATATCGACAAGGATATTGGCGGCGATCATTACGTCATGGTGGATATCATTTCCGCTAAAGGCGTGACCGAGCACCAGAAGGCAGACGACGCTGTTAACCGCATCATCGAGTTCGTGAAGCAAAATCCATTGGTCAGCAAATGCCTCGGCCAGATAACAAACCTCGGCGGCATTCCCGCGCCAGTTCTCTCTACTGAGGGGCGGCTCGTTTACCGCCTCATGTTCGCCTGTCTCTACGGCAGCGATTAACCAAACACCAAATCAACCAGGTCGCGATGTGCGGCCTTTTTTTATGCTCATAAGAGGCCTAAGACATGGCAATTTGTCAGACCGATAACACAAAACTCTTTGGCCGCGCCGTCATTCTTGAAGTGGCTGACGGCTGCGCCGATGCGGTGCCTACGGAGGCAGATTTCAAGCTGCTAATGCCTGGCACATCAAAAACGTTCGATATGTCACCGAACACAACCACCTCATCCGCTGATGACACCAAAGGATGGGTTGAGAACATCGTCACTTCTAACGATCTGACTCTCTCCTTCGAGGGTGAGGTGCGTGTAAACGACCGTTCCGATCAGTACGGGGTGTATAAATTCATCAAGTATTACGTCGCAGAGGCAACTGCAGGCCGCCAGCCTACGCTTTGGGTGCGTATGACTTTCGGCCAGATTCAGATTCAGGGTTACATGGTTATCACCGCGCTCAGCAATGACGGCGGCACCGATGACATCGTTACTCTGTCTACTGAGTTCAAAGTGGCTGATGGTTCTACCGTGCAGGTGACAGACGTTGTTGATGATGTTCCGGTAATCGGCGTCACCGTAGCGCCGAAAACTGCATCCATCGCTGTAGGCGCAACTCGCCAGTTGGCTGCCAACATCGCCCCGACAAATGCCACCAATAAAGCTGTCACTTGGTCATCTTCCGATGCCACCAAAGCAACGGTGAGCGATACCGGCCTGGTGACTGGCGTAGCCGCAGGCACCGTGACCATCACTGCGACTACTGCGGACGGTGCCAAGACCGATACTGCAGCTATCACCGTGACTGCGTAATTAATACAGAGGGTTCCTGTGGGCCCTCGATATTGATTATGGGGGAGCAATGACACCTTTAACTGAAATTGGCGAGTGCCTTATCGGCGCTGGCCGCCGCGAATACTTCTTTCGCCCATCATTCGCTGCAATGACGCGCATAGGCTCGCCAGCAGAGATTGTGCAGGCCTTTTACGACTTAAACCATGACGCAGTGTCACCGCTGTTTGCTCGCGCCTATGAGGCTTACGGGGGCGTTCCGGCGTGGCTAATGGAGCACGTCAGTAAGCCAGGGTTTGCCGATAAGGCTATTGGGGCAGCGATTAACATCCTGCAGGCGTGTTGTGAAGAAGATTGTTCGCCGCTGACCGGCGCAATGGTGCCGAGCCGCAGTCGTACAGGTGAGCTAATCTGGATGCCAGGAGCGATGTCTTATGAAGAGATGGTGATGATATCCAGCTCGCTTATCACCCACGGCATTATTGGAAAGGCGAAAGTTCGCAAGCTGCAGCGCAACGAATCAGGCCAGATGACGAGAGAATTTCACGCTATCGAATACATCAACGCCGCCCGCTCACACTTCGGCATCTCGAAAGATGAAGCGATGAAGTTGACCATGACCGATTTCCAGTTGCTGCTCAACACCAAATATCCCGAGCAGAAGGGCTTCACGAAAGAAGAGTACAACACCGTTGTTGATGACTATTTCGCGAAGAAGCAGCGGAAGCTGGATAAGCTTGGTTGAATGTTATGTTGAGATTTTGCTGTATATTACAACATGTGTATTTAATCACAGGATTTACCGAATATATGTAAGGATATACATTATCAATAATTTATATTTTTCAAGGTAATGCGCATGGAGCAGGAAAAGCTTGTAATAAAATCAGCAGAAGACTTCTGGGCTATGATGTCGAGACATTTGGAAAAAGAAGAGGATATATTTTCCGATGGCATTGAGGTTGAGTTCGATGGTTGGCCCCAATTATTTATTAAAGTGAATGGTGAAAAGTTTAACTCATCGCTTACTGGTTCAATGATATGCGGCTTGGCAGCAATGAATGAATCATTGCAAAGAGCTTATGCTATGGCAAAGTATGGGGTGCCCAATCTTCAAAAACTCACCAATGATGATAAGAAGTCGTTAGATGTTGTTTTCCAGATATCAAAGGGATCAACAGAGTCATGCACCGACTGGTCATGCACAGCCAACAATGCTCTTAATGTTCTCCAGGAGTCTATGACAGGCATGAGCGGCACAGAGAAAATGGTTGTTTTATTGGCGTTGATATCCGCCTTAACTCTTGGCGGGTGCTACTACCTCCACAGGAAGGGAAAGGATAAAGAGAATGAGGCAGCAGCCAATGTCAATCTTCTTGAGGCTAATCGGCAAAACACTGAGTTGGTAGTTACTGGGATGAAAGATGCGTTTAAATTGGGCGCAGAACTGAAAGCAAATGGTGAGTCGTCTAGAAGTAAAGAAATTGAAGGCTATGGTGATACTGCGAAGGTTTCTGTTCTTAAGTCCGTAGCGAACGATGCAGATGCTGCTTTTGTTGGTGGGCAGAGCTATACCGGTGCGCAATTACTAGACTTTAAAAACAGGCAATCAGTAAAGCGTGATAGCTGGGAGGCAATTGACAATTTTTACATTCAGGGTCTTCAGCGAATAGGGAACACTACGGACTTTAATATGTTAGTTACCAGGCAGAGCACTGGTGACACATTCAATATGAAAGTTGCAGAAGACATGACTCGGCCTGGTGAGATGGATCGTCTCGCCTCAGCGGTTGTCACCGGAGAGTCATTCAGGATTAGCTATCTTGAAGTTAAAGAAAATGGGGTTGTTGTCAGGGGCCAGTACAATTTAATAATAGATAAAGAGCCACCAAGAGAAAGTGGTACTGCTTGACCTGCATAACTAAACCCACCACCGGGTGGGGTTTTGCTTTTTGACAACAGGGCGAAAATTACGAAATACCATTAAGGGATGGAATATGACAACGTGGGGACTTGGCGCATTGATTGCAGGTTTTATATGGTCAATAGTGGCTTACAATATGTCCACTTGCGCACTGATTGAACAGCGATGCGTAGAGAATATCTTTCTAATTGCCGCAAGGGAAAGCCACCTGCGTTATGGTTACCTCTTAATGCTTGTGGGGATTGTATTTACAGTGCTGGGAATCATCAGAAGCGTCTACAAAAGAAAAACCACAAAGGCAGCATAACCCACCACCCGGTGGGTTTTTGCTTTCTGGCGACTATAAATTACGGTAATCCCTCTGCAGAAAACCTCTCTCTTGTCGATATCGCTTTTACAACTAAGCGGATGAGAGGGGGAGTGTGATTCAGATTGTTCGAGAATGAGATTCAGAATGGCGAGAATCTCGAGCCCCTTATCGCCTCTTTGAAATGAAAAATGTATAACTTAATAAAGGAATTGAGAATAAAAATCGTTCTCGTCTTCGTAGACGGAATGATTAGCAATTTCTAGATATGACGTTTTCCATCCTGAGTACTCAATAAAATAATTGAAGCTCAATGCAAACCTAGCATCACTCTCAATTACATTTGTATCTACAGGAACCCAACAAGTCCAAATGTTAGGAAAAGCATCACTAAAGTTGAAGTTAATTCTTGCATTAGTAACAATAACAACAGCTTGTACGTTGTAATTATTGGCTATTAGCTTAACCCCTGCCATATCGTTAATGGTTATGGCTCTTATGCGATGGCTGAGATCAACCACCATCCCAATATTTCCTGGGGAGAATAATCTAATTGTTGCTGATATTCCTCCTGCCGAAGTCGCAACTGTTTCGATATGTTTAGTTCTGCGTGCAATTTCAAGAATAGCATTGACCATTTAATCACCTAATTGTTGTCTTCGTTCAATAGCCCACTAGGTGGGCTTTTTGTTTTCTTTGTCATCATGATCAGGGAAAGCTAATTTTGACAACTTATCAACCACCCTGGTCATTTTCTCTAGAACGCCAATATATTCATAAATCGACTCATCCTTAGCCCTAATAACTGCACGCAATTCCCTGGCATCGCCAGCCGGGAAGCCGCTTTCTTCAGCTGCAATTGCATCCTCAATAATCTGAATGATCTCTGCATTCATTGATCTGCCATTGCGCTTTGCTCGCTCGGCTACAGCATCCCTCATACCATCCGGGAATCTGACATTGAATTTGTCGTAGTCTTTAACCTGTTTTTCTGACATTTGCCCCCCCCCTTAAAAAATCAATGGTGCCATATTGCCATATCAATTCAATGGTGGCACTATGGCCTTGTGGTGGCAATGTGGCCTCTAGGACGAAGAGATGGAAAAGAACGAAGCAAAGACAACCCTGCGCTATCCGCAGAAGGTGAAAGAAGAGTTTAAGCGTATCGCCGATGAAGAGGGGCTTTCTGAAAACGCCGCACTTGTTCAGGCGTTGGTATGGGCTTTGAAGTTCAGAGGACAAATGCATGTGCAGTAAAAACGGCGAAGCCCAGAAGTGCGCTAACACCCTGGGCCTCTTATCGAACAAATCCGGCAAAGGAAATATCGACATGAATATTGTAGCTAAATCAGATCTTAACTTCCAGGGCATACATCTTCAGCCCGTAGAAAACATGGCAGAGACTTGGCTGACTGCTATCCAAATAGGCTATGCGCTTCAGTACTCCGACGATAAGGCTGTACAGCGTATCTACTCACGTCATGCTGATGAATTTACAGAAAAAATGACAGGGGTGGTCAAAGTGACCACCCCTTACGGTGAGCAGATGACCCGCGCATTTTCTCTTCGCGGAGCTCACCTGATTGCCATGTTTGCCCGAACAACGAAAGCAAAGGAATTTCGTCGCTGGGTTCTGGATGTTCTTGAAAAAGAAGTTTTGGCATCGCCAATCCTATCTGACTTGCCAGCAGAAGGATTGGATATCACGTTATCCTGGTGGTACGAAAACAATCTTTCTCTTCGGGTTAATAACCCTCCTCAGCCAAAGAGGCCTTTCCAGACGCCTAGCTTAAATGTGCAGCCTTACATGATGTATGGCGATGATGCGAAATCCCCAACGCTGCACCTTGTCTCGATACTGGAAGAAATGGGATTCGATCTCTCTGGCCCACGAAGCGAGGTTGAAGTAATGCGAACAATGCTCAGGAAGATGTATCCAGAAATTAGAGAGATTGACGCGATCAGAAGGGTTTCGAAGGCAAGGAATGTTTATGTTCGCGGCGCGAAGGGAGAGCTTCTTCTTTCTTAAATTTGCTCTGACATACGGCAATAAAAAAGCCAGCAGTTACAGCTGCTGGCGTATGTCACAAACCCTAACTTTCACATAAGGAATGTCTAATGACTGCATTGAAGATAGCAGAACCTAGATCTCATGTCACTATGTCAAGCCGCGAGATATCTAAGCTCACAAAAAAGGAGCATAAGAATGTTATCCGCGATATCTGGGAGATGCTCGAGGATCTGTATGGCATTACAAAAGATGGCTCAAATCTGAGTCATAAGAAAAATCAAACGGTTACATTAGTTGATGGAGTCGATATTACTATTGACTCACGGGGATATGTATCAAGTTTCCGTCTCGACAAGCCTCATGTTGAGTGTCTGCTTACGGGGTACAGCGCTGTTTTGCGGATGACCGTTATTCGACACATTTACAGCCTCGAAGAAAAAATAAGCCAGCGAGCTCTTCCAGTAAGCTACAAAGAGGCTTTATTAGCTCTTGTTCAGTCTGAAACTGAAAAAGAACTGATCGCAGCTGAGCGTGATGAAGCAGTTGAAACCAAGGCGTGGATTGGCGAAAAGCGTGAAGCTACCGCTATGGCTACAGCTTCAGTGGAGAAAAGGAAGGCCAACGCATTGGCAGAGCGGTTGGGCGAGGGTAAGAATTACGCAGCAATCATTCCGGTAGAAAAGAAGACTGATGCGAAATATAAGTGGCAACCTCTTCGCAAATGGTGCCGTGAGAATGGCGTCACCCCACATGAAGTTGAAGATCCACGCTTTGGTACAGTGAAGTCATGGCCTCGTGCTGCTTGGCTTGCAGTGTATGGCGTTGATATTCGTAAACTGTTTTAGCGACCTACACAAAAAGTGTAGGTAAAACACCATACCCGCTTCGGCGGGTTTTTGCATTGCCTTGCCGCCATCCTTTGTTAACATGTTGCTACTTGTTACTTATGGGGATAGGGATGTGAGCCTTTCAGGATTTTCTTCAGACAAAGTCTCGTGGTTTAGACATTGGGTCATGCGTAAGAACCACTCAGAAATAGTAGATCTTCACTTCCAACTTACAGGGCTGGTAAAAGAGCATTACAGACTGAGATCTGATGAAAGGCATCTGCTAATTGCTATCAGTGCTTGCGAGTATATGATTTGTATATCTGACTTGGTTATGCAGTCTTTAATCGCAAAAGCAAAGAAACAAATCCATGAGTATGAAGAGCTTATGGGAGATTACCCACACCCAAAAACGTATTTTCGCCCCAATAATTACGGATACTATCAGTTAGGGGTGTTGCTTCGTAGAAACAAAGATAAAGAAAGAGAAGCTATCCTTGAAGAAAAGATGAGATCTGAAGGTTGGGGCTTGGGTTTTATAGATATCAGCTAGTGACATTAAAAATCAAAACAAACATAAAGGATTTATTGGTGAAAAAGTTTATCCTGATTTTTGCTATAGCGGCTTTAACTGGTTGCAAGCCAAGCGCCGAGAAGGCCATAGAATTGGCACAGAAAGAAGTATCTGCCGACATGAAAGACCCTGAAAGCGCAAAGTTCAGATACATGCGCTTCATACAGCAGGGCGAGAAGGATGGCGTTGTAGGTGGATTCGTATGCGGTAACGTTAATGCCAAAAATGGTTACGGCGCATATGCCGGATATTCACCTTTCTTCATAGCAATAAGCATGAAGTCAAAGGGCATCTTCTCTAAAGGTGTAACCTATACAGTAGATGACAAGAAGGTATTTTCTGACCCCAGTGAAAGGGATATGAAATATTATCTAAGCACATGCGGACAAGATGGCATCTAGTTAGCTAATTAATCAACAAACCTCGCTTAGGCGGGGTTTTTTTATGTCTGGAGATATTAAATGGCTCAAGATTTAGGCGGAATCTACTATGAAGTAGACCTCGAAACAGGAAGCTTAATTGCGTCAGTTAGAAAGGCAAAAGGTGAGCTGGGTTCACTATCAAAAAACTCTGACACGCTAAATACGAGCCTGAGCCGCTTGTCATCTACCATTAAGCTTGTTATTGCTTCTTCCGCGCTGCGTGAAATGGCTAGCATGGTGCAGAAGTACCAGGAAATGGCCGATCGCGTCCGCATGGCCACAGCCAGCACCGAAGAATTCGACATGGTGCAAAAGCGCCTTCTTAAAACGGCAAATGGCACTTTCCGATCGCTAGCTGAAGCGCAAGAACTTTACATCCGTAG
Source organism: Enterobacter sp. Ag1 (assembly GCA_000277545.1). Taxonomy (GTDB): domain Bacteria; phylum Pseudomonadota; class Gammaproteobacteria; order Enterobacterales; family Enterobacteriaceae; genus Cedecea. The sequence goes on along the minus strand of AKXM01000016.1, from coordinate 249,586 downwards.
TGCTGATGGCCTTCGCAGTATGGGTTATTCAACTCAGCAGGCAATCGACGTTCAGGACTCAATGTCCTACGCATTTGTTAAAAACGCCGCCAGCGCTGACCGGGCGAGCTCAGCAATTAACGCTTTCACAAAGTCTATCAACACCGGAAAGGTTTCCGCTGATCAGTGGGAGTCGATAACGGCAGCAATACCAAGCGTGATTGAAGATATTGCCAGCGCTAGCAGCAAGTCAGCCGCAGATGTTCGAGCGCTTGGTGCTGCCGGGAAGCTCTCAGCAAAACAACTTACAGAAGGCCTTAAACAATCTCTTGATGCAAACGCTGAATCAGCAAAGGGGATGTCCAATAACCTCACCGATGCCAGCGTGAGAATTAAGACAGCAATCACAGCTGTTCTCGTTGCGGCAGAAAATCAGACAGGGGCTCTACAGTCATTCACTAACGGTCTTATCAGTGCTGCAGATGCAATCCTTTCTTTCAGTGACAACGAAGACGGGATGAAGAATCTGGTAGACGCAACCACGGCTGCAATTACGGTGTTCTCGGCTGTAATTGCCAGCAGGTATGTCGGATCATTAGCTGCGGCAACTCAAGCAAAGGTAACTCACACCGTTGCAACTATTAAGCAGAGAGATGAGGAAATTAGGGCAACACAGGCGGCTATTGCAAGCGCTCAGGCTGAAATAAAAAACGCCCAGGCAACGATAGCTTCTGAGCAGGCAAAGGCCAGGCAGTTAGCTACGCAGTCAGCCATTAACAAGCAATACGGGCTTACTGTCAGCTATCAGGCCGAATACGCAGCCATTCAGCAGAAGATCACTGCTGCAGATAACGCGGCAACCGCAGCAAAGGCAAGGCTGGCAGCCGCCACCGAGCTGGCAACCAATCTAAATAAATCATATGCACTATCGGCTACTCTTGCGAGAAACGCGCTTGCTTTCATTGGTGGGCCGGCAGGTGCAGCAATGCTGGCAGCATCTGCGATATTCTATTTCTGGCAGCAGGCTAAGCAGGCTAAAGAAGAGTCAATTAACTTCGCAGACTCTCTAGATGGCGTAATCACCAAAATGAGAGAAATGAATCAGGTTCAACTGCAGGGGACTTTGGCTGACATAGCAAAATCAATAACTGCACAGAAAGAAAAAATTGATGATCTTAATGATTCCGTCTCGGATGCTCAGCGTGAGTACGAAAAGTATATAGGATTAGCAAGGAAGTTTGGTGTAGAGCAAGACCAAACAAACGGTTATGTTCAAAAAGCAAATGAATGGTTTTATACGCTAAGTCAAAGGAAAAGGGACCTTAGCGATGCAACAGATAAGCTTAATAAAACACAACATCAGCAGGCTGAAATACAGGAGCAACTTAACACCAAAGCCAAGGAATCTGATGCTGCATTTGATGTTCTTGCAAACAACCTGAGAACAAAGATACCAAATGCAAGCGAGGCGGCCATTGCCGCAATGGCTGCAACTATGCAGAGCCTTGACTCCTTAAATAAAAAAGCTTCTGAATCTGGAAAAGCGGCAGAGCCTGAACCTTCATCAGAAGCTAAGAAGCTGATTCAGAACGCAGAGCGACGTCTTGCGCTATCAAAACTTGAGGGCGAGGCCAGAGCAAGGTTGCAGGCACAATATGATGCAGAAGATGTTGGTCTGGCTGCCAATGACCCGGTTACAAAACAACTGCAGGATCGCTACGCCCAAACTGAGAAGAACACCAAGGCTCAGAAGGAAGCAAATAGCGAGAGTAAAAAATCAGCGTCTCAGGCTGATTCAGTAAATCAGAAACTGGATGACCTCAAAAACAAATCCCAACTTGCCGCAGAGTCCGCGAAAGACCTTAACAGAGAGCAGGCAATCCTGAATGCCCAACTTTCGCTTGGTAAAGGCGCAACCGAGGCTCAGAAGAAGCAAGCAGGAGATTACGCAGCAGAAATATGGGATACAGCCAACGCACTTAAAGCCCAGGCAGCAGCAGAGAAGCTTATCCCGGAGCGACAGGAATCAACTCGCTACACGCAAGAGACTAAAGACCTCAAGACAGCTCTCGACGCTAAGAAAATAACTCAGGACGAGTTCAATCAGGCCACAGAGAGAGCCGAGCAGCAGCACCAGTCCAACCTCGCCAAAATTCGCTCTGATGCCGTGGTTAGCCCCATCAATGACGCCCGCGGCTCAATCGACCCGGTGCAGAAGCTTTCCAATGAAAACGCCCGTAAGCTTGCTCTGATTCAGCAGTTTGAAACTGAGAAAGGGAAGATAACGGCTAACGGACTGGCCTTGATGAATGCTGCCAACCGGCAATACGAGCAGCAGCGACTTGATGCTCAGTGGGAGATTTTCCGGAATCAGAGCCAGGCAAACGAGCTTCTGGCCACCTCTCTTGATGGCCTTCAAAGTGGCGCATCCAGTGCTCTTACAGGACTTATCAACGGGACTCAAAGCTTGCAGGAGGCATTCGCAAACATCGGCACAACCATCCTGAACAGCGTCATAAGTAGTTTCGTTCAGATGGGTATCGAGTGGGTGAAAGCTCAGGTAATGGGGCAGGCAGCCGCAACAGCCGCACTAGCATCAACCACCGCACAGGCTAGTTTAGCAGCATCTGCATGGGCTCCAGCCGCAGTGAGCGCATCCATAGCAACAATGGGAAGCGCGGCGGGTGTAGGCCAAGCCGCTTATAGTGGTTCTCTTCTCGCTGCCAAAGGTATGGCAGTGGCCGGAGCCCGTAAAAATGGCGGCCCGGTATCTGCCGGTGAAATGTATCGCGTAGGTGAGGGTGGCATGCCTGAGATTTATCAGGCCAGCTCCGGCAGGCAGTACATGATACCTGGAGATAATGGAAAGGTGATCAGCAATAAGGATATGCAGGGCGGCGGTGGAGGTGGTGCGGTTATCCATCAGACTGTTGAGTTCCACATTCAGACCACCGGTGGCATTGACGACGCAACAATGGCGAAGATGTCCACCATGATGAAGCAAGTCAGCATTAACACCATCCGCGACCAGCAGAGGCCAAACGGGCTACTGCAGAGGAGTCGATAATGCCTGAAATATTCACCTGGAAGCCTGAGCGAGGCTACACCGTCAGCAGGCAGCCAAACGTTGCAGTGATTAAGCTCGGTGAAGGGTATGAGCAACGGCAGGTAAAAGGTATCAACCCTTTGATGGATAGCTACTCGCTGACCTTCAATGGGACTGACGGCCTTTGCGGTAGAGCTAACATCGCTAAGGCTGTCGATGCCTTCCTGAAAGCCAGAATGTCGGTGGAGGCGTTCTACTGGACTCCATCAGACACCGGAGTGCAGCGGCTGTTTGTATGCCGGTCATGGAGCACCACAAAGACCGGACCACATTTCCAACTCACAGCCACATTTGAACAAGTTCCACGATAAGCCGAAAGACGGGAGATAGTTATGACTTTAGAAGAGCGTGTTGAAGCACTAGAAGATTTTATGGGTAAGATGAATATTCAGCAGCAAGAAGTTGAAGCAGTGAGGGAAATAGTGAGAAAGACTACTAATGAGGTGATTGCAAATGCGCGTCGTCCGGGCGGTCTTTTGAATGCGGCCCATAACCAGGCCGCCGAATTTAAGATCGCACGCAGTTCACAAAGCATTAGACCTAATGACGTTAACGCAATATTAGAAAATGCCAGACTAAATGTGATTTCAAATGCCTGAAATTTTGAATGCGTGAATTTTTGTCCTCTGAATTGTTTCGCTTGTTTCAGGAGTTGATGCGGCCTCTGCGCTGTGCCATAGAGCTTTTGTATTGAATCTGAATTTCTCTAATTGCTCAGGTGTAAGAACCTTTATTAGTTGGCGAACAACAGAATCAAGAGCGTCTACGCGGTCAATATTTCTCTGCAAAGTTTCTTTTTCCATTTGAATCCCTTAATAGAGGTAATCAGCCATCCCTCATTGCTGTGTGCGTCCATGCCCTCACATGGACGGGCTGAGCCTCAACCTTAACCATCAAACAGGATATATCACATCCTGATATTCGATCAGTAGCCACCTCCGGGTGGCTTTTTTTATGGGGAGTTATCCGTGCGCGACATACCAGCAGAATTAATTATTGAGAGCGTTGACGCTGGCGTTGGCGCGTTTATCGACCTGTTTGAAGCAGACCTACAGCCTTATGGCGGCGACGTTGTTAGATTCCACTCCGGGACTAACGGCTTCTATACGGACGTAATCTGGAAGGGGCGAGCCTATCCAGCTTACCCGATAGCAGTAGAAGGCTTTGAGATGAAGAACGAAGGGACGTATGCACGGCCAACGATGGCGGTGGCTAACGTTTCTGGTCTGATAACCGGAATTAACAGCGACTTTGACGACATGCTTGGAGTCGTCATTACCCGTCGACAGGTGCCGGTTAAGCATCTTGATGCAGTTAACTTCCTGAACGGTAACCCGGATGCAGACCCTACCAAAGAGGCTGTCTCCCGTTACATCGTGGAGGAGATGACCGAAGAGACATTTGAGCAGGTCACCTACTCCCTTGCGACTCCTGTTGACTGTGATAACGCCATTATCCCGGCGCGTACAATACTGGCTGACGTGTGTCAGTGGGTTTATCGCGGTGAAGGCTGTCGTTATGACGGGCCGCCCGTAGCAGATGAGCGGGATAACCCAACAGCCGATCCGAATCGTGACCGGTGCTCTCACCGTCGCTCTGGTTGCAGAATGCGATTCAAGCGCCCAGAACCAATGCCAATCAGCAGCTTCCCAGGCTCTCAGAAGGTTTCCTGATGCAAGAGTGTATCGACTATGCGGCAACGTCGCAGGATGAAGTGTGCGGGCTGATTATCGACGGCAATCGCCTGTTTCGCTGCCGTAACGCACATCCCGAGCCGCATAACCAGTTCCGCATCAGTGATGATGACTGGCTGGCGGGAGAAGATGAAGGCGAAGTAACTGCAATATTTCACTCGCACCCGGCAGGTGGCTCAGTGCTTTCAGCGAATGACCGTCGAGCACAGCTGGCGACGGGCCTTGAATGGTGGCTAGCAGCTAATGGGCAACTTATGAAGTTCAGACCGGCGCCGCATTTGCTGGGACGTAAGTTTGAGCACGGAACATCTGACTGCTATTCAATCTTCCGGGATGCTTATCACCTGTGCGGGATTGATTTGCCTGACTTCGAGCGCTCAAACGGGTGGTGGCTGCGTGGCGAAAACCTGTATCTGAAAAACCTCGAGGTGAACGGGTTTCACCAGGTTGAGGCGAAAGACACACAGCCAGGCGACATCATCATCCGGGTTCCTTTTCCAGGCTGCGACCCGTGCCACGCGATGATTTATCTGGGCGATGGCATGGTGCTTCACCACGACTGCCAGGGCTATATAAGTCGCCGTGAGCCCTACCGCCTGGCATATATGCGGCAAACACATTCCATCTGGAGGCATCACCAATGCTCATCTTTAGATTTGCGGGGCATCTTCGAAGACATTTCCGCCAAATCTCTCTGAACGTGTCCACTCCCGCGCAGGGGATGAGGCTTCTGATTGCTCAGAGCCCCGGACTGAAAAAAGACCTCATGAATACGAGAGTCAGGCTCCGTCTGGCCGGGGAAGAAGTATCAGACGATTCGATAGGATGGCAGATGGACAGGGAATTGAAGCCGGGTTCGACAGTGCTATTGGTGCCAGTAATTGAGGGCTCCGCAATTGGTGTAGCGGCCTGGGTGCTTATCGCCGTTACGGTCGCTTCGGTTGCTTACTCTGTTTACATGGCAAGAAACATGAAGACAAAGACTTCGGCAGAGGCTGCGCAAACTAACAGCATCACAAATAACTCATTTACCAGTGCTGAAAACCGAATCGGACAGGGGAGGCCAGTGCCAATCCTTCTGGGTGAAATGGTCGTCGGAAGTAACGTGATATCCCTCGGGATAGACACGACCAACAACATGGACTGGCAAGAATCAATTAGCTAGCAAGCCACCTTCGGGTGGCTTTTTTATTTCCGGAGATTGAGATGTCATCAGGCGGCGGCAAAGCTTCAACACCAACACTTCTAAACGACAATCTGCGGTCTAAGCAGTTTTTGAAAGTGCTGGATATCATCAGTGAGGGGCCAATCTACGGGCCGGTAGACCAGAATCACCTTTCATCCTTCCTGTTAAACAAGACTCCAGTAACTAACGTTAATGGCGACACCAATATCAACGGTGTAAGCGTGGCCTGGCGTCCGGGGTCTGAAAGCCAGTCTCCTATTAATGGTTTTTCGGCGATTGAAGCGACCACCATCGTCAACAACGACGTCACCTTTAATACGCCACTAGTGCGAACGGTTTCTGATGTTGATGTGACAAGGGTTCGCCTGAATATCGGTGTGCGAAGCCTTGTTGAGCAAGACTCTAAAGGCAACCAGAAGAACACATCTGTTTCGATGTCCATTGACGTTCGCACTGGTAACAATGCCTTCCAGCCGGTTAAAACGGTGACGATTGGTCCGGGAAAAATCTCAGGAGAATATCTGGAGGCGCATGTCATTGAGGCGCCAGTAACCAAGCCATTCGACATCCGGGTGCGTCGCATTACGCCTGACAGCACCAGTGACCTGTTGAGCAATGGAACGGTATGGAACAGCTACACAGAAATCACAGACGACAATCTGTCATATCCTTTCTCTGCTATTGCCGGGGCTGTGGTAGATCGTGATCAGTACACGGACACGCCGACACGCGCCTATCACCTGCGCGGCCTGATTGTTGATGTTCCTGACAATTACGATCCGATTGCCCGTACATATAATGGCCTGTGGCTTGGCGGCTTCAAGAAGGCATGGACGAATAACCCTGCCTGGCTTTTCAGGGCGCTTGTGACGAACAATCGCTATGGTCTTGCTCGCAGAGCTGGATACATCGATGTTGATGACGGATCACTCTACATCCTTTCTCAGTACTGCGACCAGCTGGTTAATGATGGCTACGGCGGTAAGGAGCCGCGTCATGTTCTCAACGCATACATCACTGAGCAGTCAAGTGCGCGTGACATTCTGGACAAGATAGCCGGTATGTTTCGTGGAGTTGCGCTGTGGGACGGTATGCGCTTAACAGTGATGCTTGACGCACCGCAAGACCCGATAGCAGCCATCAGCAACGCTAACGTAGTGGATGGGAAATTCAGCTATAGCTCGGTGAAGCAATCAGAGCGATACAACGCTGTTGTGGTTTCATGGACTGACCCAAACAACGGCTGGCAGGACGCAAAGGAATACGTATCTGACGACACGCTAATCAGCCAAAGTGGGAAGTACAACGAAACTACCATTGAGGCATTTGGTGCGACATCTCGCGGCCAGGCGTGGCGGGCGGGTAAGTGGTTGCTGGAAACGGCAAAGCGTGAGAACAAGCGCGTAACCTTCCAAATGGCGCGTGATGCTATCGCTTTCACGCCAGGTGACATTGTTGAGGTGATGGATAACAACCACGCTGCAGCGCGTCTCGGTGGTCGCATCATTTCTCATGCTGGTTCTATCATTACCGTCGACGCTGATGTCTCTGAGCTTGCTGGCTCTGGTGATGGCATGTCCATCATGGGAAGCAACGGGAAGTTGGTTAAATATGAAATCGCCAGCGTGTCCGGCGATAAAATAACGCTTCGAAGTGCTCCTGCATGGGTTAAAGACGGCACTGTATTCATCATCTCAACAACAAATGTAAAAACGCGACTGTGGAAAATTCTCGGCGTCGCTGAGACAGAAAATAACTCCGTGTACAGCATCACCGCAGGCCTTCACGACCCTAACAAGCAGGCCGTTGTTGATGAGGGGGCAGTCTTCGAAATACCCAATGATACCGCCAATGGTTATCGCGTTCCGAACATCGAAAATCTTCGCATCATCAACACGAATTCAGAGACTGTTCAGGTTACAACTACGTGGGAAACCGCGACCACAACGCGCAAAATCACCTTCGAGCTGGCCGTGTATACCGAAGATGGGAAGGTTGTATCGCAGTACGAAACAGACCAGTTCCGTTATGAGTTTTATGGCATAGATGCAGGTCGCTACTCGCTGGGTGTGCGTGGCCGTAACGAGAACGGTATGAAAGGGGCGGAAACTCAGGTTAGCCTGGTGATTGGTGCGCCACCTGCGCCATCAAGTGTTATCTGGACTCCTGGTCTTTTCTCGGCTGTTATCGTTCCGGTTATGCGTATAACAGCGACTACTGACACATCATTTGAGTTCTGGTATTCCGGCGAAAACCGCATAGCGAACCCATCACAGATAGAAGATCAGGCTCAGTTCCTTGGTCGTTCGACGCAGTGGACGCTGCAAGGATTACAGGCAGACAAAACCTACTACGCCTATGTCAGGACGAAAAATGCTTTTGGTGTGTCTGATTTTGTTGAGGTTTCTGGCAAGGCATCCTCTGATATACCAGGAATGATTGATCTCATTGATAACGCCATCCGTGATTCCGATGCATTCAAAAATCTGCAGGAAGGGGTTGATACTAACCTTGAAGGGATCATGGAAAACGCGCTGGCAAACCATGGCACCGTTGAGCATCAGTATCAGCAATATGGCGAAGTCCGTGCCGATGTTCTTGTTGTGAAAACAACGGTTGCAGAAGTCGATCATGCTCTGGCTGACCTGTCAGAGTATGTTCAGGCTCAGGTCGGCGACCTTACAGCAGCAGTAAATCAGAAGATGACAGCGGAGGTTAATAGCGACGGAACTGCTAAGGCGAGCTATACACTCAACATGGGGATAGTCAGGAATGGTGTGAAGTACAACACTGGCTTTGGCATGTCTATTGAGCCATCCGGAAGCACATATAAATCAACGGTTGTATTCGCTGCTGACCAGTTTGGAATCTACTCTGGAAGCGATCCTGGAAATTATAAAGCCGCATTCTTTGTATTTAATGGACAAGTGTTTATTAATTCAGCATTTATTCAAAATGGCAGCATTGATAATGCGAAGATTGGTAATTTTATTCAGTCTAATAATTTTGTTGATGGTGTTTCAGGCTGGCGATGGGATAAGAACGGAACCATGCAAAACTTTGGCACTGATGGGGCTGGGGCAATGAAAGAAACAAACGTTACAAAAAGCGTAAGGGATGAAAATGGCAGGCTAAGATGCCAATTCGGTAAAATAACAGGGGTATTTTGATGACATGGGGATTTCAGAGTTGGGATGAGAATGGAAAGCCTAATAACTATGGCATAGTACCAATCACAGTTGTAGGAAGGTTCCCCTTATCTTTTGAGCAGATTTCAGGCGGCGCTTCTTTTTCAGTACCGCAGGGATACAAGCTAGAATACATACAAGCCCCCATATCCACTGGTTTTACTGAAAGGAGAAGAGTGGTAACCATAAATGGTGGCTCAGTTTCAATATCGGAAGGCGAAAGAACAAGCTTTGGAATAGGAACGGAATCGGCACAGGCTGCAATCATTGTGGTTTATTTACGGAGGTTATAATGTCGTGGGGGATGTTATTAACGACGGATGATGGAAATACTTTCATCACAGATGAATCTACTCCAATATCTTTGCTTGGGCGATATTCATCATCAGGAAGTAGAAGCGTAACAATTAATATTACGGTCAACACGGATGATGTTGTTCTCCCTTTCTGCCTATCAACTGGAGATACGTTTTTTTCTTATTCTCTCATAGGGGCATCACTTTCCGTTACTGCGACTTCAAACACTTCTGATGAATCAGCATTCACTTTCACATGTTATGTTTTTACGACCAGGGAGCAACCACTGCCAAGGTGGGGGATGGCGATATGGGATAAGAATGGAAAGTGCATTCTTACCAATGAAACAAGGGTGCTTACCGATATAATAACTATTGGAATAAAGGGAGGCAGCCCTTCCGGATTAACGCTATCAGCCACCAGAGCGGGTAAATGGGCAATACTACCAGAGCTTTCTGGATTCTATATAGGGGTGTACCAACAAAGACCATTCCAGATAGGCGTTGGGTTCGCTGCAAAATACGATGGTTCCAGCACTATTATTCATCCTGTAATGTCTGGTGTGGTTCCACCAGGGAGTCAGCTGGGTACGCCTCTGGATGCAAAAACAATAGTTCGTGCAATAGATATATCAAGGTACGAATAAAAAAGGCCGCCATTAACCGGCGGCACCAGAGCCCAATATCAAGGCTAAATTCTATTACTGGCAGGTAGAGGCTGTGAAATTTGATTTACTTACCCACTTCCAGTTGAAAGGATATCCAACTTTATATTGAGTCTGTCCTGCTGTCTTTCTAACTCCGTAAATCTGAACTGCGGTTTCAGTACCACCGATGTTTGCCTGAGCAGTGCATATTGGCTCTTGTTTCTCAATCAGTCCAGCACATCCTGACAGGTACATCACAGATGAAATAGCAAGCAGCTTGATAACTTTCATATTTAATTCCTTTCATAGAGGTTGTATTAACCACAGACAATCCGCTTGCGCTGATTTTTTTCTATGGCTGGTAAGTTACACGGCATTTAATTTTTGTAAATAATAACCACCCACCTTTTATGGTAGGTATCACTTATATATTTATGCGGGAGAAGTCATGTCTGCAGGAACACTTACGCTCACAAACAATAGCGCAGCAGTAACAGGCGCTGGAACGGCATTCAATACTGAGGTTGCGGCGGGTGATTTTATCGTTGTCACTGTCGGAGGCGTACCGTACACGCTGCCAGTTAAATCAGTTGAGGGCGTCACGGTATTAACACTCGTTAGTGTATACACCGGCCCGACACAATCAGGAGCCGCCTGGTCAGCAGTGCCGCGTGTTGCATTGAATATGGTCACCGCAGCCTTAGTTGCTCAAAGTGCAGAAGCGCTGCGTGGCCTGAACTATGACAAGCAGAACTGGCAGCAGGTATTCAGCGGAACAGGGACAATTACCGTTAAACTTCCTGACGGGAGTACATACACCGGTCCATCACTTAACTATTTTGCTTCATTATTAAAAACGTTCGACAAATATTCTTTTTTATACTCCCCGAAAGGGGGGTACAGGATAGTCCTCGGTGATGATGGATTATTCCAGATACAGGACGGGTGGGGAGTTAATAAACCAATCCCAGTGACGTCAGGCGGTACCGGTGCAACCGATGCGGGACACGCACGCATGAACCTTGGTCTGGGTGATGGCAATTTAGTGACTCATGGAGGACTACGGCTCGATACAAAAGCCAGTGCAGTGCAAAATGGCGGTGTTTTTGAGTCCCGCAGGCTGACCGATGACGGTACTGCTATTGTGTCGATGGCACGCATGTATCATGAAGTGCAAAGTGAAGCGGCAAAAGCGACAATCCACGTAACAAATGGCCGGGAAAAGCATAGATATTTTCAATTTGATGAGAATGGGCTTTTTTCCGGGGTTGATAATATCAATGTTGCAAAACAAATTTCATTCCCTGAATTAAATGATGTAGCGAGACTGGCTTTTGGTGGCGTAGTAGCAGGGGCTTCTGGGGCGATGTCGACCGCTAGAGTTCAGGGTGGGTCGTGGGGTAACTGGCGTAGCATGGGCGCCGGAACAATCATACAGTCGGAGGTAACAGGCGGGGCTTCAACTGTATGGAAATCGGTCGAATGGGGCCGGGATTGGGGCTCTTGCATGAGCACCGTTATTGCAGCGGATAATAACCACGCGACGGCTCTCATTGTGGGTGGCTTCCAGTCAACGTTCTATGCAAACGGCACGGCCCAGGGTAACTGGGTAAGTGCGTCTGACCTGCGTTTAAAAGCCAATCTCAAACGCATAGAAACCCCGCTGGAAAAACTGTCATCCCTGGTCGGTTATACCTATCTCAAGCGCGGAAATTTGGTAGAAGATGAGCACTCCTATTATTCAGAGGAGGCGGGTTTAATCGCACAGGACGTTAACGAGGTGCTGCCCGAGTGCGTGTATGAGTACGGTGAAGAAAAGATGCTTGGCGTTAACTACAATGGCGTGGTCGCGCTACTTGTTAATGGCTTCAATGAACTAGCAGAGACCGTGAAGCGGCAGGGGACCCGGATAGAAGAACTCGAAGCACTGTTAGCAAAAAAATAAATTCTCCCTCCTGCCAGACCCTTAGCCGATCGTGCCTCTTCTACTGTTGATTCCTAAAAATTCCAAAATATACTGTATGCATAAACAGTATTTATTGGGGTGAAATATGCCACGTCGTGATGATATTGAAGGAGCATTTTGGAAGGCTTTGAGGATAGAGGAAAACGGCCGGCGCACGGTCACTACTGCTGACTTTGTGAAAGAGTTGAACAAAGTGAACTGGCGGTGGAGCCTGAAACAAGCGAACGACTGGATTGAGAGCTCTGTTAGCACCTTCAAAGACGTATCGACAGAAGAGGGTGAAGCCAGGACATTTATGGTTTACAACCCTAACGGAGGGCTTTGATCATGGGTTTTCCATCGCCAGCTCAGGACTATGTAGAGAGCCGCATTTCTCTCGACCGCCAGCTAATCAGCAGGCCAGCTGCAACTTACTTCATGCGCGCATCGGAAACATGCCTGCGCGCCGGGATTATCAAAGGGGCTCTGCTGGTTGTCGACACGGCGGCCACGCAGTGTGATGGATCGATTCTTGCCTGCGCAATTGACGGGGAATTTCGTTTGCGCCGGCTGCGGCTCCACCCGCACAAATATCTTGAGCGGCTAGACACTGGCGCCCGGGAAAATCATGGATCAGATGATGAGCCTTTGGACGTGTTTGGCGTTGTGACGTACATCATCAACGATGCCCGACTGGAGGAATTTGACGACAACCCATGCATGTAATTCGTCGGCAGTAATTCCCCCATTTCTCCCCAACAGTTCCCCACGTAAAACTCAGGGACAAAAAACATCCGTAAGAGGCTGGTTTTAAATGATTGTTAATCGTAAAGCCAGCGACCCGCTTTGGCTGATTCAATCATCATACCGATCGTAAATAGCTCAGGATTGTGTCGATCTGATTTCAGGCGCTCGGGTAAAATACAGTTGGGCAGGAAAGGTAAAACTGTCTGAGGAAAATATCTGCGCCAATGAATATTGCTGCAATCAACGTTAAATTTGGCGGAATATTTATCCATCATATCCAGTATATCCTCTGGTACAGTTTGGTGCTTCCCGGTGCTAAGCGATGAGGATACTTCAATGCTGCTATCACCCAGCTCTGTTTTAACAAACTGCAAAACTGCCCTTTCAAGTTCAATCATATCTTGTCTCCTGGGCGAACAATCAGGTTGTAACGCTGAATACTTCTTTTGGCGATAATCATTACATCATATGCAGTGATCGCAACTCCTACCCAAGGGATCCAGCGTCCTATAAGTCCACCCAAGCTTGTTGTTTTTGCCCAACCCCCGCCAACTAATGTTTTCCATGTTGGAGAACGCCAGCGGGAATTAAGTCGATAAGAAATCATTCGTCGGAGATAGAGGGATAAAAAACTGGTTCCCGGCGTTGCGGTAAGCGGCTTTCCGGGAACATGAATGACATTCAATCCACCAAGAATAAAGGCAAATGCAACAATATCGATCCCACCGAGCTGCTTCTCTGCTTCATCTACTGTGATCCAAAAAGCCAATTCCCCGCAAGACAGATTGTGGATCCCTTTAAAGTAATAGCCCTTTATCTGTTCGATAGTATCCATACGTTCAATATCCTAAATGATTATCGTCTCAGTAAGGACATTAATCATAGAAACTGTGGACTTCAACAACCAAGCGCAGTTTCGGAAAGTGGCTTGCTCCCGCTGAATTGTATCATTGACACGATGCTCGTTTCCCTCGCCTGGCTACCGCCATAATCGCCTTTCCTGAACTCTCATACTCAGGAAGAGACAGTACCCGCCATTTACCATTCCAGAACCCAAGAACACAGCAACGATCGCCAGTGGTACCTTTAATCGCAAAGGTACGCATATCAGCAGACGGTACCGGGAGCTTTTCGCCTAGTCGCGGAAAGTAAATCCTGACGCCGGATATGATCATGTTGTCCATGCCAGTTACTCGCTAACAAGCCAGAACTCAGCTTCATCGAACATCTCTTCGACCAGACGACTCAGCTTCTCTTTCTCATTTTTCGTGCAGTCACTGTTAACAGAGCTGGATTCCATCGGTTTAACGCGCACGTCAGCTTCGGGAAAGACGCGATGCACACGCCTCGTCAGCTCAGCCAGGATGATTTCTTTTGCGCCGGGTAAACCCTCTACATTGCGTTTGTCATAGACGAGTTCAACGAACATTTTTAGCCCCTTAATTGCTGTATGTGTATACAGTTTTTGCGGGGTAGGCAACAGTCAACACCATTCTGCAAATCATTTTCTATTCGTTGATTTTACTATGAATTTTATTGACTGATTTTATCTATTTTTATCATGCCTATTTAGATATATTTCATTATAAAACAGCAGGTTGCATTTTAAATCACAACCTATATCTGCGTCATTAATATTGCCCTAGGCCATGAATATGAACTAGGAATATCAAGCAAGTCACACAAACCAGCCGTAAGAGGCTGGTTTTCAGTGTTTATTTGGTCGGCACGAGAGGATTTGAACCTCCGCCCCCCGACACCCCATAATGGATCACTACCGTCTTTAGGGCTGCTATGCGCTGTGGGTTCAACGGGTTAATCAACATCTATTTAAATGTTAGCCGTCGCGCGCTCACGACAATGATTTCACTTGTCGCCAAGTCTCTACGCCCAAGCGTGTCATTGCGTCGAATGCAGCTTGTTTATACTCGCCATACTCTTTGTCATGTATGTTCGTGATTTTTGCTGGCGCTTGCTGAAATACTCTCGGTATGAATCTAAGCACCTGTTGAAGCACATCGTAAAGCTTGGCTTGATCAGGTTTGGCTGTATTCAGCATTACCATGATCATGTTACATTGCTCCATAATCTCAGAAGACATCTCATCAAGTTGCTTCTGTATGATAGCAATGTCACTGTTATCCACAGTACGCTTCGCAAAATTGTACTGCATGTCTAGCTGAGAATATAAGTTCGAAAACCTTTTCCGAATATCTTGTAGCCAACGAAGCCGTTCTGTCGCTACAAGATTCGCCTGCAGGCGCTTGGTTTCTAGTTCCAAATCAGACTTCGCCTTATGCCTGGCAACATAGAGACTAGCAAGTCCGCCGGCCAGCGCACCGAATATCCCGGCAGCCCCAGAGATCAACGCGATAATGGTTGATGTACTCGTGGGCACATTGCCGCTTTGAGTGGGGACAGTAGTTATGTTTGGTGTTGGCGGCATGCTGACTGTCTGAGAAACCGTATTTGATCCGCAGACGAGGCTTATTTCAGGCATAACAGTCTGCGCAGACTTGCGAGGCAGAGTTGGACGAGGAAGCTCACATATGGCCTTTGCTCCAGACCCTTCAGCCCACACAGGCGCAATAGTGAATAACAATGCCGAGAAAGAAAGTATGTGCAGTTTCAATTTCATAGGTTCGCTTGCCGCTCCTTGACACGGCTAACAGTGATTAGATGGAAGGCTGTACTAACACGCTAATAGTGCCTTCCATCTAACTCCGCTATGTCCGATATATAGTGCGGTAAATGGTATTTCAAATCAGTTACATAAACCCCACCCTCATAATCTGAACGTATTCGCTTGAGCTCTTAATGGTTAAATTCTCTTCCCCAAAACTAACAACAACTATAGTAGTTTCAATAAGTTAGCACACGGTTGTTTTGGCGTAAAATCAAACACTGGTAGTTGATAAATTCCATATAAAACATTATTTTACTATGTTTTTATGTATGTAATGCTGCGTCATATGGAATGGTTCGAAGCGGCTGACCTGATCGTTAAGGGTATGGAAGGCGCTATCGAAGCTAAGACCGTAACCTATGACTTCGAGCGTCTGATGGATGGCGCTAAGCTGCTGAAATGTTCAGAGTTTGGCGACGCTATCATTAAACACATGTAATCAGCGCCGCTGGTGATGTGACAACGGGAACCTTAGGGTTCCCGTTTTTTATTGTTCGGTCTTGGATGATGGTTACAACCCCCTGCGCCAAAAGAACCTTGGGGCTGCCTGAATATGAGGCAAGGTGTTTGTTTTAAGATTTTAGCCGATGATTGTAAAAAAATTGCGGGGATAAGTATGAACGGTATTCGGGAAAGGTTAAGCATTGCCGCGGGACAGTTTGCTCCGGTTCGCGGCAATATTGAAGAGAATATGCGCTGTCACGAATTGCTGATTACTTTGGCCGCCTCGGCAGATGTAAACCTGATCATTTTTCCGGAGCTTTCTTTAACGGGTTATGAGCCTGAGCTAGCTGAAAAATTGGCTCTCACCGATGAGTCCTGCCTCCAGGCGCTTCAGGCATTGGCCGACCGCCATGAGATGACCATTGTGGCGGGGGCACCTTTGTATGTGCAGGATAATAAACCGGCCATTGGCGCATGTGTCATTTCTGCCGGGCAGCCAATTTCTTATTATCGAAAAATGTATCTTCACCCCGGAGAGTCTGATTACTTTTCATCCGGCACAGCGGCGTGTGTTATTACGGCCCGCACGTTTAACGTCGGCGTGGCTATATGCGCAGACGCCGGGCAGCCGAGGCATGTAGAACAAACGGTGCAGATGGGCGCTAATATTTATATTAATTCAGTTTTGAGCGCAGGCGGCTATGAGAAAGATACCGATGTGCTTAAAAGCTACGCCAAATATTACGCAATGCCTACGCTAATGGCCAATTACTGCGGCACCTCAGGCGGTTGGAAGCCAGTCGGGAAAAGCGCCGCATGGAATGCAAAAGGCGAACTTATTGCTCAGGCGCCAGAGGATCGTGCCGCCCTGGTCATTATGGATTTCAAGGACGGCGAGTGCGCCGGGAAAGTGATTTGCCTCAGCTGAGAGCAATATATTTACTGCAGTTTTATAGCGTGAAGGATTCACGTCCGCTCTGTGCCAAGAAGCGGACGTTGCCGGCCAGATGCTCTGATTTCATGCTCATGTTATCGGCTTAGCGTCCGATTAATGAAGTAAAGCAGCGTTGTGTGGATGAGGATAAAAGATGAGGGAACTAGCTGAATTAATCGATCAGCAGAGATCTGGCTGGCGTACAGTGAAACAATGGCTGCAAGAAGCAATCAATAACTATGAAGTGCTTCCTTGTAACCCGGCGCAAGCACGCGCTGATTTATATCAGCTTCAGATAACTACTTTCTCTCCGCTTGGTGCTATTGCATATGAAACGGGAGGAATACTCATTGATAATGGTTGGTTGCGGATTTTAGGCTCTGGTCACACCAGACTACCACGAACTCTAGCTTCATGGACGCAGTTGGTAACAGCTGATCTGACATTTCAGGCATTATTAATTGCTGATGATGCATCCGGAGGTTTTTTTGCACTTAACGGGGGAGAATTCGGTAAAGGTCACGGCGGGGTATATTATCTCGCACCGGATACACTCGAATGGGAGAGCCTCAATACCAACTATTCAGGTTTTCTGCATTGGGCGCTTTGTGGCGATTTGAGTTTATTCTACAAAAACCTACGCTGGGCAGGTTGGCGCGAAGAAACGACTTCAATGAATTGTGACGTAGTTTACTCCTTTTATCCCTTTCTCTGGACCGAACCGCAGTTGTCTATCGAGCAGCGTTGGCGGGCTACTGTGCCTGTTGAAGAGCACTGGGCATTATGCCTGGATTTACGAGATCAATTAACCGGCATACAGAGCGAAGATTTTGTTCCTCGCTGATTAAATCAACAAGATATGTGTAATATCTGACAAGCGTCCGCTCCTCGCTCTTAGCAGACCTCGCAACGCTTCAGGCGGTCCGCTTTGTGCCAAGGGTGGACATAGCTAACATCAATCCAGAAGTTCACCATAGAAGAAGTTGTGAATAATTTTATTGGCTTACAGTGTTAAACCACGTCAACATATCATCATGGAGGCTGTTAAATGAGTTGCGATCGGTGTCTGGATCTATGTGTTAAATACGTTATCCGCCAACCTGAACAATTACGTAAAGCAATCCGTATTGCAAAGCATGCGCTCAGCGAAGGGGTTCTGGCCGAAATTGATGCAACGGATGACAGGAATCAATACAACTTTCAAGAGTGTGCTGAAAAGATGATATGGGGCGATATCGTCGATTACCATTTTGTTTGTAGGCACTGTGGAACTAAGTTTGTATTAGGTGCTGAAACTTACCATGGTAGCGGTGGATATTGGTCGCCCGAGAATGAAAAGCCATCGGAAATAATTGACTAACTTCCGCTCCTCGCTCACACCGGACCTTCAGCTTCATTGGCTCGTCCGCCAAGTGCCAGGAGTAGATATAGCTCACTTCTGCTTATGCAGCCCAAATAGGTATTTCACTAGATTCTGTTTGAAATTGCATGAGCCATAAGATCATTCAACCTGCTAACAGGGGGATAATTCCCAACCCCTATCCCCCGCAACCAGCCAATGCGTTAGCTCAATCTGGCTGAGAAACACCTCATCGTGTGACACCACCATCAGGGTGCCCTGATACTGATTAAGAAAAGATTCCAGCGTATGCAGGGATACAATATCCAGATGATTACTCGATTCATCGAGCAATAAAAAGCTGGCGGGCGAGTCAGCATAAATTAGCATTGCCAGCGCAGCTTTAAGTTGTTCCCCGCCGCTAAGTTCGCCACAGGGTAATGACACACGAGATGCATCCAGTCCAAGCTGGGCAAGTTGCATACGCAGTTGGGATTCCCCCACCTGAGAGTTCACCGCCAGAAGTTGCTCAAGTGCCGTTTTTTGCCGATCCAAAATGGACATCTGCTGGTCAAGATAAGCGGTTTTAGCCCAGACCTCACGATGACCAGACACTGACGGCAACAGACCCGCTAAGGTTTTTAATAATGTTGATTTACCGCACCCGTTGGAACCGACAACACCGATCCGTTGCCCGCCGTTAATGGTCAGCGTTATCTCGCGAAAAGAGGCAGGAACAAAAGGTAAAACGACCTCGTCAAGGGTGGCGACCTTCTGCGGTAATGCCCCGAATGTAGAGGTGATATGCATGGCGATGTGCGTAGATACCTCAATTTGCATTATGGCTTGCTGCACCTGCTGGCTGAGCAACGCCCGCGCTTGGGTTTGCTGCTTTATCCGTTTTCCTGCTGAAGTCTCACTCCGGCCTTTTTGACGGCCCAGCAATATTTTTGCCTGATTCGCATTCTTACCCTGCCGGGTACCCCGGGATCCGCGTTTTTCAAGTCGTTCGCGTTGTTCACGCAGCGCCTGCTCTTCGCGCTTACGCTCGGTTTTGAGGCGCTCCAGGTTTTGCGTGGCGGAGGCAGTCTCCTGCGCTTTCATTTGCTGGTAAAAATCATAGTTGCCGCCGTAGCTGCGTAAACCGAGCGACGATAGTTCGACCATTCGCTCCATCTGCTGCAGCAACGTCCGGTCATGACTGATGAGCAAAAGACCACGGGGCCATTGGTGCAACTGCCGCATCAGCGTCAGTCGGCTGGCGGCATCCAGATGGTTGGTAGGCTCATCAAGGATAAGAAAATCTGCCTCAGATAGCATCGCGCCGATCAGTGCTACCCGCATGGCTTCTCCGCCACTCAGCTGGTTGACCGCTGAACCCGGCGAAAGATAACCCAATCCCGCGGACTCTAACTGCGCCTGCAGCCGTTGGCGAAGGTCCCAATTATCACCCACAAGGTCAAAATCAGCTGGGTCGGTGCTGCCTGCTTCAATGCGATCTAGCGCGGCTAACTGGCTGTCGATTCCCGCAAGCATCGCCACGCTATGATAATGGTGCGGTGTCAGATGCTGCGCCAGATATCTGACACGACCTGAGCAACTACACTGGCCGGAAGTCGGCGCCACCTGGCCTGAAAGAATTTTAGCCAGCAGGCTTTTACCCACGCCATTTCTACCGACCAGAGCAGTATGTCGGTGGTCAAATTGTTCAGTGAGATCTGAGAAAAGGCGTTTGCCATCAGGCAATACAAAAGAAACGCGATCGAGCGTAAGAATAGAATTCGTCATGCGATAATCCTGAAATTAATGCACCAAAACAGCCCCGAGGGAAACTGCATAAAGGCCGTCAAAGATGACGGTGGGCATTAATTGCGCATTGGACGAATACCTCTAAAGAGACGTGAAAGTGGGCCGATTATAAAATTGCCAATTTCTGTCTGTCAAATGACATCCAGCGACCAGATCACGGTATTAGATACAACGGGCAGGGAGCAATGTCGGTTTGTTAAACCTGACACCACAGATGGAGATGCCGTGGATGTTCATTATGTTGACGCCTCTTACGAGGCACGGTGCGTGTCTGGCGCAGCATTTCAGCGCCAATGTGCTAAGTTTAACGCCACTATCGGCTGCTTATTACAGGAGTAAATAAGTGAACATCGACTGGCACAGTGCGGTATTAACACGCTCGACTGTAGTGGATAAAAACTACAAAAATACACAAAACGTTCGCCGTTTCATGATGGGTGAGTGCGGGCCGCACTTTCGGTTTGATCGTGAATTTATGGCATGGATACGAAATGGCGTGCCCAAAAATTTGGGTGATGTCGTTGATGAGTGGAGGCGCAGACATTCATTCTAGAGAAGGAACGCCCGCGTTTCACATTGCGGAGTCCCTCTGGTTCACGCCCGTCCGCATCGCACGCAATCAGCCGCTAATCTAATCACTAATAAGGCGCTCAGCCTGAATCGTCCGTTTAGCCAGTTTCTTTTGCAGAATAATAACGATAACTGGAAACCATGATGCGGAAATGGCACATAGCACCAGCAACATATTCATATTCTGGGGCGCTATTTCATCAGTGGGTAAGAGAAAGGCTGACAGGAAAAATGCGGCAGTAGTCATCAGATACATGATTGATGTCTGCAGGGAAGCGAATCCCGCCCGTTGTCCGTTATCTGGAAACTGAATGGTAAGCGCCGAGGATGAAACCAGGCGGCTGTATGATGCCCCGAGAAATAAAATAATAAATAACGCCGAATGCGGATAGCCCAGAGCGGGAATTAGCAAACTCAGTATAAAAATGAGGGTTGCGCCAGTAGCCAGACTCAAAGCAGAAAAACGAGAAGTTAATGCGCCAGTCATTTTGCTAGACAGGTACCCGGCAATGCCTCCGGCGAAGAACAGCCAGGACAACTGCTCCAGTGAAGCACCCAACTGCCGGGTCATTAATGGCACCAGAACCGGGATGACCAGCATCGGGCTAAACTGCACCAGCGCATTACCCGAAGCGAACAGGAGAGTATTTCTATCGAGAGGGAGAGCGGGGGGCGTGTCGCAGCAGACCTGATCCCGAGGGATAAAGGAGACAATAAGTGGCAAGGCTAATAAACACAGGGTACTGATTAACCACAAAGCGGCATGCCAGCCATAATGAGTACACAGAAATAATATTGTGGGCATGCCTGCAATGCTTACTACCGAATATGACGCAATCACCGTTGCCAGCATTTTTCCGCGCAAGTTAGCCGGGGCGTGATTGATCAATATGCTAATCCCCACACCCATTGTCGTCCCTCCCACCAGGCCCGCACAGAATCGCAATGCCAGCAGAAGGTTAAAACTGGCGGTGAACGTAGTCAAAAACGTCAGCAGGCCCAGCAGCGCCATATTGGCGATTAAAAAACGTTTCTTGTTGAAATGACCGATCCAGTAAAAGGCAATAATGCCCGACAGGACGGCCCCGGAGGTATACATCCCGGAGACATAGCCTGAAAACGAGACGGGAACTAAGAAATCAGCAGCCATAAAAGCAAAAACAGGGTTGAACATCATGTATTCCAGCGCGTTAGTGAACTGGATAAAAGCCATGATAAGCGCTATCCGCATAAGGGATTTATCGTTAAATGTCTGTGTAACCGGTGGCATAGCAGGCACCTGTGAGTGAAAGATGCCTGAGTTTAACGGCTATCAATACTGGTGATTAGGTGGTAAAAATGGCGCTTATTATTATCATTTATGGGATAACGGATGCGTCCGGCGCTTGATTTTAATACCCTGAAAGTGTTCATTGCCGTGGTTGAAAAAGAAAGTTTTGTTGGGGCATCAAAAGTGCTTGAGATGCCGACATCCAACGTGAGTCGCTGTATCTCTCAGTTAGAAGAAAAACTGAATCTGCAGCTCATTGAGCGCAGCACCCGGCATATGAAACTCACTCAGGCTGGGCACTTGCTTTATACCCGCGCGAAGCCATTGGTGGAGGCGCTCGAGCAAACTGAGACAGAATTAACTTTGCGGCAAGTGCAACTCAAGGGCCCACTGCGCCTGTGTATTCCTAATGAACTAGGTCCTGCATTACTGGGGGCTGTTATTGCCGATTTCGCCTGCCGACACCCGGACCTGGAAATCAGCTGTGTCACAAATTTGTCCGGGTTGGAATCCCTGCGCGACGATCTGGATTTAGCTATCATTGTTAGCCGCGGCAAGTTGGATGACAGTGACTACATTGCCCGCCACCTGTTGACTATCCCTTGTACGGTTGTTGCAGCCCCGGCCCTCATTCAGCGCTATGGTACGCCCGATCGCATACAGCAATTTGAAGAATTACCCTGTATTACAACGGTCAGTGCGCTGAAAGGCGCGCCCTGGCAGTTCGTCAATAAAAAGGGAGGATTCGAGACTATCAAGGTGAAAGGTCATTATCGGGTCAACAGCGGAGAGATGGCAGGGCGAGCGGCGGTAGCAGGTGTCGGGTTTGCCATTCTGGCGAAGCAAGCCTGCCAGCCCTGGATTGACGACGGCCGGTTAATCGAAATTGAGTTCGAACACTCGGCAGCTCCATTACAGCTGTTCGCTCTTTATTCCGATCGGCGCTATTTGCCCGGTAAAATAAGAGCGCTGATTGATTTTATGCATCAGGAATTGAATCATATAAGTTAAGCTTGAAAAGCCGCAGGAATCAATGAGCCTCTAAACACATAATCTCTCTTTCTCGTTCATAGCTGCAGCGTATTCTCCATACTGTTGTCGGATCGACTATTTGATAACGTTTTCATGGTTTGCCAGAAAATTTCTGCGACTTGTGGCTCATTATGCATAAACTATACGATCTCTGCCGCTTCTCTTGGCCCTATATAATGCTTTATCCGCTGCGGCCAGAGCATACGATGAAGAGCTGTTCATCTGTTTAACGGCAGCACCAATGCTGAGAGTTATAGTCTCTCCGTTACCATCTTTGCATGAAACTGAGTCTTTTATTTCATTGATAACGGCTTCAGCAGCCATGTTATTAAAAATAATTACAGCAAATTCCTCGCCGCCTGATCGTGAGATGAATATATCCTTTGAGAGGAAGTGACTCAGCTGTAAGCCGATATTTTTAAGCGTTATGTCGCCAAAATCATGCCCGTAAGAATCATTTATTTTTTTGAAGTGATCAATGTCGATAATACACAGTGTGCCATATTTAGCATCAAGCTCCCTTAGCTTCATATTAAGATGTCTTCTATTGGGTAATCCTGTAAGTTCGTCAGTTAATGAAAGATCTATCGCAGCTTTATAATTATTATTAATATACTTAATAAATCTCTTGAAGGAAAGAACAATAATAAACATGGCTGGTGCATAAAGCACTGCTGCTATTAAAGAGGTCGTATCGCGATCTAAAATTTCGACTCCACCAGTCAGCGAGGCTAAGCTTGAGTTTAAAAGAAGGAATAACGCAATTCTGAACGACGCTATGTATTTTTCTTCTGATTTAATATGAAAGGATTTTCTGATGAACCATGTTAGCAGGGAAATGGTGCAAGCATTGATAAAGAAATAAAAGTTAAGTCTGCTGACGCTACCCATTGTCAATGTTAAAATCAGGATTATTGCTGTCGCACCGCAGACATAAGCGGTAATCATTCTGTAAAGCAGTCCTTGAGCTGACTCTGCCTCCTCAATAAGTTTGTCATGTATTTTAAAATTCATTTGAAGACCTTAACCGCATGCATAACTCGGAGTGTTATTTAATCACATTACCAGTAGGTTGTTAATCATCTTTGGCAAAGACAAATAGTTAGAAATATTGCTGTTTAGCCGAAGTTTAAGGATTATGTTATTTTTCTGTTATGTTGGGCTGGAAACAAGCGAGTGTTTATATAATTTTTTCTTCGGCTTGTGTTCCGGCTAAATGTATCCTTCCTGGACCAATTTCAGCTATCTGTACGCCGCACATCCGGATGCTTTTCACTCGCCGCTTCATGGTAAATATCTCCGAGCCAGCCGGGGAGTTCTTCTTCCGTTAGCCATCCCGGGATAACCACATCATAAATCCGGGAATATTTGCCCTCGTTAGGATCAACGCGATAAAGCAGCCATTGTTCACTGACTTTCTTTACGCCCAAACGCCTACCAAAGACATCAAAGTGCAGCATACTTTCCCCTGGCGTGCCCCTATATTTATTAATGATAATCGCTACCGGGCCTGTTGAACAGGCCAGTATTTAGGGGGCATTTTTCCTCTTGTAAAATTCAGACATAAAAAATCCGCGAAATGTTACAGAGTTGTATCAATGAGTTATTTGCCGACGTCGCAAAAGGGCGGGGGATTAGGAAAAGATCCCAGTTTTGTCTGAGTTCTCTTGTGCTAGTTTAGAAAGACAGGGAATTTCATTTATGGAGTGAGTATGGACAAGGACAAGCACGTCTCCGAGGAGCTTCATCCTGAAACGTTGCAGGTGATCGGGGCGGCTGTCGTGCAACTGCTGGCGCGTAAAGAGGCGCTATCGCGGGAGTCGATAGCCGACATGATACATAAGCTGTATGCCAGTGGCCTGGATGACGTAGCGGTGCAGAGGGCGGTTGATGTCCTGATCCTGGGGTAAACGTGTGTTCAGGGCCCTCTATTAGTACGCTATTTTTATACTGCTTTGGCTAATAATCTTCAGTTTTAAACTGATTGTCTTCAAGTGAGATGAAGATGTTAAAATTGCAGTTGATTATCATTATCATAAAAGGGATTGTTTATGAATAAGACGCTTATCATCTGCGCTATGTTGTTAACCGCCCACGCCTATGCCGCGAACAAGCCTGCTTCGGAACTCGTCTGGACCGAGGCGGAACAAGACCCGGGCTGCTACGGGAATGTGTGTGTGAGTAACGAAGAAAAGAAACCTCAAAATATGTACGGCAAGCTTGATAAAGGTGACCAAAAGCTGCTGTCCGATCCTTATTCTAAATACGATCGCGATAACAGCAACAGTACCGCCCGGGCTGGCGTGACGTTTAAATGGGATTAAACTCGCTGCTAATTTAAAAAGTGAGAGCCAGATGGCTCTCACAGTTGAGTCACTTACCGACAATGCGCTGAAAAAAAGATACTGTGTGAACCCATCTTTATCATCAAACAGAAATATCTCCTGTTTTCCGTCACAGCTCTGGTAAATTACCCCGTCCACACCCGTTTTTCGATGATGCCCTGACGGGCCATTCCTTCAAATATATTGTTTAAAATGCAGCTAACACTGGGTTGATGATCCATTCTGATGGCTTCGCCTGTATTTCAATCCCAAAAGGAGAGGGAGAATACTTCATGTCTACGCGACTGACTGAATACCAGAAAAAATATCCCAATGCGCAGGTATGGGCATTTGGCGATTCGCCTGAGCTGGCCGACGAGCTGGTGGATTTAGTTTTGAAGGGCCGCAAAACAGCGACATGTTCTGCGGTATCTGCCTATGAGAATGGGGAAGAGGCTCCCGTACCCGGCGGATATAGCATTATTCTTAACGGTAGCGGTGACCCGGTTTGTGTTATCCAGACGCTGTCTTTAACGACTCTTAAATTTTCACAGGTCAGTGCAGAGCAGGCCCGTAAGGAGGGGGAAGGGGACTTAAGCCTCTCGTACTGGCGGCGAGAGCATCAGATATTTTTTGAAAGAACTGGCGAATTTTCTGAAGAGATGCCCTTAATTTTTGAAGAGTTTATGCTGGTGGAACGCATCCCACAGGAAGAGAGCCCGTAACGTGAACTGTTCCAAAAAGCGTGAAAATTATTTTGCTATTTTTAGTCGTCGATGGCGTTAAATGCTACTGTAAGATCAAACAGATAAGCCGGAGGCGAGATGGATAAAAAAGCAAAAGATGAAGCGCTGTACCAGGAGATGTGCCGCGTGGTGGGTAAGGTGGTGCTGGAGATGCGCGATCTTGGGCAGGAACCTAAACATATCGTGATTGCCGGGGTGGTCAGAACCATGCTGGCTAACCATAAAATCAAACGCTCCCCGCTGACCAGCGAAGCGATGGAACACGTGATCGAGGCGCTGGGCTATGAAGTGTAGCCGGTGCCTGGCGACAAAATAACCCTTTCAGGAATTGCCTATGATTGCCAATATTCTTATCGGCCTGGTGGCCGTGATTCACCTTTATATTCTGGTGCTGGAAATGGTGCTTTGGGATAAACCGGCGGGGCGAAAGGCTTTTGGGTTGTCTTCTGAGTTTGCTCAACAGTCGAAAACTCTGGCGGCCAATCAGGGGTTGTACAACGGTTTTTTAGCAGCGGGATTGCTTTATGGGCTTCTGGCGGCGAGCAGCGGCTATGAATTTAAACTGTTTTTCCTTATTTGCGTTCTGGTTGCTGGTTTATTTGGTGGTTTAACAGCCAGTAAAAAAATACTTTACGTGCAGGCAGCGCCTGCGGCATTGGCATTGATTGCATTATTCGCAGGAATATAATCGAAAAAACCCGGCAAACGCCGGGTCACCATAAGGCTATCATCATTAATATAATTGGTGATCGACCGGATCGTTTTTTGAGTGGTTCCGGCCCCTCCAGTGGAGGAGAAATATAGGCATATTTCGATAGCGGAATGAGGGTTCATCGAGCTACCGAAGGCAAGAAATTATCCTGAGTTGTTATGGTTGGCAAGTGCCGCATGATATTTTTTTCAACATTGAGTTATGAAACTAAATTTTCCAGAATTATCACTCTGAACAAACCTCTGAGATTCGTCTACGCTTTAAGGGCAAGGTGTTTTTTTAGTATGGACTAATCTAATTTATCAGGAGTTTATATGGGGTTTTGGCGCGTTGTTTTCACAATTATCCTGCCACCGTTGGGTGTGCTTATCGGCAAAGGTTTTGGCTGGGCCTTCATCCTCAATATCATCCTCACCCTGCTGGGCTACTTCCCCGGCCTGATTCACGCGTTCTGGGTTCAGACCCGGGATTGACCTGTTGGGCCATTGCTGCGACGCCTGCGCCCGAGAAAAAATGACTGCTTTGGCAACTCACCTCCAGCCCACTGTTGTGGGCTTTTTATTTCCTGTAAATTAAAAAGAGTTCCTGATTACCCAGAAATAACGGTTCTGTTTATCGTTTATTAAGGTTTTCTTAATATTACCGACATCAATAAATAGTCAAAATAATTGCGCCTGAAATTAATTTTTTATTTTTATTTTTCTTTTAAAACAAGGATGTACAAACCGTTACACGAAAGTACTGGGCATTATGTGAAGGTAATCCGCTTTATTGAGGAAACGTTTATTTTTGCCATTTTACTATGCTCGTGTTTTCACTCCTGAGGTTATAATAATGAGTCAACTTTTGATTACCGGTGCGACAGGTTTCCTGGGCGGCGCGGTTTTAGCCCGATCCCTCTCTGAATCTTCTTTCAATACCGTATTACTATTGGTACGAGCGAACTCTCCTCAGGAGGGCGTGGCCAGAATCAGAAATAACCTTGCTAATTTTGGCTGTACTGAAGCACAGCTGGCACAAATTAACCCGGAAAATATATTGCTGGGTGACTTAGCCGAGCCTGAACATTTTCTGGATGATGAAAGACTGTCCAGCGTCACGCACGTTATTAACTGCGCCGCGGTGGCGTCGTTTGGCGAGAATGCGCTGATCTGGAAAGTTAACGTGGAAGGCACGCTGCAGTTTGCTCGCCGCATGTCCCAGGTGAAGGGCCTGCAGCGTTTCCTGCACGTCGGCACCGCAATGTCCTGTGTACCGGATGCGGGCACGCTGGTAACGGAAAGCATGTCGAGCAAGCCGGAAGAAGAGCACCTGGTGCAGTACACCTGGTCTAAGTCCACCATCGAACGCATGATGTCCGAGCAGTTCCCGCAGCTGCCGCTGGTTATCGCTCGTCCATCCATCGTGGTCGGCCACAGCGAGCAGGGCTGCCGCCCATCCAGCAGCATCTTCTGGGTCTTCCGCATGGTGCTGATGCTCGGGAAATTTATGTGCTCCCTGGATGACAAAATCGACGTTATTCCGGTGGACTATTGCGCAGAAGCGCTGCTGCTGCTGGCGAAGAGCGACTCGCTGAAAGAGAAGATCTACCACATCTCCGCCGGGGACGTGAGCAGCATCCGCTTTGCTGACATCGATGAAGCGATGTCCAGCGCGCTGAACCAGACGCCAATCTTCTCCAATTATGAGCAGGTGGATTACAGCGAATTGGTGAAAAGCCGCAGAAGCTTCAAATCCATTTACGGGCCGTGCAATGAGCGCTTAATGCTGCGTGCGATGCGTCTGTACGGGGAGTTCTCTATGCTGAACGTGCGTTTCTCTAACGAGAAGCTGCTGGATTTAGGCATGTCTCCACCGCCGCGCTTTGTGGATTACATCAGCCGTTGCGTGGAAACCACCCGGGATTATTCTATTCCCGAGCTGATGAAGGTCGACTTCAAATAATAAAAAGGGAGCGCAGGCTCCCTTTTTAGTTTGCTGATCGTAGTAAAGGGAGCTTTTGCTCCCTTTTTACGTTTAGCGAATCACCACTTCATTTCGCCGGTATTCACTTTGGCGCTCATCTCCAGCGAGCTTTCATCGGCCAGGCCCGGATATTTTTGCTTCATCTCAGCGATGACCGGGGCGCTTTTGCCTTTCTTCAGCGCCAGCTCAAAGTCGGCTAAATAGTCGCCGGTAAAGACCACCGGGGCCGCGCCTGGTTTGACTTCACCAATGTAGTGGCCCGGGATCACGCGTTTTGGCTTCAGGGCCGCCATTTCATCCAGCACATCGCGCCATTCCTGACGGGCAGCTTTTGTCTGGGAATCGGCGGTCCAGACGTGAATACCGGAGCTGACACCTACGCCGCCAAGAATCGTTTTGTTGGCCGGGATCCACAGATATGCAGCGTGAGAAGCGGGCTGGCGCAGCTCAATTTTTTCACCGTCGACGGTGAAGGTTGTCTCGTGCGTCACCTGCGGCACGAAGACTTCTTTTGGCGCGCCATCTTTCAGGATTGGGCCCCAGTATTTGAGCTTCTCTGCTTTGGTTTGGTTGATATGGTCGACGACCAGCGGCGTGGCTTCAATTTTTACCTGCGGGTACGCTTTAACAATGGGCTCCAGGCCAAAGTAATAATCCGGGTCACCGGCGGTGATAAGCACGCGGGTCAGCTTTTTGCCGCTGTGTTGAATCATTTTCACCAGCGCCTCGCCGTCTTTAACGCTGAACTGGGCATCGACCAACGTGGCTTCCGTTGGGCCGCTGATCAGCGTAGAGGTGACCGGGAAGACGCCTTTGTCCTGCGGGTTGTAGACGTCCAGCGTCAGCGGGGCGGCAAAGCTTGCCGTGGAGAACAAAAGGGTGGCCGCGGCCAGGGTCTGTGTCTTCATCTTTTTCTATCCTGATTAACTGAATCAATGGGCCCGTTTGGGAATGAGAAACAGTGTAAATTGCATTTTGTGAATCGTAATGGCCTTATTCAGGTAAGATAAGTTTCATAAATCGAACAGATGGGCGAAAGAATGGACAGAATCATTGCTGCAAAAGTCTATACCCGCATTTGTGAACTGGGCAGCCTGAGCGCCGCGGCGCGGGCGTTAAATATGTCCCGGCCGATGGTGAGCCGCTATCTGGAGCAAATGGAGCACTGGGCGGGAGAGCGGCTGTTGCATCGATCCTCCCGCAAACTGACGCTAACGCCGACCGGTGAGCGGGTGCTGCAGCAAACCCGGGCGCTCAACGAGGTAGCGGAAAGTATTGCGGCGCAGAAGCAGCAGGATTTGCCTTCGGGGACTCTGCGGGTGGCCTGTTCCCAGTTTG
The DNA here is from genome assembly GCA_000277545.1 of Enterobacter sp. Ag1. Lineage (GTDB taxonomy): Bacteria > Pseudomonadota > Gammaproteobacteria > Enterobacterales > Enterobacteriaceae > Cedecea. The sequence continues at coordinate 219,629 of AKXM01000016.1, read as the reverse complement.
GCGCCCGGTATTACATTGTGCCTTTCTTGTCTGACTTCCTGCGCGACTACCCGGACGTGAGGGTCGAGCTGCACGTCAGCAGCCAGGCGGTGAATATGATTGAGGAACGTATCGATCTGGCTATTCGCATCACCAACGATCTCGATCCCAATATTATCGCCCGCCGCCTGGGGGAATGTGACTCCCGGCTTTATGCCTCGCCGTCCTACATTGAGCAAAGGGGGATGCCGCGCACGCCGGGCGATCTCGCGCACCACAATTGCCTGCAATATAGCTATTTCCTGCGCAACATCTGGCAAATGGTGGATGAAAACGGTGAGCCGCTGAACGTGGAGGTAAGCGGCAACTTCAGTGCCAATGACTCCGTGGTGCTGATGGACGCGGTCGCGGACGGCGTGGGGATTGCGATGCTGCCGGTTCAGGATGCTAAGCCGCGGTTCGAGAGCGGGGAGCTGGTCAAAGTGCTTGAAGCTTATCCGCCGCGATCGATGGGGATCTACGGTATCTATCGGAGCCGAAGCTACCTGCCCGCCGCGTTGAGGCTGTTCCTGGCGGCGCTGTCGGACAGGCTCGCAAAATAATTTAAGAAAAACCTTAGTTACGGGTGGCCATGCCGTTTACTTTTTGCGCCAGGAATGTTCTGATCTCGCGGCGAAAAAGTGAGGGGAGCAGCAATGTTTCAATTAAAACCGGGCAGCCTGGCGATGATCATCGGCGCTCGTACCGCCGCCGGGCGGGTGAATATTGGTAAAGCGGTAGAACTGTTCGGGCTGTGTCAGCCGGGGGAGCGCTTTGTTAATCCGGTGACAGGTGTGGTAACGCAGCTTCCGCCGGAGGCAAACTATCCGCTTTGGCTGGTGACCGGCGAGGTTATCGCCTTTGATGGCCGCCAGGGCTACGCCTTCGTGCGTGCCGAGCATTTAATGCCGTTGGACAAAGATTTTTCCCCACAGGAAGACGAGCTCCATCTCAGCTATTGATCCCGGCAGTGACGTAAAAAGTCGGCCAGCACCAGCGCATGGTTCTGGTCGGTATTTTTTGCGCCATACAGCAATGTCAGCGTGCCGTGTTCGCCGCGTCGGGCAAGCGCCTGGGCTGCGTCCTGATGTTGCCTAAGCTCTTGCCTGTAGAGCTTGCTGAATGCGGCAAAGTCGATAGTTTCGCTGTGAAAGGCTTGGCGTAGCTCGTTCGAGGGCGCCAGTTCCTTCGGCCATTCATCGTAGTGCAGGTCGCTTTTTTTCATTCCTCTCGGCCACAGTCTGTCCACCAGCACGCGGTAGCCATCATCTTCAGCCGGGTCTTCATAGACGCGTTTACAGCGGATCATGCTCTCTCCTTATCGACGGTCTCAAGCCTGCTCAGCAAGAGTGGGACCTGATGGTCCGCAAAGACTTCGATGCCGTGCTGGCGCAACAGTGCTGCCGCGACGCCCTGACCCGGGATTGTTTTGCCTGCAAAGTGGCCATCGTAAATCTTCTGACTGCCGCAGGTCGGGCTGCCGTCAGTAAGAATAGCAAACAGGCAGTTATTCTCCCGGGCGGTTTGAAGCGCGAGCCAGGCGGCAAGAAGATAAGGTTCGGTGACGTCTGCGCCGTCGCTTTCCAGAATGGCGGCATGTCCGAGTAAAGCGGCTTCACCGCTGCCTCCACTAAGCTCTGCGGGGAGGCGAGGTGTTGGCAGCCCGGCGGCGAGTTCAGGACAGTGGATAACCAGGCGGCCTTCAGCCTGCAGTCGGGCGAGGGCTGCGCCAGTTTGTGATTTTTCGCGACCATCATAGCGGACCTGAAACCCCATCAGACAGGCGCTAACCAGTATTTTTGCTTTCATTTTTTTCTTCGATGAAGTGAACCCGACACGTTACTACATTGTTTGTCCGGGTGGGAAGCGGTGAAAGACTGCCAATTTTTGCGGTTGCCAGTGCAAAGCAAAACGCCTACTCTATCATTCCTTATGTTGTTCTCTTCCCTCAAACATAAGGCCAACCAAAGCATGTCAGACACACAGTTGAAATCCACTTTACGTATTGCGCTTGTCGGCGATTATAACCCGGCGGTGATTGCACACCAGGCCATTCCTCAGGCGTTAGATAATGCGGCCGCCGCGCTTGGCGTCAGCGCGGATTATGACTGGGTCTCCTCGCTGGAAGTGACCAGCCCTGAAGATCTGGTGGGCTATGACGCCATCTGGTGCGTACCTTCCAGCCCTTATCTGAATGAAGATGCCGCTTACCTTGCCGTTCGCTTTGCGCGAGAAAACGGCGTGCCTTTCCTCGGTACCTGCGCCGGGTTCCAGTATGCGGTGGTGGAGTATGCGCGTAACGTGCTCGGCTGGGAAGATGCAGGCCATGCGGAAACCGCGAGCGAAGGGCGACTGGTGATTGGCCGCCTGAGCTGCTCGCTGGTGGAGGTTTCAGACAGCATCTCGCTGCTGGCAGACTCCATCGCCGGGCGAGCCTATGGCAAGACGGAAATTGAAGAGGGCTACCACTGCAACTACGGCATTGCGGAGCTGTTTGCCACCGCGCTTGCCGGTGAACCCCTGAAGCCGACCGGCTGGGATAAGCAGGGCGAGATTCGTGCGGTTGAACTTCAGGGGCATCCGTTCTTTGTGGCAACGCTGTTCCAGCACGAACGTAATGCGCTGAAAGGCAGACCATCCCCTTTGGTTGAGGCGTTCCTGGCCGCCGCTGAGAGATAAATTCGGGGTTTAGGGGCGCGGGTAACAGCCCTCACCCCGACCCTCTCCCAAAGGGAGAGGGAGAAAACATATGTCGGGGAAAGTGATTTCAGAGAACTTTATCTATTCCCTCTCCCTTTCAGGGAAAGGGTGAGGGTAAGAAAACAGAAGCGACATGCGGTTGAAGTCAGTGCCGGACAAAAAGTGAGGCCTGGGTTCCAACGTAAATCGCATCATAGACCTTATCTTTACCGAGGCTTAGTCGCCCGAAGAATCAAAAAGGCCGGACGGCGCATCTCTTTTGCCAGACGTGGATGCTGTGCCAGGGTTTCTGCCGTCGGTTTGGTTTCCAGCATTCGGGTGAGGGCGAAGCCGCTGTCGAGCAGGGTATTGACATAGGTTTCCGTGGTGCGGTGGTACTTTTGCACATCCTCCACGAACCAGCTGGTGTGGCGTAAGCCTTGCTGGTGATAGTGGTTCACCGGCCAGATAACCTCTTCTTTATAGGGTTGCCAGCCTACCGGGAAGGCGGTGCACATCGGGTGTTCGACGGAGAAGATAAACTGCCCGCCGGGTTTTAACGCAGCAAAGATAGCGTTGCTCAGGCGGGCGAAATCTTCGAGGTAGTGCAGCGCCAGCGACGAAATCGCCAGATCCCAGGTTTCACCCTCCGGCGAGAATTGCTCCAGCGGTAAATTGTGGTAGCTGATGTTTGTGTCCTGGGTTGCGGCTCGCGCCTGGGCGAGCATCTTTTCCGAGATATCAAAACCCGTCACGCTTGCCGCCCCGTGGGCGCGGGCGAAGCGGGCAAAGTCGCCAAAGCCGCAGCCCAGGTCGAGGATCTTCAGGCCATCCAGCGCGGGCAGCAGGGAGTAAAGCTCGGGGATCTCCAGCAGCCCGTTAAGGCCAGAGTCCTGCTCCCGTAACTGACGGTAATTTTCAAAAAATACCGGGTCGTCGAAAATGTTCTGCGGTGCCGATGATGCCATTCGATCCTCCTTGGGGGTCTGTTCAGGCCGCGGCTTTCTCCGCCGCGCCAATCTCTTTCTGGCGTCCAGCATAAGCCCCAAAGACGCCCATGACGACCGAAAGTAGCGCGCAACCTAATAAAGGGATCGCCCAGCTGCCGGTAATGTCATGAATCTTCCCCATCACCGGCGGGCCGAAGGCGGCCAGAAGATAGCCTACGCACTGAGCCATGCCGGACAGCGCCGCCGCCTGATGTGCGGAACCGGTGCGCATCCCAATGAAAGAGAGCCCCAGAATCATCGCCGCGCCGGAGCCAAAGCCGCCGAGCGACACCCAGAAGATGGAGAAGGCCGGCAGCAGCCAAAGGCCGAGCGTCGCCAGACACCACAGCAGCGCCATCAGAGCGGCAATTCCGCGCTGGTCTTTCAGGCGGCTCAGGATCAGGCCGACAAACAATCCCGGAATGGCGGTGGCGAGCTGCAAAATACCGTGTATCGACCCGGCCTCGGCTTCGTTGTAGCCGTGGCTGATCAGAATGGAAGGCAGCCAGCCGATAATCACGTAATAGACCAGCGAGTTAATCCCCAGATACAGGGTGACCTGCCAGGCCAGCGGTGAAGACCAGATGCCGCGGCTGTGCAGCGCCGGGTTGCCGGACAGGTTCATCACCGTGCTGCTGCCAAGCTGCGGCAGCCAGACAATCAGCGCCAGCAGCGGGAAGATCATCAGCGACAGCATGGCGCCGGACCAGCCGAAGCCGTGCAGAGCAATCGGCACCACCATCACCGAGCCCAGCGCGGCGGCCACGCCCATCGTGAGCGAGTAAGCACCGGTGAGTTTGGCGACCTGGCCGGGGAAGTCGCGCTTAAGCAGGCTGGGCAGCAGCACGTTGCCCATGGCGATCCCGCAGCCGATGATAGCCGTGCCGATATACAGCAGCGCGGCGTGGCCGGCGGAGCGCAAAGCAATCCCGGCGCAGATGATCAGCAACGCACCAAACAGGCTGCGCTCGGTACCAAAGCGGCGGGCGATCCCGGCGGCAAGCGGGGAAACAACCGCAAAGGCCAGCAGGGGCAGGGTGGTTAAAATCCCGATCTGCGCGGTGGACAGTGCAAGTGCATCGCGCACCATATCCAGCAGCGGTGCCGCGCCGGTAAAGGTGACGCGCAGGGTGGTGGCAATCATCAGAATGCCGAGCAGAAGCAGAGCGCGGCTCTTTTTGCTCGCTGAAGTCGTGGAAGTCATGTGTCTGTGTCCTGAAAAACGGTAAAGCAAAGATACACGCTTCTGCCTTTTTACGAATCAAGCTAAAATGACAGATTATCGCTAAATTCGGACATGCTATGGAACGTGACCTGGATCTCGAAGGGTTTGACCCGGACAGCATTGTGACGCCCGCGCTGGCGTTTCGCATTCGCGCCGCGCAAACCTATAACGAAAAGCCCATCCACACCCATCGAAAAGGACAGCTGATCCTGGCGCTCCACGGCGGTATCACCAGCGAAGTCACCAACTCGATGTGGATGGTGCCGCCGCAGTATGCGGTTTGGGTGCCGGGGAAAATGCCACACAGCAACCGGGTGACGGCGGACGCGCGGCTCTGCTTTTTGTTTATTGAACCGGAGGCGGTCGCCATGCCGCAGGAATGCTGCACGCTGAAGATCTCGCCGCTGGTGCGGGAACTGATCCTGCGCCTGTCCAACGTTCCCCATGAACATCTCGAGTGTGCGCCCATTCAACGGCTGGTGCAGGTGCTGTTTGATGAGCTGCCTAATCAGCCGGTGGAACAGCTCCAGCTACCGATCTCCTCACACCCCAAAATACGTGCGATGGCGGACAGCATGGCGAAAAACCTGAAGGAGAAGAAAACGCTGGCCCAGTGGGCGGACGACATGGCGATGAGCGAGCGTAATCTTGCCCGGCTGGTGGGGAAAGAAACGGGGCTGAGTTTTCTGCGCTGGCGGCAGCAGATGCAGCTCATCGTGGCGCTGCGGTATTTGATAAGCGGGATGACCGTGCAAAACGTGGCGGAGTCTCTGGGGTACGACTCCACCACGGCGTTTATTACCATGTTTAAAAAGGCGCTCGGCACCACGCCAGGGCGTTATTTAAGCACCCTGGGCGGGGACGATTTTACAGACTAGCCAGCTTAAACTGGGACACGGCGGTATTCAGCTCATAGGTCTGCGCCAGCAGCGATTCGGCCGTCTCGGAGGCCTGATTCACCATCGCCGCGTTTTGCTGGGTGGTGACATCCATCTGGCTGATGGCCGTGCTGACCTGCTCAATGCCGCTGCTTTGCTCATCGCTGGCGTGGGTAATCTCCACCATCAGCGCAGCGACGCGCTTCACGTCCTGCACCACGGTGTTGATGGTCTTGCCCGCTTCGTTTACCAGTCTGCTGCCACTGGCGACCTGATTCACCGAGTCTTCAATTAACTCTTTAATTTCTTTGGCCGCACTGGCGCTGCGCTGGGCCAGGCTGCGCACTTCGCCGGCAACAACAGCAAAACCGCGCCCCTGGTCACCGGCTCTGGCGGCTTCTACCGCCGCGTTCAGCGCCAGGATGTTGGTCTGGAAGGCGATGCTGTCGATAACGCCGATGATATCGGTGATTTTGTTGGCGGAGCTTGAAATGCCGTCCATGGTTTCCACGACCTGGGCCACTACCGCGCCGCCCTGTTCCGCGCTTCTCGAGGCGGTATTGGCCAACTGGCTGGCGCTTTGGGCATTCTCTGCGTTTTGCTTCACCGTGGCGGTCATCTCTTCCATCGACGACGCCGTTTGCTCCAGCGCGCTGGCCTGTTCTTCGGTGCGAGAAGCCAGGTCAATATTGCCGCTGGCAATCTCGCTGGAGCGGGTGGATATCTGGTTGCTGCTTTCGTGCACCAGATGGATGACCATGGTGAGCTGCTGGCACATGGTTGCCATCGCGGCCATGACGCTGCTTCTGTCGCCGTCGCGCACTTTCACTTCTCGGGTGAGATCTCCGCAGGCCACGGCGTTGGCAATCTCGGCCACTTCACTTGGCTCGCCACCCAGTGAGCGGAAAATCGTGCGGTGAACCCACCAGCCAACAACCAGCAGCAGCAACACGGCGGCACCGGAACCAATCAACTGCCATTGTGTGGAGTTAACGCTGCTGTGTTGGGCTTTTTCTACCGCTTTATCGGCATACTCGGCGGAGGCTTTAACGAAGGATTCAATGCCTTTCTGATGGGCGAAAAAGTCTTTATCGGCCGCTTTCAGCTTTTCAAACAGCGGCGTCGGGGCGCCCGAACGAATAAGCTCCACCAGGTCATTGGCATCTTTGATCATTGCCATCCCGGCCTGGTATTGTTCCCCGAGCAGATTCTGCTGCAGCTCAGGTGGCAGGGCGGCCTTCCAGTAATCAACGCGCTGGTGCCATTGCGCGCTGAGGCGCTTAATTTCGGCATCGGCCTGATCGACGCTCAGCGTGCCTTCCACCACGCGCGAAAGCACCAGCCGCAGTTCAATCAGGTAAATCGGTGCGGGCTTGATGTCAGACATCAAATCCTTTGCCAGCAGGCCGCTTTCGGTGCTTTGGGCGCTTCGGTGGCTGCCGTAGAGTGAAATGGCGGTAACCAGGGCGGACATCAAAATCGAACAGCAAATTAATAACAACAAATTGTGAGCCAGTGATTTCATTTTGCCTCTCCTATTATTTGAAAAGTTTATCGGCCCAGGAGAAGGGAAACTTTTTCACCAGATCTGAAAACTAGCGGGTGAGTCACAAATTTATGCCATAAATCGCCAATTTTTTATTTTTAAAATAATCACTTAATTCAATTATTTGTTAAATCTATAAGTAAAAGATTTAACTCAGGATTAACTAATATGTTTTCTGCATATGCAATGCAGGATTAAGCATTGGCGAGGGAAAGGCGCTTGTGCGAGCGTAAAGGCATAGCTCGCTCACAGACGGGATAACAAGGAAAATCAATGGCACAGGTAAAGGCTTCAACGCACATAACTTCACACACAACAGCGCAACGTAAATTAACGCTCTCTGCTTTGGTTCTGGCCCTGTCCGGCCTGGCCTCCGCCGCGGTTCACGCAGACCAGCTGGCGGATATTCAAAAAGCGGGGGTGGTTAAAGTGGCCACTTTTGACGCAAATCCACCTTTTGGCTCTGTAGATGCTAAAACGCACGATATCGTGGGCTATGACGTTGATTTCGCGAAAGCACTGGCTAAATCCTTAGGCGTTAAGCTTGAGCTGGTGGCCACCAACCCGGCGAACCGTATTCCGCTCCTGCAGTCCGGTAAGGTCGACCTTATCGTGGCGGATATCACCATTACGCCGGAACGCGCCCAGGTAGTGGATTTCTCTACCCCTTATTTTGTGACCGGGCAGCAGTTCCTGGTCCCGGCTTCCGGGCCGGATAAGCTTGAGGATTACGCGAAAGGGCGCGTGGGTGCGGTGAAAGGTACCACCGGAGAACAGGCGCTGGTGCAGCGTTTCCCGTCAATTCGAGTGCTTTCTTATGATGATATCCCGCTGGCTTTTACCGCGCTGCGCAACGGTAACGTCCAGGCGATCACTCAGGACAGCACTATTCTTGCCGGGCTGCTGGCCGAAGCGCCGGATAAGGCGAAGTTTAAAATTCTGCCGGACTTGCTGAGCAAGGAAGAGATTGGCGTTGGCGTGAAGAAAGGGGAACCTGCCCTTTTAAAAGCGGTTAACGACGAGCTGGTGAAGCTGGAACAAAGTGGCCAGGCAGAGCAAATCTACAGCGCCTGGTTTGGCCCCGACAGCAAAACCCCGCAGCCGCGCAGCTTTAAAATTGTAGCCAAATAATATGTTTAAACGACCGCCTCTTTTGTCCGCAGCTTCGGCTGCGGATTTTTTGCATCTGCAGTCCGCCAGCGTTGAATTTCGCAAAGTGAGTAAAAATTATGGTGAAACATCCGTCTTGCGCGAGATAGACCTGACTATCGCGGCCGGAGAAGTAGTGGCGATTTGCGGCCCGTCCGGTTCGGGGAAATCGACGCTGATACGGCTCATCAACCAGCTCGAAACCCTCAGCGATGGCGATATTTTTATCGATGGCAAATCCACCCGAGCGCTGAATAACAGGACGCTGCGCCGCCTGCGAAGCCGAATCGGGTTTGTGTTTCAGCAGTTTAACCTTTACGCCCACCTGACGGCTGAACAGAACATTACGCTGTCGCTAACCCACGTTCACGGCTGGAAGCGTGAGGCGGCGCATCAGCAGGCTCTGGCGCTGTTGGCCCGAGTCGGCCTCGCAGACAAAGCGCAGCACTATCCGGCGCAGCTTTCAGGCGGGCAGCAGCAGCGCGTGGCGATTGCCAGGGCGCTGGCGTCATCGCCGCAAATTATCCTGTTTGACGAACCGACTTCGGCCCTCGACCCGGAGATGATCGGCGAAGTTCTGCAGGTGATGAAGGATCTCGCCCACAGCGGCATTACCATGATTGTGGTCACGCATGAGATGCAGTTCGCGCGTGAAATCGCCGACCGAGTGGTGTTCATTGACGGCGGAGCCATTCTCGAGCAGGCGGCCCCGGCGCAGTTTTTCCGCTCGCCGCAGCATCCCCGCGCCCGTCGTTTCCTGCAAAAGGTACTCGACCCGCTACATGCCGGGGCCGAATCATGAACAGCTACTTTGACTGGGCAGGGGTGTTAAGTGGAGCACCGCGAGCCTGGCTGATCTCCGGTTTGCTGACCACCGCGTGGGTGACGTTCGCCGGGATAATCATTGCGACGTTGTTTGCCGTGTTGTTGCTGGGGCTTCGGCTCGCCGGTGGCCGGGCGGGACGCTATTTCACGGCAAGCTGGATCTCCATTTTTCGCAATACGCCTTTGCTGGTACAGCTGCTTTTCTGGTATTTCGCGGCGTGGAACGCGCTGCCGCAGAGCTGGCGCGGCTTTATTAATGACGATCACAGCTGGTCTCAGCTGCCCGGCGGCGTCTGGTGGCTGACGCCGGAGTTTCTCTGCGCGGCGTGGGGGCTAGGGGTTTTCACCTCGGCATTTTTGGTGGAGGAGATCCGTAGCGGGTTGCAGGCGGTGCCGAAGGGGCAAACCGAAGCTGCACTTTCTCAGGGCTTCTCTGAGTGGCAGCTTTTTCGCACCGTGCTGCTGCCCCAGGGCGTGGTTAACGCCTGGCAGCCGGTGGTCGGGCAATATCTCAACCTGATGAAGCTCTCCTCGCTGGCCACGGGCATCGGCTTTGCCGAGCTCACCAGCCAGGTGCGCCGTATCGAAAGCTACAACGCCCATGCGTTGGGCGCTTTTGCCGCAGGCACGGTGCTTTATCTGCTGCTGGGACTGGCGATGAGCGGGCTATTTACACTCTTTGCGCCGGGGAAACGCGGGTTACGTAAACCGGGGGTACAGCATGATCGCTAACATTTCGGTTATTACGGACAACCTCGATTATTTGCTGTGGGGAAGAATGGCTCAGGGCGAGCCGGGTGGCGTGTTGCTAACGCTGATGATGGCCGTGGGCGCTGGCGTGCTTGCCCTGGGGCTGGGGTTATTGCTGGCCTGTGTCGCCTGGCGCTACGGCGGTATTGTGCGGCGGGTACTTTTCATTTGGGCCGATTTGATCCGCGGCATTCCGCTGATTTTTGTTATCTTCTGGCTCTATTTCCTGCTGCCCGCCATTACCGGGCGTGATTTACCGGGGCCGTTAACCGTCACGCTGGCGCTGGCCTGGTTTACGTCTGCGGCGGTGATGTACACCACGCTGGCGGCGCTGAATGCGCTGGCGAAGGGGCAAAATGAGGCGGCGGTTGCCGGCGGGTTTACGCCATGGCAAACGCTGAGGTTAGTGCTGTTGCCTCAGGCGCTGTGCAACGCTTTACCGTCGTTTGCCGGGCTGTTTATCTCGCTCATCAAAGACACGTCGCTGGCGTTTATCGTCAACGTACCGGAGCTGACAACCGTGGCCGGGCAGGTCAACAGCCGGGTACAAATTTACCCGGCGGCCATTTTTATCTTTACCGGTCTGGTTTATTACCTGCTGTGCAGCGCGCTGGCCTGGCGCATTCACCGCTGGCAGCGGCAGGTGGCTACTGCTTACCCACAATAAGGGAAACCAGCCCGGCGGCGATCAGCGGCCCAACCGGCACGCCACGGAACAGGGCGACGCCAAGGACGGTGCCAACCAGCAGGCCGCCTACCAGGCCTGGCTGACTGCCCATCAGCGTCACGCCGCGCCCGCCGAGCCATGAAACCGCAATCCCGACGACAATCGCCACCAGCGATTTCCAGTGGGTGAAAGAGTGGATCAGGTTGCTGGCGGGCAGGGTGCCGCTGGCTATCGGGGCCATCACGCCGATAGTCAGAATAATGATCCCTACCGTCAGGCCCTGTTTCTCAATCCACGGAAAGAAGGTGTTCAGCGGGGTGACGCGCACAATAATCAGCACGAGGATGGACACCGCGACGGTGGTGTTATGGCTGACAAAACCTAATCCCGCCAGCGCCAGAAGGATCAAAAGTGTGGGGTCAAAAATCATGATATATCCTTGCCAAATAAGAGGTTTTTAACTTTTATTGTTGTGGCGAATGGCCGACAGTGATTCTGTGGCCGTTCATCATTCTGTCATTTTTGCGGTCAATAATTGAACGATATGACAGCGAGCAATGGCTTGCGGGAGAAAAGGATGGGCGATCCAGCGTTATTCGACACGATTTGCATCACTGCCGCGTTCCTCGGGATCGCTTCGGTATTGGTGCTGTCTGTCCTTTATCTCGAACGCCTCGGGTAGCTATTCGGGGCGGTGAAAATTGACCAGCTCCGGGCGCGCAATGCGCAAATAATCCTGCGTATCCATCACCACTGACTTTTCCAGCAACCCTGCATTGAAGGCAATTTCTGAAAAACGATCGAAAATAGACGGGTCGGCCACCAGCCGGAGCTGTGCGTGAAAGCTGAATGGCGGGATAGCGCCAAACACACATCGCGTTAACTCATCTACTTCCGCCGGGCTTGCCAGCGACGCTTTCAGGCCGCCCAGATGCTGCGCCAGCAGGCTCAGATCCGCCTGTTTGTCCGCCGCCAGAATCGCCAGCACGTGCAGCTTGACGCTGTTGCCTTTGACTTTGCAGACCAGCGCTTTTGCGCCCTGGCCAAGTTCGGTGCCGCGGATCGCCGAGACTTCTTCACATTTCCCCGCCGCGACATGTTTTACCACACGGTAGCGGGCCTGCTGTTGCTCGAGTAAATCGATAAGTTGCTGATGGACGTCTTCGCCTTTTGACATTAGGTATCCTTTACTTATGTTCCCGTTTACATTTTTAGTTTGTGCATAAAGACAGTAATACTTTTCAGTCTTAAAAGAAAAGTCAGCGATTGACTATTGGCCGGAGAACGCGATGTCGGGTTTCAAACTGGAAATTTCTGATCAAATCAGCGAGGAATATTCGCTGCCCATCGAAGCGGGGCTCGGTGAGTTTAACGATGCGATGAGCGGGATAAACGATCGCCAACCGCTGGCGGTTGTGGTTCGCAGTTCCGAGAGTGGGAAAGTTGTTGGTGGGATGTTGGGGCGTTCGTCCCTCGGTGTACTGTTTATTGATCTGTTTTATTTACCGCCTGAGTTAAGAGCGCATGGATTAGGCAGCGAGATCCTGAGGACGTTTGAAACAGAAGGGCGCAGGCGCGGCTGTGTGGCTGGTTTTTTATATACCATCAGTTTCCAGGCTCCGGACTTCTACCGCAAGCATGGCTGGGAGGCATTTGGCAAAATTGACTGTTTACCCGAAGGCACCAGCCGATATTTTATGAAGAAAACGCTGTAATTCAGAAACAATAAAGGCCGGTTCTGGCCGGCCTTTATTGTTTGCGCAGGCCTTAAATATCGTCCACGGTATGGCCCACAACAATCTCTAAAGCATTGCGATAAACGTCGCACATGACGACGTCTTGAGTCGTTTCCAGGGCGTCAACCAGCCAGATAATGATCGCTTTATTGGAAACGCTCTTATTGGCAGCCAGAATGGCGGTGACGGCCTGACTGATGGCAGCATTTTCCTCTGCGTGTCGGTCTGCTGTGCTTCTTATAAAGTCGGATAATGCGTGGTCTACGATTCCGGTATGCATTGCAGAGGGATTAGAAATTAGCTGTGTCATAGTCATTCACCGTTTTTCAGTTGTTGGCCATGGGCCGCTAGTGGACATTTTTTTCGTTAAGCCGTTGAGTCTTAACTGCGCCTGAAAGCGCTTTTTTTTCTGTCTTTCCTGTCAGACTCTGGGAAATATTCCCCTCGATTTCAGCGATAATTTTCTGCAGCGCGTTACGTCGCCGTACTTCTTGCTCCGATATAAACATCGCTTCTAACCTGGCAACTAAAGCGCGGGTATTAATTGCGCTGTTGCTGTTCAGTAACGACAGCGCTGCTTCGCCGATAATCTCGTCCGTTAATTGTTCATCGTCGCTTCTCTTCACTTCGTTACTCCTGATTTCTTCGCCGGGGGTTAAATACCGCTGGCATGAAGTCATTTGCCGGAGTCTGAGAATGAGGAAAATTCAGCATTTATACTTCAAGGTGACTCTCCCACCAGGGAGCGTACGAATTACTCTGAGTGAACTCCGGGCTGGTTATTCGCTAGCGAGTAAAAAGCATGCCCAACAGGGCCTGATAGTGCTTTTCTTCTTCCGGTTCAGAAACGCGATCGAGTCGCGAGAGCAATTTGGTACAGATCGCTTTTCTGTTCAGATTGCGGCCATCGCTGAGAATTTCGAGCACAATTTGCCCCATTGTTTCCTGCTGAGACGGCGGCGCAACGCGGCTAAAATAGCGCGCAATGTCATTTTCTACGCTGTTCTGACCTGGTGTAAAAGTGTCCTGTCGCATAAGTTGCTCCTGTAAATTCACACGTTGCAAGATGTTAACTAAGTTATGCAGTTGCTATAAAAACTGTACACAAAGGTGTATTAGTTTGCCTGCTATTTTTTGACTAAAAATGCTAATCTTTATTTATCAATAATTTATGATTTAAATTTTTTAACTTATCGATACGTAAAATTGTACATTTTGACTAAAGGTAAATGGCGAGCAAAACATTCCATGTTGTTAAGTTGTTTAGACTTTGTTGAGTATGTGGCGACGTCAGGACGGGGATCTGTTAAGTTACTCCCTTAACCTTTCGCTGGAACCCGCCATGCTCACGACAGTTATTTACCGAAGCCACATCCACGCCAGCACGCCGTTTGAGGTTTTGGAGGCAATGGTTTCCGCGGCAAATGCAAAAAATATTGACGCTAATGTGACGGGGATCCTGCTATTCAACGGCAGACATTTCTTTCAACTCTTGGAAGGCCCGGAAGAGAGCGTGCAGAAGGTTTATCAGGCTATTTGTAAAGACGATCGCCATCACAACATTGTTGAATTGCTCTGTGATTACGCCCCGGCCCGCCGCTTTGGGCGAGTGGGCATGGAGCTTTTTGATTTAAGAGAGCACGATAAAAACGATGTCTTGCAGGTCGTTCTGGAAAAAGGGACTAGCCGATATCAACTGGCTTACGATGACCGGGCCTTGAGTTTTTTCCGGACCTTCATCGAATCGACGGAAAAAGAGAACTATTTTGAGATCCCTCCGGGTGATGCGTGGGAATTTATTCTCGATGCGCCGGCTCATTCGGCATCAAGTCCACAAACGCTGCATAAAAAGATAGTTTTTCAACCGATTGTCGACCCAATGGCTCGTACTGTCGCGGCAGTAGAGGTGTTAGCCACGGAAGCTAATTCAGCGCCGGAGGAAGGGGGCGATGTTTACCTGGCTGAACTGCTGAACGCGAAGGCCGCTTTCACCGCAGCATGCGCCGCTAATATTGGCGTGCAAACGCTATGCATCAATCTGCTGCCGATGACGCTGGTTATGATGCCTGACGCCGTGGAACAACTGCTGGCGGATATTGAGGCGAACGGGCTTGTTCCCGAGCAGGTGGTTATTGAGTTTACCGAAAGCGAAATCATGCCGCAGATGGATGCGTTTACCGACGCTATCAGGCAGCTTAAATCGGCCGGTATCAAGCTTGCGATTGATGATTTTGGCGTCGGCTTTGCTGGGCTACAGCTGCTGGCACAGTTTCAACCTGAAAGGCTGAAAATTAACCAGTCGCTGATTCGGGGCATTCATAAAAGTGGGCCACAGCAGGCGATTATTCAGGCCATAATCAAATGCTGCGCGTCCCTTGAAATTGCGGTTTCAGCCACGGGTATTGAGCAACCGGAAGAGTGGATGTGGCTCGAGGCGGCCGGTATTTCTCACTTCCAGGGGAGTTTGTTTGCTAAGCCCTGCGGCCACGGCGCTTTCCGTATTGCCTGGCCGGAGCGTAAAGCAGAGTTGTGATATCTGCCGTGTGTCGTGCCTCAAAGGCATCAGGTTTCACTTGTACAACTCTAAAAAAAATTGTACACATTGAACAGATTGACTAATGTTTCAATGAAAGCGTGGGATCTGTGTACGGGGAGGGACACTATGGCCTATTACACTATCGGTGATGTAGCAGAGCGATGTGGCATCAACCCGGTCACCCTGCGAGCCTGGCAGCGCCGCTACGGTTTGCTGAAGCCCCAGCGTAGCGAGGGGGGGCATCGCCAGTTTGATGATGCGGATATTCAGCGCATCGAAGAAATCAAATACTGGATGAGCAAAGGCGTTTCCGTAGGCAAAGTGAAAGCCCTGCTGGAGCGTAGCCACGTGCCGGAAGAGCAGCTGTGGGTAACGCTGCAAGAAGAAATGATGCTTCTGGTCAGGAAAGTTAATCCTGGAAAGCTGCGTGAGAAGATTACTTCTCTCAGCCGGGAGCACAGTGCAGACTTACTGATTGATAACCTTTTGCTGCCCGTAAGGCAAAAACTTAGCCAGGATGAATCCACGGCTTTGTTGATGCGCAGCCTGCTGGATGGCGCGTTGATCTGCCATTGTGCCCAGAGCCTGGCGCCGGCGCAGAACCAAAGTTTGGGCGACATCCTGCTGATTGGCTGGCAGACGGACGATCGGGCTGCGTTATGGCTGGAGGCGTGGCGCCTGTCCCGCAGAGGCCTGACCGTGAACGTATTTGCCGAGCCGGTGGATACGTTGCGTCCGGAGCTTTTCCCCGGGCAACATATTTTCCTATGGGTGGGAAAGACGTTATCGACAGCCCAGCAGGAACAGCTGCTTCACTGGAAACAGTGGGGATACGACATTGAACTCCATCAATAAGCGATAAAAAGCCGCGTGTGATACGCGGCTTTTTTGTCTCAGCGATCAGTACGCATCGCTGCTTTGCTTCTGGAACAGCTCCCGGAATACAGGATAAATATCATCCTGATCGCGGATATGCTGCATCGCGAAGTTCTCGAAAGTGGCCTGCAGATTTTCGTATTCGCGCCACAGGGTCTGGTGCGCCCGGCGGGTGATTTCGATATAGCTGTAGTAACGCACCACCGGCAGCAGTTTTTTCGCCAGGATCTCATGGCACAGCGGCGAATCGTCTGCCCAGTTGTCGCCGTCCGAGGCCTGCGCGGCGTAGATGTTCCACTGCGCCGGATCGTAGCGCTCCTGCACGACTTCATCCATCAGCTTCAGGGCACTGGAAACAATGGTCCCACCGGTTTCCTGTGAGTAGAAGAACTCGTGTTCGTCCACCTCCTTCGCCTGGGTATGGTGGCGAATATAAACCACCTCCACGTTTTTATAGGTCCGGCTCAGGAACAGATAGAGCAGGATATAAAAGCGCTTGGCCATGTCTTTTGTCGCCTGGTCCATCGAACCGGAGACGTCCATCAGGCAGAACATCACCGCCTGGCTGGAAGGTTCCGGGCGCTTCTCGTAGTTCTTGTAGCGGAGATCGAAGGTGTCGATAAACGGCACGCGGGCAATCTTTTCCCGCAGCTCTGCAATCTCTCTGCGCAGGCGTTCCTCTTCCAGCAGTTGAGCGGGTTCGCTGCGGCTGACGGTGTCTAGGGTCTCTTCGAGTTCGTGTAGCAAACGGCGTTTACCCGCGCTCATTGCCGTACGGCGAGCCAGCGAGTTTTGCAGCGAGCGAACAACGCTGATATTGGCCGGGACGCCGTTAGAGGTGAAACCTGCGCGATGGGATTTAAATTCGGTGATCTGCCGGTGCTGGTTACGTTTCAGGTTCGGCAGCGCCAGATCCTCGAACAGTAAGTCGAGATATTCATCTTTGGAGATCTGGAACACGAATTCATCCTGGCCTTCGCCGTCCTGGCTTGCCTGACCCTGGCTGCTTCCACCGCCGCCGCCTCCGCCCTGCGGGCGCTCAATGCGGTCGTTTTGTACAAAGTGGTCGTTGCCGGGATGGACGCGGTGGCGCAGGCCGCCGCGACCCTGATGAAACATCGGTTCGTTGATATCCTCAATGGGGATGGACACGGATTCGCCGCTGTCCACGTCGGTCACCGAACGCTTGTTGATGGCCCCGGAAATCGACTGTTTGATCTGCGCCTTATAGCGGCGCAAGAAGCGCTGGCGGTTGACCGCGCTCTTGTTTTTGCCGTTAAGCCGCCTGTCTATGAAGTAGGCCATAGTTCCCCCAACTGCTTATGCCAGGTGCGCAAACAGGCCACGCCGCCCGGCGTGACCTGCATGAAACTCCCTTAAGAAGACTTACGGACCCGCAGATACCATTCACACAGCAGGCGAACCTGCTTGCGGGTGTAGCCTTTCTCCATCATCCGATCGACAAAATCATCGTGTTTCTTCTGCTCGTCGGTGGAGGTTTTGGCGTTGAACGAGATAACGGGCAGCAGCTCTTCGGTGTTCGAGAACATTTTCTTCTCGATAACCGTGCGCAGCTTCTCGTAGCTGGTCCAGTTTGGGTTACGACCGTTATTATTGGCCCGGGCACGCAGCACGAAGTTGACGATTTCATTGCGGAAATCTTTCGGGTTGCTGATCCCGGCCGGTTTTTCAATTTTCTCCAGCTCCGCGTTCAGGGATTCGCGGTCAAACAGCTGGCCGGTATCCGGGTCGCGGTACTCCTGATCCTGAATCCAGAAATCAGCGTAGGTGACATACCGGTCAAAAATGTTCTGCCCGTACTCTGAGTAAGATTCGAGATAGGCGGTCTGGATTTCTTTGCCGATAAATTCCGCATATTTCGGAATCAGGTAGCCTTTGAGGTACTCCAGGTATTTCTCTGCCTGATCCTGCGGGAACTGCTCGCGTTCGATTTGCTGTTCCAGCACATAGAACAGGTGCACCGGGTTCGCTGCCACTTCAACGTGGTCAAAGTTGAACACGCGGGAGAGGATTTTAAAGGCGAAGCGCGTCGAGAGCCCGTTCATGCCTTCATCGACCCCGGCGTAGTCCCGATATTCCTGGTAGGACTTGGCTTTCGGATCGGTGTCTTTCAGACTTTCCCCGTCATAGACGCGCATTTTCGAGTAGATGCTGGAGTTTTCCGGCTCTTTCAGGCGCGACAGGATAGAGAAGCGAGAAAGCGTTTCCAGGGTGCCCGGGGCGCAAGGCGCGTGGGACAGTTCGCTGTGGTTGAGCAGTTTCTCGTAGATTTTGATCTCTTCCGAGATGCGCAGGCAGTAAGGCACCTTGACGATGTACACGCGGTCAAGGAACGCCTCGTTGTTTTTGTTATTGCGGAAGGTGACCCACTCGGATTCGTTCGAGTGCGCAAGAATAATCCCGTTGAACGGCAGGGCAGAGATGCCTTCCGTGCCGTTGTAGTTGCCTTCCTGAGTGGCGGTCAGCAGCGGGTGAAGCACCTTGATGGGCGCTTTAAACATCTCCACAAATTCCATGATGCCCTGGTTGGCCCGGCACAGCGCCCCGGAGTAGCCGTAAGCATCCGGGTCGTTTTGCGCGTGGTGTTCCAGTTTGCGGATATCCACTTTACCGACCAGCGCAGAGATATCCTGGTTGTTCTCATCGCCGGGTTCGGTTTTGGCAATCGCAATCTGGGCCAGAATGGACGGCCAGACTTTCACCACGCGGAATTTGGTGATGTCGCCGCCAAATTCGCTCAGGCGTTTGGCTGCCCACGGCGACATGATGGTGCCGAGGTAGCGGTTAGGGATGCCATATTCTTTTTCCAGAATGGAGGCGTCTTCCTGCGGGTTAAACAGGCACAGCGGATGGTCGTTGACCGGGCTACGTTCGCCGTTGGCGCTCAGCACGTAAATAGGCACGCGCTGCATCAAGGCTTTCAGGCGCTCGGCCAGGGAAGATTTACCGCCGCCCACCGGCCCCAGCAGATAGAGAATTTGTTTCTTCTCTTCCAACCCCTGAGCCGCGTGTTTCAGGTAGGCCACGATCTGTTCGATAGCCTCTTCCATGCCATAAAACTCTTCAAACGCCGGGTAACGGGCAACCACACGGTTTGAAAAGAGACGGGACAGCCGTGGCTCTGTGGCAGTGTCTACCATCACTGGCTCACCAATGGCCGTCAATAGCCGTTCTGCCGCATTCGCGTAGGCACTGCGATCTTGTTTACAGATAGCAAGAAATTCCTGCAGTGTGAACTCTTCGTCCTTGGCAGCTTCATAACGCTGGCGATAGTGATCGAATATATTCATGGCATGCCGTCCTTTCGTTTTTAGCACAGGTTAAAGAGCCGTTGGTATGTGTAATAGAGGCTCCCCGGAAGACGTCTGCTAAATGAACAGCAACCCTTGTGCCAGGTTGATACCGGGCGCTCACGCCGCCGTCTCAGCGTTTCACCTTCCTAAAATAAAGCGTAGATGGCATTTGCAAAACTTGCATACGGCCAACGCTCAATTTCAATGACATATCAATAACTCATCCTAAAAATTTCGTATTTGAGATAAGCGACAGTGTTTGCTTTCATCTGGCTGACATAAAGCTGAAAATCCGCCGTCATCTGATTGCGGGAAGCTAAAAAGTTGGTTGAAGGTTGTGACTAAGTAAATTATTTGGGATGGGAGCCAAGGGCGGTTACACTTCCTGCGCTGATTATTTGATTAAAGGACTGAAAGGATTGTGACCAAATTCAAAATTCTCGCATTAGGCGTACTGTTAGCCTCTTCCGTTACCGCTGCGCACGCAGAGGGCCCATGGTCTATCGGTGCGGGGGCGCTGGTTTCGCCAAACCCTTACAAAGGTGACCAGAACCGCGTCTATCCGGCGCCTCTGCTGGGCTATGAAGGTGACAATTTCTACTTCCGCGGGTTTAACGCGGGTTACTACTTGTGGAATGACCAGGCCGATAAGCTGTCCGTCACCGCCTATTATTCGCCGCTGCATTTCAGGCCGAAAGACAGCAATTACGACAGCATGCGCGCGCTGGACTACCGCCATTCTACCGTGATGGCGGGCCTCTCCTGGGTGCATAACACCGACTATGGCTTCCTGCGTACCGTGCTGGCCGGGGATATCCTGAACAACAGCAACGGCATCACCTGGGATACCGCCTGGCTGTATCGCTACAACGCGGATAGCCTGACGGTCACGCCGGGGATTGGTGTCGTGTGGGACAGCAAGAATCAAAACGACTACTACTACGGCGTGAGCGGCAAGGAGTCCAACCGCAGCGGCCTGAACGAGTACGACGCGGGTAACAGCTGGTCACCGTACGTTGAGCTGTCCGTCAACTATAAGCTGAACGCAGACTGGAACGTGTTCGGTATGGGCCGCTACATGCGTTTGTCCAAAGAAGTGACCGACAGCCCAATGGTCGACAGCAACTGGACTGGTGTGCTGCTGACGGGCGTGAACTACAGCTTCTAATAGGTGCAATCAGTGCACTAAAACGGGGTGCTTGCGCCCCGTTTGCTTTTTAATGGGGCAGAGGTTGACGGCCTTTGCCCTAAGCTGGTGAAAGTCGCTTAGCCTTTCTTCGCCACGCTGATGGTCTGGCTCAGACGGGTCGGTTTTTCCGCGCTGGCTTTCTGTTTTTTAGATGCGCAGGCGGTTTCTACGCAGACGAAGGTTTTGTAGCCGTCGTCCGGCATATCGCCCATCGAAACGGACAGCGCCGGGCCTGGGTTCCAGCCCACCACGTTGTGATGATGGTGATGAACCACGTTCAGGATGCGCTTCAACTGGCTGGCATCATGAATGACGCTGCACTCTTCCGGCTCCAGATAGAGACGATCGGTGCGGTCAGGGAAGGTTTGTACGCCGTCGGTCAACTGGCCCGGGGCTTCATTCAGCACTTTATCGATATACGGATTACCCAGGCCGCTGACCTTCACATCTGCGATGTCGCCGACGTTGAAGTAGGTGTGCAGGGCAGAGGTAGTTTCGAACTCACCGTGTGCTTCCAGCTCGATTTCACAGGTTTTGCCCAGCTTGAAGCGGGCATACAGCGTGAATTCATGCGGCCACAGCTTCAGCGTCTCGGCATTGTTATGCAGCTCAAAGGTCAGCACCACGCCGTTGGCGTCTTCATTGTGCGCGCTCAGCGTCCACGGCTGGTTGCGGGCAAAACCGTGCGCCGGCAGGCCTGGCTGCTCCGCCGGACCAAACCACGGCCAGCAAATAGGCACACCGCCGCGCAGCGCTTTGCCTTTATGGAACGGGGTGATGTCGCTCAGCCACAGCACCTCATCTTCACCGGCAGGCTGCCAGCAGAGCAGGTGTGCGCCCTGAAGTGCGAAAGATGCCCGAACCTGGGGGTGATCAACGACGATGACGTCCAGCTCATCGTTTACGCGGCGGGTAAGCACAGGGGTAATTTGTTCGACGACCGGAAGTGCAAAAATTTTATTAATCATTTCTTTTTTCCTTAGTCCTGGTGATTTGAGGCAAAAAAAAGAGCGACCGAAGTCGCCCTTTAGGATCAGGTTCTCATCTCAACTTATTTGGAGATGTGAGCGATCAGATCCAGTACTTTGTTGGAGTAGCCAGTTTCGTTGTCGTACCAGGAAACCAGTTTCACAAAGTTGTCGTTCAGTGCGATACCAGCTTTAGCATCGAACACGGAAGTCAGTACTTCGCCGTTGAAGTCGGTAGACACTACGTCATCTTCGGTGTAGCCCAGAACGCCTTTCATTGCGCCTTCGGAAGCAGCTTTGATTGCTTTCTTAATTTCTTCGTAAGAAGCAGCTTTTTCCAGACGAACGGTCAGGTCAACAACGGACACGTTAGGGGTAGGAACGCGGAACGCCATACCAGTCAGTTTGCCTTTCAGCTCTGGCAGTACAACGCCTACGGCTTTAGCAGCACCGGTAGAAGAAGGGATGATGTTCTGAGCTGCGCCGCGGCCGCCGCGCCAGTCTTTGTGAGACGGGCCATCAACGGTTTTCTGAGTTGCGGTGGTAGCGTGAACGGTGGTCATCAGGCCTTCAACGATACCGAAGTTGTCGTTGATAACTTTAGCCAGTGGAGCCAGGCAGTTGGTGGTGCAGGATGCGTTGGAAACGATGTCCTGGCCTGCGTATTTTTCGAAGTTAGCACCGCGAACGAACATTGGGGTGTTGTCTTTGGAAGGACCAGTCAGAACAACTTTTTTCGCGCCAGCAGTGATGTGCTTACGTGCGGTTTCGTCAGTCAGGAACAGACCCGTTGCTTCAGCAACAACGTCAACGTTCACTTCGTTCCACTTCAGGTTAGCCGGGTCACGTTCTGCGGTAACACGGATAGTTTTACCGTTAACAACCAGGTTGCCGTCTTTAACTTCTACAGTACCGTTGAAACGACCGTGAGTTGAGTCGTACTTCAGCATGTAAGCCATATAGTCAGCGTCTAACAGGTCGTTGATTGCAACGATTTCGATGTCAGAACGTTCCTGAGCAGCACGGAAAACGATACGGCCGATACGACCAAAACCGTTGATACCTACTTTGATAGTCATAGTATTCCACCAGCTATTTTTTAGTGAATAAAAGGTTGGCTGTAAAATTACAAAAACCTTACGCAGCGTCAAGCGGAATCGTGTCAATCATTGCGACAAATCAATCCTGTGACCAGGGTTTGTACGACTGAACGCCTCACGCTTCCTTTTGGGCTTAAATCCAAATGGGGACGATGCGGGGGATTTTAAACGCCAGTCCCAACAATAATGTGATTCACGTCACGCTTTGTGCCGTGCCAGAATTTCAGGGCTAAGTTTAGAACAAAAAGCAGCACGGTGTTGTTAATTTTTTGTTAGAATGGGGCCGTGAGCTGTCCCAATTGAACTGACCGAGATGTACACCTATGTCTAATCAATTACCCCCTGATTCAAATAAGAAAAACCTCAGCGAGATGCAATACTACGTGACCCAGAAGCACGGCACTGAACCGCCGTATTCAGGGCGTTTACTGCATAATAAGCGTGACGGGATTTATCACTGCCTGGTGTGTGAGGCCCCGCTGTTTCTTTCGGAAACAAAATACGACTCAGGCTGCGGCTGGCCAAGCTTCTACGAGCCTGTCAGCCCCGATGCCATCCGCTATCTGACCGATAATTCCCACGGCATGGAACGCGTTGAAATCCGCTGCGGCAGCTGCGACGCGCACCTGGGCCATGTGTTCCCGGATGGCCCGCAGCCGACCGGGGAGCGGTATTGCGTTAACTCGGCCTCGCTGAGCTTCACCGATGGGCAAAATGGTGAGCAGGTTGAGGGTTGAAGAATCGATTCAGCTAATTATTCTGCGACGGGGTGCCCAATGAGCAATCTGGATGAGATGTTGAGCGTGATGACGCCGGAGATTTATCAGCGCCTGGCGACCGCGGTCGAGCTGGGAAAGTGGCCTGATGGCGTGGCGCTGACCCAGGAGCAAAAAGACAACAGCCTCCAGCTGGTGATGCTGTGGCAGGCGCGCCACAACACGGAGGCGCAGCACATGACTATCGACACCAATGGCCAGATGGTGATGAAGAGCAAACAGCAGCTGAAAGCGGAGTTTGGCATCGAGCCTGCGCCGTTTGTAACGATGAAGCTGCAGTAAACAAAAAGGGAGACTCACTTGTCTCCCTTCGTTTTTCTGCGTTAACCGCTATTTAGCGTGATCGATGCCCAGCGACTCGGCGAGCTGTTTCGCCAACTGGTTGTTGTCATCCGCGCCGTATTCCCAGAACATCGCGCCGCCCAGCCCCTTCTCCTTGATGTACTCGGCTTTGATTTTCACCGAGCGCGGATTCTCGTAGGAAATGGCAAACAGCGGTTTACCTTCAGCAGACTTCAGCGTCAGGTACGGCACCTTCGCGTCGTCATCCCACTCTTCGGTGAAGCGCTTCTGCGGGTCGTTCAGCATTTTCTTCACCAGGTCGTTGTATTTGACGTAAGTGTCTTTCGTCAGATCCACGCCCAGCGCGGTTTTAAACAGCTCCAGCTCACGCTCGCCGAAGTAGAGCTGTGTGACCGGATTTTTCTGCGCGTCGGGTTTTGACCAGTCAATGCCCGGCTCTACGGCACGCTTAGGTACGCGGCCATAGAAGCCGATGCCGAGGTTCATCTGCGCTGGTTTCAGCCCGGCTGCGAGATAGTTATTTACTACGAAATCAGCACTGTACTTGTCGGCTTCGGCCACGGTCGGCCACTTTTTCGAATCATAGAGATTCGAGTTGAAGTACTGCGTACCGTATGCCATGTCGTAGGTCATCAGGTTGATGTAGTTCAGCACCGGCGCAATGGCTTTCACATCAACCCAGCTTTTCGGGCTTTCGGCATTGGCCCCGACGGCAATGGTAACCAGTTTTTTGTCGCCCACGGCTTTGCGCAACTCTTTCAGCAGGGCGGTGAAATTATCCCGGTCGGCGTCCAGCTTATCCACCAGGCCCCAGGCGCCATTTACCGGGAACTCCCAGTCGAGGTCGATCCCATCCAGGCCATATTTGTCCATCACTTCCTGCACGGAGCGGATAAACACCGCGCGGTTTTCAGGCGTTGCTGCTGCGGCAGAGAAACCGCGAGCCCCCCAGCCACCAACGGACAGCAAGATTTTCAGCTGTGGATTCTGTTTCCGCAGTGCCGGCAGGGTTTCAAGGTCGGAGACAACTTTCGGGGAAAGATAGATTTGATGCAGTTTTGACGAATCTTTCAGCGCTTCATTGGTTTCGCCTTTCTCGTCGTTATAAATCAGGCCAAAGGAGTAATTGAGGTGGGTAATCTGGCGAACATCAAGCTTATTGATATCCCCCCCGGGACCGGCAGTGACGTCGCCGCCGCCGTTGAAGTAACCCACGGAAAGCAAAGATTCAGCCTGCGCAACGCCGCTGCAGGCGAGCGTCACCGCGGCCACCAGCGGTAACATTTTACGTGTGAATGACATAATGATTCCTCTTTGACGGGCACAACATAAAAGCTCCCCGGCCACGCTTAACAGACGAAAACGGCGGAAAGCGAAATCAGCTAACGTGCTGAATAAATTCACTGAATATGATTATGAGAGCGCTCCCAGGCTAGGGCGAGCAAAAAAAGCGTAGAGTGTGAGCGGAATCGATACAAAAGTGCGGGGCGGGGGCCGCCCCTACAATTATTGGCAGGTAAAATCGGCGAAGGTCATTAGCGTGGCGCCTTCAACCGCCATCTCCTGGAATGCCTCGAGGCTGCTCTGGGGCCGCAGGTTCACGCCGCGACAGCCATCGGTGATGACTATCACTTCATAACCCAGCTCCAGCGCGTCCAGCACGGTAAATTTCACGCAGAAATCCGTTGCCAGCCCCAACACCACCAGGCTGCTGATGTCGTGCTCGCGCAGCCAGGCATCCAGCTCGGTTTGCTGCCGGTGGCCGTTATCGAAAAACGCGCTGTAGCTGTCGATAGCCGGATTTTGGCCTTTATAGACGATCTTATCGACGCCGGAAGCCTTCAGCAGCGGGTGAAGTTTCGCCCCTTCGCTGTTCTGAATGCAGTGATCGGGCCACCAGGTTTGCGCCAGGCCGTCGAGCATGCCCTCAGAAAAAGATTCAGTGCCTTGCGTACTGGCGAAACTTCCATGCTTTGCCGGGTGCCAGTCTTGAGTGGCAACCACGTTTTCACCGCGGGCGTTAAACAGTTCGATAAGCTGGTTAGCGACCTCAACGGTGCTGTCACCTTCCGGAACCGCGAGCGTGCCACCGGCACAAAAATCGTTCTGCAAATCAATCAACAGCAAAGCACGTCGCGCCATTGGCGTTCCTTATTCGTCGGGGGTGAGTTCACCACGCAGGTTGCACGACATGGCATCACGGATCGCCTGGGCATCCAGACCCTGGCTCAGCAGATAGTGAAGCTTGGTTAACGTCGCTTCCACCGTCATATCAAAGCCGCTGATAACGCCCGCCTGCGCCAGCGCGTTGCCGGTCGCATAGCCGCCCATGTTCACTTTGCCGGACATACACTGCGTGAGGTTAACCACCACGATGCCGCGCGCGCTAGCTTCCTGCAACTCTTTAATGAACGCGCCCTGCTGCGGGGCATTACCCACGCCGTAAGAACGCAGGATCAGCGCCTTGACCGGCTGACGCAGGAAGTTGCCCACGACGTCGGCAGAAATGCCTGGATAGATGGTGACCACGCCAATCGGCTGCGGCGTGATCGGGTGGACAATCAGTTCGCCTTCGCCGTGCGGGGCAGGCGGCGTATTCAGCTTGCGGATGTGGATCCCGGCTTCCAGCAGCGGCGCAAGGTTAGGGGAGGCAAAGGCATCAAAGCCGTCGGCGTGGGCTTTGGTGGTGCGGTTCCCGCGATAGAGACGATTGTTGAAGAACAGCGTCACTTCGTTGATCGGGTAGTTGGCCGCCACGTACAGCGAATTAAGCAGGTTGATTTGCCCGTCAGAACGCAGCTCCGCCAGCGGGATCTGTGAACCCGTGACGATCACCGGCTTGCTGAGGTTCTCCAGCATGAACGAGAGCGCCGAGGCGGTAAACGCCATGGTGTCCGTGCCGTGGAGGATCACGAAGCCGTCATACTCGTCGTAGTGGGCTTTGATGTCGTCGGCGATGTGCTGCCAGTCTTCAGGCGTCATGTCCGAAGAGTCCATCAGCGGATCGTATTCGTGGATTGTGAAGTCCGGCATTTCCGGGCGATGGAATTCAGGCATCATCGCCAGCTGGCGCTGGAGATGGCCGGAAACAGGAATGTAGCCGTGTTCAGAACGCTGCATCCCGATAGTACCGCCGGTGTAGGCAACGTAGATAGATTTCTTTGGCATAGTTTTGCTCGAGGCTTTCGATATTTGCGGCAGAGTATAGAGAGGATGACGGAAAAAAAAAGCCCGGTTTAACCGGGCTTTGATTCATTTGAGTAAATTAACGCACATCGCCGCAGGTGAGGCAGAAGGCGTAACGGTTTTGCGGATCGTTCATGGTGCCGAATTTGTCATTCTGGGCCTTGACCGCCAGCGCGGCATCCGCCAGTGGCGCTGGCAGGTAAGCCTGAATGGCCTGCGGCAGCGCGGCGCGTACCGAGCCGGTCATGGCGTTAAAGACCATGTCGGTGAAGGTCGCGTCATCCTGCCAGAACGCCAGGTGCCAGCTTTTCAGCTTCGCCAGCTCGGCGGCTTTGGCCACGGCGTCGTCAAAGTCACCCAGGCTGTCCACCAGGCCGTTGGCTTTGGCATCTTCCCCGGTCCAGACGTGGCCCTGAGCAATCTGATCGATTTGCTCCGGCGTTTTCTTACGGGACGCCGCCACCAGGCCAATAAAGCGCTTGTAGCCGTTATCGATGCTGAGCTGCATCATCTGCTGTACTTCAGGCGGCAGTTTCTTGGTCACGGCCACGTCGGCCAGCGGCGACGTTGATACGCCGTCGGTATGCACACCAATCGCATCGAGGGTGTTTTCTACGGTGTTGATGACGCCGAAAATACCAATCGAGCCGGTCAGCGTGCTTGAGTTGGCGATGATGAAGTTCGCCGGGGTGGAGATCCAGTACCCGCCGGATGCCGCCATGCCGCCCATGGAAACCACAATTGGCTTCCCGGCTTCACGCGCAGCCACAAGCTCTTCACGGATGGTTTCGGACGCAGTGACGCTGCCGCCAGGGCTGTTCACGCGGAAGACGATGGCTTTCACCTTCGGATCCAGACGCGCTTCACGGATCTGCATGGCCGTAGTATCGCCGCCGACCTGGCCCGGGGTTTCTTCCCCGTCCATAATCGCGCCGTTGGCGAAGATCACCGCGATGGCATCGCCTTGCTCAGACGGTTTTTTCACGGTGTAGTCGTAAATACTGGTGTAGCTAAAGTCTTTGTTGGCTTTGCTCCAGCCGAACTGCTTCACCAGTGCTTTGTCTACAGCAGCACTGCTCGCCAGCTCGTCCACGAGTTTATTGTCCAGGGCATATTTTGCGGTGTCGCCACCCAGTTTTTGCAGGTTATCCAGCAGCGCCTGAGCGCCAGGGAAAGCCTGCTGAGCGGTGATCTGGCGGTTGGCCGCGATGGTGTTCAGGTAGTTTTGCCACAGCTCACCAATCCAGCGGCTGTCCGCGTCGCGCGCGGCAGGGGACATATCGTCGCGGATATACGGCTCAACCGCTGATTTGTAAGTGCCGACGCGGAAGACGTGGGTCGAGACCTTCAGCTTATCCAGCAGGGTTTTGTAATACAGCGCGTTGGTGGCAAACCCGTGCAGGTCAACCATGCCCTGCGGTGAGAGCCAGATTTTATTGGCAAAGCTTGCCAGATAGTACTGACTCTGGTTATAGCTGTCGCCCATGGCATAAACCGGCTTGCCGCCGTCGCGGAACTCGCGCAGCGCTTTACCGATGTACTGCATTGACGGCTGGTCGGCCCCGGCGAAATCTTTCAGGTCCAGCACGATGCCGGTGATATTGCGGTCGTCTTTCGCCTGACGAATGGCGTCGACGATGTCGAACAGGGAATTCTCCTGCAGACGGTCAGAGCTGGCGCCCACCAGCTGGCGGCCAATCACGCCCAGCTTATTGCTGACCGACGGTTTGTCTACCACCACGCCGGTGATATCCAGCAGCAGCGCCCCGCGCGCAGGTTCTGCAGGCGTGCTTTTTACCTGCATCCAGATGCCGACTCCGACCAGGATCAGCAGGATAAGGAACAAGTTGAGAATAAATTCCCGAATAAAATTAAGCAGACGCCAGGTCCACTTAAAAAAGCCGCTAATAAATCGCCCAATGGTGCGCATGTTTTCTCCATAACCTTCAACAGGGGTATTACCCGCACGCCGCAATGAAGCTGGCTAAAGCGGCGAAAGTAAAGGCTATCCTAAAGAGAGGGCGAGGAAATGTCAGCAGGAAATCGGGGCGGCGCTGTAACAAAAACTACGGCTGTGTTAATTTTGTGAATGAAAATCATTTGACGGACTGGGGCAACCTCCACGCTTTGCCAGTCATTTCCTGTCAGTAAGGGGCTTTTAAATGGATGCACTTGAACTTTTGATTAACCGCCGTAGCGCCTCCCGCCTGGCCGAGCCGGCTCCGGCGGGTGAAGTGCTGGAAAATATTCTGCGTGCCGGGATGCGTGCGCCGGACCACGGTACGCTCCAGCCGTGGCGCTTCATTGTTATTGAAGGGGAAGGGCGCGAGCGCTTTGCTCAGCTTTTAGAGAAAGCAGCCCTTGCGGCCGGCATGGATGAAAAAAGCGTTGAAAAGGCGCGTACATCGCCGTTCCGCGCCCCGCAAATCATTGCTGTGGTCGCGCATTGCGAGACTAACCATAAAGTGCCGGTGTGGGAGCAGGTGGTTTCCGCAGGCTGTGCGGTGATGGCGATGCAAATGGCGGCGGTGGCCCAGGGCTTTAACGGCATCTGGCGCAGCGGCGCGTGGACTGAAAATGATTTGGTGCGCGAAGGACTGGGTGGCCGCAAGCAGGACAAAGTGGTGGGCTTCCTCTACCTCGGCACGCCGCAGTTGAAAGCGTCGACGACCATCAGCACCCCGGATACTTCTGCGTTCGTTTCTCACTTCTGATTGGACATTATCCTGCCGGGCGCTGACCCGGCAGGTTCCATTTCTTATTTCTTCTGCTGTTTCGCAAACTCGTCTTTCGCTTTCTGCAGCTGCTGCTGGAAGGCGGCGTTGGTATGCAGCGTGGCCACTACGGCAGATCCCACGACGCGAGCGGCATCAATATCGCTCTGCCAGTGGTAACCGCAAATCACCCGGCTTTGCCCCAGATCAAACCCGCGTTTCAGGATCTCGTTCTGGCGCTGCGGGTTGATTTCCGCCAGCACCAGCGCGGTAGCCCAGCCAATTGAGGTATGCCCGGACGGATAAGAGCCATTTTTCGACAGCTTATCCTGCTCTTTGGTGTTACAGGTTGGCACACCGTAGAAGGCAAACGGGCGAATGCGCATGTACTTTTCTTTTGCGCCGCGCGTGGCGAGGTCACCGGCGTCCTCAATCATGTTGGTCAGCAGCTTGTGCAGTTCCGGCGCATCTTTTTCGGTAATTGGCGAGCCAAACGCGCCGGAGAAAGCGTTAGCCACGCCGCCACCGCTCAGGTTGGCATCTTCTTCGGCCAGCTTGCCGCGTTCGGTGGCGCGCAGCAGGCGGCCTTTCTCATACATCGCCTGATCGTTCAGAAACGCAATGCTGCCGATTTCAGGCGGCGGCGGCAGCAGCGCCAGGCTGTCAATGGCCTGGGCGTTGGTCAGGTAATAGAGATCGGGCTTGGTGGTGGCGTCATTTCCCGGAGGGGCAAGGGCAAAGGCCGCAGAGGAGAACAGGCCGGCAATACAGAAGGCTAATACGCGTTTTTTCATTGTTATTCCTTACATGCGTGGGTTGTCCAGATAGTTGCCTCGATGGTTGTAACATTACTGTCATATTTGAGTAAAAGAGCGCATCGGCAAAATGCGGCCTGGCTTCAAAAAACTTCCGCTTTGCCTGCTTAGTGAGCAACGGCACGCGAATTAGGACTGCCAGACTTACCACCAGGGCGTTTGAGCGCTACCATATTGGGTACAGAATTTGGCAAAGAAAGGAAAAGTCCATGAAGCAAACCGTTCGTTTGACCCAGTACAGCCACGGCGCAGGATGCGGCTGCAAAATTTCCCCGAAGGTGCTGGAAACCATCCTGCACAGCGAGCAGGCGAAGTTTGTCGATCCTAATCTGCTGGTGGGGAACGAAACCCGCGACGATGCGGCGGTTTACGACCTGGGCAACGGCACCGGTATCATCAGCACCACCGACTTCTTCATGCCGATCGTGGATGATCCCTTCGACTTTGGCCGTATCGCTGCGACCAACGCCATCAGCGACATCTACGCCATGGGCGGGAAACCGATTATGGCGATCGCTATTCTCGGCTGGCCGATTAATACGCTGGCGCCCGAAATTGCTCGTGAGGTTATCGAAGGCGGGCGTTTTGTCTGCCAGCAGGCGGGGATTTCTCTGGCCGGCGGCCACTCGATTGACGCGCCTGAACCGATTTTTGGCCTCGCGGTGACCGGCGTTGTGCCCACCGAGCGAGTGAAGAAAAATAGCTCTGCTGAAGC
Organism: Enterobacter sp. Ag1; assembly: GCA_000277545.1. Taxonomy (GTDB): domain Bacteria; phylum Pseudomonadota; class Gammaproteobacteria; order Enterobacterales; family Enterobacteriaceae; genus Cedecea. Next base: position 188,675 of record AKXM01000016.1, on the reverse strand, counting down.
AGGCTGCAAGCTGTACCTGACCAAACCGCTGGGCATTGGCGTGTTGACCACCGCCGAGAAAAAATCCCTGCTGCTGCCAGAGCACAAAGGTCTGGCGGCAGAAACCATGTGCCAGCTGAACAAAGTCGGTGCAGAGTTTGCCGATATTGCGGGCGTGACCGCGATGACGGACGTGACTGGTTTTGGCCTGCTGGGCCACCTGAGCGAAATGTGCGAAGGCGCGGGCGTTCAAGCTGATGTCTGGTTTGAATGCGTGCCAAAATTACCGGGTGTGGAAAGCTACATCGAGCAGGGCTGCGTGCCCGGCGGCACCTCCCGAAACTTTGCCAGCTACGGGCAACTCGTCGGCGAGATGCCGGAGGCCTGGCGCAATCTGCTGTGCGACCCGCAAACTTCCGGCGGCCTGCTGCTGGCGGTTCGTGCGGATGCCGAAGCCGAAGTCTTTGCGGCTGCCGAGCGGAACGGCATTAAGCTCAGCGCCATCGGTGAATTGAAAGAGGCCCGCGCTGGCCGCCCAATGATCGAGATCCGTTAATTCATGCGGCTGTTTATTGCGGAAAAACCAAGCCTTGCGCGAGCCATTGCCGACGTGCTGCCCAAGCCCCATCGTCGCGGCGATGGGTTTATTGAATGCGGCAATGGCCAGGTGGTGACCTGGTGCATTGGCCACCTGCTGGAGCAGGCACAGCCGGACGCGTACGACGGGAGATATGCCCGCTGGAACCTCGCTGATTTGCCCATTGTGCCGGAAAAGTGGCAGCTCCAGCCTCGCCCCTCCGTGACTAAACAGCTCAACGCGATTAAAAAGCTGCTGGCCCAAGCAACCGAAGTGGTTCACGCGGGTGACCCTGACCGCGAAGGGCAGTTGCTGGTGGATGAAGTGCTGGACTATCTCCAGCTTGCCCCGGAAAAGCGCCAGCAGGTGCAGCGCTGCCTGATCAACGACCTTAACCCGCAGGCCGTGGAGCGGGCGATTAGCCGCCTGCGCGCCAACAGCGAATTTATTCCGCTTTGCGTTTCGGCGCTGGCCCGCGCCCGTGCCGACTGGCTGTACGGGATTAACATGACCCGCGCCTACACCATTCTCGGGCGCAATGCGGGCTACCAGGGCGTACTGTCCGTAGGCCGCGTTCAGACGCCGGTGCTGGGCCTGGTCGTGCGCCGCGATGAAGAGATTGAAAACTTTGTCGCCAAAGATTATTTCGAAGTAAAAGCCCACATCGTGACGCCAGCGGACGAGCGTTTTGTGGCGGTGTGGCAGCCGAGCGAGTCCTGCGAACCCCATCAGGACGAAGAAGGCCGCCTGCTGAACCGCAAGCTGGCGGAGCACGTCGTCGCGCGTATCAACGGCCACCCGGCGCTGGTCACCGCCTATAACGATAAACGGGAATCGGAAACCGCGCCGCTGCCGTTTTCGCTCTCCAGCCTGCAAATCGAGGCGGCGAAACGCTTTGGGCTGAGCGCCCAGAACGTGCTGGATATTTGCCAGAAGCTGTACGAAACCCACAAACTGATCACCTATCCGCGTTCCGATTGCCGCTATCTGCCCGAAGAGCACTTCGCCGGGCGGCATGCGGTAATGAACGCCATCAGCGTGCATCAGCCGGATTTACTGCCGCAGCCCGCGGTGGATGCCGATCTGCGTAACCGCTGCTGGGACGATAAAAAAGTGGATGCCCACCACGCGATTATTCCCACGGCCCGCAGCTCTGCAATCTCATTAAGTGAAAATGAGGCTAAAGTTTATGGCCTGATCGCCCGTCAATACTTAATGCAGTTCTGTGCCGACGCCGTATTCCGTAAATGCACCATCGATCTGGATATCGCCGGAGGCAAATTTATCGCTAAAGCGCGTTTCCTTGCCGAAGCGGGCTGGCGGGCGCTGCTGGGCAATAAAGAGCGCGATGAAGAGAACGACGGCACGCCGCTGCCGGTGGTGGCGAAAGGGGACGAACTGCTCTGCGAGCATGGCGAAGTGGTTGAACGGCAAACTCAGCCGCCGCGCCACTTTACCGATGCGACATTATTGTCAGCGATGACCGGGATTGCGCGCTTTGTGCAGGACAAAGATCTGAAAAAGATCCTGCGCGCCACGGACGGATTAGGCACCGAGGCGACGCGAGCCGGGATCATCGAACTGTTATTCAAACGCGCTTTTCTGGTCAAGAAAGGGCGCTATATTCATTCTACGGAGGCCGGGCGGGCGCTGATCCACTCGCTGCCGGAGCTGGCCGCCAGGCCAGACATGACCGCGCACTGGGAATCAACGCTGACGCAAATCAGCGAAAAGCAGTGCCGCTATCAGGACTTTATGCAGCCGCTGGTGCATACGCTTTATGAGCTGATTCATCAGGCGCGAACCACGCCGGTGCGGCACGCATTTAAGGGCATCAAAGCCCAGGATGACGGAAAAAAAGCAAAACGTTGGGTCAAAAAAGAGGGAAGTGATGATGCCAGTAAAAAGCCTGCTCGCCGCCGTCGTGGGGCTAATGATGAGTCTGCCAGCGATGGCGGTGCAGCCCCGTCAGCCTGACGTTGACGTGGTGATCCCGCCGGAAGTGTTCACCAACAGCAATCAGCCGCAGACGCCGCCCTGCAACCAGTGCTGTATTTATGAAAATAAAAACTATTCTGAAGGGGCGGTGGTGAAGACGGAAGGCATTTTGCTGCAATGCCAGCGTGATGACAAAGTCTTAGGGACTAATCCGCTGGTCTGGCGCCGCGTGAAGCCATAAAAGCCTTCAACAGTGGGACATCCGCCGGGGCGAGGGCATAGCCAAGCGCCTCCGGCGGTTCACACCAGACCAGCTCGCTGTGGCAATGGGCGATGGGTTCGCCGCTAAAGGCCTCAACATGCCAGGCGTGCAGATGAATCATTCTCCCGTTCACTTCGCGCTGATGGCTGGCCACGTAGCCGCTAATTTGTGCCGTAATTCCCAGCTCTTCCAGGAGTTCCCGCGCCAGCGCTTCGGGCTGCGTTTCTCCCCTTTCTACTTTCCCACCTGGAAATTCCCACAGGCCGGGCTGATCGCCATTTTCAGGGCGACGGGCGAGCAGAATTTTGCCTTCGCGCTCAATAACAGCCGCGACAACATCAAGGTTTTTTAGCATGGGTGTCCATTTTCCGTGGGGCTGGCGTGGCATAATACTCGCCCTGAGATGCCAGCAAAAGAGTAACTGAATGATGGAAACGAAAAGCGAGCCCTGGATTGCCCCCCTTAAAACGCTGCCCAAAAGCCTGCGCCCGATTGTGGCGATGCAGGAGAAAAATTTTGGCGCGGTGCTGAACCCGACCCGCTGGTGGGGGCGACTGCCGTATTTATTCTGGCTGGTGGCGCTGTTTGTCGGCTTTCTGGAAAGACGCCGGGCAAAAATCGACCCGGTGATTCGTTCGCTGGTGATGACCCGGGTATCGCAGCTGTGCAGCTGTGAATTTTGTATCGACGCTAACAGCCTGCGTCTTGCAGAGCGTAGTCAGTCGATGAATAAGGTGCTGGCGGTGGCCAACTGGCAAAATGAGCCGATATTTAGTGAGAAGGAGCGGGTCGCATTGGCCTACGCCGAAGCGATGACCGCCACGCCGCCGCAGGTGACCGACGAGTTAAAAAACAGGCTCAAGCAGCATTTCAACGACCAGGCGGGGACCGAACTCACCGCGCTGATTGCCTTCCAGAACCTTTCGGCTCGCTTTAACGCCGCACTGGATATTCCCTCCCAGGGGTTATGCCCGACGAAGGGAAAACGCTAGATGTTCGACAGCTACCTTCACCCGCGTATCAAACCCGTGCTTAATCGCCTGGCGGCCGTGCTTGATAAGCCCGCTATCACGCCGGACAGGTTGACGCTGGCAGGATTCGCGATTGGCGTGCTCACTTTGCCTTTTCTGGCACTGCAATGGTATGTCCCGGCGCTGGTTGCCATTGTCTTTAACCGGCTGTTTGATGGCCTGGACGGCGCGCTGGCGAGACGCAGAGGGCTAACCGATGCCGGTGGCTTCCTCGATATTACGCTGGATTTTCTTTTTTATGCCCTTGTGCCGTTTGGCTTTATTCTCGCGGACCCGGCGCAAAATGCTCTCGCAGGCGCGTGGCTGCTGTTCTCGTTCATCGGCACCGGCAGCAGCTTTCTGGCGTTTGCTGTCCTGGCTCAGAAGCACGATATCGCGAATCCAGGCTACGCCCATAAATCGTTTTATTATCTGGGGGGACTGACGGAAGGTACCGAAACTCTCCTGCTGTTTGTGCTTGGCTGCCTGTTCCCGGACGGTTTTGCCTGGCTGGCGTGGATCTTCGGCGGGCTTTGCTGGCTTACCACGCTCAACCGCATCTGGGGCGGGTATAAGACGTTAAAACGACTGGATCACTCCGCAGATTAACCCCCTCACCCCGACCTTCTCCCAGGGGGCGAGGAAGTAAACAATTCCGCTCTGGGGGAGAATACAGGTGCTATTTATCCCCTCGCCCCGTGGGTGAGAGGGCTAGGGGGAGGGGGAAGTCCTCGAGTCAGCATCAGTTCGGTTTACGCTCGCCGCTCACGACAGGATTTTTAGGATCAGCGCTCCATTCGTACCAGCCGCCGTCATACAAGCCAACGTTCTTCCAGCCCATTGCCCGCGCGTACATCAGTGTTTCGGAAGCGCGCCATCCGGTTCCGCAGTAAAAAGTAACCTGCTGATCCGGCAAGATATTCCAGTTTTTCCACATTGCGGCGATGTCGTCCCCTGCGCGCATGGTACCGTCCGGATTATGGAAGTCTTCCATATGCGTGGAGTCAGAGCCCGCGTGGCCCCAGCGGGCGCCCGCAATCTCGCCTTTGGGCTTGATGTAGCTGTACCCGCTGGTGGTGCCGATAAATTCCGGCCAGGAGCGAATGCTGACCAGAGAAGCATCTTTGCGGTGCAGCAGCGCGCGCGCCTGTTCCATGTCCAGCATCAGCTGAGGCTGGCCGGGAATCGGGGCACCGAAGTCGGGGGCTGGTTTTGGCTGGCTTGGCAGGCCACGTTCAACGGGCAGATCCGCTGCGCTCCACGTCGTCCAGCCTCCGTCCAGGAGACGGACGTCTTTCACGCCGGCGTACAGCATGATCGCCGCCACGCGCGCCGCCGCGTAGACATCACGCCCATACAAAATGACGGTCGTATCGTGCCGGATGCCGTGCTTCGCCAGCATGGTTTTCAGCTTGTCGTCGGACACTTTGTTCCACAGCGGCTCGCTCTCCACCTCTTCGGTGTTGATGTAGCCCGCGCCGGGAATATGGCTGAGCAGATATTTTTTCGGCGCGCCCCAGCCCGCTTCAATCACTTTCCACTCCCCGGCAGGCGCTGCGGTGACCGGTTTTTTATTCTGTAAATCATGGATCCATTGCGGGTACACTAGCTGCTCAAAATGCGCCAGCTTTTGCAGGCGGGAAGGGTCCTGCAGGGCGTCGGTCAGCATTGCAATCTGTGTAAACCCCAGCTTTTCTAAGCGAGTTTTCACGGCCTGAGCGTCGCTACCATACAGCGCCATCAATCCGGTTTTGGTCAACTGATGCTGCTTAGCCCACGTTGAAAGCTGCTCATCGCTCATTAGCGCCAGCCAGGAGGCCGAAAGATTCAAGGCTGTGGGTTCATGGCCGCCGTTGCCGTTTAAGGTTTGCGGCCAGCCGTTGTAAAACGCGCTCGGCCGAGTATCAATCACGGCACCGTTTACGGCTTTTACGCTGGAGAGGTTCATTTCAGTGGGTACCGAGGCGGCAAAAGTGACCTGGGACAGCCCGGCAAGCAGCAGGGCGGTGGTTAGCTGAGAAACACGTTTCATCTAATAACCTGAAGGATAGCAAAAGAGCCGAAAGTTTAGCCCTCGCTGGCGCTGGCTTCTTTGCGATACCTCATGTTCGATGGGCTAAAGCTGGATAATCTGGCCGTGGGCCGGCGCATCCTGCTCATCGTGAGTAACCAGCACGACCGGCAGTTTAAGCAGTTGGGCTTTTTGCCAGACAAATTCCCGAAAGCTCTGGCGCAGCGGCAGGTCGAGCCGGGAAAAGGGCTCATCCAGCAGCAAAGCTTCGGGTTCGGCCAGCAGGGCGCGTAGGACGCTGACGCGCGCTCGTTCCCCGCCGGAGAGTGTGGCCGGATCTCTGCGGGCATAGTTTGCCAGCCCGGCGCTTTCCAGGACCTCCGAAACAACACGCTGCCGCAGCGAGCGCCCAGCGACGCAGGCGGGAATCGCCATCAACAGATTTTGCCCAACGTTGAGGTGAGGGAATAGCAACGCATCCTGGAACAAAATGCCGATGCGGCGCTGTTCAACGGGCAAATAAGTCAGGCTGCGCTGGTTAAGTTGCAGCGTGCCCTGGGCGCTAAAGTCCGGGGCTAAATCGCCGATCATCCAGTTCAGAAACGTCGATTTACCCACGCCAGACGGGCCCATCAGCGTAACAATCTCACCCGGCGCAACGTCAAAGCTGATATTCGCCAGCAGTGGTTCGCCATTGCGAGAGAGGGAGCAATTTCGCACGCTGAGCATTAGCGCAATCCTTTTCTGTGGGTGCCAGCCAGGCGGCTGGCTGAGATTGTGGCGATAAATACGGCCAGCGGCAGCAGCATTTGCAGCAGGGCCTGGATTGCAAACTGCTGTGGATCGCCGCCGCTGCTGAGCGCCACGGCTTCCGTTGTGACGGTGGCAAACCGGCCCGCCCCGGCATAAAGCGTAGGCAAATATTGCGCGATGCTGACCGAAAAACCGACGGCCAGCGCCGCCAGCAAAGGCCGGACAAGCAATGGGATCTGGATAAGGCAGAGAATTTTCCCCGGCGACCAGCCGAAAGTTTGCGCTGTCAGCACCAGACGAGCGTCAATCCGCTGCCAGGCTGGGGCCAGAATCAACAGCGTATAAGGCACGACCCACAGCAAATGGCTCCAGATAAGCGCGGCCCAGCTTCCTTCCATGTTCAGCCTGAGCAGGAGTTGATACTGCCCGGCTGCCAGCGGCAGCGCAGGCAGCAGCAGCGGCAGATACAGCCAGCGATCGTACCGGCGCGGGCAGCCCTTTAGCCACAATATTGTCACGACTGGCGCGATCAAAGCGCTGATAAACCCGGCCACAAAACTTGTCCAGACCGGCACCAGTTCAGCCTGCTGCCAACCGCTAAGCGTTAAACTTTCAGGCCAGCGCGCCGGATAGAGCCAGCCTTCAGCGAAGGACCAGGTGACAAGCATGGCGAGAGCCATAAAGCCGAACAGAGAAAGTGAAGCGCTGGCCACAGTGCCTGCTGAGGTAAGATTCAGGGCACATCGCTTGCCTGAAAAACGCCCGATTCGCAGTTTAAATGCTTTCCACGCTAACCGCCCGAAAACCATAAAACCGCCGAGCAAAAGCAGCAGCACGCAGGAGGCCGCCAGGCCCATGTTCTGCCGAGAAATATCGCTGTCCGTTAACCATTGCCAGGCCAGCACGGCAAAAGTGGGCGGGTTAGCGGGGCCAAGAATAAGCGCGGCATCCACGACCGAAAGGCTGTATGCCGTCACCGCCACTAAAGCCCAGCCCAGGCGCGGCAAGAGCTGCGGCACAAGCACGTAGAGACGGGATTGTAGCTCGCCGTAGCCGAGCGTTCTGGCAAACGTTATCTGCTGGCTCAGCTGTTCGCTTTGTAGCTGTGCGGCTGAGAACCATAGCAAGAACCAGGCTTCTTTTAGCGCCAGCATGAGGCCGAGGGTAAAGCCGTAGTTATCCGGCGGCAGAGAAAGGTTGAAAAGGCGCGCCAGCCAGCCGCTGGCTGAAAACAGGAAGAAAAAGCCGCTGGCAAGGGCGACGTGTGGCAGCGCCAGCAGAAGCGGCAGGCGCTGAAGATAGCGCTGCCAGCGCTCGCCGGGATACAGGGTGCAGAGAAGGATTAACGTCAACAGCAGCGCACCGCCCACGCTGAGAGTGGTTGAAACCAGCGTGGTCATTAAGGCTTCCGGCCACTGTGAGTCCTGCCAGAAGGCAAGCCAGGTTTCACTTTGTAATAATGGCGGCACTATCAGCGCAAACCCCGGCAGCACCGGCACAAACACCAGGCCCGTCGCCAGTGCTCCGGCAAGCGTAAAGCCGCGGCTCATCGCGACCCGTAACGCTGAAGCCAGGCTTGCTCCAGCGCGTTAACCCAGGCGGCGTGAGGTTCTGCCAGGAAAGGAACCGGATGCTGGCTTTTGGGCACCAGATCCTCAAGCTGTGCTTTGTGCGGTGGCGGCAGTGCGTTGCTGCTCAGCACGCTCGCATCGCCCCAGACAGCCGGATCGGCTTTGCGGATTTGTGCTTCCGGGGACATCAGGAAATTGGCCACGATCTGCGCTCCGGCTTTGGCGCTGCTGTTCGCCGGAATAGCGACGAAATGCACGTTGCCCAGCATACCGGCGCTAAAGCCAAAGGATTCTGCCGACGGCTGGAGCTGGCGGCGAGCGATCAGATTGTCGACGTGCGCCGGGTTGAAGGTCACTGACAGCAGCAGCTCGCCGTCGGCCAGCATACGATCCATGCGCGCCGGCGTCGGCGGGAACGTTTTACCTTTTTGCCAGAGGAACGGATGAAGCTGGTCAAGGTAACGCCAGAGCGGGGCGGTGACTTGCTCGAAGGTGCCGGGATCCGGGGCCGTTTTCAGCGCGGCCGGTTTTTCGGTCAAGACAATCAAAAGCTGTTCAAGGAACGCCGTGCCGGTAAAATCCGGCGGGCGAGGGTAGCTGAGCTTGCCGGGATGGGCTTTGGCGAAGGCCAACAGTTGTTCTGCATTTTGTGGGAAGGTCGGCGTGCGTTTCTTATCGCCGATGAACATCAGCTGGGCGCTTCCCCAGGGCGCTTCTGCCCCGTCAACCGGTACCGAGAAATCTTCCCGCACAGGTTTTTTCACGTCAACATATCGCCAGTTTGGCAGATTTTCGGCCCAGTTTTCGCTGAGCAATCCTGCCTGCTTGAGCACGCTAAAATTTTCACCGTTGACCCAAAGCAGATCTACCGATCCGTTGGTTTTTCTGCCCACAGTCGCTTCGCTTTGAATGCGCCTCACCGCATCGGCCGCGTCCGCCAGCTTCACCACTTTAAGCGTCACGCCGTAATGCGTTTTTACCTCACGGCTGACCCAGTCCAGATAGCCGTTAACGGCAGGATCGCCGCCCCAGGCGTTGAAATAAACCGTCTGGCCGTTGGCCTGCTGGCGAATATTCTGCCAGGACTGAGGTTGGGCGACGGCGCTAAAGCCGATCATCGTCAGGGCAACCATCAGCGCCCGTATGCCAGATATTAAGCGTTGCAAGAGAAAGTCCTCAGCGTGTTATGGGGCGGTTCGTCTGGCTAGCCAGCGCGCGGCCAGCGGCAATAGCCCTAGCAGGGCAAACACCAGCATCATACCGGGGGAGAGAATATCGCCCAGGCTTTGTAGCTGGCTCAGCTGCCTGCCGGTGTTAATGTAGACCACGATGGCAGGGAGCATGCCGAGCAGGCTGATCGCGGCATAGCGAACGACGCCCATTGGCGTCAGGCCCATTAATAAATTCACCAGCACAAAAGGGAAGACCGGCGCGAGCCGCAGGGCAAAGAGGTAATGGCCGCCGTCGCGCCGTATGCCCTGGTTCACTTTTTCCATCATGCGCGAGAAACGGCGCTGCACCCAGTCCCGCAGCAGGTAACGGCTGATTAACATGGCGACGGTCGCACCTGCAGTGGCCGCCAGGGCAACCAGCACGGTGCCCTGCACCACACCAAAGATAGCGCCGCCCAGCAGCGTGAGCAGGGTGGCACCGGGAATAGAAAAGGCGGCGGTGAGAAAGTAGCAGCCAAAAAAAATCACAATCGCCAATACTGGGTGCTGCGCATGCCAGTGCGCAAACGCTATCTGAGAGTGCTGAAGTGCCGACAGGCTTATTGTGCCCGGAGGAAGCAGATACCAAAACAACCCCGCCATGATGACCAGCAGCGCAAAGAGACTCTTACGCACATCTACCTCTTCTCTTTTGTTTATCCATCGTCATTCCGTGCCGCTGCAGTAAAGGCGGGGAGTATAGCGGAGGGAGCGTGACAGCGAGCTTGAGCCAGGTCATGAAGCGGATACAGACTTATACATTTTGGCCTGGCGGAGAACATATGGCAGATACATAGCGGTAGTTAAATGGCGGCTCTTCTTACCCACGATTGAGGAATCACGATGTCCAGTAAACTCGAGAAAGTGCTTTATACCGCCCATACCACTACCGTTGGCGCTCGCAGCGGGCACGGGCGTTCGGACGACGGCAGCCTGGACGTGCAGCTCAGCACGCCGGGATCCGGCAAGCCGGGGACGAATCCAGAACAGCTTTTTGCCGTCGGTTATTCCGCCTGCTTTATGGGGGCGATTGGGCTGGCGGGGAAAAAATTGGCTATCCGCATTCCGGAGGAAACCGCCGTGGACGCCAGTGTTTCGCTGGGAAAAGTCGATAACGACAGCCAGTTTGCGCTGGCGGTGACGCTTCACGTCAGGCTGCCTGGGCTGAGCGAGGCCCAGCGTGAAACCTTGCTCGCGACCGCCCACGCAACTTGCCCTTACTCGCGTGCGATTAGCGGCAATGTTGACGTGACGCTGCTTTCACAAGGGTAACGACAAAACGCCTTCGATAGTCGGGGGCGTTTAACTTTTTAAGCGAGTTCTTTTTATCAGCCAGTGAGACAGGAGCGGCAGCAGGCCAATCAGCGCCAATAACAGCAGCATGGTGGGGGAAATAATGTCCCGCAGGCTTTCTACCTGGCTAAGCTGGCGGCCAGTGCTGATGTACAGCACGATAGACGGCAGCAGGCCAAGCAGCGTGACTATCGCGAAGCGAACGGCGGAAATCGGCGTCAGCCCCATCAGCAGGTTGATGATGGAAAAGGGCAGAACCGGCACCAGGCGCAGGGCAAACAGGCAGTGTGTAATATTGTGTTTAATGCCCTCGTTGATCTTTGCCATGGTGGTGGCAAAGCGCCGCTGTACCCAGTCATGCAAGAAATAACGGCTCAGCAACATCGCCACGGTTGCGCCGCTGGCAGCAGCCGTGGCAACCAGTACGGTGCCTTCGACCAGCCCAAACAGCGCGCCGCCCATCAGGGTCATAATGCGCGTGCCGGGGAAGGAAAGGGCGGAAATCAGGAAATAGCCGAGAAAGAAGGCGCTCATCACCAGCGCCGGGCGTTCGGCGTGCCAGAGACTAAGCTGAGCGTGATATTTCTGCAGCGTCGCCAGGCTAAGGGTGCCCGGCGGCAGCAGGATTAACAGCGAGATGACCAGCGTGGCCAGCAGCAAAAACAGGATTTTACGCATTCTGTTCGCGCCTCGTGAGGGGGAAAAACGGCATCTCGCTATCCTTGTCTGAAGATGTGTCTACCTTCAGTATTTCCCTTACCGCTTAAACTGCGCCCAAACAGGGGCGTGGTCGGACGGTTTTTCCATGCCGCGAATGTCGTAGTCGATCCCGGTTGCCACGCAGTGCGGCGCCAGCCCCTGGCTTGCCAATAGCAGATCTATACGCAGGCCACGGTTATCGTCGAAGCCTTTTGAACGGTAGTCAAACCACGAGAATTTGTCCTGTGCTTCCGGGTTAGCGTGGCGGTAAGTATCCACCAGGCCCCAGCCGAGCAGGCGAGCCATCCACTCACGCTCTTCCGGCAGGAACGAGCATTTCCCGGTGCGCAACCAGCGCTTGCGGCTATCTTCACCGATCCCGATGTCGAGATCCGTCGGGCTGATATTCATATCCCCCATGATCAGCACCGGATTTTCCGGGCGCAGTTCCCCCTGCAGGAAGTCCTGCAGATCCTGGTAAAACTTAGTCTTGGCCGGGAATTTGGTTTCATGATCGCGGCTTTCGCCCTGCGGGAAGTAGCCGTTGATCACCGTCAGGTTGCCAAATTCAGACGGGATTTCCGCCATGATAATGCGCCGCTGAGCGTCTTCGTCGTCGGTCGGGAAGCCTTTTCGCACCGAAATCGGCTTCTCTTTGGTCAGCAGCGCCACGCCGTAATGACCCTTCTGGCCATGATAAAACACGTGATAGCCGAGTTTCTCCACGTCTTCCAGCGGGAACATATCGTCGTGCACTTTGGTTTCCTGCAGACCAATAACGTCCGGCTGATGCTGTTCCACGATGGCTTCAAGCTGATGAGGACGGGCGCGCAGGCCGTTGATATTAAAAGAGACAAATTTCATAGTCGCTGCCAGGTTGTCAGGTTAATTGTTGCAGGATGGTAGCAGAAAACGGCGCAGGTTGCTGCGCTGAAGCTAATCGTTGCCATAGGCGCGTCTGGCGGACAAAAATAAAGCAACATTTGCACCAAAATTGATCTCGATGCGCAAAAAGGGGGCGAAAACGGCAGGCAAATCCCGAAGGCGATCACAATTCCAGCATTATATTTTACCACTGCATAATATTTCTTGTTTTCGTGTCGAAAATCAGGCGGCACGTTAAAACTATGCACTTTTTATTCACTTTATATGAATGGTGAGTGTTTTTAAGTTATTGATTTTTCGTTTGCCCCTCCGGTTTATGCATTTTTATCGCTGGCTGGCACGATGCCTGCAATCTACATTTACAGCGCAAACACTCAATTATTTAACATTTAATAAACTTTTTGTTTACCGTGAGGGGTCACTATGTCGCAGTCAATTACACGCCAACATTTCGACGAATGGATGATGCCGGTTTATGCCCCTGCGCCTTTTATTCCGGTTCGTGGCGAGGGTTCCACCCTGTGGGATCAGCAGGGAAAAGACTACATCGACTTTGCCGGTGGCATCGCGGTTAACGCCCTGGGACATGCTCACCCTGAAATGCGCAAAGCGCTGGAGGAGCAGGCGGCAAAATTTTGGCACACCGGCAATGGCTACACCAATGAGCCGGTATTGAAGCTGGCGAAGCAGCTCATCGACGCTACCTTTGCGGAGAAAGTGTTCTTCTGTAACTCAGGGGCCGAGGCCAACGAGGCGGCGCTGAAGCTGGCGCGTAAGTATGCCCATGATAATTTTGGCGCACAGAAAAGCGGTATCGTAGCGTTCAAGAACGCGTTCCATGGCCGCACGCTGTTTACCGTCACGGCCGGTGGTCAGCCCGCTTATTCTCAGGACTTTGCGCCGCTGCCGCCGCAGATTAACCACGCGGTATTTAACGATTTACAGTCTGCCCGTGAGCTGATTAACGACGAAACCTGTGCGGTGATCGTCGAGCCTATGCAGGGTGAAGGCGGGGTCGTTCCAGCGACGCCAGAGTTCCTTCAGGGGCTGCGCGAACTTTGCGACAAACACAACGCCGTACTGATTTTTGACGAAGTACAAACCGGCGTGGGCCGCACCGGCTCGCTGTATGCCTATATGCATTATGGCGTGACGCCGGACGTACTCTCGACGGCCAAAGCGCTGGGCGGCGGCTTCCCGATCGGCGCGCTGCTGACCACCGATCGCTTTGCCAAAGTGATGGTGGTGGGCACCCACGGCACCACCTACGGCGGCAACCCGCTGGCCTCTGCTGTGGCCGGACGCGTGCTGGAAATCATTAATACGCCGGAGGTGCTCAACGGCGTGAAACAGCGCCATGACTGGTTTGTTGAGCGCCTGAACCACATTAACCAGAAGCACCAGCTGTTCAGCGAAGTACGCGGCTTAGGGCTGCTGATCGGCTGTGCCCTGCGCCCTGAACATGCCGGTAAAGCGAAACTTATTCTGCAGGCTACCGCGCAGGAAGGCCTGATGATGCTGATCGCCGGGGCTAACGTGCTGCGTTTTGCCCCTGCGCTCATCGTCAGCGAAGCAGAAGTTCAGTTGGGCCTGGATCGCTTCGAGCGTGCCTGCGAACGCTTCCTCGCGGGAGTTTCATCATGATGGTAATCCGCTCGATTGAACGAGGCGATCTGCCGGGGTTGCTTAAGCTTGCCGGGAAAACCGGCGGCGGGCTGACCTCGCTCCCCGCCGACGAAAAAACGCTGGCCGACCGAATCGAACGCTCGCTGCAGACCTGGCAGGGCGGGCTGCCGAAGGGCGATCAGGGCTATGTTTTTGTGCTGGAAGATACCAGCAGCGGCCAGATGGTGGGGATTTGCGCCATTGAGGTGGCCGTGGGCCTGAATGACCCCTGGTACAACTACCGGGTCGGGACGCTGGTTCATGCCTCCAAAGAGTTGAATATCTATAACGCACTGCCGACGCTTTTTCTCACCCACGACCACACCGGAGCGAGCGAGCTTTGCACGCTGTTCCTCGACCCGGCCTGGCGTAAAGAGGGCAACGGGTATCTGTTATCCAAGTCTCGTTTTCTGTTTATGGCCGCCTTCCGCGAACGCTTCAATGACAAAGTGGTTGCCGAAATGCGCGGGGTAATCGATGAACACGGGCATTCACCGTTCTGGGAAAGCCTTGGGAATCGCTTCTTCTCTATGGAGTTCGCTCGCGCCGACTACTTGTGTGGCACCGGGCAGAAAGCTTTTATTGCCGAGCTGATGCCAAAACACCCGATTTATACCGACTTCCTTTCCAAAGAGGCGCAGGCGGTTATCGGCCAGGTGCATCCGCAAACGGCGCCAGCGCGCACCGTGCTTGAAGCCGAAGGATTCCGCTATCGTAACTATGTCGACATCTTCGACGGTGGTCCTACTCTGGAGTGCGATATCGACCGCGTGCGGGCGATCCGCAAGAGCCGCCTGCAAACCGTCGCTGTCGGCCAGCCTGCTACCGACGAACTGCCCGTTTGTCTGGTCGCCAACGAAAATTATCACCAGTTCCGCGTGATGCTGATCAAAGCCGATCCCAAAGGCGAGAAACTGGTTATTGATGCCGCCACCGCCGATGCGCTGAAGTGCGCCAGCGGCGACACCGTGCGCGTGGTGCGCCTGTGCCCTGAGGAGAAAAAAGTATGACTAACTGGATCAACGGACAATGGGTGCCGGGCCGCGGCGAAGCGCTGTTAAAACATAACCCTGTCAGCGGCTCGCTGCTGTGGGAAGGGCTGGTGGCGGATAAAACGCAGGTAGAAGAAGCCTGCCGTGCGGCTCGTGCGGCGTTTCCCGCCTGGGCGAAACGCCCGTTTGCAGAACGCCAGGAGATTGTGGAGCGTTTTGCCGGCCTGCTTGAGACGAATAAAACTGCACTCGCTGAAACAATTGCGCAGGAAACCGGCAAACCTCGCTGGGAAGCGGCCACCGAAGTGACCGCGATGGTTAATAAAATTGCCATTTCCATCAAGTCTTACCACACCAGAACGGGCGAAACGCACACCGCGATGCCGGACGGGGCGGCGACTTTACGCCATCGCCCTCACGGCGTGTTGGCAGTCTTTGGCCCTTACAATTTCCCTGGCCATTTGCCCAACGGCCATATCGTGCCGGGACTGCTGGCCGGCAACACCCTGGTGTTTAAGCCGAGCGAGCTAACGCCGCGTATCGGTGAACAGGTGATGAAGTTGTGGGAGGAGGCGGGTATCCCGGCTGGCGTGCTGAACCTGGTGCAGGGGGGACGCGAAACCGGCGAGGCGCTGTCTAATCAGTCGGAACTTGATGGGCTCCTGTTTACCGGCAGCGCGGGCACCGGCTACCACCTTCACCGGCAGTTTGCCGGGCAACCGGAGAAGATCCTTGCCCTGGAAATGGGCGGGAACAACCCGCTGATCGTCGAAGACCCGCAGGATATCGACGGCGCCGTTCACGTGGCTATCCAGTCGGCGTTTATCACCGCCGGGCAGCGCTGCACCTGCGCCCGCCGCCTGCTGGTGAAACAGGGTGAGCAGGGAGATGCATTTATTCGTCGCCTGGTTGAAGTCTCTGCCCGTTTGCAGCCGGGGGAATGGGACGCTATGCCACAACCGTTTATTGGCGGATTGATTTCGGTGCAGGCGGCTGAAAGGGTGCTGACCGCGTTTCAGGCTCACGTTGCCCGCGGTGGTAAACCGCTGCTTGAACCAAAAATGATTCGTCCAGGCACCTCTTTACTGACGCCGGGCATCGTGGAGCTTAGCGGCGTGGCCGACGTGCCGGATGAAGAAGTGTTTGGCCCGCTGCTGGCGATTTACCGCTATGACAGCTTTGACGACGCGATTAGGATGGCGAACGACACACGCTACGGCCTGGCGAGCGGGCTGATTTCACCGTCCCGCGAACAGTTTGACCAGCTTTTACTGGAAGCCAGAGCCGGGATCGTGAACTGGAATAAACCGCTGACAGGGGCCGCCAGCACTGCGCCATTCGGCGGCGTGGGCGCTTCAGGTAACCACCGCGCCAGCGCCTGGTATGCGGCGGATTACTGCGCCTGGCCGATGGCCTCGTTGGAAAGTACAAGCTTCGCGTTGCCACCAACCCTGAGCCCAGGGCTCGATTTTAGCCGCGAGGCGCAGCCATGAAGAAAGCACGTGAGGCCAACTTCGACGGACTGGTGGGGCTGACCCACCATTACGCCGGGCTGTCGTTCGGCAATGAAGCCTCGACAAAGCACCAGTTTCGCGTGTCTAACCCGAAGCTGGCGGCGAAGCAGGGGCTACTGAAAATGAAAGCGCTGGCGGACGCGGGTTATCCGCAGGGCGTGATTGCCCCGCAGGAGCGTCCGAATATTGGCGTGCTGCGTCAGATAGGCTTTAGCGGCAGCGACGAGCAGGTTGTTGAGCGTGCAGCTCGGCAAGCTCCGCAGCTGCTGTCCGCCACCAGTTCGGCCTCTTCGATGTGGGTGGCCAACGCGGCGACGGTATCACCGTCAGCCGATACGCTGGACGGCAAAGTACATCTCACCGTCGCCAACCTGAACAATAAGTTCCACCGCGCCAGCGAAGCACCGACGACGGAAAGCGTGCTGCGGGCGATGTTCCGGGATACCGGGTGTTTTGCCGTGCACGGCGCGCTGCCGCAGGTGGCGATGTTTGGTGACGAAGGTGCCGCCAACCATAACCGTTTAGGCGGCGAGTATGGCGAGCCGGGCGTGCAGCTGTTTGTTTATGGTCGCGAAGACTCGAAAAGCGGGCAGGCACCGGCGCGGTATCCCGCTCGTCAGACGCTGGAGGCCAGCCAGGCCGTGGCACGTTTGAATCAGGTACGTTCTGAGCAGGTTATCTTCGCTCAGCAAAACCCGGCGGTGATCGACCAGGGCGTTTTTCACAACGACGTTATTGCAGTTTCTAACCGCGAGGTGCTGTTCTGCCACCAGCATGCGTTTGTGGATCAGCCGGGGCTTTATCAGCGCCTGCGCGAAAAAGTCCCGGGCTTTACGGCCCTGGAAGTCCCGGACGATTTGGTTTCGGTGGCGGATGCGGTTTCGACCTATCTGTTTAACAGCCAGCTGTTGAGTCGCGCCGACGGCGGCATGACGCTCGTGCTGCCGGAAGAGTCTCGCCAGCATCCAGGCGTCTGGCGCTACCTTAATCAACTGCTGGAGGCGGATAACCCTGTCCGTGAGCTGCAGGTGTTTGATCTGCGGGAAAGCATGGCTAACGGCGGTGGCCCGGCCTGTTTACGCCTGAGAGTGGTACTGACGGACGAGGAGCTTAAAGCCGTTAATCCGGCGGTGATGATGAACGACACGCTGTTTATGACGCTCAATGGCTGGGTTGATCGCTGGTATCGCGACCGTTTAACCCAGGCTGATTTAGCCGACCCGCAGCTGTTGCGCGAGGGGCGTGAAGCCCTGGATGAACTGACGCACATTCTGGATTTAGGTTCCGTGTATCCGTTCCAGCAATAGGGGAGAAATAATGATTGATTTTCTGGCGCAGACGCTGGCCGGCAAGGCGCCTGAACAAACCTCCGGGGAGAATGCTTATCTCAGCTGGCGTTGGTGGGATGAAGGTATTCTGACGTTGACGCCGCGTGAGGCGGCAGGGAAAGCGCTGGTCATATCGGCCGGGATTCACGGCAACGAAACCGCCCCGGTGGAGATCCTTGGCCAGTTGACCAACGGCTTGATCGCGGGGCAGCTTCCGCTGCAGTGGCGCACGATGATTATTCTGGGTAACCCAGCGGCGCTGCGCGCGGATAAGCGTTATACCCATAGCGACATGAACCGTATGTTTGGCGGGCGCTGGCAGCAGTTTCCTGAAAGCGTAGAAACCCAACGTGCGGCAAGGCTTGAACATGCCCTCGAGCAATTCTGGTCGCGAAGTGAAGAGCAAACCCGCTGGCATCTGGATATGCATACCGCTATTCGTGGCTCTTATCACCCCCGGTTTGGCGTGCTTCCTGCGAGGCCGCTGCCTTATAGCGAGAGCTTTTTAACCTGGCTGGGCTGCGCCGGGCTGCAGGCGCTGGTGTTTCATCAAAAGCCCGGTGGCACCTTTAGTCATTTCAGCAGCGAGCATTTTGGGGCGCTGAGCTGCACGCTCGAGCTGGGAAAAGCCAGGCCGTTTGGGCAGAACGATCTTGGTCAGTTCGCGATAACTAAAGAAGCAATCTCAGCGTTGTTAAGCGGGGCAGAGCCGCCGGTCATGGAGATAGAACCGCAGCGTTACCGTGTCGCGCAGCAAATCACCCGACAGTCGGAGAAATTTGTGCTGCACATGTCCGGCCAAACGCAGAACTTTACCGCGTTTTCGAAGGGCACCCTGCTGGCTGAAGATGGTGAGAAGCGTTATGTCGTTGCCGGTGAAAAAGAGTACGTTTTATTCCCCAACCCGGATGTGGCGCTGGGGCTGAGAGCGGGCCTGATGTTGGAGGAAATTTAAACTTTAAGCAGCTCTTAATAATTGAGCTGCTTAATCATTTCCTGTTGTTAATTTATTTGCGGATAATTCCTGGGTACAGGGTTTATTCACTATGTTGATTGCTGTACACTCTTCATATTGTCTTTATAATCAGTGCGTTGTTATATTTAGTTGCACTATTCCCCGCCTTAATCCTTATTTTCTTCATAATTGATGCATTCTTGTTTTATACCCTTTCAATGATTTACGGATGCCACCGTCTCCTTGACGATAAGACTCGTAAACTCATTCTCGTCAACACGGCATCGTCGTTTTAAGCGAGCCGTCAATTTAATGAAAAGAGAAGGTTAAAAATATGCGTAAATTAACTGCACTGTTCGTCGCTTCTACCCTGGCTCTGGGTGCCGCTAACCTGGCGCATGCTGCAGACACAACCCCGGCTGCGGCTCCACAAACCGATGCTCCGATGATGCACCATAAAATGATGCGCGGCCCGATGCACGACATGATGTTTAAAGACCTGAACCTGACCGATGCGCAGAAACAGCAAATTAAAGACATTATGAAAGAACAGCGCGGCAAGATGCAGCGCCCGTCCGTTGACGAACGCCGCGCCATGCATGACGTGATTGCCAGCGACAGCTTCGACCAGGCCAAAGCCCAGGCGCAGATTGATAAAATGGCCGAGCAGAACAAAGCGCGCATGCTGGCGCATCTGCAAACCCAGAACAAAATCTACAACATTCTGACCCCGGATCAGAAAAAACAGTTTAATGCGAATTTTGAGAAGCGTCTGACAGAACGCCCTGCGCATGAAGGTAAAATGCCAGCTGCTCAGTAAGCCTGAGCGACTAAATTAAGACCGCCGGTCCTGTTCACAATAGCGAGGTACGCTGTGAACAGGATCGGCGGTTTTCTCGTTTAATCATGTCACTCCACTCTTTCCCCTTCGCTCGACTCAAATAATACCGCCCGGCAATAATCACGCCGACGGGATAAGCCATTTTAAACACTCTATTTCAGCAGCTTACATTCAAAATTGCAGTTCACTCCGCAGATTTTACCGACCGGTATTGAGGGCGATAAATTTACTTTGCTTCCCGATAAAAAAGCCGCTAAATCATTGTCACAAAAATAGAACCAGGGCTACAGCAACCGGCCACGGCTGCCGATAACACTGGCGTCAGGCACAGATCTGACGAACAAAACAGAGAACTGATGAGCAGGCCGCCGGGGGAGCTCTTCCTTTGGGGGCGCTCAATTTAAAGAGCAAATGCCAGGGCACACGGATGCCGTGCGTCCTCAGGAGTGGTGATGGAATTCTTTGATATACGAAAGGTGCCGGTTAACCTCTGGCGCAACGGCGCCGGGGAAACGCGAGAAATATGCTGTTTTCCACCCGCGACGCGAGATTTCAACTGGCGTGCCAGTATCGCCTCTTTGGCCCACAACGGCGAGTTTCCGGTCTTTCCGCAGGTTGACCGGGTAATGACTCTGCTGGAGGGGAGCGAGGTTGTTCTCGACGGCGGAAAGGCGTTCAGGCATACGCTCAAGCGCCATCAGCCTTTTACTTTTGCCGGCGAGCAGCCCGTAAAAGCCGAGCTGACTCGCGGCATGTCGATGGACTTTAACGTGATGACTCGCCGGGACCGATGCCGGGCCCAGGTGCGGGTGGCGGACAGAACCTTTACCACTTTTGGTACCCGAGGCGGCGTTGTTTATGTCCTGAGCGGGGAATGGCAGCTGGAAGATAAGCTGCTTTCACCGGACCAGGGCGCCTGGTGGCAGGAGGGCAGCCACACGCTGCGGCTGTTAAAAAACGAAGGGCAACTGCTGTTCAGCGAAATTACCTATTTGTAGACCGACTGCCCGGAAAACTGGCCGGGCAATGCTCTTTCTTCCTGATGAATATCCTCAGAAACTGCTGTGCAACTGCGGTTTTGTTCTTCATTTCCCCTGCCTGTAAACGCCCGGCAGCATCCCGTGCTGGAAAAATTTCACAAGCGCGATCCGGCTCACCGATCGATAAAAAAGTCCTATGACCCGCTGGCGGATTATTTGGTTTATTAGTTAAGTTGTATATACAAATATAGACAAAAACCCGATGCAAACAGGATGCTGACATGTCAACGCAAAAGAAGCTATGCAGTCTCACTCCAGGTTCCGTTTCACTGGCCACTCTGCGCGAGATCTACCATGGAAACGTGCTGCTCAGGCTTGACCCCGGGGCGGTTGCCGCCGTTGAGCGTGCGCTCGGCACGGTAGAAGCGATTGTTGCCCACGGCGACGTGGTTTACGGTATTAACACCGGTTTTGGCAAGCTGGCACAAACCACCATCGCCACCGATCATCTGGCTGAACTTCAGCGTAATCTGGTGCTTTCTCACAGCGTGGGGCTTGGCGAAGCGCTGCCGGATGATGTTGTCCGACTGGTGATGGCCAGTAAAATTATCAGCCTGTCACGCGGGCATTCCGGCGTTCGTCTGCTGGTGATTGATAGCCTGATTGCGCTGTTTAACTCGGGCGTAATGCCGGTGATCCCGGAGAAAGGCTCGGTGGGGGCATCCGGTGACCTGGCCCCGCTGGCGCATCTGTCGCTGATGTTGCTCGGGGAAGGGAATGTCAGGGTGAACGGCGAACAGATCCCTGCCGGTGAAGGTTTGAAGCTGGCAGGCGTAAAGCCGCTGGTACTGGGGCCAAAAGAGGGCCTGGCGCTGCTGAACGGGACCCAGGTTTCGACGGCGCTTGCGCTGCGAGGGTTGTTTGAGGGCGAGAAGGTGTTTGCTGCCGGGCTGGTGGCGGGGGCCTTGTCGCTGGAGGCTATCAAAGGCTCCGTGAAACCATTCGACGCGCGTATCCACCAGGCTCGCGGCCAGGCGGGACAAATTGATGTGGCTGCGGCGGTCACTGCACTGCTTGCCGACAGTAAAATCGTTGATTCTCACGTCCACTGTGGCCGCGTGCAGGATCCTTATTCCATTCGCTGCGTGCCGCAGGTTATGGGCGCGTGTCTGGATAACCTGCGCCATGCGGCGCGTGTTCTGCAGATTGAG
Source organism: Enterobacter sp. Ag1 (assembly GCA_000277545.1). Classification (GTDB taxonomy): domain Bacteria; phylum Pseudomonadota; class Gammaproteobacteria; order Enterobacterales; family Enterobacteriaceae; genus Cedecea. Next base: position 167,000 of record AKXM01000016.1, on the reverse strand, counting down.
GCCAACGCCGCCTCGGACAACCCGCTGGTGTTCAGCGACACCGGAGAAGTGATTTCCGGAGGCAACTTCCACGCAGAGCCCGTTGCCTTTGCCGCCGATATTATCGCGTTAGCGGTGGCGGAAATTGGCGCAATTTCGGAACGTCGCCTGGCGCTGCTGCTGGATACCGGGCTGTCCGGCCTGCCGCCGTTCCTCGTGAAAGAGGGCGGGATTAACTCCGGCTTTATGATTGCGCAGGTCACCGCTGCTGCACTGGCCTCGGAGAATAAATCGCTCGCTCATCCGGGTAGCGTCGACAGTCTGCCAACGTCTGCGAATCAGGAAGACCATGTTTCGATGGCGACCTATGCGGCTCGCCGTCTGGGATCTATGTGCTTTAACACTGCGGCGGTGGTTGGGATTGAGGCTATGGCGGCCGTTCAGGGCATCGAGTTTCACCGGCCGTTGCGCAGCTCACCCCTGCTTGAAAACGTCTTCGGGGATATTCGCGAACGCGTGGCATTTCTGGAAAAGGACCGCCTGCTGGCACCGGATATCGAGCAAATGCGTCTCTGGGGCTGCAGCGACGGCTGGCCGGAAGCTATCACCAAGCTTCTGCCTTCGTCGGCGGCATAGCACTTTTAGACTCCTCTCTTGGGGGGAGTCTACTCCAGTTCTATCACCTCATATTCCCCGCTCAGCATCAGCTTGCAAAGGATCTTGTAGCCGTCGTTATCAAAGCCCTCCGGCGGCTGGCGGCGGGTTGTCGCGTCAGTTAACTGCTGCACGGACCCAAGATAAAACCAGTGATCGATCAGGTGATACTCGGTCATCTCCGGGCTGCGTTCCACGATGGCGACGGCATTTTTCCATGGCCAGCAAATCAGGCGAACCTGTTCGAGAGCCTGAACCAGGCGGGCATGATGCTCGGCCTGAGTCTCTTTCCCGCAACAGGCTCCGGCGCAGCGTTTAAGCGCTGAGCGAAAACAGGCCCGGCCCTTACTCAGTGATTCCAGGCCCAGCAGGCCGTAACAGAGGCGATGCTCATCGGCCAGCCCTTGCAGCGTTTGCAGCGCGGCCCGGCGGTTAGCGTACAACCCATACAGGCCCGGCTGGCGGGAGAAATCGACATCTTTGGCATATACAACCTGCGGTGTGTCCCCCTGAAGAGACAGGGAACAAAGCTGGCGGTTACGACGCAGGCGTTTGTTGAACAAAGGCTGTTGCTCTTTGATCATTTGCGCTTCGAGCAGCAGCGCTCCGAGTTCGCCGGCAGTGCGGATAAAGGTAATACGGCGAGACTGCCTCAAGAGTGCGGCTTCATCAGGCGTACGAAAATGGGACATCACGCGCGTGCGGATATTGACACTTTTGCCGATATACAACGGCATAACGTCGCTTTCACCGTGAAAAACATAGACGCCGGGTTTTTTGGGCAGGTCATCAAGCCATGGCCTGAGATGCTCCGGATATTCATAGACCGCCGCGGCTTCAAACTCTAACCGCGACGTATTTGCACGCCTGACCACATCGGACTCCTGGGTACTGTTTATTTCACCAGTATAGCAGTCGTGAAGGTGAAGAGGGAATCGCCCTTAACCATAGTGCCGCGTGGCAAGCCAGCAAAGCAGAGAGCCGCCTACAACCATCAGTACACCTTGCCAAAAAGCAAAGCCGGGATGCAGACCCAGCCACAGCGTGGCGAGCAGGGCCGATAATACCGGCGTGAAGTAGGAAGCCGTGGCAAGCAGCGTCATGTTTCCCCGCTGGATACCAACATTCCAGGCTGAATAGGCGACGGCGGTAGAAATCCCCATAAATAACAGCTGCGCCGTACCGGATAGCGTGAAATGCATTGTTGGATGTGCCACAAAGGCGAACTTAATCCACAGCACCAGCGCGGTGGCGCAGAAAAACAGGCTGACGCCGCTTTTACCTTCGCTCCAGCGGCGAGTCAGGTTGCAGTAGAGCGCCCAGATGATGGCGGCGGCAAAAGCCAGGCCGTAGGCCAGTGGGTTATCGAGAATGTTGTGCCACATCACGAGAGGCGACCAGTCGCCGTCTCCTTTCATTACCTGCACAATCCCCGCCAGGGAAAGCGCGAGCCCAGGCCACAGCCATAAATTGCTGCGCTGGCCGTTAATAAACAGGGCGAAAAAGACGGTCAGGCAGGGCCAGAGATAATTGATCATCCCCAGTTCCAGGGACTGAGCGCGGGTGTGCGCCAGGCCAATTGAAAGCGCCAGGCTTATTTCATAGCCCACAAAGAGCAGCCCGCCAACCCAGAGATAACGGGGTGGGAGTTCGCGTATTTTGGGCAAACCTCGGGCGAGGCAAAGACACAGCGCGCTGACGGTGTAGAGCAGGGCCGCGCCGCCGACTGCGCCAAAGTGCTCGCTGATGCTGCGCAACAGGCCAACGGAGGTACTCCAGAGCAGGATTGCGATAAGGCCTATAAGCGTGGCGCGTTGCGAAGAGGTGTCCATGTCCATCCTGTAAAAAAGGCGGCACTACGCCGCCCTGAAAAAATGCTAATGCAAAGCTGTTTCTGACTATTTTTTCCAGAAATCATCAAACACGGTAATCGGCGGACGGCGTTTGTGTTCCGTTTTCAGATACCAGCCTTCGATGATTTTTGCGGTTTCAGCCGGCACGGTTTTGCCTTCCAGATAATCGTCAATTTGCACGTAGGTTACGCCGAGGGCCGCTTCATCCGGCAGAGAAGGGCGATCGTCTTCGAGATCGGCTGTCGGGGCCTTCAGGTACAAATGTTCCGGGCAGCCGAGCGTTTTCAGCAGCAGTTTGCCCTGGCGTTTGTTGAGGCGGAAAAGAGGATTAATGTCGGTGCCGCCGTCGCCATACTTGGTGAAGAATCCGGTTACGGCTTCCGCGGCATGGTCAGTCCCCACGACGACGCCTTTGGTCATCCCGGCGATGCTGTACTGCGCTTTCATGCGCTCGCGGGCTTTTTCATTGCCACGAACAAAATCGCTCAGCTCGATTCCCGCTTCGCGCAGAGCCTGCTCGCTGGCAAGCACGGCGCCCTTGATGTTCACCGTTAACACGCGATCCGGCTGGATAAACGCAATGGCATCCTGGCAATCCTGCTCGTCGGCCTGTACGCCAAACGGCAAGCGCACGGCGATAAACTGATAGCTGTCGTCGCCGCTTTCTTCACGCAGTTCGCTGATAGCTAGCTGGCAGAGTTTGCCCGCCAGAGTGGAGTCCTGGCCGCCGCTTATCCCCAGCACCAGAGATTTAATAAACGGGTAGGTTTTAAGGTACGTTTTCAGAAAATCAACGCTGACGCGGATCTCTTCGCTGGCGTCGATCTGTGGCTTAACGCCCAGTGCCTGAATAATCTCTTGTTGCAGAGCCATTTAACCCCTCCAATAAGCTGTACCCGCAACGCGCAGGCCGCAAAATTTAACTGTCCTAAAACTTACCCTGTTGCGCTGAAAACGACAAGGCTCAAAGGCTTACCCGGCCTGCAGACGGCGAGTTTTTCTGCAAACCAGACAGGATCCTTATGAATACTCTTATTGTCCGAATTTTCACGCATTAAGGGTAACGAGTTGAAAAATGTTCTTTTATATTCCAGGCTTATCTAACACGCAGGATCAATACATTCATTGATGAGGATAATTATGAATAATAAATTTGCAGGATTTTTAGGCGCGGCAGCGGTAATGACTATGCTGGCAGGGTGTACCGCTTACGATCGCACCAAAGATCTGGTGACTGAGCCGGTAGTGAAAGATGTGAAAAAAGGCATGACCCGTGCCCAGGTTCAGCAGATTGCGGGTAAACCGTCTTCCGAAATCACCATGATCCACGCCAAAGGGACCTGCCAGACCTATATTCTGGGCCAGCGTAACGGTAAAGCTGAAACGTATTTTGTCGCGCTGGATGACACCGGTCGCGTGATGAATTCGGGCTACCAGACCTGCGCTGAATACGACACCGATCCGCAGGCACCTAAAGCCTAGGCTAGCACGCCGTAAAGGACCCGGCTGCAGTCTCTGCGCCGGGCTTTTTTTTGCCTTACGGGCGGAGACAGAGAAGAGGGGGCGACGAGGAAGGGTGAGATCCGCTATCATGGTGAGGTTGTTCACTAATTCAGTTCCAATCCCGTTGCCTATGAAACCACTGCGCCAACCGAATACACGCCCAATCATTACCTACACGCCGCGCGTGGAGCCAGCTCCGCCTTCTCATGCGTGGCGAGTAGACGGGTTTAAAGATGTCTATCTGCTGCGCGGGCAGTATGTAGCGTTTGTTTTACTGGGTGATGCCTTCCGCCAGTCGCCGCCGTTTACTTTGCCCGAGTCGGCACAGCGCTGGGCGAAACAGGTTCGACAGGAAAACGAAGTATAAAAAAAGGCCGCTATCACCAGCGGCCTTTTGTTTTTCAGTTCAGATTAACGGTGGGCTAATTCCACTTCATCGTCGCTGTTCAGAATCTCTTTGTCGGTCTGCTTCATCAACTGGCTGGTAATGGTCCCGGCGGTCATCGACCCGCTAACGTTCAGGGCGGTACGGCCCATATCAATCAGCGGTTCAACGGAAATCAGCAGCGCGACCAGCGTGACCGGCAGCCCCATCGCGGGCAGCACAATCAGCGCGGCGAAGGTTGCACCACCGCCCACGCCGGCTACGCCTGCGGAGCTAACGGTCACAATCCCTACCAGCGTCGCAATCCAGACAGGATCCAGCGGGTTAATCCCTACGGTCGGAGCCACCATCACGGCAAGCATCGCCGGGTAGAGACCTGCACAGCCGTTTTGGCCGATGGTTGCACCGAAGGAGGCGGAGAAGCTGGCAATTGATTCTGGCACGCCAAGACGGCGGGTTTGCGCTTCCACGTTCAGCGGGATACTCGCCGCGCTGGAGCGGCTGGTGAACGCGAATGTCAGCACCGGCCAGACTTTGCGGAAGTATTTCACCGGGCTAACGCCGTTGAAAGCCAGCAGAACGGCGTGAACGCCAAACATAATTGCCAGGCCAAGGTAAGACGCCACCACGAAGCTGCCCAGCTTGATGATGTCCTGCAGGTTTGAGCCCGCCACTACTTTGGTCATCAGCGCCAGCACGCCGTATGGCGTCAGCTGCATGACCAGGCGAACCAGCTTCATGACCCAGCTTTGCAGGGTGTCGATAGCCACCAGTACGCGCTCACCTTTAGGGGCATCATCTTTCAGCAGCTTCAGCGCTGCGACGCCCAGGAAGGCGGCAAAAATCACCACGCTGATGATAGACGTCGGGTTGGCACCGGTCAGGTCAGCAAACGGGTTTTTTGGCACGAAGGAGAGGATCAGCTGCGGGACGGTCAGGTCAGCCACTTTACCAATGTAGTTGGACTGAATCGCCGCCAGACGAGCGTTTTCTGCATTGCCCTGCACCAGGCCTTCAGCGGTCAGGCCAAACAGATTGGTGACCAGCACCCCGACCAGCGCGGCAATCAGCGTGGTAAACAGCAGTGTACCGATAGACAGAACGCTGATTTTCCCCAGCGAAGATGCATTATGCAGTTTGGCGACGGCACTCAGAATTGAGGCGAAGACCAGCGGCATAACAATCATCTGCAGCAGCTGCACATAGCCGTTACCGACAACATTAAACCACTGAATGGAATCTTTCAGCACCGCGCTGTCGGAACCATAAATGGTGTGCAGCGCCAGGCCAAAGATCACGCCCAGTACCAGACCTGCCAGCACTTTTTTGGCAAGGCTCCATTGCTTGTGGCGAGTTTGCGCCAGCAGCAATAGCAATACAACGAACACCACAATGTTCGCGACCAGTGGAAAATTCATCCCCGTATCTCCTGATTTATTGTCACGCGGCCGCGCAGGGGCGACCATTATGTTGCAAAGCGTAACAGATGGCAGGGCGTTGGCTTATATTCAAAAGGAATTGATTATTACCAAATGAATGATATTGGCTGTTTAACGCTCAGACTGGTGAGTTATAAAGCTATTAAAGGTGGTTTGCAGCGAATTTATCATCTGCGAAGACCAGCGTACTGCACCGTTTTCGGGCAGGCCCTGGGGCATCCAAACCGCAAAACCAAACAGCGCCATGCACAGGGCGCGCTCAAGCTGATTGCCTTTTTGTGGGCGAACGATGGGGAAACGGAAACGCCAGCGGCACGGCCACAATAGCGGCACCCCGGCAGGCGTTAGCATGTCGGCAAGGATATGGCTGAGGTAACCCAGCACCATGCCCTGCAGCGCATCGGCCGGAATGACCCAGCTTTCCGGTACCTTGAGGTAAAACAGTGCCAGCCCGGCGAACACCACGAACAGGCTGTGGGTAAACCCCCGGTGGCCGCACATTCGCGCCACCGGTTTTGAGATCCAGCTTAGCCGCTGGCCCAGAAAGGATTTTGGGTGGTCAATATCCGGCAACAGGCAGGTCAGAATCGCGGACGGCACAATATGCCACCAGTCACCCTGGGCGAGGACGGGCGTCAGTTCGGCGTTTTTGGCAAAAACTGCGCAGGCAATAGAAAAGAGCAGGTGGCCTTCCGCCGTCATGATACAACCTGAATGAAGAAACTGTCGATTCATCCAGTATAGGGTTTTTGTACAGTATTCGGAAGAGGTGACGGTGTAACATTTTGTCAGGAAGATGGGCGGCCTGAGCCGCCCGACAGGTTTAGCCTTTCAGGCTTGTTTCCGTTAGCTGAACCAGAGAAGGAAGTTTGACGTCCGCCAGGCACCAGCGTGGGTCCGCAAAGTTTTCCTCGGCAGGCACCACAATGGAGCGCATCCTCGCCGCTTTAGTGGCGATCATACCGTTGACGGAGTCTTCGAGCGTCACGCAGGAGAGCGGATCGATCCCCAGCTTCGCGGCCGCATCGAGATACACTTGTGGATGCGGCTTGCTGTAAGGCAGATGTTCGGCGGAGGCAATAGCGTCGAAGTCCTGGCGCAGGTCGAACATTTCAAGCACCTTTTCCAGCATGTGCAGCGGAGACGCAGAAGCCAGGCCAACCTTTAGGCCCAGCGTTTTGCAAAGCTTCACCGCTTCAATAACGCCAGGCAGCAGCGGGCGCTGTTCCTCAACCAACGCAATAGCACGTTCGATAACGCGCGCGGTCACTTCCTCACGGGATGGTCCGGTCCACGGCTGGCGTGAATACCAAAGTTCAACCACCAGGTCGATGCGTAATCCCAGCGTGTCGGGCAGTTCGTGACGACGCGTAATATCGACGCCGATGCTCTCCAGCACGTCCAGCTCCGCACGATCCCAAAGCGGTTCGGAATCTATCAGCAGCCCATCCATATCAAAAATTGCTGCGAGGATTTGGCGCGTTTCGGCCATAAAATGACTCCTTTCTGTTCGTCAAAATAAAATGTTTGTGTATCTTTAGCCGGAAACAAAGCTCGAAGCTACCGCTTTTGCGAATTTAGCCCGCAAAGCTCAGGCGAAATAGCGCCACACAGGGTAGACTTTGAGCGTATAACGTTACGTCCTAATAAAGGGGAGTACATGACGTATCAACAAGCTGGACGCATTGCGATTTTAAAGCGCGTGGCGGGCTGGATTATTTTTATCCCGGCGCTTCTGTCGACGGTAATTTCCATCCTGAAATTTATGTATCAGCACAGCGAAAAACAGCCGGGCATTGACGCCGTAATGATGGATTTCGCTCACGTGATGATTGAGATGATGCGGTTCAATACGCCGTTCCTGAATTTCTTCTGGTACAACTCGCCGCTGCCGGATTTTAACGGCCAGGTGAACGTCTTCTTCTGGCTAATATTTGCGCTGATTTTTATCGGTCTGGCGCTGCAGGACTCCGGGGCCCGCATGAGCCGTCAGGCAAAATTCCTGCGCGAGGGTGTGCAGGATCAGCTGATTCTTGAACAGGCCAAAGGGCCGGAGGGACTCAGCAAAGCGCAGCTCGATGCAAAAGTGGTTGTGCCACATCACACGATCTTACTGCAGATTTTTCCGCTTTACGTCCTGCCGGTGATTGTCATCGTAGTGGGCTATTTCTTCTTCAAGCTGCTCGGCTTTTTATAAAATAACGGGCCACGCCGTTCAGGCGCGGCCTGCTTTTTACGCCGCTAATACTTTCTCCAGCGCTTTTTGCGCCGTCACCAGGTGCTGCCCGCCGAACAGAATCGCCCGGTTAAGCAGGGTATAAAGTTGGTAAATGGGCTGGCGGTCGAGGAAGCCCGCCGGAAGAGGAGAGACGGACTGATAGCCGTCGTAAATTTGCGGCGGCTGGTCGTTGTGCAGCGGCAGCATGGCCAGGTCGCATTCCCGGTCACCCCAATAGCAGGCGGGATCGTAAATAAAGGGCCCGTCAGGCCCGAGGGCGCAGTTGCCCGACCAGAGATCGCCATGCAACAGGGAAGGCTGAGGCTGATGCGAGGCCAGCGACTGCTGGACAACATCAACGATCAAATCAATATCGCCATAGTCGATGCCTTTTTCCGCCGCCATTTCCAACTGCCAGCCAATGCGCTGCTCGGCAAAGAAGGTCGACCAGCGTCGCTGCCAGGCGTTGGGCTGCGGGGTGGTGGAGAGATCGTTGTCGAAGTCCAGACCGAACTGCGGCTGGTCGCTCCATTGATGAAGCCGGGCCAACTGCTGACCGAGGAGAAACGCGTTATGGGCATCGAGGGGTTTAGAAGGCAGATACTCCAGCAGCAAGAAGCTGTAATCTCTGTCGCTGCCGAGCGCCCAGACCTTGGGTACTCTGACGGTTTTACTGCGCGACAGGAGCTCTAGCTGATCGGCTTCTGCCGTGAAGATGGGCAGCATTTCGCGTTCGTCACACTTGACGAAAATCTCGTGGCCCGCATAACGAATATGCCATGCCGCGTGAATTTCGCCGCCGGGTAGCTCAGTGCGCTGTTCAATCTCTGCTTCGCCTAACTGCTCGCTTAACAAATGACGGATGGCTTGCCACATGACTTTTCTCCCCAGGTTGGCTGGTAGACACTGCAATCAATAGCTTATCGCCGTTTGCCGGGCAAAAACACGCGCTGACGCACAACCCCGGCCAGTACTTACTTTTGTTTCTGCCAGGCTTCCCAGCGGGTAACGACGACGTCAGGCTCCGTGCCAAGCGCTACGCTTCCCAGCCCTCTGGCCAACGCTGCAACTTCTTGTTCATCAAGCGGACTGATTAGCCCGAAGCTGCCCGGGCCAAGTTCGTGAATTTTGCCTTGATCATCGGTGAGCGTGAGGGTAAAACCGCCGCGCGTGAGCTGGTTGTTCAGCTCGTTGATGTCGGCCAGGCTTTGCTCTTCAAATTGCACCGTTATCAGATAGCGTTCAACTTCGCTCATAGTCACCCCGTTGTTATCCTGAAGGTTTTAGCATAGTTCATGCTGCCGGAATGGCGATATTCTCGCCCGGCGGCAGCCCGTTTATTCTGCAACGAAACGTTAGCCTCGTAGCCAGGCGTAGATCTTCTGCGTATTTTCCAGCGAGCAGAGGCGGGTGCCTTTGTTCAGCGTAGCGGCACTGCCGGCAGCCACGCCATAGCGAACGATATCCAGCAGAGGCGCGTTTTCCGCAAGCTTGATCGTCATGGCGCCAACCATGCTGTCTCCGGCGCCGACGGTGCTTTGGCTTTTGACCGGCGGTGGCACAACGTGCACACACTCTTGTGTATCAACCGCCAGGGCTCCCTGGGCTCCCAGAGAAACCACGACGCGTTTTGCCTGGCCGCTGTCGACAAGGTGCTGCGCGGCGGCTCGCACATCGTCCGGCTGCGTAAGTTCGCGCTGAACTAAGGCGCTCAGCTCTTTTTGGTTTGGCTTCACCAGTTCGATGTTGCCTAACGCGAGTGTGGCTTTCAGTGCCTCTCCTGAGCTGTCCACAATGCAGCGTATGCCTTTCTCCTGAGCCATTTTTACCAGGCGGCAGAGCTTTTTGAGATCAACGCCCGGCGGCAGGCTCCCGCTGATCGCCAGAATATCGCCGGAATGAAGGGCAAGGGCTTTTTGTTCCAGGTGCAGGAATTCATCCTCCGTCAGGGCGGCTCCAGGCATAACGAATCGATATTGTTCGCCGGTAGATTCGGTATGTACGTGCAGGTTCTGGCGAGTCCAGTCTTTCGCTTCCACGGTGTCCACGGTGACATGCTCTTCAAGCAGCAGATCGCGAAGGTGCTGGCCAGTCGCGCCGCCAACCGGAAATATCGCCGTGGCGTGTCCCCCCAAATGGACAATGGCACGGGCAACGTTTATACCGCCGCCGCCGGGTTCAAAGATGGGCGAGGTGCAGCGAAGTTTCCCTTCAGGATAGATTTGCGCCGTGACGGTGGCGCTGTCGAGGGAAGGGGCGAGGGTGAGTGTAAAAATAGCGGTCATGTCTCCTCCTTTTTTAGCCATTGTCCTAAAGCGTAGCACCGAAGCGGGAAGTGAAATGTTAATTAAAATCATGATTTATCGAATGATTATCCAAAAACCATAACCTTCGTATCCTTATGAAAATAAAGATATTTTAAGAGCTCTCTTATACAAAAAATGAAACAAGAATCCATTGCTATGTTATTGCGGAGTTTTTATAATTTGTAACCTTTCCGGGGCGGCTTCGATTTGATCCCGAGGAAAGATTCCGGAACCTTAATGGTTTCTTTTTTGTGTTGTACGGATTAATAAATGAAGCTTTTAAAGACAGTGCCGGTTGCGCTTTTACTCACCGGTGGAGCGTTCTTTAGCCATTTCGCAGTGGCAGATGACTCAGTATTTACTGTCATGGATGACCCGACTACCGCGAAGAAACCCTTCGAAGGTAATCTGAATGCAGGCTATCTTGCGCAGGCAGGCAATACCAAAAGTTCCAACTTGACTGCAAACACCAATATGACCTGGTACAATACGGCTACCGCCTGGTCAATTTGGGGTACCGCCAGTAACACCTCTTCCAACGATGTGCGTTCTTCCGAGAAATACTCAGCGGGTGGACGTGGTCGTTACAACATGACTGACTATGACTATCTCTTTGGTCAGGCCAGCTGGTTGACTGACCGGTACAACGGCTATCATGCGCGCGATGTCTTCACTGCGGGTTATGGTCGCCAGTTGCTGAACGGTCCAGTTCACAGTCTGCGTGTGGAATTCGGTCCAGGTGTGCGTTATGACGAATTTACCGATGGTAAAAACGAGACTCAGGCGCTGGGCTATGCGTCTGCGACTTATAACTGGCAGCTGACCGACAACGCTAAGTTTATTCAGGGCGTGTCCGTGCTGGGCAGTGACGACACCACGGTGAACTCCGAAACGGCGCTGGATGTGGCTATCAGTGAGCACTTTGGCCTGAAAGTAGGCTATAACGTGACCTGGAACTCCGATCCGCCGTCTACTGCACCAAACCATACCGACAGACGTACGCAAATTACGCTCGGGTATAAGATGTAAGATTAAGAAGCCGGACAATATCCGGCTTTGTTTTTTCCTCGTGCGCCCACTCTTCGTTTTTTCCTATCCTTTTGAGAACCAAAACCACCTGGCAAAACGCATCGCGCCCTGAGAATAATCGTGCATGACTATCTATCGCGTACGAGTGGGGTTTCATAACCCTTCAGCCCTGACCTTCAGGCAGCTTGATGAAATTCTGGAGCCGCAGCGATTCTGGCGCACTGAGTCCGGCGGTGGGACTTTTCGCTATTTTATGGAATACGAATATGAGTCGGAACTGAGAGACCTTTGTGCGGTGTGCGACCTGGCTTACTCCCAGGCTTGTAAGGTAAAAAAATGCCCGCTGGTGCTGGTGGAAGAGAAAGACAAAGCGGCATAACGCGCCTTGAAAAGGGTGGGCGACGGCCCTATTTATCAAGCTCGTTCACGGCAACAAGGGATGTATTCCCCTTCCTGTTAGTGTTACCATCTGCGATTCAGGTGAGATGGCAGTGATGCCATTTTCATTTGTACACCAGACTGCGTACCAATTCGGCGATTGTTGGTCAAATGGTTACGCAACGAGTTGTTCTAAATCCAATTTCTCTACTGTATGTGATCTTTCGTGTGGGTCACCACTGCAGATAAGGACTTAACATGCCTGTTATTACTCTTCCTGATGGCAGCCAACGCCATTACGACAAACCCGTTAGCCCAATGGACGTTGCGCTGGACATCGGTCCAGGTCTTGCCAAAGCGTGTATCGCTGGCCGCGTAGACGGTGAACTGGTTGATGCTTCCGATATTATCGAAAACGACGCGAAGCTCGCCATTATCACCGCTAAAGACGAAGCGGGTCTGGAAATTCTTCGCCACTCTTGTGCTCACCTGCTCGGTCATGCCATCAAGCAGCTGTGGCCGCACACTAAAATGGCGATCGGCCCGGTTATCGACAACGGTTTCTACTACGACGTTGATCTGGACCACACCCTGACGCAGGAAGATCTTGAGCTGCTCGAGAAGCGTATGCACGAGCTGGCCGAGAAAGATTACGACGTTATCAAGAAAAAGGTGAGCTGGCAGGAAGCGCGTGAGACTTTCGTCAACCGCGGCGAAAACTACAAAGTTGCCATTCTTGATGAAAACATCAGCCATGATGACAAACCAGGTTTGTATCATCATGAAGAATACGTGGATATGTGCCGCGGGCCACATGTGCCAAACATGCGTTTCTGCCATCACTTCAAGCTGCAGAAAACCTCCGGCGCATACTGGCGCGGTGACAGCAACAACAAGATGCTGCAGCGTATCTACGGCACTGCCTGGGCGGACAAAAAGCAGCTGAATGCTTATCTGCAGCGTCTGGAAGAAGCATCCAAGCGCGATCACCGCAAAATCGGCAAGCAGCTTGACCTGTACCATATGCAGGAAGAAGCGCCGGGTATGGTGTTCTGGCATAACGACGGCTGGACGATTTTCCGCGAGCTGGAAGTGTTCGTCCGTTCCAAGCTGAAAGAGTACCAGTACCAGGAAGTAAAAGGTCCGTTCATGATGGACCGCGTCCTGTGGGAAAAAACGGGCCACTGGGACAACTACAAAGACGCGATGTTCACCACCTCTTCCGAGAACCGTGAATACTGCATCAAACCGATGAACTGCCCGGGCCACGTGCAGATCTTCAACCAGGGCCTGAAGTCCTACCGCGACCTGCCGCTGCGGATGGCGGAATTTGGTAGCTGCCACCGCAATGAGCCTTCGGGCGCTCTGCATGGCCTGATGCGTGTTCGCGGCTTTACTCAGGACGACGCCCACATCTTCTGTACTGAAGAGCAGGTTCGCGATGAAGTAAACAGCTGTATCCGCATGGTCTACGACATGTACAGCACCTTCGGTTTCGAGAAAATCGTGGTGAAACTGTCTACCCGTCCGGAAAAACGCATCGGCAGTGACGAAATGTGGGATCGCGCGGAAGCGGATCTGGCTGTTGCATTGCAGGAAAACAATATCCCGTTTGACTATCAGCCGGGTGAAGGTGCATTCTACGGCCCGAAAATTGAGTTCACGCTGTATGACTGCCTGGATCGTGCCTGGCAGTGTGGTACCGTTCAGCTTGACTTCTCCCTGCCAACCCGCTTGAACGCCTCCTATATTGGCGAAAATAACGAGCGTTTGGTGCCGGTAATGATTCACCGCGCCATTTTAGGTTCAATGGAACGCTTTATCGGTATTCTGACCGAAGAGTTTGCTGGTTTCTTCCCAACCTGGCTTGCTCCGGTGCAGGCGGTGGTGATGAATATCACCGACGGCCAGGCAGAATACGTTAACGAATTGACTCGTAAACTCCAAAATGCGGGCATTCGCGTAAAAGCAGACTTGAGAAATGAGAAGATAGGCTTTAAAATCCGTGAACACACGTTACGTCGTGTCCCTTATATGCTGGTTTGTGGCGATAAAGAGGTCGAAGCAGGCAAAGTTGCCGTTCGTACCCGCCGCGGCAAAGACCTGGGGAGCATGGACGTCAACGAATTGATTGAAAAGCTGCAGCAAGAAATTCGCAGCCGCAATCTTCATCAACTGGAGGAATAAAGTATTAAAGGCGGAAAAAGAGTTCAACCGGCGCGTCCTAATCGCATTAACAGAGAGATTCGTGCCACTGAGGTTCGTCTGACCGGTATTGATGGCGAGCAGATTGGTATTGTCAGTCTGAATGAAGCTTTAGAAAAAGCCGAAGAGGCTGGGGTTGATTTAGTAGAAATCAGTCCAAACGCCGAGCCGCCTGTTTGCCGCATCATGGACTACGGCAAGTTCCTCTACGAGAAAAGCAAATCTTCTAAGGAACAGAAGAAGAAGCAAAAAGTTATTCAGGTTAAGGAAATTAAATTCCGACCTGGTACCGATGATGGCGACTATCAGGTAAAACTCCGCAGCCTGGTTCGCTTTCTGGAAGACGGAGACAAAGCCAAAATCACCCTGCGTTTCCGTGGGCGTGAAATGGCACACCAACAGATTGGTATGGAAGTGCTTAACCGCGTCCGTGACGATTTGAGTGAACTGGCAGTGGTCGAATCCTTCCCAACGAAGATCGAAGGCCGCCAGATGATCATGGTGCTTGCTCCGAAGAAGAAACAGTAAGGCCATCAAGTAACAGACCGCGGGGCTTAGGCCTCGCGGGTTTTGTTCGCCTACTGGTTCGTTTTATTAACAATGCGAAGTGGAAATTGAAATGCCAAAGATCAAAACAGTACGCGGCGCCGCTAAGCGCTTCAAAAAGACTGCTTCTGGCGGTTTTAAGCGTAAGCACGCTAACCTGCGTCACATTCTGACTAAAAAGTCTACCAAACGTAAACGTCATCTGCGTCCGAAAGGCATGGTCTCCAAAGGGGATCTGGGCCTGGTTGTCGCTTGCCTGCCGTACGCATAAGTAAACTTTTTTTAATTAATTCAGAATAGAAACAGGAGAGCTAAATGGCTCGCGTAAAACGTGGTGTAATCGCACGTGCTCGTCACAAAAAAATCCTCAAACAAGCTAAAGGCTACTACGGTGCGCGTTCTCGCGTATACCGCGTTGCCTTCCAGGCTGTTATCAAAGCTGGTCAGTACGCTTACCGCGACCGTCGTCAACGTAAACGTCAGTTCCGCCAGCTGTGGATTGCACGTATCAACGCTGCAGCTCGTCAGAACGGTATCTCTTACAGCAAATTCATCAACGGCCTGAAAAAAGCCTCTGTTGAAATCGACCGTAAGATCCTGGCTGACATCGCCGTATTCGACAAAGTGGCATTCACTGCCCTGGTTGAGAAAGCGAAAGCAGCTCTGGCATAAGCCAGTTATAAGAGGGAGCTTGCTCCCTCTTTTAATTTATCCCCGTCATACTTCATCTGTAGCTGCGTTAACTGCACTTGCTGACCCCAGTCACTTACTTAAGTAAGCTCCCGGGGATAATCGAGCTTGTCGCCTTACTACAAATCGAATTATTCGGGCATAACACAATCAATTTATTGACTTTCAACGCCGTAGCTCGTTCAATAGCCAAAGCGAAATTTGTCAAAACAAGGTAACTGCAAGCATGAATGCTGCTATTTTCCGCTTCTTTTTTTACTTTAGCGCCTGATTCAGGGGGCTTTGCGCGTAAGAAAAGAAACGAAAAACAGCGCCGAAAGCCTCCTGTACGGAGGCTTTTTTTTTGCGTTTCGTTTTCGAATCAGACCAACTACCCCGGCAGTTTGCCGGCATAAGAGGAATACCATGCCACATCTCGCAGAGCTGGTTGCCAGTGCCAAAGCAGCCATAAACGATGCCCAGGATGTTGCCGCGTTAGATAATGTACGCGTCGAATATTTGGGGAAGAAGGGGCATCTGACCCTTCAAATGACCACCCTGCGTGAACTGCCACCGGAAGAACGTCCGGCTGCGGGCGCGGTGATTAACGAAGCTAAAGAGCAGGTTCAGGAAGCCCTGAACGCCCGCAAAGCTGCACTCGAAAGCGCCGCACTGAACGAACGTCTGGCTGCAGAAACGATTGACGTTTCTCTGCCTGGTCGTCGGATTGAAAACGGTGGCCTGCACCCGGTAACCCGTACCATCGATCGTATCGAAAGCTTCTTCGGCGAGCTGGGGTTCACCGTAGCAACTGGCCCTGAAATCGAAGATGACTACCACAACTTCGATGCGCTGAATATTCCAGGGCACCACCCGGCGCGCGCGGACCACGATACTTTCTGGTTTGACGCGACCCGTCTGCTGCGTACCCAGACTTCTGGTGTGCAGATCCGCACCATGAAAGACAAGCAGCCGCCAATTCGTATTATTGCCCCGGGCCGCGTCTACCGTAACGACTACGATCAGACCCACACCCCGATGTTCCACCAGATGGAAGGCCTGATCGTTGACACCAACATTAACTTCACCAACCTGAAGGGAACGCTGCACGATTTCCTGAATAACTTCTTTGAAGAAGATCTGCAGATTCGCTTCCGTCCGTCCTACTTCCCGTTCACCGAGCCGTCCGCTGAAGTGGACGTGATGGGTAAAAACGGCAAGTGGCTGGAAGTACTGGGCTGCGGCATGGTGCACCCGAACGTGCTGCGTAACGTAGGTATCGATCCGGAAGTTTACTCCGGCTTCGCCTTCGGTATGGGCATGGAGCGTCTGACCATGCTGCGCTATGGCGTGACCGATCTGCGTGCATTCTTCGAAAATGATTTACGTTTCCTCAAACAGTTCAAATAAAGGCGGGATATCCAATGAAATTCAGTGAACTCTGGTTACGCGAATGGGTAAACCCAGCCAACAGCAGTGACGAACTTTCCAGCCAGATAACTATGGCCGGGCTTGAAGTTGACGGTGTCGATGCCGTAGCAGGGGCTTTTCACGGCGTTGTGGTCGGGGAAGTGGTCGAGTGCGGTCAGCATCCAAACGCCGACAAACTGCGCGTAACAAAAATTAACGTCGGTGGCGATCGCCTGCTGGATATCGTCTGCGGCGCACCAAACTGCCGTCAGGGTCTGAAAGTTGCCGTGGCGACTGTTGGCGCCGTGCTGCCGGGCGATTTTAAGATCAAAGCGGCCAAACTGCGCGGTGAACCGTCCGAAGGGATGCTGTGCTCCTTCTCCGAGCTGGGTATTTCCGACGATCATAATGGCATTATCGAGCTGCCAGCGGACGCGCCAATCGGCACTGACATCCGCGAATACCTGAAGCTGGACGACAACACCATTGAAATCAGCGTCACGCCAAACCGTGCCGACTGCCTCGGTATTATCGGCGTAGCTCGCGACGTGGCGGTGGTGAACAAGCTGCCTCTGGTTGAGCCAGAAATTACCGCCGTTGCTGCGACTATCAATGACACGCTGCCTATTCGCGTAGACGCCGCAGAAGCTTGCCCACGTTACCTGGGCCGCGTTGTGAAAGGCATCAACGTTAAGGCACCCACGCCGCTGTGGATGAAAGAGAAGCTGCGTCGCTGCGGTATTCGTTCCATTGATGCGGTGGTTGACGTGACCAACTATGTGCTGCTGGAGCTTGGTCAGCCGATGCACGCCTTCGACCTGAACCGTATTGAAGGCGGGATCGTGGTGCGTATGGCGGAAGAGGGCGAAACCCTGGTCCTGCTGGACGGCAGCGAAGCGAAGCTCAATGCCGACACCCTGGTTATTGCCGATCACAATAAAGCGCTGGCCATGGGCGGTATCTTCGGCGGCGAGCATTCAGGCGTAAACGACGAAACCCAGAACGTACTGCTGGAATGTGCCTTCTTCAGCCCGCTGTCTATCACCGGTCGTGCGCGCCGCCATGGTCTGCATACCGATGCTTCCCACCGCTATGAGCGCGGCGTCGATCCTGCGCTGCAGTATAAAGCGATGGCGCGAGCGACTCGCCTGCT
Source organism: Enterobacter sp. Ag1 (assembly GCA_000277545.1). GTDB lineage: Bacteria > Pseudomonadota > Gammaproteobacteria > Enterobacterales > Enterobacteriaceae > Cedecea. Next base: position 149,273 of record AKXM01000016.1, on the reverse strand, counting down.
GGTGGATATCTGTGGCGGTGAAGCTGGCCCAGTTATCGATGTCACAAGCGAAGCGCACCTGCCTAAGCGCGCTACGATCACGCTCCGTCGCAGCAAACTGGACCGTCTGATTGGTCACCACATCGAAGATGCTCAGGTTAGCGACATTCTGCGTCGTCTGGGCTGCGAAGTGACCGAAGGTCAGGCGCAGTGGACTGCCGTGGCGCCGAGCTGGCGTTTCGATATGGAAATTGAAGAAGACCTGGTGGAAGAAGTGGCCCGCGTTTACGGCTACAACAGTATTCCAAACAGCCCGGTACAGGCAGGTCTGGTGATGGGCACCCATCGCGAAGCCGACCTTTCTCTGAAGCGTGTGAAAACCATGCTGGTGGACAAAGGTTACCAGGAAGTCATTACCTACAGCTTCGTCGACCCGAAAATTCAGCAGCTTTTGCACCCTGGCGAAGAAAATCTGATTCTTCCTAATCCGATCTCTACCGACATGTCCGCTATGCGCCTGTCGCTGTGGAGTGGCCTGCTGACAACCGTGGTTTATAACCAGAATCGCCAGCAAAGCCGCGTGCGTATTTTCGAGTCCGGCCTGCGCTTTGTGCCTGATACTCAGGCAGACCTTGGGATTCGTCAGGATCTTATGCTGGCGGGGGCTATCTGCGGCAACCGCTATGAAGAACACTGGGATCTGGCGCGCAACACCGTTGACTTCTATGATCTGAAAGGCGATCTGGAGTCCGTTCTGGCCCTGACCGGTAAACTTTCAGACATCGAATTCAGAGCGCAAGCAAATCCGGCCTTGCATCCTGGGCAAAGTGCTGCCATTTATTTAGCAGGTGAATGCATTGGTTTCATTGGTGTTGTTCACCCGGAACTGGAGCGTAAACTGGACCTTAACGGCCGCACGGTGGTGTTTGAGGTGCTGTGGAGCAAGCTCGCAGACCGCGTGGTGCCTGAGGCGCAGGACGTTTCCCGCTTCCCGGCAAACCGCCGCGATATCGCTGTTGTGGTGGCTGAAAACGTCCCGGCAGCAGATGTTTTGGCCGAGTGTAAGAAAGTTGGCGCAAATCAGGTAGTTGGCGTAAACTTATTTGACGTGTACCGTGGCAAGGGCGTAGCCGATGGCTACAAGAGCCTGGCCATAAGCCTTATCCTTCAGGATACGGGCCGTACACTCGAAGAAGAGGAGATGGCCGCTACCGTTGCAAAATGTGTAGAGGCATTAAAAGAGCGATTCCAGGCATCATTGAGGGATTGAACGTATGGCGCTTACAAAAGCTGAAATGTCAGAATATCTGTTTGATAAGCTTGGGCTTAGCAAACGAGATGCCAAAGAGCTGGTAGAGCTGTTTTTCGAAGAGATCCGTCGCGCTCTGGAAAACGGTGAGCAGGTTAAACTCTCGGGCTTTGGTAATTTTGACTTACGCGATAAAAACCAACGTCCCGGGCGCAACCCGAAGACCGGTGAAGATATTCCCATTACGGCGCGCCGTGTGGTGACCTTCCGACCTGGTCAGAAGCTAAAAAGTCGGGTTGAAAACGCGTCGCCAAAAGACGAGTAACCTGAGTTAACAAAAAAGGCCGCATTCGCGGCCTTTTTCTTTTGCTTTTAAGTACTATTGCTTAACGACATGTGCTTGACAAACATTTCTGCCAAATGGTTGTATTGTACAACCATATTTCAACGGTATCGATCATGTCTGACAGCACCCTAATCGAATCTATACGCGCCTCATCGCGCCAGGTTGTACGCGAGCTTGGTTTTCTCAACTCAACGCTTGCCGCCACGAACTACTCTGCTTCTGCGGTTCATGCTTTGCTGGAAATTGATTCACGGGAGAACGTCACTGCGGCCGACCTGGTCCAGATTCTTGGTCTGGAGAAGTCGAGCGTCAGCCGAATGATAGGCAAACTGCGCAAGGCGGGAGAGCTGTTCGAGAGCGTTTCAGACGAAGACGCCAGAGCCAGGCGACTCCGTTTGACCGCCCAGGGTAAACAAACGGTCAGGGAAATCCACAGATACGGCAGAATGCGGGTAGAGAAGGCTCTGGCGCACCTGAATACTCCGGCGCAGCAATCAGTCGCTGCTGGCCTGTCTAACTATGCTCAGGCGCTGAAAGCCTGTCGTGGTGAGTTGACGGGCGACGAGGGAAGAAAAAACTTCGAGATAATGACGGGATACCAGCCGGGCGTAATTGGCCGCGTGGCGGAAATGCACGCTAACTATTACTCAAAGCACTATAACTTCGGCTATTTTTTTGAAGGGAAAGTCGCCGCCGGGCTGGCGGAGTTTTCAGGGCGGCTGGATCGCCCGTGTAACCGCATCTGGGTGGTGCTCCACAACGGCAAAATAGTGGGCTCTGTATCCATCGATGGTGAGGATCTGGGCAATCACGAAGCCCATTTACGCTGGTTTATTCTCGACGATGAGTGCCATGGCAGCGGTATCGGGAGAGCGCTTTTACGTGAGGCCATGCGCTTTTGCGATGAGTATGGGTTTTCCGCCGTGCAGCTGTGGACTTTTAGCGGACTGAATGCAGCTCGCCATCTTTATGAGTCGATGGGATTCAAGCTAACCAGGGAATGGCAGGGCGAGCAGTGGGGAAGCTCAATGCTGGAGCAGCAGTTCACTCGTAAACGGCCAGTAGAAAAGTAATTTGGGACAGATGCGGTATTAAGGCCTTTTCTTTGCTTGTTCTCTTCGGCGAACTCCCCGTAAAATCAGGCGCATAAACGGGGCAGGGGGAGCCTTTACGGAATGCTGAATTTTGTAACCAGACAACGCAGGTTTGAGCGACGCTGGCTAGTTGCCCTGGTCTTTGCCACGGCGACGATGCTGGCCTTGAGCCTGTGCGCCGGGGATGTCTGGTTTTCCCCTCTTTCCTGGTGGAATGATGAGGCCCGGCTCTTTATCTGGCAAATCCGCCTGCCGCGAACGTTGGCCGTCCTGCTGGTGGGGGCGGCTCTGGCCGTGACCGGCACGATTATGCAGTCGCTGTTTGAAAATCCTCTGGCCGAACCCGGTTTACTTGGCGTCTCCAACGGCGCCGGCGTTGCGCTGGTTGTTGCCCTGTTGCTCGGGCAGGGGATGCTGCCGGGCTGGGTGCTGGGGCTGTGCGCCATTCTCGGTGCCTTAGCGATCACTTTTATTCTGTTACGTTTTTCCCGTCGTCATCTCTCCACCAGTCGTCTATTACTTGCAGGTGTCGCCCTAGGCATTATTTGTAGTGCCCTGATGACCTGGGCGGTCTACTTTAGCTCGAGCCTCGACCTGCGCCAGCTGATGTACTGGATGATGGGCGGCTTTGGCGGCGTAGACTGGCGTCAGGGCTGGCTGATGGTGACGCTGCTGCCGGTGGTGGTCTGGCTGTGCCGACAGCATGCGCCGCTCAACCTGATGGCGCTCGGTGAAAACTCAGCCCGGCAGTTGGGGCTTTCCGTCTGGCTGTGGCGCAATATTTTGGTTGTGGCTACCGGCTGGCTGGTTGGCGTCAGCGTGGCGCTTGCCGGCGCAATTGGATTTGTCGGTCTGGTGATCCCGCACATGCTGCGTCTCGCGGGGTTAACCGATCATCGCGTTTTGCTGCCAGCCAGTGCGCTGGCTGGGGCCGCGATCTTAACCGGCGCGGATGTGGTGGCAAGGCTCGCGCTAAGTTCTGCCGAGCTGCCCATTGGCGTAGTCACCGCTACGCTCGGCGCGCCGGTGTTTATCTGGCTATTATTGAAAGCCGGACGTTAATTCGGCTCACAGAGGAAGAGGATGATATGCAAAGCAATGTTCTGAATACCGAAGTCACCACCATTGACGGCGAAAACACCACGCTGGAGAGCTGGCAGGGAAAAGTGCTGCTGGTGGTGAACGTCGCTTCCAGGTGCGGCCTGACGCCGCAGTATGAGCAACTGGAAAACCTGCAAAAAGACTTTGAAGATCAGGGGTTCAGCGTGCTTGGTTTCCCATGTAATCAGTTCCTGGGGCAAGAGCCTGGCAGTAGCGAAGAAATTAAAACCTTCTGCAGCACTACCTACGGCGTGACGTTCCCGCTGTTTAGCAAAATCGATGTCAACGGCGAGCACCGACATCCGTTTTATCAGAAGCTGATTGATGCGCGCCCGGCAGCCGTTGCCCCGGAAGGCAGCGGTTTTCTGGAGCGAATGAGCAGCAAAGGGCGTGGTCCGCTTTACCCTGACGACATCCTGTGGAATTTCGAAAAATTCCTGATTGGCCGTGATGGCAAAGTGATTCAGCGTTTCTCTCCGGACATGACGCCGGAAGATCCTGTGGTGCTGGACGCCATTAAACAGGCGTTGGCTAAATAAGTTGTCCCTGCTGCAGCTGACAGGCGTCACCGTCGCGGGCCGGGTTGGGCCAATATCTGCGGCGGTGGAGCCCGGAGAACTTATCCATCTTGTCGGGCCGAACGGGGCAGGCAAGAGCACGCTGCTCACGCGAATGGCAGGGTTAAGCGCCGGGCAAGGCAGCCTTCTGTTTAACCAGCAGCCGCTTGACGACTGGTTGCCTGCCGGGCTATCCCGACATCGTGCCTGGCTAAGCCAGCAGCAGCTTCCTCCTTTTGCAATGCCCGTCTGGCATTACCTGCAGCTACATCAATCCTCGCCTGAGTCCGAAGCGGCAATGCTGCGTCTGGCGGCGTCGCTATGGCTCTCAGACAAACTGACCCGGTCGGTCAACCAGCTTTCCGGCGGTGAATGGCAGCGCGTTCGCCTTGCCGCCGTGCTGCTGCAGATTGATCCCTCGGCCAATCCCGAAGGGCAGCTCTTGCTGCTGGATGAGCCGATGAACAGCCTTGATGTCGCCCAGCAGGCCGCATTAGATCGCCTGTTGCTTGCGTTTTGTGAGACGGGTATTGCGGTAGTGATGAGCAGCCATGATTTGAACCATAGCCTGCGTCATGCCCATAAAGTGTGGCTCTTGCGTGAGGGAAAAATGATCGCTCAGGGGCCGAAGGATGAAGTGCTGACGCCAAAAAATTTAGCCGCAGCTTACCAAATGCCGTTCCGACTCTTGCGTATCGAAGGGCACAGTATGCTGATAAGCCCGTTATAACATCGTGGAAAGCTTGCAATAATTCCGGGCGACAGGCTAAATTACTGGAAACAGCAAGACCGGGAGTTGTCTGAAAATGCGTTTGTGGCTTATTGCAGTGGCATGCATAGTGTTGGTGGGGTGTAGTCATAATGCCCCTCATCCGAACGCCAGGCTTTCCGATTCCATCACCGTTATCGCTCAGCTAAACGATCAGCTCCGCAGCTGGCACGGCACGCCGTACACCTACGGTGGCATGAGTCGACGCGGCGTGGACTGTTCCGGCTTCGTGCTGATGACCTTCCGCGACAGGTTCGATCTGATGCTGCCGCGCATGACCAGCGAGCAGGCAGAAATCGGCACAAAAATCGATAAAGACGACCTGCTGCCTGGCGATCTGGTGTTCTTCAAAACCGGCTCGGGCGAAAGCGGCCTGCACGTCGGCATTTATGACACCGACAACACCTTTATTCACGCGTCTACCAGTCGCGGCGTTATGCGTTCCTCTCTGGACAACGTCTACTGGCGTAAAAAATTCTGGCAAGCCCGCCGCATATAGCCTTTCCTGTTTTTTCTTGACTGAAAATCGTGACCGTTCCCGCAAATCTGCGGGCAACGTCAACGGTATTGGCAATATCAGGTAATATCGGGATGCATTGTGCTTTTCCCGCTAAGGATTGTGTCATGGTCACCCTCGAAGATGTTGCTGCCCACGCCGGCGTCTCCCGCGCCACCGTATCACGCGTGGTGAATGGCGACACTAAGGTTAAATCGCAAACCCGCGTTAAAGTGGAGGCCGCGATTGCTGAACTGGGCTATTCCCCCAATCCTGCAGCCAGAGCGCTGGCGTCCAGCCAGAGCCATTCCATTGGTCTGGTAACCACGTCATACACCGGGGGTTTCTTCGGGACGCTGATGGATACGGTGCAAAGTGAAGCTGAATCCCACGGCAAGCAACTGCTGGTGACGCAGGGGCGTGGCGTAGAAGAGAACGAGCGCAATGCCATTCAGCGACTCTACAATCTGCGCTGTGATGGCTTGATTCTCCATGTCCGTGCCATTGCGGACGAAACGCTGCTTCAACTGGCGGAACGAGGTAACCGGTTTATCATCCTCGACAGAGATGTGCCCGCATTAAGCCCGCGCTGCGTGGTCTTCGATCATCGTCTTGCCAGCCACATGGCCACCCGCTATTTGCTGGATGCCGGCCACCTGGCAATCGCCTGCCTGCATGGCCCGACCCAGCGCGCCTCCAGCCTCTTACGACGCCAGGGCTTTCTCGATGCCATGGAAGAGCAGGGCATTACCCCGGTGGCGGTGGTGGAAGGTGAGTACGATATGCCCAGCGGTTATCGGCAAACCTCGGCCTTGCTGGATGAATATAAAATCAGCGCCCTTTATTGCTGTAACGAAGAGATGGCCGTCGGGGCGATGCTGGCCATTACCGAGCGGGGCTTACGCATTCCTCTGGATATATCCCTTATTTGTTATGACAGTGGCGATCGTGCGGCATTTGTCCGCCCGGCGTTAACCAGCGTTTATTTCCCAATAGGCGACATGGCCCGCTTTGCCACGCGTAAATTACTGAATGAACATTGTGAGAATGAATCTTTTTTACCTTGCATCATTGCTCGTGATTCCGTTCGGAATTTACGTTAAAAACTGGCTATGTACGGATATCCAGGATAAGCTAAAAGTTATTAAAACATAAAGCTTAAACGTTTCAGGGATGAGTGTGAAATTCACAGCGATAGCAGCTATCCGACTATTTTCGGATTGGCGCTGTATCTCTCTGCCGTCCAACCAGAAATCCACAGGGCTGGCAAAATGATTGTTTCACTTGATAGTGTTTATTGTTCTCACCTCTACTATCGCCCCGCCGTCAGGCCGGACGATAGCATTTTGGGCGTCGAAATCGTTGCTAACTTCGTGGGTGCCGACGCGCTGGTTCGTATTCCAACCGAATTGTTAATTCCTCATCTTGCGCCGGAACAGCATCTCGAACTGTTTAGAGAAAAATTAACGCAAATAGAAGAACATCAGCATTTCTTTATCACCCGGTACCTTGTTGTCTGGGTTCATATTAATGAAACTATTGTTGACGCGCTAATTAACAACCAGGATTTATATATCCGGCTAAAGGCTTTGCCGTTTATTGAATTAATGATTAGCGAAAGCTTTCCTGATTTAAATAGCGGCAAAACGAATTTAAGACTGGCCTGGCTGGCTGAACGTTTCCCACTCGGTTTGGCTGACTTTGGTGCAGGCAATGCCACCACAAAATCTATTTTTGATGGTCTGTTCCGGCATGTGTTCATGGACCGATTTTTTGTTCAGAAACAGCTTCCGGGCCGCACTTTCTCGCCCTTTATGCTTGCCATTCTTGGGCAGGTTTCGCCGTTTTGTCAGGCATTGTTGATTGCCGGGATAGATACCGCCAGCGCGCGACGTAAAGTGCAGGGTTTAGGCTTTGCCGCGATGCAGGGCAAACTCTGGCCGCTGGTGCCGCCGGAAGAACTGGCCTCACTTTTCCCCCCTCATGAAGGTCTGGTTCACTAAAGCCCCTGCTGCTCGACTGTGTTTAAAATGCATTACTGGGGCTACACTGTCGGGCGGAGGAACCATGACCAATACTTTAGCTTTTCTGAATACCTGGCACGATGAGCTGCCGGGGTTCTATAGCGAATTAACCCCCACGCCGCTGAAAAACGCCCGGCTGCTTTATCACAGCCAGCCGCTGGCAGACGATCTGGGGATTAACGCCTCGTTTTTTGCTGCACCACAGCAGGGGATCTGGAGTGGCGAAACGCTGCTGCCCGGCATGCAGCCGCTCGCCCAGGTTTATAGCGGGCACCAGTTCGGCGTCTGGGCAGGGCAACTGGGGGACGGGCGCGGTATTTTACTGGGAGAGCAGCAGCTGGCGGACGGACGCAAGGTTGACTGGCATCTCAAAGGCGCAGGCTTGACGCCGTACTCTCGCATGGGCGATGGCCGGGCCGTGCTGCGCTCCACTGTTCGCGAGTTTCTCGCCAGCGAAGCCATGCATGCTTTAGGCATTCCGACGACGCGAGCGTTAACTATAGTCACCAGCGATACGCCGGTACAGCGTGAAACGGTTGAGCAGGGGGCAATGCTGCTGCGGGTGTCCGAAAGCCATCTGCGTTTTGGGCATTTTGAGCATTTCTACTATCGCCGCGAGCCGGAAAAAGTTCAGCAGCTTGCCGATTACGCCATTCGTCACCACTGGCCGCATCTGCAGGGGCTTGAAGAACGCTATGAGCTGTGGTTTACCGACGTGGTGGCGCGTACCGCCGCGCTCATTGCCAGCTGGCAAACGGTGGGCTTTGCCCACGGGGTAATGAACACCGACAACATGTCGATTCTTGGCCTGACCATGGACTACGGCCCGTATGGCTTCCTCGACGACTATCAGCCTGAATTTATCTGTAACCATTCCGACTACCAGGGCCGGTATGCCTTCGACAACCAGCCAGCGGTAGGGCTGTGGAACCTGCAGCGCCTGGCGCAGACGCTGTCGCCGTTTATTACGGCCGAGAAGCTGAACGCGATTCTGGATGGCTACCAGCCGGCAATTATGCGTGCCTTTGGCCAACGGATGCGTGCCAAACTGGGGCTTTTCACCGAACAGCAGGCCGATAACCTAATCCTGAGTGAGCTCTTCGCCCTGATGAGCAAAGAAGGCAGCGATTACACGCGTACCTTCCGGATGCTGAGCGTGACGGAGCAGCTCAGCGCGGCGTCGCCGCTGCGGGATGAATTTATCGACAGGGCAAGTTTTGATGCCTGGTTTGGGCGCTATCGTGAGCGGCTTCAGGCGGAGCAGGTGAGTGATGCCGAACGCCAGCAGAAAATGCAGGCGGTGAACCCGGCGCTGGTCTTACGCAACTGGCTGGCACAGCGGGCAATCGAAGCTGCCGAAAAGGGCGATACTCGTGAACTGGCTAAACTCCACGAGGCGCTGCTCCAGCCGTTCTCCGATCGTGAGGACGATATGACGCAGCGCCCACCTGACTGGGGAAAACGGCTGGAAGTCAGCTGTTCAAGCTGATCACTGGCGCAGGCCTACCTGAGGAACCGGGTGTTCCGGATGTCGGAACACCCGCAGATCGGCCTGATACCAGCGCTGCAACGTTTGCTCTTCCAGCACTTCATCAGGCGTTCCATCTGCCACCAGCCTGCCTTTATGTAGCAGCACGATACGGTCGGCCCAGAGTGCCGCCAGATTCAAATCGTGCAGCACAACGCAGACCGATAACGTCCCCATTTGCGCCAGGCGACGCAGCAGGCGCAGCACATGCTGCTGGTGGTAGAGATCCAGCGCCGACGTAGGCTCGTCCAGAAACAGCCAGCCGTGAGGCTGCCCATCGCACCAAAGCTGCGCCAGCGACCGGGCAAGCTGCACCCGCTGTTGCTCGCCGCCTGACAGACGACAAAAATCTCTGCCGCTCAGAGAGTCGCACCCGGTCAGCGCCATGACTTCCGCCACGACGCCGGCCGTTGACGCCTGCGGCCACGGCGCACGGCCCATAGCGATCACGTCTTCTACCGTCCAGCTAAACGCCATGCTGCTTTGCTGGCGCATCACCGCGCGTTTGCGGGACAGCGCTTCGTTGGACCACTGATTCAAATCCTGGCCTGCCAGCGCAACGTGCCCGCTGTCAGGCTGTTGAAACCCGGTTAACAGCCGCAACAGCGTGGATTTGCCCGCGCCGTTTGGGCCAATCAGCGCCACAACTTCACCCGGCTTCAGGCTGACATTGACGTTATCAATCAGATAACGGTGGCCCAGCTTCAGCGAAATATCGTGCGTGGACAAAACTTCATTCATCTCGCGCTCTCCTTGCTGCGAAAGATCATCGCCAGGAACCAGGGGCCGCCTATCAGGCTGGTCAACAGTCCTACAGGCATTTCTGCTGGCGCGACAATCGTTCTCGCCAGCGTATCGGCCACCAACAGCAGCATGGCACCGGCCAGCACGGAGCCGGGCACCAGCCAGCGATGATCGGATCCAAGCCACATGCGCACCAGATGCGGAACCACCAGACCAACGAAGCCGATCACGCCGCTGATGGCTACCGCCGCAGCAACCAACAATGCGCTCAGGATCAGCAAATGCCGCTGGGTTGTTTTGACATCCACGCCCAGGTAATGCGCTTCCTCATCACCAAGCTGGAGCAAATTCAGGCGCTTTGAAAGCAGCCAGATGCCCAGGCTTGCAGGAAGAATAAGCGACGCGGTGGCGAGCAGCGTGGACCATTGTGCCTGGCCCAGGCTCCCCATGCCCCAGAGAGAAAGCTGGCGCAGCTGAGTGTCGTTGCTTATCCACGACAGCACGCCAACCGCCGCGCCGCACAGCGCATTGATGGCGATGCCCACCAGCAGCAGGCGAGACAAACTGTTGGTGCCTTTCCGGCTAAGCAGGAAAATCGCCAGCGTCACCGCCAGGCTGCCTACAAACGCTGCCAGCATAGGGGCATAAAGCGCCAAAACCGCCGGCAGAGCCAGCGGCATAACAATCGACAGCCCCACCGCCAGCGCGGCCCCGCTGCTGATCCCAAGCAGGCCCGGATCGGCAAGCGGGTTACGGAACAACCCCTGCATCACGCAGCCCGACAGCGCCAGCGCGCCGCCGATCAGCGCCGCCAGCAGCACCCTCGGCAGACGGATGTTGAGCCAGATGTCACGCAACGTGTCGTCATGCGTCTGCCACAGCACGGCCACAGACAGCCGCATGGCGCCGAGGTTAGCGGCAATAAGCGCCATTGCCAGCAAAACCAGCCCCATCAAACACAGGGCATGGTGAGGCAAAGGTCGGCGTATCACGGCAGTTGCTCCGCTTTTTCGCGCAGGGCGAGGATCGTCTGCGGGGTATCAATGCCAAAGCCGAGCAGCGCCATGTCATCGACGACCATCAGCTGTTTATTTTTCCCGGCTGGCGTTTGCGCAAGCCCTGGCAATGCCCAGACTTTGGCTTCTCCGCCGAGGGTTTTCACCCCATCGGTGGTGACCAGGATCAGGTCAGGTTTGCTGGCGATCACGCCTTCCTGAGACAGCGGCTGGTAGCGCTTGAAGCCCTGCATGGCATTGTCCAGTCCGGCGGCGTGAATCGCGGCATCCGCGGCGGTTTCCTGCCCGGCAGCCATGGCGGTCATGCCGCCGTGGCTCATAATGAACAGCACTTTTTTGCCCAGCGGTTTGGCCGGGATCGCCGCTAGCTGGTCGTGAAGCGTTTTGCGCAGCTTGTCGCCTTCGGCTGTTTTACCCAGCGCGGTAGCCACGGCAGCCACTTTGGCATCAATGCTCTCGAGGTTATTTTCCGCCGGAACGGTAACCACTTTCACTTTGCTGGCCTCAACCTGCTTCAGCGCCATGGATGGCTGAGCCTGAGCGCTGGCCAGTACCAGCGTCGGGCGCATGGCTAGAATACCCTCGGCATTAAGCTGGCGCAGGTAGCCCACATCCGGCAGTTTTTTCACGGCATCGGGATGAAGGCTCGTGCTATCACGAGCCACCACATCCTGACCCGCACCCAGAGCCCAGGCAATCTCGGTGACGTCGCCACCGATGGTTACCACGCGCTCGGCCGCACCTGCCATCAATGGCAGGGCGAGGATGGCGAGCAGCAGGCGTTTCATGCCGCTAACCCTTTGCCGATCAGGGCTTCAATTTGCAGACGCCACTGCTCCTGCTCCGGCTGGCCTTCAGTACGCTGGCCGTACAGCTGGGCAATTTGCGTGCCGTCGGCGGCAAACAGCTCGAGGCTGGTCACGTGGCCGTCGGCGGTTGGTTTGCGGGTTACCCAGCTTTCGGCGATGGTGTCGCCCATCAGGTGCAGGGTGAATTCCGGGTTGAACACGTTGACCCAGTTTTCCATCGGGACCACTTTGCGGATTTCACCGGTGAAGATCTGCACGCAGCCGCGGTTGCCGACGAAAATCATGATCTCGTTGCCGTCTTCTTTCGCCTGGTTCAGCAGTTGGGACAGCGCTTCGTTATCTACGCGACAGGCCAGATCGTCTTTCACCAGGCGGAAAGCCTGCTGGCGAGTCAGCTGATGGCGTTTAAGCAGCTGGAAGAACTGGTGTACATCCGTCATCGCGCGCCATTCTGCGTCCACCTTGTCGGCCTCGACCGTAGGCGTCATTACCGCTTCTTCAACGGCTTTGATCGCCAGCGCCGGATTGTCGGTGTGGATGAAACGCGTCAGCACCTGGCTCCAGGCTTCAACATCGGTGTTGTCGGTGGTGTATACCTTCAGCAGCGCATCACCCTGATGGTCAAAGAATTGAATGCTCTGGCGTTCGCCGCGAGCGGTCTCTTCCCGGACGTGGAACACGCTCGCCCACTGGTTCAGGAACAAACGCAGATCCAGCGCACGAGGATTCAGTACCAGCCCGGCGTGGCCGTTAAGGTGCTGGTTCTCAAAGCGGCCTACCTGCTCGTGAACGGCATATTCGTTGCGGCAGATGCACTTTGTTTCCCCCACGGCTTCCAGCGCGGCGAAGATCTCTTTCACATCGCCATTCAGGCGCCATGCGTCGTGCCCGACGCGGGCATGGGTCAGTTCCGCCTCGCTGATGTGCATCAGTTTGGCGATATCCCGGGCATATTTTTTCGGGTGTTCTTGCTTAAGCTGGATCCAGCTGTCGTAACGCTGACTCATGAATAACTCCTTTACCATTGATAGCTCACGAAAATTTTACCGTTACGGCCATCCTGCGGGAGACCCTGCGGTGACCAGTACTCTTTATCGAAGGCGTTGCCAAACACCAGCGTGGTGGTTAAACCGCGCAGCTGCTGCTGCCCTTTGTAGCTGACATAAAAATCGCTGACCGCATAGCCCGGCTGCTGTGCATAGGAGCTGCTGATATGGGTGGAACGCTCGGCGAAGGTGCCGACCCAGCCCACGGAGAAGCCGCTGTGTGACACAGGGATGTCCAGGGTGGTGGTGACGGTGTCCGGGTTCAGGCTGGAGATGTACTCGCCGGTATCTTCATCTTTACCGCGGGTACGGTTATAGGCGGTATCCAGGCTGAACAGATCGGCGGTGTACTTCGCGTTGACGTCCCAGCCCCAAATTTTTGCTTTTGGCACGTTGTAGGACATGGTGGTCGCTTTGGCGAAGTCCACGGTGGTAGAGATGTAATCTTTCGCTTTGGTGTCGAAGTAGCTGGCTTTGAATTCCAGGCCGTCGTTAGCCATTGCCAGATTGTCGAAGCGCAGACCGAAGCCGTATTCCTGCGTTTCGTTGGTTTCCGGGCGCAGGTTCGGGTTTGGTACCCAATAGTTGGTGTAGCGAGTGCCGATAGAGAAGTGCTTGGAGTCGTTGTACATCTCGCCCATGGTCGGCGCACGGAACGCCTGCGCATAGGAACCAAACAGCATCAGCCAGTCGGTTGGGGTGACAGAAACCGCCCCGCGTGATGACCACTTGTCGGCATCGACGTCTTTATAGCCCTGGCTGCTGCCGCTGTAGTTGTCATAACGCGTCCCGGCCAGGATAGAAATCGGCAGGTCACGCAGGGTGATTTCATCCTGCAGCCAGCCGGAACCAAAGTTGATTTTCGCCTGTGGGAAACCGGTCGTCAGGCCACCAGGAGCCTGCTCCTGACGATAATATTCGCTGCCGTAGGTCAGCAGGTTAGCCGCGAAGCTGTCGCTAAACAGACGGCTGCGGTTTTCGAGCTTACCGCCTTTGGTCGTCTGTTTACGGAATTCACCCCCCTGATTAGGGGTTTCGGCGTTGATACGAGCTTCGGACCAGTAGGCCGTCGCGGTCGCGTTCAGCCAGTCGTTATCCTGCGGATTGAGGTGGTATTTCAGCTGCGCGTCGCGCTGAATGGTGGAGCGATTGGTCATCGGGTTGCTGGAGGCTGAGGCATCCGGCGTCTGCGGGTTTTTCGGTTCCTGCGCGTTGTTATTGTAGTAGCGCAGGGAGCCGGACAGCGACTGAGCTGAATCGATATACCAGGTGCCTTTGGTCAGCAGGTTGCCGATGTTTTCGTCATTAGGCGCGGTTTCACCGTTGCTCTGGCGCAGGTTACCGCGATCGCGGCTGGACCAGGCGACGACGCCGTCCAGGTTATCGGTACGGCCAAAGGCACTGGCGCCCATGCCGATGCTGTGGTCGCCGGTACCGCCGGTGCCGAAGACGCGGAAGCCGCTGTTTTGCCCGTCAAATAGCAGATCGGCGGCGTCTGCGGTTTCATAGGAAATAACACCGCCCAGCGCGCCGCTGCCGTACAGCAGAGCCGCCGGGCCACGTACCACTTCAATACGCTTAATCAGCGCGGGATCGAGGAACGTACTGTTCAGGTGGCCGGTGTCGGTGCCCTGACGAATGCCGTCTACCAGGGTAAGTACGCCACGGCGGTCGTAACCGCGCATGTTGATGTCCTGGCCGTTGGTGCGCCCGGTGCCGTCGATGGTGATCCCCGGAACTTTGCGCAGCATGTCAGCGGCGGACGTGGACGTCTGGCTCTCTGGCGAATTTGCATCGATAACGCTCACCATCATTGGGGCTTCGAAAGTGCTGCGTTGGTTACCGGTGGCAACCACGGTCATTTGATCGTCTTTTGCGAAAGCGGGCAGGGCGGTAAATACGGCTAACGTGAGTACAGACAGACGAAAACCTGCTGTGTTGGTGCAAGGCATAGCGCAACTCTCCTAAGGAATATCGAAAGCGCTGGCTGCCTGGGTATGACCTGGGTGGCTGGCTAATTTCCCCGTTTGGGTGTGGGGAACGGTTTGTTTAATTTATTTGGTCAGGATCAGCTTCCCGGCCTGAGTCTGGCGTAACAGATATTGCTGTCCTTCATGGACGATAACAACGCGGCCATCGGCACCGAGCAGCGTTTTGCTGTCAACCTGGCGAGGTTCTGTCGCGGGCTGTGGGCGGGCGGGGGTGAATGGTTTGTCCATACGCTTCACTCTGTTTACAAATGACAATCAGTGTAACAATGAGAATCATTATCAGAAAAAGCCGAATCAGCAGCAAGCATTATTTGTAAGAATTGTGTGAATCAGGGAATTTCTTTGCGGGCGAGTTGTCGCGAGGCGTAATGCTATGATATCCGGCGGGTTATCAAGTGCCCGCCGGTGGAGACTATCAGAAGCGTCGGTCAGTGGCCTGCGCCAGCATCGCGACCAGCGTTTCCGTATCTTCCCAGTTAAGGCAAGGATCTGTGATCGACTGCCCGTAAGTCAGGGGCTGGCCAGCAACGATTTGCTGCGTCCCTTCTTTCAGGAAGCTTTCCGCCATGATCCCGGCAATCGCCCGCGAGCCGTTGCGAATTTGCGTGCAAACATCTTCGCAAACATCCAACTGACGGCGGTGCTGCTTCTGGCAGTTGCCGTGGCTGAAATCAATCACCAGATGTTCAGGCAAGTCAAACGCGCTCAGCGTGTCGCAGGCGGCGGCAATGTCTTCTGCGTGATAATTCGGCTGCTTGCCGCCGCGCATAATAATATGGCCGTAAGGGTTGCCGCTGGTCTGGTAAATCGTCATCTGCCCCTGTTTATCCGGGGAGAGGAACATATGGCTGGCACGCGCGGCACGGATGGCATCCACCGCAATGCGGGTATTGCCATCTGTACCATTTTTAAAGCCAACCGGACAGGAGAGTGCGGACGCCATTTCACGGTGGATCTGGCTTTCGGTCGTGCGCGCGCCAATGGCGCCCCAGCTAATCAGGTCGGCGATATACTGTCCGGTCACCATATCCAGAAATTCGGTCGCGGTAGGGACACCCAGCTCGTTGACCTGCAGCAGCAGGCGGCGCGCCTGTTCGAGGCCGTAATTAATGCGGTAGCTGCCGTTCAGATCAGGATCGGAAATTAACCCTTTCCAGCCGACGACGGTGCGGGGTTTTTCGAAGTAGGTACGCATCACGATCTCAAGACGATCCTGATGTTTTTCACGCAGCGTTTTGAGGCGGCGAGCATAGTCCATCGCGGCGTCAAGATCGTGGATCGAGCAGGGGCCGACGATAACCAGCAGGCGCTTATCTTCACCGGTGAGGATCTTTTCGATCCGGCGGCGGGCGGCGGTGACGTGCTGGGCAACCTCGGCGGAAACCGGGAAGCGCTCGGTTAGCTCAGCCGGTGTCACCAGGCTGTCGATGCGCGCGGTTCGCAATTCATCTGTTTTGTTCATTGGGTGTCTCAGAAATTTTGTCTTCTCTGCGGCAGATTTACCGGGAAGTGATGGGGATCACAATAAACCAAAGCTGACCGATTTCAACATCCGGCCGGCTTTGGCGAAAGGATTGCCCCACCGCAGTCTGTACACCCTAGCATACACGCTCGATCTTTTGTACTAGTTTCTTAGTACATGCGGCGATTCAGCCCCATAATGTCGAGAATTTTGGTCGCCATCTCTTCAACAGAATAGTTGGTGCTGTTGAGGTAGCGGATCTGATTTTTACGGAACAGAGCTTCCACTTCGGCGACCTCCAGACGGCACTGGCGGAGAGAGGCATAGCGGCTGTTTTCACGCCGTTCTTCACGAATGGCGGCCAGGCGTTCAGGGTTAATGGTCAGGCCAAAAAGCTTGTGCTGCAGCGGTTTAAGCACGGCCGGGAGCTGAATGTTGTCCATGTCATCGGCAATAAAAGGGTAGTTCGCGGCGCGAATGCCAAACTGCATCGCGAGGTACAGGCTGGTCGGCGTTTTTCCACAGCGGGATACGCCCAGCAAAATGACCTGCGCCTGATCGAGATTGCGCATCGAAATCCCGTCGTCGTGCGCCAGCGTGTAATCAATGGCGGCAATACGGGCGTCGTATTTCGTCAGGTTACCGGGGTTAAGGCCGTGCGTTCGGTGGGCGACGGGAGTCGGGTCGAGTTTTAGCTCCTGCTGCAGCGGCGCAACCAGCGTTTGCACGATGTCCTGACAGAAACCTTCGCTCTGCATAATGATGTCGCGGATATTGGGCAGCACGATGGAATAAAACACCAGCGGACGCACCCCGGTTTGTTGGTAAATAGCGTCAATCTGCTCTTTTACCGCTTTTGCGCGGCTTTCATTTTCAACAAACGGCAGCGTAATACTGTTGATAGATACCGGGAATTGTGACATGACCGCGTGACCAAGTACCTCTGCGGTAATCGCGGTGCCATCGGAAATACAAAATACCTGACGATCGACTAAATTATCCATTTTTATTCCTGAGCGGGGAACCGGTTTCCCTAAAGCATAAAGTAAAACAAGGGATTCCGAGTAGCGCTAATCTTAATTTAAAAAGTGAAATAGCGTTTTTAAATTTAATAAACCATCTTAAATATATTCAAATCAATACTATACCCATCTAAACTGTGAGGATTATATGATAATCAATGGTTTATGAAATGAGCGGATCTATCCGAAAACGTCATATTTTATTTTGCTTGAACGATTCACTGGTTTCATTCCCCCCTAAGAATATGCAAAGCTAAATACGAAGTCTGGTGTTTCTTGTACCCATTCATTTAAAAAAGGATTGTTTCGATGTCCAATAACGGCTCGTCACCGCTGGTGCTTTGGTATAACCAACTTGGCATGAATGATGTAGACAGGGTCGGAGGCAAAAATGCCTCCCTGGGTGAAATGATTACCAATCTTTCGGGTATGGGCGTTTCCGTCCCGAACGGTTTTGCGACCACCGCCGAGGCGTTTAACCTGTTTCTCGACCAGAGCGGCGTGAACCAGCGTATCTACGAGCTGCTGGATAAAACCGACATTGACGATGTGAGCGAACTGGCAAAAGCCGGGGCGCAGATTCGCCAGTGGATTATTGACACGCCTTTCCAGCCTGAGCTGGAGCATGCCATTCGTGAAGCGTACCAAACGCTCTCCTCCGATGATGCCGAGGCCTCTTTTGCGGTGCGTTCTTCGGCCACTGCGGAAGACATGCCGGACGCTTCCTTTGCCGGGCAACAAGAAACTTTCCTCAACGTGCAGGGCTATGATGCCGTGCTGGTGGCGGTGAAACACGTTTTCGCCTCGCTGTTTAACGACCGTGCAATCTCCTACCGCGTGCATCAGGGCTACGACCACCGCGGCGTGGCGCTCTCCGCTGGCGTTCAGCGTATGGTGCGCTCCGACCTCGCTTCTTCCGGGGTGATGTTCTCCATTGATACCGAATCCGGTTTCGATCAGGTGGTGTTTATTACCGCCGCGTGGGGCCTGGGTGAAATGGTTGTGCAGGGCGCCGTAAACCCGGATGAATTCTACGTGCACAAGCCAACGCTTGAGGCGGGTAATCCGGCCATCGTTCGCCGCACCATGGGTTCGAAAAAAATTCGCATGGTCTACGCTCCAACGCAGGAACACGGCAAGCAGGTGCGGATTGAAGACGTGCCGGAAGCCGATCGCGACCGCTTCTGTATTACCCAGGAAGAGATTCAGGAACTGGCTAAGCAGGCGGTACAAATCGAAAAACATTATGGCCGCCCGATGGACATCGAGTGGGCTAAAGACGGCCATACCGGCAAGCTGTTCATCGTTCAGGCTCGCCCGGAAACCGTGCGTTCTCAGGGCCAGGTGATGGAACGCTACCAGCTGCACGCGCAGGGGCAGATCGTGGCGGAAGGCCGCGCGATTGGTCACCGCATCGGCGCGGGTCCGGTAAAAGTGATCCACGACATCAGCGAAATGAACCGCATCCAGCCGGGCGACGTGCTGGTCACCGACATGACCGACCCGGACTGGGAACCGATCATGAAAAAAGCGGCGGCGATTGTCACCAACCGCGGTGGGCGTACCTGCCACGCGGCCATCATCGCACGTGAGCTTGGTATTCCAGCCGTTGTGGGCTGTGGCGATGCCACCGAGCGCATGAAAGACGGCCAGAACGTGACCGTTTCCTGCGCCGAAGGCGACACCGGCTACGTTTACGCGGAGATCCTCGACTTCACCGTGAAAAGCTCCACGGTTGATGCCATGCCGGATCTGCCGCTGAAGATCATGATGAACGTTGGCAACCCGGATCGTGCGTTTGACTTCGCCTGCCTGCCGAACGAAGGCGTTGGCCTGGCGCGTCTGGAATTTATCATCAACCGCATGATTGGCGTGCACCCGCGCGCGCTGCTGGAGTTCGACCAGCAGGAGCCCGCGCTGCAGGCGGAAATCCGCACGATGATGAAAGGTTATGACGATCCGGTTGAGTTCTACGTGGGTCGCCTGACCGAAGGGATCGCGACTTTAGGTGCGGCGTTCTGGCCGAAGCGCGTGATTGTGCGTCTGTCTGACTTCAAATCTAACGAATACGCCAACCTGGTGGGCGGCGAGCGTTATGAGCCGGAAGAAGAGAACCCAATGCTGGGCTTCCGTGGGGCAGGTCGCTACGTGGCAGACAGCTTCCGCGACTGCTTCGCGCTGGAATGCGCGGCCATGAAGCGCGTGCGTAATGAAATGGGCCTGACCAACGTCGAAGTGATGGTACCGTTTGTGCGTACCGTTGCCCAGGCAAAAGCGGTGGTTGAGGAGCTGGAACGTCAGGGCCTGAAGCGCGGTGAGAACGGGCTGAAGATCATCATGATGTGCGAGATCCCGTCCAACGCCCTGCTGGCGGACGAGTTCCTGCAATACTTTGACGGCTTCTCCATTGGCTCGAACGATATGACGCAGCTTGCGCTGGGCCTGGATCGCGACTCTGGTGTGGTGTCTGAACTGTTTGACGAGCGTAACGACGCGGTGAAAGCGCTGCTGTCGATGGCGATTAAAGCGGCGAAGAAACAGGGTAAATACGTCGGGATCTGTGGGCAGGGGCCGTCCGATCACGAAGACTTTGCCGCCTGGCTGATGGAAGAGGGGATTGACAGCCTGTCCCTGAACCCGGACACCGTGGTGCAAACCTGGCTCAGCCTTGCTGAACTGAATAAGTAACGTTCAACCCTTCTCTGCAATAAAGAGAGGGAATCCGGCCCGGAGCCTGCCTGCCTTATGCGGGGCAGGCCACCGGGCCGACACTTATCCCCGCTTAATCAATTCCTTCATGCCGGTAATAATGGCCTCGCACCAGGCGGCGTAATCATGCCCGCTCGACCAGGGGTTAAAGCTCACCTCGTAGCCCTTTTCACGCAGCACGGCTTCAAGCTGTTGCGTATTACGGTAAATACCGCCGTCTGCGCCTTTGCTTTCAAAGCGTCCCGCCTGCAGCCAAAATCGCACCGGCAAGCGCGGGGATGCCTGATACTGACGGGTAAGCCAGCCCGGCGCTTCGCCCTCGGGTGCCCACCAGTAAGAGCCGGACAAACTCAGCACGTTGCCAAACGCTTCGGGATGGCGAAGCGCCACCCAGGCTGAAGCCAGGCCGCCGTAGCTGGAGCCTGCCACGATGGTTTTTGGTGCCGGGGTTGTGATGCCCTGACGGCGCAGCCACGGCACCAGCTCTTCGGCCATAAAATCGGCGAAATCGGGATTGGGCGGCAGCTCTTTTTCCCGTCGCTCGCCGTCGAGGCTGTCGATAAACACGGCGTTAACCGGGGGCAGGGCATGACGGGCTATCAGGCCGTCCAGCACATTGGCGAGATGATAACGGTCCTGGTACATACGGCCATCGAACAGCATTAGCGTCCAGCGGGCGGGCTGCCCCCCGCGTGGCCGGTAGACGGCCACTTCCCGCCGGTTAGCCAGCTTTTTGCTTTCTACCTGATAGCGAACCAGGGAGCCCTGCCTAATCGGCTCGGCGGTTGCCTGCGGGGTAAAATAGCGGTGGGTGGTCAGGTCCAAAAGCGAGAAACGATTCCAGCGGTCGCCTTTGCCTGCGGGGCTGAATTGCGGGTTAAGCGGGTCAGTCTGGGCCGACACCAGAATCGCCTGGCGCTGGTCGCGCGCGGTGCCTTCCACAAGGGGAACGTCGGGGGCAAGTTTGTACTGCATTAGCGTATCAGCCGGTACCACATAGCTGCGATACCAGACGTCGGACTGCCCGAGGCGGAACATCGGGTCATGGTCACCGGCCGGTGAACCGAGCACGAACACGTTGCCCTGTGCGCCTCGCCACAGGAACGTTACGCGTTTGCGGCTGGCATCGATGGGCTCGACCAGCGGCGTGCCCTGCTCGCGCCTTTCCTGCCAGAAGGCTTCCGTACTCGCGCCGTGGCTCAGAGCCTGCTCAAGCGCCAGCAGTGCCGGGCTTTCCGGGGATTGTTCGTCGTTACGCTTGAGCGGCACGGTTTCACGGATCTGCCAGCGAAACAGCCAGCGCCTGCCGGGCTCACCGCGAAGCACCAGCGTAGAAGGCTGACCGACGGGCAGGGCAAAAAGCGGATTGTGCTGGCCATCCACCGGCCCATTTTCCACCAGCGAACGCCAGAGCCTGCCTTTGCTGTCTACCAGGCTGGCGTCGGTTACGCCGCTCAACCGGACGTTGGCGTAATTTTCACCCAGCGCCGGAAGGGCAAAGCAGATTTCGCCGCTGGCGTCGAACTTCCCATCCTGCTCACCCTGGCTGCCGGTAAAAGTACAGGTCGCGGCCACCGCCGACGCTGAACAAAGCCCCAACATTAATGCGCTCCACGCGGCTCTCATCGTGTTTATCATTCCTGATAAAAAAGTGCGTACACGCTAATGCAAATGAGATTGATTTGCAATAACATTGCGAGTCGTTGCGTTTTACGACAAAACGTAACAGGAGAGAAAGGCGAACTTAATTCACCTAATCACATGGGATGTTACGGTCATGCACTTTAAAAATAATAAGGTAACCTGCGGCCTTTGGCTGATGGGATTCAGTGCCCTGGGGATGGGAAACGGCGTTCAGGCGCAGGAGCGGCAGGGCAGCGAGGAAACTCTGGTTGTCACCGGCTCCGTTAGCGAGGATCCTTCTGCGCCGCTGAAGGGGATGGTGGCTACCAAAACGCTGTCTGCAACGAAAACCGCGGCTGATTTGCTCCAAACGCCGCAGTCGGTTTCGGTGATTACCCGCGACCAAATGAACGCGCAGGATGTTACCTCCGTGTCGCAGGCTTTGCGCTATTCGGCCGGGGTGCTGACGGAGTATCGGGGCAGTTCGAACCGCAACGATGAGGTGTTTGTGCGCGGCTTCAGCTATGTCCCAAAATATCTTGACGGACTGAGCTATGGCGCAACAGCGTCTTCCCAGACCGGGACGTTTGACCCGTGGCTGCTTGAGCGCGTGGAGCTGGTGCGTGGCCCGGCATCCGTGTTGTTCGGCCAGGTGAACCCCGGCGGGCTTATCAGCATGACCAGCAAGCGGCCGACAAGGGAAGCGATACATGAAGTGCAGTTCCGCTCAGGCAACCAGCATCTGGCCGAGGGGGCTTTTGATTTTGGCGGCTCGCTAAGCGACGATAATCGGGTGCTTTATCGCCTGAACGGCATCGCACGCACGCAGCACAGCCAGGTGGCCGATTACAAAGAGCAGCGCCTGGCGATTGCGCCGGCGCTGACCTGGTATCCCAACGAGCAGACTCGTTTTACTTTACTGACCAGTTACCAGAAAGACCCGAAGGCGGGCTATCGTAACTTCCTGCCTGCCGCAGGCCTGGTGACGGAAACCACGGCGGGGTATATCCCGCTGGACTTTAACGTTAGCGATCCCAATTACGACCAGTCGTGGCGCGAGCAAACGATGGTGGGCTATGAGTTCGAGCACAGCTTCAACGATATCTTCACCTTCCGCCAGAACGCCCGTTACGCCAGCATCAAACAGAAGTACCGTTACCTCGTGTATTCCACCTCAAAAAGCGAGACGCTACTTTCGCGCCGTGCGCAGCGAGAAACGCGTGATACCGATGAGTTTGGCGTGGATAACCAGCTTGAGGCGCAGTTTGATACCGGCGCGCTGGGGCATACGCTGTTAGGCGGCCTGGATTACAAGTCTAACCATGACCGGCAGCAGCTCAGCCGTGGCACCGGGGCGAAATACGATCTGTACTGGCCGAATCCGGTATATGGCCTCAATGTGGACGAAAGCACCTTCAGTGCGGTGAACGACGACCAGCAGAATCTCGACCAGACGGGCGTGTACCTGCAGGATCAGCTCAGCTGGAACAACTGGCAACTGCTGCTTTCCGGGCGTTATGATTGGGCCGAAGTGCGCACGACGGACAGGTTGAAAAGTAAAACGACGCAGCAGAATGACAGCAAGTTCACCTGGCGTACGGGGCTGCTTTACGCCTTTGATTTCGGCCTGTCGCCGTATATCAGCTACAGCACCTCGTTTGAACCCAATCTGCAGACAAACCGTGCGCCAGGCGCTGCGCCGTTCGACCCAAGCCTGGGCAAGCAGACCGAAGTGGGCCTGAAGTATCAGCCGCTGAAAGAGACCTTCATGACGCTGGCGCTGTTCGATCTCCGCCAGACAAACGTTGGGACATACAACAGCGCGCTGGGTTGGTTTGAAAACGCCGGTGAAATCCGTTCTAAAGGGCTGGAGGCGGAGGTGCATTCCACGCTGTTTAACAGCCTCAACCTGATAGGCTCTTACACCTGGACGGATGCGGAAACCGTGAGCACCACCGTGGCGGGCACCGAAGGAAAAACGCCCGCGCGTGTTCCAACACATATGGCCTCGGCGTGGGGCAGTTACACTATTCCTGAAGGCCTGCTGAAAAACCTGACGGCAGGTGTCGGGGTTCGCTACATCGGGACCAGCTATGGCGATGCGAAAAATACCTTTAAAGTGGCGGCCGTGGATCTCTATGACGCCATGCTGCGTTACGAGCTGGGAGAAGTGAGCCCTGATTTAAAAGGGGCCGCCCTGCAGTTCAACGTCAATAATCTGTCGGACACAAAATACGTGGCGTCCTGCGCGTCGGATTCAGCCTGTTTCTACGGCATTGGCCGTACCTTAACCGCCACCGTCAGCTATCGCTGGTAAGGAGAACTTTTGCGCTATCTGCTTATGGCGCTTATCGCACTCGCTGCTCCCTCGGGGGCAGCGGTCATCGAGGATAAGCCCTACACGCTGGCGAATACGCTGGTACACAGTCTGCATTCGCCGGAAAACGGTGAGTATAAAATTATGGTTTCCTGGCCTGAAGGCGAAGCGCCGTCAGAAGGCTGGCCGGTGATTTACCTTCTGGACGGTGAGTCCGTCTTCCCCGGCGCGGTGTCGCTGATGCAGCGCCTGACCTGTGAGCGTTGCCCGTTGACGCCGGGCGTGGTGGTGGCGATTGACTACCTGGAAAACAGCCGCCGGGAGCGGGATTATCGACCTGCGGTAGAAAAAGTGGTGCTGGAGCCGAATCCGGCAGGGGGCACTTATCCGCCTGGCGCCCCCGGCGAGGCGCAGAAATTCTGGCGGTTTATCGACGCTGAACTCCGGCCCTGGGTCGAAAAGCAGTGGAAAATCAATCCGCAGCGGCAGGCGCTTTTTGGGCACTCCTATGGCGGCCTGTTCACCACCTGGCTGTTTATGACCTCACCGGGCGCTTTCCGGCATTATTACGCCTCAAGCCCATCGGTATGGTGGAACGACCGCTATCTGCTGCGAATGGCGCAAAACTGGCGGCCTGATAAGGGAAATGCTCAGCTATCGCTCTCCGTGGGAAGTTATGAACAGTCGCTGCAGCCGCAGGAGGCCAGGCTGTCGGAAGAGAAGCGCGCCACGCTATTAAAACATCGTGGGCAGCGAGCGATGGTAGACGGGAACCGCGAAATGGCTAATGCCCTGATAGCTAACGCCCCGACCCGGGTTGATTTTACGCTGGTAGAAGGGCAGAGCCACCTGACCGTTGCCCCATTGGTTCTGCATGGGGCGCTTATCAATCACTTTGCGAAATCAGAATAAAAAAAAGCCCATCATCAAGATGGGCAAAGACTACACACAGCAATTCGTTGTTTCACTCAGGGGATTTCGATGTTTATAAATCAACGTGTTGATTCATAACCGTGAGTTAAATAGTAGGCATCTCACTAAGTGGCGTCACTCAGATTCGTCTCAATCGTTAACAGAAGGTAAATAACTTGAGGCAGCATAGCCCGGAATGGGGGCTTCAATGGCCGGAATAGCGAAGGGAAAATGCGTTATTGATTAGATTTATTAACCATTTGCGTTAAGTCACTGCTTTAGGCGCAAGTTATTCTGTCGTTAAAAAAGTTTCTGTGGAGATGTAGAGGATGTGAACGGAAACTTAGCTGTTGTCGCATAGAGGGTTTGAGCGAACAGGAACTCCTCAAACCCTCCACATCTTTATTTCTTCACATTCAGCGTCTGCTGCTCCTCAAGCAGTTCGACCACCTCTTGTGGATCGTCCTGTGGGGCAGGCGCCTCGTGCATCCAGACCGAAATCAGGCGATAAGAAACCGCCAGCAGCACCGGGCCGATAAACAGGCCAATCATCCCGAAGGCAATCAAGCCGCCGATCACGCCGGAAAGAATCAGAATCATCGGCAAGTCCGCGCCCATGCGAATAAGCACCGGGCGAATCACGTTATCCATGGTGCCAACGACACAACTCCATACCAGCAGCACCGTCCCCCAGGTGGTATCGCCGCTCCAGTACAGCCAGATAATCGCGGGCACCAGAATCACCAGCGGGCCAAGCTGAATCAGGCAGCTAAGCACCATCAGCACCGTAAGCAGCGCGGCGTAAGGAATGCCGGACACCGCCAGGCCAATACCGCCCAGTACACCCTGTGCTAGCGCGGTGACAACCACGCCCAGCGCTACGGCGCGAATCGCCTGGCCGGCCAGCAGTACGGCGGCATCACCGCGTTTGTCCGCGAGGCGGAAGGCGAAATGACGAATGCCGTTCCCCAGCGTCTCACCTTTGGCATACAGCAGCACGCTGAACAGCAGCATCAGGCCGAGATGCACCAGCAGAGTACCTATGTGTACGGCCTGACCAAGGAACCAACTGGTCGTCGTGCCGATATAGGGTCGGACCTTTTCCATAATCGCACTGCCGCCGCTGCTCACCAGCGTGTTCCAGCCGCTGTAAAGTTTATCGCCAATAAGTGGGACGCTGTGCAGCCATTCGAAGGCGGGCAGCGCCATGTGCCCTTTGGTCGCCCAGTTAATCACCGGGCCGCTGTTGTCCACCAGACTGTTCACTAACATCGCGACCGGGATGACAAACAGCATCAGCAGGAGCAGCGTCATCACCAGCACCGCAAGGGAGCGTTTGCCCCACAGCAGCTTTTGCAATTTGATGAGCAGCGGCCAGGTCGCAATGACGATGGTTCCGGCCCAGGCGAAGCCCAAAACAAACGGGCGCACGATCCACAGACAGGCAAGAATCATCACCGAAATAAACAGCACGGACAGCAGGATCTGCAGCAGATCCTTTGGCTGACTGACTTTGATCATAGGAAGAATCACCTCAATAAAATGCACCCGCGCTAAATTCGCATGGCGATAATTTAATGATGATGTATTTCCTCGATTTTTGACAGGTGCATTTCGCATCGCGTTATCTGAAATAACAGCCGCAAATCGCGATGGAATATGATAAAAACAAAACAGACACGCAAACGATAACTCTTACTAAGCAACACAGGGTCGACCCGTCAATGATCCCACAAATTTCTCAGGCACCTGGCGTCGTTCAGCTGGTGCTCAGCTATTTAGCATCACTGGAGCAACAGGGCTTTACCGGCGATACAGCCACCAGCTACGCAGACCGCCTGACCATGGCGACCGACAACAGTATTTACCAACTGCTGCCGGATGCGGTGCTTTTCCCTCGTTCAACCGCCGACGTCACGCTGATTACCCGCGTGGCCTCCGAAGAGCGCTTTAAATCCCTGGTGTTTACCCCGCGCGGCGGCGGCACCGGCACCAACGGGCAGTCGCTGAACGGCGGCATCGTGGTGGACATGTCCCGCTACATGAATCGCATTATCGAAATCAACCCGGAACAAGGTTGGGTGCGGGTCGAAGCCGGCGTGATTAAAGACCAGCTCAACCAGTTCCTGAAGCCGCATGGCTACTTCTTTGCCCCGGAATTGTCGACCAGTAACCGTGCCACGCTGGGAGGAATGATTAATACCGATGCCTCCGGGCAGGGATCGCTGGTGTACGGTAAAACCTCCGATCATGTGCTGGGCGTGCGCGCCGTACTGATGGACGGTGAAATTCTGGACACGCACCAGATGGCAACCGGGCTTGCCGAAGAGCTGGGCCGCGAAGAGACATCGAGCGGTAAAATCTACCGCACCGTGCTTGAACGCTGCCGCGAGCAGCGTGAGCTGATTATCGATAAATTCCCCAAACTAAACCGCTTTCTTACCGGCTATGACCTGCGCCACGTCTTTAATGACGATCTAAGCAAGTTCGATTTAACCCGCATTCTTACCGGCTCCGAGGGGACGCTGGCCTTTATCACCGAGGCGAAGCTGGATATCACCCGCTTGCCGAAAGTGCGCCGGCTGGTGAACGTCAAGTATGACTCCTTCGATTCAGCCCTGCGTAACGCGCCCTTTATGGTGGATGCTCGGGCGCTGTCGGTGGAAACCGTCGATTCCAAAGTCCTGAACCTGGCGCGGGAAGATATCGTCTGGCACTCGGTCAGCGAATTGATCACCGACGTGCCGAACAAAGAGATGCTCGGGCTGAACATCGTTGAATTTGCCGGGGACGACCAGGCACTGATCGACGGCCAGGTCACTGAGCTATGTGCTCGCCTCGATGCGCTAATAGCCGCAGGCGAGGGCGGGGTGATTGGCTGGCAGGTTTGTGACGAGCTGGCCGGTATCGAAAAAATCTACGGCATGCGGAAAAAAGCCGTTGGCCTGCTGGGGAACGCCAAAGGGCAGGCTAAACCGATTCCGTTTGCCGAAGACACCTGCGTGCCGCCGCAGCATCTGGCGGACTACATTGTTGAATTCCGCGCTCTGCTGGACAGCCACAACCTGAGCTACGGGATGTTTGGTCACGTTGATGCAGGCGTATTGCACGTTCGCCCTGCGCTGGATATGTGCGATCCGCAGCAGGAAATGCTGATGAAAAGCATCTCCGACGACGTGGTGGCGCTGACGGCAAAATACGGCGGTCTGCTGTGGGGCGAACATGGCAAAGGGTTCCGGGCCGAGTACAGCCCGGCCTTCTTCGGTGAAACGCTGTATGAAGAACTGCGCCGGATTAAAGCCGCGTTTGACCCGGCTAACCGGCTGAACCCCGGGAAGATTTGCCCGCCGCTCGGCGTGGACGACCCGATGATGCAGGTCGATGCCGTTAAGCGCGGAACGTTTGACCGACAAATCCCGATTGCGGTACGCACCTCCTGGCGCGGCGCGATGGAGTGCAACGGCAATGGCCTGTGCTTTAACTTCGACGTGAAAAGCCCGATGTGCCCGTCGATGAAAATCTCCAGCAACCGTATCCACTCCCCGAAAGGGCGAGCCACGCTGACCCGTGAATGGCTGCGGCTGCTGGCCGAACGCGGCGTTGACCCGCTGCAGCTTGAGAAACAGCTGCCGGAGCAGCGCGCCAGCCTGCGAGGCCTTATCGAGCGTACCCGCAACTCGTGGCACGCCAGCAAGGGCGAGTACGATTTTTCCCACGAAGTGAAAGAGGCGATGTCCGGCTGCCTGGCCTGTAAAGCCTGCTCGACCCAATGCCCGATTAAAATCGACGTGCCGGAGTTCCGCTCTCGCTTCCTGCAGCTTTACCACACGCGCTATCTGCGCCCGCTGCGCGATCACGTTGTGGCCTCCGTGGAGAGCTACGCGCCGCTGATGGCGCGCGCGCCAAAAACCTTCAACTTCTTTATGAGCCAGCCGTGGGTCCAGAGTTTGTCCCGCAGGCACATCGGTATGGTTGACCTGCCTATGCTGTCCACGCCGACGCTGCAGCAGCAGTTGGTCGGGCACCGCTCAGCCAACGTCACGCTGGAAGAGCTGGAGCATTACTCAGATGAGCAGCGCGCCAAAACCGTGCTGGTGGTGCAGGACCCGTTCACCAGCTATTACGATGCTCAGGTTGTGGCTGATTTTATTAAGCTTGCAGATAAGCTAGGCTTTGAACCTGTGGTGCTGCCGTTCTCACCGAACGGTAAGGCTCAGCATATTAAAGGGTTCCTGCAGCGTTTTGCGCGCACGGCGAGTAAAACGTCTGAGTTCCTGAACCGCATTGCGAAACTGGGTATGCCGATGGTCGGCGTCGATCCGGCGCTGGTCCTGTGCTACCGCGATGAATATAAACAGACATTAGGCGAAGAGCGCGGTGATTTTCAGGTGCAGCTGGTGCACGAATGGCTCCAGACTGCGCTGAAAGAACGGGAAGTGCAGGGCGCGGGAGGGGAAGCATGGTACCTCTTTGGCCACTGTACCGAAGTAACGGCGTTGCCGGCGACACCGAATCAGTGGGCCGGTATTTTTGCTCGTTTTGGCGCGAAGCTCGAGAGCGTGAGTGTTGGCTGCTGCGGCATGGCTGGCACTTACGGTCACGAGGTGAAGAATCTCGCCAATTCATTGGGCATCTATGAACTCTCCTGGCATCAGGCGATGCAGCGCCTGCCGCGCAACCGCTGTCTGGCAACCGGCTACTCCTGCCGCAGCCAGGTCAAGCGCGTTGAGGGCAACGGCGTACGGCATCCATTACAGGCTCTTCTGGAGATTATCGGATGATTTGGCGACGTGAAGCCACGCTTGCCGCGCTCAATAAAATGGGCGCGAACAATATGGTCGGCCATGTAGGCATTGAATTTACGCGTTTTGACGACAACGAAATTGAGGCCACCATGCCGGTGGATGAGCGCACCCGGCAGCCGTTTGGCCTGCTGCACGGTGGCGCGTCGGTGGTGCTGGCGGAAACGCTGGGTTCCGTAGCAGGCTACCTGTGCACCGAAGGCGACCAGAAGGTGGTTGGGCTGGAAGTGAACGCCAACCACATCCGCTCGGCGCGAGAAGGCGTGGTGCGGGGCGTTTGTCGCGCGGTGCACGCGGGGCGTCGTCATCAGGTGTGGCAAATTGATATCTACGATCAGCAAGACCAGCTGTGCTGTACCTCCCGCCTGACTACGGCGGTGGTGTAAAGCAACGGCTAAAATATTCCCTCGTTCAGCCCTCGGGGACGTGGGATTGTTTTAATTTGTGATTATTTCCTTAAAAAACTATATATCCACCACCCATTTTGTTAAAAAACCTGCCTCATGATGTTTTCAGGCTTAAGGAAAAATGATGTGGATATTGCTGGCAGCCGCCTTACTGGTTTTACAATTTAATAAAAAGATTTCCCTCGGATTATTACTGGTGACCGTGGTATGGGGTGCCGTTGACGGTGTACTCGACTGGCGGGCACTGGCTTCACTGGCGGTAATGACCGCTCTTGCCGTCGCTTATTTAAAAGCCGCAAACAGAAAGCCCGTGCGCTATGTGCTTGAATTTTTGCTGGTCGCCGCCGCAGTAGCGCTGACCATCCATGTTATTCCCGGTTTCCATAATCCAAAGGTGCTGGACTCGGTGACCGCCGGGCCGCAAAGTGCGCCGTTTTCCATGTATTACAACTTCGACAAAGCGCTGGTGCCCTTTATTTTGCTGGTGATGATGAAGTCGCTGTTCGTCAGCGAGCCGAAATATCAGCCCGCTAAGCTCTGGTGGATCTTGCTGATTGCTTTGATCCCAGGGCTGTTGCTATTGGCGGTAGCTTTGGGTGGCTTAAAGATTGAACCTCATTTCCCGCAGTGGCTGCCGCCGTTCCTGTTCGCAAATATTTTCTTTGTTTCGCTGGCGGAGGAAGCGCTCTTCCGGGGGTATCTCCAGCAGCGTTTATCCGGCTTTATGCACCCGGTTGTGGCGCTGATTATTTCAGCCGCGATATTTGGCGGACTGCATTTCGCCGGTGGCCCGCTGCTGATTGTTTTTGCCGCACTGGCGGGGCTTATTTACGGCCTGACGTGGATGTGGAGCGGGCGGCTGTGGGTTGCCGTGGCGTTTCATGTCGGGCTGAATATGACCCATTTATTGCTGTTTACCTATCCGGTGCTGCAGCATTCTGTGCACTAATTTTTTACGACATCGGAACCTGGCTCCGATGTCGTAAATCTCATCGCCTTAACAACCGAATAACTAGCCATGCGCTTCCCGCAATAGCACACAACAAGCCAAGTACAGGGAAAAATGGGATGCCAAACAGCGTCCAGTTCAACCCGAGCAGCCATGGAGCTATCGCGATTGTCAGGGCGGCTAAAACAAGGGCGAGCGCCAGAGTAGAGGCCGCTCGCTCAAGCGACTTTCCGAGCTGGTTAATATTCTCTACGTTAATGTCCGCGTGCAACTTACCGTGACGAAGCCTTTGCATCACCAGACGTAGGGTCTGCGGCAGCGAATCACCTCCCTCAAGAAGCTGGTTGCCGAGTTTAAGCAGGCGTCTGCGGCTTCCGAGGCGGGTATAGCGTTTTAACAGCTCCCGCTTAATCACCGGGCGAAGAATGCGAATAATGTCGAACTGCGGATCCATTCTCAGCAATACGCCGTCCGCGGTGATCAACGCCTTAAACAATAAAACCAAATCCGGCGGCAGCGCCAGCTGGAATTCCCGGACGGTGGAAAGCATATCGGTCAGTGCTTTTCCCAGCTGTAGCGGGAGATTGCCCTGTTTTTGCAGAAAATAGCTGGCTGCAAGTTCCAGTTCGGTAAGATCTACTGTCTCCTGGCCACTCCAGGCGATGAGGGCATCGACAATCCCGCTGGCGTCACGCTCGCTGATGGCATAAATCAGCGACAGCAGCTCGTCGCGTCGCGCCTGGCTCAGGCTTCCCACCATGCCGAAATCAATGAAGCCGACCCGGTTGCCCGCCAGGGCCATGACGTTGCCGGGATGCGGATCTGCGTGGTAAGTCCGCAGATCAAAGAGCATATTGATAAACGCTGTCGCGCCTTTACGCGCCAACAAGGGGCCATCAAACCCGGCGGCGGCAAGCTGCAGGCCGTCAACCGGCGCCACGCCGGGCAAAAATGCCTGTACCATCAGCGTAGGGTGGCACCAGTCCCAATAAATCCTGGGGATGACGACGTCGTCGTTGTCGGCGAAAAACTGATAAATCTTTTCCCCGTTGGCTGCTTCATGGCAAAAATCCAGTTCCTGATTCAGGGCGTTTTCCAGATAACGCACCAGCATCACCGGCTGAAAGCGAGCCAGCCCCGCGCTCTGCTGCTCCAGACTTTCCGCCAGGTAACGGAGTAAACGCAGGTCGGCCTTGAGGGTTGTTTCAATCCCGGGGCGCTGAATTTTGACGATAACCTCGTCGCCATTTTTCAGCGTGGCCCGGTGAATTTGTGCTATCGAGCCACTGGCCAGCGGGGTTTCATCAAAGATAGCGAAAACCTCCGCAGGTGAAGCCCCGAGCGTCGCTACAACGCCTGGTTCAAGCTGCGGCCAGGGCAGAGGGCTGGCGCTCGAATTCAACTGGCTAAGCGCTTCCGTCCATGCGGGGTCAAGCAGGTCGCTACGGGTTGAGAGGATTTGCCCGAGCTTAACGAACGTCGGGCCCAGTTCTTCCAGCGCCGCGCACAGGCGCTGCGGCATCGGTAAAGCATCGTGTTGGCTGCCGCCGCGAATTTTGTCATGCAGCGAGGCCAGGCCCAGCAAACGCACAATGTCCTGCAATCCATAGCGAAGGAAAACACCGATAATTTCCTGCAGCCTCACGCCATCGCGGGCGGTGACCATAATCATTTTCAGCATCAGGCTAAGCTCCTTTTTTCTTAACAGGAGGATAGTCGATAAATCGGAATATTTTCACGCCATTCTTATCTCAGGGCAGAGGGTTAGCCTGTCGCATACAGGCTGCGGGAAATTTGACGTTAAAGCGATGGAAGGTAATGAGAGTCGTCAATAAAAGCTAACTGATCTTCATCTCATCTATTTATCTTTTTTTTTTGGTATGTGTATGGTTTTCTCTTATTGCTAAATCTGATTTTTATTATCGATTTTTTACCACTTTTGCCCGAGGTGAATTCTGAAAGTCTGGTGGTTTTTGATGTGTTTGTTTATGTCAAATTTGTTATTTTTTTGTTTTTTTTTTGCTTTAAAAACAACGGGTTAATTTTATTTTTTATGGATAGGAATATTCACTTCAGGCTATTTTTATCATTATTTCTGTGTTGCCTTGTTAATTCTATTTATGAATAATTTCTCCGCACAGTAATGGTTTTATTATAATAATGGAGTAATTTTAATGAATAATAAGTCTTTGTTGGCCTTTCTTGTTTCTGGATTATTAGTCACCCAGTCTGTCTCTGCTCTTGAATGGGGGGACTGGTCATCAGACGTGACTTCCAGTAACTCACATGCTGATGCTGATAAAACCAATGGAAATTTCGGTGATATTAAAAATAACGTTGATACCATTGATTCAGCGCTGAATGAAAGCATTCAAAAACAGCAGACAGTCAATGACCAACAAAAAATGCTCAACGATCGGCAGAATGCCACCAACGTCAAGCAGGCCGAGTGGAATGAGAACCAGAACAGCGTAAATAGCCAGCAGAATGCGGTGAATCAACAGCAGTCCACGGTTAATGCGAACCAGGCTAACGTCAACAATCAGCAGGGGGCCATTAATCAGACCCAGGCAAATCTGAACAATCAGCAGGGGGCCATTAATCAGACTCAGGCAAATCTGAACAATCAGCAGGGGGCCATTAACCAGTCTCAGGCAAATCTGAATACGCAGCAGAATACCATTAACCAGAGTCAGGCCAGGAGCAATGCTCAGTTCCAGGACTCCATCACCCAGCTTAATGGCGATCTTAACCATCTCGGTAACCGCGTGGATAAACTGGATCACAAAATGAAGCGTGGGTTTGCCTCCCAGGCGGCGCTCTCAGGGCTTTTCCAGCCCTACAGCGTTGGCAAATTCAACCTTTCTGGCTCGCTCGGCGGGTATGAATCTACCAGCGCGATGGCCATTGGTAGCGGGTATCGGTTCAATGAAAATGTCGCCGCGAAGGCCGGGATTTCAACCAATACCGAAGACTTCAAGGCCGTGACATACAATGCGGCAGTCAACTTTGAGTGGTAATGCAGCTCAACATAGCTAACTCAGTTCCCCTGGTTAACCTTATGCCCTGGTAACCAGGGGGCGGATTTTTCTGAACAGATACCTTAATCCCCCTGCGACCGCACCTCTTCTTGTTCCCGTAAAACTGAAAATTACTGGTACTTTATGGCGCTAATTTCGCATTCAATGCGCTTCCAATCACATAAATAGATATTTTCTATACATCTTTTATCTTGCCCGGTTCAGGCGTTTTTCATCTTTGATATTTCCTTTTACACCAGTGGCTTAAACAGCTCTTTTCGCCATCGGCAAGAGTTTCATGACGGTCTATCCTTAGTAAAGACGCCCAAAAAACCAGCGTTTCGCGAATACCCCTGTTTTCATAACGTTGTATTGATAATTGTTATCATTAACATAAGGGTATCGGCCTTCGGGCGCAGAGAATGATGAGGTGAAGAATGGATGTGCAAACCGGTTCCTTTGATCCCAATGATTTTGCCTGGCAGGGGCTGACCCTGACCCCGGCCGCCAGCGCGCATATCCGCGATCTGGCCGCCAAACAATCCGAGCTTAAAGGCATCCGTCTGAGTATCAAACAGACGGGCTGCGCTGGCTTTGGCTACGTGCTGGACACGGTCACCGAGCCGAAGCCGGACGATCTGGTCTATGAGTTTGACGGCGCGCGCCTGTGGGTGCCGCTCTCCGCCATGCCTTTTATCGACGGCACGGAAGTGGATTACGTGCGTGAAGGCCTGAATCAGATCTTTAAATTTAATAACCCGAAAGCGCAGCACGAATGCGGCTGCGGCGAAAGCTTTGGGGTATAGGCGGTACTATGTCTCGTAATACTGAAGCAACTGACGATGTCAAAACCTGGACCGGCAACCTCAATTATAAAGAGGGCTTTTTCACCGAGCTGCAGACCGAGCAGCTGGCGAAGGGCATAAACGAAGAGGTGGTTCGGGCAATCTCTGCCCGTCGTAACGAGCCCGAATGGATGCTGGAGTTTCGTCTCAACGCCTTCCATGCATGGTTGAAAATGGAAGAGCCGCACTGGCTGAAGGCGAATTACGACAAACTGAATTACCAGGATTACAGCTATTACTCCGCACCATCCTGCGGGAGCTGCGACGACACCTGTGCGTCCCAGCCCGGAGCGGTGCAACAGCCACCTAATGCTTTCCTGACGAACGAAGTCGAAGACGCGTTTAAGCAGCTTGGTGTACCGGTGCGCGAAGGTAGCGAAGTGGCTGTTGACGCCATTTTTGACTCCGTGTCTGTGGCAACCACTTACCGCGAAAAACTCTCCGAGCAGGGCATTATCTTCTGCTCCTTCGGCGAGGCGATTCACGATTACCCGGAACTGGTCAAAAAATACCTGGGTACCGTGGTGCCGTCTAACGATAACTTCTTCGCCGCGCTTAACGCCGCGGTGGCCTCTGACGGCACCTTTATTTACATCCCGAAAGGCGTGCGCTGCCCGATGGAGCTGTCCACCTATTTCCGTATCAACGCGGAAAAAACCGGTCAGTTCGAGCGCACTATTTTAGTGGCGGATGAAGGCAGCTATGTGAGCTACATCGAGGGCTGTTCTGCACCAGTGCGCGACAGCTACCAGCTCCACGCCGCCGTAGTGGAAGTGATTATTCACCGCGATGCGGAAGTGAAGTACTCCACGGTGCAAAACTGGTTCCCGGGGGATAACAACACCGGCGGCATCCTGAACTTCGTCACCAAGCGCGCCCTGTGCGAAGGTGAGAACAGCAAGATGTCCTGGACACAGTCAGAAACCGGCTCTGCCATCACCTGGAAGTACCCGAGCGTGATCCTGCGTGGCGATAACTCCATCGGCGAGTTCTTCTCCGTGGCGCTGACCTCCGGTCATCAGCAGGCGGACACCGGCACCAAAATGATCCACATCGGCAAGAACACAAAATCGACGATCATCTCGAAAGGGATCTCCGCCGGTCATAGCCAGAACAGCTACCGCGGCCTGGTGAAAATCATGCCCACCGCGACCAACGCTCGTAACTTCACCCAGTGCGACTCGATGTTGATCGGGCCGGACAGCGGGGCGCACACCTTCCCGTACGTGGAGTGCCGCAACAACACGGCGCAGCTGGAGCACGAAGCCACCACGTCGCGCATTGGTGAAGATCAGCTGTTCTATTGCCTGCAGCGTGGCATCAGCGAAGATGACGCCATCTCGATGATCGTCAACGGGTTCTGCAAAGACGTGTTCTCAGAGTTACCGCTCGAATTCGCGGTGGAAGCACAAAAATTATTAGCCATCAGCCTCGAACACAGCGTCGGTTAAGGATTAAGGGAAAACTATGTTAAGCATTAAAGATTTACAGGTCAGCGTTGAGGATAAAGAGATCCTGCGTGGCTTAAACCTCGAAGTGAAGCCGGGCGAAGTTCACGCCATCATGGGGCCAAACGGCTCCGGGAAAAGTACCTTATCCGCCACGCTTGCCGGTCGTGAAGACTACGAAGTGACCGGCGGATCGGTGCAGTTCAACGGCAAAGACCTGCTGGAACTGTCGCCGGAAGACCGCTCCGGCGAAGGTATTTTTATGGCCTTCCAGTACCCGGTGGAAATTCCCGGCGTCAGCAACCAGTTCTTCCTGCAAACCGCGCTGAATGCGGTGCGGGAATACCGGGGCCTCGAGTCGCTGGATCGCTTTGATTTTCAGGATCTGATGGAAGAGAAAATCAAGCTGCTGCAAATGCCGGAAGATTTACTCACCCGCTCGGTGAACGTCGGCTTCTCCGGCGGCGAGAAAAAGCGTAACGACATTCTGCAAATGGCGGTGCTGGAGCCGGAGCTGTGTATTCTCGATGAAACCGACTCCGGGCTGGATATTGATGCCCTGAAGATTGTGGCCGAAGGCGTTAACTCGCTGCGTGACGGCAAGCGTTCATTTATCGTGGTCACCCACTACCAGCGTATCCTCGACTACATCAAGCCGGACTTTGTTCACGTGCTGTATCAGGGGCGCATCGTTAAATCTGGCGATTTCAGCCTGGTGAAACAACTGGAGGAGCAGGGTTATGGCTGGCTTACCGAACAGCAGTAACGGCAACGCGCTCCAGCAGTGGCATCATCTGTTTGAAGCTCAGGGCACGGGCCGCTCGCAGGTGGCCCAGCAGCATATGCAGCAGCTGTTGCGCCTGGGTTTACCGACACGCAAGCATGAAAACTGGAAATACACGCCGCTCGACGGGTTGCTGAATAACCAGTTTGTCTTTGCGCCTCAGTCGCCTTTAAGTGCGCAACAGCGTGACGAGCTTGCCCTGCCTGTAGACGCGCTGCGGTTGGTGTTTGTTGACGGGCATTTCAGCGCCGAACTGAGCGATGACATCGCCGACAGCGGTTTTGTGATCAGTATCGACGATAACCGCCAGACGCTGCCCGCGCCGGTTCAGGGCGAAGTGTTCCTGCACCTGACGGAAAGCCTGGCGGAGACCGTGACGCATATTCGCGTGGCGCCTAACACGCAGCCTGAAAAAGCGCTGTTGCTGATGCACGTCACGCGCGGCAGCAAGGCGCAGGAGATGGCGACGGCGCATTACCGTCACCACCTGATCCTTGAGCAGGGCGCTCAGGCCACGGTGATGGAGCACTTCGTCAGCCTTGACGAGGCGGCGCATTTCACCGGCGCACGATTTACCGCCGAAGTGGCCGCCAACGCGCAGCTTAGCCACTACAAGCTGGCGTTTGAAAATGCCGCCAGCTACCACTTTGCGCACAACGATCTACTGATTGAGCAGGACTCGACGGTGAGCAGCCACAGCTTCCTGTTGGGGGCCGCAGTGCTGCGCCACAACACCAGCACGCAGCTTAACGGCGAGAACAACCAGCTGCACATCAACAGTCTGGCGCTGCCGGTAAATAACGAGGTGTGCGACACCCGAACCTGGCTTGAGCACAACAAGGGCTACTGCAACAGCCGCCAGCTGCATAAAACCATCGTGCGTGATAAGGGCCGGGCGGTGTTTAACGGCATGATCAAAGTGGCTCAGCACGCGATTAAAACCGACGGGCAGATGACCAACAATAACCTGTTGCTTGGCCGCCTGGCGGAGGTGGACACCAAGCCACAGCTGGAAATCTACGCCGATGACGTGAAGTGCAGCCATGGCGCAACCATTGGGCGCATTGATGACGAACAGATGTTCTACCTGCGCTCCCGTGGTATCAGCGAACAGGCTGCACAGCAGATGATAATCTTCGCCTTTGCCGCAGAGCTTACCGAAAGTATTCGCGACGAGGCCTTAAAACAGCAGGTGCTGGCACGTATCGCCCGGCGCTTTGCAGGGGGCGAGGCATGAGTTTTTCAATTGAGCAGGTCAGGGCTGATTTCCCGATTCTGAGCCGTGAGGTCAACGGCCAGCCGCTGGCCTATCTGGACAGCGCCGCCAGCGCGCAGAAACCACAGGCGGTGATTGACGCCGAGCTTGAGTTTTATCGCCATGGGTATGCCGCAGTGCACCGTGGCATTCATACTCTGAGCGCAGAAGCAACCACCCTGATGGAAAACGTGCGCAGTCAGGCGGCACGCTTTATCAACGCGGCAAAACCGGAAGAGATTGTCTTTGTGCGTGGTACCACCGAGGGGATAAACCTCGTGGCCAATAGCTGGGGCAGCGCCAACGTCCAGGCCGGGGATAACATCATCATCAGCGCCATGGAACACCACGCTAACATCGTGCCGTGGCAGATGCTGTGTGAGCGTACCGGCGCGGAGCTGCGCGTTATCCCGCTCAACCAGGACGGCACGCTGCAGCTTGATGTCTTCCCGACGCTGATTGACGAGCGCACAAAACTGTTGGCGATTGCCCACGTTTCTAACGTGCTCGGTACCGAAAACCCGGTGAAGGAGATGATCGCTACCGCGCATCAGGCGGGCGTCAAAGTGCTGGTGGATGGCGCACAAGCGGTGATGCACCACGTCACGGATGTGGCGGCGCTGGACTGCGATTTTTATCTTTTCTCCGGGCACAAGATTTACGGGCCAACGGGGATTGGCGTGTTGTATGTGAAAGAAAGCATTCTGCAGGATATGCCGCCATGGGAAGGCGGTGGGTCGATGATTGCTACCGTCAGCCTGACTGCAGGGACGACTTACGCCGCAGCCCCGTGGCGCTTTGAAGCCGGGACGCCAAACACGGCTGGCATTATCGGCCTTGGGGCAGCGTTGAGCTACGTTGAAGGGCTGGGCATGGAGGCGGTTGGCGAGTATGAACGCAACCTGATGCGCTATGCTCAACACGCGCTGCAGGCCGTGCCCGATCTCACCGTATACGGCCCGGCAGAGCGCCGTGGTGTGTTGGCGTTTAATCTCGGGAAACATCATGCCTATGACGTCGGCAGCTTCCTCGACAACTACGGCATCGCGGTTCGCACCGGGCACCATTGCGCCATGCCGCTGATGGCGTTCTACAGCGTCCCGGCCATGTGCCGCGCCTCCTTTGCCATGTACAATACCGAACAAGAAGTGGATCGCCTGGTCGCCGGCCTGCAGCGTATCCACAGCCTGTTAGGATAACGGAGACGGTCATGGCCACGCTGCCGGATAAAGACAAACTGCTAAAAAATTTCAGCCGCTGTGCGAACTGGGAAGAGAAGTATCTCTACATTATCGAACTGGGCAGCCGCCTGCCGGAACTGGCGGCGGAGCAACACAAGCCTGAACATATTATTCAGGGCTGCCAGAGCCAGGTATGGATAGTCATGCACCAGCAGCCCGATGGGGTGATTACGCTGGAGGGTGACAGCGATGCCGCTATCGTTAAAGGGCTGATCGCTATC
Organism: Enterobacter sp. Ag1; assembly: GCA_000277545.1. Classification (GTDB taxonomy): domain Bacteria; phylum Pseudomonadota; class Gammaproteobacteria; order Enterobacterales; family Enterobacteriaceae; genus Cedecea. Next base: position 109,507 of record AKXM01000016.1, on the reverse strand, counting down.
GTATTTATTCTCTATCAGCAAATGACGCCGCAGGATATCGTGGCGTTTGATGTGCGCCCGTGGTTTGAAAAAATGGCGCTCGCACAGCATCTGACGCCGTCCCGCTCTCAGGGGCTGGAAGCGATGATTCGCGCAATTCGCAACCAAGCCACCAATCTCATTTAAGTTAGCTAAACTTAATCATACCTATGGTCCTGTTTTGCGAGGCGGTTTTCTGCCTCGCTTGTCTTTCAGCCTGCTGGCGCTCGCCAGCGCGACTACAGGAATAAAAAGTATGAAATACGCGTCTTTACTCACACTGGCCATTATCGGCGCTCTGAGCGCCATTCAGCCCGCTTTAGCCCTCGATTATCCCTTACCGCCGGAAGGCAGCCGCCTGATTGGCCAAAACCAGACTTATACCGTACAGGCAGGCGATCGTAACCTGCAGGCTATTGCCCGGCGTTTTGACACCGGTGCGATGCTGCTGCTGGAGGCCAATAACTCCATTGCGCCAGTGCCTAAACCCGGCACGGTGCTGATCGTCCCCAGCCAGCTGCTGCTGCCGGACGTGCCGCGCGAGGGGATTGTGGTGAATCTTGCCGAGCTGCGGCTGTATTACTTCCCGCCGGGACAAAATATTGTGCAGGTTTATCCGATTGGTATTGGTCTGCAGGGGCTGGAGACGCCGTTGATGACCACCAGGATTGGGCAAAAGATCCCCAACCCTACCTGGACACCTACCGCCGGTATTCGCCAGCGCTCCCTGGAAAAAGGGATCAAGCTGCCGCCCGTCGTGCCTGCCGGGCCTAATAACCCGCTGGGGAGATTCGCTATGCGGCTGGCCTACGGTAATGGCGAGTACCTGATTCACGGCACCAGCGCGCCGGACAGCGTGGGGCTGCGCGTCAGCTCCGGTTGTATCAGAATGAATGCCCCCGACATCAAAGCCCTGTTTGAGCAAACGAAAACTGGCACGACGGTGCGGGTGATTAACGATCCGGTGAAATTCTCCGTTGAGCCAAACGGCGTTCGCTACGTCGAAGTCCATCGGCCGCTTTCTCAGGATGAGCAGCAGAACACGCAGACTATGCCTTACGTGCTTCCCGCTGGCTTTAGCGAGTTCCGGGCCGGTAGCGGCGTGGAGAAAGCGTTAGTGGAGAAGGCGCTATACAGGCGTGCGGGGTATCCCGTTGTGGTCTCTGCGGGGCAAACACCTGCGGCAACGATGGCGGTGCAGTCGGCGAGGAATGGCGTGGTAAATGCTGAAGAGGCGACTAGCGCGACACAGTAGCCGGTGGGGATAAATGACAGGCAAAAAAAATGGCGCACATTGTGCGCCATTTTATACCAGTGACTCTTACTTACGGTAAGAGTGAGCCTGGTTGTCCAGACGCTGGTTAGCGCGAGCGGCGTCGTCTTTAGCAGCCTGAACGTCAGAACGCACTGCGTTCACGTCGTTGCTCAGCTGATCAACTTTAGCGTTCAGAGTCTGAACGTCAGAAGACAGTTGATCGATTTTAGCGTTAGAAGAACAACCTGCCAGCATAGTAGAAGCCAGGATTACCGCGCCCAGTACCAGTTTAGTACGATTCATTATTAATACCCTCTAGATTGAGTTAATCTCCATGTAGCGTTACAAGTATTACACAAAGTTTTTTGTGATGAGAATAATTTTTTGTCGGGAATACCCCTAAATTTGATCGTTCGCTCAAAGAAGCACCGAACGGAGCCGGAAAGTTAAAAAAAAGAGAGAAAACAGGGGAATTTCATCGGATTCATCTTAATTAAGAGTAAGCTTAAATAGTAAAATCCGATTTGCATTTTTATTAAGATCTGACTGCAAGTGATATAAAAAAAGCGCCCGGAGGCGCTTTTTTGTTAATTAAACTTGTTAACAAGTCAATTACAGAACATGGACCGAGGCGGTGTTAGTGGTGCCGCTTGGGACCAGCGCACCAGAAACCATCACCACGATGTCGCCTTTACGAGCCAGGCCGCTTTCCAGCGCCACTTCTTTACCCAGGCGGTAGAAGTCGTCGGTGGAGGCAATTTCTTTCACCATCTGGGTGACAACGCCTTTGCTCAGCACCAGCTGACGCGCGGTTACTTCGTTGGTGGTCAGCGCCAGAATAGTCGCGTTCGGGAAGTATTTACGCACGGCTTTAGCGGATTTACCGCCCTGGGTGGCAACCACGATCAGCGGTGCTTCCAGTTTTTCTGCGGTTTCAACGGCGCCACGGCAAACGGCTTCGGTGATGCGCAGTTTACGGCTGTCGTTGCTGTTGTCCAGGCGGCTGGTCATCACGCGGTCGGTACGCTCGCAGATAGTTGCCATGATGGTCACAGCTTCCAGCGGGTATTTACCTTTTGCAGACTCACCGGACAGCATCACTGCGTCGGTGCCGTCGATGATGGCGTTAGCAACGTCACCGGCTTCTGCGCGGGTAGGGCGCGGGTTTTTGATCATGGAGTCGAGCATCTGGGTTGCGGTAATCACCACTTTACGTGCACGAACGCATTTCTCGATCATCATCTTCTGCGCGAAGATAACTTCTTCCACCGGGATTTCAACGCCCAGGTCGCCACGAGCAACCATGATGCCGTCAGATGCTTCGAGGATTTCGTCGAAGTTGTTCAGGCCTTCCTGGTTTTCGATCTTGGAGATGATCTGGATCCTCTCGCCGCCGTGGGCTTTCAGGTGCTCACGAATTTCAACCACGTCAGAACGCTTACGGATGAAGGAGGCTGCCACGAAGTCAACGCCCTGTTCGCAGCCGAAGATCAGATCCTGTTTGTCTTTCTCAGCCAGCGCTGGCAGCGCGATGGACACGCCCGGCAGGTTAACGCCTTTGTTCTCACCGAGGTCGCCGTTGTTCAGCACTTTACAGATAACTTTGTTGCCTTCGATGGCGGTGACTTCCATGCCGATCAGGCCATCGTCCACCAGAACGGTGTTGCCCACGGTCAGGTCATTGGTGAAGCCTTCGTAGGTCACTGCGACGATTTCGCTGTTACCAACCACGGATTTGTCGGTGGTGAAGGTAAAGGTCTGGCCTGCTTTCAGGGAGACATCGTTACCGCCTTCCAGCTTGATGGTACGGATTTCTGGCCCTTTGGTGTCCAGCAGGATAGCGGCTTTTTTACCTGTTTTAGCAACGACGTTGCGCAGGTTTTTGATGCGCTGGCCGTGTTCTGCATAGTCACCGTGGGAGAAGTTCAGACGCATAACGTTCATGCCCGCGTCGAGCATTTTAGACAGCATCTCTTCGGATTCGGTTTTTGGACCGATGGTGCAAACGATTTTAGTCTTTTTCATGACAGTCTTATCTATAAGTTGAGGAGGAATGTTGAAATCGTGTTCCGGGAGACCGAGCTGCCGGAGCTTAAAAGAATACTGTGGTGTTGAAAGTGGCACCTGGTAAGGATAGGTGACAGAAATAAAGCGTGCAGAGGAAAGTGTGCTTGTGGTTCAGCAGGGGAAAGCGTTAGACGATGTTGTTGTATAAAAAAGGAGTCCAATGAGCTGAAACCATTCAAGTTAAGAACGGGCGTAGTATAGATAAATCTGGCTGGAAAAGGAATCAAAACCGTTGATTCAGCGACGGAGTGCACAGTTTTACAGCGAGTTGTTATCAGGGCGTTGCCAGATGTTTGAGCGTTTTCAGAGATGATGAAAATAAAAAGAAATGGTGCGTTCAATTGGACTCGAACCAACGACCCCCACCATGTCAAGGTGGTGCTCTAACCAACTGAGCTATGAACGCATTTAATACGATTTGTAAAACGATAACCGACTGAATTGATTATTGTTTTATCTTCTTTGGTGAGAAGTGACAACATTATGACGGGCAATCGGGATGTTGACAAGCCCCGTAGAAACTGTCCGGTGAATGTTTGAGCTTTTTATGCTTGTTCTGGCTGGCGTTTCAATCTGGCTGCTGATAAAACCGTTTCTTCTCCGACAGTCAGAGGCATTTTTATGATAACCATTATTGGCGCTGGTGTAGCGGGGCCGCTGCTGGCGTACATGTTGCACCGCCAGGGTATTGCGGTCTGTATTTCGAGGCTGATGCTTCTCTCGATTCACGCCATCAGGGTGGCATGCTCAATCTGAACGAAGGCACGGGTAAACCTGCACTTCGAGCGGCGGGATTGTATGAAGCCGCAATGGCTCTGGTGTTGGAGGGGGCGGATGCAACTCTGATGCGTGATAAAAACGGCCATATCTTGTATCAGGATGAAGGTGATGGCTCCCGCCCGGAAGTCGACCGCGGCGCGTTGCGCAAACTAGTGATAGAGGCGTTGCCCAAGGGGATCATTCGTTGGAACAGTCGGGTAAGGTCCGTCGAACGACAGGGCACAGGCTTTCTTCTCCGGCTAGAGAACGGCAGTACGCATGTTTGTGATGCCCTGATAGGCGCCGATGGTGCGTGGTCGAAAGTCAGGCCTTTGTTAACGGGACAGCAACCGCTTTATTCCGGAATAACCTTTGTTGAGCTGCGTTACCCGAACGTAAGCCAGCAATATCCTGCGGTGAAAGCGCTGGTGGGCAAGGGGTCGTTGTTTGCTCTGAGCGAAGGCCGGGGCATCATGGCTCACTGTGAACCTGGAGACGAGGTTTCAGCCTATGCCGCCATACCCGTACCGGAAGCGCAATCGCGCAGAACCTTTACTCGTGATGAATTGGCTGAACACTTCCGTGACTGGGGCGAATGCTACCGCGAGATGTTAGTGCAAAGTGAGGGGCCGATGGTTGCCAGGCCAATCTATGTGTTACCTACCGCGGAGTTCTGGAAGGCAGCGGGAAATGTGACCCTGATTGGTGATGCCGCGCATGTTATGTCACCTTTTGCCGGGGAGGGCGTGAATCTGGCGATGGCGGATGCCGTCGATCTCGCCTATGCCATCATTTCCCAGCCTTCCAGCATGGAGGGTGCTTTTAAGGTATATCAGGAGGCAATGGCTGCACGAACCGTTCGTTTTCAGCAGGAGTCTGCCGCGAATTTTGCCATGGGGTTTGCGGCTGATGCGCCTCGGGAACTGCTGGGGTTATTCACCGGATTAGGAGCGCAGGATTAGGGCCTGTAATTCCCAAATCATTTCATCGGGATGTTGTTAATGATCCATATGCTTCACCAGGCTGTCGATAAACAACCTCACTTTGGCTGCCAGATGTTTCCGATTAGGGTACACCACGTTCACGCTCAGTGGCGTGCCGCCTAATTCAGGCAGTACGGGCACCAGTGTGCCCTCTGCGACATCCCGGGCAACGAGAAAAGCTGGCAGGAAAGCGATGCCTAAGCCTGCAACAGCGGCGGCGCAAATAGCCTCTCCGCTGTCGAAGCGGATCCTGCTGTGCCCTTCAACCAACACGCTCTCATTGCTGGCCGTGAACAGCGTCCAGTTTGTCGTTTGAGGGCTCAGGCCGTAAATCAGCCGCTGGTGAAGGCGAAGATCTTCTGGCGAACCTGGTATACCTGAACTGGCCAGGTAATCTGGGGAAGCAAACAGATGAGGGCGAATGCGCTGCACGGTTCGTGCAATAAGCTGTGAATCTTTCGGTAAATCACCCAGTCGGAGGCTGAGATCGAACCCCTCCGCGACGAGGTCCACCACGCGGTCGGTGAAATTGACTTCAATATCCAGTCTCGGGTAGGCCGCCATGATGTGCTTCAGAAAAGGCAGAAGCACTACTTTGCCCCACGTTTCCGGGACGCTGAGCCGAAGCACTCCGCCGGGGCTGGAAAAATTCTGCCGGACACTCGCCTCTGCTTCTTCAATATCCTGCAAAATCTGTGCGCAGCGTTCATAAAAACCGTAGCCATCGCGGGTCAGGGCGACGCTTCGCGTCGTACGATTAAATAGCCGCGTTTCCAGCTGTGCTTCAAGGCGTGCAATCGCTTTTCCTGCGGCGGAACGGGTTAAGCCCAGCGCCTTTCCTCCGGCGACAAAGCTCCCGCTTTCCACGATAGCCACGAAAACTCGCAGGCTACCGAGATCGAGGTCTGAATGGCTTTTAGTGCCTGTGCGGAGTGACATTGGTGAACCTCTTTCGTCAAATCATTAAGCATAATCTTTTTTGTTTAATCACAGTAGACAATGGAGAAATAAATGCTTCCTGATAACGCACAGGCAGCCCTTATGGGCTGGATAAAAGCCGCCGGGCCGGTTGTGAAGAAGGTATATGGCCAGTCTGATGCTGACTGGAAAGCAGTTCGGGCTGACTATGTGAAGCAGCTGGATGAGTTGTTCCCTCCCGTGGAGGGCGTAACCTTTGCCGATGCCAGCCTGGGCGGTATTGGTGCGATGTTTGTCACGCCTGAGGAAGTCACTGAGGATCGGGTGATGATTTATATTCATGGCGGAGGCTATGTTCACGGTGGGGTCGAAGCTTATCGGGGATTAACCGGGCGTTATGCTCGCGCCTTGAAGGCTAAAGTATATGCGGTAGATTATCGTCAGGCGCCTGAGTTTCCTTTCCCGACGCCAATTGATGATGTCTTTCAGGCCTACCGAGCCTTGCTTGAGCAGGGTACAAACCCGCGCTCGCTGATGATTTCGGGGGATTCTGCCGGTGGGGCGATGGTTGTCACGCTGATGCGTAAAGCGCGCGGTGCTGGCCTGGCATTACCCGCCGCCGCAGTAGCTATTTCACCGTGGGCTAACTTAACGCATAGCGGCGCATCTGCAACGGTGCGGGATGGGCTGGACCCTTTATGCAGTGTAGCTTTCCTGAACCAACTGGCCCGAAGTTTCCTTGCCGGAGTGCTGCCCACACATCCGGATGCTTCTCCGGTTTTTGCCGATGTACAAGGCCTTTCTCCCACGCTGATACAGGTTGGTGAAAACGAGGTGATGCTGAGCGACGCCATTCGCCTTGCATCCCACATGAGTGAGAGCCGGGTTCGTACCACTCTAGAAGTTTGGCCGGAAATGTTTCACGTCTGGCATTTGTTTGCCGGGATATTGCCGGAGGCGGACCAGGCGCTACGAAACGCGATAAGATTCTTCGAAGATGCGCTAAACCCGGTCAACATCGGGTGAGATCAAAATGATTCATCTGCAGGCGCGAGAATTGCGAGCCTTTAAATAATGGGGAGAGACAGTCGTGTCAGACAGAGAAATTATTATGCCGCCTTCCATGCAAGTACTTGCTGAACGGGCGGGGTATGCACCTGCGGTGGTGGTAGGTAACACGGTTTATTGTGCCGGGCAGGTTGGGCGCACGCCTGATTTACAGGTGATAGCTGACCCAAGGGCGCAGTTTATGGCCTGCTGGGAAAACCTGCGTCTGGTCCTTCAGGCCGCGGGCTGCAACTTTGAAGACGTTGTGGAAATGACTACTTACCACGTAGACATGAAAGAACACATGGCTGTTTTTCGGGAGGTGAAAGACGAACTGTTTCCGCGGGGACACTGTGCCTGGACCTGCATCGGCGTGTCTGAACTGGCTCGCCCGGGGCTGCTGGTGGAAGTGAAATGTATTGCCGTGAGAAGAACGGCGTAACATAAAAAAACCGGCTGAGTAAGCCGGTTTTTTATCAGATTTTGCAGGCGTCGCCGCAGTCGTCATCGGCCACAACGGCCTGAGCTTTTTTGTCTGCGTCTTCCTGGCGCTCGGCGTTGCGCGCTTCGGCTTCATCTAACCCGGAAAACACCAGATTATTGAGATCGATTTCCATAAGTTACCTGTCGTGGTTTAGTGAATGACTCGCTTTATGATATGCAACCTTTCGGGTTTTCGCATCCCCAAACACCGGCGGACGCTCAAAACGCTAAAAATGACGTTTTCATGCGCTACGGGCTTGCGTGTAAAAATGAAATTTGGAATTTATCAGCTTGAAGAAAAGCGGGTTAAAGAAGGGAACTGCTTTAGCAAATATGGTGCGTCCGAGTGGACTCGAACCACCGACCCCCACCATGTCAAGGTGGTGCTCTAACCAACTGAGCTACGGACGCACTGATATATTTGAAAATGGTGCGTTCAATTGGACTCGAACCAACGACCCCCACCATGTCAAGGTGGTGCTCTAACCAACTGAGCTATGAACGCATTGTTGTCTTGGCGACAGCGGGGACGAATATTAGCGATACACCTCGGGGCTTGCAAGGGAAAACTCGCAATTTTATTCCAGATTTCACACGATTGCCGAGCATCTGCGCAGAATGGAGAGAAAGTAGCCGCGGATGCGGCTACCGTTGTTTAATTAACGCGCGGCGCGCTGCAGGATTGTGACGGAAGGCTGACGCTGCAGCCAACGCATACGCAACATCATCATGATCGCGGCGGAAGTCAGGCCGATAATAAAGCCGATCCAGAACCCGGCCGGGCCCATCGGTTCGACGACCCAGTCGGTTAGCCCCAGAATATAGCCGGCTGGCAGCCCCAGCACCCAGTACGCGATGAACGTAATAAAGAAGATCGAGCGGGTATCTTTGTAGCCACGCAGAACGCCGCTGCCTATCACCTGGATTGAGTCGGATATCTGGTAAATGGCTGCCAGCAGCATCAGATGCGCCGCCAGCGCGACAACTGCCGGATTGTCGTTGTACAGCAGAGCAATGTGCTCCCGGAAAATAACGGTAAACAACGCGGTGCACATCGCCAGGCAAATGGCCACGCCAACCCCGGTGCGGGCGGCGATTTGTGCATCCAGGGTGGAGCCCTGCCCAAGACGGAAACCGACGCGAATAGTCACCGCGGCCCCTAAAGAGAGCGGCAGCACAAACATCAGCGAGCTGAAGTTGAGGGCAATCTGGTGCCCGGCAACGTCGGTGATACCCAGCGGGGAAACCAGCAGGGCGACAACGGCAAACAGCGTAACTTCGAAGAACAACGCCAGGGCAATCGGCAGTCCGAGCTGGCTCAGGCGCTTGACCACCGCCCAGTCCGGCTTGCTGAAACCATCCGGGTTTTTGATGTCGCGCATCGAACGCGCTTTCTTGATGTAAGACAGCATGCTGAAGAACATCACCCAGTACACCGCCGCCGTTGCCACGCCGCAGCCCACGCCGCCCAGTTCTGGCATGCCGAAATGGCCATAAATGAAGACGTAGTTGACCGGAATATTGACCAGCAGGCCGATAAAGCCCATCACCATACCTGGCTTGGTTTTGGCCAGGCCTTCGCACTGGTTACGTCCTACCTGGAAGAACAGGTAACCTGGCGCACCCCAGAGCAGCGCTCGGAGATAGCGAACGGCTTTATCCGCCAGTTCAGGATCGATATTGTGCATAGCGTGAATGATATGGCCCGCGTTCCACAACACCACCATCACCAGCACGGAAACCATGCCAGCCAGCCAGAACCCCTGGCGAACCTGGTGCGCAATGCGGTCACGTCGCGCCGAACCGTTGAGTTGCGCAACGGTTGGCGTTAAGGCCAATAGCAGCCCGTGGCCGAACAGAATAGCGGGCAGCCAGATGGAGGTGCCGATCGCCACGGCGGCCATGTCGGTAGCGCTGTAGCCGCCGGCCATCACGGTATCGACGAATCCCATTGCAGTTTGAGCGACCTGCGCGATGATGACAGGTATCGCCAGGGCAAGGAGCTGGCGAGCTTCGGTGAGGTACTTCTGCATGATTACACCTGATTATTTTTATATGTATGAGAGACTAAAAAAGCCGCCAAAACAGGCAGCAAGAAGATGAACTGGGGAAATAACCAGTCTATTGTAGCGGGAGTTTATTTATACGCCAGTCAAAAATAGAGCCAGCGCACGCCCCGCACTGGCAAGCTGATTTTCCAACTGCTAAAGTGCGAAAATGTCTGTTAATGGCGGTAGCGTTACCGTCTGCGAATTGCCAGGAGTTTTTAGATGTTTACAGGTATTGTGCAGGGCACGGCGACCCTGGTTTCCATCGATGAGAAACCGAATTTCCGCACCCACGTTATTGATATGCCGACTGAAATGCTGCCAGACCTCGAAACCGGGGCTTCGGTGGCGCATAACGGCTGCTGCCTGACGGTAACCGAAATCAACGGCAATCACGTTAGCTTTGATTTGATGAAAGAGACGTTGCGCATCACCAACCTCGGTGAGCTAAGCGTGGGCGACAGCGTGAACGTTGAGCGTGCTGCCAAATTTAACGACGAAATCGGCGGACATTTAATGTCGGGTCATATTATGACCACGGCCGAAATTTCAAAAATTCTGACCTCAGAAAATAACCGCCAAATCTGGTTTAAGATCCAGGATAAGACCCTGATGAAATATATCCTTTATAAAGGTTATGTGGGCATCGACGGGATCAGCCTGACGGTGGGCGAGGTGACCGCCACGCGTTTTTGCGTGCATCTGATCCCTGAAACACTGGAGCGCACTACGCTTGGTGCTAAAAAACTGGGGCAGCGCGTGAACATTGAAATTGACCCGCAGACCCAGGCAATTGTCGACACCGTTGAACGCGTGCTGGCTAGCCGTGAAGCGGCAATAGCAGCGGCGATTCCCGCTAGCGAATAAACATTCTTTAGCCATAAAAGACGGGGCCAGCTGGCCCCGTTTCTCGTTCTTAACCAGGATTAATCTTCTTCGTTAAACCCGTTTTCGACTGCAGTTTTCATAAACCACTCGCCGCTTTTCTTAATCGTGCGCTGCTGGGTATTAAGATCCAGCGACACAAAGCCATAGCGGTTTTTGTAGGCGTTGCACCATGACCAGTTATCGATAAATGTCCACATGTGGTAACCAAGGCAGTTGCTGCCCTCGCTGATGCCCTTATGCAGCCACTTCAGGTGGTCACGAACGAAATCAATCCGGTAATCATCGTTGATTTGGCCGTTGTCGATAAAGCGCTGTTCGTTTTCGACGCCCATGCCGTTTTCTGAAATATAGCAGGCCGGGTTGCCGTAATTTTCACGCAGATTGGTGAGAATATCGTAGATCCCGCGCTCGTAGATTTCCCAGCCACGATAAGGGTTCATTTTGCGACCCGGCATTTCGTAGGACTCAAAGAACCACTCCGGCATAAACGGACTTTCCGGGTTAACCAGCGTGTCGCGACACTTAATGCGGCGCGGCTGGTAGTAGTTAATCCCCAGTAAGTCTACGACGCCCGCAGCGAGCAGGGCTCTGTCCTCAGGCTGACAGGCCGGAAGTTTATCGTGCTCTTTCAGGAACGCGACCAGCTCAGCAGGATATTCACCGCGCAGTGCCGGGTCCAGGAAACTGCGGTTAAACATCAGGTCGGCCAGGTTGGCGGCCTTTACGTCAGCCGGGTTTTGCGAACGAGGGTAAGATGGCGTCAGGTTGAGAATGATGCCAATCTGGCCGTCATCGCTGCGGGCATGGTAAGCCTTGACCGCTTTAGCGTGGGCAAGCATGGTGTGGTAAGCGACGGTCACCGCGCGGTTGAAATCCACCACGTTAGGGTAGTGGTAGTCATAGAGGTAGCCGCATTCAACCGGAACAACCGGCTCGTTGAAGGTAAACCAGTGCTTCACGCGATCGCCGAAAAGCTCGAAACAGGTATTGGCGTAGGCGGCATAGGCATCAACCACTTCACGGCTTTCCCAGCCGCCTTTTTCCTGCATCACCATGGGCATATCAAAGTGGTACAGGTTGATAAATGGCTTAATGCCCTGAGCCAACAGTTCGTCAATCACCTGGTTATAGAACTCAACCGCCAGCGGATTGACTTCACCCGTGCCCTCGGGAATCAGACGAGCCCAGGAAATGGAGGTGCGGAAAGTATTGTGATTGAGCTTTTTCAGCAGGGCGATGTCTTGCTTCCAGCGCTGATAAAAAGTTGAGGTGTTTTGTGGCCCGACGCCGTGGTGGAAACGGTTAGGCTGCTCGGCGAACCATCGGTCCCAGATGGTTTCAGATTTGCCAAAGTTCAGCGCTTCGCCCTCGGTTTGTGGGCCGGAGGCTGCGCTGCCCCACCAGAAATGCTCAGGAAATGCGTATTTCATCGTTGTCCTCACGGTCTGACCTGCCATCTCCGACAGGCAATCATTGATACGGCTAATGCCCAGATTGTCTGTGATTGATGAAACCGGTTTCCATCCCAGGAAATGATATCTGTTAAGCAGATCAAGCCGCTAAGCGCAGGCAGGGCTAAACCTGTGAGGTTAATCACATTGGTGCGCAAAGAGAGACAATTGCAAAGAAGAAAACCCGGCATTCACCGGGTCTGTTTTAACGGGGTACGCGCAGGCCGTGCTCAATGCCCCGGCTGAAAACAACCTGCCAGAGCTGAATGTCGCGCGCCCGGAAAGCGCCGGCGCAGGCATTCAGGTAGTAACTAAACATCCTTTTAAAGCGCTCAGAATAGTTGCCTTCGATTTCTGACCAGGTTGCCAGAAAACGCTCGTGCCAGGCCATCAGCGTTTTGTCATAGTCGGCGCCGAAGTTGTGCCAGTCTTCCATCACAAAATGCGGTTCGCTGGCGTCGGCAATCTGCCGCACCGACGGCAGGCAGCCATTAGGGAAAATGTACTTATTGATCCACGGATCGACATTATTGTCGGTCTTTTTAGAACCTATTGTGTGTAGCAGGAAAATGCCGTCCGGCTTGAGGTTGCGGTCGGCAACGTCAAAGTAGGTGGCATAATTTTTAGGCCCGACGTGCTCAAACATGCCGACGGAAACAATGCGGTCAAATTGTTCGTTCAGGTCGCGGTAGTCCTGTAAAAGGATGGTGACATCCAGGCCTTTGCAACGCGCCTGCGCTATTTTTTGCTGTTCTGCTGAGATAGTCACACCAAAGACGGATACGCCATAGTTGCGTGCTGCAAACTCGGCCAGACCGCCCCAGCCGCAGCCGATATCCAGCAGCTTCATACCGGGTTTCAGCTGCAGTTTTTCGCAGATCATTTTGAGCTTGGCATCCTGAGCGTCGCTGAGATTTGTCGCGTCTTTCCAGTAACCGCAGGAGTATTGCATGTGCTTGTCCAGCATCCGGCTGAACAGATCGTTGCCAAGATCGTAATGCTCTTTCCCGACTATCCATGCGCGTTTTTTAGACTGCAGGTTAACCAGTCTTGCCGCCGCAATGCGCAGGGTATCTTTGAAATGGTGGGGGAGTTGGTTTTCCAGCCCGGCACGCAGGACTTTAGTGAAAAAGATATCCAGCCGTTCGCATTCCCACCAGCCGTCCATATAGCTTTCGCCAAGGCCGAGAGAACCTTCCTGCAGAACGCGTTTAAAAAAGTTCGGGTTTTTGACCTGAATATCAAAGGGGTTTGGGCCGTTGAGGGTGATACCTGCCCGGCTCAGCATTTCATTTGCGATACGATACCATTCGTTATCTCGTACGCTCACTTCTTCTATACACGATGAACTCATAGCTTCTCCATCACCTTGTTGTGATCAGAACCTTAAAACAGCGTAGACGCTATTCCCGGCTTGTGAGAACTCTCACGGAAAATTCCGCGTGCCTGATATCCGACGTAGAACAGAGAAAGGGGGGATTCTCCCTTACTGAAAGGCCATCCATGGAAAAACGGAAGCGCTCCGGCTTCCGCAAAATAAAATTGATAAGGCTTATCGTAGAACCGCAATTACTATAAGCCCGTTTAATTGAGGGTTCAATGGAATATTGTTAGCAAGCTAATCACACAACATTCACATTATCATGCAGGTTACTGTGCGCGGGACAGCTCGCTGTGGCCCTTGTTGGGTGCTTCGCGTTGGGCCGCGTGTTGCAGGGCATAGCCCAGACCAGCAAGCAGGACTGTCGCCAGCATCACGCTGGTGGTGGTCAGCAGCGGCGTAGTGACCAGCCAGGAAACCATTAAGCTTGCCAGGAAGCAAAGCCCAAGCTGCAGGGTGTTTTGCAGGGCTGCGGCTTTCCCGGTTGCCTGCGGGAAAGGCAGCAGAGCCGAGGACACCACGATAGGGTAGATGGCGCCGTTCGCCGCGGCCATCACGCAGAACGGAATAAGCAGCAGCGTCAGATCAGCATGGCCGCTCACCGCCACGCCCCAGGTGGCGACCACGCTCAGGGTATACAGAGCCAGCAGCCACGGAAGTAGCTGTTTGCCACTCCACTTTTGCAGCGCGCTGCGGCAGCCATAGCCACCAATCAGGAAAGCGACAGTCTGCGGCATGTAGCTCAGGCCAATCGCCGCGGGGCTGTAGCCCATCTCATTCAGAATAAATGGCGAGCCGGTAAGCCAGGCGAAAAAGCTGGCGGAACAGGCGGCGTAAATCAGCACGTTGCCACCGTAAACGCGGGAACGTAATAAAGAGAAGAAGCTGACTTTATTGTCTTCGGTTTGCCCGTGGTGCTGAGTCCGGGGCTTGAGGCGCAGCGTGGGGATCATCAGCAGCAAAGCGACGGCGAACAGCACGGCAAAAATAGCCTGCCATTCAAAATGGTTCAGCAGCCAGCTGCCGAGCAGCGGGGCCAGCGCCGGAGAAAGCCCGACCAGCGGCATGATGGTGGCAAAAATGCGGCCAGCGCGGTTGGCGGGATAATAATCAGTCACCAGGGCCTGCCAGCTAACGGCGGCTGAGCAAACGCCCACGGCCTGAATAAAGCGCAGCACCAGCAGCGTGGTGGCATCCTGCACCCAAAGCATTCCGATACAGCCGGCGGCAAACATGGCCAGGCCAATCAACAGCACAGGTTTACGCCCGAAGCGGTCGGAAAGCGGGCCCCAGATTAGCTGGGCAAAAGCAAAGCCAGCGAGGAACAGGCTCAGGCTGGCACTCACGGCGGAGGCGGTGGTCCCCAGATCTTGTTGAATTGCGGCAAAGGCGGGCAGGTACATGTCGGTGGCCAGGAAACCCAGCACGCTCAGCCCCGCAAGCCAGATAAGAAATCCCTTTGATGGTTGCATATTTCACTCTTGATTTTGATAGCAGGTTAACGGGGCAGGAGTCTACGGAGTGCAAAACCGCTTGTGAAACGCTAATATTTGCAAATTGCATTCAAATTTTTTGCAGGCAGAAATATGTGGTCTGAATATTCGCTGGAAGTGGTTGATGCCGTGGCGCGAAACGGCAGCTTTAGCGGTGCAGCCCAGGAGCTGCATCGCGTGCCTTCTGCCATCAGCTACACGGTGCGTCAGCTTGAAGAGTGGCTGGCCGTGCCGCTGTTTGAACGGCGTCATCGGGACGTTGAACTGACCGCCGCCGGGGCATTTTTTCTCAAAGAAGGTCGGTCTGTTATCAAAAAAATGATGGCAACGCGCCAGCAGTGCCAGCAGATAGCCAACGGCTGGCGTGGGCACCTGTCCATTGCGGTAGACAATATCGTTAAACCTGAGCGTACTCGCCAGCTGGTGCTGGATTTTTATCGTCATTTCCCGGATATCGAGTTAAGGGTTTCCCAGGAAGTGTTCAACGGCGTGTGGGATGCGCTTGCCGACGGGCGAGTTGAGGCGGCGATTGGCGCCACGCAGGCTATCCCGGTCGGGGGGCGTTACGCATTTCGGGACATGGGGGCGCTAAGCTGGCGCTGCGTGGTTTCCGCTGACCATCCGCTTGCGCAACGGGAAGGTATTATTCTGGATGATGACATTCGTCCCTGGCCATCCCTTGTGCTGGAAGACACATCCCGTTCGTTACCCAAGCGCATTACCTGGCTGCTGGACAACCAACGCCGCGTGGTGGTGCCGGACTGGGCGTCGGGGGCGGATTGCCTGACGGCGGGATTATGCATTGGTATGGTGCCGACGCACATTGCCCAGCCGTGGCTCGTCAGGGGCGACTGGAAAGAGCTGATGCTGGAGAATCCATTCCCGGACGCGGCCTGCTGCTTAACCTGGCGGCAGGACGATGCTTCGCCCGCTTTGAGCTGGCTGCTGGACTATTTGGGTGACAGTGAGACGATGAATCAGGAGTGGCTGCAGGAGCCGGGTAACACATTCCCGGCCCCCGAAGAGACTTAGCGGCGGTAATCGCGGAACGGACCGTCGGCCACCGAGCGGCGTTCAATCAGACGAGGATGGACTTCAATCGTCTGCGACTCTTCGCGCTTATTAATGATGCGGTCGAGCAGCATGTTAAACGCCGTTTCGCCCAGGCGCTCTTTCGGCTGGTGGATTGTGGTCAGCGCCGGAGAGAAATAGCGGGCGTTGCGCACGTTGTCATAGCCGATGATAGAAATGTCCTGCGGCACGCGCAGCCCCATTTCGTCTGCGGCGCAAATTGCACCCATCGCCATAATATCGCCGCCGCAGAAAACGGCGGTAGGGCGATGCGGCTGGTTAAGCAGTTGCTGCATGGCGCGATAACCAGACTCTGGTTCGAAATCACCCTGAACCACCCAGTTATCCGGCACTTTGATATTGGCTTCTTCAAGTGCCTTCAGGAACCCTGCATGGCGGCCGCCGCCGGTATTTCGCTCCAGCTGACCCGGAATAGCACCGATATCGCGATGGCCACGTTCAATCAGGTAGCGGCCCGCAAGGTAGCCGCCGTGGAAGGCATTATCGACCACGGAATCGGTAAAGTCCGCACGAGCTTCGCCCCAGTCCATCACCACCATCGGAATATGGCGGTACTCTTCCAGGGTTGAAAGCAGCGTCTCAGGGTATTCGGAACACATGACCAGCAGCCCATCCACGCGTTTTTGCGCCATCATGGACAGGTATGCGCGCTGCTTTTCAAAGTTGTTGTGCGCGTTGCCCAGAATCAGGGTGTAGCCCTTGGCGAAACAGCTGTTCTCAACGGATTCAATAATTTCCGCAAAATAAGGGGCTTCGCTTGAGGTGGCAAGCAGGCCGATGGATTTGGTGTGGTTGACCTTCAGGCTGCGAGCCACGGCGCTAGGCGAATAGTGCAGCTCTTTGATGGCTGCCCAGACGGCGTTGCGTGTCTCTTCCGCCACAAAACGGGTCTTGTTAATGACATGTGACACAGTGGTAGTGGAAACGTTTGCGCGCTTCGCTACGTCCTTAATCGTTGCCATTAGATGTCACTCCAGACCATATCGTAAACTCCTGATAACTCATGTGTTAAACGTTTGCCTTCGCTAACTCCTGGGGCAACACGTTGGTTGCAGGCCTGTCGGGGATGCGACATACAGCGGGAGGAGGGCGTTGCCGGGCGATACGCGGTAAATTAGCGAAGGATTTTGGCTTATCCCGGGGCAAAGTGGAAGAGGGAAAACCGATATCTGTGCAAATCCAGCAGGATTTTTATCGCTAATTGTGGGAAAATCACCCCACATACACTTTGTAGGGAAATAAAAGGAGCTTACGATGAGTACCGATCTGAAGTTTTCCGTGGTGACTACGGTTATCGTACTGAGTCTGATTGTTGCCGGGGCGCTAACCGCCGTCCTGCACTGATTTACAAAGGGCCGCTTTCGCGGCCCTTCTCGTATATAGAAGAAAAGCGTTGCTTCCCTCCTTCGTGGTTAACCGCTAAAAATCAGCCCGCCAGGTTTTGCGCAACAAATTCCCAGTTGACCAGCGCCCAGAAATGGTCGAGATAAACCGGGCGCGCGTTGCGGTAATCGATGTAGTAAGCATGTTCCCATACGTCCACGGTCAGCAGCGGTTTTGCTCCGGTTGTTAATGGGGTACCTGCGTTAGAGGTCGAGACGATAGCCAGGCTGCCGTCGCTATTTTTCACCAGCCATGTCCAGCCGGAGCCGAAGTTTTTGATGGCCGCTTCGGTGAACTGCTTTTTAAAGGCTTCCACGCTGCCAAAAGCGTGGTTGATGGCTGCCAGCACGTCACCGGTCGGCTCCCCGCCGGCATTCGGCGCCAGGCAGTGCCAGTAGAACGTATGGTTCCAGACCTGGGCCGCGTTATTGAAGATCCCGCCGTCAGATCCTGTCACGATCTCTTCCAGCGTTTTACCTTCAAACGGGCTGCCTTTGATCAGATTATTCAGGTTAGTGACGTAGGTCTGGTGATGTTTGCCGTAATGGTATTCGAGTGTTTCGGCTGAGATATGCGGTGCCAGCGCATCTTTGGCATAGGGCAGGGCGGGTAGTTCGAACGACATGGCTTCACTCCTTGTTATTTTGCTTCACAATATAACTACATTTTGTGTGGTTATAAGGTTAGCAAATTACGAGAGTGCAAAAAAGCGCAATGAAACAACAAAATAAAACAGCCCGTGCCGGGCTGTTAATATTTTAATCAGTCTGATTAGCCCGAAAGGGCGCGATAAGATTAACGAATAGTTTTTGGCGTCATGACCCGGCGGGCGCCCACGTAATGGCGCTGCCAGTAATCTTCGCTCAGGGAGGTGATCTGAATATCGCGGCCGCTGCGCGGGGACTGAATAAACTTCCCGTTGCCAACGTAGACGCCAACGTGATCGGCGGTGCCACGGCCCTGGGTACGGAAGAACACCAGGTCACCGCTTTCCAGTTCGCCGCGGTCAACGGAGGAGGCATCGCGCAGGTGATACATTTCATTGGCGGTGCGTGGAATACGGATATTCACCAGATCTTTATAAGCGTAATAAATCAGCCCGCTGCAGTCGAAACCTGTGCGTGGGGAAGTACCTCCCCAGCGATACGGTTTTCCAATTTGCCCCATCAGCTTGTTCATGGCCGTTTTTTGCGCTTTCTGCACGCGCACTTTATGCGCCTGCGCGATGGTCAGATTTTTTTCCGACTTCACCTTAACGCACTGCTTTTTATGCCCTTTACGATGAGTGCATTTTTCAGTGTAGGCAACGTTGGCTGAGGCTGGCTGTA
Organism: Enterobacter sp. Ag1; assembly: GCA_000277545.1. Classification (GTDB taxonomy): domain Bacteria; phylum Pseudomonadota; class Gammaproteobacteria; order Enterobacterales; family Enterobacteriaceae; genus Cedecea. The sequence goes on along the minus strand of AKXM01000016.1, from coordinate 90,913 downwards.
GGGCTAATTTCTGCGAGGTTTTTTTGCTGCTAGTTTTAGCGAGGGTGCTGCTTTTGCCTGAGGTGGTGTGTTTTGCCACTTTGGCTTTCGCCGGTGAGGTTGTTTTTTTACCGGACTTCTTTGTGGAGGCTGTGCTGATCTTCGGTTTTGCTTTCTCTTTGCCCTTGTTGCTTTTACTGGTTGTTGTCTTGGCCGGATGACCTTTTTGTGCAACAGGATGGCGGACGTGCTCGGACGCCTGCGCCAAAGGTGTATAGGGCAAAGCAAATAGCAGAGCACATAGCGTGATAGAGATTTTATTTATCCGCGCCACTCGTCAATCCCCTGATAAATGAAGACACGATGCTAACCATCATGCCTGCGTATGATTTTTGCGAAACCCGACGATTCTAATGCATAAAAGCCGATAATGTTAATAGGCAAATACTATTTAACGGTCAAAAGTGGAAGCTATAGCTAAAAAATTAGCCATTCCAGGGTGTTATCCGCTGTTTAATTGATCTTGAATGAAGCAAATTGCTCATTTTCGCGCGCCGTAAAAGTGTTATTCTTAAGGTATGTTTGCGCGCCAGGCGGGGGAAAGAGAAACCCTGATAAAAATGGTGTTTTCTGCCCGGGGCGCAACTGGCTACAATGGCAGGCTATTGCCGTATCAAGGTTTGAGGAAGCAAGACAATGAGCACTATTGAAAAAATTCAACGCCAGATCGCTGAGAACCCGATTCTTCTCTATATGAAAGGTTCCCCGAAGCTGCCGAGCTGCGGCTTCTCCGCTCAGGCCGTTCAGGCGCTGTCCGCCTGCGGCGAGCGTTTCGCCTATGTGGATATTCTGCAGAACCCGGACATTCGTGCTGAGCTGCCAAAATACGCTAACTGGCCAACGTTCCCGCAGCTGTGGGTGGACGGTGAGCTGGTCGGCGGCTGCGACATCATCATCGAGATGTACCAGCGCGGCGAACTGCAGGCGCTGATTAAAGAGACCGCAGAGAAGCATAAATCTGAAGAGCCAGGCGCAGAATAATTTCGCCAGCCAGTAAAAAAGCGACCCTCAGGTCGCTTTTTTTATGCTTCAGATTCCGGTTCGTCGGCCAGCGGCAGCGGCCAGCCGCCGAGGCGCTTCCAGCGGTTGACGATTTCGCAGAACAGCAGGGCGGTTTGCTCGGTGTCGTACAGGGCGGAGTGGGCCTGCGAGCTGTCAAACTTCTGGCCTGCGGCGATGCAGGCTTTGGCCAGCACTGTTTGCCCCAGCACCAGGCCGCTCAGGGCCGCGGTATCAAACGTCACAAACGGGTGGAACGGGTTGCGTTTCAAAGAGGCTCGCTCTGCCGCCGCCATCATAAAGCTGTGGTCGAACGTGGCGTTGTGCGCCACCATAATCGCCCGGCTGCAGCCGCTGTCTTTAATGCCTTTTCGCACGGTTTTGAAAATCGCGTGCAGGGCATCGTATTCGCTGACGGCACCACGCAGGGGATTATGCGGGTCAATACCGTTGAACGCCAGGGCTTCAGGCTGCAGGTTCGCGCCCTCAAACGGATCGACATGGAAGTGCAGCGTTTCGTCGGGGGATAACCAGCCGTCTTCATCCATCTTCAGGGTAACGGCGGCGATTTCCAGTAACGCATCGGTTTTAGCGTTAAAACCTGCGGTTTCAACGTCGATAACTACCGGATAAAAACCACGAAAACGGTCGCACAGGCCATGCAATTGCGTGTTGTCTGACATCAGCTTCTCTTAATACGGGGAAAATGCAGCGCGCATTATGGCAAATTTCGTGGAGTGTTGCAGTAAAGGCCGCACAACGTGCGCCTTCAGGGTATGGATAACTCCCCAATAATAGGAAAGGCGGCCCGAAGTCATTATGAAATAAACCAGAAAAATCAATTCATTGATTTTCATCTGTTAACCACAAAGAGGGAAAAACCACGCTTTTTCCATCTTTAGTTAGCAACAATCAGGGCGCACAACACGCCCCTTGTTTGACGCTAATCGCCTGAAAATCAGTTACCCAGGCCTTTGCCCGCGTGCTTCTCTTCGATCAGCTCGATTTTGTAACCGTCCGGATCTTCAACAAAAGCGATAACGGTGGTGCCGCCTTTTACCGGGCCGGCTTCACGGGTCACGTTGCCGCCGTTATTGCGAATGCGTTCGCAGGCCTCTGCGGCGTTATCCACGCTCAGCGCGATGTGGCCGTAAGCGGTGCCCAGCTCATAGCTGTCCACGCCCCAGTTATAGGTCAGTTCGATAACCGCCGTGTCGCTTTCATCGCCATAGCCGACAAACGCGAGAGAGTATTTGTACTCGGTGTTTTCGCTGGTACGCAGCAGTTTCATGCCCAGCACTTTGGTATAAAACTCGATGGAGCGTTGCAGGTCGCCAACGCGCAGCATGGTATGAAGTAGACGCATAAAATCCTCGTCGAATGAGACAGTTATTTCTGGAGTCGTTGAGTATAGCGGCGTTTGCGCGCCGCTATCAATGAAAGGTACTGCGGAGTTACAGCGTTGGGTAGTCGGTGTAGCCTTCCGCGCCGCCGCCATAGAAGGACTCTGGGCGCTGTGGGTTCAGCTCGGCATTTTTGTGCAGACGAGCGACCAGGTCCGGGTTGGCAATGAACGAACGGCCAAACGCGACGGCGTCGATCAGGCCTTTGCCGATCAGATCTTCCGCTTTCTCCGGGGTATAGGCGCCAGCGCCAACGATCACACCGCTAAAACGCTCACGGACTTTGGCACGGAATGTCTCGGTGTACGGTTCGCCACCGGCCCAGTCCGGCTCGGACATATGCAGATAAGCAATGCCGCGTTTGCCCAGCTCTTCAATCAGGTACAGCGCGTCAGCCTCTTCGTCCGGGCCGTTGTCCACGTTCTGGAAGGATCCAATCGGTGATACGCGGATCCCGATGCGGTCGGCACCCCATTCTTTGATCCCGGCATCAACCACTTCCAGCACCAGGCGAGCGCGGTTCTCGCGGCTGCCGCCATATTCGTCGGTACGGTGGTTAGAAGAAGGAGACAGGAACTGGTGCAGCAGATAGCCGTGAGCAGAGTGCAGCTCAACCAGGTCAAAACCGGCGTCACGTGCATTGCCAATTGCCTTGCGGAAGTCATCCACGATGCCCGGAATTTCGTTCAGTTCCAGCGCGCGAGGCATGGAAGTATCTTCGCGAACGGCGTTGCCGTTTTCGTCACGCAGGGAGGTACGGGTCCCGGCACTCAGCGCGGAAGGCGCGACCGGAGCCTGCTGGCCTGGCTGGAGGGTAAAGTGGGAAATACGGCCGGTGTGCCACAGCTGCACCGCCATGTGGCCTTTTTCAGCGTGCACGCCAGCGGTAATTTTTTTCCACGCGGCGATTTGCTCTTCGCTGTGCAGGCCCGGAGCGCCGGCGTAGCCTTTAGCCTGGGCGGACATCTGGGTTGCTTCGCTGATGATAAGCCCGGCGCTGGCGCGCTGGCGGTAATATTCGCCCATCAGCGGGGTTGGGATATCGCCTGGCTCAATACTGCGCAGGCGCGTCAGCGGAGCCATAAAGATACGGTTTGGTACGGTAATAGCGCCAACTTTGAGCGGCGTAAACAGTTTATCTGCTGACATGGTGTTTCCTCAAGTAGACCGGTCGTCTAGTAATTCAGTAAATAAAAAACCTGTCAGGCGACAGGTTCTGCCAATAGGATTCTTACGTGTGCCAGCGCGCTTTCCAGCGGCAGCGCGCTGCGGGATATTTTTGCCTGCAGGCTGGCGCCTACCCACAGCGAGTACAGCACCATGGCCTGCTCGAGCGCTTCGCCTTCAAAGCGCAGGCTTTTTTCGCTGCGGCCTTTCTCCAGGGCATCAGCAAGCAGAGAGATTAGCTGTGAGCCGCCGTTATTCAGCGCGCCGCGCATATCTTCCGAAAGATCACAGACTTCTGCTGAAAGTTTCACTATCAGACAGTTACTCAGGTTTCCGCTCTGGCAGAAGTAGCTCAGCATATCCTGGTACCACTTCAGCAGGCGCTGGCGATAATTGCCTTCGCCGTGCGAAAAGTGTTCCGCCACGCGCAGATTAGAAGCCTGATAATAGCGCTCCAGCATTGCCACGCCAAACGCTTCTTTTGAGCGGAAGTAGTGGTAGAAAGAGCCTTTGGGCACTTCTGCGGTGCGCAACAATTCGCTTAACCCCATGCCGGTAAAGCCCCGGGCAAGGCACAGCCGCTCGCCAATGGCGAGGAGATGTTCGCGAGTGTCGTGTTCAGGATGTCGATTCATGCGCTCAAATGTAGTAGACCAGTCAGTCTAATGCAATAGGCGCCGGCCACTTTTTTGTGACCACCATCCCATTAGCGCCTGCGGCAGTCGGCAAGAATATCCGTATCTTTTTGATAAACCAAGGTATGAATATTCATCATACCGAGCAGGGTTGAGAACAAATTGTCCTGGGACACGGCGTCGCTGGCGGCCTTATTGGCCAGGCACTCGTTGTCCAGCGCAAAGCTTCGCTGATAATCCTGTGACAGCCAGAACAGTAGCGGGATATGTGTCTGCTGCGAAGGCGCGAGCATATACGGCGTACCGTGCAGGTAAATACCGCTTTCCCCGAGAGATTCCCCGTGATCGGCCAGGTAAACCAGCGCCGTATTCAGTTTATCCTGATGCTGTTTCAGCTTGTCGATAGTGCGGCTCAGCACGTCGTCGGTGTGCAGGATAGTATTGTCGTAGGTGTTAATCAGCGCCTGGCGGTCACAGTCCTGAATTTGATTACTGTCGCAGGTGGGGGTGAAGCGGCGGAAGCTGGCCGGATAGCGCTGGTAATAAGCCGGCCCGTGGCTGCCCATCAGATGCAGCACCAGGACGGTATCCCGCTGCAGGCCGTCGAGAACATTGTCCAGGCGGTGGAGCAGCACATCGCCAAAGCAGGCGCCGTCTTTGCAGTAAACGTCCAGCTTCCACTGGGTCATATCCGTATGCGGAACACGGTCGCAGGCGCCTTTGCAGCCGCCGTCGTTATCCCGCCACAGCACGTTCACGCCGCCGTGGGCTAATACGTCCAGCAGGCCTTCCTGGTGCCGGGCGAGATCCGCATCGTAGGTTTTACGCGGCATCACTGAGAACATACAGGGCACAGAAACCGCGGTTTCCGTCCCGCAGGACGAGGCATTCTGGAAGTAAATCACGCCCTGTTTTTTGAGCTGAGGATTGGTCTCACGCTCATAGCCGCCCAGCGAATAGTTCTCGGCTCTTGAGGCTTCACCGACGACCAACACCACCAGCGTTTTCTTCGGCTGCTGTTTAATCAGCGGGCCTCTTTGCGCGTCTTCGCCAATTTTAATCAGCGTCTGATCCCCGGCAAACCAGCGTTCTTTGCTGTAGCGGCTAATGGCACTGATGTAGTTTGCGGGCGTGACCATTTTCACCACGCTTTTATTGTTCCGGAACAGCGAAGCGTAGTCTTTGTAAAACACAGCGGCGATGAGGATTATCACCAGCAGTCCGGCGAGAATGCCGACCAGGCGAGTCAGCACGATATGCCACCAGCGCGCCGGCTGAACCTTCACCAGGGAAAGCAACAGGGCGGGGATAATACCCAGCAAGGCCAGCCAGCTGACCAGCTGCGGCGTAACCAGCGCGGTGGCTTCCTGGGAATCTGTTTCAAACACGTTGACCATCATGTTTTTATCAATGACGGCGCCGTAGGTGAACATAAAATAGTTGCTGGCAGCGCAGCCGATGACCAGCAGCACCAGCACGGGTTTGCGCAGCCAGGGCAGGTTCACCACGCTGAAAATCATTAGCCAGCCGCAGAACAGTACCACCGGCACCGAAGCGGCAAACAGCCAGCTATGGAGCGAGTGCGGGGCAATTAGCTGCCAGCTGCGGTGGATAAAAAGAGAATTGATCAGCGTAAAGAAAAATGCGCAGCAGAGGTTAAACTGCGCATCGTTACACTGTAACTTTTTTAAAAGGTTCATATAAGCCGTGAATACAAAACTGAATATGCGCTATCCTGGAGAGAGAAGATTAGTTGAACCTTAATTTTCAGCCGCTTTCAGTCGAGAGGCGATTTTTTAGCCGCCCCGCTTGCATCCGGGGCAGACTCAGGCTTCAATTGATGCAAAGTCGTTAATGAGGCGGGTTAGTGTCTGAGCAGCTAGAGTTCTTCCCCATTCAAAGCCCCTGCCGCGGGATCTGCCAGTCGGATGAACGCGGCTTTTGCCGTGGCTGTATGCGCAGCCGGGACGAGCGTTTCCAGTGGCAGCAAATGAGCGACGCCCAAAAGCAGGACGTGCTGCGCCTCTGCCGCCAGCGCTTATTGCGCAAGTTACGAGCAAACAAGCCAAATTCTCCTGAAGAACCTGAGCAGCCCTCACTGTTTTAATCATTCACCGCCGTTATACTCGGGGAAGATTTTTTCCTTTTTTGAGGTGATTTTTTTATGGTACAGCGTATTACGATTGCCCCGCAGGGCCCGGAGTTTTCACGCTTGGTGATGGGCTACTGGCGTTTGATGGAATGGAACATGTCCCCGCGCGAGCTGGCGAGCTTTATTGAAGAGCACGTTGAGATGGGGATCACCACGGCGGATCACGCCGATATTTACGGCGGGTACGCTTGTGAAGCGGCCTTTGGCGAAGCGATGCGTCTGGTGCCACATCTGCGCGGTAAAATGGAGATTGTCACCAAGTGCGGTATCGCCACCACCGCGAAGCCAGAAAATGCTCTTGGCCACTACATTACCGATCGCGATTACATCATCAGCAGTGCAGAAAGCTCGCTGAAAAAACTGGCCACCGACTATCTGGATTTGCTGCTGATCCACCGCCCGGACCCGCTGATGGACGCCGACGAAGTGGCGGAAGCCTTCACCGCGCTGCATCACAGCGGCAAGGTGCGCCATTTCGGCGTGTCTAACTTTACCCCGGCGCAGTTCTCCTTGCTGCAGTCTCGCCTGCCGTTCACCCTGGCAACAAACCAGGTTGAGCTTTCACCGGTGCACCAGCCGTTGCTGCTGGACGGCACGCTCGACCAGCTCCAGCAGCTGCGCATTCGTCCGATGGCGTGGTCCTGCCTTGGGGGCGGCCGTCTGTTTAACGACGATGAATTCCAGCCGCTGCGCGCCGAACTGCAGAAAGTGGCGGAAGAACTTGGGGCCGACACCATCGAACAGGTGGTTTATGCCTGGGTGATGCGCCTGCCATCTTCCCCGCTGCCGATCATCGGGTCTGGCAAAATCGAACGTGTGCGCTCTGCCATTCACTCGCTGTCTCTGGAGATGACTCGCCAGCAGTGGTTCCGCATTCGTAAGGCCGCGCTCGGCTACGACGTGCCTTGATCGTTACTGACCGCCTGCCAGGGTTCCGGCAGGCGGTGCCTGTTCCAGCTGGGACAGCGAGCAGTAAAGCCGCCAGATAATGCCCGCCAGTTCCCGCGCCGCCGGATCGTGATGATGCGACAGCGTGTCGCACATTCTTTGCAGTTCTTTCAGTGATTCCGCCAGCGGCCTTTGCAGTACACCCCGTTCACTCATCACATCCCGCAGGGTGTGCAGGCAAACGTCCCTGACCATCGACAGCGGGTCGGAGCGTGTTTCCCAGCCGCGCAGCTGCCAGACTACGTGCGAGCAGTTGAGCAGCACCACGCCCCAGCGCAGAAGCCAGCGGCGGGCCGCCTCTTCTTTGCTACTGCTAAGCTGGCTGATGTGGTGGTACACCAGCGATTCAAACTGGCTCTCGCTGTGCTGCGGTTTGCGGCTGAGCTGGTCGATAAACCCGCGCCGCAGCGCCCGGATATGGCGGCGGCTCCTGCGGGTGTCGGAGCTGGGGCGCAGTACCGAAAAAGCCAGCCATGAAATGCCCACGCCGAGGACTTTGGCGAGGTTGTCATTCATAAACCCGGCAAAGTCGTACACCGGCGGATTGCTGACCGACAGAAACGATCCCATAAAGACAATGAGCTGCCCCCAAAGCGCGGCGCGCTTTGCCTGCTGGAGTTTCAGTAACTGCATGGTGAGCAGCAGCGGCAGCAGGAAAATAAGGAACTGCCACAGCTGGGTGACCTGAATCATCAGGCCAAATTTCACCAGGAAACTGAACAGCGACAGCCAAAGCAGGGTCCGCATCAGCAGCGTGAGCGAGCCGAGCGGCGAGGCGACCGAAGAGTAGAGCACACAGCTAATGGCGGCGAGGGACAGCGCGCCGCCGCCGGACTCCCACTGGGTACCGATACACCAGGCGCCGGTCAGGACGATCGTTGCAAAAGTGCGCACGGCACTCCACAGCGCTTCGGCATTGTCGGTATGGCGCGCCAGCGGCGGGGCTTCGGGCGGCGTAATCACCGACACCGGCGTGGCGTTTTCCAGCTCTCTTAGCCAGCGGCTGCTGTTGAGATAGAGCCAGCAGAAATAGCGCAGGCGGTGCCAGAATGCCTGATGGCGATAATCGTCCTGAGAATGAGGGGCGATGTGTTGCAGCAGCCGGGCAACGGTGTATTTATCGGCGTTGGGCTTGGCCAGCTCCCGCAGCAGGCTGTCCAGCACCGACCAGATATTGGCGGGTGCCTCCGGCCAGTTGAGCAGCATCCGACGCAGGCTGGATATCACGCTGGTCAGGCGCAATTGCTGGTGAAGCAGGTAGTTCAGCAGGTTGTTCTGGCGGCGGAAGCGATAGTGGCTCCAGAAAGCCTGAATACGCAGCAGATTCATGGTCAGGATCTGGCCGATAATCCCTTCATGCGCGGTGCGAATGGCGTCGGTGGTTTCCGGCTGCCAGAGCAGGCTGGCGTGTTCGAGCAGCCGGGCGTGCATGTTTTTCAGGGCGCTAACCAGAGCGCTGCCGTCCGAGGTGCTGGGCAGCACCATCATCATAAAGCCGCCGCACAATATCCCGACCACCACCTCGCACACGCGGGCCTGGGCGATATCCCACAGCTCCGTTGATTCCACGGTATTGATCATCGGGAAGGCAATAATGGCGGCAGTGTACCCGGCGAGCATGAAGGCGTAGGCCACGTTATTCTGAAAATGGCTGGAGGCCCAGGTACAAAGCGCCAGCCAGCTTGCCATGGCGAAGGTGAACAGCCAGGGATCGTTCAGCGCGTTGCCGGCAATCATTAACGAGGCTGCCGCGCCGATAAAACTGCCCGCAATCCGCCCCAGACTTTTGCTTATCACGCCGCCAACGGTGGGGAAGCTCACCACGGCGGCGGAGGTCATCGCCCAATAAGGCTCATCCAGATTCAGGCCGTAGGCAATGGCCAGCGCCATGCCCATGGCAATAGCGTTACGCAGCGCATAGCGCCATTGCCCGCCGGTGGCTTTTCCCCACGGCGTGTTATGCCACGCCAGAAAACTGAGATTCATCAGGGCTGAACGCTAACGGTGCAGGTGGTGCCTGACACCAGCGTCACGCCATCAGGAATGGCATCCAGGCTAATGCGCACCGGCACGCGCTGCGCAAGGCGAACCCACGGCACGTTCGGCTTAATGTCCGGGACCAGGTCGCTGTCGCTTTCGATGCTTTGGTCGTAGATCGCGCGGCCAATACTTTCTACTTTGCCGCTCAGCTTTTGGTTGCCGTTGTACAGCACGATCTGCACGGCATTACCAGGCTGAATGCGGCGCAGCTTGGTCTCTTCGAAATAGCCCACCACGTAAAACGAGTGGCTGTCCACCAGCGCGAAGACCGGCTTGCCTTCGCTGGCGTAGTTCCCGACGCGGGAGGTCAGGTTGGTGACCCAGCCGTCTACCGGGGCAGTGACTGTGGTTTGCGAAAGCTGCCACTGCGCCTGCTCCAGCGTGGCCTGGGCGACTTTCACTGCCGCCTGCATCGCTTTAACGTTAATGTTGGCGGTGTCCATGTCTTCGGCAGAAATATAGTTGCGCGGCAGATTCTGGCGGCGGTTCGCCTCGTTGCTGGCTTTGGCCAGATCGGACTGGGCCTTCGCCAGCTGCGCCTCGGCGTTTAGCACCGCAATGTGGTAAGGCGTGGCGTCGAGGGTGAACAACGGAGTGCCTTTACTCGCAAACTGGTTGTCTTTCACGTTCAGGGTCACGATGGTGCCGGATACCTGCGGCGTGATGCTCACCTGTTCGGCGCGCACCTTGCCGTCCCGCGTCCAGGGCGACTGCATGTAATAGTTCCATAACAGCCAGCCCGCCAGCAGCGCGGCGGCAAAAACGATGAGGGTGGAAAAATATTTTATTGTTTTGATATTCATTGCGTTACCACATCACCAAAAGAGCCATGCCGGCGCTGACGGACAGCGCGAAAAGGGATAAGTCCATTAACGTGGGATGCCAGATTTCGCCGGAATAAATCCAGTCGCGCAGCAAACGGTGGACGATCAGCCAGATAAAAAAGCCGACAAACACGGCCTTAAACAGCGGAGGGAAGTAGACCGATGCCCCGACCACAAGATCCTGAAGTGGGAAACCGGACGGGCTAAAAGTGAGACTCACGTAGTGATAATCCTTTAAAAAACGGGGGTGGCTGCCGTTTCCCCTCACTTAGATGTAGAATAAAAGTATAGCTGGTTGCATAACTTCAGTGAAAGTAAGGGATTTGTTTTTAACAATTAATGCCTGCACAATAGTCTAAAATCAGTATAATAAGTTAGCAAGCTAATTATAAGGAGATGAAATTGGAATCGCCATCGCCATTAGGTTCGGATCTGGCCCGCCTGGTACGCATCTGGCGTGCGCTGATTGACCATCGCCTGAAACCTCTGGAATTGACACAGACACACTGGGTAACGCTGCATAATATTCATCAGCTGCCGCCAGATCAGTCACAGATTCAGTTGGCTAAAGCGATCGGCATTGAGCAGCCATCACTGGTTCGTACGCTCGATCAACTCGAAGAGAAAGGGTTAATCTCGCGCAAAACCTGTGCAAACGACCGTCGGGCAAAACGGATTAAATTGACCGAGCAGGCCGCGCCAATCATTGAAAAGATGGAAGGCGTAATAAACGAAACGCGGGGAGAAATCCTGTCGGGTATTACTCGCGAAGAGCAGGCGCTGTTAAGCAGCCTGATTAATCGGCTTGAGCAAAATATTATTGAACTGCAGGCCCGGGATTAATCTCCCAGGTTGAACCAAAGCCTCGCTGCTTATCCAGCGGGGCTTTTTTTTACCTGACGATCCGTCACCCGCAAAAATATTCGCCCGGTAGCAAAGAGTTGGGCAGGCGTGTGAGTTTGTTTATCTCTATTTCAGAAGTCTAAATGTAAATTAATTGTTTCTCACCGCCGTCTCCCGCTTTTAATAATGCAGGCATGTTTTTAACAATGAGCCTGCATTATGTCTTATCGCATCAGTATCCTGGATAAAAGCCCGCTTGCGCCCAACGACAGCGCGACGGACGCCCTGGCCCGTACGCTGCATCTCGCGCAGCAGGCAGAAACCTGGGGCTATCACCGCTTTTGGCTGGCCGAGCACCACAACACGCCCCAGCTTGCCAGCCCTTCGCCGGAAGTGTTGATTGCCTGGATTGCCGGGCAGACTCGCCGCATTCGCGTGGGCTCCGGCGGCGAGATGCTTCAGCATTACAGCCCTTACAAAGTGGCCGAAAACTTCAATCTGCTGTCGTCCCTTGCGCCTGGCCGCATCGATCTCGGCGTCGGTAAAGCGCCGGGGGGCTTGCCGCTTTCGACGCAGGCGCTGCAGCACGGGCAATCGCCGTCGATAAAAGGCAGCTTTGATGAACAGCTCACGCAGCTCGACGACTGGCTCTCGCGACGTGAACCCGCGACGGACGAAAGCGTTCGCGCCACGCCGCTACCGGCCCAGCGCCCGGAAGGTTTTTTATTAGGCGCCAGCCTGCAAAGCGCCAGGCTGGCGGCCAGCCTGGACTGGAACTTTGTTTTTGCCGCCCATTTAAACGGCGATAAAACACTGCTGCGCGACGTAGTGACTGAGTGGAAAAAGAACAGCCGCCGCGACGTGCTGGTGGCCGTACAGGCTATCGTGGCACGGGATGCAGGCCGCGCGGAAGAGCTTGCCCGACAGGTGGAAATCTGGGGCGTGGAACTTGAAAACGGCCAGCGCGTGAGCGTGGCAAGCGAAGAGCAGGCCCACAGCTTTGCCCGCCAGTCCGGCAGCACGCTGCGAAGCCTGACGCGCCGTGAACCTTCGCTGTTCAAAGGCACGCCTGAAGCGGTGCGGGAAGCGCTGCAGGCGCTGCACGAAGAGTACGGCATTGATGAATTTATTATTGATACGCCGGTGGCAGAAGGAGCAGAACGTCTGGCTTCGCTGCAGCTGCTGGCCGAGGCCCATGCGGCTGCGGAGGTGGCTGTATGACGTTTGCTCAGCAACTGATCGACTGGCGTCGCGAGCTGCACCGGTTCCCGGAATTATCCCTTGAAGAAGTGGCAACCACCTCGCGCATCCGCGACTGGCTGCAAAGCGCGGGTATCCGCCTGCTGCCGTATTCGCTACACACCGGCGTAGTGGCGGAAATTGGCGAAGGCGAGAACGCTATTGCGCTGCGGGCCGATATCGACGCACTGCCCATTGAAGAAGCCAGCGGCGTGGCCTTTAGTTCGCAGAATCCAGGGGTAATGCACGCCTGCGGGCATGACGTTCACAGCAGCGTGATGCTGGGCGCGGCGCTGTTGCTTAAGCAGAACGAAGCGCAGCTTAACGGCCGGGTTCGCATTCTGTTTCAGCCCGCAGAGGAGCGTTTTGGTGGGGCCAGCACGCTGGTCAAGGCCGGCGTGCTGGAGGGGATCTCCGCCATTTTTGGCATGCACAATGAGCCAGGCCTGCCTGTCGGGGCGTTTGCCACACGCGGCGGCCCGTTCTATGCCAACGTTGACCGGCTGGTCATTCATGTGCGGGGCAAAGGCGCGCATGCGGCGCGCCCGCATGAAGGCAAAGACGCGATATTGCTTGCCAGCCAATTAGTTACCCTGCTGCAAAGTATCACCAGCCGGGAGGTCAACACGCTGGATTCAGCCGTATTGAGTATTACCCGTATTGCGGGCGGTAACACCTGGAACGTGCTGCCGGAAAGCGTTGAGCTGGAAGGTACGCTGCGCACCCACAGCGCCAGCGTGCGAGAGGCGGTTAAAGCTCGCGTGATTGAGATTGCGGCCGGTCTTGCCAGCGCCTTTGGGGCGGAAATCGACGTCACCTGGCATTTGGGGCCTGACGCGCTGGTTAACGATGAGCGCTGGGCAGCCTTTGCCAGCGAAGTTGCCGCCGCGGAAGGTTACGCCACGCATCATGCCGATCTGCACCTGGGCGGCGAAGATTTTGCGGTTTATCTCCAGCATATTCCCGGCGCGTTTGTCAGCATCGGCAGCGACAGCCGCTATGGGCTTCATCATCCGGCCTTCGATCCCGATGAAAGACTGATTGAACCCGCAGCCCGTTATTTCGCCCGGTTAGCCCAATCGGCGCTACAACAACTTTAACTCTAATCAGCGACGGCGGATTTTAACGATCCGCATAAGGATAAGGCATGTCTGCAACACGACAATTAAGACTGGGTACGATATTACATGGCGCGTCGGGAAATATGTCGGCCTGGCGCCATCCTGCTGCGGTAGCCGATGCCAGTATCAATTTTGAGTTCGTCAAACAAACGGCATTCAAGGCGGAAGAGGGGAAGCTGGATTTTATCTTTGTGGCCGACGGACTTTATATTAACGAAAAATCTATCCCGCACTTTTTAAATCGCTTTGAGCCGCTGACTGTATTATCTGCCCTGGCGAGCGTGACGAAGCATTTGGGCCTGGTGGGAACATTGTCGACGTCGTATAGCGACCCTTTTACCACGGCGCGCCAGTTTGCGAGTCTCGATCATCTGAGCAACGGCCGCGCCGGCTGGAACGTGGTCACGTCTCCACTGGAAGGATCGGCTAAAAACTTCTCCAGAACCCAGCATCCTGAACACGCGCTGCGCTATCGCATCGCCGATGAATACCTGGACGTCGTAAAAGGGCTCTGGGATTCATGGGAAGAAGATGCTTTTGTGCGCAATAAAGAAAGCGGGCAGTTCTTCGCTCCTGAAAAGCTGCACGCGCTCAATCATCAGGGGGATTTCTTCCAGGTCGCGGGGCCGCTGAACATTGGCCGCACGCCGCAGGGCAGGCCAATTTTGTTCCAGGCCGGCGCCTCGGAAGACGGCAAAAAGCTGGCGGCAAAACATGCCGATGCCATTTTTACTCACCATGAATAGCTCGATGAGGCAAAAGCCTTTTACCGGGATGTGAAAAACCAGCTGGAAGGGCAAGGCCGTGAGGCTGACTCGCTGCACATCTTCCAGGGCGTGAGCGTCATCGTTGGCACGGATGCCGAAGACGCTGAACGGCAGTACCAAACCACCGCTGCGCTGGTCTCCATCAGCGATGCCCTGAATTACCTGGGCCGCTATTTCGAACACCATGACTTTAGCCAGTACCCGCTGGACGAGCCTTTTCCCGATATCGGCGATTTGGGCCAGAACAGCTTCCGCAGCACCACCGATGAGATCAAACGCAACGCCCGGGAGCGCGGGTTAACCCTGCGCCAGGTCGCGCTTGAAGCCGCCAGCCCAAGGCCGCGTTTTTCCGGTTCGCCGGAACAGGTGGCGGACGGCCTGCAACAGTGGTTTGACGAGCGAGCGGCAGACGGATTCATCATCCAGGGCGGCACCCCGGACACCTTCCCGCGTTTTGTGGATCAGGTTGTGCCGGTCCTTCAGGCTCGTGGCCTGTTCCGCACCGAATACCCCGGCATCACGCTGCGCGAAAGCTTTGACCTTGCGCAACCCGAAAATCGCTACGGCAAATAAAACAAATAAAGAGAAAAACTATGCAAAAAACATCCCTGCTGCTGGCGATTGCGCTGGCGTGGACGCCGCTTACCTGGGCGAACGACGTGACCATCAACGGCACTGGCGTCAGCCTGGAAGCCAACAAAGCGCCGATCAATACCGCTAAAAATCCGCAGGCCATCGCGCAGTTGCCTAAAGATTATCGATTTGCCGTTCCCGGTAAATTTACCGTGGCAGTGGCGGCGCTCAATTCGCCGCCGCTGACGGTTTTTTCTGATGACAATAAAACCCTGCTAGGCAGCGAAGTCGACATTGCCCGCCTGGTTGCCGACAGCCTGGGACTAGAGCTGAACGTGGTCCCGACCTCCTGGGAGGACTGGCCGCTCGGCGTAGCTTCCGGGAAATATGATGCCGCGATCAGCAATATTACCGTCACCAAAGATCGCAAAGAGAAGTTCGATTTTGCCACCTACCGCAAAGACTCGCTGGGCTTTTATGTGAAGTCCAGCAGCCCGATTAAATCGCTCACCCACGCGGAAGATATCGCCGGGTTGCGCATCGTCGTTGGGTCCGGCACCAATCAAGAAGCGATCCTGCTGGCGTGGAATGCGGAAAACGAGAAAAAAGGGCTGAAGCCGTTTACGCCGGTGTACACCAAAGACGATGCCGCGCTCACGCTGGCGCTGCAGTCCGGGCGAGCCGATGCCTGGTTTGGGCCTAATGTCACCGGGGCATGGAAAGCGGCGCTGACCGGTAAAACAAAGCTGGTGGGCAGCGTGGACGGCGGCTGGCCAAAAGCGGCACACATTGCGGTGACGCTGAAAAAAGGCAGTGGCCTGGTGGAACCGGTGCAGACGGCGCTCAACGGCGCGATTCAACAGGGCGACTACGACAAAGTTTTAAAGCGCTGGGGTGAAGGCGTGGAGCGTATTTCTGCCTCGGAAGTTAACCCTGCCGGTTTAGGCGATTGAGGAGGCGTATATGAGCGAATATTTTCGCGTTTTGTCCCCGGAAGCGCAGGAGCTGCAGCCAATCATTAGCGGCCTGTTTGGCGAGTACGCCGCCCGCTACGGGGATTTTTTCTCCCGTGATGCCGAAGTGGAGCTGACCGAATGGTATCTGCCGCCGCAGGGCATTTTTATCGTGCTGGAGCCGAGGGTGAAATTATTGCCACCGGGGCCTACAAGCCCTACGACCAGCAAACCGCCGAGATCAAACGTATCTGGACGAAAAGTACTCTGCGCAAGCAGGGCCTGGCCGGACGAGTGGTTCGCGAACTGGAGAGACTGGCCCTTCAGGCTGGCTACAACCGCATCTATCTCACCACTGGCTTTCGTCAACCGGAGGCCGTCAGGCTTTATCTGAGCGAGGGCTACGATCCGCAGTTCAGCCTGGAGGTTGACCCCGAAACGTTCAGCCTGCCGCCCTACGACGGGCGGCTACGGTTCACCAAAATCTTAGCGCTGGAAAGCCTGAGTAAAACGGCCTGAGGAGTGACGATGAAAACGTCTGAAACCATTAAAGTGGTGCCCGCGCGTTACCCGTTGCGCACCGTGGGGGCAGTGATTGCGCTGCTTGTGCTCGCGGTGGTGGTGCAATCCGTCGCGTTTAACCCTCGCTGGGAATGGGGCGTTTTTGCCCACTGGTTTTTTGATCCGGTCATTCTGGAGGGATTGGGGCAAACGCTGTTGTTAACGCTGCTGGGCACGGCGCTGAGCGTGGTGCTCGGGGGCTTACTCGCGCTGGCAAGGCTCTCTTCTTCCTGGCTGTTGAGCTGCCTGGCCTGGAGTTACATCTGGCTGTTTCGCTCCCTGCCGCTGATTGTCGTGCTGATCGTGCTCTACAACTTCTCCTACCTGTACGACACGCTGTCGATTGGGGTGCCTTTCACCAGCATCGTCTGGGGCAGCTACGACACGATTAACGTGCTGGGGCAGTTTTCGACGGCAGTAGTGGGGCTGACGCTGGTGCAAAGCGCCTACACCGCAGAGATTGTTAGAGGTGGTTTTCTGGGGGTGGATCACGGGCAATACGAAGCCGCCGCAGCGTTAGGCCTGCCCGCGTGGCGGCGCACCGTGCGGATTATTTTGCCGCAGGCGCTGCGCACGATCCTGCCCGCCGGGTTCAACGAAATCATCAGCCTCGCTAAAGGCACGGCGATGGTTTACGTGCTGGCGATGCCGGAGCTGTTTTACACCATTCAGATGATCTACAACCGCACGCAGCAGGTGATCCCGCTGCTGATGGTGGCGGCCGTCTGGTATCTGGTGATCACCAGCGTACTGTCGGTGATTCAGTACCTGGTTGAACGCTCGCTGGCCCGCAGCGAACGCCGCTCCGCCATCAATCAAACGCGCACCGCCCGCAGCGCTGCGCCGTCCACAGCCCCCGTTGCCCAGGAGCCGGTCCATGCCAACCTCTCATAACGGCCATATTTCCATTACCGGCGTCAGCAAATATTTCGGTCGCCATAAGGCGCTGGATGATGTTTCGCTTGAGATCCCGCCTGGCACGGTGACGGTAATCCTCGGGCCATCCGGCTCCGGTAAATCTACGCTGTTGCGCACCATCAACCACCTTGAGCGGGTAGACGAAGGCTACATCCAGATTGACGGCGATTACATTGGTTACCGTCTGAAAGGGGACAAACTGTACGAGCTGAAAGAAAAGGAGATCCTGCGCCAGCGGGCCAACGTGGGCTATGTCTTTCAGAACTTCAATCTGTTTCCCCACATGACGGTGCTGGAAAACCTGATTGAAGCACCGGTGGCTCATAAACAGCTGAGCCGCAAAGAGGCGATTGAGCGTGCGTATGATCTGCTGGACATCGTCGGGCTGCGCAATAAAGCCGATGCCTGGTCGCGGCATTTATCCGGCGGGCAGCAGCAGCGTATTGCCATTGCCCGCGCGCTGGCACTGAGCCCAAGGGTGATGCTGTTTGATGAGCCAACGTCAGCGCTTGACCCTGAGCTGGTCGGCGAAGTGCTGGACGTAATTAAAAGACTGGCCAGTTCGGGCACGACGCTTGTAGTCGTCACGCATGAAATCGGCTTTGCACGGGAAGTGGCCGATCAGGTGGTGTTTATGGTCGACGGCAAAATTGTCGAGCAGGGAAGCAGCGACGAAGTGCTGAATCGCCCGCAGCACCCGCGCACCCGTCAATTTTTATCGAAGGTGCTGTGAGATGAAATATGGCTTTATCGCGCTGTTGATCTCTTTTTCCGCTTTGTCTGCGCAGACGAATATTGACCTTGTTGCCAATGAAAAGCCTTTGAGCGTGGCGCGGGATGAAAAGGCGATTGCCAAAATCCCCGCAGGCTACAGGTTTGTCGAGCCAGGTACATTAACGGTGGCGATCTCCGCGCTTAACTCTCCGCCGCTGGCGCTGCTGGCCAGCGATAACCGCACGCGCATAGGCAGCGACCCGGACATAGCCCGCCTGCTGGCCGGTAGCCTTGGCCTGAAACTGAAGCTGGTGCCGACCGCGTGGGAAGACTGGCCGCTGGGCATCACCTCCGGGCGCTATGATGTGGCGCTGGTAAACATTGCCGTGACGGAGCAGCGGAAAGAGAAATTTGATTTTGCCACCTATCGCGTGGACTCGCTCTCTTTTGCGGTGAAGGCCAGCAGCCCGATTCAGTCTATCGCTAAGGCAGAAGATCTCGCCGGGCGGAAGGTTATCGTCGGGTCAGGCACAAATCAGGAGCGTATTTTGCTAGGCTGGAATGCAGAAAACGAAGGTGCCGGGCGCGAGCCCGCCTTGCCTGTGTATGTGACCGACGATGCCTCCGCCAACCTTTATATTCAGTCTGGCCGGGCCGACGTGTTCTTTGGGCCGCAGTCAATCACCGCCTATAAAGCCGCGTTAACCGGCACTACGCGTGTGGTTGGGCTGGGGCCGAAAAAGGCCTATGTGGCGACGACAACGAAAAAGGGCAACGGGCTGGTGTACGCGCTGCAGGCGGCGCTGGATGGCGCTATTCAGCGGGGAGAGTATCAGCAGGTGCTTGCGCGGTGGGGGAGCAGGGGGAAGAAGTTGCCCAGTCGGAGGTGAATCCGCCCGGCATTACTTACTAACAGAAAAGGCCCGCTATGCGGGCCTTAATTCATTTGGTGATGTTGTCTTAGCGAGGAGCAACGGTGATGTTGTTGCCGCTGCCGGAGATGGCTACACGCTGGCCAACGGAGTAACGGGTGTCACCCTGTTTCTGCACGGCGATGATGGTCTGGCCGTCATCTTTACGGATTTCCAGCTCAACGCCTTTGCTGTTGCCCATTGCGCCGCCGACGGCATCACCCGCCAGGCCACCGGCTACGGCGCCGCCTGCGGTGGCCAGAGTACGTCCGGTGCCACCGCCGACGGTGTTACCCAACAGGCCACCCAGTACCGCACCGCCGATAGCCCCGATAGTGCTATTGCTGTCGCTGCCTTTGATGGTCACCGCGCGAACGTGGGTAATGGTCCCGTAGGTCACGGTTCTTACCTGTTTAGCTTCAGACGCGTTGTACACATCGCCGGACAGCCCTTCGTTGGCGCAGCCAGCAAGGGTGAAAGCAACCAGTGAAACTGCCAAAATACGTGAAATCATTTGTACCTCTCCTGTGAACCATCAACGCTCGGTGAGCATCCGTTATGACTAAATTATATGGCAATTCCTGGCCATAGTTCATGTTTGTTCTACAACAATCCTGTAAAAATAGTAAATCAAATGTCTTTAACAACAATTAAACCGCCGCGCTGTGCGAGTTTGGCTTAAATGCCGTACTGCTTTCTGCCGCGACTGACACAGATTATTAATTAAAATTATTAATAAATCATAATATTGCGTGCTAGTTTAACCACATTAATTTACCGCCCCGGCGAGAATAAGGAGTGACGGATGAAGTCAGGTCGTTATATAGGCGTGATGTCAGGCACCAGTCTGGATGGTATCGATGTGGTGCTGGCTGCTATCGACGAACATCTGGTCGTTCAGCAGGCGAGCTACAGCCACCCGATGCCGCTGGCCATCAAAAACGCGGTTCTTGCCGTTTGCCAGGGGCAGCAACTCACGCTGTCCCAGCTAGGCCAGTTGGACAACCGGCTGGGTAAATTGTTCGCCGAGGCGGTGCAAATCCTTATTAAGCGCGAAGGGCTGCGGCCTGAAGACGTCACGGCCATTGGCTGCCATGGGCAAACCGTGTGGCATGAGCCGCAGGGCGAGGCCGCCCACACTATGCAAATTGGCGACAACAACCATATTGCCGCGCTGACCGGTATTACCGTCGTCGGTGATTTTCGCCGCCGCGATATGGCGCTTGGCGGGCAGGGCGCGCCGCTGGTGCCGGCGTTTCACCAGGCGTTGCTCGCTCATCCGGTTGAGCGCCGAATGGTGCTCAACATCGGCGGCATTGCCAACCTCTCTTTGCTGATCCCAGACCAGCCGGTCAGAGGCTACGACACCGGGCCCGGTAATATGCTGATGGATGCGTGGATCTGGCGGCAGCGTGGAAAAGGCTATGATAAAGACGCCGAATGGGCGAGCCAGGGCAAAGTCGTTCTTCCTTTGTTGCAGCAAATGCTGAGCGATCCTTACTTCGCCGCACCTGCACCCAAAAGTACGGGTCGTGAATACTTTAACTATGGCTGGCTTGAGCGCCAGCTTGCGATGTTCCCGGCGCTTGCCGGAGAAGATGTGCAGGCCACGCTGACTGAGCTGACGGCGACAACCATCGCCGAGCAGGTACTCCTGAGCGGCGGCTGTGAACGTCTCATGGTATGCGGCGGAGGCAGCCGTAACCCGCTTCTGATGGCGCGCCTCGCTGCGCTGCTGCCGGGTACGGAAGTGACGACGACCGATGAAGCCGGGATAAGCGGGGACGATATGGAAGCGCTGGCGTTTGCCTGGCTGGCCTACCGAACAATGTCCGGCCTGCCGGGCAACCTGCCTTCGGTAACCGGTGCCTCTGAGCCGACCATCCTCGGTGCCATTTATCCTGCTAATCCGCGTCATAATAAGAGTTAACTGAAATTATCTTCATCCCGCAGCCGCTAAACTGCTAGCGTTAAGGAGGGCGCATGCCCTCCAGGGATAACAAGATCTTCAGGATACTCAGATGAAAAAACTGCTCGTTGCCACCGTGCCACTGCTGCTCGCCGGCTGTAGTTACTACAACGCTTTTCTCGAAAAAATGCATACCGATACGCTGGCGTATCAGTGCGATGAAAAACCGCTCACCGTGAAGCTGAATAACGACAAACAGCAGGTTAGCTTTGTCTACGATAACCAGATGCTGAACCTGACGCAGGGGCTTTCCGCGTCCGGCGCACGTTATACCGACGGCGTGTACGTCTTTTGGTCGAAGGGCGACAGCGCAACCGTCTATCGCAAAGACACAATCGTGCTGAATAATTGCCAGCTACAGACGGCCAAACGTTGAGATTTCTCAGGGTGGAGAGCACAATAGCTCCACCCGAGGATAGCCTGATGTAACGCCATGTCTGATAACGACTCTTTGCAACAGATTGCGCATTTGCGCCGCGAATACACCAAAGGTGGCCTGCGCCGCCACGATCTCACCGACACCCCGCTGCCGCTTTTTGAACGCTGGCTGGCTCAGGCCTGCGAAGCCAAACTTGCCGACCCGACCGCCATGGTCGTGGCCACGGTTGACGAAAACGGCCAGCCGTATCAACGCATCGTCCTGCTAAAGCATTTTGATGAAAAAGGGCTGGTGTTTTACACCAACCTGGGCTCCCGCAAGGCGCACCACATCGAACACAACCCCCGCGTTAGCCTGCATTTCCCGTGGCATATGCTGGAGCGCCAGGTGATGGTGCAGGGCACCGCCGAGCGGTTATCCACCCTCGAAGTGTTGAAATACTTCCACAGCCGCCCGAAGGACAGCCAGATAGGCGCCTGGGTATCGAAGCAATCGAGCCGCATATCCGCGCGCGGCGTGCTGGAAAGCAAATTCCTCGAGCTGAAACAGAAGTTTCAGCAGGGGGAAGTGCCGCTGCCGAGTTTTTGGGGCGGCTACCGCGTCAGCATCGACCAGATGGAGTTTTGGCAGGGTGGCGAACACCGTCTGCACGATCGCTTCCTCTACCAGCGCGACGGAACAGCCTGGAAAATAGACCGCCTCGCGCCGTAAAGTCAGGATTTTCACCTTAAGCGCTGGTGCTAACTGCGCCAGCCCTTTATTCTATGTCCCCTAAAAAATGAATTCTTTCGCCAGTGGGCGAAAAGCCGTGTACCGGCAAAGGTGCAGTCGTATTAGAGATGGAGAATTTGATGTCGAACATCAATTTGATCAAACAATTGCAAGAGCGGGGCCTGGTGGCCCAGGTGACGGATGAGGATGCGTTAGCAGAGCGACTGGCGCAAGGGCCAATTGCACTCTATTGCGGCTTCGATCCGACCGCCGACAGCTTGCATTTGGGCCATCTGGTTCCACTGCTGTGCCTGAAACGCTTTCAGGAAGCAGGCCATAAGCCGGTTGCCCTCGTGGGCGGCGCCACCGGTCTTATCGGCGACCCAAGCTTCAAAGCCGTTGAGCGTAAGCTAAACACCGAAGATACCGTGCAGGAGTGGGTGGAAAAAATCCGCCGTCAGGTTGCGCCGTTCCTCGACTTTAACTGCGGGGATAATTCTGCCGTCGCCGCAAACAACTACGACTGGTTCGGCAGCATGAACGTGCTGACCTTCCTGCGTGATATCGGCAAGCACTTCTCTGTTAACCAGATGATTAACAAAGAAGCGGTAAAACAGCGTCTGAACCGCGATGACGTGGGGATCTCTTTCACCGAGTTCTCTTACAACCTGCTGCAGGGTTACGACTTCGCCTGCCTGAACAAACTGCACGGCGTGGTGCTGCAGATTGGCGGTTCTGACCAGTGGGGCAACATCACCTCCGGTATCGATCTGACCCGCCGTCTGCATCAGCAGCAGGCTTTCGGCCTGACCGTGCCGCTGATCACTAAATCCGACGGCACCAAATTCGGTAAAACCGAAGGCGGCGCGGTCTGGCTTGATCCGAAGAAAACCAGCCCGTACAAGTTCTACCAGTTCTGGATCAACACCGCGGATGCCGATGTGTATCGCTTCCTGAAGTTCTTCACCTTTATGGACATTGCAGAGATCAATGCCCTGGAAGAAGAAGACAAAAACAGCGGGGCTGCACCTCGCGCCCAGTACGTGCTGGCCGAGCAGGTCACCCGTCTGGTGCACGGTGAAGAAGGTCTGACCGCGGCCAAGCGCATTACTGCCAGCCTGTTTAACGGCAACCTGAGTGAACTGAGCGAAGCCGACTTTGAGCAGCTGGCTCAGGACGGCGTGCCGATGGTCGAAATGGATCGCGGTGCCGACCTGCAACAGGCGTTGGTGGATTCCGAGCTGCAGCCATCCCGTGGCCAGGCGCGTAAAACCATCTCGCAGAACGCAATCACCATCAACGGTGAAAAACAGTCTGACCCGGAATACTCCTTCACCGAAGGCGACATCCTGTTTAACCGTTACACCCTGCTGCGCCGCGGTAAAAAGAACTACTGCCTCGTCTGCTGGAAATAAGTTATCGGAATAGAAAAGCACGGCTTATGCCGTGCTTTTTTTTAGCAAGCACAACACCTGGCGATACCTGAGTCGAAAATGAAAAACATTCTTGCCATCCAGTCCCACGTGGTATTTGGTCACGCCGGTAACAGCGCCGCCGAATTCCCGATGCGCCGCCTGGGCGCCAACGTCTGGCCGTTGAACACGGTGCAGTTCTCCAACCACACGCAATACGGGCAATGGACCGGCACGGTGATGCCCGCCAGCCACCTGAGCGAGATTGTGCAGGGGATTGCGAATATCGGCCAACTGGAGCGCTGTGATGCGGTTCTGAGCGGATATCTGGGCTCGGCTGAGCAGGGCGAACATATTCTTTCCATTGTGCGTCAGGTAAAAGCGGCTAACCCGAAGGCAAAATACTTCTGTGACCCGGTGATGGGGCACCCGGAGAAAGGCTGTATCGTGGCGCCTGGCGTGGCGGAATACCACACGCGCTACGCCATGCCTGCCAGCGATATCATCGCGCCGAACCTGATTGAGCTGGAAATTCTCAGCGGCCACAGCGTAAACAACGTGGACGAAGCCGTGGCGACGGCCCGGGAGCTGATTGCTCAAGGGCCGGAAATTGTGCTGGTGAAGCACCTGGCGCGCGCAGGCTACCAGCAGGATCGTTTTGAAATGCTGCTGGTGACGGCGGACGAAGCCTGGCACATCCATCGCCCGCTGGTGGACTTTGGCGAGCGCCAGCCGGTTGGCGTGGGTGACGTGACCAGCGGCCTGCTGCTGGTTAAGCTGCTGCAGGGGGCAACGCTGCGTGAAGCGCTGGAGCACGTTACGGCGGCGGTGTACGACATTATGGTCGTCACCAAACGCATGGCCGAGTACGAACTGCAGCTGGTCGCGGCTCAGGACGGGATTGCCAAACCCGAACACTATTTCACCGCGGTGAAGCTCTGAAATAAAAAACGCCCTCAGCAGAGGGCGTTTTGCTATCCAGGCCTGATTTAAATCCCTTCGGCGGTCAGCGCCGCAGACACAGCCGGGCGCGCCTTCATGCGCTCAACGTAGGCTTCGATGTTTGTCAGCCCGGCCAGATCCAGCTTCAGGCCATAGGCCCAGCGCAGCACGGTAAACAGGTAGGCGTCCACCACGGTGAAGCGGGTCCCCATCAGCCACTGCTTACCCTGCAGCGACTCGTTCACATAGTGGAATTTCTTCTCCATCTGCTTGCGAACCACGGCCTTGAACTCTTCAGGGGTTGCCGGGTTGAACAGCGGAGAAAAGCCTTTATGCAGCTCGGTTGCCACATAGTTCAGCCACTCCAGCGTGTGATAGCGAGTCATGCTGCCTGCTGGGGCCAGCAGATGGCGATCGGGCACTTTATCCGCCAGGTATTGCACGATAGCCACGCCCTCGGTCAGCAGAGAGCCGTCATCCAGTACCAGAGCGGGCACCTGTCCTTTGGGGTTAATGGCGAGAAAATCGTCACCGTTTTCGGTGCGCTTGGTCGCGAGGTCAACTTTCACCAGCGAAAAGTCCAGGCCAGATTCACGCAGGATAATGTGTGGGGAGAGGGAACAGGCACCGGGCTTGAAATACAGTTTCATGACGAACTCCTTTAGGGCGCTAAGATAACTTATGTTAGTGCGGACACCGGGAAAAAAAAAGCCGCCAGCTGTGAGGCCGGCGGCTAAATAATCATTTTTCCTGGAGAAATTACGCGGTAGCGGTTTCGTTAACCTTTTCGGCTTTGTCTTCGCTCAGCGTCATGCGGTTCAGCTTCGGCGCGGTCAGCAGCATCAGCACGGCAATCACGCCGGTGACGATACCGATCTGCATGAAGACACGACCGTAGACTTCCAGAGACTGCAGCGGGTCAGTCACGTTTTCCGGCACCGCCATTAGGCCTGCAACTTTACCGGCGATGATTGCTGCACCCGCAGTCGTCAGGAACCAGCTGCCCATGATGAAGCCCATCAGGCGCTGGGGTACCAGCTGTGCCACCATTGCGAGGCCCAGGCCGGAGATCATCAGCTCACCAATACTCTGCAGCGCATAGCTCAGAATCAGCCAGTTTACGGACACAATACCCGCTTCGTTAGCGAACTTCGCGCCAACCGGCAGAACCAGGAAGGCGAAGGAGCACAGCACCATCCCGATTGCGAACTTGTGCGGCATCGGCAGGCGGTCGCCCATTTTGTTGTAGATAGCGGCGAGAATCGGGCTACCAATCATGATCCAGAACGGGTTCAGCGCCTGGAACTGCTCGGCTTCGAAAGTGATGCCCAGAATTTCGTGGCCCACGTTGCGAATAGCGAAGAAGTTCAGGGAGGTTGGCATCTGGCTGTAAAGCACGAAGAAGACGATAGCTTCAACCATCAGGATGAAGGCCACGATCATCTTGCGGCGAGCCGCGCCTTTCATCGCAAAAGCTTCTTTCGCGAAGATAATAACGATACCCAGTGCAACGAAGCCCAGCACTGCGCGAGCAATGCCCTGGTTGTGCAGCAGCCAGGTTGCCACGGCAATAAGCACTACAACGCCTGCGACGGTTGCTATCAGCTTACCGAAGTGCACCGGTGCGAAGTCAGGCTTAGAGCCATAGTTCTTCACCCACCTCTTACAGAAGATGAAGTTCACCAGCGTAATCAGCATGCCCACGAAGCTAAGGGAGAACGCGGTGCTCCAGCCATACTGCGCCGCAAGCCATGGGGTGGCGAGCATAGAGAAGAAGGAGCCGATGTTGATGGACATGTAGTACATGGTGAATGCACCGTCCAGGCGCGGGTCGTCTTTCTCATAGCAGGTTGACAGCAGCGCGGAAGGGTTAGCCTTGAACAGGCCGTTACCTACGGCGATGGTCGCCATCCCGATATACACCACGCTCACGTCGTGGCCGGAGTAGGCCACAAGGGCGTAACCGATAGCCAGTACGACGGTACCAAGCATGATAACGCGTTTGGTGCCGAGGACTTTATCGCCCAGCCAGCCGCCAATCGCGACCAGGCCATAAACAAGGGCGCTAAAGGAGGAGAACAGCGTGATGGAGTCCGCTTCGGACATGCCCAGCATTTTGACCAGGTAAACGGCCATGATGCCTTGCAGGCCGTAATAGCCGAAACGCTCCCAGAGTTCGATAGAGAAAATCAGGTAGAACGATTTAGGTTGCTTAAAGGCGTTTAGACTAACGCTTTCTGCTGGTTCTTTGTTTGCAGTCGACACATATACCTCTTTTTTTACATCCCGCTTTAATTAAGGGGCTTACTTATGTCTTACCGCATGGGTAAGCATTTTTCTTGTTATTAGGAAGGAAAAACGGGGGGTAATGTTCACTATCCAGGGGTTGCAGGCAAGGGGTTTGTAATATTCTGTTACATATATCCATGGCAAGATAATACGCCATCAGGTGAATTGTTATTCAGCGTTAAATTTTACCAATTCATTTATTAACGATTTTTTGTCTTTTTTCAAAGCGATTTTTTAACATTATAGTTATATATTCTGCTTATTAAGCTGTGATGCAGTGTTAATGACCACTATATTCAATATGTCTGGCCTATTGTATGGCCGTAGATCCATTATTGCTAACGATAGCAAGGCGTTAGTGGTGATTTCGTTACCTTTACGCAACCTCAGGTTATCAAAGTGATGCAGATCACAAATTTATAGAAATTTCTTATCGCAAAAAAACGATTAACCTGGTGAGCCGGTTAATCAACGAACAATATAAAATCACATTGCGTTATTCATGGGATAAAAGTGTGCAGCTCGGGTAGTTTTTAGGCAGGGAAGTTCAGAGGAAGCCCGGTACAGAGCCGGGCGAGGCTATCAGGCGTCAACCTTCTCTTTAAATTCGCAGAGATCTTCGATAATGCATGAGCCACAGCGCGGCTTGCGCGCGATGCAGGTATAGCGGCCATGGAGGATCAGCCAGTGATGGCAGTCGACCTTAAATTCTGCCGGAACCACCTTCAGCAGTTTTTCCTCTACCTGCTCGACGTTTTTCCCGGCAGCAAACTGAGTGCGGTTACACACCCGGAAGATATGGGTATCGACGGCAATCGTTGGCCAGCCGAAGGCCGTGTTCAGCACGACGTTGGCGGTTTTACGGCCTACGCCCGGCAGCGCCTCAAGCGCCGCCCGGTCCTCAGGGACTTCGCCACCGTGCAGGTCAAGCAGCATGCGGCAGGTTTTGATCACATTCTCCGCTTTGCTGTTAAACAGGCCGATGGTTTTGATGTACTCCTTTACGCCGTCTACCCCAAGCGCCAGCATCGTCGCCGGGGTATTGGCGACAGGGTACAGCTTTGCCGTCGCCTTGTTGACGCTGACGTCGGTGGCCTGAGCGGACAGCAGAACCGCAATCAGCAGCTCAAAAGGGCTGCTGAAATTGAGTTCGGTTGTCGGATGAGGATTGTTGTCTCTCAGGCGGGTGAGGATCTCAACGCGCTTGCTGTTATTCATTAAGCCTTCTCTGCATTGCCTGCTACGGCGGCGGCGCTTTCGCGGGCGCGACGTGCCTTCATTTTTTCATCAATGAGGTATTTTATCGCCAACAGCATACCGAGGCCAATAAAGGCGCCCGGCGGCAGCATGGCGAGCAGGAAAGGCGTGTCGGTATGGAAGACTTCAATGCGCAGCACTTTCGCCCAGTTGCCAAGCAGGCCGTCCGCGCCGTCAAACAGGGTGCCGTTACCAATAATCTCGCGAATGGAGCCTAAAACAAACATTGCGCTGGTCGCGCCCAGTCCGGTGGCAAACCCATCCAGCGCGGCATAAGGCACGCTGGCTTTTGCCGCGTAGGCTTCGGCTCGCCCGACGACGATACAGTTGGTGACGATGAGCGGGATAAAGATCCCCAGCGACTGGTAGAGCCCAAATGCATAAGCGTTGATCAGCATCTGCACGATACTGACCACCGAGGCGATGATCAGCACGTACACCGGAATACGAATCTCAGCGGGCACCCAGCGGCGCAGGGCGGAAATTGTCCCGTTGGTCAGCGTCAGTACCAGCGTGGTTGCCAGCCCAAGCCCGAGGGCGTTGGTGGCGGTGGAGGTGACGGCCAGCAGCGGGCAAAGGCCCAGCAGCTGAACCAGCGCCGAGTTATTTTTCCACAGCCCGTTTACCAGGACGCGTTTTGTTTCGCTCATTGTTGTTCTCCACAGGCCGGCAATTCGTTGAGCTGCGCGGGCAGGGTTTCTGCAAACAGGCCAGCGCGCTTAACGGCATTGACTACCGCGCGCGGGGTAATGGTTGCCCCGGTAAACTGCGTGAACTGCCCGCCGTCTTTTTGGACCGCCCAGCTCGGGTCATTGCTGCCCTGAATGCGTTTGTTAGCAAAGTGGGTGATCCAGTCGCTGAGACGCAGTTCTATTTTATCCCCAAGCCCCGGCGTTTCGTGGTGTTCGGTCACGCGGGTGCCGAGGATGGTGCCGTTAAAATCGGCGGCAACCAGAATCTGTATAGCACCAGAATAGCCGTCCGGCGCGGTGGCTTCCATGACAACGGCAACGGGCTTATCGCCTTTACGCGCCACATAAATATGTCGGGCGCCTTTGCCTAGCGGGGAGTCCTTCACTAGCAGGCAGCTGTCCTGAATAGGGTTATCGTAGACGTCATCGGCAATCACCTGATCAAATAACATTTTTTGCTGCAGCGCCGATTGCTGGGCAATTGTCGGTTTGGTGAGTTCGTTGACCAGCGCCGTCAGCCCGGTAAACAGAGCGGCAAACAGCGCCAGGGCTACGCCATGCTTTTGCATTGTTTTAAACATAGCGTCTCCTTAGCGGTGGCCGTACGCGCGAGGGCGGGTGTAGTAGTCGATCAGCGGCACGGTAATATTACCCAGCAGCACGGCGAACGCCACGCCGTCCGGGTAGCCGCCGTAAGTGCGAATCAGCCAGACCAGCAGGCCAACCAGCGCCCCGAAAATCAGTCGTCCACGGTTGGTCGTTGAGGCGGTGACCGGGTCAGTCAGGATAAAGAACGCGCCGAGCATGGTCGCACCGGAGAACAGATGCACCATCGGCGACAGGCATTTTTCCGGGGCAATAACCCAGCCGAGCGTGGAGCAGACGACCAAAGCCACCAGGAAGCCCGCCGGGATATGCCAGCGAATGGTGCCGCGCCACAGCAGGAACAGACCGCCCGCCAGATAAGCCAGGTTAACCCACTGCCAGCCGAGGCCCGCCAGCGCGCCGCCATAGATTGGCGCACTCAGAAGTTGCTCTGCGGAGTGCCCCGCGTGCAGACCGGTTTTGAAGGTGTCCAGCGGCGTGGCCTGGCTGATGCCGTCCACGCCCATGCGCAGCGTATCCATGGTACCGCCGGTGGCGGTTGCGCCGTGGAAAATCACCTGCAGGCTGTCAACAAAACCCGGTACGCTGGCGGCAATGGACTGCGGCGGCAGCCAGGAGGTCATCTGCACCGGGAAAGCAATCAGCAGCACAACGTAGCCAATCATCGCCGGGTTAAACGGGTTATTGCCAAGGCCGCCATAGAGCTGCTTGGCAATGATGATGGCAAACACCATCCCGACAACCACCATCCACCATGGCGCGAGAGGCGGAATACTGATCCCCAGCAGCAGGCCGGTGAGCAGCGCCGAGTTATCGGCAAGGTGGTTTTGTACGGATTTTTTGCGCAGACGCAGCACCAGCGCTTCGGCGACCATAGCGCTGACGATCCCCAGTACAACCTGAATCAGCGTTCCCCAGCCAAACCAGTACCACTGCATCGCGATGCCGGGCAGGGCTGCGAGACAAACCAGCATCATAATCCGCGCGGTGCTGCGCTGATTATGGGTAAACGGAGAGCTTGCGATTTTAAAAACCATTTATTCCTCTGGAGACATCTGAGCGGCTTTACGCGCCTGAACGCGAGCAATTGCCGCAGCCACTGCAGCTTTGCGTGGATCTTGTTCTTCTTGTGGAGCTGATTGTTCGCTTTCCGCTTTCTGCGCCGCTTTGCGAGCCTTGGCTCGGGCAATGGCGGCCTCAACGGCGGCCTTACGCGGGTCAACGGCTTCTGGCTCAACGGCAGCTGGCTCAGGGCTTTCTGCGTTTTGTGCGGCTTTGCGAGCCTTGGCACGGGCGATCGCGGCTTCAACGGCAGCCTTCCGCGGATCGGTTTCGGTGCTGCTCGCCGATTCTGCCTGTAGCGCTTTCTCGGCCTGGCGCGCGCGCGCTTCAGCTTTACGGGCTTCGCGGGCGGCAATCATTTCGCTATTGTCCGGCGTACTGCCGGCTTTCACCATTATAGGTTCGTCGCTGGCCTGCGCTTTTTTGCTTTTTACGCGGGCAAGTGCGGCCTGAATGGCATCGTTATCTTTTGCCGTCGGCTGAACCGCGGCATTTTTATGGCGCTCAAGGCGAGCGGCTTTCTCACGCTCCAGCCTTTCCTGCCGTGCCTCAAAGCGAGCCTTAGCCTCAACGGTGCGTTTGGCTTCCAGCTCAATCTCACGGATTTCGGCCTTTTCCTGGCGGAAGTACTGCACCAGCGGAATATTGCTCGGGCAAACGTAGGCGCAGGCCCCGCATTCGATACAGTCAGACAGGTTGTAGGCGGTGGCTTTGTCGTGCTGCTGGCCTTTGCTGAACCAGTACAGCTGCTGCGGCAGTAGATCGGCCGGGCAGGAGTCCGCGCAGGCGCTGCAGCGAATACAGCCTTGTTCTTCTTCCTGCTCGCCCATTTCAGCCGGAGACGGGGCCAACAGGCAGTTGGTAATTTTCACTACCGGCACATCGAGCCACGGCAGGGTGAAGCCCATCAGCGGCCCACCCATAATCACTTTCTGATCCTGTCCTGGGCGGAAGCCCGCAAAACTGAGCAGGTGGCTGACCGGCGTGCCCAGACGCGCCCAGACGTTGCCCGGCTGAGTTATGGATTCACCAGTTAAAGTGACGACACGCTCGGTCAGCGGTTCGCCGTCGATGACCGCACGTTTAATGGCATACGCGGTGCCGACGTTCTGCATCAGAATGCCAATGTCGGACGAACGGCCCCCGTGGGGCACCTGCTTGCCGGTTAAAATCTGCGTCAGCTGCTTGGCGCCGCCGGACGGGTATTTCGTCGGGATGACCCGCAGCTGCATATCGTGGCTATTAGCCAGCACCGCCCGCATCATGGAGATCGCCTGCGGCTTGTTGTCCTCAATGCCAATAAGAATGCGCTGTGGCTTCAGAATATGGGCCAGAATGCGCACGCCTTCGATAATTTGCGCGGCACAGTCCTGCATCAGGCGGTCGTCGGCGGTAATGTAGGGCTCGCATTCGGCGGCGTTCACGATCAGCGTGTCAATTTTATCGCCGCCGCCCTGCAGTTTGCTGCCGGTCGGGAACCCTGCGCCGCCCAGCCCGACCACGCCGAACTGGTGAATGCGTTCAATAAGGGCTTCACGGCTCTGGCAGCGGTAGTCGCTCCAGCCGTCTCGTTCAATCCAGCGGTCCTCACCGTCAGCATCAAGAATGACGCTAAGTTCGGCGAGGGCAGAAGGATGCGCGGTTGAGTGCGGCTCAATAGCCTTAATGGTGCCGGAGGTTGGAGCGTGTACCGGCAGCATACGCCCGCGTCCACGGGTCAGAGGCTGGCCGCGCAGCACATAATCACCGGGTTTGACGCACAGTTCACCTTCCGCGCCGATGTGCTGCTTCAGCGGAATCACGAGCTGGGAGGGCAGCGGAACCTGGCGCAGCGGCGTGCCGTTGGACTGGGTTTTCATCTCCGGGGGATGAATGCCGCCGTCAAAGTCCCAAATTCTGTCTTTTTTAAAGCGATTGAAGATATTAAGCATGGTTATCCGCCGGGATCATACGCACCGGGATGGTCTGCAAATCCCATTTCCAGCTTTCGGTCGTCGGGCTGACGGGGATCAGGTCGATGCAGCGGGTAGGGCAAGGGTCGACGCAAAGGTTACAGCCTGTGCACTGGTCGCTGATCACGGTATGCATGGCGCGGGTCGCGCCTACAATCGCGTCAACGGGGCAGGCCTGAATGCATTTTGTGCAGCCGATGCAGTTTGCTTCGTCAATCACGGCGAGCATGCGCACCGGCTCTGCGGCGGTGGCGTCGCCGTCAATCGGCTGGGGCTCCACGTTCAGGGCGCTGGCAATCTTCAGCATTACGGCTTCGCCGCCCGGCGCGCAAAGGTTGATTTTCGCGCCCTGGTTGCCAACGGCCTCTGCGTAAGGACGGCAGCCTGGGTAACCGCACTGGCCGCACTGGCTCTGGGGCAGCAGTTCGTCAATGCGGTCAACAATCGGATCTTCTTCTACTTCAAAGCGGCGAGAGGCATAGCCCAGGATCAGGCCGAACAGCAGCCCCATCAGCGTGACCGAAATAATGGCCATCCACAACGTTGTCATCAGAACTTCACCAGCCCGCTAAAGCCCATAAAGGCGAGGGCCATCAGGCCTGCGGTCACCAGCGCGATAGCGTTGCCGCGAAACGGGGCTGGAATATCGGCTACAACCATACGCTCGCGAATGGCCGCGAACAGCACCATCACCAGCGAGAAGCCAAGCGCGGCGGAAAAGCCGTACACCGCCGACTGCAGGAAGTTATGGCCCAGATTGATGTTGAGCAATGCCACGCCGAGTACGGCGCAGTTGGTGGTGATCAGCGGCAGGAAGATCCCCAGCAGGCGATAAAGCGCGGGGCTGGTTTTACGCACCACCATTTCGGTGAACTGCACGACAACCGCGATAACCAGGATAAACGCCAGGGTGCGCAGATAGATCAGGTCCAGCGGCACCAGGATAAGTTCGTCAATGATCCACGCAAAAATAGAGGCGAGCGTCATCACGAAGGTGGTCGCCAGCCCCATGCCGATGGCGCTTTCCAGTTTTTTGGAAACCCCCATAAACGGACACAGACCAAGGAACTTCACCAGCACGAAGTTATTGACCAGCACGGTACCCACAAAGAGCAGCAAATAATCTGACATGATTCGACCTGAAACAAAAAAAGCCGCCTATTATCGACGAATCGGCGGGCGGCGACAACGGGCTATCTATAGGGTTATTACGGGTTAATGAAGGTCTGCTTCACTCGCTTCGAACGCTTCAAATAAGGCACCAGTAATGCCGCTGCAAGCAGAGAAGGCAGCAGCAGTTGAACCGCGACCTTGTCGCTGACCGGCGAAAATGCGAAGGATTTAATCGCCAGCAGCACGGTGAGCAGCAGCCACAAAATATAATGACGGACCACATTCTGGCGGCGTTTAAAGAACGCGATAGTCAGCCAGAGGGTATAGGCCCACATTGCCATCGCACAGGCGACGGACAGGCTGAACAACAGCGTTGTTTTTGCGTCTGCGCTGCCCAGCGCCTCGCGGGCTGCCGGGGACAGAATCATCATCAGGAAACTTAACAGCGCCACCGAGCTGCTAAGCAACGACATCAGCAGCCAGGCCAAAGGGGCAAGGAGCCAGCCGGCAATGCGCGGGGGTTGGGGCGTCGTCATGTGTCCTCCCGATTTTAAATAAGGTGAATAAAGCGGGGGGATTATAAGGGATTTTGCCGCTAATGCTACCGGCAGCGGCTATACAACGTAACGCCAGACCGTTTTCGGCACACATCCAAGGTCAAAAAGACGTCCGCCGGAGGCCAGTTCGGCCCTGCGGTGATCGGCCGCGCGGTACATATTCATGATTTCCTGGCTGTCGGTCAGGGTGTAATTCAAGTGATCAAAAAGCTTTTCCAGATTTTCCTGCGAGCTTATTTTGCGGAATTTCATCAGGTAGTCCAGGGCACTGAGAGGTGTTGCATTTTCCATGGCGGGTATCAATTAATCACGGTCGGCGGATTGAGAGGCGATGATAATCGCAAACTCGGTCGCGACTTAGCGCTATTATTACTCAACGGAACAATTAGGAGTTTTCTTTGCAAGATCCAGGAATATCGCGTCCTGGACTACATAAAAATCTTCTTAATTTTAATTTACCCTGGCCGTTCGGGCTAAATGAAGACAGTTATTTAAAGCCATAATAACTGTCTGGATGATTAGCAATAATGGCGGTCTTATGCCTGAGCAATGCGCAATCCAGAAACTTGCTGTTGTCGTCCACCGGGGGATAAGGTGAAATGCCGGAGTTCATTAAAGAGAGGAAAACACATGAGTGATACCATCCGCGTCGGGCTTATCGGTTACGGTTATGCCAGCAAGACTTTTCATGCACCGCTGATTTCCGGTACGCCAGGAATGATCCTCGCCGCAGTTTCCAGTAGCGATGCTGAAAAAGTGCACGCTGACTGGCCGGGGATGACGGTCGTGTCCGATCCTCAGCACCTGTTTAAAGATCCCGCCATCGATCTGATTGTCATTCCTACCCCGAATGACACCCACTTCCCGCTGGCTAAAGCTGCGCTGGAAGCCGGAAAACATGTCGTCGTTGATAAGCCTTTCACCGTCACGCTATCCCAGGCGCGGGAGCTGGATGCGCTGGCTAAAAAGCTCGGCCTGCTGCTGTCCGTGTTCCACAACCGCCGTTGGGATAGCGACTTCCTGACGGTGAAAAATTTGCTGGCGGAAGGGACGCTCGGCGAAGTGGCCTATTTTGAATCCCACTTTGACCGCTACCGCCCGCAGGTACGTAACCGCTGGCGTGAACAGGCGGGCGTCGGCAGCGGTATTTGGTACGATCTTGGGCCGCATCTGCTTGATCAGGCCATCACTCTGTTTGGGCTGCCAGTCAGCCTGACCGTGGACCTCGCGCAGCTTCGCGCCGGGGCGCAGGCGACCGACTACTTCCACGCCGTGCTGGCTTATCCGCAGCGTCGTGTCGTGCTGCATGGCACGCTGCTGGCGGCGGCGGAAACGGCGCGTTACATCGTGCACGGCACGCGTGGGAGCTACATTAAATACGGCCTTGATCCGCAGGAAGATCGCCTGAAAGCGGGCGAACGACTGCCACAGGAAGACTGGGGTTACGACATGCGCGACGGCGTGCTGACCCTGGCACAGGGCGAGATAATGGACGAGCAGACGCTACTGACCGTGCCGGGTAACTATCCGGCTTATTATGCGGGAGTGCGTGATGCTCTGGCCGGTAAAGGTGAGAACCCTGTCCCGGCAGCCCAGGCGATTCAGGTCATGGAACTGATTGAGCTGGGCATCGAGTCCGCGAAAAAGCGCGCGACGCTGAACCTTGTCTGAGAATGCCCCTCACCGCGCCCGGTGAGGGTTAACCGTTAATGCAGATTGTTAAAGTTGTAGGTGAAGGTCAGGCTGAAGCGGACATCGCGGCGGCTGCTGTCGCTGGGTAAATCAGCCAGTGGCCTCGCCGCCTCAACGGAGACAGTATAGTGGCGGCTGTCGCCCACCGTTACCCCGGTTGCAATCGAGGCCAGACGCTGATGACGGAAGCCCGGCTGATTGAACCAGGTCTGGGCAGTATCTGCCACGACATAGGGCTGCACCGTGTTAATCCACACGCCCTGATCGAGACTATGGAGATAGCGCATTTCAACCTGCCCGCCGTAGCCGTAATCTCCGCTGGCCTCGCCGTCAGGATATCCTCGGCCAAAACGCTGCGCCCCGAAGCTTACGCGCTCAGCTTCGGGCAAATTATTGTTTGACCAGTCCCCCTCCAGCGACGTACTCAATCGCCATTTAGGCGCGACCAGCCAGGCGGCATCGACGTTGCCCTTCCAGCGCGTAAAGTTGAGATTAGTGTTTAATCCCGGCGTGACGCTGGCCCCAAAGGCATCAATACCCTTGCGCAGGGTCAGGCGTGCGCTCCAGTTGGCGGTGTCGTACTCGCGGTAGCCCCAGGCCGAAAACTCTGCCGCCGGGTAGCGAGCGCGCTGGCTGACGCCGGGCAAATCAATGGTATTGCCGAAGCCGCTGGCGCGCAGCGCATAATCGTCGCGCTTATCGACATAATCCAGCCCGCCGCTGACCGAAAACTGCTTCTTGCGCTCAAGCAGCAGCGGGTAGCTGAAGGCTATTCCCCCGGTGTACTGGGTGGTTTTTTCCTTTGCGTCGATAGAAATGTTCTGCGGCAAATAAAGCAGCGGCGTGTAGTCGCTGGGGTTTTCACGATAGAAGCTGCCTTTCAACTGCATCAGCAGGCCGTTATCGGTGAGGTATTGCTGATAGTTGGCCCCAAAGTAGGTTTTTTTCGTGCTGCTATCCAGCGGCACCAGCGTGGCAAGCCCCAGCTGATCGCCGTGGCTGGTGAGGTTGCTGAGCGTGCCGTTAATCAGCGCCAAGTTTGAGCCTTTGCGCGTGTCTATCGTGGAGGAAATATCCCAGATATGCGGCTGCGTGGCGTCGACTTTCATATCCGCCGCGCCATAAATGTTGTTAGGTAGCGCGGCATTGGCCTCCACTTTTGTCGCCGGCGTGCGCTGCATCAGCAGGCTGTAGCGGTCAAATGTGGCCTGACTGAGGGGTTTTTCATTCATCATTAGCGCCGACAAACGGCTTAAGCGTTCGCCCGTATTAGCGTTATCGCTTTTGATGTTGCTGTGCGCAATATAGCCTTCAACCAGCACAATACGCACCGTGCCATCATGGAAATTGTCGCTCGGCAGGTAAGCGTAGGACAGCGGCAGGCCATCCTGCTGATAGCGCTGGGTAATGTTATTGGTCAACGTTATCAACTGGGCCAGCGGGACTGTTTTGCCGACCAGCGGCATAAACGGCTGAACCAGCGAGTCGAGTTTATAGCGCGTGCCGCCAATAAACTGCAGATGTTTCACCGTAATCGGCGTCTGCGGGGTTAACT
Organism: Enterobacter sp. Ag1; assembly: GCA_000277545.1. Classification (GTDB taxonomy): domain Bacteria; phylum Pseudomonadota; class Gammaproteobacteria; order Enterobacterales; family Enterobacteriaceae; genus Cedecea. The sequence continues at coordinate 53,918 of AKXM01000016.1, read as the reverse complement.
TCGGAACCGGCAGCGAGGTTTTTACTTCTGGCTGTTTTTGCGGGGCAGCAGGTATGGCAAGAGAACGAGCAGCTTTTGCGGGGTTATTAGGGTCGATAAGCGTGGGGGACATATCGGCATAGCTGATACTCAGCGTAGCGCCATAAAGCAACACGATACCCAGACGAGTGTCCATAGTGATCTCCCTTAACTGCGCAGCGAAAAAGATGCTGTGAAAAAAGTGCTCCCGCCGTTACCACGGGAGCACATGTGCCATAGTGAGCACTATTTGGTTTTCAAAAGACCGCTGACCGCGCCGGTAAGCCCGACTTGCTGGCCTGAACTTGTGCTACTGCCTGTCGCACTGGCGTTGACATTGGTGGTTAGCGAAGAGGTCAGGCCGCTCACTGTGGTGCCAAGGCCGGTCACCAGGCCATTGCCCCCCACGCCGAGCGAGCCAGAAGCCCCCGCTGAAACGGAGCCTGAGCTGCTGCCGGTTTGCACTGGTTTCACCAGCGCTCCGCTGTCAGTCACCACCTGCCCGGTATTCTGGACAACCTGCCCCACGCCGCTGAGAGAAGGGTTGCTGCCGCTTATATTGGTCCCCAGACCGCTGACGGCTCCCCCTGTGGTGGTCAGCAGGTTACTGACTGGCGTACCCAGCCCGGTAGCCCCGCCCACGGCCTGAGTGGCTTTCTGCGTATCTGAAAGGGTGGTGTTAACCAGCCCCGTAGCGCCAGTTGTCAGGTTGGACACGCCAGGGCTTTGTACAGTTTGAGTCAGGGCATTCCCTGTACCGGTCACGACTTGCCCCGCAGTATTGACCAGTCCACCTGCGGCACCAGTTACCCCGCCGACTGGCGTATTGGCTGTGGAGCTTGCGAGATTAGTCCCGAGTGCTGAAACGGTTGTCCCAAGGCCAGACACGGCATTGGTCGCACCGGTCACGGTGGTGCCCACCCCGTTAGGATTGTTAGCATTGCCAAGGCCATTCACTACGCCGTTGCCGACGGTTGAAATGGCGCTGCCGGTGCCGTCCACGGCCACGGCAACCGTGGAGGTGACAGGATTATTCACCGGTAACTGAGAACCTACGCCGCTGACGGTACTGCCAACGCCGCTTACGACGCCGCCGGCATCGCCGATAATGTTATTACCTGCACTATTAGCGACGGTTGTTCCGCCTCCTGTGCCTCCACCAGTACCGCCACCGGTTCCACCTCCGCCCGAACCGCCACCTGTTCCAGTACCTGTACCAGTACCAGTACCTGTTCCAGTACCTGTACCAGTACCAGTACCAGTACCTGTTCCAGTACCTGCACCTGTTCCAGTACTGCCATCCGAACCGGTTCCTCCACCGGAACCGCTACTCCCCGAGCCGCTACCGCCATTGCTTGCGGTGTCTGTGCCCGTGGTGCCGGCAGACCCGGCTGTTTTCGCCGTATTGTGCGAACTCCCGCCGCCGCCGCTACAGGCCGACAGGGAGAAGGCAAGAAGTACCGCCATCGCAATAGCGCTGAGGCGGCCAAAGTTATTTGAGCGCATAGCAATACTCCACTATTAGCACGCCGGACGGCGTATTAATAAGTGTATGGCGTATTTGAATCACTGCCACATCACGGCTCATATAATATGAATTTAAATTTCCAAATGAGATTTTTGTCGTATTTCTGCATTTTGAAATTGAATGGTTCTGATATTAAATTTTTAATTATCATTAGGTTATATTTTTACCAAAAGGTAAAAAAAATTTTATGACAATTGCCTTGATTTACGATGAAATGTCTTCTTTAAATAGCTATAAAATTAAGCCGTGCTGTATTCATATTTTAGTTTCAGTTTCGCTTAATCGATGACGTTTCGCTTTAAGATAAAGCGACATGAACCCACTGTGCATTTTTTGGAAGTTTGCAGAATTGTTAACTCGCCAGCGCGGCCGATTTGTTGCAAAGTAACAGCCAAAATGATGTCTGGCAGGTAGAGGAACAGGATGGGTTGGCTACAAAAACTAAAAATTGATAATTTTTTACTGATAATGATTGGCGTGGTGATCGTGGCATCGCTGTTCCCGTGCGAGGGGATAGTGAAAACCGGGTTTGAATACCTGACGACGTTTGCCATCGCGCTGCTCTTCTTTATGCATGGAGCAAAACTCTCCCGCGATGCCATTGTGGCGGGCATGGGGCACTGGAAACTTCATTTAGTGGTGTTTCTCAGTACCTTTGCGCTGTTCCCGCTGCTGGGGCTGGCGATGGGCTTTCTCTCTCCGGCTATTCTGAGTCAGCCGCTGTATATGGGCTTCCTCTATCTTTGTGCGCTGCCCGCCACGGTGCAGTCAGCCATCGCCTTTACTTCGGTTGCCGGGGGTAACGTGGCGGCGGCGGTGTGTAGCGCTTCTGCATCCAGCATCCTGGGGATCTTCCTCTCGCCCGTTCTGGTCGGGGCGCTGATGCAGACTCAGGAAGGGGCAACCGACACGCTGCATGCCATTGGCAAAATCATTATGCAGCTGATGGTGCCGTTTGTTATCGGGCATCTTTCCCGGCCGCTGATTGGCAAATGGGTGGATCGTCATAAAAAGCTGATTGGCCTGACCGACCGATCGTCCATTTTGCTGGTCGTCTATGTGGCGTTTAGCGAAGCGGTAGTCGAAGGCATTTGGCATCAGGTCAACGGTTTCTCGCTGCTGATGGTGCTGGCCTGCTCGCTGGTGCTGCTGGCGATTGTGCTGGTGGTGAATACGCTGGCGGCGCGCCTGCTGGGCTTTAATACGGCTGACGAGATTACTATCGTGTTTTGCGGGTCGAAGAAAAGTCTGGCCAACGGCGTGCCGATGGCCAATGTGCTGTTCCCGGCAAGTGCGGTGGGGATGATGGTGCTGCCGCTGATGATTTTCCACCAAATCCAACTGATGGTTTGCGCCGTTCTGGCTCAGCGCTATGCCCGCAAAACGGCCGAACAAAAACGGCAGCTGGAATCCGCGTCCTGACGCCAGCCGCCGGTATTTTTACGCCGCCTTAACCTTAGCGATAAGCGCCTGTTTTTCGGCTTCGCTCAGGAACGCAATCTTCAGTCCATTCTCCTGCGCGGTGCGAATGTGCGCCGCGCTGAGGCCGGCCTGAGGTGCCGCGACGTTATACTCATGAATAATATCGATGCCCTGAACCGCCGGGTCATCGGTATTGATCGTGGCCAAAACGCCGCGATCGAGGAAGGCGATCAGCGGGTGTTTGTCCAGGGCCGCAACGGTGCTGGTCTGAATATTCGACGTCAGGCAGGACTCAATCCCGATTTTATGTTCCGCCAGGAAATCCATCAGCGCCGGATCTTCAACTGCTTTTACGCCGTGGCCAATACGCTCCGCGCCCAGCTCTCGGATAGCCTGCCAGATGCTCTCCGGCCCGGCAGCTTCGCCGGCATGCACGGTGATCCGCCAGCCAGCATCCCGCGCACGATTAAAGTGATTCAGGAACAGGCTGCCCGGGAAGCCAAGTTCGTCTCCGGCTAAGTCCAGCGCGGTAATGCTGTCGCGGTGGGCGAGCAGGGCGTTCAGTTCCGCTTCACAGGCGGCTTCACCAAAGGTTCGGCTCATAATGCCGATCAGGCGGGCTTCAACGCCAAAGTCGCGGCAACCCTGGCGTACACCTTCAATTACGGCTTCAACCACGCCGGCCACCGGCAGGTTATGGCTCATCGCCATATAGCCTGGGGAGAAACGCAGCTCCACGTAGTGCAGGCCGTTGCGAGCGGCATCTTCAATATTTTCCCAGGCGACGCGGCGGCAGGCCTCGAGATCGCCCAGCACTTTCACGCCCCAGTCCAGTTTCTGCAGGAAACTGACCAGGTCCGGTGCAGTCTCAACGACCTGAACGTGTGGACGCAGGGTTTCGAGGGTGTTGGCAGGCAAAGATAAATTAAACTGGCGGCCGAGATCGAGGATCGTTTGCGCACGAATATTGCCATCAAGGTGGCGGTGCAAATCGGTTAACGGCAGGGTGGTATCAATCATGGTCGCACTCTTTTTTTGATTAAAGTGCGGCGTATTATAAAAAGAAATGGGGGGAAATTGCTACGGCTGTCAGCATTTTGTTGCGCAAACGTCCCTGTCGCGCTTTTGCCGAGAAAAATTATTGCAGCGTTAGCTTGTAGCCAAGATGGCTGGCCTCAAAACCAAGGTTGTCATAAAAGCGGTGCGCATCCGTCCGTGTTTTGTCCGTAGTGAGCTGTACGAGGTGACAGCCTCTTTCTTTGCACTGCTGGACGGCCCAATCCACCATCTGTTTGCCAAACCCCGTCCCTCTCTGTGAACGCGCAATGCGTACCGCTTCAATCTGGCCGCGCCACGCGCCTTTGCGCGCTAAGCCCTGAATAAAGGTCAGCTGTAACGTCCCGATGACCTCATCTCCGGATACGGCTACGGCAAGTAGCTGGTTTGGGTCGGCATCGATGGTATGAAAAGCCTCAATGTAGCGCTGATCTAAGGGAAGGCTGGGATCTTCTCTCAGGCGGCCCAGAATGTCGTCGGCTAACAGCGTGATAATGGCGGGAACATCGGCAAGCTGTGCTTTACGAAAAAGTATCTCGTTCATTGGCTGGTTTCCATCAGGGGAAAGAAGGCTTGTGCCGGCAAATGTTAGCACAGCCAGCTTTAGGGGCTGGCTGTTTTTGGGTTTTATAAAAAGTTGTTTGTAAGCATATTTAAATAAAAAAGATCTTTTTATTCGCCTGTTTCACTGACGGCTGCCAACCCATATTTAATCGCGCAGGTAGCTATAAACGTCGGCATAAACTGGTCAATCAAGAAACGCGGGTTGGGCTGCTTATCTTCATAAAAACCGGCCAGTGCGAAACCCGCCTCAAGCTGTCCGCCGATCTGCTCTTCCAGTGAATGGCCGAAGACGAACGCTTCTCCCCGAGCCTGTTTCGCGGCCAGCTCGTCGGCCGTAAGATCATTGACGTCAGAATAGGGCAGGCTGAATCTTGGACGGATAACGCCTTGTTCGGCATAGTTGGCTGCACGATCGCCGATGAAAACAACCGGATTAAAAAAGCTGGATAACAGCTTTCCGCCGCTCGCTAAAATCCGGTAACAGCCGTGCCAGATGGGGCGAATATCCGGCACGTACTGGTTAGATATCGGGTGGATAATGTAGTCAAAGCTTTTATCCGCGAAACGGGACAGATCGCGCATATCGCCCTGGACAAATGTCAGCTTCAGATTGTCCCGTTGCGCAACAAAGCGGTCTTTATTGAGCTGCTCCTGCGATAAATCATATACGGTGACTTCCGCCCCGGCGGCGGCGAGCACCGGTGCCTGCTGCCCCCCGGCAGACGCCAGGCAGAGAATGCGTTTTCCCTGCACGTTCGGTAGCCAGCTGGCAGGGAGCTTGCCTGGCGTTAAATGAATCTGCCACTCGCCGCGGCGGGCTTGTGCAATGATGTCGGCACCGACAGGCCGGGACCATTCGCACTGCTGGAGGGCAAGGGCATCCCATGCGGCGCGGTTGTGCTCGAGTAAGTCGGAAGAGTGGGTAAATGTATCAGGCATCTTATTTTCCTCTGGGGAGTGAAAAGCAGAGCCAGGGAATAGCGGCGAGATGTGCGGCATAAGCCGCAGCCGAAACTGCAATAATAAACAGCAATGCGTATTCACACTGGCATAAGTCAGGCGGAGCGCATTAGTTGTTCATTTCGTTGCAAACCTCGGGGAGAAAGAGTGGGCGATTAACTTTAGTTCCTGCCGGGAAGGGCGTCAACCGCCATATAAGGTAGTACAAAAAGCGCGGGTTCCCCCGCGCCCTGTGACTCAGGCCTGAGCCGTGTTTTTTTGCTCGATCAGGCGGCGCAGCAGCGGAATCAGCAGCAGTAAAATAACGGCGGTAGCAACGGAGCCCCAGCCCAGCTGGCTAAAGACTTTGCTGTAGCCCGGGTCGGTCAGTATCGGCGTGCTGCCGCTGTTTTGCGGCATGCGGCCGGAAACATAGCCCGCCAGCACGGAGGCCACGCCCGTGACCATCATCCAGCAGCCCATCATCAGGCCCTGCAGGTTGGCCGGGGCCAGTTTGCCGATCATCGAGTAGCCCACCGGAGAAATCAGCAGTTCGCCGATGCTTTGCAGAATGTAGCTCAGCACAATCCATTTCAGCGCCACCATGCCGTCCGCACCTGCCATGGCGATACCCAGCGGCAGCACCAGCATGCCAATGCCCATACAGAACAATGAAGAGGCAAACTGGGCGGGAATGTCGATGCGCACGCCGCGATCGCGCAGACGTTTGAACAGCCAGGCCATCAGCGGGCCGCCGATCACGATGACGACAGTGTTGATGTTTTGCAGCCACTGCGGAGAGACTTCCCAGCCAAAAGCGTTCAGGGTGACGTTATGCTCGGCGAACAGCGTCAGCCCCATGGGTGCCAGCTGGTACAGCGACCAAAACACCAGCGAACCGGCGGCCAGCAGCAGGTAAGCTGCCATGCGGCGACGCTCGTGCTTGCGAGGGTGGCGGGCGGTCATGACGCACAGTGCCAGGAAGACCAGCGCCCCCAGCACGATAACAAACGTGCTGCTGAATTCGGTATGGCCGAGCAGTAGGCGCAGGACAGGGACCAGAAGAATCAGGATCAGCAGCCCAAAAGCCATGCGCAGATAAAACCCTTTCCCCTTGATGTGCTGCAGCGGCGTGCTGATATCTGCCAGCACCGGCCAGCGGAGCAGGGTAATGACTACGGCGGCGACGTTTCCGAGGGTGGCAAACAGGAACAGCGCCCGGTAGCTTTCGGTCAACTGGTAGTAGCCCGCCACGGTAAAACCGATAAAGAAGCCCAGGTTCATCCCGGCGTAGTTCCACAGGAAGGCGGCTTCACGGCGATCGTCGTCCGGCGCAAAACGCTGGGTCAGCATCATGTTCAGGCAGGTGACGTTCAGCCCGCTGCCGCTCAGGAACATCGCCAGCCCCCACCACAGGCCCGTCAGGCCCGCGTCGGCAATCAGATAACAGCCCGCGACCTGCAGCAGCATCCCCAGCACAAACAGGTTCCGGTTGCTCAGATAGCGGCCCCCGAGGCAGCCGCCAAACAGGTGCAGCCCGTAGTTGAATGCCCCGAAGATCCCCATCATGGCATCGGCCTGGCCTTCGCTAAAGCCCAGTCGCTTGGTGACGTACAGCACCAGCGTGGAGTAAAGCACCGCAAAGCCCAGCGTGGCGAACATCTGAATAAAGAACAACGCGCCCGAGCCGGGAGGAATGGCCTGATGCGAGGCGTGGCCGGAAGATAAACTCATATTGTCTCTCTCAACAACAAAAAGACCCGGGAAGCGCGGCGTCACCGGGTCTTAACTTCTATGACTATGATGAGGGAGCATTTTCGTCGCTTTTAGCGGTTTTATGCAAAGCAGAACGACTAAATATTCACATTAAATAATTTCAAAATTTTACAAACCAAAAAGATAACCAGACGAAAGTGCTTAAAAATCACTCCGAATCGGTGCTGCGGGGAAATTCAAGGTGGCCGGTCACCTCGCCCCAGGTGGCGCCGACAGGCGAGAGAAACAGCGGATGCTGAGCGCAGTAAACCGGGTTGATCATGCCCTCCAGCGTGCCGTCCTCACGGCGGATATCCCAGCGAATCCACGCATGTTTTTTCATATCTGCGTGAATGTCTTGTGGCGTGTTTTCCAGGGGATATTCAGCCAGAATACCCGCTTCCGACACGACCTGGAGCGTGTAGCGCCGTTCGCTATCTTTTACCGCTACAGTCAATACGATCTGTTTGCCGTCAGCAGCGTCGCCCGGCAGCAGCGCGCCGTCATTCAGGCTGAACGTCAGGCCGCAGCGGCGCTCAAAGTAACAATGCCCGCTTTTGATGGCGGCAAGAATGGCCTCTCCGCTGAGCGCCTCGGCATAAACCCAGGTTGCCGGGTCGCCGTAAATAGACGGCTCTGTCGCCTGCGGATAGCGCTCGTGGGGCTGCATATGGCAGTCGCTGCCGCCGACGGCATAAATCCGGTGCCCCGCGTTCCACAGCGTGGTGAAGATCTCGACCACCTGCTCGTTCGCGGTGGTGGCGTTTTTCCAGGTTGGGTCGTTGAGCACTTCCAGTACGTCGATATCCGCCATCGGCATGTCGTTATAGAGCCAGCTCCACGGGTGCAGCATGGCGTGGTTTACGCTCAGTACGCTTTCTGGCCGCTTGAGCGCAATACCCTGAGTGAGCAGACCGCGGCTGCTGTAATCCGCATGGAACATATTCAGCGTGCCGGCGGGGCCGTGCACGTTCAGGTGGCCTTTGTCGGCGGTGACTTCAATGCTCGGCAGCAACAAAACGCTGTCGTGGCGTGGGAGACAGGCGTGGGACAAGTTGTGCTCGGTCAGGAAGAAGAAATCCAGCCCCTGCGAAGCCATGATATCCAGCGCTTCAGGCAGCGTGTTGTTGCCGTCGGACAGCGTGGTATGGCCGTGCAGGTCGCCGCGATACCAGCCGGGACGATCGCTGAGCATGCGCTGGTAGTCAAAAATGACCTGGTGATCCGGGCGTAAAACGTCTTGTTTTTCAAAATCAACGGAGGCGGCCAGTGCGTCGAAAGTCACATCCAGCCGATAGCTCATGGGCTGCGGCGAACGGCTTTCACCGATGACGTTATAGATATGCAATTGCCATTCTCCGGCGGGGAGTTCGCCGGGGAGAGCACCGATGGAAGCCCAGTCCGCGCAGACTGTCAGCACCTTTTCCGGTTTTTGCAGCATCACCGAGGCTCTTAGCTGCCGGCGGCTGTCGTAAAGGTAGCAGTAGAGGTGTCCGGTACGCAGCGTCGTGCCGGTCAGGCTAATCGCCGGGGCATTGTCTGCTACAGAGAAGGTGTGGACGGCATGACCGAAGGGAATTTCACCGGTAAAAACGTGCATGATTTGCTCCTGTTCTTAATTGTCACGAGCTTAAGGGGAGCGAGTGAAGATTGTGTGTCGATTGGGTGTCGGAAACATGACGAAGTGATGAATGCCGCAGGAGAGGAAGGGGAGCTGGCTCCCCTTTACGGGCTATAACAGCGAATGGATCCCGGCAATAAGCCGCTCAACGCCAGCCTCAAGTTTGACGCGCGGGCACCCGGCGTTCAGGCGCACAAAACCGTTGCCTTCAGGGCCGTAGGTGTAGCCCGGCATGATGGCGACTTTCTGCTCTTCAATAAGCACTTGCTGCAGCGCTCTGTCGTCCAGCCCCAGCGGGCGTAAATCAATCCATGCCAGGTAAGTGGACTGCGGTGGCTGCCAGTTAAGTTCAGGAAACGCCTGGTTCAGCCTGTCGGCCACGAACTGTAAATTGCCTTGCAGGTAGTCCCGCAGCGCGTCAAGCCAGGGTTGGCCCTCGCGGTAGGCGGCAATATGAGCCACAATCGCCAGCACGGCCGGAGAGGAGAGGCCATCCTGCCCTTTGAGCACGTTCAGGTATTTTTGGCGGTCGTCCGCATGATTAATCAGCCCGTAAGCGCCGGTAAGTGCCGGGATGTTGAAGCTTTTCGAGCCGGATGTGAGCAGCGCCCAGCCGCCGAGGCCAACTTCGCACCACGGAATGTGACGGTTATTGCCCCACACCATATCCATATGAATCTCATCGCTGATAACCTGCACGCCGTGGCGTGCGCAGAGTTCAGCCATGGTGGTCAGCTCTTCCCGTGTCCAGACTTTGCCCGTTGGGTTATGCGGGCTGCAGAGCAGCATGATTTTACATTCAGGCCGGGCGAGCAGGGTTTCCAGCTCCGTCATATCACAGTGCCAGCCTTCCGCTGTTTTATGCAGCGGCGCGCTCAGAACCTGACGCTGGTTGCCTTCAATTGCTTTGTAGAACGCATCGTACGCGGGGGTATGAATCAGCACGCCGTCGCCCGGCTGCGACCACTGGCGTACAAGCTGCGAAACCATGTAAATCACCGAAGGGCCGTAGACTACGCTCTCCGGGTCGATGCTGCTGCCGAAACGCTGCAGGTACCAGTGGGCGATGGCGGAGAGAAAATCGTCGTTCTTCCAGCGGCTGTAGCCGAGTACGCCGTGGGCCAATCTTTTTTGCAGGGCAGCAAGAATGCAGGGCGCGGTAGGGAAGTCCATATCGGAAATGGTGAAGGGCAGCAGGTCAGCGGCACCGAAGCGGTCGGCCACATAATCCCACTGGGTGCACCAGGTGCCGTGGCGGTCTACCGGAACAGAAAAATCAAACATAAAACCTCACAGCTTTTAACCACAAAGAGGGAAAACCGCGCTTTCCCTCTTTGCATGATAATGAAGAGCGCCGAAGCGCTCCTGAGTGAATTAAGCCTCGACGGTACGCATCAGGCCGACCATCTCATCTTTTACCGACTGAACCTGTGGCCCGATAACCACCTGCAGGTTGTGCTCGTTGAGCTTCACTACGCCGATGGCGCGGTTGGCCTTCAGCGCCGCGGTATCCACCAGCGACATATCTTTAACCGACAGGCGTAGGCGGGTGATGCAGTTATCCAGCGTCGAAATGTTATCGCTGCCGCCCAGCGCCGCCAGAATCGCTGGCACGTTGTAGCCAGATTTGCCCGTGTGGCCGCCAACCGGTTTTTCTGCAGTGGTGGTTTCAATATCACGCCCTGGGGTTTTGATATTGAAGCGGGTAATGGCGAAGCGGAAGATGGCATAGTAGCCAGCAAACCATACCGCGGCCACAACCGGGACCATATACCATTTGGTGGACAGGCCGTGCAGCACGCCGAAGACGAAGAAGTCGATAATGTTGCCGTCGGTGTTGCCGATAGTCACGCCCAGCACGGACATCATGGTGAAGCCAATCCCGGTCAGCACGGCGTGAATCAGGTACAGCACCGGCGCGACGAACAGAAACAGGAACTCGATAGGTTCGGTGGTGCCGCCCACGACGCAGGCAATCACGCCGGAGATCAACAGCCCTTTAATTTTATGGCGGTTTTCCGGGCGAGCACAGTGGTACATCGCCAGCGCTGCACCTGGCAGGCCGCCGAGGAACGCCGGCATTTTACCCTGAGACAGGAACTGCGTTGCGCTTTCAGAGAAGCCGTGGGTGGTCGGGCAGCTCAGCTGCGCCTGGAAGATAGTCAGGGCGCCGCTGACGGTATGACCGCACACGTCCATGGTGCCGCCCGCTTCGGTGAAGCGAATCAGGGCCACCAGAATATGCTGCAGGCCGAACGGCAGCAGCAGACGTTCCCCGGTACCGAAGATCATTGGCCCAAAGATACCTGCGCTGTGGATCATGTAGCCCAGGGCGTTGATCCCGGCGGCAAAAATTGGCCAGATCAGCGGGATAACCAGGCCAACCAGGCCCATCACCAGGGTGGTAATAATGGGCACAAAGCGGGTGCCGCCGAAGAACGCTAATGCGTCCGGCAGGCGGATATTGTGAAAACGCTCGTGCAGCAGATAAACGATAATCCCGGCAATGACCGCGCCGAGAATACCGGTATCAATTGACTGCACGCCGAGCACGCTTTGAATGTTATTGGCTTTGAGGATTGCCGCATCGGTCGTTGGCAGGATGCCTTTGGCGGTCAGCCAGAAGTTAACCGCGAGGTTCATCACCATATAGCCGACAAAGCCGGCGAAGGCGGCCACGCCTTTATTTTCACGCGCCAGGCCCAGCGGGATGGCGATACAGAACATCACTGGCAGGAAGCTGAACGCGAATGAGCCCATTTTGCTCATCCAGGTAAAGATCAGCTGTAAGACTGGGTTGCCCAGCCACGGGATCTCGGTAACAACGTCATGGCTGCTCAGCGAACTGCCAATCCCCAGCATGATGCCGCAGAACGACAGCAGCGCCACCGGCAACATAAAAGTTTTGCCGAGGTTCTGGAAAAACTCCCAAAGCGATTTTTTTTGTGGTGTATTAGCCGCCATCACGACTCCTTGACCCGGTTAAAATGAAGTGTTGTGTAAGTAAAGTTTGAAAATGATAAAACGTTTTACCCAATTTTATCGTGAGGACGATCGCAGAATTACCGCGCATAATGACGTTGAATATGCCAGCATAAGTAAAACGTTTTATCTTTATATTTATCGATTCACGGAGGATCTGACTTAACGATGTCGACGCTGACCAAAAGAATCACTATCAACGAGGTTGCCGAGGCTGCAGGTGTCTCGGTGACCACGGTATCGCTGGTGCTTAGCGGTAAGGGGAGGATCTCCACCGCCACCGGTCAGCGGGTGAATGAGGCTATCGAAAAGTTAGGCTTTGTGCGTAATCGCCAGGCCGCTTCGCTGCGCGGTGGCCAGAGCGGGGTGATTGGCCTGATTGTCCGCGACCTCTGTAATCCTTTTTATGCGGAGTTAACCGCCGGGTTAACGGAAGCGCTGGAGCAACAGGGCCAGCTTCTGTTTCTCACCCAGAGCGGTAGCCAGGGGCAGCATATGCAGCGCTGTTTCGACACGCTGGTGGCCCAGGGCGTGGACGGCATTATTATTGCCGGTGCGGCAGGTCAGGGCGCGGATCTGCGGGATATGGCAGTACAGAATAAGGTGCCGCTGGTGTTTGCCTCACGAGCAAGTTATCTGGACGAGGTTGATATCATCCGTCCGGATAATATGCAGGCGGCGCAACTGGTGACCGAGCATCTGATTAAGCGCGGGCACCAGCGTATTGCGTGGCTGGGCGGGCGTAGCTCGTCGTTAACACGCGCGGAGCGGCTGGGCGGCTTTTGCGCCACCCTGATGCAGCATGGGCTGCCTTTCCACAGCGACTGGATCCTTGAGTGCGAGCCGAGCCAGAAGCAGGCGGCGGATGCCATCACCGAACTGCTGCACAACTTCCCGACCATCAGCGCCGTGGTTTGCCACAACAGCACCGTGGCGATGGGGGCGTGGTTCGGCCTGACCCGCGCGGGTTGGCAGATGGGCGGCGGCAGCGTGGACAGTTATTACGACCGGCACATCGCGCTGGCAGGCTTTGCCGAAGTCACAGAAGATGATCTGGACGACGTGCCAATGACGTGGGTGACGACGCCTGCGAGAGAAATTGGCCGCAGCGCGGCACAGCGTATTCTCCAGCGAGCCCAGGAAAGCGACGTCGTGTTCAGCAATCAGATTATGCCCGCCCGGTTAATCACCATTAAAAACTAACTTTTTCAGGAATTACATGAGCGATTTTCCTACACTTACCGGCCAGCGTATCAAGCTCAGGCCCCTGGCGCTGAGCGATGCCCCGTTGCTGGTTGAGGCCGCCTCGGACGGTGAGCTGTGGAATTTGCCGTTTACCGTTGTGCCGTCCGCGCAGACGGTAAACGACTACATCCAGCATGCGCTCAATGGGCGGCAGGCAGGAACTATTTTGCCGTTCGTGACGACGGATATTGAGTCTGGACACGTGATTGGCTGCACGCGGTTTTGGAAAATAGATATGAAAAACCGCAAGCTTGAAATCGGCAGTACGTGGCTTGCCGCCCGCTGGCAGCGAACCTGGGCCAATACCGAAGCCAAATTTCTAATGCTGCAATATGCGTTTGAGACACTGGATTGTGTTCGGGTGCAGTTCACCACGGATGTGATTAACGAAAAGTCTCGCCGGGCTATTCTAAGATTAGGCGCGAAGCAGGAAGGGATAGTCAGGCACGAGCGAATCATGCCGGATGGCCGCAAGCGTGATTCGGTAAGATTTAGCATTATTGACGATGAATGGCCGGAGATTCGGGATTCACTTGCGGCGCTGCTGGCCGACAGAAACTAAAAAACCCGCCATCTGGCGGGTTTTTGTATGGCTTACTGCTGAGGTGCCGGGGCGGCGTCCGGAGATGCATCATCCCCCGGTGCTTCGTCCTGCGGCTGCGGCACGGCATCGCTGTCGTTATCCTGCAGCGCCGGGCCACCCATGCCTGCCGGCAGGGCGAACATGCTGAACAGCTCGCCCAGCGACATCTGCTCGCCGTTCAGGGAGGCTTTGCCATTGCCGTATTGCAGGCTGGTGGTGATGTTATCGCCGTCAACTTTGGTGACGCGGAACATCTGGCCCATGGCAGCGAGGCCCTTGATCTGCTGGCTGGCGAGTTTGTCTGACTCTTCCGGACTATAGCCTTCCAGCTGCGCCACCTGGGACATCAGCCCCGTAGCCATTGGCATAGGGATAACCAACTTCGCGTCGAGAGATTTCACGTAGCGATCCAGCTGTTCTTCCGCCGAATTGGCCGGGCCGGTTTCGCCCTGCGGATCCTTCATAAACAAGGACAGGTTAAAGGTCGATTCGCCTTTCGCGTTCTTCCAGCTCAGCGGGGCGACGGTAATGATTGGGTTGCCCTTCAGCAGCAGTGGCAGGCTAGCGCTAATCAGCTCCACGGATTTTTGCTGATAGAGCTCAGGGTTTTGCTGCAGCGCTGGATCGGCCATCAGCTGCTGTACGCCCGCGTTATATTTCTGGGTAAACTCGCGCAGCGCGGCGGCATCAATATTGCCGAGCTTGAGCGTCAGCTTGCCGCTGCCCATGTTCTGGTTCTGGACTTTCAGCGCATTAAGGCTGTAGTCGAACTGGCCGGTGAAGTGTTTTTTGTCGTCCTGCACGTCAGATTTTGCGTTCAGGTTAAAGCCTTCCACGACGGCAATCTCTTTGCCATCCACAACCATAGACAGCTTATCGATGGTCGCTTTCTGAGAGCCTACGCGCTGGTCAAACAGGCTGCGTTTGCTGTCGCCGTCGGTTTTGATCCCGTTGAAAGAGAGCTGCACGCGCTGGCCGTATTCGTTGACGGTGTTGACAAGGCCGCTGTCGGCCGAGCCGGACAGGGCGATTTCATTGCCCGCGCCATCAACGTCGGCGGTAAATTTGCCGCCGCTGAAGCTGAACTTGTCTTCACCCTCGGTGGCATCAATGGCCGCCAGGGCGATATCCGAAGACGTTGCCCCGCTGTAGCCCACGCGGGTTTCCACGCCGATAAGCGGCTTATCTTTGGTCAGCGTGAAGAGGTGTTTGGTGGTGTCGTTATTCACCAGTTCGGTGTGGATCGACGCCATGCTCGGGATCAGGTTGAATTTCTTCAGCTGTGCGAACGGGAAAGGACCATGGTCGATGGTTTCGTTGAATAACACGCTTTGGTCTGGCGTGAGCAGGGCGTTTTTCGTCCCGGCAGCCTGTTTAACCACCAGCTGTACCGAACTGTGGAAAAGCCCACGCTTGTAGTCCTGATAGCTGAGGACCAGCCCTGATTCCGGTGCTGAATTTTTGATTTCAGCATTGGCGTTATCAATCATTTCGGCCATACGGCCTTCGAGCTGTTTACCCGTAAACCAGGCCCCACCGGTCCATACCACGCCTAGCGCAACAATTACCCCAACCGCAACCAGAGATTTTTTCATCGTGTCATTATCCATGTCATGTATAGAAGCCGGCAGCCGTCCCCCACCGGGCGAAAGAAAAACGCCTGTTATCAGGCGTTTTCGTCAACATGCTTACTAGCTTAGCAATACGCGCTAAAAAGATCAGTAAGTTAAAGTTTATTAAACACTCGTGCTACCCGGCCAACGCCGCTGACGGCAATCGGGGATTCTGCGGCGCTAATAAAGGCTGACTCGCCCGGCTTCAGCACCAGGCGCTGGGCGTCTTTGGTTAGCACGGCTTCACCTTCAACGCAGAACACAATGGCAGCGCTTTGTTGTGCCAGCGCGGCTTCCTGCGTGCTCAGGTCGTGCAGGGAGAAGGCAAAGTCATCCACTGGAATAGGGAAGTCCAGTTCGCTGCCGTTTTTCTGCGGCTCGGTCAGCAGTTGATTGGCCGGTTTTGGCTCAAATTTGACGTTGGCCACCAGTTCAGGGATGTCGATGTACTTCGGCGTCAGCCCGGCACGCAGCACGTTGTCAGAGTTAGCCATCACTTCCAGCGCGACGCCGTTCAGATAGGCGTGTGGGGTTTCGGCGAACAGGAACATCGCTTCGCCCGGCTCAAGCTTAACCACGTTCAGCAGCAGCGGGGAGAAGAGGCCGCTGTCGTCCGGGTAGAACTCGGAAATCAGGCGAATGGTTTCCCACGGCTCGCCCTGCTGATTATTCAAGGCAGCTTTTAGTACGCCAAGGGCCAGGGCTTTTTCTTCGCCCTGCATATTTAGCAGACCGGCAAACAGCTGCGCCAGGGTTTCGGCCCCAGGCTGCTGGAGGAAATGCGCAATCAGCGGATGTGCGCCAGAAACCGGCTGCAGCAGCGACACAATGTCGGAGAATTCGCGGAAAGCGTTCATCGCGAGGAACGGCGTCAGGGCAAAAACCAGTTCAGGTTTGTGGTTAGGATCTTTGTAGTTACGCTCTGCGGCATCAAGCTGAATACCCGCTGCATTTTCTTTCGCAAAGCCGATTTCAGAGGCTTTTTTGTTCGGATGAACCTGAATGGAGAGAGGCTGGGCGGCGCAAAGGACTTTGAACAGGAAAGGCAGCTCGCCAAAACGCTCGGCAACGGCTTTCCCCAACAGCGCTTGCTTATCGGCGTCAATCACATCGCGCAATGCGTGCGGTTGCCCGTTGGCATCGAGCACTTTTGAACTACTCTTTGGGTGAGCGCCCATCCACAGTTCGGCCATGGGCTTATGCTGCGGGTTGGCGATGCCGTACAGTTCCGTTAGCGCCGTTTCACTTCCCCAGGCATAATTTTGTACCGCATTGATCAATTTTTGCATCTCAGGTCCCTGTCATCATTGAATCGAAGTTTCAGTTATTAAACCAATTATCCGCGGGGAAGTAACCAGGGCAACAAAAAGTCGTATTAGTCTCAGTTTCTGTTAAAAAATTGTGTAGCATGTTATGACTTGTTTTTGGAACGCAGCGTAAGATCCTGCGCTGAAATATAAAAATTAACGTTACTGTTGTCGCAAGTGAGAGAAATATGTCGAATAAACCCTTCCATTACCAGGAGCCTTTTCCGCTCCAGAAAGACCCGACCGAATATTACCTCCTGAGCTCCGACTATGTTTCCGTCGCCGAGTTTGACGGCCAGCAAATCCTCAAGGTTGATCCTCAGGCCCTGACGCTGCTGGCTCAGCATGCCTTCCACGACGCTTCGTTTATGCTGCGCCCGGCGCATCAGCAGCAGGTAGCGGACATTCTGAGCGACCCGGAAGCCAGCGAGAACGATAAGTACGTCGCGCTGCAGTTCCTGCGTAACTCAGACATTGCCGCCAAGGGCATTCTGCCGACCTGCCAGGACACAGGCACCGCTATCATCATGGGTAAAAAAGGCCAGCGCGTCTGGACCGGCGGTGGCGACGAAGAAGCGCTGTCTCGCGGCGTCTACAACACCTTTATTGAAGATAACCTGCGCTACTCTCAGAACGCCGCGCTGGATATGTACAAAGAGGTGAACACCGGCACCAACCTGCCAGCGCAGATCGATCTCTACAGCGTGGACGGCGACGAGTACAAATTCCTGTGCATCGCCAAAGGCGGCGGTTCGGCTAACAAAACCTATCTCTATCAGGAAACCAAAGCGCTGATCACCCCGGCGAAGCTGAAAGATTACCTGGTGGAGAAAATGCGCACCCTGGGCACCGCGGCCTGCCCGCCGTATCACGTGGCGTTTGTTATCGGCGGAACCTCTGCCGAAGCGACGCTGAAAACCGTGAAGCTGGCGTCAACCAAGTACTACGACGGCCTGCCAACCGAAGGCAACGAATACGGCCAGGCATTCCGCGACGTGCAGCTGGAAGAAGAGTTGCTGAAAGAAGCGCAGAATCTTGGCCTGGGCGCGCAGTTCGGCGGCAAATACTTTGCCCACGATATCCGCGTTGTTCGTCTGCCTCGCCACGGCGCATCCTGCCCGGTTGGCATGGGCGTGTCCTGCTCAGCCGACCGCAATATAAAAGCCAAAATTAACAAAGACGGCATCTGGCTTGAGAAGCTGGAGCACAATCCGGGCAAGTACATCCCGGAAGAGCTGCGTCAGGCGGGCGAGGGGGAAGCCGTTAAGGTCAACCTGAACCGTCCGATGAAAGAGATCCTCGCCCAGCTGTCCGACTTCCCGGTGTCCACCCGTCTGTCGTTAACCGGCACCATTATTGTGGCGCGTGACATCGCTCACGCTAAACTGAAAGAACGTCTCGATAACGGGGAAGATCTGCCGCAGTACGTGAAAGATCACCCGATTTATTACGCAGGCCCGGCCAAAACGCCGGACGGCTACGCATCCGGCTCCTTAGGGCCGACAACTGCGGGCCGTATGGACTCCTACGTGGATCAGCTGCAGGCCAACGGCGGCAGCATGATCATGCTGGCCAAAGGCAACCGCAGCCAGCAGGTGACCGACGCCTGTCACAAACACGGCGGATTCTACCTCGGCAGCATCGGTGGCCCGGCGGCGGTGCTGGCGCAAAATAGCATCAAGAGCCTGGAGTGTGTGGAGTACCCGGAACTGGGTATGGAAGCTATCTGGAAAATCGAAGTGGAAGACTTCCCGGCGTTCATCCTGGTGGATGACAAAGGCAACGACTTCTTCCAGAAAATTCAGGCCTCACAGTGCTCTCGATGCGTTAAGTAATACTCAAGCCGCCGCCTATAGTGGCGGCTTTTTTTATCGCAAAGGAGAAAGGCATGACATCCAGTCGCAGTGAAAAAGACTCAATGGGCCCGATCGACGTCCCGGCAGATAAGCTGTGGGGAGCGCAGACCCAGCGTTCACTTGAGCATTTCCGCATTTCTACCGAGAAAATGCCGACCGAGCTGATTCGAGCACTGGCGCTTACCAAGCGCGCGGCGGCGAAGGTCAACGTTGACCTCGGCCTGCTGCCTGCAGAGCGCGGTACGGCCATTATCGCGGCCGCAGATGAAGTGCTGGCAGGAAAGCACCCCGGTGAGTTCCCGCTGGCTATCTGGCAGACCGGCTCCGGCACCCAAAGCAACATGAACATGAATGAAGTGCTGGCGAACCGCGCCAGTGAAATTCTGGGTGGCGTACGTGGGATGGAGCGACTGGTGCACCCGAACGACGACGTGAACAAAAGTCAGAGTTCGAACGACGTTTTCCCGACCGCCATGCACGTGGCGGCCATTATCGCGGTTCGCGAGCACCTGCTGCCGCAGCTAAACGTGCTCAGGCAAACGCTGGCCAAAAAAGCCGATGCGTTTAAGGATATCGTCAAAATCGGCCGTACCCACCTGCAGGACGCCACGCCGCTGACGTTGGGGCAGGAGATCTCCGGCTGGGTGGCGATGCTTGAGCATAACCTGAAGCACATCGACCATAGCCTGCCGCATCTGGCGGAGCTGGCGCTGGGCGGTACGGCGGTGGGCACCGGGCTGAATACCCACCCTGAATATGCGGTGCGCGTGGCAAAAGAGTTGGCTGACTTCACGAAGCAGCCTTTCGTCACGGCGCCAAACAAGTTTGAAGCACTGGCCACCTGCGATGCCCTGGTTCATGCGCATGGCGCGCTGAAAGGGTTGGCCTCGTCGATGATGAAAATTGCCAACGACGTTCGCTGGCTGGCTTCCGGCCCGCGCTGCGGCATTGGCGAGCTGTCGATTCCTGAGAACGAACCGGGCAGCTCCATCATGCCGGGCAAAGTGAACCCGACCCAGTGCGAGGCCGTCACCATGCTGTGTTGCCAGGTGCTGGGGAACGACGTGGCGGTGAATATCGGCGGTGCGTCCGGTAACTTCGAGCTGAACGTTTATCGCCCGATGGTCATCCATAACTTCCTGCAGTCCGTTCGCCTGCTGGCCGACGGCATGGAAAGCTTCAACGAGCACTGCGCAGTGGGCATTGAGCCTAATCGCGATCGCATCAGCCAGTTGCTGAACGAGTCGCTGATGCTTGTGACCGCGCTCAATACCCATATTGGCTATGACAAGGCGGCAGAAATTGCCAAAAAGGCCCATAAAGAAGGGCTGACCCTTAAAGCATCGGCACTGAAGCTCGGTTATCTGACCGAGGATGAGTTTGACGCCTGGGTTCGCCCTGAGGATATGGTCGGCAGCATGAAGTCGTAAGTTTTACGTTTCGCAGTACAGATGCAGCCGCGGGATAATCAGTCTCAGCGGCTGCGCTTGAGGCTTATAGCGGTGCTGAATGTTTTCGGCATCGTAATTCAGCAGTTCGCCTAAATCGGGCGAGGTTTCACCACTTTCCTGCTTACACAACACAATCAGCGGAGAAGGGCAGGCATACTGCACCTGTTTCTGCTGCGCCTGATACCACACGCGGGCCACGGGCTGAACCTTCACCGGGCGCTTGATTTTCAGCCGTGCGTTTTCCGGCAGCCTTTGCACTTCATCCATTTCCTGCCTCACGCGCTCGGCCCACTGTTCCTTCGTCCACGGCGGCACGGCTCGACCGGCATTCAGGCTTTTTTCCAGCATCTCCAGCACCTGCTGGCGGCTAAGGTTTTTGACAATCTGTTTATTCGCCCAGCCAAAACGCACGGTGTCCGGCGTTTCAAGCAGGGTAATGGCGCGGTATGCGTTCAGGGTAAGCAGGCCGGGAATATGGCGGTGAACCCATTCAAAACGCTGGGCGGAGGGAAGCGTCGACTCGACGCTGATAATCTGCTCCAGAGCGTGTTTCAACTGATTGATGTTTTCCAGGAGCCCCGAAGTTTGCTGGTATTGCTCTTCGCTGACCGAATAACAGAGCGCGCCGGGTAGGCGCACGGCGGCCTTGGTGCTGATTTTTTCCGACTGCTGCTGGATAAACAGCCGCGTAAAGTGGGCGACGGCGGCGTGATGCGCCTCCAGCCCGACGCGCTGGGTGACTTCAATCTTAGAGAGCGGATCGTGCTCTTTGCTTTTTTCTATCTCCGGCAGCGTAAAGACCCGCCCGCTGAGCAGTCGAAGCTGACCGAGCTGTGCCCTGAGCACAGCCAGGTGCTGCTCCAGCTCCCGGCAGGTGGACGTTAAACGTTCAATAAGATCGTAGCGTGGCATGGCGATTCACATTAGTTACAACATACTTATGAACTGTAGCAACGGGAGACCGCATCAGCAACTGTGAACGTGGCGCTTAACAGGGAAAAATCGCCCGATAGGGGTTACCGGGCTGGTGAATTCAGGATTCAGGAAAGGTACGTGGTATTGACCGGCCATGAAAAGCGGAAGCTGGCACCGCCCAAAGAGCTGCTTTCAATGGTGACGTGTCCACCCATCGCCACGGCAATAGAATGGACTATCGCCAGGCCAAGCCCGCAGCCGCCGGTTGCCCTGTCCCGGCTGGGGTCGAGGCGAACAAAAGGCTCGAATACGCGGGCGCGCTCTTCCTCAGGAATGCCCGGGCCGTCATCTTCTACCTGCAAATGGGCGATATCATCTTCACGCCACAGGCTGACGCGCAGCTGTTGCTCACTGTAGCGCAGGGCGTTATTGATCAGGTTGTCCGTGACGCGTTCCATGAGGCGCAGATCCAGCGCGCCATAGTCAATGGCGGTGAGGGTATCTGTCTCCAGGCTAATCCGGCGCTGACGGTGAATGAGCTGTACGTCGGCAATATGCGTTTCCATCCAACTGGCAAATTTGACGTGCGCCAGATGAAGCTCGGTCTGCGGGCGGTCGAGGCGTGCGTAGGTCAGCAGCTCGTCAATCAGCGCTTCTAGCTGGCCAATATCCCGATTGAGCGCCAGAGATTCCTCTTCGCTGAGGTTGTCGCTCATTTCAAGACGGTAACGCAGGCGAACGAGCGGGGTACGCAGCTCGTGGGCAATGCCGTCAATCAGCTGCTTCTTGCTGGCAATCAGGGCGTTGATGTTATCGGCCATTTGGTTAAAGGCGATGCCCAACCGTTCAAAGCTTGAGGCATTATCAAAATGGATGTGCTCATCCAGATGCCCTTTACCAAATCGCTGGGCGGCGCTTTCGAGTTTGAGCATGTCCTGCCAGTGCGGGCGCATCCAGATGAACACCGGGAAGGCGAGCGAAATGGCGATAAATGCGATCAGGCCAATATCCAGCAGCCGCATCTGATGCAGATAAAAGAGATACGGAATTGGGCCGACGGCCAGAACGTAGTGGCTGCGTGGAATGCGCTGGATGAATGTATATTCTTCGTCCAGCGCCACAATCTCGCCTTCTCGCAGGTGGCGAGCGGCAACGTCATCGAGTTTGAACTTGCTCATCGGCTCAATATTGAGCTTGAAGGAGAGGTTCAGGTCGAGATCGTTGATCGTTTTATTCCAGTCCCGCGGCGGAATTTCACGTAGCTCGCTGCGCATCAGGTACAGCGAACTTTTCATTAAGTCATCGAGCGACTGTCGTCCCGCCCGCTCGGCGGTGAACTTATACACCAGCCCGACCAGCATGGTCATCACCAGGAAGCAGACAAACAACAAAAGATAAAACTGTACAAACAGCTTTTTCATTGAGCGTTACCGTCAAATCCGTATTTCATTAAGCTTCGCTTTCCCAGGCGTGAGGAGCAAATAAATAGCCTTTGTTGCGCACGGTTTTGATACGGAAGGGCTCAGTCGCATTATCCAGCAGCTTTTTACGCAGGCGGGAGATGGCCACATCCACGCTGCGATCCATGCCGTCATAGGTCACACCACGCAGATTTTTTAATAAGGCATCACGATCCATTATCTGACCGGCGTGCGTGGCAAGTTCCCACAGCAGATCGAAATCCGCAGTCGACAACACGACGTTTTCATCCCCAAGCGTGACCTGGCGGTTCAGCGGGTCAATACACAGCGTGCCAAAACGTATAGCTTTATGCGGTTTGAGGTTGCTGGCCGTTGTGTCTGCCGTTTGTTGGGCTGAAACACGTTGACGGAGGTGTAACCGTAAACGCGCCAACAGCACCGCAGGCGGCGTTGTTTTTAAAATGTAGTCATTTGCCCCCATTTCCAGCGACAGAATATGGTTCATGTCACTGTCTAATGATGTCAGCAGAACAATCGGGCCGTCCCACTGTGGGCGAAGGTCGCGGCATAGCGTCATCCCGTCTTTCCCTGGCAGCATAATATCCAGCAAAACCAAATCCGGCTGCTGTTGCTGGATAACCGCTTCGGCGCGGTCACCGCGGGTTTCAACGATAACGTCAATGTCATGTTTCCCGAGATAGGCGGCTATCAGGCCGCCAACTTCCGGGTCGTCTTCCACGTAAACTATTTTGCTCATAATCCGCCGCGTCGGCTTTTAAAATTTGAACATACAATGATGCAATAGATTACACCATTAATGGTTGGTAAACAGTGTTAGCGTAGGTGCCGGCCACCGTCTACGGCATGGCTTCTGCCGGTGACATAGCGGCTGGCCAACAGATACTCAACCAGACGCACAATTTCCTGTTCACCCGGGGCGATTTTCATCAGCGATTTGTTAAGCGAGCGCTGGCGGTAGTCGGCATCGTCGTCGGTGTTAAACATGATCAGGGCAGGCGCGATGGCGTTGACCTTGACTTCCGGGGCCAGTTTAAGCGCAAAAGAGAGCGTCATATTTTCCAGTGCCGCTTTACTGGCGGCGTAAGCGATATGTTTGTCGCTGCCGCGCTCCGCCACGTAATCGGTCAGATGGATGATATCGCTGCCCGCCTGACCGTGTCCTCTCAGCAAGCTCTCCAGCTCATGGTTAAGTAAGTAGGGCGCGGCAACATGAACCTGCATCATTGCCTGTAGCGTATCGCACAGGGCCGTGTCGCGGGTTTCTGGCTTCCATTCGCTGGCATTATGAATGATGGCGCGCAGCGCGGGCGTGAGTGACTTCACCCGTTCAGCGAATTCAAGGATGCCTTCATTCGTTGAAAAGTCGGCGTACAGGCAAGTGACACCGGCCTGTTCGAGTTTGTCGACAGCGGGATGGCGAGTGCGATAGCTGACAATTACCGGCTGAGATTTAGCCAGAAAATGCTGAGCCAGTGCCAGGCCAATACGCTGGCCTGCACCGGTGATAAGAATAGGTCGGTTAATAGCTTGGCTCCCCTCATCCAGAATAGTTGCCGGGGAAAGGATTCGTTACCCCACCAGCATCCACGTTGCCGGAAATGCTGCCAGCAGCATCAGGCAAATCATCGTTCTTTCTTTTAAATTTAGCGACTTTTCGTGCGTATGGGTACGACGCGCGTAAATAAAGACTAATAATCCAGGCGCATACAATACGACCGAAAGCAGCAGATGCATCGGGCCTGACGCATAAAGCAACCACAAACCGTAGAGGCAGGCTCCAAAACCAATCGCCTTGTGTAGAGGGCGGGTCGCGATTTTTAGCAGGTATGCACCCACCAGGAAATAAGGCACCAGAATCATTTCTGAGGCGATGGTTAGCAGCGTGTTGTAGTCCGACCCGGTCAGCCAGATCAGCACGAGGCACACCTGCACGCTAATATTCGTCAGCCAAAGAGAAGCCGACGGTGCGTTGTTTTTGTTCTGACGGGCAAACATTTTGGGGAAAGCTTTATGGGTTGCCGCCAGCAATGGCACTTCTGCAGCCATAATTGTCCAGCTCAGGTACGCGCCGCACACGGAAACAATCAATCCGGCAGCAATAATCACTTCCCCCCACGGGCCCATCATTTCGACCATCAGGCCAGCCATCGACGGATTGCGCATTGCAGCAAGCTCAGGGCGAGCAACTACGCCGAGTGAAAGTAGCGTGACCAGCAGGTAGACGCTGAGTGCGGCAATGACAGCCAGAAGCGTTGCTCTGCCAACGTCTTTTTTATTTCTTGCTCGTGCGGATACCACCACGGCCCCTTCCACGCCGATAAAGACCCAAAGGGTAATCAGCATGGTGTTTTTCACCTGTTCCCAGACGGGAACGCCGAGTTTAATACCGGTAAAATCGAGAGAGAAGGTAGATAGCTTAAAAGCAACTGCCGCCAGTACCACAAACATCCCCAAAGGCAGCAGCTTCGCAAGCGTTGCGACCAGGTTGATGCTGGCCGCCGTTTGTACGCCTCGCAGCACCAGCCAGTGCACCATCCATAACAGAACGGATGCGCCAACAATGGATTGCCAGGTATTGCCGTCGCCGAACAGACGCAGCTCAGGCGTGTCGGTAAAGAAGCTAAGGGCGGAGAAAACAATGACCAGGTAAGAAACGTTGGCGATCACCGCGCACAGCCAGTAACCCCAGGCCGAGAAAAAGCCGATAAGCTCCCCAAAGCCCTCACGCGCGTAGGTGAATATTCCGCCGTCCAGGTCGGGGCGGAGTCGGGTAAGCACCAGCATCGCCAAAGCCAGCAGGAGAATACCTACGCCAGTGATCGCCCAGCCGATCAGCAACGCAGCCGGACTCGCAACGCTTGCCATATTTTGCGGCAAGCTAAACACGCCTGCGCCGAGCATGGAGCTTAATACCAGCGCGGTGAGCGCTGCGAGGCCAAGTTTCTTTTCCATACGCATCCTGTTGAGGTCAGAAGTGTTCCAGCATAATTATTATGCTTTTTCGCATATAAATGGAGGATCACGCTAAGGCGCGGGATTTTACGGAGTGTGCACACTGCTTGCAATGCGTGTGGTGCGATAAAATGATTTGAGTGCAAAAAAAAGGGCAGCGGAAGCTGCCCTTTGATTGATGGTGTATCTTATTTAAACAGGTCTGCGCTGACGGTTAAGTTGTTACCTTGTTCCTGCCACTGGCGAGTGATGTGGTAGAACTTAGCCCCTTTATCAGCTGCACGCTTCGCAACCTGGTAGGAAACTTCGGTCATGCTGCTGAAGTTACCGGTGAACTTAATGCTGTCAAATGGCACCATTTGAGCAGCCGTTATCTTGTTGACTTCCTGTACTTTGGTGCCGTTTGGTAGCGTTACGGTATAACGTGAGCCCTGAGATGACTGGGTTTCAAAGAAACGGCCAACGTCGGAAGACGGCGTTTCTGAAGAAGCAACACCTGGAATTTCCACATTTTTGGCAGCAGCGCCGCCCGCGGCGAGCGCGGCTTTACCTGCTTCGGAGTTTGCTGGCAGCAGGTCCGGACTTTGCACAACGCGTTTTTTAGCGTCAGCTTTATAGATAAACGCCGTTACGCGCTGGTTGCCGCCCTGGTTGGTATCGACCTGGCGCACGATAAAGAAGGAGGCAGCCCCTTTTTCGCGTGCAGCTTTAGTAATGGCATCATTAACGTCCGGTTGGGTACGGAAGAAACCCTGAACGGTGACGGTATCAAAGGGTTCCAGTCGATAAGCCTGGTCTTTCGGCAGCTCCATCACGCCATTGATGACGCGGTTCTTAGGCGCATCGGCTTTAGGTGCATCATTCTTATAAACATCAGCCACGACGCGGGAGTTGCCGCTTTCACCCATTGCGCTGGTGTCCAGCACGTAGAAAGAAGCGGCCCCGATAGCATCTGCGCGGCGAGATACGGCGGCCACGGCATCGCCGATAGCATTAAAGCGGCCTGTGATAGTGATTCGATCGTACGGCTTAAGTGCGGCCGCCTGCTCTGGTGTCAGTTCGGTCGCCGCCTGAGCGGACAGCGAGGTGACGGAAATAAGAGCTGACGCCAGAAGGGTGTTCTTGAGATTCATAAAAATAATCCTTCGCCTTGCGCAAAATGAATACAGGTACTTCTCTGATTAGGACCGATTAGATGCCGATTATGGCTGGAAATAACGTCCTTGTCTGCGGCATTTTTCGCGCCTTGTGCCTTCCCGGCGATGAATAACCGCGACAAACGTTATTAAGTTAAAAAAAGAGGCGTTCACCGCTAAAACTGATAAAGCTTATGACTTATTTGGTTAAAATGTTGTTAAAATTGGTTTTTGTTGCGGCGTAGAATCATGTCTTACCGTCTCGGTTAAGCGTATTATCAGGCCTCGGCGTGTAAATAAAGATTAAAACAACTGTCTGAGCGCCTGATGACTGAATTTTTGCGATAAAAATAGAAATACCAGGATGCGGATGTAGATCACAGTCGTTATTTTCAGTAGGTTATAAAAAGTTTGTTACAGATGTATTTTTTGTTGAAGTGGTAATGGAACAGATATCTGCCTGCGCGTGCGGGCGGATGCTTGCGTCTGGCCATGGCAAGGTCTGGCAAACCATCATCAAAAACAGATGGAAGGGAATACTATGCGTATTGGTGTACCAACAGAGCGGTTGGCCAATGAAACCCGTGTAGCCGCCACGCCGAAAACGGTAGAGCAGCTGATTAAACTGGGATTCACTGTCGCCGTTGAAAGCGATGCGGGGAAACTGGCAAGTTTTGACGACGAAGCGTTTGAGCGCGCGGGGGCGATCGTTGCCAGCGGCACGGATGTCTGGCAGTCGGACATTATCCTTAAAGTGAACGCCCCGCTGGATAACGAAATTGGGCTTGCTCGTGAAGGTTCGACGCTGGTCAGCTTTATCTGGCCGGCGCAAAACCCGGAGCTGCTTGAAAAACTGGCGGCGCGGAACATCACCGTTATGGCGATGGACTCAGTGCCGCGTATTTCACGTGCGCAGTCGCTGGACGCGCTTAGCTCCATGGCTAACATCGCCGGTTACCGCGCGATTGTCGAAGCCGCACATGAGTTTGGCAGGTTCTTCACCGGGCAAATCACCGCCGCCGGTAAAGTCCCGCCAGCTAAAGTGATGGTTATCGGCGCGGGTGTTGCGGGCCTGGCGGCGATTGGCGCGGCCAACAGCCTCGGGGCAATTGTTCGTGCGTTTGATACCCGGCCTGAAGTGAAAGAGCAGGTGCAAAGCATGGGCGCCGAATTCCTGGAGCTGGACTTCAAAGAAGAAGCCGGCAGCGGGGATGGCTATGCGAAGGTGATGTCCGAAGCCTTTATCAAAGCCGAAATGGCGCTGTTTTCGGCTCAGGCGAAAGAGGTGGATATCATCGTCACTACGGCGCTGATTCCGGGCAAACCTGCACCGAAGCTGATTACCCGTGAAATGGTGGATTCCATGCAGCCGGGCAGCGTGATTGTCGATCTGGCGGCACAAAACGGCGGCAACTGCGAATACACCGTTGCGAACCAGGTCACCGTGACGCCTAACGGGGTGAAGGTCATTGGTTATACCGATCTGCCGGGTCGTTTGCCGACCCAGTCCTCCCAGCTTTACGGCACTAACCTCGTCAACCTGGTCAAGCTGCTGTGTAAGGAAAAAGACGGCAATATCACCGTTGATTTTGATGATGTGGTTGTGCGCGGCGTGACCGTTATTCGCGAAGGTGAAGTCACCTGGCCTGCGCCGCCGATTCAGGTTTCCGCTCAGCCGCAGGCCGCTGCAAAACCAGCTGCTGAGCCGGTCGAAGAGAAAAAACCAACGTCTCCGTGGTTTAAATATGGCCTGATGGCGCTGGCAATTATTCTGTTTGGCTGGTTCGCAAGCGTGGCGCCAAAAGAGTTCCTTGGTCACTTCACCGTCTTTGCGCTGGCCTGCGTGGTGGGCTACTACGTGGTATGGAACGTCTCCCATGCTTTGCATACGCCGCTCATGTCGGTGACGAATGCTATTTCAGGGATAATCGTGGTAGGTGCGCTGCTGCAGATTGGCCACGGTGGCTGGGTCAGCTTCCTGAGCTTCATTGCGGTACTGATCGCCAGTATCAATATTTTTGGTGGTTTCACCGTCACTCAGCGCATGCTGAAAATGTTCCGGAAGAACTAAGGGGTAACACATGTCTGGTGGATTAGTTACAGCTGCATACATTGTTGCCGCGATCCTGTTTATTTTTAGCCTGGCTGGCCTGTCGAAACACGAAACCTCAAAGCAGGGTAACCTGTTTGGTATCGCCGGGATGGCGATTGCGCTGGTGGCGACCATTTTTGGCCCGGAAACTGGCAATGTCGTGTGGATTATCATCGCGATGGTTATCGGCGGGGCGATTGGTATTCACCTGGCGAAGAAAGTCGAAATGACCGAAATGCCGGAGCTGGTTGCCGTGCTGCACAGCTTTGTGGGCCTGGCGGCGGTGCTGGTTGGCTTTAACAGCTACCTCGATCACGGTCCGGGCCTTGAGCCGATCATGGAGAATATCCACTTAACGGAAGTCTTCATTGGGATCTTCATCGGGGCAGTGACCTTTACCGGCTCTATTGTCGCCTTTGGCAAGCTGCGCGGTAAAATTTCGTCTAAACCGCTGATGCTGCCAAATCGTCATAAGCTCAATCTGGCGGCGCTGGTGGTTTCCTTCGCGCTGCTGCTGGTATTTGTGCGTACCGAAAGCGTTGGTATGCAGGTTCTGGCCGTGCTGGTGATGACTATCATTGCGCTGGCGTTTGGCTGGCACCTGGTGGCGTCCATCGGCGGGGCAGACATGCCGGTTGTGGTGTCGATGCTTAACTCTTACTCCGGCTGGGCCGCAGCGGCTGCGGGCTTTATGCTCAGCAATGACCTGCTTATTGTCACTGGTGCGCTGGTGGGGTCTTCTGGTGCCATCCTCTCCTACATTATGTGTAAGGCGATGAACCGCTCGTTTATCAGCGTGATTGCCGGCGGTTTTGGAACCGACGGTTCTTCAACCGGTGAAACGGAAGAAGCGGGTGAACACCGTGAAATCAGCGCGGAAGAAACGGCTGAAATGCTGAAGAACTCCACGTCGGTGATCATCACCCCAGGCTACGGCATGGCGGTAGCCCAGGCGCAGTATCCGGTGGCGGAAATTACCGAGAAGCTGCGTGCACGCGGAGTCAAAGTTCGTTTTGGTATTCACCCTGTCGCGGGGCGTTTGCCTGGGCACATGAACGTTTTGCTGGCTGAAGCGCGAGTGCCCTACGACGTCGTGCTGGAAATGGACGAGATCAATGACGACTTCGCCGACACCGACACCGTGCTGGTTATCGGGGCGAACGACACCGTTAACCCGGCTGCTCAGGACGATCCGCGCAGCCCAATCGCCGGTATGCCGGTGCTGGAAGTGTGGAAAGCGCAGAACGTGATTGTGTTTAAGCGCTCAATGAATACCGGTTACGCAGGCGTGCAGAACCCGCTGTTCTTTAAAGAGAACACCCAGATGCTGTTTGGTGATGCCAAAGCCAGCGTCGAAGCGATTCTGAAAGCGCTGTAAGCGTTAGCCGTCTTGTGAATGCCGTCCAAATGGGCGGCTTTTTTTTGGGGTACGGGACAGGAACGAAAACGCAGGTTCAGGCGCAATCAGAGCGAAGCCGCAGCGTGTGATATTTTACAAAACAAACAGATCTGGAGGACGAAGGTATTGAGAGGATCTCAAGAAGATATTTTTAGTTTTAGAAATAAACAATCACGCCATTTGTCATCATCCTGTAAAAATATTGATTTCAGCGAATTGGGTTATCATCGGGAAAAATTGTCTGTATATCCTGAAAGCCACTAAGTTTATTCAGGCCTTTCTACGAGGCTGTTAAACATCCCATAGCTGTAGATGTGAAAGTACGCAAGAAATGATTTGAGCATTTCTGTTAACGCCATCTGATCCAGCATGGTCTATATTGGAGAGTGGTATACGATAGAGGTGATTCAACATTTCATTTTGAATATAAATTGTCTGTTTTTATTGAAAATAAAATCGCACAATCCCGGAGGTTACTATGGATATTCGCAGTGAAAGGATAATATCGCTAAAGGCGTTAATTGTTCATAATTCTGCCTGTCATGTTAGCGTAGTCAATGATTCTATTTCTAATCTTATTAATGCGTTAAACAGTAAGGATGTCGCCACTGTTTATGCCGATTCTGCTGATGACGCCGCCGCGGTTTTAAATAATGATGAAACTATTGAGCTCGTACTCCTCGATTGGGTAATGAGTGACAGTGAGCAGAATAATGAATCGGCAAAGAGAGTAATACAATCTCTTCGACGTAAAAATCAGTCCATCCCTTTATTTCTATTATTAGATAATCGACAGACTGAGAATTTAAATCATGAAATAATGCGTGAAACTGATGAGTTAATTTGGGTTCAAGAAGATACGCCTTTTTTCCTGGCAGGTAGAATTCATTCGTCTATTTTAGCTTATCGGGATAAAATTGTTCCGCCGCTCACTCGTGCAATTTTTGAGTTTGCGGAAAAATATGAATATTCATGGCATACCCCAGGCCATGCCGGGGGGACGGCATTCATGAAATCGGCCGTTGGCCGGGCATTCCATGATTATTTTGGGGAAAATCTTTTGCGCTCCGATCTTTCTATTTCCGTCGGAGAATTAGGGTCTCTGCTGGATCATAGCGGTCCGATTGGTGATAGCGAAAAATTCTGTGCCCGGGTATTTGGCGCGGACAGGGCTTATACCGTTACCAATGGTTCTTCTATGTCCAACAGGGTCATTATGATGTCTTCCGTAGCCCGTGACGACTATGCCCTGTGCGACCGCAACGCCCATAAATCTACGGAACAGGCCCTGACGATGACGGGGGTCATCCCAACGTATTTAATGCCTTCGAGAAACTACCTCGGCATTATTGGGCCGGTATATGCCCGTCAACTGAGTGGTGATGCAGTGAAAGAAGCTATCGCCTCAAACCCTCTCGCCACAGATAAGAATAAAAAACCGCTGCACAGCATTATCACAAATTCGACCTATGATGGCCTGACCTACCATGTGCCTACGGTTATTAAGCAGCTCAATAGCAGCGTCGATCGTATTCATTTTGATGAGGCATGGTACGGCTATGCGCGATTTAACCCCCTCTACGCAGAACGTTTTGGCATGTATGGAGAACCCGAAGATTATCCAAGGGATCTGCCGACAATTTTCACTACAACCTCAACGCACAAGCTGTTAGCTGCACTTTCGCAGGCATCGCTGATTGGGGTGCGGGATGGACGAAATTCGGTTCCTCATGAACGCTTCAACGAAGCTTATATGATGCATGCCTCGACGTCGCCGCTGTATCCGATAATTATGGCTAACGAAGTTTCGGCTGAAATGATGCGGGGGCAAAGTGGTCAGCACCTTACCACAGAATCAATTACTGAAGCGGTTCGTTTTCGCCAGGCCGTCAGGCGTATTCGAAGAGAACTTCAGGAAAATGATGACTGGTTTTTCTCCACCTGGAATGCAGACTTTGTCCCCGACCCGGAGTCCGGAAAGAAAATTTCTTTTGAAGATGCGCCCCTGTCTCTTTTAGTTACCGACCCTCGTTGCTGGGAATTGCGAGAGGGTGATATATGGCACGGTTTTAAGGGAATCGAAGACAGCTACTGTATGCTGGATCCGATAAAAGTGTCCGTCGTGATGCCCGGCGTGGCGACGGATGGCTCACTTGAGAACGCCGGCATTCCTGCTGCACTGGTGACGGCTTTTCTTAGCCAGAAAGGCATTCAAGTTGAAAAGACCACTGATTTTACCATTCTGTTTCTTTTCTCCCTTGGTATTACCAAAGGGAAATACGGAACATTGATCAATGCATTACTCAAATTTAAAGATGCATACGATAACAATATTCCGGTCAAACACCTCCTTTATGCACATGAAAACGAATGCCCTGAGGCGTTCAAAAATAAAGGATTGAAAGATCTTGCTAATGAAATGTTCCTCTTTTTCAAAGAAACAGATCTCATAAAGGTTCAGGAGAAAGCCTTCACCATATTACCGAAACCGGTACTCACTCCAGCCGAGGCTTATATCAGGCTCGTACACAACGATATTGAAACAGTTAGCATGGATGATCTTTACAACCGCACTCTCGCGACCGGTGTTGTTCCTTATCCGCCTGGAATTCCAATGATCATGCCAGGCGAGAACGCGGGAGATAAAGATAGCCCATACATCAAATATTTGCAGATTCTGCAATTATGGGATCGGCGATTCCCAGGTTTTGGCCATGATATCCATGGTGTAGAGAATAAAAATGGGGTTTATTACGTTCAATGCCTAAAAGAAAGCATCTAACGGTAACCCAGTTAGCTGCAGGAGAGTGAATATGGCAATTAAGAAAATGAGTGTCACTCAGCTAACAATGTTGACTGCCATCAACATGTTAGGATCGGGAATAATATTACTACCCACTAAGCTGGCTCAAGTCGGGAATATTTCGATAGTATCCTGGGTGATTACTGCCGTGGGTTCAATGGCGCTGGCCTGGGCTTTTGCCTGCTGCGGTACGATGAGTAATAAGCTTGGTGGCATGGGCGGTTACGCTGAGTATGCCTTTGGTAAGGCGGGGAATTACATTGCAAACTACACCTATGGCGTTGCGATCGTCATTGGTAACGTCGCGATCTCCATCACTGCCGTGGGTTATATTATTGGGCTATTCAATATTAATCCTAATCCTCTGCAAATTGGATTAATGACGATAGGACTTTTATGGTTAACCACGTTTGCTAATTTTGGTGGAGCCAGCATAACCGGTAAAATTGGTGGCGTCACTGTTTGGGGGGTGATCGCGCCGGTCGTGGTGGTATCGACGGTGGGATGGTTCTGGTTTAAACCCGAAATATATGCCGCAGGCTGGAACCCTCATAACAGCACGCTACTTGATGCCGCAGGCTCTTCCGTAGCAATCACGCTGTGGGCCTTTCTTGGGCTCGAATCAGCCTGCGCGAACAGTGATGCGGTGGATAATCCTAAAAAGAATGTACCCATCGCCGTGCTCTTCGGGACATTGGGCTCTGCGGTTATCTATATCGTGTCGACCAACGTCATTGGCGGAATTATTCCAAACGCTGAACTTGCCAGTTCAAACGCGCCGTTTGGCCTGGTATTCGCCACGATGTTTACTCCCATGGTAGGGAATATCATCACGGGCCTGATGATTATCGCCTGCATCGGTTCCTTACTGGGCTGGCAGTTCACTACTGCACAAGTCTTCAAGAGTTCTGCGGAAGTGGGCTATTTTGTACGAATTTTCGCTAAATGTAATAAGAGTGGAACCCCCATCGCAGGAATGCTGATTCTGTTAGGGATTCAAACCATTCTGGGGTGGTTTTCAATTCCCGCCAGCCCTGACGGGACTCGCTACGGCTGGATTCATCATGTAGCCACCGGTAATCTGGGTGTCTCTGACCAATTTTCAACCGTAGTTGACCTGTCGGTCGTCACGAATCTTATTCCCTACATCCTGTCTATGGCAGCTCTGGTAACAATTCAGGAAATCAACCGGGTACCCAGCCATAAGGCTCTGTTGAATAACGCAATCGCAGGGGTTGGGGCTGCGTACAGCTACTTTGCGTTAGTGAATTCTGGTGATAAGGCTTTGATGTACGGGGGCGTAGCCACCATTCTTGGCTTTACATTGTTTGGCGCCGTCAGTGCCAGATTTGTGAAGGGGGAACAACTCGTACATCCTGACCGGGTTATCACTGGGGAAGAGGATGTGCCGGCTATCCCGTACCGGGATAAGTAAAAGGCCCGTGCTCGGGCAGAATAGCTGGAACGTATTCGGCTCCAGCCACTGACCAATAAAAACCCCGCAGGTAAATGGGCTGCGGGGTTTTTTGCCTGAATGGATGGCCACATCAGTCGTCTTCCGGGTCGTCCATCTCAACCGGCGTCTGGTAATCGTCCGGTTTTATCACCAATAAATCACAGCGCAAATGGTCGATAACCTGTTCCGCGGTGTTGCCCAGAAACGCTGCGGAAAGTCCCGTTCGCCCGACGGTGCCGAGTACCACAATCCCGGCCTGAAGATGCTCGGCCAGGTCAGGGATCACCTCTTCCGGCAGGCCTTTCTCGACGTGCGTCATCTTTTCATCAATGCCGTATTTCTGACGCAGCGCCTTCATGGCCACCAGATGCTGGCCGCGAATGGCGTCGTTATACACGCTCGGATCAAAATCAGGCAGCTCAATGGCAATGTTGATGGGGGTAACCGGATACGCGCCAATCAGGTGAACTTCGGTATGGTTGACATCATCCGCCAGCTTCAGCGTCTCTCTCACCAGTTTTTCATTCAGCGCGTTGTGGTAAAGCTCTTCGCTGGCAAGGTTCACCGCCACCAGCGCCTTGCCGCCTTCCGGCCACGGCTGGTCTTTGACCATCCACACCGGGCAGGGGCATTTACGCAGCAAATGCCAGTCGGTTGGAGTGAAAATCACGGCTTCCAGTTTGTCATGCTGGTGCGCCATTTTTAGCAGCAGATCGTGCCCGCCGGCGATCACTTCCTGGATAATGGCTTCGAACGGGCGGTTATGCCACACCACCTTGATATCAATAGGAATACCGGCTTCGATATAGTACTGCGCCTGTTGCTTAATCCAGGCCGTGCGCTGGCTGATAACCCCTTTGCGCATTGCGGTGCGTTCATCGGGGGACAGAAGCGTGGTCATTTCGTAGGAAAAATCATAGATAGGCAGGAAGGCTTTGATCCTGCCGCCAATCCGTTGATGCAAATAAACAGCGCGCCGCAGGGCAGGCTGATCGTCCTGATTAGGATCAATCGCGACTAGCATGTTTTGGTAGTTTGCCATACAGGTCTCCTTACAACTGCTTAACCACAGTCTGTGAAGTAAGATTAACCCATAAGAAAGGAATGAAACAGGTGAAGAGCCCTTGCCGGATCAATAAAAGGGATAAAAGCCGATCCGGCAAAGGGGAGGGTTATCAGGCAACGCTGCGCGACTGGCCCGCGAGGTCGGATAACAGATCGATATTCTCAATAGTGATGTACTTGCCTTTCACCGCCAGCATACCGTTTTTCTGGAAGCGGCCCAGCAGGCGGCTGATGGTTTCTACCGTCAGGCCCAGGTAGTTACCGATATCGCCACGGGTCATGGTCAGGCGGAACTCACGCGGTGAGAAGCCACGCTGCGCAAAGCGGCGAGAAAGATTGTATATAAACGCCGCCAGGCGCTCTTCGGCATTCTTTTTGGACAGCAGCAAAATCATGTCCTGATCGCCTTTAATTTCGCCGCTCATCAGGCGCATCATCTGCTGGCGCAGGCTCGGCATTTTACCGGACAAATCGTCGAGCGTTTCAAACGGGATTTCACAAACCATCGACGTTTCGAGTGCCTGAGCAAAGCTCGGATGATGGCCAGTGCCGATGGCGTCGAAGCCGACCAGGTCGCCCGCGAGGTGGAAACCGGTGATTTGCTCATCGCCTTGCTCGGTAATGGTGTAGCTTTTGATGGTGCCAGAGCGAATAGCGTACAGCGATTTCAGTTCATCACCTGCTTTAAACAGGGTTTGACCCTTTTGAATCGGCTTTTTACGCTCGATGATATTATCAAGCTGATCGAGTTCATGCTCATTAAGCGTGAAGGGGATGCATAATTGACTGATGCTGCAATCCTGACAATGGATAGCACAACCGCCAGACTGAATTCGTCGAATAATACGCTTTTCAGGGATCATAGATATGCTCGGACCGTAATTGATATTGGTCAATTTTAACATCTTTTTCGCGATCAGGTAAGTCTGGCAGAACGTTATTCGGACAATAATAAAGGGAGGGGGTTAAAAAAGGGTCTTCATCTTGTTGCATTCCCTGAAACATTAAAATGCAGCTACTCTTTTTTGGAATAAATAGCCGCACTTTTGGCACCATCACAGTAATAAATAACCTTCATGGCGCAGCAGCCACTCTTTCCGCGCCACGCCGCCTGCATACCCGGTCATCGTGCCGTTTCGACCAATGACGCGATGGCACGGCACCACAATGCTCACCGGGTTTGAGCCGTTCGCGGCGCCGACAGCGCGAGCGGCCCCGGCGCGGCCTAGCTGTTCTGCCAGTTCGCCATAATGCATCACTCGTCCACAGGGGATATCGCGCAAAGCCTGCCAAACCTGACGCTGGAAATCCGTGCCAGCCGTCGCCGTGGGCAGAGTATCGATCACCGCCAGATCGCCAGAAAAATAGTCACGCAGCTTGTCACTAAGGCCCCCAGGGTTACGGCTGCTGACGCGTTGAAACCCTTGTTTCCCATAGTGAATATTCAACAGCTGCTCCATGCTGTCGCTGTGTTCTTCCCATTCCACGGCCCGAAGCCTGAATTGTTCGTCGCACAAGATCCACAGCGGCCCAAGCGGGGTGTCAATCTTATCTTCCAGTATTGTCAGCACGGTATTACTCCGTTTTTTGTCAGGCCTGAACGAATGCGCGGCCCATTTTGAGGCTGAAAAGATAACATGCCCCCAGCGGCGTCAGCCAGACCTCAAAAGGATTATCACCGCATCTAAATTTCCAGGCGAAGACGGAAAATAATGGCCGGAAGTAGAAAAAAAAGTTTGATAACTTCCCTGACTTATCGCCCGAAATAGTTAGCGACTGACCGTCTGATTGCGGCGGTGATTATTTCCCCGGTGAAGGGAATAATAATTTCTTTTACGGTTATTTGATTTACCTTTTTTTAACGTAAATGCAAACTTTATATTTTAATTTTAAAGATCCGGTGACATAAATAATTTGCCAACTATTCTGGAATATCTCCCACGGCTGTCCCGTTGAGCCTCAGGCAGGGCGGGGTTATAGTAGCGGCAGCTAA
This sequence comes from Enterobacter sp. Ag1, assembly GCA_000277545.1. Lineage (GTDB taxonomy): Bacteria > Pseudomonadota > Gammaproteobacteria > Enterobacterales > Enterobacteriaceae > Cedecea. Next base: position 16,725 of record AKXM01000016.1, on the reverse strand, counting down.
CTCAGGAGGATTGACCGTGAACCTTGACGACAAATCGCTGTTTCTTGACGCCATGGAGGATGTCAAACCGCTGAAAAACTGTGCGGACAGCCAGTGGATCAAACCTCAGAAAGAGCACATTGGCGTGAAGCCAGACCCCATCCAACTGGACAACTTTCTCACCACCGACTTTTTGGACATCATTCCCCTCGACACGCCGCTGGAGTACAAGCGAGAGGGTCTGCAGAGCGGCGTCCTGGACAAGCTCCGGCTCGGAAAATACGGCCAGCAGGCAAGTCTTAATCTGCTCCGCCAGCCCGTAGAGCGCTGCCGGCAGATGTTGTTTGCCTACATTATGCAGGCTAAGCAGGATGGCCTGCGTAATGTGCTCATCGTGCACGGCAAAGGACGAGAAGATAAATCCCATGCCAACGTGGTGCGTAGCTTCCTTGGGCGCTGGCTGGCCGAGTTTGACGAAGTGCAGGCTTTTTGCGTGGCGATGCCGCACCACGGTGGAAGCGGGGCCTGCTATGTTGCTTTAAAAAAATCAGAACAGGCCAAACTGGAAACCTGGGAGAAACACGCCAAAAGAAGCCGCTGAGCGGCGGGATGGCGGCGAGCTCCCTCAGGACGGCATTGATTTACGAATCGACGACAGCAGAATTTGCGCAGCCGTTGAGAGCTGAGTGTCCACCCGCGTAAGGATCCCGATAGGTTCCCCGACGCCCGGAATCGGGACAGGAAGCGCGGCCAGCGTGCCCTGGCGCAAATCGTCCTTCACCGCGCCGGAAGGCACAAACCAGACATAGTTGTAGTCGACGGTCAGCTGGCGGGAGAGCGAAGCCGACAGCGTTTCGATGCAGGTTGAAGGCAGCTTGCAGCCCTGTGACGCGAGCAGAGATTCCGCGTTATCGCGCGGCACCGTGCCCTGAGGGGAGACCACCGCGGGCCATTCCATCACCCGGCTAAGGGTAATATTTTCATGCAGCAGCGGATGGTTAGGGCGAACAACCAGCTTGAGAGACTCCAGGAACAGCAGTTCATAATTCAGGCCCGTCATTAGCTCAGGATCGGACATGCGCCCGATGCCTAAATCCAGTTCCCCGGACTTCAATCCCGCCAGCAGCATGGTGTTATTCATGGTGCCAACCTGCAGGGTGACGTCGCTCTGCTGCCTATGAAACTCGCCGATCACCGCCGGTAAAATACCCAGCGCGGCGGTAGGCAGCGCGCCAATACGTATCACATCAGAAGGCCGGTCTTCCCGGCGTACAAACGACTGCCCGGCATGATTCAGGGCATCAAGCACTTTTACCGCATGGGTTAAAAACTGCTCGCCGGTGAGCGTTAGCTGAGCGCCTAACCGCCCGCGTTCGAACAGACGTGTGCCGGTAAGCTGCTCCAGCTCATTGAGGGTTTTGGAGAGCGCCGGCTGGCTCAGGTTTAGAGTTTCAGCCGCGCGACCCAGTGTTCCCTGCTGAGCGACGGCCACGAAAGTATGTAAATGGCGCAAGCGAATGCGCTGACTGAAGAGACCATTTTTTTCCATAAGCAATGTTAAAAACAGTCCGGCTTAGCTGACAAGCCTCGGTGTTGAATTTTGATAACTTCATTGCAAAATATTATTAACATTTTGTTATGACCAGGCACATAACCACTTTAAATAAGAGAAGATTTTTTCGACAAAAGGGCGCTATTTTGCTGAAAAGTGATGCCGGTCTGCAGATTTTAACGCGGCCTGTTTTAGTTAATTTTTTGTTAATTTATACTCTTTGTGGTAGGCATTCTGCATAACGCTGCGTTATGTAATATGCTGAAAAAATTACTTTTTAGGTGCTGCAAAGCAGATCACAAAATGGAAATTCTTCCTGATAAGTGATCCACCAGGTTCTACGCTTTCAGCACTATCCACTGGAGGCATGACATCATGGCGAACACCCTCACGGCCGATGAGATTCGGGACAAATTTTCGCAAGCTATGTCGGCGATGTACCAGCAAGAAGTTCCGCAGTACGGCACGCTGTTAGAACTGGTGGCGGATGTAAACCTGGCCGTGCTGGAACACGATCCTGAGCTGCACCAGCAGCTCGAAAATGCTGACGAGCTGGCAAGGTTAAACGTAGAGCGCCACGGCGCGATTCGCGTAGGTAAGGCCGAAGAGCTGGCGGTGCTGAAGCGAATTTTCGCGGTAATGGGCATGCATCCGGTGGGTTACTACGATCTTTCCCAGGCCGGGGTACCGGTACATTCCACCGCTTTCCGCCCGATTGACGACCAGGCGCTGGCGCGTAATCCCTTCCGCGTGTTTACCTCTTTATTGCGTCTGGAGCTTATCGACAACCCGACGCTAAGGGCTCGCGCTGCCGCAATCCTCGATAAACGCGACATTTTCACTCCCCGCTGCCGCGAAATGCTCGATCTCCACGACAGGCAGGGCGGATTCAGCGAGGCAGAGGCGAACACCTTTGTGGCCGAAGCGCTGGAAACCTTCCGCTGGCATCAGCATGCCACGGTTGACGCCGACACTTACCGCGCCCTGCACGACGAGCATCGCCTGATTGCCGATGTGGTTTGCTTCCGTGGCTGCCACATTAACCATCTCACGCCGCGCACGCTGGATATCGACCGCGTTCAGGCGATGATGCCGGAGCGGGGCATCTCGCCCAAAGCCATTATTGAAGGCCCACCTCGCCGTGAACGCCCCATTTTGCTGCGTCAGACCAGTTTTAAAGCGCTGGAAGAGCCTATTTTGTTTGCCGGTGAGCACCACGGCACGCACACCGCCCGATTTGGTGAGATTGAGCAGCGCGGCGTGGCGCTGACGCCTAAAGGCCGCGCGCTGTATGATGAATTATTGCTCGAAGCGGGAAACGGCACGGACAACCTAAGCCATCAGCAGCATTTGCAGGAGGTGTTCAGCCGCTTCCCGGACAGCGACGCACTGCTTCGTCGCCAGGGGCTGGCCTATTTTCGCTACCGCCTGACGCCGGTGGGCGACATGCATCGCCAGTCCATCAAACCAGGCGACGATCCGCAGTTGTTGATTGAGCGCGGCTGGCTCATCGCCCAGCCTATCATCTATGAAGATTTCCTGCCGGTTAGCGCCGCGGGCATCTTCCAGTCAAATTTAGGCAGCGACGGTGGCCAGCGACAGCACGGGCACTCCAGCCGCAGCGAGTTCGAAATGGCGCTGGGTGCGGCGGTGGCCGATGAATTCAGCCTTTATCAACAGGCGGAGGATCGCAGCAAACGCCGTTGCGGTTTATTGTAAACGCGTTACCCTGCTGGGATGTCAGCTACAAGGAACAGCAGATGGAACACGTTGTTAACGTCGCTCAGGGTCAACTGAGCGGCGTCCTTCAGGGGGATATTGCGGTGTATCGCGGTATTCCCTTTGCCATGCCTCCCACTGGAAACCTGCGCTGGCGAGCGCCTCAGCCGCCAGAAAACTGGCAAGGTATTCGCGTCGCCGATACCTTCGCTCAGGCCTGTTGGCAAAGCCTGGAATACTGCAAAGCCGTCGGCGGCGGCGATCCGGGCCAGTTTTCAGAAGACTGCCTTTACCTCAATATCTGGACTCCCGCCCGGCGAACGGGCAAACCCTTGCCGGTGATGGTCTGGCTGCACGGGGGCGGCTACACCATTGGAGCCGGTTCTTTACCTCCATATGATGGCGCCGCGCTGGCCTCGCGGGGCGTGGTGTTAGTGACGGTGAACTACCGGCTTGGGCATCTGGGCTTTTTTGCTCATCCCGCATTGGATGAAGAAAATCCGGCTGGGCCGATCCACAACTTTGCCTTGCTCGATCAGATTGCCGCGCTGAAGTGGGTGCAGGCCAACATCGCTGCTTTTGGCGGAGACGCCAGCAACGTCACGCTGTTTGGCGAGTCAGCAGGCGCCCGCAGCGTGCTTTCTCTGCTGGCATCGCCTTTAGCCAGCGGCCTGTTCCACAAGGGGATTATACAAAGCGCCTACACGCTGCCGGATGTCGATCGCCGTAAAGCGTTGAAGCGCGGCGTGGCGGTGGCAGAACATTTTGGGCTGAAGAATGCGAACGCTGAAGCGCTGCGTTCCCTTCCCGCCAGTGAATTATGGGCGCTGGAAGCCCCGCTAAACATCGGGCCGACGCCCATCAGCGGCGATATTGTTTTGCCTGAACCCATGCTGGACACGTTTTTTGCCGCACGACAGCACCGGATGCCGCTGATGGTGGGCAGCAACAGCGATGAGGCGAGCGTGCTGAGCTACTTCGGGATAGATCCCGCCGGGCAGGTTGCGCTTCTGCGCCGGGAAAAGCGTCTCGGTCTGGGGCTTATCAAATTGCTGTATCCCGGCGTTAAGGGTGACGCTGAGCTGGGCCGTCAGGTGTGCCGGGACATGGCCTTTACCACGCTGGGGTTTGTGGTGATGCAGGCGCAGCAGCGCGCAGGCCAGCCCTGCTGGCGGTATTATTTTGACTACGTGGCGGAGGCCGAGCGTGAAACCTACGCCAACGGCACCTGGCACGGCAACGAAGTGGCTTATGTCTTTAACACGCTGCAGCTTTCCCCGCCTGCCAGTGAATATGTGACTGAACGCGACCTGCAGTTTGCCGCTCAGATTGGCGATTATTGGGTCAGCTTCGCCCGCAGCGCCAGGGCGCATAGCAAAGCGTTACCTGGGCCGTTAAGCTGGCCTGCCAGCACCAAAGGGCGGGACCGCACGCTGCGGCTGGGCGTTCATCTGCGGGCGCAGTTTAAAGTCGAAAATCGCTTTATGCGGCTGAGAATGCAGTTATTTAAGCGAGTGATGAAACACCACGTCAGCCTGGACTGAGTAACGCATTGCAAAAGGCCTCCAGCCCGGCGGCGCCTTCGCTGCCGGGCTTCACCGCCAGCCTGTAACTGGCCCCGGTTTTTACGCTCCCGGTAAAAGGCCGCACTAACCGCCCGGTACGAAGATCTTCGGCCACCAGCGTTTCGTCTGCGATGGCTATCCCAAACCCCTGAATAGCGGCGCTGATCGCCAGATCCATGGTGTCGAAATGCTGATTTTTCTGCATCGCCAGCCAAGGCGGTGAAGGGTTCTTTCCAAGCCATAATGACCAGTCGGTACGATCGCGAGTCGGGTGCAAAAAGGTCAGCCGCTCCCAGTTGCTCGTCTCCGGCGGAAGCAACGCCTGACAGATAACCGGCGTCAGACTCTCTTCAAACAGCAGCGCGCCGCTTTTGGCCTGCTGACCAAACACAATGGCGGCATCAAACGGCTCGTTTTTGAAATTGACGCCGTGCTCCACGGTCGTGGTTAACGCAACCTGGATCTCCGGCATACGCTGCTCAAGCTGAATCAGCTTCGGCACCAGCCAGCGCATGGCGCAGGTGGGGGCCTTAAGACGAATAATCTCAGGCTTATGGCAGGCCCGGTCGGCCACGTCCAGCAGCGTGTTAAAGGCGTTCTGGAGATCGGGCAGCAGGGCGCTGCCCTGGGGCGTGAGGCGTAATCCGCGTGCATGGCGCTCAAAAAGCGCGAACCCCAGCCACTGCTCCAGCGCCGCAATTTTACGGCTGACGGCGCCCTGGGTCAGGCAAAGCTCTTTTGCCGCCCGGGTGAGGTTCAGGTGCCTGGCCGTGACCAGAAAAGCATCGAGAGTATTTAGGGGGAAATTACGCCGGGTCATGATGCTCTCCGCTGAGCTATGCATTTTTTGCATGGCTATTATGACAACAATTCGATTGTCGTGGCAATGGCGGCGATATTGAATAGTTATGCAAATCGCATCACGTTCAGGAGCCGCTATGGCCATACAAACCCCGGTACAACAACGTTCAAAATTGCCGGACGTCGGAACCACGATTTTTACGGTGATCGGCCAGCTTTCCGCGCAGCACAAGGCGATAAATCTTTCTCAGGGGGCACCCAACTTCCCCTGCGACCCGAAACTGGTCGCTGGCGTCACCAAAGCCATGCAGGAAGGGCATAACCAGTACGCCCCGATGACCGGTCTGGCGTCCCTGAAACAGCTGATTGCCGACAAAGTGGCGAGCCTTTACGGGGCCGAGTATGACCCTGCAGAGGAGGTGCTGGTCACCGCTAGCGCCAGCGAAGGGCTTTATTCTGCGATCGGCGGTCTGGTACATCCCGGCGATGAAGTTATCTACTTTGAGCCTTCTTTCGACAGCTACGCGCCGATTGTCCGCCTGCAGGGCGCCAAACCGGTGGCGCTCAAGCTGAGCCTGCCTGATTTTACCGTTGACTGGGACGAAGTGCGGGCGGCGATTACGCCACGTACGCGGATGATCATCGTGAACACGCCGCATAACCCAAGCGGGCAGGTATTTAGCGCCCATGATCTGGAAATGCTGGCGGCGGTAACCCGCGACACCGACATTGTGATCCTGTCCGATGAAGTGTATGAACACATCGTCTTTGACGGCAAAAAGCACCACGGCATGGCGACGCACCCGCAGCTTGCCGAGCGCAGCGTGATTGTGTCGTCGTTCGGTAAAACCTTCCACGTCACGGGCTGGCGGGTTGGGTATTGCCTGGCCCCGGCGGCGCTGATGGATGAGATCTGCAAGGTGCATCAGTTCCTGATGTTCTCCGCCGACACGCCGATGCAGTATGCGTTCGCCGACTATATGAGCGATCCGCAAACTTATCTTTCACTGGCGGCGTTTTATCAGCGCAAGCGTGATTTAATGCAGTCTTTGCTGGCTGATTCGCCGTTTGAACTGCTGCCGAGCGGTGGGTCATTCTTCCTGCTGGCCCGCTTCGGGCACTTCAGCGATGAGTCCGACAGCGAGATGGTGAAGCGGTTAATCACTGATTACGGCGTGGCGACCATTCCGCTCTCCGCGTTTTATACCGACGGTACTGACAATAAAATTATCCGGCTCTCATTTGCCAAAGATGAAGCCACACTTCGGGCGGGCGCTGAAGCGCTGTGCCGGGTTAAGCCACGCTGATAAGGGGTCATGATGAAAAAAATGTATGCGTTAAGTTTGCTGCTCGGGCTGTGTTCTTCGTTTTTGCGCTGGCCGCCGGCGAGCTGCGCTATGGCCTCGAAGCGGAGTATCCCCCGTTTGAAAGCCGCAACAGCGCGGGCGAGCTGGAAGGGTTTGACGTCGAGCTGGGGAAAGCCATTTGCCAGGCGGCCAGCCTGAAATGTACCTGGGTAGAAACATCGTTTGATTCGCTGATCCCGGGGCTGGTGGCGAAGAAGTTTGACGCCATCAACTCGGCAATGAACATCACCGAGCAGCGTCGTAAAAGCATTGACTTTACCCAGCCAATCTACCGTATTCCGTCTCAGCTGGTGGGCAAAGAAGGCAGCGGCCTTGAAGCCACGGCGGAAGGGCTAAAAGGCAAAACCATCGGCGTGCTCCAGGGCTCCATTCAGGAAACCTATGCCAAAGAGCACTGGGAAAAGCAGGGCGTCAACGTCGTGTCGTATAAAGATCAGAATATGGCCTGGGCTGACCTGCTGAATGGCCGTATTGATGCCTCTCTGGTGATGTCCGCGGCAGGTCAGGCGGGCTTCCTCAGCACGCCGCAGGGCAAGGGCTTTGGCTTTATCGGCAAGCCGGTGACCGACGACACCATCCTCGGCAGCGGGATTGGCTTTGGTCTGCGTAAAGGTGACACTGTCACGAAAAAGGAGCTGGATGCGGCCATCGATAAGGTGAAAGCCGACGGCACCGTGACTAAGCTCGCGCAGAAGTTCTTCCCCGGCATCGACGTCAGCGTGAAGTAACGTTGACCAGGGCTCGTCGGCACACAGGCTGACGGGCCTTTAGCGTTTTTTTCGCCAGGCAATGGCGAATTTTTCGGTGATATCTGGTTTCCTGAAAAAAAACTTTCGTTCCTCCCCCAAACGCCTTCTCCGCCCATTGGATTCACTGTGAATTTTGTCTAGAGTGTGCGGTCGTACAGGTAGCAGTCTCTTGCCGCTGTTCTTCCCGTCGGGAGGAACAAAACACATCGACACATAAGGACGATTTCTCAGGCATGAATCGCAGACGTTTTATCCAGGCCTCTATGGCTCTCGCCGCTGCCTGCGGCACGCCAACCCTTGCCACGCTATTCTCCCGAAGCGCCTTTGCTGCCGAATCAGGCATCGCTGACGGGCACTCCACCGCCTTCGATTTTGCGGTGCTTCAGGGCATGGCGCACGACCTGTCGAAAAAACCATGGGGCGGGGCACCGCGCGCGCTGCCCAACACCCTGGCTAACCTGACGCCTCAGGCTTATAACGCCATTCAGTACGACGCCGATCATTCGCTGTGGAACAACATCGAAAACCGCCAGCTTGACGTGCAGTTCTTCCACGTCGGCATGGGGTTCCGCCGCCGCGTCAGAATGTTCTCGCTGGATTCCGCCACCCATCAGGCGCGCGAAATCCACTTCCGCCCGGAATTGTTTAACTACAACAATGCTGGCGTAGACACCAGGCAGCTCGAAGGCCAGACGGATCTCGGCTTTGCCGGCCTGAAAGTCTTCAAGGCACCGGAGCTGGCGCGCCGTGACGTCGTCTCCTTCCTCGGCGCTAGCTATTTCCGTGCCGTAGACAGCACGTACCAATATGGGCTGTCCGCCCGTGGCCTCGCGGTGGACACCTTCACCGACACGCCGGAAGAGTTCCCGGACTTCACCTCGTTCTGGTTTGAAACGCCGAAAGCCACCGACACGACTTTTGTGGTCTATGCCTTACTCGACAGCCCAAGCGTGACCGGCGCGTACAAATTTATTATCAGCTGTGAAGCCGAGCGCGTGGTGATGGAGGTGGACAATCACCTTTATGCCCGGAAAGACGTCAAGCAGCTGGGTATCGCGCCGATGACCAGCATGTTTGCCTGCGGCACCAACGAACGCCGGACCTGCGACACCATTCACCCGCAAATTCATGACTCCGACCGCCTGGCCATGTGGCGCGGTAACGGCGAGTGGATTTGCCGCCCGCTGAATAACCCGCAGAAACTTCAGTTCAACGCCTTTATGGACGAGAACCCGAAAGGCTTTGGCCTGCTGCAGCTGGATCACGACTTTGCCAGCTACCAGGACATCATGGGCTGGTACAACAAGCGTCCAAGCCTGTGGGTAGAGCCGCGTAACAAGTGGGGCAAAGGCACCGTTGGCCTGATGGAAATCCCGACCACCGGCGAAACGCTCGACAATATTGTCTGCTTCTGGCAGCCGGAAAAACCGGTCAAAGCCGGGGACGAATTCGAGTTCAAATATCGGCTCTACTGGAGCGGTTTGCCGCCGGTGACGACGGATCTGGCCCGCGTTTACGCCACCCGCACCGGGATGGGCAGCTTCCCGGAAGGCTGGGCGCCGGGTGAACACTTCCCGGAAAAATGGTCCCGCCGCTTTGCTATCGACTTTATCGGGGGCGATTTGAAAGCCGCCGCGCCGAAGGGGATTGAGCCGGTGATTACGCTCTCCAACGGCGAAGCGAAGCAGATTGAGATCCTCTACGTCGAACCGTTTGACGGCTACCGCATTCTGTTTGACTGGTATCCGACCAACGACGCCACCGACCCGGTCGAGATGCGCATGTTCCTGCGTTGCCAGGGCAAAGCGATCAGTGAAACCTGGCTGTACCAGTACTTCCCACCACCGCTGGACAAACGTAAATACGTTGACGACCGCGAAATGCGTTAATCATCCAGCCCCGCCGCGTAAAAGCCGCGGGGCTTTTTTATGCCCGTTTCACCATCTCGTCCTCTTATTGCATAAATACTCTTTCATAATGAATTTCTATATATTCACTTTTGGCGGTGTTTTAAATCTCGTGCGTTGCCACAAAAAAGTGACATAAGATAACTGTCACCTTCTAACAAAAGCAGGAGTCACGAGTGGAACAACAGCAGGCCTGGCAGGATGAAGTGATTGCGGTTAATGATGATATCGAACTGCATTCGGTGAACGAGCGGTTCGTGAAGGACGTTTTTGCCCTGGTGCAGCGCAATAAAAGCTGGCTGCAAAAGGCGATGAACTGGCCGCAGTATGTTGTTTCCGAGGACGACACCCGCAAAACGCTGCAGGGGAATTATGTTCTCCACCATAAAGGCTACGCGAAGATGTTTATGATCCTCTATCGCGGCGAGCTGGCGGGCGTCTTTTCCTTTAACCAGATAGTCCCGACCGACAAAACGGCCTACATCGGCTACTGGCTAAGCGAGGATCGGCAGGGCAAGGGGATCATTTCCGCCGTGATTGAGGCCGCGATCGGCAAGTACGCGGGGGAAGGGACGGTGCGCCGGTTTGTCATCAAATGCATCGTCACTAACCAGGCCAGCAACCGGGTGGCCCAACGCAACGGCTTTGCCCTTGAAGGTTGCCTGAGGCAAGCCGAGTTTCTGAACGACGAGTTCCACGATCAGAATATTTACGGGCGCATTGCTGATTAAAAAATGCCATGAAACGGCGTGCGGGTAATTCGCTGTGCGCCGTTAATATCCTTCATGCCGCGAAGATGAATCAGTTCGCTGCCAAAGCCTTCCACCGCCGCCTCATCATAAATCTGCACGTTGTTTTCGATGAGCACGTTACCCATCACTTTCGCCTCGCCATACACCTGTACATTGTTGTCCAGCAGAACCGGGCCGCCGATAAGCGCCGCATTACCGTAAACCTGGACGTGGTGCCTGAGCACGCAATCTCCTTCAATAAGGGCGTTGCCGTAGACTTTAGATGAGTAGCGGATGGTCGGGATCTGGCTGTCGCCGCTGCCGGCAATAATACGTGCGTTACCGGACACCTGCGCGCAATCACAAACCCAGACATTGTTCTCTGCATTGCCTTCAATAACGGCGTTATCAAAAATGGCTGAGCGGTGTTCGACAAAGGCGTTGTTCACGCGCGCGTGGCCGTAGATTTGTGCCTGATGGACGATGCGTGAGGCCAGCACCGTGGCGTTCCCGTAGATTTGCAGCCGCATTTCTGTATCTTCGGTCAGCCCCAGCACGGCAATCACCTGGCTCTGCTGCAACACGCGGGCCGAGCCCGAGATAAAGCATTCGCCGCTGATGCGGGAATCCTCGACCAGCACCTTGCCGCCCACTTTTGCGTGATGGCAAATTTCAGACTCGCCGAGGATTTTTGCGTCATCTTCAACCGTCGCACCGTTCCAGATCAGGGCGTCAGGCTCAAGCCAGCAGGTTGCCTCGTGGCTCAGGTTCGCTTCTTCCTCAATCCAGCCGCCGCCTTGCCCGGCCACGACGTTGCCAAAAGCGCGAAGCGCCTCAATTTGCCAGAGTCGAACTTGCCGCTGTTCGCCATCATGCTGATAATCATGAAGCCGCGAAACATCGGTGATCCGGTATTTTTTCATGGTGATTTCTCGCTGTGCACTGCTGATAAACGTAGCAGGTAATTCACCGGCGTAGCGTTTGGCGGCGTAATCGCATAAAATGCATTTAAAATACATTTTAAAAAATAAACAAAATGAATAAACCAATCCCCGGTAGCTTTATCAATCTCCCCGCAGGCTACTTTGGCATGGTGCTGGGCACCATCGGCATGGGGTTTGCCTGGCGCTATGCCGCCACGATTTGGCCGGTGCCGTCGGTTGTTGGTGAGGTTCTTGTGGCGCTTGCCGCCGGCATCTGGCTGCTGCTGGCGTTAGCGTTCCTGACGCGGCTGGTGCGCTACCCGCACAGCGTGATTGCAGAGATTTATCACCCTTTAATGAGCAGCTTCGTGAGTCTGTTCCCGGCGACAACCATGCTGGTGGCCATCGGCGTGGCCCCTTATCTGCGCCCGCTCGCTGCAGTGATGTTTGGCTTTGGCGCCGTGGTGCAGCTTTGTTATGCCGCCTGGCAGTCCGCCGGATTATGGCGGGGTACGCACCCGCAGGATGCCACGACGCCGGGGCTGTATTTGCCCACCGTCGCCAATAATTTTATCAGCGCAATGGCCTGCGGCGCGTTGGGTTATCACGACCTGGGGATCTTGTTCCTTGGGGCCGGCGTTTTTTCCTGGCTCAGCCTGGAACCGGCGATTTTGCACCGTATGCGCAGCGCCGGGGAACTGCCCACGCCGGTACGCACCTCGCTGGGCATTCAGCTTGCCCCTGCGCTGGTAGCCTGTAGCGCTTACCTTGCCGTGAACGGCGGCGTGACGGATTTCTTTGCCAAAATGCTGTTTGGTTACGGCCTGCTGCAATTGCTCTTCATGCTGCGCTTAATGCCCTGGTACCTGGCGCAGCCGTTCAATGCCTCCTTCTGGAGTTTCTCTTTCGGTATTTCTGCGCTGGCAACCACGGCGCTCCATCTCAGCGCAGGCAGCGGGGACGGGCTGTTTCACGTCATCGCCGTGCCGCTGTTTATTTTTACTAATGTGATTATCGGCCTGCTGCTGGCACGTACTTTTATCCTGCTGATGCAGGGGAAATTGATTTTGCGCACCGCGCGGCCTGAAAATAAGGATCTGTCATGACCGAGAAGTCTGAAAGCTACTACAGCGAAAAATACGGCTTAACTGCCACACATTCTGACGTGCTGAACGCCGTGAAGTACGTTGCCCCCGGTAAAACGCTGGATCTTGGCTGCGGCGGCGGGCGCAACAGCCTGTACCTGAACCAGAAAGGGTTCGACGTCACCGCCTGGGATAAAAATCCGATGAGTATCGCCAGGCTGAATCAGATTATCGAGACGGAAGGGCTGAAAAATATTGTCACCGCTGAGGTTGACCTGAACCAGTTGAGCTTTGACGGCGAGTACGATTTTATTCTCTCCACCGTGGTGATGATGTTCCTCGAGCGCAGCACGATCCCAGGGCTTATCGCCAATATGCAGCGTTGCACCAAACCCGGCGGCTACAACCTGATTGTGGCGGCCATGGATACCGAGGATTTTCCCTGCACGGTCGGTTTCCCGTTTGCCTTTAAAGAGGGTGAACTGCGGAACTACTATGAAGGTTGGGAACTGATTAAATACAACGAAGATGTGGGGCAGTTGCACAAGACCGACGAGCACGGCAACCGCATCAAGCTGCGTTTTGCCACGATGCTGGCGCGTAAGAACTAAATGTAAAATTAACCCTCACCCCGGCGCTCTCCCTGAAAGGGAGAGCGGTAAATCAGAGCTATACAAGAAAATTGTGCTGTTTCTTTCACCGCAAATCGCGGGAGTGAAGCTAAGTGGGATTTCTGTCCTGATATCCTCTCCCTTAGGGGAGAGGATTAGGGTGAGGGGCAAACTACTTCGCCGCCAGCAGGCAAAGCTTCAGCGCCACATTGTAAGACGCCTCAAACGCCCGTAGCGGTAAAAACTCAAAGCGAGAATGGAAATTGTGCGCGCCGGTAAAGAAGTTCGGCGTCAGCAAACCTTTAGCCGACAGCGCCGCGCCATCCGTGCCGCCGCGCATGGGGATCACCTTCGGCTCAATCCCCAGCTCATCCAGAGCGGCAAAAATCAAATCAATGGCCCGGCGGTCATCGGTAATGGCGTTACTGATGTTGCTGTAGGTATCGCTGAGGCTGAACTCCACGCGTGCAGTCGGGTACTGCGCGGCAATCTTCTGCGCCACTTCGCCAATTTGCTGTTTGCGGCGTTCAAAGTTGGCCAAATCGAAGTCGCGAATATTGGCCTTCAGCAGCGCTTCGCTTTGTGAAGCCTGCATCCCGTTAAACCAGACATAGCCTTCGCGCCCTTCGGTGTGTTCAGGCGTTTGTTGGCGGTCAAAATGGCTAATGTAGTCCATCGCCATCAGCAGCGGGTTAACCAGTACGCCTTTGGAGGACATCGGATGGCTGGTCACGCCGGTGAATTTCAGCTCCGCGTGGGCGGCGTTGAAGTTTTCATACACCACCTCGCCCAGCTCGCAGCAGTCAATGGTCCACGCGAAGTCCACGTCAAAACGTGCCAAATCCAGCGCTTTGGCGCCACACAGGCCAATTTCTTCATCCGGGACGAAGGCCACCACGATGTCACCGTGCTGGTGCTCTGGCGTCAGGTTTTCCAGCAGCGTCATCACCACCGTGACGGCGGCTTTGTTGTCCGCGCCCAGCACGCTGGTGCCGTCGCTGAAGATAATCTCTTCGCCAGGATAGGCGTTGATTTCCGGGTGCTCCGCCGTGCGCAGCCAAATGTTCTCTTTGGCGTTCAGGCATAAATCTTCGCCGGTGAAGCGCAGGATCTGTGGATGAATGTCCGGGGAAAGGCCAACGTCAACGGTATCAATGTGCGTAATAAACCCCACACGCGGTGCGCCAGCGACGTTGCCTTTCTTCACGGCGGTTACCGTGGCGTGCTCATCAATCACAATATTTTCAAGGCCCAGCGTGCGCAGTTCTTCCGCGAGCAGGCGGGCCATTTCGTGTTGTCCTGGGGTACTGGGCAGGCTGCTGACGCGCGGATCGCTTTGGCTGGTCACCGCCAGATAACGAAAGAAGCGCCGGGTGAGCTGCTCGCTGAGCGACGAAGACATAGTGTTTCCTTATTGTTCGATGTTGTTTGTTGGCAATGTAAATTTAATGTTATTTATTAAGGCGCTTTGCACAAGCTTTATTCATTCAGGGTCAGGACAAACACCACAGGAAGACAGCGATGAAAACAAAGATTACAACGCTTGCACTTGCCGTAGCGGCGCTCTCCATCAGTACCAGCGTGGCGGCCAGCACGCTGGTTTATTGCTCCGAAGGCTCACCGGAAAACTTCAACCCGCAGCTTTACACCTCGGGCACCAGCGTGGATGCCAGCGCGGTGCCGGTTTATAACCGGTTGGTGGATTTTAAAGTCGGCACCACGGAACTGCAGCCCAGCCTGGCGGAGAGCTGGGACGTCAGCGAAGACGGCAAAGTCTATACCTTCCATCTGCGTAAAGGCGTTAAGTTTCAGAGCAACAAATACTTTAAGCCCACCAGAGACTTCAACGCGGACGATGTCATTTTCTCGTTTATGCGCCAGAAAGATCCTAAGCATCCGTACCACAACGTTTCCAACGGCAATTACTCCAACTTTGAAAGCCTGGAGTTTGGCAAGCTGATCACAGCGATTGATAAAGTGGATGACAACACCGTGCGCTTCACGCTGGCGCACCCGGAAGCGCCGTTTGTCGCGGATTTAGGCTGGTATTTTGCCTCGATTCTCTCTGCCGAATACGCCGATGTCATGATGAAGGCCGGCACGCCGGAACGCGTCGATTCCGACCCCATCGGCACCGGGCCGTTTGAGCTGAAGCAGTACCAGAAAGATTCCCGCATTCTCTATACCGCTTTCCCTGATTACTGGCAGGGCAAATCAAAAATCGACCGTTTAGTGTTCTCGATCACGCCGGATGCGTCGATCCGCTACGCCAAACTTGAGAAAAATGAATGCCAGGTAATGCCGTTCCCGAACCCGGCGGATTTGCCGCGCATGAAGGAAAACAAAGACATCACGCTGATGCAAAAAGCGGGTCTAAATACTGGTTTTCTGGCATTTAACACCCAGAAACCGCCGCTCGATAACGTGAAAGTGCGCCAGGCGCTGGCAATGGCGATTAACAAACCGGCCATTATCGAAGCGGTGTTCCACGGCACGGGCATCGAGGCAAAAAACCTACTGCCGCCGGGCGTGTGGAGCGCGGACGATAAGCTCAAGGATTACGATTACGATCCTGAAAAAGCAAAGGCGCTGCTCAAAGAAGCCGGGTTTGCCAACGGCATGAGCATTGACCTGTGGGCAATGCCGGTTCAGCGTCCGTATAACCCGAACGCTAAACGTATGGCAGAGATGATTCAGGCCGACTGGGCGAAAGTTGGCGTGACGGCGAAAATTGTCACCTACGAATGGGGCGAATACCTCAAGCGAGTGAAGGGTGGTGAGCACCAGGCGGCGCTGATGGGCTGGACGACGGCCACCGGCGACCCGGACAACTTCTTCGGGCCGCTGTTTTCCTGCACGTCGGCCAACGGTGGGTCTAACTCATCCAAATGGTGCTATCAGCCGTTTGATAAGCTGATTCTCGAAGCCCGCGCCGAGGGGAACCACGATAAGCGAGTTGAGCTCTACAAAGAAGCGCAGCAAATGATGCACGACCAGATGCCTGCGGTGATGATTGCCCACTCCACGATTTTCGAGCCGGTGCGTAAAGAGGTGACCGGGTATGAAATTGATCCGTTCGGGAAGCATATCTTTTATCAGGTGGATGTGAAGAAGTAGCTGGCGCAGGGAGAGAGCAGGCGATCTGAGAATACATTCTCTGTAAGTTTGGATATTTTCCGTTCACATATTGATCTATTGTCCATGCAAGTTCAGAGACAGTGAACGTGTCAGGGGGCATTACGCTGTATGAACTGGCACATAGGTAACACTTTAAACCGGGCACATGGGTAACAGGTTATAACTGGTACGGTAAACTGAGTGAGGAGGTTTATCGTGCCCTGGCTTGAGACTGTTACCATGCAACGAATGCAATTTGTCATGGCATGCCTTGTAGACGGATTATCTGTCAGCGATGCCTGTCGCAGATTCAATATCAGCCGTAAAACGGGCTATAAGTGGTTAGCTCGTTTTTCAGGCGAAGATGTTAACTCTCTGGCTGACCGTTCCAGGGCACGCCATCATCAAAACACCATTCCTGAGTCGATGGTTCAGTTGCTGCTGAAAACTAAAAAGCAGTACATGCTGTGGGGGCCAGAAAAAATCAGGCAATATCTGCTCAATCTGGATACTCCCGGTGTCCCTGCCGCAAGCACTGTCGGCCAGATATTCAAGTCTCATGGATTGGTAAAAGCACGCCCCCCTGCTCGATTCAAGCCGACACAGCCCCATGTTCTGT
>AKXM01000015.1 GCA_000277545.1 Enterobacter sp. Ag1 | reverse complement strand
TTATTAGGGGAATAGGTCGCCTCACTGGCGAGGATGATCCGGCTGCAGTTATCCGTCAGCGTGAGCGGGTAACACCATTTCCCGTTAGCATGTTTAAATTTCCCTTTAAAATCAGCACTCCAGACATCATTGGGCTCTTTGACCTCATACAGAACATGGGGCTGTGTCGGTTTGAATCGAACAGGGGGGCGTGCTTTTACCAATCCATGAGACTTGAATATCTGGCCGACAGTGCTTGCGGCAGGGACACCGGGAGTATCCAGATTGAGCAGATATTGCCTGATTTTTTCTGGCCCCCACAGCATGTACTGCTTTTTAGTTTTCAGCAGCAACTGAACCATCGACTCAGGAATGGTGTTTTGATGATGGCGTGCCCTGGAACGGTCAGCCAGAGAGTTAACATCTTCGCCTGAAAAACGAGCTAACCACTTATAGCCCGTTTTACGGCTGATATTGAATCTGCGACAGGCATCGCTGACAGATAATCCGTCTACAAGGCATGCCATGACAAATTGCATTCGTTGCATGGTAACAGTTTCAAGCCAGGGCACGATAAACCTCCTCACTCAGTTTACCGTACCAGTTATAACCTGTTACCCATGTGCCCGGTTTAAAGTGTTACCTATGTGCCAGTTCATACAGCGTAGTGCCCCCTGACACGTTCACCGTGATCTGAGCGTATATGGGAAATCGATCCACGGGTGAACGGAAAATTGAAAGGTTAAAATAGGG
The DNA here is from genome assembly GCA_000277545.1 of Enterobacter sp. Ag1. Classification (GTDB taxonomy): domain Bacteria; phylum Pseudomonadota; class Gammaproteobacteria; order Enterobacterales; family Enterobacteriaceae; genus Cedecea. The sequence goes on along the minus strand of AKXM01000015.1, from coordinate 210,695 downwards.
ACACCAACCACCTCAAAGAATAAGCAATTAAATACACATACAACAAATACTTACATTAAAAAACCTAGCTAATCCTCGCGCGGATTTTAATCTCAATCGCAATACTGTCATCCACCACGGCCTCAAATTTATCCATATTAAAGGCGGCGCGGGAGATAACCGTTGTGGCACGTAATGAGAGGGCATTTTGGCCTGAAGTTAATGCGGGGGCGTTATCCAGACTCGCTTCCAAAACCACCGGACGCTGAACATTTTTTACCTGCAGCAGACCGAAAATTCGGTAACGCCCGGCCCCCTGGGCCACAACCCTGGTGCTGCTAAACGAGAGCGTCGGGTAATGTGCGGTATCAAAGAATAGCCCGCTCTGCAGTTGATAAGTCAGCAGGCTGTTTGAAGCCTGCAGCGTTGCGGCTGGGATGCGTACGCTGATGCTGTCGTGCATGTCGTTCCCTGCATCCAGCAAAAGTGAGCCAGTGACGCCGTCGAGGTGCGCCTGAGAAGTCCCGCCAAACGCGCGCCATGAAAGTTCTATCGCCGTTTGCGGCGTAAGGACGCTGTAGCTTTCCGGCGCGGCATAAAGCCAGGGGCTAATCGACAGCCCGAGGATTATTTTGAGAAGAATACGAAGCATGGAGTATTTCCGGTAGCGGACATACTCAGCTAACGTTTCACTGTCGCATTTTATTCATATTTATTTTTATTAATTTTTTGTTGATGCAATAAACTATAAAAACCAGACAAGCTCGTGAAGTTAGATGTCTAAGTTCTTAATAACCCCACAAAAATAATTAAACCAAAATTAATACACTTGATTACATTATTTCCAGAAGAAGATATTTAAAGTTTAAAAAGTCAGTGTCACATTGTGTGTCCCTACCCTACTCCTCGTGGCAACGAGACATAATAAAATGTTAAACATTGATGATAAAAATATTACCCAAGAAGTGCTTTCCAAAATTTCAATTCCCACCGACGACCGTATGCATACGATTTTTACTGGCCTGATCGAGCATTTGCATTCTTTTGCCCGGGATGTCCAGCTGACGGAGCAGGAGTGGGAGAAAGGCATCGAGTTTCTTACCCAGGTTGGAAAATATTGCAGCCCCGAGCGCCAGGAGTTTATTTTGCTTTCCGATGTGCTGGGATTATCTTCTTTGGTCATTGCGCAAAATAATCGCAAACCCGCCGGATGCACGGAATCTACCGTATTTGGGCCTTTTCATGTGGCAGAAGCCCCACGGCTTGAACCGGGAGAAGATTTTTCACAGGGCGCGCCGGGCACACCGTGGTTTGTAAGAGGCAAAGTAACCGGGATCGGCGGGGAAACCGTTGCCAATGCAACGATTGATATCTGGCATGCCGACGGCGAGGGCCAATACGATGTGCAGGCAGCGGATATTCACGGACTTCGGTGCCGCGGCGTCATGAAAGCGGATTTACAGGGAAACTTCTTTTTTAGAACAGTGGTTCCTGAGGCTTACGAGATCCCCAGCGACGGTCCGGTTGGCAGCCTGCTCGCCGCCCAGGGGAGGGCCGCGTGGCGCCCGGCGCATCTGCACTTCATGATCAATGCCGAGGGATACCAGCGTTTAATTACGCATGTCTTTAATAAAGAGGATGAATACCTCACTTCGGACAGCGTATTTGGCGTCAGAGCCTCATTGATTGCCGACTGGGTTAAGCACGCGCCGGGCATAGCGCCTGACGGTACGTTTTGCCCGCAATCTTTCTGCACCCTGGACTTCAATTTCGTCCTGAACCCGGCCAGCTAAAGCGGCAACCCCACCCCGCAGAGTTTAGTTTTAACCAAGGAATATTTGATGAGCAACCGCGCCAACATACCCGATCTCACCGCAGACTTACCCCGCTGGCTGGCTTACATCGACAGCCTTCATTCGCAGGTCATTGATATGAGCCTGGGCAGAATCAGGGACGTGGCAGCCAAACTGAATGTCTTACGGCCCGCCCCTTTTGTCTTTTTGGTCGGCGGGACCAACGGCAAAGGCACCACCTGCCATACCCTTGAAAAAGTGCTGATGCTGTCAGGGCACAAAGTGGGCGTCTTCAGCTCCCCCCACATGATGCATTATAAAGAGACCGTGCGCATTCAGGGCCAGGAGCTGTCGGACGCCGCCCACATTGCTGCTTTTGTTGAAATTGAAAAAGCGCGCGAGGCCACGACGCTCACGCCTTTCGAGTTCAATACGCTAGGCGCATTTTGCCTGATGAAATGGGCTCAGGTTGATGTCGCCATCATTGAGGTCGGCATGGGCGGCCGGGACGATGCGACCAACATTCTCACGCCGGATGTCTCTGTGATTACCAACGTGGCACTGGACCATGAAGACTGGCTGGGGAAAGGCGCCGAAGCCATCGGCGAAATCAAAGCGGGCATCTTCCGTAGTGGACGTCCGGCGGTGATTGGGCAAGTTCAGGCACCGGCATCATTGCTCCGCTATGCGGAACAGATTGGCGCGATTCCCCATCAGCGTGGAGTCAACTGGCAAGTAACAGACCGTAGAGATGCATGGGCGTTTAGCGATAACCTCGGCGAAATTGCGCCGCTGAGCCAGCCTAAAATGCCACGCGATAACGTGGCTACCGCACTAGCGGCTCTGCGCGTCAGCGGGCTTAAATTTGATCTTACCGCGCTGAGTGACGTCATTGATAAAGCCAATTTGCCGGGCCGTTTTCAAGTCATTAGCCATCAACCGACGGTGATTTTAGATGTGGCGCATAATCCGCATGCTGCGGCATATTTAGCGGAAAGATTGCGTAACTTCCCCATAAAGGGAAAGTGCCTTTTTGTAATCGGTATGCTTATTAATAAAGATATCAACGGCACTATTGAACAGTTAAAAGATCTCAACGGAGAGTGGTATTGCTGTGGTATTCAGGCGGGCCCCAGAAGCTCTAAAGCTGAAGATATTGCTCAGTATTTACCGAAGGCAAAAAACTTCCCGGATATTTTATCCGGCTGGGAAGCGGCTAAAGCTGACGCCAGTGCCGACGATGTGATTGTCGTTTGCGGCTCATTCTATTCTGTTGCGCCAGTATTAAACGAGCTAAATCTTGCCAGCGAAAATAATCAGGGAATACGCTAATCTTCAGCGAAGCATTGATTACACCTAAAAAAACAGCCACCTTTAAAGGTGGCTGCATTCTAATAATGCTCTGCTTTATTTCAGCTCAAATTCACCCTGCTGCACGCGGGCAGAATCGAGGCCGATAAACACGTTGAACTTGCCCGGCTCCGCATCGTACTTCATCTTCGCGTTCCAGAACTTCAGGGCGCTGATGTCGATTGGGAAGCTGACCGTCTGGCTTTCACCCGCTTTCAGCGCCACTTTCTTAAAGCCTTTCAGCTCTTTTACCGGGCGGCTCATGGAAGCGGTCACGTCCTGCAGGTACATCTGCACCACGGTTTCCCCTGCGCGGTCGCCGGTGTTGGTAACGGTAACCGACGCTTCAACTTTGCCGTCGCGCTTCATGCTTGGGGCGGAAAGCTTCACATCACCGACTTTAAAGGTGGTGTAGCTCAGGCCGTAGCCAAACGGATACAGCGGCCCGTTGGCTTCATCGAAGTAGCGGGAGGTGTATTTGTTCGGTTTTTCCGGATCGTACGGGCGGCCGGTATTCAGGTGGCTGTAGTACGTTGGAATTTGCCCCACGGAGCGTGGGAAGGACATTGGCAGTTTGCCGGACGGGTTGTAGTCGCCGAACAGGATATCAGCGACGGCGTTACCGCCTTCCGTGCCGCCGTACCAGGCTTCCAGCATTGCGTCCGCCTGCTGCTCTTCTTTCACCAGCGCCAGAGGACGACCGTTCATCAGCACCAGCACCAGCGGTTTACCGGTAGCCTTCAGGGCGGCAATCAGGTCACGCTGGCTCTGCGGCAGCGTCAGGTTGGTGCGGCTGGACGCTTCGTGCGCCATGCCCTGGGCTTCACCGACCACGGCCACGACTACATCGGCGTTTTTCGCCGTCTTCACCGCTTCGTCGATCATCGCCTGCGGCGTGCGCGGGTCAACGGTGACCGCCGGTTCGTACTGGTTCAGGAACTCGACGATATCTTTTTCATCAGTAACGTTCGCGCCTTTCGCAAACACCACTTTGCCCTGCTGGCCGACGGCATTTTTGATGCCCTCCAGCGGGGTGACAGACTGCGCGGCCACGCCTGCGGCAGACCAGCTGCCCATCGCGTCACGCTTGCTGTCCGCCAGGGGACCAATCACCGCAATGGTGGAGGTCTTTTTCAGCGGCAGAGTCTGCAGGCGGTTTTTCAGCAGCACCATGCTCTCACGCGCCACTTCACGCGCTTCTTTGCGGTGCAGGCGGCTTTCCGCGTTGGTATCGACCGGGTCAGAATCCTTCGGCCCTAGGTGACTGTACGGATCGTTGAACAGCCCCATGTCGTATTTGACGTTCAGCACGTGGCGAGCGGCGTCATCCAGCTCTTTCATCGGCACCGCACCGCTTTTCACCAGCTCCGGCAGGTACTTGCTGTAATACTCGTCGCTCATGCTCATGTTGATGCCGGAATTGAGCGCAATGCGCACCGCGTCTTTCGGGTCGCTGGCTACGCCGTGCTTGATAAGCTCTTTAATCGCGCCGTGATCGGAGATGGTGATGCCTTTGAATTTCCATTCGTCGCGCAGCAAATCCTTCAGCAACCAGCTGTCGGCGGAAGCCGGCGTACCGTTCAGGGAGTTCAGTGCCACCATCACGCCGCCGCTGCCCGCGTCCAGCGCGGCTTTGTACGGCGGCATGTAGTCGTTGAACAGGCGCTGAGGGCTCATGTCGACGGTGTTGTACTCTTTCCCGCCCTCGACCGCGCCATAGGCGGCGAAGTGTTTCACGCTAGTCATCACCGAGTAGCGATCCGCCGGGCTTTTGCCCTGCATCGCTTCCACCATGGTGCGCCCCATCATCGAGGTCAGGTAGGTGTCTTCCCCAAAGCCTTCGGACACGCGGCCCCAGCGCGGATCGCGCGAGACGTCCACCATTGGCGCCCAGGTCATGTTCAGGCCGTCGTCGGCGGCTTCATAGGCGGAAATCCGGCCCACGGTTTTGACCGCATCAAGGTTGAACGAGGACGCCAGACCGAGGCTTATCGGGAAAACGGTACGCTGGCCGTGCACCACATCGTAGGCGAAGAAGAGAGGAATTTTCAGGCGGCTGAGCTGCATCACTTGGTCCTGCATGGTGCGAATGTCTTCGCGGGTGACGGTGTTGAAAATGGCTCCCACCTGCCCGGCTTTGATCATTTCGCGGATGGCTTCTTTCGGGTTATCCGGGCCGACGCTTATCAAACGCAGCTGACCGATTTTTTCATCGGTGGTCATTTTTTTCAGCAGGTCGGTGACGTAGGCATCACGCGCTTCCGGCGTTAAAGGGTGCGGGCCAAACATTTCGTCGGCCAGCGCAGGCTGCAGCGCCAGGCTTACGGCAATCCCTACAGAACAGAGCCATTTCATCGGATTCACTCTCACAAGCTTTTGTTAAGGCGTGCAGTTTGCCACATCGCCATCACGGTAAGAAGAGCGTAGCCAAACCTGGCTGCTGATTTCGTGGAGATTTCCTCGTTACGCTCACGTTTTTCGGCGCTATGCTTAACGACAGGCTTTTTGATGCCATCACAAGGAGTGGATCCATGTCTGTTTTGATGACTTCCGATAATAAAACGCTGATAAACGAACTCTCTCGCCACGTTGGCTCGCACCATGTTTTAACCGACCCGGCCAAAACGGCGCGCTACCGCAAAGGCTTCCGTTCCGGCCAGGGGGAAGCGCTGGCCGTGGTCTTCCCCGGCTCTCTGCTGGAGCTGTGGCGCGTATTAAGCGCCTGCGTCGCGGCGGATAAAATCATTATTATGCAAGCCGCCAACACCGGCCTGACCGAAGGCTCAACGCCCAGCGGCAGCGATTACGATCGCGATATTGTGATTATCAGCACGCTGCGCCTCGACAAGCTGCATCTGCTGGATAAGGGCGAGCAGGTGCTAGCCTACCCAGGCACCACGCTTTACTCGCTGGAAAAAGCGCTGAAACCGCTCGGGCGCGAGCCGCACTCGGTGATTGGATCATCCTGTATTGGCGCTTCGGTAATCGGCGGGATTTGCAACAACTCCGGCGGGTCGCTGGTGCAGCGCGGCCCGGCATATACTGAGATGTCTCTTTTCGCGCGCATTGATGAAAGCGGCAAGCTGCAGTTGGTAAACCATCTGGGGATTAACCTTGGCACCACGCCGGAACAAATTCTTGGCGCGCTCGACGATGAGCGCGTGAAAGACAGCGACGTGCAGCACGATGGCCGCCACGCTCACGACCACGATTATGTCACCCGCGTGCGCGACGTGGAGGCCGACACGCCCGCGCGTTATAACGCAGATCCGGACCGCCTGTTTGAATCTTCCGGCTGCGCGGGCAAGCTGGCGGTCTTCGCCGTCCGCCTCGACACCTTCCAGGCGGAAAAGCGCCAGCAAGTGTTTTACATCGGCACCAACCAGCCCCGCGTGCTGGGCGAAATCCGCCGCCATATTCTGGCCAACTTCGAAAATCTGCCGGTTGCCGGGGAGTATATGCACCGCGATATTTACGACATCGCGGAGAAATACGGCAAAGACACGTTCCTGATGATCGACAAGCTCGGCACCGACAAAATGCCGTTCTTCTTCACCATGAAAGGACGCACCGATGCGATGCTCGATAAGGTGTCGCTGTTTAAGCCGCACTTTACCGACCGCTTTATGCAGAAGCTCGGCGGCGTTTTCCCGGCGCACCTGCCGGAACGGATGAAAACCTGGCGGGATAAATATCCTCACCACCTGCTGCTGAAAATGGCCGGGGACGGGATCGATGAAGCCAAAGCATGGCTGAGCGAATATTTTAAAACCGCCGAAGGCGACTTCTTCGTTTGTACTGCGGAAGAAGGCAGCAAAGCCTTCCTGCACCGCTTTGCCGCCGCCGGGGCCGCCATCCGCTATCACGCCGTGCATGCGGATGAAGTGGAAGATATTCTGGCGCTGGATATCGCGCTGCGCCGCAACGACGAAGACTGGTTCGAAGAGCTGCCGCCGGAGATCGGCGATAAGCTGATCCACCGTCTCTATTACGGCCACTTTATGTGCCATGTCTTCCACCAGGATTACATCGTCAAAAAAGGCGTGGACGTGCACGAGCTGAAAGAGCAGATGCTGGCGCTGTTGCACGAACGCGGGGCGCAGTACCCCGCCGAGCATAACGTAGGCCATCTCTACAAAGCGCCGGAAACGCTGAAGCAGTTCTACAAGGCCAACGACCCGACCAACAGCATGAACCCGGGGATTGGCAAAACAACCCGGCGTAAAAGCTGGGCCGAAGACGACAGCGTGCAGGAGCACGGCTGACAGAGATAAGTTTCTCCTATGACGGGCAAACTATGTTTCACGCTTTTTTGGGCATAGATTAATGACGCAGGGTGAAGGCTATCTTCACCCTTTTTCTGCCCAAGGAGCGAAAGATGTCCGCAGTAGAAACTCTGCCTTTCCCTGCCGTACTCATCAGGGAAGCCACCCCCGACGATATCCCCGCGATGACAACGATTTATGCCTGGCACGTGCTGCACGGCAAAGGATCGTTTGAAGAAACCCCGCCTGATGGAAAACAGATGACCGAGCGGCTGGCGGCGGTTCTCGCTCATGGCCTGCCCTGGCTGGTTGCAGTGATTGACAATCAAGTGGTGGGCTACTGCTACGCTACGGTGTACCGCCCTCGCCCCTGCTACCGCTACACGGTAGAAGATTCGGTGTATATCGACGCCGCAATGACCGGACGCGGCATTGGCAAAGCCCTGTTGAGCCAGCTCATCGCGCTGTGTGAAAAAGGGCCCTGGCGGCAGATGATTGCGGTGATTGGCGACGGGGAAAATAATACCGGATCGTGCAAATTACACAGTCAGCACGGGTTTGAAACCGTCGGATGTTTGCGAAGCGTTGGCTTTAAGCTGGGAGACTGGCGGGACACGGTGATAATGCAGCGCCCCCTCAACGGTGGAGACGGGACGCTGCCGGACTGATTACTCTTCTTCTGAACCTGCTGCGGTGTTGCTGGCCATTTGCGCCGCTTTAGAGCGCTTGTAGCTTAACGCCGCCGCCGGAACAGGGGTTACTTTGCCGGTTTCCAGGAAGGAACGCAGGCGGTTGGCGTCGGCGAAGTGGGTGTATTTCCCGAACGCGTCCAGCACCACCAGCGCCACTGGGCGGCCGTTGATGACCGTGCGCATGACCAGGCAGTGGCCTGCGTTATTGGTAAAGCCAGTCTTCGTCAGCTGAATATTCCAGTTTTCACGGTACACCAGATGGTTGGTGTTGCGGAACGGCAGCGTATAAGCCGGGCTGCGGAAGGTGGCCATATCTTCATGCGTGGTGCTGAGCTGGCCCAGCAGAGGGTATTTCTGCGTCGCCACCAGCAGTTTGGTCAGATCGCTCGCGGTTGAGACGTTTTCAATCGACAGGCCGGTAGGCTCCACATAGCGGGTGTGGGTCATGCCGAGGGACTTCGCCTTCGCATTCATCGCGCGAATAAACGCGTCGTAGCCGCCAGGGTAGTGATGCGCCAGGCTCGCCGCCGCACGGTTTTCTGACGACATCAGCGCCAGCAGCATCATGTTTTTGCGGCTGATTTCGCTGTTCAGGCGAACGCGAGAGTAAACGCCCTTCATTTCAGGCGTGTGGCTGATGTCCACTTTCAGCATTTCATCCATCGGCAGATGGGCGTCCAGCACCACCATCGCGGTCATCAGCTTGGTGATGGAGGCAATAGGACGAACCAGATCCGGATGGCTGGAATAGAGAATCTTGTTAGTTTGCAGATCGACAATCATGGCGCTGCCGGAGGCAATTTCCTGACCGGCGCTGGCCGCGTGGGTGGCGACCTTACTGGCCTCTGCCTGCGGGGCAAAAGGCACAGTCATCATCAGCGCAAGGCTGAACAACGATAAACGGATTTTTGTCGGCATGGTGACACTTCTGTAATGATTCCGGAAAAGTAGAGGCTCACCGCTAAGCGTCATCGGGATGACATAAACGTGCGGGGCGCCGGAATCATACTCCGCCGCCCCGCTTGACTGCCAGTTAAGAATCGTAACGTTATATCAAAACTTTCTGTTAATTCGCCCCGTCAGAACAAACGGTAGCCATAACCCCACAGAATCACCGCGACGGCCAGCAGTACTTCCAGCACCAGCACGCCAATGGCCAGGGTTGAGCTGGAAAAACTCATCCCCTCTTCTTTGTCAATGCCGAGGAAGTCCGGCACGCCAACGTAGAGCAGATAGCCGGTGTAGACCAGCGCCAGGGCGCCTACCGCCACGCACAGCCAGACCAGCGGATAAAGCGCCACAATCCCGCTTAAGAACAGCGGCGTGGCCACGTACCCTGCGAAAACCATACAGCGGGCAAGCGACGGACGCTGCGGATAGTTACGCGCCATCCACCAGATAACCCGGCCCATCACCGCGACGCCGCCGAGCATCAGAGCGTAGAAAAGAATGCCCAGATACAGGCCGGTAAACATAGAGAGCTGAACGTAGGTGCCGTCCCCGAAGTTCCAGCCGATTTGCGTGGTGCCGATAAACGCGCAGATGACGGGAATGGCCGCCATCAACAGCACATGGTGAGTGTAGTGATGCGAGACGGATTCGTTCTCGCGCTTAATTTCCTGCATTTCCCGATTAGGATGGGAAAACAATCCCCAGACATGGCTCATACAACCTCCGGACCTGCGGCGCAAATGCTTGCGATACTCCAAGTATAATTCACCTTCAGGTTATTATTTAACCAGACGAAAAATATCTCCGATTCTGTACTAGCCTGGCGGCGATGAGTTGTATGCTTTAGGGAAAATTTCATACCCTAAATAATTCGAGTTGCAGGACAAAAAGACTTTCAGGTCTTTTTGAACAGCGTCTACGCTGACTCCGGAGGGGCCAGGCTTGCCGAGTAACACGGCAAGGCCGGGAATCCTCAGGAGCATAGCTAACTATGTGACTGAGGTGAGCGGATGCAGCCAACGCACCTGCCACTTGAAGTATGACGGGTATACATGGAGGAGAGTCCAGCTTAATGGATATCAATGGCTTAATAGAACAGTATGGCTACGCCGCGCTGATTATCGGCAGTATGGCAGAGGGGGAAACCATTACCCTGCTAGGCGGCGTGGCCGCGCATCAGGGGCTTTTAACCTTCCCATTAGTCGTCCTGTCTGTCGCACTGGGCGGCATGATTGGCGATCAGGTGCTGTTCCTGGTCGGCAGGCATTTCGGCAGCGCCCTGCTGGCTCGCTTTAAGAAGCATCAAAAGAAAGTGGCCAAGGCGCAGGCGCTGATCAACCGCCATCCCTATTTGTTCGTGATTGGCAGCCGCTTTATGTACGGGTTTCGCATCGTCGGGCCGATTATCATCGGCGCCAGCAAGCTGCCGCCAAAGCTGTTTATCCCGCTGAATATCTGCGGGGCTATCCTGTGGGCCACGCTGTTTACGACGCTTGGCTATCTCGGCGGTGAAGTCGTCGGCCCGTGGCTGCACAGCCTGGATACGCACCTGCGCCACTGGATTTGGCTTATTGTTGCCGTGGTGCTGGTCGTGGCCGTCCGCCTGTGGTTCAAGTACCGGCAAAAAGAGGATTAACCCTCTGCTGCGGGCAGCAGCGCCAGCCACGCCCGCAGCAGCAGAAGCGCCTCTTCGCCGCGGCCATCGCGCTGGGCTTTGACTATCGCCCCGTCAATCACCAGCGCCAGCATTGCTGCCTGCTTCCTGCCCTCGGCATTATCGGGCAAATAACCCGCCAGACATTCCACCATCGCCTGCTTGTGGGCGCGGGCAATCGGCAGCGTGTCCGGCAGCGCCTCGGCCATTTCCACCGCCGAGTTGATAAACGCACAGCCGCGAAATGCCTCGTCGTCAAACCAGTTTTGCAAGGTGGCCGCTAACGCTTCCATCACCCCTTTCCCTTCTCCGGTTTGCGCTTCCAGCGTGCGGCTAAACCACGTCATCCAGCGCTGATGGCGGTAATCCAGAAAGGCACGGATCAGGTCGTCTTTGGCCGGAAAATGCCGGTAGAAGGTGACCTTGGTGACGCTGGCTTCTTTGATGATTCGGTCTATGCCGGTGGCACGAATACCGTCGTGGTAAAACAAGTCGTGCGCGGTGTGCAAAATACGGTCGCGGGCGCCGGGGGTCGCAGCAGTAGGCATGATTTCTCCTGTTAAAAATCTATCATGACGTATGTAGACAAATCTGTCTACCCAGGGTAACCTGGAAGAGTAGACAGACCTGTCTACATTTCACAGGAGCAGACCATGACAGTAAAACCCCCGGTTCCCCCGTTTACGCTCGAGACGGCAAAACAAAAAGTTCGCCTGGCGGAGGACGCCTGGAACAGCCGCGATCCTGAACGCGTCTCGCAGGTTTACGCCCTGAATACCCACTGGCGCAACCGCGCCGAGTTTGTTGCTGGCCGTGAAGCCGTCGTCGGTTTTTTAACCCGCAAATGGCAGCGGGAGCTGGACTACCGGCTGATCAAAGAGATCTGGGCACACGACGGGAACCGCATTGCGGTGCGCTTCGCCTACGAATGGCACGATGATTCCGGCAACTGGTTCCGCAGTTTTGGCAACGAAAACTGGGAATTTGATGAACAGGGCCTGATGATTAACCGCCACGCCTGTATCAACGACACGCCAATCAAAGAGAGCGAGCGTGCCTTTTTCTGGCCGCTGGGCCGCCGCCCGAACGATCATCCTGAGCTCAGTCATTTCGGTTTTTAACGGTTTTGCCGCCGGAGCCGGTTTTCTTTCCGGCGGCGTCGCGTCTAAAATTCCTGCTGGCCAATGATGGCCTCAGTGATTAAGAGGATTTATGACGCAAAATATCTATGACGACCCGGCCTTTTTTGCCGGCTATGCCACGCTGGACCGCTCTGTTAAAGGTCTGGATGGCGCGCCTGAATGGGCAAAAGTTCAGGCGATGCTGCCGCCACTGGCGGGCAAGCAGGTGCTGGATTTAGGCTGCGGCTACGGCTGGTTTTGCCGCTATGCAAGAGATGCCGGCGCGGCAAAAACGGTCGGGCTGGATGTATCGACGCTCATGCTCGCCAAAGCTCGTGAAATGACCGAAGGCCCCGGGATCGAATATCGCCTGGAGGATCTTTCCGCCCTGCAACTGCCGGCAAACAGTCTCGATCTGGCCTACAGTTCGCTGGCGCTTCACTACCTGGAAGACATTCGCCCGCTGTTTGCCACGCTTGAACAGGCGCTGGTGCCGGGCGGCAAGCTGGTCTTTACCGCCGAGCACCCGATCTATACCGCCCCCGCGATGCAGACCTGGCTGCAGGATCGGACCGGGCAACGCAGCTGGCCGGTGAATCGTTATCAGCAGGAAGGCGAGCGTCTCAGCAACTGGTTTGCCGAAGGCGTGAAGAAACAGCACCGCAAGCTGGCCACCTGGATTAACGCCCTGATTGAAAGCGGCTTTGTGATTGAAAAGCTCGACGAATGGGGCCCGGAGGCCGAACAAATTGCCCTCAACCCCGGGCTGGCAGAAGAGGCCGAACGGCCAATGATCTTCCTGCTCGCGGCAGGTAAACCCCAACGCTAAAGCTCAGTCGTAACCTTTTTTTCGATTATTCCGTCTACGGGGAGGCAACTCCCCCGTCTTCGTATCCTTGCCTATACTCAAAAAGAACCAACTAAAAGGTAAGGAGCGCTAATGAAAATTATTTTATGGGCCATTCTGATTATCTTCCTCATCGGGCTGCTGGTGGTGACCGGCGTATTCAAAATGATCTTTTAAAAACGCGTGGCGCCACGAGGTTATGGCGCCTTTAGCTATCAATCCGATCTGCTGCTGTAGTTTACCGGCACCCACCGCCAGGCTTTGCCTTCTTGTTTCACATGACCAATTCCCGGGAAAGCAATGTGCGCCGCCGCGACCCAGTCGCCTTCCTGAGCCGCCAGTTTTAACACTTTCTCACGCGTGGCAACCGCCTGCTGCTGGTTAACATCGAAATGAATCGCCACTTCGGGATCGGGCATCTGCACCGCTTTAGCATGAATAATATCGCCCCACATCAGCATGTTTTGGCCGCCACGGCTAACACGATAAATCACGCTACCCGGCGTGTGCCCTGCGGCAGGAATGGCTTCGATGCCCGGAAGGATTTCTGTGGGTGCATGAAAAGTGGTGAGCTTACCGGCGTCAATGACCGGGCGAAGCGAACGTTCAGATTCAGCAAAGGTATGCCGCTGGCCCGGCTCTACGTCGCTGAGGTGTGCGGGGTTGAGCCAGAAATCGACATCTTTCTGCTCCACGCGAACCGTCGCGTTGGGGAAAGCAGGCTTGCCGCGGTATTCCACCCCGCCGGAATGATCGGCATGAATATGGGTCAGCAGCACCAGAGAAATATCTTCAGGGGCAATACCTGCCGCCCGTAAATTCTCCAGCAGGTGCCCACCCGCAGAGCCAAATAATTCCCCGGCTCCCGTATCAACCAGAATCAGTTCGCGCCCCGTATTGATAACAAAGGCATTGATCGACGTTTCTGCGGCGGGCGTCATTGCGTCCTCCGCCATACGCTCGCGTAACTTCTGCGGCGTGATATGCGTCAGCAATTTATCCAGCGGTACGACTACTGTGCCGTCCGACACCGCCGTAATTTGCCAGTCCCCCAGCATCATGCGGTAATATCCAGGCGATTGCTGCTGCGTTATAGCCTGCGGCGTGGCAAGGACAGAAACGGATATTGTGCCGCCTAAAAGCGTTAGCAACATGAGGAAAGTTTTCATTTTATTCTCCAGGCAGGTGTTCAACTTGCCGCCAGTATCCCGTCGGGCGTATCATCACGCCAATTGATTGGAGAAATGATGACTATCAAAGAAAATGATTTCCGCAAAATCGATCTCAACCTGCTGATCGCTTTTGCCGTGCTGTTCCGCGAGCAAAGCGTCTCGCTGGCGGCCGACAAGCTGCACCTCGGGCAGCCTGCGGTCAGCGGCGCGCTGGCAAGATTGCGGGATATGTTCGACGACCCGCTGTTTATTCGCAGCGGCCACCGCATGCAGCCCACCGCGCGCGCAAGCGAACTGCACACCGAGCTGATGCCTCTGCTGGAGCAGCTGCAAAGCGCTCTTTTCCAGCAGGCTGAGTTTTGCCCGGCCAGCGCCAAAGCGACCGTGGCCATCGGCATGACCGACTGGGTGGAAATGTGGCTGATGCCAAAACTCATTCCCGCGCTGAAGCAGGACGCGCCGGGAATGCGCATTAACGTTGTCGCCAGCGACCCGTTTACCGACGCCCAAAGGCTGGAAGGTGGCGAGCTGGATATGGCGATCAGCGTGGCGAACCAAAGCGCCCGCTGGCTGGAGCGTGAAGTGTTGACCAGCATGAATTTTGTGACGCTCTGGCACCCACAGCACATCGAGGCCAGTGCACCGCTGCCGCTGGAAGAATATGTCGCCCATCAGCACGTGCTGGTCAGCTATCGTGAAGCCAACAGCAGCCAGATAGACACCCTGCTGGCAAAGCTCGGGCAGACACGCCATATCAGCTACACCACCCCGCATTTTGCTGCGCTGCCGGGATTGCTGATGCAAATGCCCGCGCTGGCAACCGTGCCGGCAGGATTATCAGCCAGTTGGCAGAAAACCTGGGGTTTGGCTGCAAGCCCGGTTCCGGTAGACGTTCCGCCGTTTGAGGTTGCTTTATTGTGGCATCAGCGCCATAACAGCGATGCCGCGCTGATGTGGCTGCGCGGGTTTATTCAGCGGCTGGTGAATGTGGCGTAATAGAGCAGAAAGGGAAGAGGGAAAACGTATTTTCCCTCTTTTAGTCTGACGACAAACTGGCTTTATTTCCGCGGCTTAGCGCTTAAGGCTGCCGCCATTCGTGGCAATCACCTCTTTATACCAGTGGAAGCTTTTCTTTCTCGATCGCGCAAGCGTGCCGTGCCCCTGGTCATCGCGATCAACGTAGATAAACCCGTAGCGTTTCGACAGTTCGGCTTTCGACGCACTAACCAGATCGATTGGCCCCCAGCTGGTGTAGCCCATCACGTCTACGCCGTCCTCAATCGCCTCGCCCACCTGCACCAGATGATCGTTCAAATAGCTGATGCGGTAATCGTCGTTGATCGTGCCGTCAGCTTCGGGCTTATCTTTCGCCCCCAGGCCGTTTTCGACAATAAACAGCGGTTTCTGGTAGCGATCCCACAGCATATTGAGCAGGATGCGCATGCCGGTCGGGTCAATTTGCCAGCCCCATTCAGACGCTGGCAAATGCGGGTTTGGCACCATGCTGAGAATATTGCTGCGGGATTTCGCGTTAAGCTCTGCATCTGCCGTCACGCAGCCGGTCATGTAATAGCTGAATGAGATAAAATCGACGGTGTTTTTCAGAATTTCGCGGTCGTTCTCGCTGATTTCAAGCTGAATGCCGTTATCGCGGAAATAGCGCTGCATATAGCCAGGATAAAGGCCCCGACACTGGACGTCGCCGAAGAACAGCCAGCTGCGGTTTTCCTGCAGCGTTTCCAGCACGTCTTCCGGTTTACAGGTGAGCGGGTACATCAGGCCGCCCAGCAGCATATTGCCGATTTTCGCATCCGGGATAATTTCGTGGCAGGCTTTCACCGCCAGGCTGCTGGCAACCAGCTGATGATGGATAGCCTGATAAATTTCGCCTTTGTTCGGCTCGCCTTCCAGCCCGACGCCGGTCAGCGGCGCATGAAGCGACATGTTGATTTCATTGAAGGTCAGCCACAGCTTCACTTTATGCTGATAGCGGGTGAAAACACAGCGGGCGTAACGCTCAAAGTAGTCAATGACTTTGCGATTGCCCCAGCCGCCGTATTGCTTCACCAGCCACCACGGCATTTCGTAGTGAGACAAGGTCACCATCGGCTGAATCCCGTGCTGCGCCAGCTCATCAAACAGTTTGTCGTAATACGCCAGCCCGGCTTCATTTGGCTCAGACTCGTCGCCCTGCGGAAAAATGCGCGTCCAGGCGATGGAAATACGCAGGCAGCTAAACCCCATTTCGGCAAACAGCGCAATGTCCTGCGGGTAGCGGTGGTAAAAATCGATGGCGATATCTTTAATGCCGCTGTCTCCCGGCACGCGCTCCTTCAATGGGCCAAATACCCCCTGCTGCATGACATCCGAGGTAGAAATGCCCTTTCCGCCCTCCTGCCACGCGCCTTCAACCTGGTTTGCGGCGATAGCCCCGCCCCACAGAAATGTCTTCGGAAATGCTGTCATGTCACTCTCCTTTGCTTAACGTTCTACCGTCAGGAACGGCATACCTGAATTGATGCTGGACTGCTGCGTCACACGGGTGACTGCCCGGTAATCCTCGCTATTGCTGACAATTATCGGCGTAGAGAGGTCGTACCCGGCGGCGAGGATGGCCTCGCGGTCAAAGGTAATGAGCAGATCGCCGGGTTTAATTTTGTCTCCCGGCTGGACGTGGGCAGTGAAGTGCTGCCCCTCCAGCTTCACCGTGTCGATGCCAATATGGATTAAGACTTCAATGCCGCTGTCGCTCAGCAAGCCAATGGCATGCCGGGTCTGAAATAGCGAGGCGACTTCGCCGTAAAACGGCGCGCGGACTTCGTTTGTCAGTGGAATAATGGCCGCGCCCTTACCCAACAGCCCCTCTGCAAACGTAGCATCAGGGACCTGGTCCATCGACAGTACCGTGCCGCTCATCGGTGACAGAATGTCTTCATCTCCGGCAATGGCCGTGGGTGATGATGAAGCTGGCGCGCTGCGCGGCAGACCAAAAGCCCAGGTCAGCGCACAGGCCAGCAGCAGTGATAACAGAGTACCGATGATGGCCCCCCACACGGTGCTGTCCATGCCGCCCGGTGGAAGCATCTGCGCCAGGCTGAAAATACTCGCCAGCCCGAAGGAATAAAGATGGCTTTGGCTAAAGCCGACAATGGCCCCGCCAATACCTCCGGCGATGCAGCCAAAAATAAAGGGACGGCGGTTAGGCAGCGTCACGCCATACACCGCAGGTTCGGTGATACCGAAGATCCCCGCAGTCACCGCTGAGCCCGACAGAACTTTGAGCTTTGCATCACGCGTAGAGAGAAAGACCCCCAGCGCGGCACCTACCTGCCCCATTACCGCCGGCAGCAGGAGCGGCATCAGCGTGTCCTGCCCCAGTACGCTTAGGTTGTTGATCATGATAGGAACCAGGCCCCAGTGCAGGCCAAAGATAACGCAGACCTGCCAGATAGCCCCCATGACGGTGCCCGCCAGCCACGGCGCAAAGGCATAAATGGCCTGATAGCCGTGGGCCAGCATTTGGCTCAGCCAGGTTGCTGCCGGCCCAATAATCAGAAAAGTCAGCGGCACTACGGCGCCCAGGCAAACCAGAGGCGTGAAAAAGTTCTTCATGGCTGCCGGGAATACCTTATTGCAACGTTTTTCCAGCCAGCAACTCACCCAGGCGGCAAAGATAATTGGGATCACCGAGGAGCTGTAGTTGATAAAGGTGACGGGCAGACCAAGAAAACGTTCAGACTGAGAGGCAGATTCGAAAGCCTGCATAATAAGCGGATGCGTAAGTGCGCCCCCGATGGCCATGGTCAAAAAGGGACTGCCACCAAATTTTTTCCCGGCCGTGTAACCGAGTACCAACGGGAAGAAGTAAAACAGCGAATCGCTGGCAGCGAACCAGATTTTATAGGTCGCAGACTCGGCATTTAGCCAGCCGCAAACGACGCTGAGTGCCAGCATCCCTTTCAGGATACCCGAGGCGGCCATCACGCCAAGGAAAGGGGTAAAAATTGCCGAAACGATATCGATAAGCCGGTTCAATAAGTTGCTTTTTTCGCCCTGGATTTCTTTTGTTACGGCCTCTTCACTGATGCCTGCCGCAACGCAGACCGCCGTATAAACATCGTGAACGTGGTTGCCAATCACAACCTGGAATTGCCCCCCGCTCTCCACCACCGTGATAACACCCGGGTTGCTCTTCAGCGCCTGAGGCTCTGCGAGCGAGGAGTCATTCAGTTTGAAACGCAGCCTGGTCGCACAGTGCACCAGACTGACGATGTTTTCCTTGCCACCGACATGTTTCAGGATAGCCTGCGCCAGCCCTTGATAGTCCATAACCCTGTTCCTTTTACGTCCCGCCCGCGGGCGATGTCTGCTGAGTAAAGTTAAAAAAAAACCTGAGCCAGCCGCCCCGCAGGGAAGCTAACGCTCAGGTTTTGCCTGCCGAAGCAGTCACAATCCGTTTTGTTATTTAAGCCTTGCGGCTCTCTTTGCGCACTCGCTCAATATGGATAGCGAGGAACATAATTTCTTCGTTGGTCAGCTCGCGCTGGTAGCTTTTGGCCAGATGCCGCTGAAGTTTCTCTGCACAGCGCCACGCCAACGGGTAGTTATCTTTCACCGCCGCATGCAGAGCTTCATCATCATCCGCCACGGTGGTGCGGTTCAGCATTCTTTGAGCAAAAAACTTCAAATGCGTGACAAAGCGCTGGTAGCTCAGACTCTCGGTCTGGTATTCAATTTGCAGCTGGTACTTCACGATATGCAGGATCTCCTGCATTACGCGGGTGATATCCATCACCTCCGGCATTTCGCCTTCAAGCTGGGCGGTCACCAGATGCAGCGCGATAAACCCCGCTTCATCTTCAGCAAGCAGTACGCCGAGACGCCGGTGAATAATGCCAATGGCTTCCAGCCCGAGAGCAAACTCTTTGGGATATAACCGCTTGATTTCCCACAACAGCACGTTGCGTATCGCCATGCCTTTTTTCTGCCGCTCAATCGCGAAGTGGCAGTGATCCGTCAGCGAAATATAGAGACTTTCCTGTAGCTTACCGAGGCGTTCGCGTGCCAGTTGAATAATACGATCGCAGGCGGTCATCACCTCCAGTGGGATCTGGTTTAGCAGCTCGCTTAATCTCGCCACCAGCTCATCGCTTTGCAGGGCAAATACTTTTTCTATTTGGCTGCGATCGAGGTTATCTCCTGGTTTTTTTTGGAAGCCCAGCCCCTTCCCCATCACCACCTGTTCGCGCTGGTGCTCGTCGAGAATAACCACTACGTTATTGTTCAGTATCTTGGCGATTTCCATGGTTACCCCAGAAACAAAAAAACCTGACCTCTGGCAGAGCCAGATGATCAGGTTTTGCCTGCTAAGCGCAGTAACAATCCAACATATGCACTCTATCACGGAGGATATATCGCTCAAGCTCGTAGGGCGAAAACCGTGATAGCGATCGCGACACTGCCTGACTAGTTAGCCGCGGTTTCTGCTGCAAACAGTTTGCGATACTGTTCGTCAAACTGCGGCGCATTCCACTCTCCGTCAAAGACGGTCCAGGTAATATATCCACGGTTTAGCCAGCCGGTATCGGTATCAGCGTCCACCGGCGTCAACACTTTCTCACTCATGATTTGCTGTGCTTTACCGTCAGGCAACAGTTTGTAGTAGTGCTGAGGCACCGGATTTTGCTCATTTTCAACAAATTTCATGCCCTTAATGGCCTGCTTTTCTAACGGCGGATAGTTAATGCTTAACCCCGAACCGGCGGGTAGCAGCGGCTGACCCGGTTGCCAGGTTTTCGCGAGCGTATCCACAAGGCCAACCACGTAGTCGACTGAGTCCGGCCAGAATTTATGCGTACTTGGCCACCCGGCCTTCATCTCCTGCTCGTTGAGAATATAGCCAATACTGGCGGCAATCGACGGATAACCATACCGAACCGCACGAGCTGCGGCACCGATGGTGCCAGAGTTCAGCTGCGCAACGCCGGTATTGGGACCGTCGTTCACGCCGGAGATAACCAGGTCCGGTGGCGTATCTTTCATCACGCCCAGCACGCCGAAGTCAAGGGCGTCGGCGGGGGTGCCAGGGAAGCAGTAGCGCTTGTCGGCCACCTTTTTAACGTCGAATATTTTATTCGGCTTAAAGGTAATGGCCGAACCAATACCACTTTGATTGGTGGACGGTGCCACCATCCAGACGTCATATCCTTTGGCCGCCAGCTTCTCCTGCAGTGAGGTTGTCCCAACCGACTCACAGCCATCATCATTGACGACCAGAATACGCAGGGGGCGCTCAGCGGCAAAAGCGGAACCTGCAACTAACGTGAGCACCAGCCCGGCGATGATGTTCTTTTTCATATTCACTCCTTATTTATGACGTAATCAAAATAAATTAAACCGATATTCAACGCGTACGCTTCCCCCTACGCCTTTCGCACGGCGGAAACTATGATTGTTTTCGTCCAGGGATGGCATTCTACCAGGCGTTAATTTCCAGCTATAGCTCGGCCCAAATCCGGCGAATACGTTCAGACCTTTAACCTGCGGGCTATGCCAGAGAAAATAACCCCCATACTCCCACTCTTTTAAATCAACACCTTTGTATTGCATGCCAAAACCGTAATTGCCGTAGATGCCCACTAATAATTCAGGCAAGATCTGATACTGGCTGTATAAATACAGCATTTGTTCACCGTCATTAATGTAGTCATTGCCCTCGCCATCGGCTTTGCTATTAAAGGCACCCCGGGTGTTTTTACCAAAGTGCCAATAAAAATGACCTAAGCCGTTATCCAGCGGCGCTCGGGTGTATGACCAACCGAGGCCAGATTCCGCTCGTCCGTATTGATAGCCGACAAGGGCAAAAAGATGTTGTGCGCTGCGGCTGAACCCTCGAGCCCCCTCCCAATCGCTGAGGCCCCGAGCATAGTAGTAAGTGCTTCGTGCCAGGAGATTGAAATCTTTACTAAGCGGCACCACGGCATTCGCTTCAAGCCCGTGGCGGAGAAGATAGCTGTCGCTCTCGGCGGCAATGTAGCTGATTTTGCTACCTTTTTCCGGAGACCAGCTCAGTTCACTGGTCGCAATGTAGTCAATTTGCTTGTTAGTTTTGAGGGTACGAAAGCGGCGTTTTTCTGGCTCATCGCGCTCAGAAAAGCGGTTCACAACGGCGGCCTTTGCGCTAAAATCGTCCCACGCAAACTCGGCGCTAACGCCTTCCCAGGTACTGGGGGCGGCACGGCTGCGGGTGACGTTTAACGCGCCGAATTTATAGAGTTGACGCCAGCCAGCCCAAAGAGAGAGATGCCGCTCAGCGTCGCCCCATCGCGCTTTGGCGTACAGTTGCCCAAGCTTATTGAAGCCTTGCGCTTTGCCGTTTTTGTCCCGCAACAAGTCTCTGCCATAGAAGGCATCGTTGGCGTACAGCTTCGCTACGCCATACCACGAGGCATCGACCCCTACGTGATCCCACAGCCAGCCGCTTTGCCAGTCCAGATGCACCGCCTGAGCCCAGGCGTTCTGATCGCCAATCCCCTGGTCCGCCATTGCATCGGTTGTATTCAACATCCAGACATTTTTTAAGGTGGCATCGAGATGGCTGTTCGTCAGCAGGCCACTGTCATAGTGAGCATAGCTCGCCAACGCATCGGGCATACCTCCCAAGGCAAACAGCAGCATCATGCCACCGGTTATTTTTGTGCGTGAGTACATGATAAACGTCCCTTGTTTTAATAAAAAAAAGCAAAAAAAAACCTAAATTCATTTCCCGACACGCGGAGAATGAATTTAGGTTTTGCCTGTTAAACAGTAGCAATCCTTGGTGTAATTTTCGGGGCTATAGTGGCATCATGCTGAAACCAGCTCCAGCACTAAATAAAATAAAAATGAAATTTTGTGAACTCTATTCAGGAAATAATGAAAGAAGATAAATTAATTTAGAGAAAATGCCCGCCAATTAAAAGTTCAATTAACGGGTTATCTAAAAGAAATTATTTTAACGCGCCAATAACATTGGCGATTTCACCGGACGTTTTTAACGTGCGAATGAGGGTAAACAGCTCCGTTGCTTCGGCGTATTCTTTACGCAAATAACCAAGCCACTGTTTAATCCTTGCCACGTGATACAGCCCGGTATCGCCCTGCTTTTCGAGACGGCTGTATTTTTGCAACAGCGTAACAACCTCGGCCCACGGCATTCGCGCTTCGTTGTATTTGATAACCCGGCTCAGGTTTGGCACATTCAGCGCCCCGCGCCCAATCATCACCGAATCACATCCCGTAGCCGCAAGGCAATCCTGTGCGCTTTGCCAGTCCCAGATTTCGCCGTTAGCGATGACCGGGATCGACAGCCGCTGACGAATCTCACCGATGGCACCCCAGTTGATAAGCTCCGCTTTGTAGCCGTCTTCTTTAGTACGTCCGTGAACCACCAATTCTGTCGCCCCCGCCTGCTGCACGGCATCAGCAATTTCAAACTGACGCGCACCGCTGTCCCAGCCGAGGCGAATTTTTACCGTGACCGGCAAATGCGCTGGCACAGCCTCACGCATGGCTTTCGCGCCGCGGTAAATGAGCTCGGGATCTTTGAGCAAAGTCGCCCCGCCGCCGCTGCCGTTGACCAGCTTTGACGGGCAGCCGCAGTTTAAGTCCACGCCCCAGGAGCCGAGTTCAACCGCACGAGCTGCGTTCTCAGCCAGCCACTGCGGGTATTGCCCAAGAAGCTGAACGCGGACCAGCGTATCGGATGGCGTGCGGCTGCCATGATCGAGCTCGGGGCAAAGTTTGAGGAAAGATTTAACCGGCAACAGCTGATCGACCACGCGAAGAAATTCGGTGATACAGAGATCGTAGTCGTTAACCTCGGTAAGAAGTTCGCGAACTAACGAGTCGAGAACGCCTTCCATCGGGGCAAGAAGAACACGCATGACGCATCCGATAATATGTGTGGAGTTTTCCCCTCGCCCCGACTCTCTCCCCAGAGGGGAGAGGCGGAAAACCTGGGATTCCGCTAGTTCCCACCTTCAAAGAAGCAGAAGAAATGCGGGGGGCTTTAATCCCCTCTCCCTTTAAGGGAGAGGGTTAGGGTGAGGGTATGAAACTTACTGCGCTGCCGCTGGTTTACGCGGTGGGCGACGGCGACGGGTATTATCCCCTGCCGGCTTCGCAGCACCTTCGCCCTGCGGTTTACCGCTGCGACGCGGGCCGTTGTTACGCTCACCGGAAGCATTTGCGTTCCCGCCGTTGCCACCGCGACGCTGGCCCTGCCCCTGGCTTTGACCACCGCGACCGCCCTGGCCGCCACGACCACCGCCGCCACGCTGCTGACGACCGTTGACGATTGGCTCGGCCGGAATGGACGGATCAACATCAAAACCTGGCAATGCGATACGTGGGATCTCGCGCTTCAGCAGACGCTCGATGTCGCGCAGCAGCTTATGCTCGTCCACGCACACCAGAGAAAGTGCTTCACCGGTGGCTGCCGCACGACCGGTACGGCCAATACGGTGCACGTAGTCTTCCGGCACGTTCGGCAACTCATAGTTAACAACGTGCGGTAGTTCTTCAATGTCCAGGCCGCGAGCCGCGATATCAGTCGCCACCAGCACGCGAATACCGCCGCTTTTGAAGTCCGCCAGCGCGCGTGTACGAGCGCCCTGGCTCTTGTTGCCGTGGATTGCCGCCGCGGTGATACCGTCTTTTTGCAGCTGCTCTGCCAGATGGTTAGCGCCATGTTTGGTGCGGGTGAACACCAGCACTTGCTGCCAGTTGCCTTCGCCAATCATCTGCGACAGCAGTTCCCGCTTGCGCTTTTTGTCCACAAAGTGAACGTGCTGCGTGACCTGCTCAGACGCCGTGTTGCGGCGAGCCACTTCCACTTCTTCCGGGTTGTGCAGCAGCTTCTCAGCCAGCGCTTTAATGTCGTCGGAGAAGGTTGCGGAGAACAGCAGGTTCTGGCGGCGTGCAGGCAGTTTAGCCAATACGCGACGAATGTCATGAATGAAGCCCATATCCAGCATGCGGTCGGCTTCGTCCAGCACCAGAATCTCGATCTGATCGAGTTTCACCGCATTTTGATGCTCAAGATCCAGCAGACGGCCTGGGGTTGCCACCAGCACATCCACGCCGCCGCGCAGCTTCATCATCTGCGGGTTAATGCTCACGCCGCCAAAGACAACCAGCGAGCGGATATTTAAATATTTGCTGTAGTCGCGGACGTTCTCACCAATCTGCGCTGCCAGTTCGCGGGTTGGGGTGAGGATCAGCGCACGCACCGGGCGACGGCCCTTCAGGTGAGGCGCGCTGTCGGTCAGACGCTGTAACAGCGGCAGGGTAAAGCCTGCGGTTTTGCCGGTGCCGGTTTGGGCACTGGCCATCAGGTCACGGCCTGATAAGACTACCGGGATTGCCTGGCGCTGAATTGGGGTAGGCTCACGATAGCCCTGCTCTTCCACCGCACGCAAAATATCGGCATTCAGGCCGAGAGAATCAAAAGACATAGGAACTCCAGAACCGCCCTGACCGCATTGTGCGGTGTAGTTTCCAGGGGGAACATCACGCGCCAGCGCTAAGCTGGCGAAGAGAGGAGGCGCAAACCACGGCGCCGTTCGCGTGCAGTGTAGCAGTTTTTGTGATCTTCCGCATAAATTCTCATTTTCCTCTCCGCAAGCAGAATAAAGCCTTGTACTGGACAGGGTTGATAACTTTGCTTACTCTTAATCAATCGATTGATTAACATTTTAAGAGGTCGGTATGACACCTTCGCCGACGCCGGTCACCAGCCGCGGAGAGCAGGCTAAAAATACGCTCATCACCGCCGCCATCGCGCAATTCGCTGAATATGGCATGCACGCCACCACGCGAGATATCGCCGCCCAGGCTGGGCAAAATATTGCCGCGATCACCTACTACTTTGGCTCCAAAGAAGCGCTGTATATGGCTTCCGCTCAGTGGATTGCCGATTTCATCAGCGGTAATTTTCACGAACATGTTGCCCACGCAGAAGCCCTTCTGTGCCAGCCCGAACCGGACAAAGAGAAAATACGGCATCTTATTCATATCGCGCTCGGGCAAATGATCGCCCTGCTGACCGCCGACGACACGCTCAACCTAAGCAAATTTATCTCCCGCGAACAGCTTTCCCCGACCGCCGCTTATCAGCTTATTCACCAGCAGGTTATCGACCCGATGCACACTCTGCTGACCACGCTGGTGGCGCATTACACCGGGCGAGATCCTTTTGATACCGACACTATTTTGCATACCCACACGCTGCTCGGCCAGGTGCTGGCCTTCCGGCTTGGGCGAGAAACGATTCTGTTGCGCACCGGCTGGCCTCAGTTTGACCAGGCCAAAGTGCAGCAAATAAGCCGCGTGGTGCTGAGCCACGTTGATTTCATCCTGCAGGGATTATCCGTAAACAGAGGAAAAGCTTGTGATGAACAATAAGAAGCCGGTGATTGCCGTCATTGTGATTCTAGTGCTCGTGGCCGCGGCGTTTGGCGGCTGGAAATGGTATCAGAGCCAGCAAAACAGCGAGCTAACGCTTTACGGCAACGTGGATATCCGCACCGTTAACCTTAGCTTCCGCGTGGGAGGGCGACTCGCGGCGCTTGAGGTAGATGAAGGCGATGCAATCAAAACCGGTGAACCGCTGGGGCTGATAGATAAAGCACCGTATGAAAACGCTTTGCGCCAGGCCGAAGCCAACGTTGCGGCCGCCCAGGCTAAGTACGATTTGATTATTGCGGGCTACCGTGACGAAGAAATAGCCCAGGCTGCAGCGCAGGTTAACCAGGCGCAGGCGGCCTATGATTACGCGCAAAACTTCTACCAGCGCCAGCAGGGATTGTGGGCGACCAAAACCATCTCGGCGAATGATTTAGCCAACGCCCGCTCGTCCAGCGACCAGGCAAAAGCCACGCTGAAAGCGGCCCAGGATAAGCTCAGTCAGTACCGCAGCGGCAACCGCCCGCAGGAAATCGCTCAGGCGCAGGCCAGCCTTCAGCAAGCCAAAGCACAGCTGGCTCAGTCGCAGCTAGATCTGCAGGACACCACTCTGATTGCGCCTTCTGACGGCACGTTGCTGACCCGTGCCGTTGAACCCGGCAGCATGCTTAACGCAGGCAGCACGGTACTCACCCTGTCGCTTACTCGCCCGGTGTGGGTTCGCGCCTATATCGACGAAACCAACCTCGGGCAGGCCAAACCCGGCAGCGAACTGCTGATTTACACCGATGGCCGCCCGGACAAGCCATACCACGGCAAAGTGGGATTTGTGTCTCCAACGGCGGAGTTCACGCCAAAAACGGTTGAAACTCCCGATTTGCGCACGGATTTAGTCTACCGCTTACGCATTATCGTGACCGATGCAGATGACGCGCTGCGTCAGGGCATGCCCGTTACGGTGAAATTCAACGGTGGAAGTCAGCATGAGCAGCAATGACGCGGTCATTCATCTGCAGGGGTTGGTGAAGCGTTTCCCTGGCCTTGAAAAACCGGCCGTCGCCAGCCTGGATTGCGAAATCCATGCCGGGGCAGTCACCGGCCTGGTCGGCCCGGACGGCGCGGGGAAAACCACGCTCATGAGGATGCTGGCGGGATTGCTGCAGCCAAGCGAAGGCGCAGCCTCGGTGATCGGCCTCGACCCGATTAAAGACGATCGCGCTTTGCACGCTGAACTGGGCTACATGCCGCAGAAATTTGGCCTGTACGAAGATTTGACGGTAATGGAAAACCTGATGCTTTATGCCGACCTGCGCGGCGTGATCGGGGAGCAGCGCAAAAGCACCTTTGCCCGACTGCTGGAATTCACCTCTCTCGGGCCGTTTACCGAGCGGCTGGCGGGCAAACTCTCAGGCGGGATGAAGCAAAAGCTTGGCCTCGCCTGTACGCTCGTCGGCCAGCCGAAAGTCCTTTTGCTGGATGAACCTGGCGTAGGCGTAGACCCCATATCCCGGCGTGAACTGTGGCAAATGGTGCACGAGCTGGCGGGCGAAGGCATGCTGATCCTCTGGAGCACATCGTATCTCGATGAGGCCGAGCAGTGCCGGGAAATCCTGCTGATGAACGAAGGCGAGCTGCTTTATCACGGCGCGCCGAAAGCGCTGACGCAGAAGATGGCCGGGCGTTCACTGCTGGTCAGCCACGAGCACGAGAATAATCGCCAGCTACTTCAGCGCGCGCTGAAGCTGCCGCAGGTCAGCGACGGCGTGATTCAGGGGCGCTCTGTGCGGCTGATCCTTGCCAAAGAGGCGAAAGTGAACGATCTGGCAAATGCCCTGAACGTGCCCGAGTCCAGCCTGAAAGAAACTGACCCGCGCTTTGAAGACGCGTTTATTGATTTACTGGGTGGCGCCGCCGCGAACGAATCGCCGCTGGGCGATATTCTTCATACCGTTGACGGCGAGGCCGGCGAGACGGTGATTCAGGCCGAAGAGCTAACCAAAAAATTCGGCGACTTTGCCGCCACCGACCACGTTAACTTTGCCGTTAAGCGCGGTGAAATCTTCGGGCTGCTTGGCCCTAACGGCGCCGGCAAGTCCACCACCTTCAAGATGATGTGTGGTTTGTTAGTCCCCACTTCGGGCAAAGCACTGGTGCTGGACATGGATTTGAAAACCAGCTCCGGCAAAGCACGCCAACACCTGGGCTACATGGCGCAAAAATTCTCCCTCTACGGCAACCTGACGGTGGCACAAAATCTCCGTTTCTTCTCCGGTGTTTATGGCCTTCGCGGGCGCGTTCAGCAGGACAAAATTGCCCGCATGAGCGAGGCGTTTGCGCTGCAGCCTATCGCCAATAGCACGACAGATTCTCTGCCTCTGGGTTTTAAGCAGCGGCTGGCGCTTGCCTGCTCGCTGATGCACGAACCGGATATTCTGTTTCTCGACGAACCGACATCCGGCGTGGATCCTATTACCCGCCGTGAGTTCTGGCTGCATATCAACAGCATGGTAGAGAAAGGCGTGACGGTGATGGTGACCACTCACTTTATGGATGAGGCCGAATACTGCGACCGCATCGGGCTGGTATACCGGGGCAAGCTGATTGCCAGCGGCACGCCGGACGACCTAAAACAGCAGATAGCGGATGACGACACGCCCGACCCCACCATGGAGCAGGCGTTTATCGGGCTGATTCACGAGTGGGATAAGGAGCACAGCGATGAGCGAACATAGCCAAAGGATATCGTGGCGCCGCGTCCGCGCCCTGTGCGTGAAAGAAACCCGGCAAATCGTGCGCGACCCCAGCAGTTGGTTAATCGCCGTGGTTATCCCGCTTCTGCTGCTGTTTATCTTCGGCTACGGCATTAATCTCGATTCCAGCCGCCTCCACGTCGGCGTGCTGATCGAGCAGCAGAGCGAAGACGCGCTGGATTTCACCCACGCCATCAGCGCCTCGCCGTTTATTGAGCCCACCATCAGCGATAACCGCGAGCAGCTGATTCAGCTCATGCAGGCCGGGAAAATTCGCGGCATGGTGACGATTCCGCCCGACTTTGCGCAGAACATGGCCCGCCCCGGCGCAACGGCCCCGATTCAGGTGATCACCGACGGCAGCGAGCCCAATACGGCTAACTTTGTTCAGGGCTATATGCAGGGGATCTGGCAGCTTTGGCAGCAACAGCGGGCGGAAGATCGCGGGGAGCACTTTGAGCCCTTAATCGAAGTGCAGCTGCGCTATTGGTTTAACCCCGCTGCCATCAGCCAGCACTTTATAATTCCCGGCGCGGTGACCATCATCATGACGGTCATTGGCGCTATCCTGACCTCTCTGGTCGTGGCCCGGGAATGGGAGCGCGGCACCATGGAGGCTCTGCTTTCCACGCAGGTGACGAAGACCGAACTGCTGCTCTGCAAGCTGGTGCCCTATTATGTTTTGGGGATGCTAGCCATGCTGCTTTGTATGCTGGTGACGGTGTTTATTCTCGGCGTACCGTGGCGCGGCTCGCTGTTACTGCTATTTCTGATCAGCAGCCTGTTTTTACTTAGCACGCTGGGCATGGGGCTGCTGATCTCCACCATTACACGCAACCAGTTTAACGCCGCGCAGGTCGCACTGAACGCCGCATTTTTACCGTCCATCATGCTGTCCGGCTTTATTTTCCAGATAGACAGTATGCCGGCGATTATCAGGGCGGTGACCTACGTCATCCCGGCGCGCTACTTCGTCAGCACCCTGCAAAGCCTGTTCCTGGCGGGGAATATCACCTCGGTGTTGATCGTCAACACGCTGTTTTTGATTGCCTCGGCGGTGATGTTTATCGGCCTGACGGCGCTGAAAACCAAACGTCGGCTCGATTAGGGAGAAAGCATGTTTTATCGTTTATGGACGTTGATTCGCAAAGAGCTGCAGTCGCTGCTACGCGAGCCGCAGACCCGCGCCATCCTGATTTTGCCGGTGCTGCTGCAGGTGCTTTTGTTCCCGTTTGCCGCCACGCTTGAGGTCACCAATGCCACCATCGCTATTTATAACGAAGACAACGGTAACCATTCGATTGAGCTGACCCAGCGCTTTGCCCGTGCCAGCGCCTTCAGCCACGTGCTGCTGCTGAAAAGCCCGCAGGAAATACAGCCGACGATAGACAACCAAAAAGCCCTGCTGCTGATTCGTTTCCCGGCAAATTTCTCGCGCGATATTGCCAGTCAGAATCCGGCGAAGCTGCAGATTCTGCTCGACGGGCGTAACTCAAACAGCGCGCAGATTGCCGCGAATTACCTCCAGCAAATCGTCAATAACTATCAGCAAGAGCTGATGACCGACCTGCCAAAACCCAACAACAGCGAGCTGACTATTCGCAACTGGTATAACCCTAACCTCGATTACAAATGGTTTGTGGTGCCGTCGCTGATTGCGATGATTACCACCATCGGCGTGATGATTGTAACGTCCCTCTCCGTGGCCCGGGAACGCGAGCAAGGCACGCTCGATCAGCTGCTGGTTTCGCCCCTGGCCACCTGGCAAGTCTTTATTGGCAAAGCGGTTCCCGCACAGATTGTCGCGTTGGTGCAGGCCACCATTGTGCTGGCGGTAGGAATTTGGGGCTACCACATCCCCTTCTCCGGCTCGCTGCTGCTGTTTTACTTCACGATGATTATCTACGGGCTGTCTCTGGTGGGGTTCGGGCTGCTGATTTCCGCCCTCTGCTCAACCCAGCAGCAGGCGTTTATTGGCGTGTTTGTCTTTATGATGCCGGCGATCCTGCTCTCCGGCTATGTCTCACCGGTGGAAAACATGCCGGTGTGGCTGCAGGATTTGACGTGGATAAACCCGATTCGTCATTTTACCGATATCACCAAGCAGATTTACCTGAAGGATGCGAGCTTTGGGATTGTCTGGCAGAGTTTGTGGCCGCTGCTGGTGATTGCGGCCACAACGGGTTCAGCGGCGTACTGGATGTTTAGGCGTAAGATTGCGTGATTTGTCTTTCGCGAGCAGAGAGAAGATAGCTGGCCCGGCGAGCATTGCCAGGCCGGCGAGCGCCAGAAGAAGGTGACTCTGTACCACTCGAGACAGTAGCCACAGCGCAATCATTGCGTTGCCGAAATACCATGTAGTAGTCAGCTCTTCAAGAAAATCACCGATATCGCGCAGCAAACCGGTGTGAAAACGCTGGAAGATAAACATCAGCACCACGGTGGCGACATAAAGCAGGCACAGCCCTACGCCCACGGGGATCAGGGTCGCGGTTTTCCAGCCAACGAGCAGCGCAGCGACCACCGCAAGATGCAGCATAATCTGCCAGCAACCCA
The DNA here is from genome assembly GCA_000277545.1 of Enterobacter sp. Ag1. Classification (GTDB taxonomy): domain Bacteria; phylum Pseudomonadota; class Gammaproteobacteria; order Enterobacterales; family Enterobacteriaceae; genus Cedecea. The sequence goes on along the minus strand of AKXM01000015.1, from coordinate 180,120 downwards.
GTCCGGTTCTCACTCTTACACGTTGTTGCCACTTCATGCTTTATCTCCTGGAGTATTTCTTCCTGTTAATCAGAGTACGCAAGTGTACGGAAATTTCCTCAATACGCCCCCTTTTTGTGACAGATATTGCAATTTATTTCCGTTCAGGCAGGTAAAAGTCGCTCGAGGAAAAGCAAAACTGCGGGGAAAACTCCCTCCCCGCGAAGGGGAGGGAATATGTAGATTAGCGGCGGTTACCGAAGATACGCAGCAGCATCAGGAACAGGTTGATGAAGTCCAGATACAGCGTCAGGGCACCCAGAATTGAGTATTTACGCAGCATTTGCGCATCGCGGGTATCAATTTGCTCGCCGATGTTTTTCAGTTTCTGCGTGTCGTATGCGGTCAGGCCCACAAAAACCACCACGCCGATGTAGGTGATGGCCCACATGAGCGCATCGCTTTTCAGCCAGAAATTAACCAGCGAAGCCAGTACAATCCCGATCAGCGCCATAAACAGCATGTTGCCGAAGCCGCTCAGGTCACGTTTGGTGGTATAGCCATAGAGGCTCATGGCACCAAACATCCCGCCTGCCACCACAAATGTGCTGGCGATGGACGAATAGGTATAAACCAGGAAAATGCTCGCCATGGTCAACCCGGTCAGCGCCGAGTAAAGCATAAACAGCGACGTCGCCACGCCAGCGCTCAGCTTATGCACCATGCCGGAGAGCACAAAGACCAGCCCCAGTTGAACGATGATCAGACCAAAGAAAGTGATTTTACTGGAGAAGACAAACTCCATCACCGCCGGGGTATTCGCCGCGTACCACGCGATAAAGGCGGTTAAAAGTAGACCGCAGGTCATCCAGCCGTAAACTTGCGCCATAAAGGTCTGAAGGCCCGTATTGGCACGCTGCACGATAGTCTCATTGGGACGCGGGAATCGGTCCATGATGCTTCCTCTGTGTTGTGAATTAAACTTCTGACGCGAGCTGTTTGGCTCACCCGCTTTAAGATTAACACATCCCGCAGACCGAGTAGCCTACCAGCGTTTAGCCGCCTGCTTATCGCTGTCCCGGGCTTCGACCCAGCGGTCGCCTTCGGCGGTCGCTTCACGTTTCCAGAACGGGGCGCGAGTTTTCAGGTAATCCATGATGAACTGGGCGGCTTCAAACGCTGAGCTGCGGTGCGCGCCCGTCACGCCGACAAAGACAATTTCATCGCCTGGCCACAGTTCGCCGATGCGGTGAATCACCGTCACGCGCTGCAGCGGCCAACGGCTTCTGGCCTCGGCGACAATTTCAGCCAGCGCTTTTTCGGTCATGCCCGGATAATGTTCAAGCGTCAGGGCGCTAACGCTGTCGCCAAGGTTGTGATTGCGAACTTTACCGGTGAAGGTCACGACCGCACCGTCTTCATCGCACTGAGAAAGCCACTGATACTCTTCGCCGACGTTGAAATTCTCGCGGCCAACAATAATACGGGTGCTGTCCACTTAACCTCCGGTCACCGGTGGGAAAAAGGCCACTTCGTCGCCCTTCGCCAGCGGATGATCAAAGCTCACCAGCGTTTGATTGACCGCGGCCAGCAGCTTGCCGGACTCCAGCGCCAGCGCCCAGCGGCTGCCTCTGTCGGCCAATGCCGCACGCAGTTGCTCCACATCGCCGTAGGCTTCATCCAGCGCCAGGCTGTCGCAGCCGACCAGTTCGCGTACCTGGGCAAAAAACAGAACATTAAGCATCGTTTGCCACCTTAAAATCGCCGGATTTTCCGCCGCTCTTTTCCAGCAGACGGACAGGGCCGATGACCATGTCTTTTTGTACGGCTTTGCACATGTCATAAATGGTCAACGCGGCGACGGAGGCCGCAGTTAATGCCTCCATTTCTACGCCGGTTTTTCCCGTCAGGCGGCACACGGACTCGATGCGAACTCGGTTTTGCTCAGTCTGAGCCTCAAGCTGCACTTCTACTTTGCTCAGTAAAAGCGGATGGCACAGCGGAATCAGTTCCCAGGTGCGTTTAGCGGCCTGGATCCCCGCGATACGTGCGGTGGCAAAAACGTCACCTTTGTGGTGGCTGCCGTCAACAATCATCGCCAGCGTTGCCGGCTGCATGGTCACAAACGCTTCGGCGCGGGCCTCACGAACCGTCTCAGCCTTGGCGGACACGTCCACCATATGTGCTTCCCCGGCGGCGTTAATATGGGTCAAATGCGACATAACTTACTTCTTAATATGTGGGTGGAAATTGCACGGGCGCTGACGGGCATCCAGTTGAGGCTGAATGATATTTTCCCAGGCGGTTCGGCAGGCCTTCGTTGAGCCCGGCATGGCGAAAATCAGCGTTTTGTTCGCCATGCCCGCAACGGCGCGTGACTGCAGCGTAGAGGTGCCAATCTCTTCAAAGGAGAGCATACGAAACAGCTCGCCGAAACCTTCAACTTCCCGGTCAAACAGCGGGAGAAGCGCCTCCGGCGTCTGGTCTCCGTCGGTAAACCCGGTGCCGCCGTTGATCAACACCACCTGAACCTGCTCATCGGCAATCCATTGCGAAACTGCGGCCCGGATGGCATAACGGTTTTCTTTGACGATAGCTTTGTCTACCACCTGATGCCCCGCTTCCGTGGCGACTTCACTCAAATAGTGACCCGAAGTGTCGTCATCTTCACCACGACGGCTGGACACCGTCAAAATAGCAATACGTGCCGGGATAAACTCTGCGCTTACCTGACTCATCGATATTCTCCTTGTGGGCAGGCTCTAGCCGCCGATATACGACAGATTTTGGGTGATGCCGGTGTTACCGTCATGCAGGAAATGGGTTTGCTTTTTCTGCGCCAGCGCGGAAGAGATACGTCCCTCCAGTTTGCTTTGCTGGGCGTCATCCGCCAACAGATCCCGCAGCGCAATTCCCTGCTCGCCAAACAGGCAGAGGTGCAGGTTACCGACGGACGAAACTCGCAGCCGGTTGCAGCTGGCACAGAAATCTTTCTCATACGGCATGATGAGCCCGATTTCGCCTTTGTAGTCGGGATGGCAGAACACCTGGGCAGGGCCATCGCTGCGCTGACGCAATTGGTGAACCCAGCCTCGCTCAAGCAGCTGGTCGCGAATGGTTTTACCGGAAATATGGTGTTTGCGGAAAAGCGAGCCGCCGTCGCCGGTTTCCATCAGCTCAATAAAGCGGAGCTGGATGGGGCGAGGTTTGATCCAGGCAAGGAAGGTCTCGAGCTGATTGTGGTTTACGTCGCGCATCAGCACGGTGTTCACTTTTACTCGCTCAAACCCCGCGTTGAAAGCCGCGTCAATGCCATCCATCACCTGCCGAAATTTATCCTGGCCGGTAATGGCATGAAACTGACGAGCGTCCAGGCTGTCGACGCTAACGTTCAGGGCGGTCAGCCCCGCATCACGCCAGGCGTTAACATCCCGGGCCAGGCGATAGCCGTTGGTCGTCACCGCAAGCTGGCGAATAGACGTGTTTTCACGCACCGCGGCGATGATTTCGGTAAAGTCGCGGCGCAAAGAAGGTTCCCCGCCCGTCAGGCGCACCTTTTCGGTACCCAGAGCAGCAAAAGCCCGGGTAACGCGACGAATTTCATCGACGTTGAGGAAGCTTTTATTGGCCACGCCGTGCGGCTTATAGCCGTCGGGCAGGCAATAGCTGCAGCGAAAGTTGCAGACGTCGGTAATTGATAAGCGCAAGTAATAGAACTTACGCGCAAAAGCATCGGTAAGCTGGGACACTGAATACACCTTTCCAAATACGGGAGATGCAGTCATTTCTTCCTGCACCCTGGCAACCTCAGGGGCTGCGGCCAGGGCACCTTATCTTGTGACTTAGGTACCATGGCTTGAGTGTGTGTTACTGCGATAGTAGCGCGACATCTGGCTTCGCGCTATATCAGTTTTCGCTATATAAATCTATACATAACGAGATAATTGCTTAATTTCGCTACAGAGTACTTAAAAAGCTAACTTTTACTTTGATATGTATCATTATCCACAGAGCAAGAATCGTCTTTTTGGCGCTTTTACGCTACCTTAAGCGCCTGTATGCCTCTTAAGGATTATCTTTTCTATGCGTAATCGCACGCTTGCAGATCTTGATCGGGTTGTCGCGCTGGGCGGTGGGCACGGCCTGGGTCGCGTCATGTCATCCCTTTCATCCCTCGGCTCACGTTTAACCGGCATCGTCACCACCACCGACAACGGCGGCTCAACCGGACGTATTCGACGCTCTGAGGGCGGGATTGCCTGGGGAGATATGCGCAACTGCCTGAATCAGCTGATCACTGAACCAAGCGTGGCATCAACAATGTTTGAGTATCGTTTTGGCGGTAACGGCGAACTTTCAGGCCATAACCTCGGAAATCTAATGTTAAAGGCGCTGGATCACCTCAGCGTGCGCCCGCTGGAGGCAATCAATTTAATTCGCAACCTGCTAAAGGTCGATGCGCAGCTGATTCCGATGTCGGAGCATCCGGTCGATTTAATGGCTACCGACGACCAGGGCAACGCCGTGTATGGCGAAGTAAGTATCGACCAGTTGCTCAATCCACCGCAGGATCTGGCGGTCTACCCGAAAGTCCCGGCCACGCGTGAAGCCTTAGAAGCCATCGCTGAGGCCGATTTAATTTTGATTGGCCCCGGCAGCTTTTACACCAGCCTGATGCCGATTTTGCTGCTTGAAGAGATGGATCAGGCGCTGCGCCGCACGCCAGCGCCGATGGTGTATATCGGCAACCTGGGCAAAGAGCTAAGCCCTGCCGCAGCCAGCCTTTCCCTGCGCCAAAAGCTTGAATTGATGGAACAGCATATCGGAAAACGCGTTATCGATGCCGTGCTGGTTGGCCCACACGTTGAGGCCAGCGAAGTGGGCGACAGGTTGGTTATTCAACAGCCGCTGGAAGCCAGTGACATTCGGTATCGCCACGACCGCCAGTTGCTGCGGGCAGCCCTCGAACAGGCCGTGCAGCAGCTCGGGTAAACCTCGCCGCTTATGAGGCGGCGATAAAGAGTCCGCGCAGCTTGTGAAGCTGGTCGCGAATCTGCGCCGCCTCTTCAAACTCCAGATTTTGCGCGTGTTCCAGCATCTTCGTTTCAAGCTGATGAATTTTCTGCTGCAGCGCTTTCGGCGTCAGCACAACTTCATCATCTTCTATCACGCTGCGTGCTTTGGTTTTAACCCGCCCTTTGGTCTTCGCCATGCCTTCGCCAAGCTGCAGAACGTCCACGACTCGTTTGTTCAGGCCCTGCGGCGTAATGCCATTTTCTTCGTTGTAGCGCTGCTGCTTCTCACGGCGGCGTTCGGTTTCACCAATCGCTTTGGCCATTGACGGCGTGATTTTATCACCGTAGAGAATCGCCTTACCGTTAACGTTACGCGCCGCACGGCCGATGGTCTGAATAAGCGAGCGCTCGGAACGCAGAAAACCTTCTTTGTCCGCATCCAGAATGGCAACCAGCGACACTTCCGGCATATCAAGACCTTCTCGCAGCAGGTTGATCCCCACCAGAACGTCAAATTCACCGAGGCGCAAATCACGGATAATCTCCATGCGTTCCACGGTGTCGATATCCGAGTGCAGGTAGCGTACGCGTTCACCATGCTCCTCTAAATATTCGGTCAGGTCTTCCGCCATCCGCTTGGTTAATGTCGTCACCAGCACGCGTTCATTGATGGCCACACGTTTACGAATTTCAGAAAGCAAATCGTCTACCTGCGTTGCCACCGGACGCACTTCAATCACCGGATCGAGCAGCCCCGTAGGACGAACAACCTGGTCAACGATGTCCTCGCCAGATTTTTCCAGCTCATAGTTGCCCGGCGTCGCTGAAACGTAGATGGTCTGCGGGGCCAGCGCTTCAAACTCTTCAAATTTTAACGGTCGGTTGTCCAGCGCCGACGGCAGGCGGAAGCCATATTCCACCAGCGTTTCTTTACGGGCGCGGTCGCCGCGATACATGCCGCCAATTTGCGGAATGGTGACGTGGGATTCATCCACCACCAGCAGGCCATCTGCCGGAAGATAGTCAAAAAGCGTTGGGGGCGGTTCGCCAGGCCCTCGCCCGGAGAGGAAGCGCGAGTAGTTTTCAATGCCCGAACAATAACCCAGCTCGTTCATCATCTCGAGATCAAACTGGGTACGCTGGGCAATACGCTGCTCTTCCAGCAGTTTATTATTTTCCAGCAGGAACTTACGGCGCTCGGCCAGCTCAACTTTGATATCTTCCATCGCCTGCACAATACGCTCGCGCGGCGTAACGTAGTGCGATTTAGGGTAAATAGTAAAACGCTGAATAGTTTGATCGATTTGCCCGGTCAGTGGATCGAACAGCGACAGCCTCTCAACCTCTTCGTCGAACAACTCTACACGCAGCGCAAGATCGTCTGATTCAGCCGGGAAGATATCGACCACCTCCCCTCTTACGCGGAACGTACCGCGCTGGAATGCCTGATCGTTGCGGGTGTATTGTAACTCCGTAAGACGGCGCAGGATCGCCCGCTGATCGATGATCATACCCTTCGTCAGGTGAAGCATCATCTTCAGGTACAGGTCCGGGTCACCCAGACCGTAGATCGCCGACACGGATGCCACCACGATGACGTCCCGCCGCTCAAGCAACGCTTTGGTCGCCGACAGACGCATCTGCTCAATGTGTTCGTTCACCGACGCATCTTTTTCAATGAAGGTGTCCGAGCTTGGCACATAAGCTTCAGGCTGATAGTAATCGTAGTAAGAGACAAAAAACTCAACGGCGTTGTCCGGGAAGAACTCTTTCATTTCACCGTAAAGCTGCGCCGCCAGCGTTTTATTTGGCGCCAGTACCATCGTGGGGCGCTGAAGGTCGGCTATCACGTTTGCTACCGTGAAGGTTTTACCCGATCCCGTTACGCCCAGCAGCGTCTGGTGCGCCAGCCCGTTTTCAAGCCCGTCTTTCAGGCGAAGGATTGCTTCAGGCTGGTCGCCAGAAGGTTTAAATGCGGAATTCAGTTTGAACGCTTTACTCATGAACGGGCTACCTGATGAAGAAACGAGCGGGCCGGAGAGTAATTTTACCCGGCAGCGGGATTTTTGCCAGTATAAAAACTGTATAAAACACCAGTTCTCATTTTTACTACGCCTACTAACGACTGCTTTTTGCCACTTTGTTTGCCCAGAATTTGCCCCTTCACCAGATAAATCTCCAGCCACGACCGGTTATCCCCAAATTTTTTCGCCTTTTAACATTTGTCAAGGGAGGTAAGGATACCTCGGGCCGAATGTTTGACAGTTTTATTGCAGCTGTTGCTTTTATTTAACAACTTGAATTCAAATGAATATTTCACAAAGACCGGTTTCGCGCCAATTTGGCCGCAGGCCGCGCCCGCTCTCGCTTTCGTCAAGTTTTCTAACTCTAATGCACAAGGTTATCCACAGGAATGGTGGATAACTGCAGCAAGCCCTTTTGCTTAGCCACTCGGAAAAATCCCTGATCTTCCTGTGCCAGGGGCGAAAAAAAAATTTCGCTAATTTTTTTGCTTTTATTCATTCGATTTCGCTATACCCGGCCATATTGAGCAAGATCCCGAAATCGAGATATATCCTGAGGTTAAAAGGCATTTTATTGCACCAAATTCGTACTTTTTAGCACCCATCGAGTGCAGCGAGATCTCATCTTGCGCATCGGCTTTATCCTTTCAGGAAACCGATACTCAGTTTTATCCTGAATAGCGTGATGCTTTCAGGCATTATCACCAAGCTGGCAAGCTAATTGCAGCATATCCAGGAGGGAAACGACTCCCCAACCCAGGAGATGAGCCATGCTTAGCTTACGTGCTGTTAATCAGTTTTACGGTGACCACCACATACTGTGGAACCTCGACCTCGAGCTGACCCCGGGAGAATGCACCTGCGTGCTTGGCGCGCCAGGGCAGGGCAAAACCACGCTCGTAAACTGCATTACCGGCTATTTGCCAGTACAAAGCGGCAGTATGCTGTGGCAACAGGCGGGACAGCCGCCTGAAGACCTGGTGAATAAACCCGTGGAGCGCAGAACTGCGCTTGGAATTGGCTACGTTCCCCAGGACAGGCGCATCTTCTCCCAGCTTAGCGTTGAGGAAAATCTTCAGATAGCGATGATGGCGGGACATCATCGACCCCGGGTCATTCCTGTGCTGATTGATGACCTTTTTCCCGAGCTCTATAGCCTTCGGCAGGTAAAAAGCGGCGAACTTAGCGGGGATATGCAGCAACAGTTAGCGCTTGCCCGGGCACTGGTTTTAGAGCCCAGACTGCTGATACTGGATGAACCCGCTCTCGGCGGAGGGCACCGCTTTATCACAGAAATGGGCAACCTCATCCGGCGCTTAAACCGCGACTTCGGCCTGACCATTTTACTGGTCGAACAGCGGCTGCCTTTTATACGCCGGGTTGCAGACAAGTTTTGCCTGTTGCATAAAGGCCGAAATGTCGCGCAAGGGAATGTCTCCCAGCTGGACGACAAGCTCGTGGCGGGCTGGTTAGATCCCTGAACGCAGTCTCTACTACAAATTTTTCAATTTTTCCTGAAAAACCGGGTTGAGCTCCGTCATCGCCCGATGCAGGTTGCACTGCCGCGTCACTTTCGCGATATCCAGCAAAGGCGAAGGTATGGACTTCACGCCAGAGCTGTTCATCCAGCGTAAAACCGCGTCGAGATTCCATAGTGCAGTTTTCCCGTCATGTACCGGCGCTGGAAACGCCTCCCGGGAAACCATAACTTTGCGAATATACTGCCGGGACACCCCTAGCAGTTCCGCTACGTCACTCAACCCCACTAAATCAGGGGCAGCTTCAACCAATAACGCGCCTTGAATAATGCCTGAAACGTCCTTCAGCGCGCTCAGTAAGGCTTCTTCTGCTGTGTCGGCCTCGCGGATGAAATTCAGAGCAATACGCCCCGTCACACCGATGCCAACGAGGGCATCATCACACCCTCCTGCGCCCAGAGCAGCAACCCACTTCTCCGGATCTTTTTTCCCTTCTGGTAGAGTAAAAACAAGCGTGAACGTGTATTCCGCCATGGAGCCTTCTCCTTGTTAATGCAGGACGCTACGTGATGCCCTATTGGCGCATCCATCCACAAGCCTGCGAATTTGTCTGGCATGGTTCTCTGCGTTGCGAGGCGTGCTCCAGACACAGCTGATACAAAACTCGCCGCACCGGCATGTTTTATCGTTCCAGGGGCAATACATTTTTCCCCAGCAATGCGAACCGCCCTCTTTGACCCGCCAACCCTGGCATTCTGCGTAGCTTAATGCCGCCTCTATCTCTTTTTGCGGGTGCCGTTTTCTGGCCATATCTCCTCCGGCTAAAAAAGCATCTCATAAAAGGTTGTCATATGACAACTAAAAGTATGAAATACTCTATAGACGTTGCTGCCTGGAATGAATCTTTGTCTGTGGGGAAAAGGTTAAAGCGGGAGCCAGCCCGAGGCTTTGCTGCGGGCCTGGCTTTTGTTGCAGTCGCCTTGCGGCTTAGATCGTAATAACGGAGAGATCGAGGTAGTGACCAAGCTCGGTTTGATCGCTGATACCCTTAAGCCAGGGAATTTCCCCCAGCAGCGGGGCCGGCAGCCGCTGTTTGAGCGTGGCAAGATATTCCGCATGCCTTTTTCCTGCGGGTTGAACACCGTTTGCTACCCAGCCCGCCAGCGGTAAACCGGCGGCCAGCACCGCCTGTACCGTGAGCATTGCATGATTAATACAGCCAAGTTTCACGCCCACCACTAAAATAACCGGCAGTTGCTCGCTGATGGCCCATTCGGCAAATGTCGTGGTGTCAGACAGCGGGGTAAACCAGCCTCCAGCCCCCTCAACCTGAACCCAGTCGGCTTTTCCGGTAAGATTCTTTAGACCTTCAGACATAGCAGAAAAAGTAATGGGGCGCTGCTCTTCAGCACTAATGATGTGCGGGGAGGTCGGCTCAAGAAAAGCCAACGGATTGATCTCCTCATACGGCAATTTAACCGAACTATTGCGCTGCAGCGCTAACGCATCACTGTTGCGAATGCCTTCAGGGGTCATTTCACTGCCAGAGGCCACAGGCTTATAGCCCACAGAGCGATACCCCGCAGTATTCGCCGCCTGAAGCAGCGCGCAGCTGGCGATGGTCTTCCCAACTTCAGTGTCGGTGCCGGTCACAAACCATTTTTTAATCACGTTCAATTACTCCAAAAATTATCTGCCAGCTAAGAGAGAACTGCCCGTCTTGCCGGGGCCACGCTTCGCTGAGCCGCTGCAGTTGCCCACGCGTCAGTAGAGTGTTTTTGCGGCCATCGTGCAGGTGTGTTGCCCCAACGCCTTTTAGCGAACGCATGGCGCTCATGACGTCAGGAAAACGCTGGCTGACGGTGCGGCTGGTTAATACGTAACGCCATGGGCGACACGCCTGGTCAATTTCGGCCAGGGATAAAAACTGGTTGGCATGCGCCCGTTCGTCTACCCCGCGCCAGGCCTCGCGCAGTTCAGGCAGTGAACCTGCCGCAAGCGTGCTGAACGCAATGCACCCACCCGGTTTCGTCACGCGATAAAGCTCGGATAAGCCTTGCTGCAGATCGCTGCACCACTGAACGGCAAGATTACTCCAGGCCAGATCCACCTGGTCATCCGCCAGCGGAATAGACTCGATATCCCCCTCAAGAAAGCGATGCGCCGACTGGGTTTGCTGGCACCGCTCAAGCATCGCTTTCGAGATGTCCAGCGCCAGCACTTCGCTTCCTTTGTCCCGCCAAATTCGGCTGTACCAGCCGGTACCGCAGCCTGCATCCAGCACGCTTACGGCACGGCGGTTTTCCAGCTCGGCCAGCAGGTTATCACCGCAGATACGCTGCAGCTCGGCGAAACGCTCGTAGCTGCCTGCCGCCCGGCTAAACGCTGCGGCGACGGCGGCTTTATCAACAAGCTGCGTCATAAAGCGCCTCCAGCAATGCGTCTATGTCGCCAGAAGTATGCGCGGCCGTAAGGGTGATGCGCAGGCGGGCGCTGCCGGGGGGAACGGTAGGCGGGCGAATGGCTGTTAACCAGAAGCCCCGCTCTTTCAGGCGGGAGGCGAGATCCAGCGTGCGCTGATTCTCCCCCACAATCAGAGGTTGTATCGCGCTACCTGAATCCGCCAGATTCAGCGAGAGTCGGGCAGCACCCTGCCGAAAACGCAGAATATTTTCAGCAAGCCTTGCTCTGTACTCATCGCCATGCTGAACCACCTTTAACGCGGCCTGAAGCGACACGGCCTGCGCCGGCGGCATCGCGGTGCTGTATATCAAGTGGCGGGCAAACTGCAGCAGGTAAGTTGCAACGTCTTCGTCGCACAATACCGCCGCACCGCTGCCGCCAAACGCTTTGCCAAAGGTGACGACAAGAATATCCGGTTTGATTTTTTGCCGATCGCAACTGCCACGCCCCTCTTTGCCGAGGACACCAATACCGTGCGCGTCGTCGACCATTAACCAACCGTCTGCTTGTCTTGTTGCCTGTGCTATTTCAGCCAGCGGCGCGCTGTCCCCGTCCATGCTGAATATGCCTTCGGTCAGGACAAGCCGTTCACCTTCATGCGGTTTACCGAGCTGCGTGGCAAGGGCCTGAACGTCGTTGTGATGAAATCTGCGTAGCTGAGCCGGACTTTGCATCGCCGCTTCCATCATTGAGGCATGGCAAAGTTTATCGGCGATAAGCGTGTCCGTTTTTTGCGCCAGCGCGGAGATCACCGCCTGGTTTGCGCTGTAGCCGGAGATAAACAACAGCGCTCGCTCAAAGCCGAGCCAATCCGCCAGCTGTTCCTCAAACACCTGATGTGCACGGCTATACCCCGTGACGTGACCAGACCCGCCGCTACCAACGCCGAACTGCGTCGCGCCTTTTTGCCAGGCCTCCGTAATCTGCGGGTGATGACTCAGTCCCAGATAATCGTTGCTGGAAAAATTCAAATATTCCCGACCGTTGGTCGAAAAAATACGCCCGTTACCGAGCGTATTGGCCTGTCGGGTGCGAAGGCTGGCGCTGGTCCGCCGTTCGCTTAAAGCCCCGGAGATTCGCTGTGGCCAGCTCATACCGCCGCCGCGTTGTAGTAATTGTCGGTATCGGCGTTCAGGATCTGCCCGGCGAGCTGCTCCTGCTGTTCGTTGTCACCCATTTCGGTGGTGGTTTGCTGCGGATTAAGCCCCAGCTTGCGGAACAGCTGCAGATCTTTGTCCTCTTCTGGGTTCGGCGTCGTCAGCAGTTTGCAGCCGTAGAAAATAGAGTTTGCACCGGCCATAAAACACATTGCCTGCGTCTGCTCGCTCATCTGCTCGCGGCCTGCGGAAAGGCGCACGTAGGAGGTTGGCATCATGATGCGGGCCACCGCGATGGTACGAATAAAATCAAAGGCATCCACGTCTTCGTTATCCGCCAGAGGCGTGCCTTTCACTTTCACCAGCATGTTGATAGGGACGCTTTCTGGTGGCGTTGGCAAATTCGCTAATTGCAGCAGCAGTCCGGCGCGGTCGGTGACGGTTTCGCCCAGGCCGACAATCCCACCGGAGCAAACTTTGATCCCTGCATCACGAACTTTATCCAGCGTGTCCAGACGTTCCTGATAGGTTCGGGTCGTGATGATGTTGCCGTAAAATTCCGGGGAGGTGTCCAGATTGTGGTTGTAATAGTCCAGCCCAGCGGAGGCCAGGCGCTGCGCCTGTTCATTGGTTAGCGTACCGAGCGTCATACAGGTTTCCAGCCCCATAGCGCGAACGCCCTGCACCATCTGCTCAAGGTAAGGCATATCGCGCTCATGCGGGTTCTTCCAGGCGGCCCCCATACAAAAACGTGTCGAACCTGCGTTTTTAGCTTTGCGGGCGGAGTCCAGCACCTGCTCAACTTCCATCAGGCGTTCAGACTCCAGGCCTGTTTTATATCTGGCGCTTTGTGGGCAATATTTACAGTCTTCCGGGCAAGCACCGGTTTTTATAGACAGCAAGGTGCTGACCTGTACCTGTCGGGGATCGAAATGCTGGCGATGCGTCTGCTGCGCTTCAAACAACAGATCCAACAAAGGTTTTTGAAATAAAGCAGTGACCTGCGACATTGTCCAGCGTGCGTGGTGAGCCATGGGGCCTCTCCAAAAGGGGTGTTATGGGAAATCGATTGACGTTATACTCGTAAACCTAAATGTTTTTCAAATGGTTTACAAGTCACCCTATGACCCCTGATGATTTAGCGTTCGACCAGCGACATATCTGGCACCCGTACACCTCGATGAGCCAGCCGCTCCCGGTTTATCCCGTTGTGGCCGCGGCGGGCTGTGAGCTGCAGTTGGCTGACGGACGCATGCTCGTCGACGGCATGTCCTCCTGGTGGGCGGCTATTCATGGCTACAACCACCCGCGACTGAATCAGGCCATGAAGCGACAGATCGATAGCATGTCACACGTGATGTTCGGCGGTATTACGCACCCACCTGCCGTTGAGCTGTGCCGCAAGCTGGTCGCGATGACACCTGACCCGCTGGAATGTGTGTTTCTGGCGGACTCCGGTTCCGTCGCCGTTGAGGTCGCCATGAAAATGGCGCTGCAGTACTGGCACGCCAGGGGACAGCCTCGCCAGCGTTTTCTGACCTTCCGCAATGGCTATCACGGCGATACGTTTGGTGCGATGTCAGTCTGCGATCCTGATAACTCGATGCACAGCCTGTGGCAGGGCTATTTGCCTGAGCATCTTTTTGCCCCTGCTCCGCAGTGCGGCTTTGGTGATGAATGGAACGAAATGGATATCGTGCCGTTTGCCCGCCTGATGGCTGCACATCGCGAAGAGATTGCCGCCGTTATTCTGGAGCCTGTCGTCCAGGGCGCGGGGGGCATGCGTTTTTACCACCCTGAATGGCTGCGCCGCCTCCGCCGCATGTGCGACCGGGAGGGGATTCTGCTGATCGCCGACGAGATCGCGACAGGTTTTGGCCGCACCGGGAAACTGTTTGCCTGCGACCACGCGGATATTTCACCGGATATTATGTGTCTCGGCAAAGCGCTAACCGGCGGCACAATGACGCTCTCCGCAACACTTGCCACCCGCCATGTCGCAGAAACCATCAGCGACGGTGAAGCCGGCTGCTTTATGCACGGCCCAACTTTTATGGGGAACCCGCTCGCCTGCGCGGTTGCCAGTGAAAGCCTGGCGCTCCTGGCGGAAGGAGACTGGCAGCAGCAGGTTCTGGCGATTGAGCAGCAGCTTCGGGAAGGTTTGCTGCCGCTGACGGCGAACGAAAACGTAGCCGACGTGCGCGTACTGGGCGCTATTGGCGTGGTGGAAACACGCCGGCCTGTAGATATGGCCGCTTTGCAGCGTTTCTTTGTCGAACAGGGCGTGTGGATCCGGCCGTTTGGCCGCCTGATCTACCTGATGCCGCCTTATATCATCGGCCCTGAACAGCTGGATAAATTAATTGTGGCCGTCGCGCAGGCGGTAAAAAATCCTGAGTTTTTCCACTAGTTTCTGTTTCAACCGGGTCGGTATCGCTTGCCGGCCTGGTCTGCCCTTCCGCTAATCGATTTCTGGAATGAATTTACTCAAATAAATCCAGTTAAGTTATTAATCCCTTCCCGTCTCGCTGCCGATTAACCTTTCACCAGATTCACATCACAGAGAGACAGAAATGAAGAGAACCGTTGTACTCAGCTTCTGCCTGATGGCAGGCAGCGCCCTGGCCGATACCGGCTCGCCCCAGCTAAAGGCGGAGACACAGTCAGTGATTCGCCAGGCGGGTTATCAGTGCGATACCGTGAACAGCGTGTACCCCGCCGCATTCGGAGGTTCACTTACCGTCTCTTGCGATGATGACCACAAATATATTATTCGCAAAAAAAACGGTCAGTACGAAGTAGAAAAAGAATAACAAATCGCTTTTTCATCGCCGAAAAATACCCTCTCCCCCCTTTCTGAAGCCGATTTGCACAAATCGGCTTCCCGTTTCGCTCAACTTAGTATAAAAAGCAGGTTTTGAAATAACCCTCTATTCCACCGTACAGCAAGGAGCAACCTTGAACACATTATCGGTTTCTCGTCGCGCCGCAGCCCTGGCTTTCGCCGTGGCGCTGAGTGCATGTAGCTCAACCCCACCCCAGGACAAACCGTCTACTCAGGTGGCGCCGGGAACCCAGTCCCGCCCGATCCTGGCGGCTGACGAAGCACAGAATTTTGTGGCAGCGCGCTACTTCACCGCGATGAACCCAAATGAAGCCCCGTGGACGCCGTCCTCGATTCGCACGCCTCAGCAGCCTGATTTCGTGGTTGGCCCTGCCGGTACGCCTGGCGTCACCCACACATCAGTCCAGGCCGCGGTGGACGCTGCTATTATCAAGCACAGCAGCTCTCGCCTGTATATCGCCATCATGCCGGGTCAATATGAAGGTACGGTGTATATTCCTGCGGCTTCCGGTAGCGTGACGCTGTACGGTACTTCCGGCAACGCAGATGATGTCAAAATCGGCCTGACGCTGGACTCTGAAATCGACCCGACAACCTGGCGTCGCACCGTTAACCCGGGCGGGAAATACATGCCAGGGAAACCCGCCTGGTACATGTTCGATAACTGCCAGAGCCGCCGCGGCGCGACCGTGGGCGTGATGTGTTCCGCTGCCGTTTGGTCACAGAATAATGGCTTGCAGCTCCAGAACCTGACCATCCAGAACACCCTGGGTGACAGCGTGGACGCCGGCAATCACCAGGCCGTGGCGCTGCGCAGCGATGGCGATAAAGTACAGCTGAATAACGTTCACCTGCTGGGCCGCCAGAACACCTTCTTCGTCACCAACAGCGATGTTCAGAACCGCATGTTGACCAATCGTCAGCCGCGTACGCTGGTAACCAACAGCTACATTGAAGGTGATGTGGATGTGGTCGCAGGCCGCGGTGCCGTGGTGTTTGATAACACTGATTTCCGCCTGGTGAACAGCCGCACCAAAGAAGGTTCCGTGTTCGCACCAGCCACGCTGCCAAACATCTACTACGGCTTCCTGGCAATCAACAGCCGCTTTACCGCAGCCGGTGACGCTCAGTTGGGTCGCTCATGGGATTTAGGCCAGGCCGCAAATGGCCAGGTTGTGATCCGCGACAGCGTGATCAACGAAGGTTTCAACACGGCTAAACCGTGGGGCGATGCGCTGGAGTCCAAGCGTCCGTTCGCGGGCAACATTGGCACCAAAGACGATAAAGGCGCGATCAAACGCGATCTGAATGACCCGAGCTTCAACCGCATGTGGGAGTTCAATAACCGTGGTGTAGGCAGCCCGGTCGTCGAAGAGAAGTAATTTTTAGTTCAGTAAGAAAAAACCTCGCCGCGGCGAGGTTTTTTTATGGCTGACAATCAGTGCGCGTTAATCACAACCCACATTGGGCCCTGCCCGACGGCGTAGCGGCCTTTTTCTTCCAGCAGCCCCTGCTCGCCGTTAATTTTGTACACGGCGGCATGATGGGATTTCTGCCCAACGGCAACCAGGTACTTACCGCTGTGGTCAACGTTGAAGCCGCGAGGCTGCTCTTCCGTAGGCTGGTAGCCTTCGATATTCAGCACGCTGCCATCTTCGGAAACGCTGAAGACGGTAATGATGCTGGCGGTGCGGTCACAGGCATAAAGATGGCGACCGTCCGGGGTGATGTGGATATCGGCAGCCCAGCGGGTACCGGTGAAACCTGGCGGCATAAAGTCCAGCGTCTGCACGCATTCAATTTTGCCGTGAGGGTCGCGCAGTTCCCAGACATCAACGGTGCTGTTCAGCTCGTTCACGCAATACACATACTGCTGGTTCGGGTGAAATGCCATGTGGCGCGGGCCTGCGCCCTCAACCGTCGTGACCTCAGCAGGCGTTTGCGCCACCAGCTTGCCGTCATCGGACAGCGTGAACAGGCAGATACGATCCTGCTTCAGCGCAGGCGTCCAGAGCGTGCGGTTATCCGGGGAAATATTCGCTGAGTGGCAGCCGTCCAGCCCTTCAACCACATCGACGGTTTCGCCCGGCAGGCCATCGTTTTCAAGGCTAATCACCGCCACGTTTGCCGCGTTGTATGACGCGCTGAACAGAAAGCGGCCTTTGCGATCGGTAGAAATGTGGGTTGGGCTGCCCGGCAGAGGTGCCACGCCAGCCTCTGTCAGAGAGCCATCATCCGGCGTAATGCGGTAAGCCACTACGCGAAACTCGGGGCGCACGCCAACGTAAAGGAAGCGTTTATCCGGGCTGATAACCATCGGCTGAACTTGCCCTGGGGCATCAACCACCTGCACAAGGGTCATTTCACCGCTGGCATGCAGCGTCCAGACGTGGATCTGCTGGCTTTCCGGGCTGGCGGTATAAACTGTCTGTTTCATGACTTTACTTTCCTCCTGACGTCGTAAGTAAGCATCATAAGGCCGGCTCACGGCGCGAGCTATTTTGCGCTATAGCGTGAGCGGTGTACCATCGGAACGAACCTTATGAATAATGACTGGAACCCTAAATGAGTTATCGCGTAATTGCTCTCGATCTCGATGGCACCCTACTGACCCCGCAAAAAACCATTCTCCCGGAGTCCATTACGGCCCTTCAGCAAGCTCGCGAAGCGGGCGTGAAAGTGGTTATCGTAACGGGTCGCCATCATGTCGCCATACATCCTTTTTATCAGGCACTGGCTTTGGATACACCTGCAATTTGCTGTAATGGCACTTATTTGTATGATTATCATGCAAAAAAGGTTCTGGCGTCCGATCCTCTTCGCCCGGAGCAGGCCGCACAAATGGTGGATTTACTGGCAGCTCACCGGGTACATGGCCTGATGTACGTCGACGATGCGATGCTTTATCTCGAAAGCTCAGAACACGTCAAGGCCCACGTCGCCCGCACCCAAACCTGGGCGCAATCATTACCTGAACAGCAGCGGCCGGTTTTCCGTAGCGTGCCTTCACTCAAAGAGGCGGCTCAGGATGTGGAGGCTATCTGGAAATTCGCCCTGACGGATTCAGATATTCCTAAGCTCAAGCAGTTTACCGTTGAGGTAGAGCGCGAACTGGATCTCTCCTGCGAGTGGTCGTGGCACGATCAGGTTGACGTCGCCCAGCGAGGCAACAGTAAAGGCGCCCGTCTGGCTCAGTGGGTAGCGTCTCAGGGTCTGGCCATGGATCAGGTGATTGCGTTCGGTGACAACTACAACGATCTGAGCATGCTGGAAAGCGCCGGGATGGGCGTGGCCATGGGCAATGCTGACGACGCAATTAAATCCCGCGCCGATATAACTATCGGCACGAATCTGGAAACCGGAATCGCCGAAACGCTTTATAAGTACGTGCTGTAATCAGGTTGCGATCGACACGCTTTTCACTTGCGCATACAGCCACTGGCCGGGTTTTACCGCCAGTTCGTCCCGGGCCCAGGGGCTGATGCGCGCCCACAGCGTGCGGGAGCCCACTTCGAGCTGAACCTCCACCTGCCCTTCGTCGTCAAAGCACTGGGCAACCCTTGCCCGCAGCACGTTACGAATACTACTGTTAACCGGCGGCTGAAGCACCAGCGAGACGTCAGAAGCCTGGATGCGAATGCGCAGTGGGGCCTGCACCGGTTTGTCGATTTTGTTCACCCACAGGTGCTGATCGCCAAGCGCCAGCGCCGTCATAGCGTAATGAGGATGATGCTCGAGCACGGTCACTTTCAGCACGCTGCTTTGCTGCTCTTTAGGCAGCCACGGATGCATCACGCTGCTGCCCCAAACCTCTTCAAGGTTACCAAACGCTTTAACATTTCCCGCATCCAGCACCAGCACTTTATCCGCCAGATGTAAGATTTCCTCCAGCGAGTGGCTCACGTACAGCATGGGAATATTGATCTCGCGGGCGAGCCGCTGGAGATAAGGTAACAATTCACGTTTACGGGGAATATCCAGAGAGGCTAGCGGCTCGTCCAGCAGCAGCAGTTCCGGCGCGGTCAGAAGTGCCCGTCCAATGGCAACACGCTGCTTTTCACCGCCGGAAAGGCTCCAGGGAAAACGCTCCAGCAACTCTTCGATGCCGAGCAATGCCACCAGCTTATCAAACTGGCCGGCCATGCTTTTCGCCATGCCGTATTTTAAATTGCCGCGAACTCGGTAGTGCGGGAACAGGCGCGCATCCTGGAAGACATAACCCACCCGGCGTTTTTCCGGCGGCAGATAAAGCTGTTTTTCGGCATCGCTCAGAACGCGATCGTTCAGCACGATACGCCCCTTCTCCGGCTTAGTCAGGCCGCTAATCACATTGATTAATGAGGTTTTCCCTGCCCCAGAAACGCCAAAAACAGCCGTGATGCCCTGGCCCGGCAGGGTTTCGTTGATTTCCAGCCGGTGCGTACCCAGCGTCTGAACGAAGTTAAGTTCCAGCATCAGTTTGCCCCCATACGCTTGCGGCTGACTCTCGCCAGCCATTCGGCCACCAGCAGAGAGGCCATCGCCAGCGCGATAGCGATCAGGCACAAACGTGCGGCGGCGCTTTCTCCGCCGGGGGTTTGAATCAGGGTATACATGGCCGAAGGCAGCGTTCGGGTTTCACCGGGAATGTTGGACACAAAAGTAATTGTCGCGCCAAACTCGCCCAGCGAGCGGGCAAAGGCCAGCACGGTACCCGCAATAATACCCGGCAACGTTAACGGCAAAGTAATGGTGCAAAAGACACGCCAGCGCCCTGCGCCCAGCGTTCTGGCGGCCTGCTCAAGACGGAGATCAACCCCTTCCAGCGCAAGGCGGATTGCCCTGACCATCAGCGGGAAAGACATAACCGCCGCCGCCAGCACCGCCCCTCGCCAGCTAAAGGCGAAGGTAATGCCAAACCAGTCATACAGCCAGGCACCAATAAAACCGCGGCGGCCAAAAGCCACCAAGAGCAAATAGCCCACCACCACCGGCGGCAGGACTAAGGGAAGATGAATCAGGCTATCGAGCAAGGCTTTGCCCGGGAAGCGGCAACGAACCAACACCCAGGCAAAGAAGATCCCGACAGGAAGGCTGAAGAGTACCGCAATAGATGAGACTTTTAGGCTTAGCAGTACCGCCTGCCACTCGGGATCGCTCAATATCATTGTTTCGTCGTAAATCCGTATTTTTGGAAGACTTTCGCCGCTTCCGGTCCTTTCAGATAGCTATAGAACGCGGTCACTGACGGGTTATCGTGGCCTTTCACAATCGCAATCGGGTATTCCACTTTCTTGTGGGAATCTTCCGGGAAGGTGCCCACGACTTTTACGCCTTTTCCAGCGACGGCGTCAGAACCGTAAACGATGCCCAGCGGCGCTTCGTCGCGCTCAACCAGCGCCAGCGCACCACGGACATCTTCCGCCGGAGCAAGTTTACTGGATAAACTGTCCCATGCGCCCAGCTTTTGCAGCGCCTCTTTGGCGTAAATCCCCGCAGGAACATGATCGGGATCGCCCACGGCCAGACGGCCACCTTTCAGCAGCGATGCCCAGTCGGTTTTCGCATCAATGGTGATGTCGCCCTGCTTGCTGGCGGTTGGCGCGACGACAACCAGGCTGTTACCCAGTAGCGTTTCGCGAGTGTCCGTTTTGATGGTGTCTTTCTCAACAGCATAATCCATCCATTTCTGATCGGCAGAAATAAAAAGATCGGCCGGCGCCCCCGCTTCAATCTGGCGAGCGAGCGTGGAAGAAGAGGCAAAAGAAGCAGCAATCTCAACTTTCTTCTCTTTCTGATATTGCGTGGCAATATCCTGCATCGCATTGGTTAACGACGCCGCCGCAAAGACGGTAATTTTACTACTTTCAGCCAGTGCCTGGCCTGCCAGAGAAACAGATAATGCCGCACCCAGGGCGAGGCGAACCCAACGTTGATTCATGTTTTCACTCCGTTTGTTTCGTTATGTAACGTGAAATATAACGATTGCAATGCGGAAGATACAGAATTTATCGGCAGAAAGAAGAAGGGCTTTAAAGTTCTTGACGGAGATCAACGGAAAGAGCGTATGTAGAGGGCGCTAAGGCGGCAGAAAGAGAAAACCCGGCAAATGCCGGGCCTTCAGGGAATCAGTGATGCTGTTTCGGCTGTTGGTCGCGATGACCGACTTTTGAAAAGACGTTAAACACTTCACCCAATCCGTAGATGAGACCGAGGATCACAGCCATCACAACCGGCACCATGACCACGGCAAACACCAGGCTTTTCAATAACTCGAACATAGTTGCCTCCGGCAAAAGCGAGAGTGATTATTCTAGCGTCAGTTGAGAAAAACGCACTCTCCTTTTGTGCCATTTGCCCGCCCGCTTCGGCTTATCCGGCTGACCAGGTATAAGGTGCCGCAATACCAAGCGGCATTTCAAGCCCCCACCATACCAGCAGGAAGAGGCTCCAGCTCACCAGGAAGGCGATAGAATAAGGCATCATCATCGACACCAGCGTGCCCACGCCAGCGCCTTTCACATAGCGCTGGCAGTAAATCACGATCAGCGGGAAGAACACCATCATCGGCGTGATAATGTTTGTGGAAGAATCACCGATGCGGAATGCCGCCTGCGTAAGCTCTGGCGATATCCCAACGGCCATAAGCATCGGTACCATAATAGGCGACAGCAGCGCCCATTTTGCCGAAGCCGAACCAATCAGCAGATTAACCAGCGCCGTCAGCAGCACCATACCGATGATTGTCGCCTCTCCCGGCAGCGCCATGGCTTTCAGGCCGTCCGCCCCCGCCAGCGCCACCAGCGTACCAATATTCGAATCGCTGAAGGCTTTGATAAACAGCGCACAGAAAAACGCCATCACCATATAAGAACCCATTTTGCTCATTGAGTCGTTCATCGCCCCAATGACGTCTTTCCCCGATTTAAAGGTACCTGCCGCAAAACCATAGACAATGCCCGGCAGGATAAAAATAAGGAAGATAAGCGGCACGATTGACTTCATGATAGGCGCGCCGAAGTCGGTTAACGCGCCTTCAGGGCTGCGCAGCGTTGAGCTTTCAGGCCAGGCGACAGCGGCAAGCCCCAGCAAACTAAGGAGCATCACCAGCCCCGCACGACGGAATGCCCGGCTCTCTTCTGGCGTGACGCTGGACATATCTTCATCATGCTTAAAGTCGCCATCAACCGCCATTTTACTGACCCGGGGCTCGACGATTCTCTCCGTCACCCACCAGCCAACGAGAGTAATCAATATTGTTGAGCCGATCCCGAAGAACAGATTACACAGCGTGTTCACGGTATACGTTGAGTCGAGCAGCTGAGCGGCGGCCTGGGTGAAACCTTGCAGCAGCGCGTCGTTCCCCGTTGGCACCATATTGGCCGCAAAGCCACCGGATACGCCGGAAAATGCCGCCGCGATCCCCACCAAAGGATGGCGCCCGGCAGACATAAAAATAATGGCACCGAGAGGGATCACCAGCACATATCCCGCATCCGCCGCGACGTGGCTAAACATAGCGACAAAAATCAGCATCGGCGTCAGCAGTTTTTTTGGCGTAACGCGCAGCATTTTTTCAGCGCAACGTTAATAAAGCCGGAGCTTTCGGCAACGCCGACGCCCAGCATCGCCACCAGAACAATGCCTAAAGGAGCAAAGCTGGTAAAAGTGGTCACCATCGTAGAAAGCGTAAGCGTTAACGCCTCGGCGGAAAGCAGGTTATTGACCTGCACGGCCTGCTGCGTTACCGGATTAACGATGTCAAACTCCAGCTGTGACAGCACGGCGGATAGCCCCATCACAACCAGTAAAAAATAGAAGAAAATCAGCGCGGGTTCCGGCAGTCGGTTACCAGCTTTTTCGATGGCGTTAAGAAAACCGTTCAGTAAGCGGTTATCTTTTGCCTCATTTCCTTTTGTTGTCGACGTACTCATAGTTGCCCCCAATCCCGACAAATGTCTGTGCTGTCATCCAATGTACGGCAGGGATAATAAAGGTAATGACACGATGAAACTATTCTTTTAATGAAATTAATCTCTGAATAATACCGGGTTAATAAAAATTAAAATCTAATAAACAGACAGAAACTGGTTATTAATTCGATATAATCGAACAGTAACCATGAAATTGCTGTGCTCAATCAGGAACGATTTGTCCCCTGGCGGCGAGCTGATATAATTTTCCCCATGATTACAAAGGGAAACGCTGAGCCGGTTTGCGGCGCGGAGAAACTATGCAGGCTGAAATTTTATTAACGCTGAAACTCCAGCAACGGCTGTTCGCCGACCCGCGACGCATTGCGCTGCTTAAACAAATTCGCCACACGGGCTCCATTAGCCAGGGTGCAAAACTGGCGGGTATCAGTTACAAAAGCGCCTGGGATGCCATTAACGAAATGAACCAGTTGGCAGAATCAAGCCTGGTTGATCGCGCCACCGGCGGCAAAGGCGGCGGCGGTGCCGTCCTGACACGGTACGGCGAGCGCCTTATTCAGCTTTACGATCTGCTCGCGCAAATTCAACAAAAGGCCTTTGATGTTCTGCAGGATGATGCCCTGCCTTTAGACAGTCTGCTCGCCGCCATTTCCCGCTTTTCGCTGCAAACAAGCGCCCGCAATCAGCTGTTTGGTACGGTACTTAAACGCGATGACGAACAGGTTCAGCAGCACGTCGATATTCTGCTGGCTGACGGTGAAACTCGTCTGAAAGCGGCGATTACCCGCCAAAGCGCAGAGCGGCTTGGGCTGGACGAAGGCAAAGAAGTATTGGTGCTTATCAAAGCGCCGTGGATAGACGTCACCACTGATGCTAATGCGGCGGGCAATGCCGATAACCAGTTGCCGGGCAAAATCAGCAGCATTGAGCAGGGCAAAGAACAAAGTGAAGTGCTGGTTCAGTTGGCGGATGGCCAGACGCTGTGCGCCACCCTGCCGAATATCCACGTAGAACAACAGGCGCTGGCAGAAGGTGCTAAGGTCACAGCATATTTCAATGCAGACAGGGTGATTGTCGCCACACTCTGCTAAAAGTCCGCTTCTCATTGACATCAGCGCAGACACGCCGTATTTCTGTAGCCTCATC
Source organism: Enterobacter sp. Ag1 (assembly GCA_000277545.1). Taxonomy (GTDB): domain Bacteria; phylum Pseudomonadota; class Gammaproteobacteria; order Enterobacterales; family Enterobacteriaceae; genus Cedecea. The sequence continues at coordinate 156,160 of AKXM01000015.1, read as the reverse complement.
GCTGCAAAAAATGGGATAAAACATGTCTGCGTTGCAAATTTCGCAAGGTACGTTTCACCTTAGCGACATAAAAACCCTTACCCTGAACGACCTTACCCTTCGCGCCGGAGAAAGCTGGGCCTTTGTTGGGGCGAACGGCAGCGGCAAATCCGCTCTTGCCCGTGCGCTGGCCGGTAGCCTGCCCATCATGAAGGGCGAACGCCACTGCGGCTTCACCCGCATTGCTCATCTCTCTTTTGAACAGTTGCAAAAGCTGGTCAGCGACGAATGGCAGCGTAATAACACCGATATGCTAAGCGCCGACGAAGACGACACCGGCCGCACCACCGCAGAAATTATACAGGAAGAGGTGGTCGATGAGGCTCGTTGCGGCGAACTGGCCGCGCTGTTTGGCATTGAACATTTGCTCACTCGCCGCTTTAAATACCTGTCGACGGGGGAAACGCGCAAAACGCTGCTTTGCCAGGCGTTGATGTCAGAGCCAGAACTGCTGATCCTGGATGAGCCGTTCGACGGGCTGGACGTGAAATCCCGCCAGCAGTTGGCAAGCCTTCTCGAGCAGCTTAGCGCCCAAGGCTACACCCTGGTTCTGGTCCTGAACCGATTCGATGAAATCCCGGATTTTGTGCAATTTGCCGGCGTGCTGGCGGACTGCACGCTGACAGAAAGTGGTAAAAAGCAGGCGCTACTTGAGCAGGCGCTCATCGCTCAGTTGGCCCACAGCGAGAAGCTGGCGGGCGTGGCGCTCCCGGAAGCTGACGATCCGTCCGCTCGCTATACGCTGCCGGAAAACCAGCCTCGTATTGTGCTTAACGATGGCGTGGTGGAATACAACGATCGCCCTATCCTGCACAAACTTAGCTGGTCAGTGAATCCCGGCGAGCACTGGCAAATTGTCGGCCCTAACGGCGCAGGAAAATCAACGCTACTCAGCCTGATCACTGGCGATCATCCGCAGGGCTACAGCAACGATCTGACGCTGTTTGGCCGCCGCCGGGGCAGCGGCGAGACAATCTGGGATATCAAAAAGCACATTGGGTACGTCAGCAGCAGCCTGCATCTGGATTACCGCGTGAGCACCACCGTGCGAAACGTTATTCTGTCGGGCTATTTTGACTCCATTGGGATCTACCAGGCCGTTTCGGATCGTCAACAGAAGCTGACCCGCGAATGGCTGCATATGTTAGGGATGGATAACGCCACCGCCGATGCGCCATTCCATAGTTTGTCCTGGGGGCAGCAGCGCCTGGCGTTAATCGCCCGCGCGCTGGTCAAGCACCCCACATTGCTGATCCTCGATGAGCCTCTGCAAGGGCTGGATCCGCTCAACCGGCAGCTGATACGCCGCTTTGTCGATATTTTGATTGGCGAGGGAGAAACGCAGCTGCTGTTTGTGTCCCACCACGCCGAAGATGCGCCGCAGTGCATTACCCATCGGCTGACGTTCATACCCGACGGCGACAAATACGGCTACCAGCTGGAAAAAATTCTTCCCGCATAATCTCGCAACACGCGGCGGCTATTCCTGACCTGACTTTCGGAATAGCCGTACGCTTTTATTCTACCAGTCTGTTTTACAATGCCTTGTATACTGCTTTAGCCATATTATTGATGCAGTGTAAACGATACCACTAATCTGGTGCATATCACATTTTTCAGCCATCTGTTATGCTATGGTTATCTTAACCCATAGGCTATATGGAGCGAAAAATGAGAGTTTTGGTCACAGGTGGTAGCGGTTACATTGGAAGTCATACCTGCGTACAATTGCTGCAAAACGGTCATGACGTGGTGATCCTCGATAACCTCTGCAACAGCAAACGCAGCGTACTGCCAGAAATTGAACGTCTGGGCGGCAAGCATCCGCTGTTTATCAACGGTGATATCCGCGACGAAGCCCTGCTGGCAGAAATTTTCCACGATCATCGTATTGACGCCGTAATCCATTTTGCCGGTCTGAAAGCCGTCGGCGAATCGGTGAATAAGCCGCTGGAGTATTACGACAACAACGTGACCGGCACCCTGAAGCTTATCGCCGCCATGCGCGCGGCAAATGTCACTAACTTTATCTTCAGCTCTTCCGCTACCGTTTACGGCGACCAGCCTCAAATCCCTTATGTAGAAAGTTTCCCTACTGGTAAACCCGCCAGCCCTTACGGCCAAAGCAAGCTGATGGTTGAGCAAATTCTTACCGACCTGCAAAAAGCCCAGCCAAACTGGAGCGTTGCGCTGCTGCGCTACTTCAACCCGGTTGGCGCCCATCCGTCGGGCGATATGGGCGAAGATCCTCAGGGCATCCCAAATAACCTGATGCCGTACATCGCGCAGGTTGCCGTAGGCCGCCGTGACTCGCTGGCTATCTTTGGTAACGATTACCCAACCGAAGATGGCACCGGCGTGCGTGATTACATCCACGTGATGGATCTCGCAGACGGCCACGTCGCCGCTATGCAGGCACTGAACGGTAAACCAGGCGTCCATATTTACAACCTGGGCGCAGGCGTCGGCAGCAGCGTGCTCGACGTGGTGAACGCCTTCAGCAAAGCCTGCGGTAAACCGGTGAACTATCACTTTGCCCCTCGTCGTGATGGCGATCTGCCGGCCTACTGGGCCGACGCCACCAAAGCCGACAAAGAACTCAACTGGCGTGTCAGCCGTTCGCTGCAGGAAATGGCAGACGATACCTGGCGCTGGCAGTCACGCCATCCCCAAGGTTATGAAGATTAAGGATATGTGATGGAGCAGTTTAACCCGGTCGATCACCCGCATCGCCGCTATAACCCGCTAACGGGTCAATGGATTTTAGTTTCGCCACATCGGGCGAAACGCCCCTGGCAGGGCGCGCAGGAAACCCCTGCGCAAGAAAAACTTCCGGCACACGATCCGGACTGTTTTCTTTGCCCAGGGAATACGCGCGTTACCGGGGATAAAAATCCCGAGTACACCGGCACTTTCGTTTTTACCAACGATTTTGCGGCGCTGATGACGAACACGCCCGATGCCCCAGCGAACCACGATCCCTTGATGCGTTGCGAAAGCGCGCGCGGTACCAGCCGGGTTATCTGCTTCTCTCCCGACCACAGTAAAACATTGCCAGAGCTTACGCTTCCCGCACTGGAAGAAGTCGTACAAACCTGGCAACAGCAGACCGCTGAGCTGGGGCAGACATACCCGTGGGTTCAGGTATTTGAAAACAAAGGCGCGGCCATGGGCTGCTCCAACCCACATCCTCACGGACAGGTTTGGGCAAACAGCTTTTTGCCTAATGAGGTCGCCCGTGAAGATGCCCTACAACGTGAATATTTCGCCCACCAGGGCACCCCAATGCTGCTGGACTACGTGCAGCGTGAACTGTCGGACGGTAGCCGCACCGTGGTTGAAACCGAACACTGGCTGGCCGTCGTCCCTTACTGGGCAGCCTGGCCGTTCGAAACGCTGCTGCTGCCCAAAACCCACGCCCTGCGTATCACCGACCTCAGTGCAGAACAAGGTGCTGACCTGGCGTTAGCGCTGAAAAAACTCACCAGCCGCTATGACAATCTCTTCCAGTGCTCCTTCCCCTACTCAATGGGCTGGCACGGCGCGCCGTTCAACGGTGAAAGCAATCAGCACTGGCAGCTTCACGCGCATTTCTACCCGCCGCTGCTGCGCAGCGCCACGGTACGTAAATTTATGGTCGGCTATGAAATGCTGGCCGAAACCCAACGCGATTTAACCGCAGAGCAAGCCGCAGAACGCTTGCGTGCCGTCAGTGATATCCATTTCCGCCAGTCAGGAGCGTCATTATGAGTCTGAAAGAGAAAACCCAGCGTCTGTTCGCTGAACAATTTGGCTACCCGGCCACCCACGCTATTCAGGCCCCTGGCCGTGTAAACCTGATTGGTGAACACACCGATTACAACGATGGTTTCGTGCTGCCCTGCGCCATTGATTACCAGACGGTTATCAGCTGTGCCAAACGAGACGACCGTATCGTGCGAGTTGTTGCCGCCGATTATGACAATCAACAGGACAGCTTCTCCCTTGATGCCCCTATCGTCTCGCATAACACGCAACAGTGGGCTAACTATGTTCGCGGCGTAGTGAAGCATCTGCAAATGCGAGATAAAAACTTTTCCGGCGTGGATATGGTGATCGGCGGGAATGTGCCGCAGGGCGCAGGGTTAAGCTCGTCAGCCTCGCTGGAAGTCGCGGTCGGCAAAGTCTTCCAGCATCTGTACCGCCTGCCTCTGGATGGCGCTCAGCTGGCCCTCAATGGCCAGGAAGCAGAGAACCAGTTTGTCGGCTGCAACTGCGGCATTATGGATCAGCTGATTTCCGCCCTTGGCAAGAAAGACCACGCCCTGCTGATTGATTGCCGCTCCCTCGGAACGAAAGCGGTATCCATGCCAAAAGGCGCTGCAGTAGTCATCATCAACAGTAACTTCAAGCGCACGCTGGTGGGTAGCGAATACAACACCCGCCGCGAACAGTGTGAAACCGGTGCCCGTTTCTTTAGCCAGAAAGCCCTGCGCGACGTTGAGCTGGCAAAATTCAATGCCGTAGCGCACGAGCTGGATCCAATTGTTGCCAAACGTGTTCGTCATGTGCTGACCGAAAATATCCGTACCGTGGAAGCCGCAGATGCACTTGCCAAAGGTGACCTGGTTCGCATGGGCCAGCTGATGGCCGAATCTCACGCCTCCATGCGCGATGATTTCGAAATCACCGTGCCACAAATCGATACTCTGGTAGAGATCGTCAAAGCGACGATTGGCGAGAAAGGTGGCGTACGTATGACCGGCGGTGGTTTTGGGGGCTGTATTGTCGCCCTGGTGCCCGATGATCTCGTTCCGGCCGTGAAACAGGCTGTGGAAGAACAGTACGAGAGCAAAACCGGGATTAAAGAAACCTTCTACGTTTGCAAAGCCTCCGAAGGAGCAGGTCAATGCTAAAAGAGACGCCGCAGCTGGCGCCGGACGGCCAGCCGTTTCGGCTTACCACCCTGCGCAATAGCGCGGGGATGGTTGTCACCCTGATGGACTGGGGCGCGACCTTGCTTTCCTGTCGGGTGCCGCTCAAAGACGGTAGCGTGCGGGAAACGCTGCTGGGCTGCGCTTCGCCTGAGCAGTATTTACAGCAAAGTGCCTTTATGGGGGCGACCGTCGGGCGCTACGCTAACCGTATTGCCGGAGGGAAGCTTACCGTTGGCAGTGAAATGCTCCAGCTTGAGATTAACCAGGGCGAAAATCAGCTTCACGGCGGGCCGGAAGGCTTCGACAAACGCCGCTGGCGCATTGCCGTGCAAAATGAGCAGGCTGTGACGTACGCGCTGGATTCCTGCGACGGCGATCAGGGTTTCCCCGGTAAATTACACACCACGGCGCGCTATGCCTTAACGGAAGATAACCGCATCAGCATCGAGCTTCGTGCCACCGTCGATAAGCCGTGCCCGGTCGGTCTCACCAATCACGCCTACTTCAATCTTGACCGCGTTCAAAGCGATGTGCGGCAGCATAAACTTCAATTGCTGGCCGACAGCTATTTACCGGTCAACGCCAGCGGCTTGCCTGCTGGAGACCTGAAAGAAGTAGTCGACACCAGCTTTGACTTTCGTGAACCTAAGACGCTTGCACAAGATTTTCTGGCCGACGCCGATCAGCAAATCACCAAAGGCTACGACCATGCTTTCCTGCTGCAGGCCAAAGGCGATCTCAGCCAACCCGTGGCACGACTCTGGTCCACCGACGGTGCGCTGGAAATGAACGTGTTTACGACGGCGCCCGCGCTACAGGTCTATAGCGGAAACTATCTAGCGGGCACCCCTGCACGCGATCAAGAAAGCTACAGCGACTGGAACGGTCTGGCGCTGGAGAGCGGCTTCCTGCCGGACAGCCCAAATAACCCGGAATGGCCGCAGCCGGACTGCTGGTTAAAACCGGATGAGACGTATCTCAGCATTACGGAATACCAGTTTCAGCCCCATTAAAACCCATTGCCCTTTTCATTAAGGGCAATTTCTCACCAAATCGCTGACTTTCCCGCCAGATCGAGCCAAAAATATAACAACCTTTTACAACCACCTTACACTCCACGCGCTTTTTCGCTATGTTAAACGTTTATCATTGCCGTGGCTTATGGCGCGGCAATATAATGATAATTGTTATCATTAATCCCAGGCTCATTAAGGAGTAAATCATGGCTGTTACTAAGCTGGTACTGGTTCGTCACGGCGAAAGCCAGTGGAACAACGAAAACCGCTTCACTGGTTGGTATGATGTTGATCTGTCTGATAAAGGTCGTACCGAAGCTAAGGCTGCCGGTAAGCTTCTGAAGGATGAAGGCTTCACTTTCGACTTCGCTTACACCTCTGTGCTGAAACGTGCCATCCACACTCTGTGGAACATCCTCGATGAACTGGACCAGGCCTGGCTGCCGGTCGAGAAATCCTGGAAACTGAACGAGCGTCACTACGGCGCCCTGCAGGGTCTGAACAAAGCGGAAACCGCTGAAAAATACGGTGACGAGCAGGTTAAACAGTGGCGTCGCGGCTTCGCGATCACCCCACCAGAGCTGTCTAAAGACGACGAGCGCTTCCCTGGCCACGATCCACGTTACGCTAAACTGACCGACAGCGAACTGCCAACTACCGAAAGCCTGGCGCTGACCATCGACCGCGTAACGCCTTTCTGGAATGAGTCTATTCTGCCACGCATGAAATCCGGCGAGCGCGTTATCGTTGCGGCTCACGGTAACTCCCTGCGCGCACTGGTTAAATACCTGGATAACCTGAGCGAAGATGAGATCCTCGAGCTGAACATCCCTACCGGCGTGCCGCTGGTTTATGAGTTCGATGAGAACTTCAAACCGCTGAAACGTTACTACCTGGGCAACGCTGACGAAATCGCAGCGAAAGCAGCCGCAGTAGCCAACCAGGGCAAAGCGAAGTAATTCTCCGCCCATGAAAAAAGGCGTGGTAAGCACCACGCCTTTTTTATTGCTCAAATCAGGCCATTAGCCGCGACGAGCTTTTACCGCAGCAGCAAGCTGACGCAGCGCCACTTCTGTATCATCCCAGCCAATGCAGGCGTCGGTAACGCTTTTGCCGTAGACCAGCGGCTCGCCGCTCTCCAGGCTTTGGTTGCCTTCTACCAGATGGCTTTCAATCATCACGCCGATGATAGCCTTTTCGCCGCCGGCAATTTGGCCGCAAACGTCGGCAGAAACATCCATCTGCTTTTTAAACTGTTTGCTGCTGTTGGCGTGGCTGAAATCGATCATCACCTGTGGCTCAAGCCCCGCTTTAACCAGACCAGCTTTGACCTCTTCCACATGCTTCGCGCTGTAGTTAGGCTCTTTGCCGCCACGCAGAATAATGTGGCAGTCACCGTTCCCGCTAGTGTTGACGATAGCGGAATGGCCCCACTTTGTTACGGACAGGAAGCAGTGCGGTGCTCCAGCGGCGTTGATGGCATCAATCGCAACTTTGATCGTGCCGTCGGTGCCGTTTTTAAAGCCAACCGGGCAAGAGAGGCCGGAAGCCAGTTCGCGGTGTACCTGTGATTCAGTGGTACGCGCGCCGATAGCGCCCCAGCTCATCAGATCCGCCAGATACTGAGGCGTGATCATATCGAGGAATTCCCCCGCCGCTGGCAGGCCGGAATCGTTGATATCCAGCAGCAGTTTACGCGCAATACGCAGACCGTCGTTAATCTGGTAGCTGCTGTCCATGTGCGGATCGTTAATCAGACCTTTCCAGCCCACGGTGGTGCGCGGCTTTTCGAAATATACGCGCATCACCACTTCCAGTTCGCCCTGAAGCTCTTCACGCAATGCCAGCAGGCGCGCGCCGTACTCTTTGGCGGCTTTGGTGTCGTGGATGGAGCAAGGCCCGATCACCACCAGCAGGCGATCGTCGCTGCCTTTAAGGATTTTATGGATCGCTTTACGCGCCTGAGAGACAGTGTGGGCGGCTTTTTCAGTGGCGGGGAATTTTTCCAACAGCGCTACAGGGGGGAGAAGCTCGTTGATCTCTTTAATTCTTAAGTCGTCGTTCTGATAATTCATGATATTTCCGGGGTCATCCTGATATTTTTCTTCGTTGCAATCCTTTCAATCTAACTCGCATAACCACAAGTGTAAACGGGCTTTTACACTTCTAATAAATTAATCCTGAAAACTCGAAAAAAACAGTGAAAACAGAATGAGAATCGATGGATTAACGCCATTTTTCAATGTTTACCACTGAAGGATGTTAAATTTTCAATATTGAATGCTATTTTGAAAATTAAGGTCCCATTCCCATTTTTGACTCGCAGGATTTTTCAGCCTCTTTCAACCAGTTGAAACCATGGAGCGGTTATAATTAGCCCACCGGGATTAATTTTTTGCGAGAGATCATGGCGCATTCACACCAAAATACCTCTGCTGATAGCAACGTAAAACGCCTGCTGTTTGCCTTTCTCATCACGGCAATTTTTATGGTTGCCGAAGTTATCGGCGGCCTGCTTTCCGGCTCGCTGGCTCTGCTGGCCGATGCCGGCCATATGCTCACCGACGCAGCAGCGCTGCTGTTTGCTTTGTTGGCCGTGCATTTTGCTCGTCGGCCGCCCAACGCCCGGCATACCTTTGGCTGGCTGCGCCTGACGACGCTTGCCGCTTTTGTAAACGCTATCGCTTTGGTGGTTATCACCATACTTATCGTCTGGGAAGCGATTCAGCGCTTCTCAAATCCTCAACCTATTGCAGGCTGGGCAATGCTGACTATTGCGATCGCCGGGCTGCTGGCGAACCTGGTCTCTTTCTGGATCCTGCACAGCGGCAGCGGAGAGAAAAACCTCAACGTCCGTGCGGCAGCGCTGCATGTTCTGGGTGATTTGCTGGGTTCAGTGGGGGCAATTGTGGCCGCGGTGGTGATCCTCTGGACCGGCTGGACGCCGATTGACCCAATCCTGTCGGTGCTGGTGTCCTGCCTGGTGCTACGCAGCGCCTGGAGTTTGTTGAAAGAGAGCGTCAATGAGCTATTAGAAGGTGCGCCGGGCGCCATCGACATTGCAGCCCTGAAGCGCAATCTTTCCCGCTCGATACCAGAAGTGCGTAACGTGCATCACGTCCATATCTGGCTGGTAGGTGAAAAACCGCTGATGACGCTGCATGTTCAGGTTGTACCGCCCCACGATCATGATGCTTTGCTGGCGCGCATACATCACTTCCTCGAGCACGAGTATCAGATAGAGCATGCCACGGTACAGATGGAGTATCAGGTTTGTCACGGCCCGGACTGCGACCTGAATGAGCATGACCACAGCGCTGGTCATGCCCATCATCACCATTGATCAGGAGAAGGCGCGCGAGCCGGACTGCCGCGCGCTGTTAATCCACATCCGGCTGCCATTCAGCGCAATGAACGTCAGAATGAGGTATTCCAGCGACATCGCGTAAACGCCCTGCAGGGCAAAGATAACCACGCTGATGACGTTAATGACCGTCCACAGCAGCCAGTTTTCCACGTATTTCCGGGTCATAAGAATCATCGCCACAATCGACAGCACCATCATGCACGAGTCCCAGAACGGATAGGCGTCTGGCTGTAGTTCCGGCAAGGTGACGTTCAGCCCCAGACTCTGCATCACAGACACCGCAACCCGGGTCAGGAAGGCAAAGACCGGATCGATAAACAGCGTCATCAACCCAATCGCTGCGACGATAATCACCAGCCATGCAATTGCCTTAGGCAAAGGTAGCCAGCGAATTTGCAGCAGGGATTGATGGTTACTGCTTTGCCGCGACCAGGCGTACCAGCCGTAAATGTTCGCCACAAAAAAGAACAGCTGCAAAAGAAGGCTGGCGTAGAGCTGAATCTGAAAGAAAATGATGGCAAACAGCGTGACGTTAATTAACCCGAAGGCATAGTTGCCTATCTTCTCCAGGCTGGCAAGCCAGATACATAGCAATCCCGCCAGCGTTCCCACGGCTTCAATCCATGATAAGTCATACCCGCCCCCCCCAATGGGGATGTGGACGAGAATGTTCTGCGTGCTAAAAAAATCCATGAACTCCCCAGAGCGTAATACTGTTACGCGTTGCCTTTAATCTTTCGACGCAATTCTGCCGCAAAGTCTAGCATGCGATTAAGTGGAACCAGCGCGCCTTCACGCAGCGCCGCATCCACTTCAATCGTGTGTGCGGCCCCGCCCTGCTCCAGCCCCTCAGCAATCGCTTTAAGCCCGTTCATTGCCATCCACGGGCAATGTGCACAGCTGCGGCAGGTTGCCCCTTCTCCTGCGGTTGGCGCCTCCAGTAGCTCTTTGTCCGGACACGCCTGCTGCATTTTATAAAATATCCCGCGATCTGTAGCCACAATAAGCTGCTGGTGAGGCAGAGTTTTAGCCGCATTGATCAGTTGGCTGGTCGAGCCTACAGCATCGGCCATATCCACCACGGCCTGCGGTGATTCAGGATGAACCAGCACCGCTGCATTCGGGTACAGCGCCTTCATCCGCGCCAGCGCCTGAGTTTTAAATTCATCGTGAACGATGCAGGCACCCTGCCAGCACAGCACATCGGCACCGGTCTGCTTTTGCACGTAGCTGCCAAGGTGGCGATCCGGTGCCCAAATGATTTTCTCACCCAGGCTGTCGAGATGTTCAATCAGTTCTACCGCAATACTGGACGTCACGACCCAGTCCGCCCGGGCTTTTACCGCCGCAGAGGTATTAGCATAGACGACCACCGTGCGATCCGGGTGCTGGTCGCAGAAAGCGTTGAACGCCTCGATCGGGCAGCCGAGATCCAGTGAGCACTCGGCATTGAGGGTAGGCATTAAAATGGTTTTTTCGGGGCTAAGGATTTTCGCCGTTTCGCCCATGAAACGAACCCCTGCGACCAGTAACGTGGACGCCGGGTGGGTAGCGCCGAAGCGAGCCATCTCGAGCGAGTCAGAAATACACCCGCCGGTCTCTTCCGCAAGAGACTGGATTTCCGGGTCGGTGTAGTAGTGTGCCACCATCACCGCATCCCGCTCTTTAAGCAGGCGCTTGATTTTTTCACGATAAAATTGTTTTTCATCCCTGCTCAAAGACGTGGGTTTCGGTGGGAAGGGATAAATCGCAGTTTCCGGGTCAAACATTACGCTCATCATGCAATCTCGTTTTACTGACTTAACATTACAGGCCAAATCAAGCGTAATTTACGCCATCTTTGGCAATCATTGTTTTATATGCTAAACAAGATAGCGAAATTTAGTAGAAATGTCGTGGGTTATTGCTCGATGCGCAGAGAGAAACAGAGCAGTGGGGAATGAGTGTCGGGAATAACAGGGTTTTCAAATCGCAGATAGCAGAAAGGCGCCTTTAGGGCGCCTTTCTACACTGGTGGGTCGTGCAGGATGATTTCACCCTGCGGGTCGTCGCAAGCGACGGGCAAAATCAAAAAGCGATTTTGTCGAACCTGCTGCAGGCTCGAACCCTGCCCGAATTCAGAATAGCAAAAAGGCGCCTTTAGGGCGCCTTTCTACACTGGTGGGTCGTGCAGGATTCGAACCTGCGACCAATTGATTAAAAGTCAACTGCTCTACCAACTGAGCTAACGACCCGCTGTATGCGGTTACTACTAACTTCTTTACTGTTTACTACTTTAAAGTGGTGGGTCGTGCAGGATTCGAACCTGCGACCAATTGATTAAAAGTCAACTGCTCTACCAACTGAGCTAACGACCCGCTGTGCGGCTTGCTGCAAACTTCTTTACTGCTTACTACTTTAAAGTGGTGGGTCGTGCAGGATGACTATCACCCTTCGGGCCGTTGTTATCACAACGTTGTTTCGCTTTCGCTCAACTCAAACCTGCTGCAGGTTCGAACCCTTCACGCCTTGCTACTGCTTACTACTTTAAAGTGGTGGGTCGTGCAGGATTCGAACCTGCGACCAATTGATTAAAAGTCAACTGCTCTACCAACTGAGCTAACGACCCACTTTTGCGTCACTTTGGGTTTGTTTAGTATCCCTTGGCAACGGCGGCATATATTACTGATTTAAGATTTTGACGCAACAATAATTTTGACGCAGATCGCTCAACTGCTTATGTTTCGCACGGCAAGACCAGAAAAGCGACGATATCTGGTCAGGCCGCACGCATTATTGCGCATTCAGACGTTTTTGAGCCTGCTTTGCACCGTCAGTATTGGGATACTGTTTAACGACCTGCTGGTAGACGGCTTTCGCTTTTGCAGCGTCGCCTTTGTCCTGCATGATCACGCCAACCTTAAACATGGCGTCCGGCGCTTTAGGGGATTTCGGGTAGTTTTTCACCACGGAGGCAAAATAAAACGCCGCATCGTCCTTTTTGCCTTTGTTGTAATTCAACTGACCCAGCCAGTAATTGGCGTTAGGCAGATAAGTTGAATCCGGATACTTCTTCACAAAGGACTGAAACGCATTGATAGCATCGTCCTGGCGCGATTTATCCTGCACCAGCGCGATAGCAGCGTTGTAATCGCTATTAGCATCACCGCCTTGCACTGGGGCAGCAGGCGCCGCGTTAGAGGCCCCTGCGTCCGGCGTGGCAGTCTGGGATGCACCGGCAGCAGGCTGTTGCCCTGCTCCCGCCGCAGCGCCGCTAAGGCTATCCATCTGCAGCAAAATTTGCTTTTGACGTTCCACAACCTGATTCAGCTGATACTGACTTTCCTGGATCTGACCACGCAGGGAATCAATATCATTCTGGTTATCGGAGAGTTGCTGCTGGAGTTGGGTCAAAAGCTGACTGTGAGCGTTAGAAATACGCTCGAGTTGAGTGACACGGTCTTCGACCGAGCCTGAGCCGACACTACTGATTGGCGCCTGAGCAGTAGCGGCCCAGGGGGCCGCTATGCCAACCAGTAACGACAGACTCAACAAGTGATGTCTGAAGTTACTGCTCATGCGATTCTCTTAGTAAACCAGTACGGCACGACGGTTTTTAGCGTAAGCCGCTTCGTCATGACCCAGTACTGCAGGTTTTTCTTTACCGTAAGAAACGATGGAGATCTGGTCTGCAGAAACGCCTTTACCTTGCAGGTACATTTTAACAGCGTTAGCACGACGTTCGCCCAGTGCGATGTTGTACTCTGGGGTACCGCGCTCATCCGCATGACCTTCTACGGTCACTTTGTAAGACGGGTTGCTACGCAGGAAGTTAGCGTGTGCATCCAGCATTGCAGCGAATTCAGAGCTAACATCGTATTTGTCCAGACCGAAGTAAACGATGTTGTTCTGCTGCAGCTGTTGCATCTGCAGACGAGCCTGCTCTTCAGAAGACATGTTGCCGTGGCCGTTAGCGTCCATACCAGTGCCGGCACCCAGCATACCTTCACCGCTCTGACCATTGTTGGCGCTCTTGTTAGAAGAACACGCCGCGATAGCCATAACCGGCAGAGCAATCATCAGCCCTTTCAGCACTTTGTTCAGTTGCATTTCTTTGATCCTTTAATAATCAATATTGTTATCACAGATACGGCGACCAGGCAGGGAATTTGACCTGTCCATCAGTTGCCGGAAGACGCGCTTTGAAACGCCCATCTGTTGAAACCAAATTCAGCACGGATCCCATCCCCTGAGAAGAGCTGTAGATTACCATAGTGCCGTTAGGTGCCAGACTTGGCGTTTCATCCAGGAACGTTGACGATAAAGTTGTTACGCCACCCGCTACCAGATCCTGTTTGGCAATGTGCTGCTGACCGCTTGCGGAGCTGACCATCACCATAATTTTACCGTCGGCACTGACATCGGCATCCTGGTTCTGAGAACCTTCCCAGGACAGACGCTGCGGAGCACCGCCACTAATACTGACTTTATAAATCTGTGGACGACCCGCCTGGTCAGAGGTATAGGCCAGGGTTTGGTTGTCCGGGAACCAGGTCGGTTCGGTGTTGTTGCTGCGACCTTCAGTTACCTGACGAATCTGGCCAGAGCCCAGGTCCATCACGTACAGCTGCAGGCTGCCGGTTTTAGACAGCGCGAACGCCAGCTTAGAACCGTCCGGAGAGAACGCCGGTGCACCGTTGTGCTGCGGGAACGAAGCAATCTGACGTACTGCACCGTTAGCCAGCGTCTGCACAACCAGCGCAGAACGGCCGCTTTCGAAGGTCACATAAGCCAGTTTACTGCCGTCCGGAGACCAGGCTGGAGACATCAGCGGCTGCGGAGAACGGTGTACCACAAACTGGTTGTAGCCATCGTAATCAGACACGCGAAGCTCATACGGGAACTGGCCGCCATTGGTCTGTACAACGTAAGCAATACGGGTACGGAATGCGCCTTTAATGCCGGTCAGCTTCTCAAACACTTCATCGCTGGCGGTATGGCCGGCATAGCGCAGCCACTGTTTGTTCACTTTATAGGAGTTCTGCGCCAGCACCGTGCCCGGTGCACCAGAGGTGTCAACCAGCTGGTAAGCCACGGTGTAACTGCCGTCGCCGTTTGGCGTAACCTGACCTACCACGACGGCGTCAATACCGAGCGCGGTCCAGGCAGCAGGCTGAACTTCCTGAGCAGAACCCGGCTGCTGTGGCAGGCGAGATCTGTCGAGCGGGTTGAATTTACCGCTGTTACGCAGGTCAGCGGCAACAATACCGCCGATATCTTCAGGCGCGGCGCCAGGGCCTGCCCAGGTGAACGGAACCACACCGATTGGACGAGCAGAATCCACGCCCTGGGTGATCTCGATACGAACTTCTGCGTGCAGCACTGCTGCCCACAGCATTAAGAAACTTAACGCTACACGAAATGCCTGCTTCATCATATCTCCCTTATCCGGGCGAAAAGCCCACGATAATTTAGCAGAATGTTAACAAACCCAAATACACAAAACTACCAAAACCCTGTAACTCAGCTTAGTGTGCTTTCCCCGTCGTGACGGGGAAAACCGCGTTAAGGCTTAAAGTCGATCGGTGCGTTCTTGAAGACTTCATAAACAGCTTCACTTGGCGGCTTCGGAATCTTCGCCAGACGCGCTGCCGCAACGGCAGCCTGACAAAGTGCTGGATCACCGCCTTCTGGCTTGATATCAAGCAGAAGGCCGTCTGGTGCCAACTTGATCCGCAGCGAACAGGTCTTACCAGCAAACGAAGGATCGTTATAGAACTTACTCTCGATCGCTGCCTTTATCTGACCAGCATAGCCGTTGATCTCCGCGCCACTAGCGCCGTTGTTCTTATTATTCCCTTTTCCAGCGGCAGCTGCGGCATTACCTTTCGCCCCACCGCCCGTTTTCGGTGCATTCTTACCTGAGCTTAAATCACCGAATAAATCGTCGACGCCCTGCGCTGCGGCCTTGTCAGAAGCAGCTTTCTCAGCAGCAGCCTTTTTCTTCGCGTCGGCGGCCGCTTTCTTATCTGCGGCGGCTTTCGCTGCGGCAGCCTTGTCAGCAGCGGCCTTCTCGGCAGCTTTTTCTGCCGCTGCCTTTTCTGCAGCAGCCTGTTTCGCAGCTTCAGCTTTTTCAGCAGCAGCCTGCTTAGCTGCTTCAGCGGCGGCTTTCTTCTCCGCATCCTGCGCAGCCTTCTTAGCGGCAGCATCTGCAGCTTTCTTCTCAGCATCCTGCTGAGCTTTTTTCGCTGCAGCAGCAGCGTCAGCGGCGGCTTTTTTCTCAGCGTCAGCTGCTTTCTTAGCAGCTTCTTCAGTGGCTTTCTTCTGAGCATCCGCAGCCGCTTTCTTCGCGGCTTCTTCCGCAGCTTTGGCCTGGGCATCAGCCTGAGCTTTTGCCTGCGCGTCAGCCTGCGCTTTCGCCTGAGCATCCGCTTTTGCCTTCGCCGCTGCGGCCGCAGCTTCGGCCTGTTTTTGCTGCTCTTGAGCCTGCTTCGCTGCCGCTTCAGCCTGTTTCTGCTGTTCGGCCTGCGCTTTTGCCTGCTCCTGGGCGGCTAAACGCTCCTTCTCCAGCTCTTTCAGGCGCTCTTGTTCCGCCGCCTGTTTTTGCTGAAGCTCTTCTGCCTGCTGCTGCGCCTGTTTTTCACGCTGTTCAGCGGCGCGCTTGCTGCTTGCCTGCTGCTGCTGTTGGCGATTGTAGTTTTCCACTACCGCACCCGGGTCAACCATCACCGCGTCAATAGAAGAACCACCGCCACCGCCAGCGGATGCATCAATGTGCTCATCAAACGAGCTCCAGATCAGGATGGCAATCAAAATGATATGCAGCACCACTGAAACGATGATCGCCCGTTTTAATTTAGCGTTCTCTTCGGTTGCCTTTGACACTCTCGGTTCCCAAACGGTTTAAGCGAAATGGATCAGATTGGCTGTGTCATCAAACCAACGGACTTCACGCCCGCCTGATGCAACAGATTCAGCGCCTTGATGATCTCGTCATACGGAACATCTTTTGCGCCGCCGATCAAAAAGACCGTTTTTGGATTCGCCTGCAGACGGCGCTGCGCTTCGGCAACAACCTGCTCTGACGGCAACTGATCCATGCGATCTTTTTCAACCACTACGCTGTACTGCCCTACCCCGGACACTTCAATAATGACCGGCGGTTCATCGTTACTGCTGACGGTCTGAGAATCTGTCGCATCCGGCAGATCCACCTCGACGCTCTGGGTGATGATCGGCGCTGTTGCCATAAAGATCAGCAGCAGCACCAGCAGCACGTCCAGCAATGGAACGATGTTAATTTCTGACTTCAGCTCACGACGACCACGTCCGCGTCTGGCCATGACTTACCCCTTGTTACTGCTTTTCGCTGCTGGTAAAAGCCTGACGGTGCAGGATAGCCGTGAACTCTTCCATGAAGTTGTCGTAATTCAATTCCAGTTTGTTCACGCGTTGGTTAAGGCGGTTGTACGCCATAACGGCCGGAATAGCAGCAAACAGACCAATCGCAGTCGCGATCAGCGCTTCGGCAATCCCTGGCGCAACCATCTGCAGCGTCGCCTGCTTCACCGCGCCCAGGGCGATAAACGCATGCATGATCCCCCACACCGTACCAAACAGGCCGATATACGGGCTGATGGAACCAACGGTGCCGAGGAAAGGAATATGGGTTTCCAGCGTTTCCAGCTCGCGGCTCATCGAGATACGCATCGCACGAGATGCCCCCTCAACCACAGCTTCTGGCGCATGGGTATTGGCGCGATGCAGTCGCGCGAACTCTTTAAAACCGGAATAGAAGATCTGCTCAGAACCGCTCAAGCTGTCGCGGCGGCCCTGGCTCTCCTGATACAGGCGAGACAGTTCGATACCGGACCAGAACTTGTCTTCAAACGCCTCAGCTTCACGGCTGGCGGCATTAAGGATACGCGTTCGCTGAATGATGATTGCCCATGATGCGATGGAAAAACCAATCAAAATCAACATGATAAATTTGACCAGAAGGCTTGCCTTCAGGAACAAATCAAGGATATTCATGTCAGTCACTGCTTGAACTCCGCGACAATAGACTTGGGAAGCGCACGAGGCTTCATTAGGTGTGGATCAACGCAAACAATCAGCACTTCAGCTTGGTTAAGCAACTGATTTTCAGCGTTGACTATTCGCTGCGTAAACACCATAGAAGTGCCGCGCATCGATGTAATTTCACTTTGGATTTCGAGTAAATCGTCGAGTCGGGCAGGCGCAAGATAATCAACCGTCATCCTGCGTACGACAAAGGCGACACGCTCCGCCAACAAGGAATGTTGATTAAAGTTGTGCTGGCGCAGCATCTCTGTGCGTGCTCTTTCATAAAAAGCAACATAACTGGCATGGTAAACCATACCACCGGCGTCTGTGTCTTCGTAGTAAACACGGACCGGCCATCGAAACAGCGTTGTACTCACTTTACATCCCGGTAATGCAATTAAACGCTGCTTACTATACGCAAGAGAATGAGGGTTTGGAATGGATTGTTTTAAACGTTAAGTAAATTTTTATGGGCTTGTTAAAGCCCATAATTTCTGCTTCAGGCGGGGGAATGTACGCAGACATTCAGAAGAAGAAAAACAGCAGGCCAGCGATGAGCACTAAATCGGCAACCAGCGGGCAGAAAATGCCCTGCCAGAGCACTTTGGTTGGGCGGAAACCAACGCCGTGAATGATCCCAGCACAAACGCCCCACATCAGCAGGAAGCCATGCCAAATCTCCAGCTCACTCGTTTTGGCGGCAAAACGAGACGGGTCCCAAAAAATACACCCAGCCAGCACCAGCGCCATCACTAAGGAAAGAGCCCGCAAGGGGCTCTTGTCCATTACCGCGTACAGTTTCGCGATAACGTATTCCATCAGTGCTCTTCTTTTCCGGCTTTGCTCGCCTCAACGTGCTCGAGGGCCAGCGCGGTAATAATCCCGAATGCACACGCCAGAAGCGTGCCCAGAATCCATGCAAAGTACCACATAATCAGCTCCTTATTAGTACAGAGAGGTGGAGTTGCTTTCGATGTGCTCTTTCGTGATACGACCGAACATTTTCCAGTAACACCAGGTGGTGTAGAGAAGAATGATTGGCACGAACACGATGGCAACATAGGTCATCACATTCAGCGTCAGCTGGCTGGATGTCGCATCCCACATGGTCAGGCTAGCGTTCATCATGGTGCTGGAAGGCATCACGAACGGGAACATCGCGATACCGGCCGTCAGGATCACACAGGCCAACGTCAGCGAAGAGAAGATAAACGCCAGAGCGCCTTTCTCCAGACGAGACATGAGGATGGTCAGCAGCGGCAGCACAACACCCAGAGCAGGAATCAACCACAGCGCTGGCGTATTGTTGAAGTTCACCAGCCAGGCACCCGCCTGACGCGCGACTTCTTTGGTCAGCGGGTTAGATGCAGCATGATGATCCAGAGCAGAAGTCACCACATAGCCATCAATGCCGTAGATCACCCAGACACCGGCCAGCGCGAAGCAAACCATCATCACCAGCGCAGCAATCTGAGCCGCCGCTTTAGCACGCAGATGTAACTCACCTACGGTACGCATCTGCAGGTAGGTTGCGCCCTGGGCCACGATCATCGACACGCTAACAACGCCTGCCAACAGGCCAAACGGATTTAGCAGTTGGAAGAAGTTACCGGTGTAGTAAAGGCGCAGGTAGTCATCAACGTGGAACGGAACGCCCTGCAGCAGGTTGCCGAAAGCGACACCTATCACCAGCGGTGGCACGAAGCTACCAATGAAAATGCCCCAGTCCCACATGTTGCGCCAGCGGGTATCTTCGATCTTCGAGCGGTAGTCGAACCCTACCGGACGGAAGAACAAAGAAGCCAGCACCAGAATCATCGCGACATAGAAGCCGGAGAAGGCAGCGGCATAAACCATTGGCCAGGCAGCAAACAAAGCCCCGCCCGCGGT
Source organism: Enterobacter sp. Ag1 (assembly GCA_000277545.1). Classification (GTDB taxonomy): domain Bacteria; phylum Pseudomonadota; class Gammaproteobacteria; order Enterobacterales; family Enterobacteriaceae; genus Cedecea. Next base: position 136,886 of record AKXM01000015.1, on the reverse strand, counting down.
GATCAGCCAAACCTGGTTCCCGTCCCAGTGCGGCGCGATGGAGTTAACCATGATGCGGCGTTCAACGTCAGTACGGCCAATCACGCGCGACAGCATGCCCACGCCCATATCGAAGCCGTCGGTGACGGCAAAGCCAATCAGCAGAACGCCGACCAGCAGCCACCAGATAAAACGCAATACTTCATAATCGATCATTTGACGACTCCTGTCTTAGCGTGCCGGCTGAGAAGCCACGTTGGACTGCTCAAAGTGATAGCGCCCTGTTTTCAGACTGCTCGGCCCAAGGCGAGCAAATTTGAACATCAGGAACAGTTCCGCCACCATAAACAGCGTGTAAAGGCCGCAAATCAGTATCATGGAGAACAGCAGGTCGCCCACGCTCAATGACGAGTTTGCCACTGCCGTCGGCAGAACCTCACCCACCGCCCAAGGCTGACGCCCGTATTCCGCGACAAACCAGCCGGATTCGATAGCGATCCAAGGCAGTGGAATACCGTACAGCGCGGCACGCAGCAGCCATTTTTTCGAACCAATGGCGTTACGGGTCACGGTCCAGAAGGACACAGCGATAATGAACAGCATCAGGAAGCCACAGGCCACCATAATGCGGAACGCGAAGTACAGCGGTGCTACGCGAGGAATAGAGTCTTTGGTTGCTTTCTGAATCTGCTCTTCGGTCGCGTCAGTGACGTTTTCCGTGTAGCGCTTCAGCAACAGACCATAGCCCAGGTCTTTTTTCACGTAGTTGAAGCTATCACGCACGCTTTGATCGGTTGAACCACTGCGCAGTTGCTCCAGCAGGCTGTAAGCCTTCATCCCGTTACGGATACGCTCTTCGTGCTGCACCATCAGCTCTTTCAGGCCCGTGACCGGCTTATCTACCGAGCGGGTAGCAATGATGCCCAACGCGTAAGGAATTTGAATGGCGAAACGGTTTTCTTGTTTATCCTGGTCAGGAATACCAAACAGGGTAAACGCCGCCGGCGCTGGCTGAGTTTCCCATTCGGCTTCAATCGCGGCCAGTTTGGTTTTCTGCACGTCACCCATTTCGTAGCCAGACTCATCGCCCAGTACGATAACGGAGAGAATAGCGGCCATACCGAAGCTCGCGGCAATCGCGAAGGAACGCTTCGCAAAAGCGACATCGCGGCCTTTCAGCAGGTAGTAGGAGCTGATACCGAGCACGAACATCGCGCCACAAACATAGCCGGACGCTACGGTGTGTACGAATTTAACCTGCGCAACCGGGTTCAGGACCAGCTCGGCAAAGCTGACCATTTCCATACGCATGGTTTCGAAGTTGAAATCGGAAGCGATAGGGTTTTGCATCCAGCCGTTAGCGACCAGAATCCACAGCGCGGAGAGGTTGGAGCCCAATGCCACCAGCCAGGTGACGGCCATATGTTGAACTTTGCCGAGGCGATCCCAGCCAAAGAAGAACAGACCAACAAAGGTAGATTCGAGGAAGAATGCCATCAGGCCTTCGATCGCCAGCGGCGCACCGAAGATATCCCCTACATAGTGAGAATAGTAAGACCAGTTAGTCCCGAACTGGAACTCCATGGTCAAACCGGTTGCCACCCCCAGCGCAAAGTTGATTGCAAACAACTTGCCCCAGAATTTGGTCATATCTTTATAAATCTGCTTACCTGACAGCACATAGACCGTTTCCATGATGGCCAGCAAGAACGCCATACCTAGCGTCAGCGGCACAAACAGGAAGTGGTACATCGCGGTCAAGGCAAACTGTAAGCGCGACAGTTCGACAATATCAAACATCTTGACTCCTTGCTCTTCGCATGAAGACTTCGACTGTGGTTCACCGGGAGGTTCACCACAAGCATGCCCTAATACAAATACATTCGCTTCCAGCCCCCTTTTTCTCGCCCACTTTATTCAAATGTGAAATCAAAAGGTGAAAGGTTACAAACACGTTAATTAAATCAAAAATAACCCGTAATTATATTACCCTGCAATTCCCTTACAATAAACAGGTCTTTGCTTAATGTTTTTTACGTTTTACGACGGCGATCAATTTATAGCTAAAACACCGTTATTCAGCCAGTTTGATCTGCAGCAATTTTGCCCCTTTATACCCCGCAACGCCAGCTTTAAACATTGATCCAAAACAATTTACATTGGCAATGTTAATTATTTTTCAATAGAGAATTAATCGTGAATTTGTTGTTAATGATATGTTCCAACGCTTCGTTTGAGGTTAATTTCATGACGCTTATTCTCAACATAAAGCCGATATTTAAAGCTGAAGCTTAAATTTCTCCCATGCACGCCAGGTCATCTTTACACTATTTATCGGGCATCTTTTTCCGTAGTTTTGGCTCCCTCCTTTTAATATTCACAAATAATTCACTTTTGATATAAATTAAATTAACAAATCATTATTTTTTATAAGGTTACATCGAGAAAATATTGCAGAGAGAAATTATTCAGGAAAAGAATAAGTGCGTGGGCATGCGCGATACAACGTAAGAAGAGGCAGGGTTATCAAAGCCGAAACATAAAAAAAGGCCACCCAGGGTGGCCAACCATGTCGAACACTTATTATTACTGTTTCCCCCGCTTGCGCAGGGGCATCTGCTTACTGCGGCAGAATAGCTTTCAGCGCATCGCCAATGTCGGCGAGGCTGCGAACGGTTTTCACGCCAGCGGCTTCCAGAGCAGCGAATTTCTCATCCGCCGTCCCTTTCCCGCCCGCGATGATGGCGCCCGCGTGGCCCATACGCTTGCCTTTTGGCGCGGTAACGCCGGCAATGTAGCCCACAACAGGTTTGGTCACGTGCTCTTTGATATAGGCCGCAGCTTCTTCTTCTGCGCTCCCGCCGATTTCACCGATCATCACAATGGCTTCGGTTTTCGGGTCTGCCTGGAACATCTTCAGGATATCAATGAAGTTGGAGCCAGGAATCGGGTCACCGCCGATACCAACGCAGGTTGACTGGCCGAGGCCGATGTCAGTTGTCTGCTTAACGGCTTCATAGGTCAGCGTCCCGGAACGGGAAACGATGCCTACTTTGCCCGGCAGGTGAATGTGGCCCGGCATGATGCCGATTTTGCATTCACCAGGGGTGATAACGCCCGGGCAGTTTGGCCCGATCATGCGCACGCCAGCTTCATCCAGCGCCACTTTCACGGTCAGCATATCCAGCGTAGGGATGCCTTCAGTGATGGTGATAATCAGCTTAATGCCCGCATCAATCGCTTCCAGGATGGAGTCTTTGCAGAACGGGGCTGGAACGTAAATCACGGAAGCAGTCGCGCCGGTAGCTTCAACGGCTTCACGCACGGTATTGAATACCGGCAGACCCAGATGTTCAGTACCGCCTTTGCCTGGCGTCACGCCGCCAACCATTTGCGTACCGTAGGCAATCGCCTGTTCGGAGTGGAAAGTCCCCTGGCTGCCGGTAAAGCCCTGGCAAATTACCTTGGTGTTTTTATCGATCAAAATGGACATTATTTCCCCTCCACGGCAGCAACAACCTGCTGTGCTGCGTCCGTCAGACTTTTCGCTGCAATGATGTTCAGGCCGCTATCTGCCAGTTTTTTCGCGCCCAGTTCGGCGTTGTTACCTTCCAGACGCACCACCACCGGCACGTTAACGCCCACTTCAGCTACCGCACCAATGATACCGTCGGCAATCAGGTCGCAGCGGACAATACCGCCGAAGATGTTCACCAGAACGGCTTTGACTTTGTCGTCGGACAGGATGATTTTGAACGCTTCGGTAACGCGCTCTTTGGTCGCACCGCCGCCCACGTCGAGGAAGTTAGCCGGCTCGCCGCCGTGCAGCTTAACGATGTCCATGGTGCCCATTGCCAGGCCCGCACCGTTAACCATACAGCCGATATTGCCGTCCAGCGCCACGTAGTTCAGTTCCCACTGTGCAGCCTGAGCTTCACGCGGGTCTTCCTGAGACTGGTCGCGCATTTCACGCAGATCCGGCTGGCGGAAAAGCGCGTTACCGTCAGCGCCCAGTTTGCCGTCGAGGCAGATCAGGTCGCCCTGCTTAGTGATCACCAGCGGGTTGATTTCGATCAGCGCCAGGTCGCGCTCGAGGAAGATAGTCGCCAGCCCCATAAAGATCTTGGTGAACTGCTGAACCTGTTTACCTTCCAGACCCAGTTTGAACGCCAGCTCACGACCCTGGTAAGGCATTGGGCCCGCCAGCGGATCCAGCGCAACTTTGTGGATCAGGTGCGGCGTTTCTTCCGCTACTTTTTCGATTTCCACGCCGCCTTCGGTGGAGGCCATGAAGACCACGCGGCGAGAGCTACGGTCAACTACCGCGCCCAGATACAGCTCTTTGTCGATGTCGGTTGCAGCTTCAACCAGAATCTGGTGTACAGGCTGGCCAGTAGCGTCCGTTTGGTAAGTCACCAGACGTTTGCCCAGCCAGTGCTCGGCAAAAGCACGAATGTCTTCTTTGCTGTTAACCACTTTCACACCGCCCGCTTTACCGCGGCCACCGGCATGAACCTGACATTTCACCACCCAAGGACCCGCGCCAATTTTAGAGGCGGCTTCTTCCGCTTCACGCGGTGTGGTGCAGGCGTAACCGACGGGTGCCGGCAAACCATACCGAGCAAACAACTGTTTCGCCTGATATTCGTGTAAGTTCATGAGTTCTATCCATCCAGATAAAGAGCATTAATGCTCGGGGTAAGGTTAGATTTGGTTGTAGGGGCGGGTGTCATAGCACCCGCCAGAGTCTTGTTCGACTACACGTCCAGCAGCAGACGAGTTGGATCTTCCAGCAGCTCTTTAATGGCTACCAGATAACCCACGGACTCGCGGCCATCGATCAGACGGTGATCGTAAGAGAGCGCCAGGTACATCATCGGCAGGATCTCAACTTTACCGTCCACCGCCATTGGGCGGTCTTTGATGGCGTGCATACCCAGGATCGCGCTCTGCGGTGGGTTGATGATTGGCGTAGACATCAGGGAGCCGAAGACGCCACCGTTGGTGATGGTGAAGTTACCGCCGGTCAGCTCTTCCACGGTCAGTTTGCCGTCACGGCCTTTCACCGCCAGCTCTTTGATGCGTTTTTCAATGTCGGCCATGCCCAGGGTATCAACGTCTTTCAGCACTGGGGTCACCAGGCCACGCGGGGTAGAAACCGCGATGCTGACATCGAAGTAGTTGTGGTAAACCACGTCTTCGCCGTCGATGGAAGCATTCACTTCCGGATAGCGTTTCAGCGCTTCAACAACCGCTTTAATGTAGAAGGACATGAAGCCCAGACGCACGCCGTGGCGTTTTTCAAACGCTTCACCGTACTGCTTACGCAGTTCCATGATTGGCTTCATGTTCACTTCGTTGAACGTAGTGAGCATGGCGGTAGAGTTTTTCGCTTCCAGCAGACGTTCGGCCACGCGCTTGCGCAGACGGGTCATCGGCACGCGTTTTTCGCTGCGGCCAGCCAGTGGCGCAACCGGCGCCTGAGTGGCTTCGGCGGCTTTCGCCTGCGCAGGTTGTTTCGCTTTCGCTTCGCTCAGGTGTTTTTCAACATCTTCACGAGTGAGACGGCCACCTACGCCGCTGCCTTTAATAGCGCTGGCGTCGAGGTCGTTCTCTGCGATCAGGCGGCGGATAGCCGGGCTGAGGGCATCATTGCTCTGCTCTTCCAGAGAAGCCTGCTGGCGCTGAGCCGGAGTAGACTCTTTGCTGTCAGCTTTTGCGGAGGTTTCTTTCCCGCCGCTGTTGCCTTCACGCAGACGGCCCAGAATCTGACGAGAGGTCACGGTCGTGCCTTCGTCTTCCAGTACCGCATCCAGAACGCCGTCCGCAGACGCGGGGACTTCCAGTACCACTTTGTCAGTTTCGATTTCAACCAGTACTTCGTCACGTTTGACGCTGTCGCCCGGTTTTTTATGCCAGGTTGCCACTGTCGCGTCGGCTACGGACTCAGGCAGGTCAGGAACTAGAATATCTACGCTACTCATTATTTATCCTTTAATTTATTCGACGTTCAGCGCGTCATTAACCAGATCTTGCTGTTGCTTCTGGTGAACGGACATATACCCTACCGCCGGAGAGGCGGAGGCCGGGCGACCTGCATAACGCAGAGCGGACCCAAACGGAATCACTTCGCGGAAGTGGTGCTGGCTGCAGTACCAGGCGCCCTGGTTCAGCGGCTCTTCCTGGCACCAGACGAAGTCGTGTACGTGTGCGAACGGCTTCAGCGCTTCCTGTACCGCCTGGTGCGGGAACGGATAGAGCTGCTCAACACGCACAATCGCCACATCCTTCTGCTCATTCTTACGGCGCTGCTCAAGCAGGTCGTAGTACACCTTACCGGAACACAGAACAACGCGCTTCACGCCTTTCGGATCCAGTTCGTCAATCTCACCAATTGCCGGCTGGAACGTGCCGTTGGCCAGTTCGTCGAGGCTGGATACCGCCAGCGGATGGCGCAGCAGAGACTTCGGTGACATGACGACCAGTGGACGGCGCATCCCGCGCAGCGCCTGACGACGCAGCATGTGATAAACCTGTGCCGGAGTCGACGGCACGCAAACCTGCATGTTCTGCTCGGCGCACAGCTGGAGGTAACGCTCCAGACGCGCGGAGGAGTGCTCTGGGCCCTGGCCTTCATAGCCGTGTGGCAGCAGCATGACCAGGCCACACATACGGCCCCATTTCTGCTCGCCGGAGCTGATGAACTGGTCAATCACAACCTGTGCCCCGTTGGCGAAGTCGCCGAACTGCGCTTCCCAAATGGTCAGGGTGCGAGGTTCTGCCGTGGCATAGCCGTACTCAAAGGCCAGAACCGCTTCTTCAGACAACACGGAATCCCAGACTTTGAAGATGCCCTGGCTGTTGTGGACGTGCGCCAGCGGCGTATAGGTAGAGCCGTTGGTTTGGTTGTGGATCACGGCGTGGCGGTGGAAGAAGGTCCCACGGCCAGCATCTTCACCGGACAGACGAACGGACACGCCTTCATCTACCAGCGTTGCATAAGCCAGGTTTTCCGCTGCACCCCAGTCGAACAGTTTGTTGCCGTTCGCCATGTCCTGACGGTCGCTGTAGATTTTCGCCACGCGGGACTGCATTTCTACGGCTTCCGGCACGGTGCTGATGCGCTTAGCCAGTTCCTGAACGCGCTTCATCTCAACCTTGTTCGGGTAGCTTTCGTCCCACTCGTGGTTGAGGTACGGCGACCAGGTAAAGGAGTGCATGTTCATCGGACGCCACTCTTGCACGACACATTCGCCGGCATCCAGCGCATCGCGGTACAGATTCACCATTTCGGTGGCATCTTCCAGCGTGGCCAGTTTGTCCTGCTCCAGCTTGTCAGCATAGATCTTACGCGGGGTCGGATGTTTTTTGATCTTCTGGTACATCACCGGCTGCGTTGCGCTTGGCTCGTCAGCTTCGTTATGGCCGTGGCGACGGTAGCAAACCAGGTCGATAAACACATCACGCTTGAAGGTATTACGGAAGTCCAGCGCCAGACGGGTAACGAAAGCTACGGCTTCCGGGTCATCCGCATTAACGTGGAAAATCGGCGCCATGACCATCTTACCGATGTCGGTACAGTATGGCGTGGAGCGCGCATCCAGCGGGTTAGAGGTGGTGAAACCAATCTGGTTGTTGATCACGATACGCACGGTACCGCCCACTTCGTAACCACGCGCTTTGGACATGTTCAGGGTTTCCTGAACCACGCCCTGCCCGGCTACCGCGGCATCACCATGAATGGTGATCGGCAGTACCTGGTTGCTGCCTGGCTTATCCAGACGATCCAGACGCGCACGCACGGAACCGATAACCACCGGGCTAACGATTTCCAGGTGAGACGGGTTAAACGCCAGCGCCAGGTGAACCAGGCCGCCTTCGGTTTCAACATCGGAAGAGAAGCCCATGTGGTACTTCACGTCGCCGGTGCCGAGATGTTCTTTATGTTTGCCCGCAAATTCGTCAAACAGATCCTGCGGTTTTTTACCCAGCACGTTGATCAGCACGTTAAGACGACCGCGGTGTGCCATACCCAGCACCACTTCGCGCGTGCCGCTCTTACCGGCGTGGCGAATCATCTCTTTGAGCATCGGTACCAGCGCGTCGCCGCCTTCCAGCGAGAAGCGTTTCGCCCCAGGGAATTTAGCCCCCAGGTAGCGCTCCAGCCCTTCCGCCGCAGTCAGCTCGCTCAGGAAACGTTTTTTCTCTTCCTGAGTAAAGCTTGAACGCCCGGCTACCGATTCGATGCGCTGCTGGATCCAGCGTTTTTCTTCGGTATTGGTGATGTGCATGTATTCCGCACCGATCGACCCACCGTAGGTTTGCTTCAGCGCAGCGATCAGGTCGGCAAGCTTCATGGTCTCTTTGCCGATGGCAAACGATCCCACGTTGAAACTCTGCTGCAAATCTTCTTCGGTCAGGTTATGGAACGCCGGATCCAGATCGGCAACCGTTTCCTGCTGCCAAAGCCCGAGCGGATCGAGATTAGCAGCCTGATGGCCGCGGAAACGCCAGGCGTTGATCAGCTGCAACACTTTTACCTGTTTGGCATCGGTGTCAGGATCGGTGACTGCGGTGGAGTAACGTGAGGCATCCTTCGCCAGACGACGGAAATAATCACGCGTTTTTGAATGGAATTGATCCGGTCTGGCTCCGGTGCCAGGTAACTGCTGGAACATCGTGCGCCAGTGCGCATCAACAGAGTCAGGATCGGTTAAGAAGTCTTCATAGAGCTGCTCTATGTAGGACTGGTTTGCGCCCGCCAGCCAGGAAGAGTCCAGCCAGGGCTTCATCGCGCCGTTCTGCATCGTGATCCCTTAAGCATTTTATGCTTATTTCGCCGTGGATAACTATAACGCACACCGTAGGGTATACAGGTATACGTTCCAGGGTTCACTTTCTTCGAGCCTGTTGCCGTGGAGGGCGGCCCGCGAAGGAACCTTTAGAAACTGTCTTAAGGGTTTCCCCTCACCCCTTCCCCTTATATAGAGAGGGAAGATCGTCGGCAGTTTTTAAAGATTTCCTGCAATTTGCACCCTCTCCCCTGCAAGGAGAGGGTACTTTTCTGACTTAAGCGCTTTTTTGCAACAGCATCGACTTAATATGGCCGATAGCTTTCGTCGGGTTCAGCCCCTTAGGACAAACGCTGACGCAGTTCATAATGCTGTGGCAGCGGAATACGCTGAAAGCATCGCTCAGGCCGTCCAGACGCGCGTCCGTTTCGGTGTCGCGGCTGTCGATCAGGAAGCGATACGCAGCCAGCAAACCGGCCGGGCCGATAAACTTGTCCGGGTTCCACCAGAACGACGGACAAGAAGTCGAGCAGCAAGCGCAAAGAATGCACTCGTACAGACCATCCAGCTTTTCACGCTGTTCAGGCGACTGCAAATGCTCACGAGCAGGTGGATTTTGCCCATTATTCAACAAGTAAGGCTTAATCTTCTCATATTGAGCATAGAATTGCCCCATGTCTACCACCAGATCGCGGATCACCGGCAGGCCAGGCAGAGGACGGATGATTATCTTCTGCTTACCGTTGCCGAGCGCCGAGATTGGCGTGATACAGGCCAGCCCGTTTTTGCCGTTCATGTTCAGGCCGTCGGAGCCACAAACGCCTTCACGGCAAGAGCGACGGAATGACAGACTAGGATCTTTTTCTTTCAGCTGCATTAAAGCGTCAAGCAGCATCATGTCGCGACCCTCTTCCGCTTCCAGGGTGTAATCCTGCATGCGCGGAGCGTCGTCTACATCCGGGTTATAACGATAAACTGAGAATTCGAGTTTCATTGTCCTGTCTCCGCATTAATAAGTACGAATCTTCGGCGGGAACGCCGGACGCAGTTTCGGTTCCATGTTCACGCTACGACGCGTCATGGATTCCGTCTCTGGCAGATACAGGGAATGGCACAGCCAGTTTTCGTCATCACGCTCCGGGAAGTCGAAGCGGCTATGCGCGCCTCGGCTCTCGGTACGGAAGTTTGCCGACACCGCAGTGGCGTAAGCGGTTTCCATCAGGTTATCCAGCTCCAGGCACTCAACGCGCTGGGTGTTGAACTCACTGGAAGTGTCGTCCAGACGGGCATTTTTCAGGCGCTCGCGGATTGCTTTCAGCTGCTCAAGCCCTTTGGCCATCGCGTCACCTTCGCGGAATACTGAGAAGTTGTGCTGCATACATTCCTGCAGCGCTTTGCGGATTTCCACCGGATCTTCACCGTTACGGTTGCCGTTCCAGCGGTTAAGGCGCTCAAGGGAGGCGTCGATTTCAGCGTCGGTTGCGTCAAGCAGATCGCCCTGCTCGGCAATGGATTCCTGCAGGTGCAGGCCAACAGCACGCCCGAACACCACCAGGTCAAGCAGGGAGTTGCCGCCCAGACGGTTCGCACCGTGTACGGAAACACAGGCAATTTCGCCCACGGCGAACAAACCAGGGATAACCACATCTTCGCCCTGCTCGTTCACGGTCAGCGCCTGGCCGGTCACTTTGGTCGGAATACCGCCCATCATATAGTGGCAGGTTGGGATAACCGGGATCGGCTCTTTCACCGGATCGACGTGGGCGAAGGTACGGGACAGTTCCAGAATGCCCGGCAGGCGGGATTCCAGCACTTCTTTACCCAGGTGGTCGAGTTTCAGTTTGGCGTGTGGCCCCCACGGACCATCACAGCCGCGGCCTTCACGGATTTCGATCATGATGGAGCGCGCCACCACGTCACGACCCGCCAGGTCTTTCGCGTTCGGGGCATAACGCTCCATGAAGCGTTCGCCGTGTTTGTTCAGCAGGTAACCACCTTCACCACGGCAGCCTTCTGTGACCAGAACCCCTGCCCCGGCAATGCCGGTTGGGTGGAACTGCCACATTTCCATATCCTGCACCGGCACGCCAGCGCGGATAGCCATACCAACGCCGTCACCGGTATTGATGTGGGCGTTGGTGGTGGATTGATAAATACGGCCTGCGCCGCCGGTTGCCAGCACAGTTGCGCGGGCTTTGAAGTAAACGACTTCACCGGTTTCGATGCACAGTGCGGTACAGCCAACCACTGCGCCATCGGCGTTTTTCACCAGATCCAGCGCATACCACTCGGAGAAGATGGTGGTGTGGTTTTTCAGGTTCTGCTGATACAGCGTGTGCAGTAAAGCGTGGCCGGTACGGTCAGCTGCTGCTGCAGTACGCGCCGCCTGCTCGCCGCCGAAGTCTTTCGACTGGCCGCCGAACGGACGTTGATAAATGGTGCCGTTTTCCAGACGGGAGAAAGGCAGGCCCATGTGGTCCAGTTCCAGAATCGCTTCCGGGCCGGTTTTACACATGTATTCGATGGCGTCCTGGTCACCGATATAATCGGAACCTTTTACCGTGTCATACATGTGCCATTCCCAGTTATCTTCATGGGTATTACCCAGCGCCACGGTGATACCACCCTGCGCAGATACGGTATGGGAACGAGTTGGGAACACTTTAGAAAGCAGCGCACAGGTCTGGCCGCTCTGGGAAATCTGCAGCGCCGCGCGCATACCTGCGCCGCCGGCACCAATCACTACAGCATCAAATTCTCTGACTGGCAGTTTCATTACACACCCCACACCACAACGAATCCATAAATGACGTAAACCAACAGCGCGACAACAATCAGCAGCTGTAAAGGAAGGCGAATCGCCAGTGGTTTAACGTAGTCGGTCAACACCTGCCACATGCCAATCCAGGCATGGATCAAAATAGAGAACAGTGCCAGCAGGGTGAAAACTTTGGTGAAGGCAGAGGCAAAGAAGCCGTGCCAGACGTCGTAGGTCAGCTCGCCGGTGACAGCGAAGAAGCCAATCATGTAGATGATGTACAGGGTGAGTACGATGGCGGTAGCGCGAACCAGCACATAATCGTGCACGCCATTGCGACCCAATGCGGAGGCATTGCTTACCATACGAGGACTCCTGCAAGAATTGAAAGCACGACAGTAATAACAAAGGCGATATGTGCGGATCGTTTGCCCGCTACAAAGGTCTCTTCCAGATAGCCAAAGTCCATCAGCAGATGGCGAATACCCACCACCACGTGATAGGCCAGAGCCGTCAGAATGCCCCACATTATAAATTTAACGATAAAGCTGCTCATCACGGCGGACGCGGTCAGAAAACCTTCCGGGGAGGAGAGTGACAGTCCCAGCAACCAAAGCAGAATGCCGACCGCCACAAATGTGATCACGCCGGAAACGCGGTGGAGGATGGAAGCGATTGCAGTGACGGGGAACCGGATCGTTTTCAGATCCAGATTGACAGGTCGTTGTTTTTTCACGTTTCTTATCATGAATAGCGCCCACATGCTCTTCTTATTGTTTCCTTCCTCCGGATCTGCATTCGGGGTCAGACAGCGCTAACTTTCTATAACTGTGCGTCATGCAAAAAACAGCTACATCCAGAGGCCAGGGATCTGGCTACAACGCTGGGTGGCTCCCGGTAGCAGGGTGTTCCGGAGACCTGGCGGCAGTATAGGCTCTTCACAAAATCATTACAATTAACCCACATAATGTTTGAAGGGTTTTGCTCGGAACAGTGAGCAGGATCACGATAACAACATTATTTTAAATTTTAATCATCTGATTTGACAAAAGTTAAACATTCTTGTTACAAACAGGGCCAGAAAAGCCGTATAATTCGTAAAAGTTATAGGGTCAGCCTTTCACCTGAGTAATAGTTATGTAACAGTGGATGGGTATTGACCCGAGAGATCAGGACAGTTATTAGTGATATACAGGTTTGAATGATACTGATTGCTAAGACGCTGATTTGCTGTAGTTTCGCCCCCAAAGCGAGTGTTACCTGCAAGCGCCCATCGCTCTGTACCCTGGTTGTACTCCTCTAAACAGAGCCGCGAGCCAATTAAAAAACTGGTAACCAACCATTGTGGGTTCGAATGCAAATCGGACGCCCGGCAGTCTTATGAAATAAGGCGCTAAGGAGACCGTAAATGGCTGATACTAAAGCAAACCTCACCCTTAATGGTGACGATGCTCTCGAACTTGATGTGCTAAAGGGCACGCTAGGTCAGGATGTAATTGATATCCGTAGTCTTGGTTCTAAAGGTGTATTTACTTTTGACCCAGGTTTCACCTCTACCGCATCCTGCGAATCCAAAATCACTTATATCGACGGTGACGAAGGCATTCTGTTGCACCGCGGTTTCCCGATTGACCAACTGGCCACCGAATCCAGCTACCTGGAAGTGTGCTACATCCTGCTGAACGGCGAAAAACCGACGCAGGAGCAGTTCGACGAATTCAAAACTACCGTTACCCGCCACACCATGATTCACGAGCAGATCACCCGTCTGTTCCACGGCTTCCGTCGCGACTCACATCCGATGGCCGTGCTGTGCGGCGTAACCGGCGCGCTGGCGGCCTTCTACCACGACTCCCTTGACGTGAATAACCCACGTCACCGTGAAATCGCGGCATTCCGTCTGCTCTCCAAAATGCCAACCGTAGCGGCAATGTGTTACAAGTATTCGATTGGCCAGCCGTTTGTTTACCCACGCAACGACCTCTCCTACTCGGCTAACTTCCTGAACATGATGTTCTCCACGCCGTGCGAAGAGTACAAAGTTAACCCAATTCTGGAGCGAGCAATGGATCGTATTCTGATCCTGCACGCTGACCACGAGCAGAACGCATCGACGTCGACCGTGCGTACCGCAGGTTCTTCCGGCGCTAACCCATTTGCGTGTATCGCGGCGGGGATCGCTTCCCTGTGGGGACCGGCTCACGGCGGCGCGAACGAAGCTGCGCTGAAGATGCTGGAAGAAATCAGCACCGTGGAGCACATTCCAGAATTTATCCGTCGTGCCAAAGACAAGAACGACTCGTTCCGCCTGATGGGCTTCGGCCACCGCGTGTACAAAAACTACGACCCGCGCGCCACCGTGATGCGTGAAACCTGTCACGAAGTGCTGAAAGAGCTGAACCTGAAGGATAACAACCTGCTGGAAGTGGCGATGGAGCTGGAACACATCGCGCTGAACGACCCGTACTTCATCGAGAAGAAACTCTACCCGAACGTAGACTTCTACTCCGGCATCATCCTGAAGGCGATGGGCATTCCTTCCTCCATGTTTACCGTTATCTTCGCGATGGCGCGTACCGTGGGCTGGATTGCACACTGGAACGAAATGCACGACGACGGCATTAAAATTGCCCGTCCACGTCAGCTGTACACCGGCTACGACAAACGTGATTTCAAATCCGATCTCAAAAAGTAATATTTCTTACTTGATGAGTAAAAAACGCGCCCTGTGGCGCGTTTTTTTATTTCTGGCAGCGAGGGCACCAGTAAAACGGTCTTGAAGAGAAGTTGGTTCTTTCAATAATCCCTCCACATCGTTCGCACGGTTCACCCGCCCGGTGAAACACCCTAAAGCTGAAAACAGCCCCGTGATGTTTGTTCTCATCTCCCTGGCCTCGCGTCTGATAAGAAAGCCGTGGAATCGCCAGCAAAGCAGTCGCTAACCGCTCAATCTGCTCTTCGCTTAAATCCTCCGCGCGGTGCTGCGGCGCAAGTTCCGCTTCCCAAAGGATTTCCACTCGCAGGTAATTCCCCAAACCGGCAAGAAAAGCCTGGTCGAGCAGTAACCCGCTGAACTGCCGACGGCGAAACTTTGGCGACAGCAAACGTGCTTTGACCAGATCCACCGTCAGCGTTTCATCCAGCACATCCGGCCCCACGCGCTGCAAGAAAGGCTGTTGTTCAAGCTGCCCCTGGTCGAGGATTTCGATGTCCGAGGCGCTGTAAAGAAGAATGGCTTTTTTAGCCGTTTGCAGCCTGACACGCAGCACACGGTTCGTTTCTGCTACTTTACCTACGTCAGCCACTCGCCATACGCCGTAAAGCTGATTATGACTGTACAAGGTTAAGCCGTTGGAAAAATGCGTCAGCATTGCTTTTCCCCGGGTTTCGATACGACCGATGGTTTTCCCCACCAGCATCGCTTCAAACGGCTTAAGCTCTTCAAAAGCAAACCAGGCTTCGGTTAACGGCTCCCCGCCCACGGCGGCTTCCAGCTTGTCCGCCGCGCGGCGAATCTCCGGTCCTTCCGGCATACTAAACTCCCTGAAACGTTATGCTTCCTGTGCCAGTTGCCAGGCAATCTGCTCGAGATAAATAGCCTGTTCGCGGCGCGCTTTGAGCGCCTCCGCCAGCGTACACGGCACAAAATGAATGGGTTCCCCCAGCCTGACCTGAGCCAGATGATAAAGATCGGCCTCAATCACGCAGGCAATGCGAGGATAGCCCCCGGTTGTCTGGGCATCGTTCATTAACACAATCGGCTGGCCGTTATGCGGTACCTGAATCACGCCCGGCAGCAGGCCATGGGACAGCATTTCTCGCTGGGTCGTCCGCTCCAGCTCTGGCCCCTGAAGCCTGTAGCCCATCCGGTTACTCTGCGGGCTAATTTGCCAGGCCAATCGCCAGAAACTCTCCTGAGATGCCAGGCTGAATTCCTGATACTCCGGCCCGGTCACGGCGCGAATGCGATTTCCCCAAAGCAGTTGTTTTACGCCGCGGGGATGCTGAAATTTACGTTGAGGTTTACGCAAAGCTAAACGGTCACCATCCCGCAGCAAACGGCCATGATGACCGCCGATCCCGGCTTTAAGATCGGTGCTGTAAGACCCCATCACTTCCGGCACATCCAGGCCACCGTCGACGGCAAGGTAGCTGCGCATACCGTGCGTAGGTTTTTTCAGCGTCAGCCTTTGGCCTTTTTTGACAGGCAGTCGCCAGCCCGTCCACACGGCGTTGCCATCCAGCTCCGCATGGCAGCCTGCCCCGGTAAGCGCAAACCAGCCGCTACGCCCGAATTCAATCACGCACTGTCCAAGGGTGATTTCCAGCGCGGGGGCATCTGGCGCATTCCCAACCAGTAAATTGGCGACGGAGATGGCGGGGGTATCGAGCGCGCCGCAGCGGCTCACGCCCAAATGACGCTGCCCTTCCCGGCCCGTATCCTGCACGCTGGTTTGTATCCCGGCGCGAATAATATTCAGCATATGCCCCCCTGCTGCGGGACGAAACGCACGGTATCACCCGGCAACAATAAAGTGGGTGATGAGCCGTTGGGGTTAAACAAATCGAGTGAGGTGCGGCCGATGATTTGCCAGCCTCCCGGCGTCACCAGCGGATAAATGCCGGTTTGACTGCCACCAATGCCTACAGAGCCAGCGGCAACCTGCAGCCGGGGTTCTGCCCGGCGGGGCGTAGCGAGGACTTCAGGCAGTCCCCCCAGATAAGCAAAGCCCGGCTGGAAGCCAAGGAAGTAGACGATGTATTCCGCTCCAGAATGCAGGGCGACTACCTGTTCGGGCGTTAAGTTATTGTGGCGAGCCACGACATCAAGATCGGGCCCCACCTCGCCGCCGTATACGACCGGAATATCAATCTTACGAGGCGGAGGGATCACAGCCTCACTTTCTTCCCACCAGCGCTGGAGCCATTCAATGCCATCCAGCGCCAGCCGCTGAGGATCTTTCAGCACCACGGTGATGTTATTCATGCCCGGAATGGCCTCGCTCACCTCGTCAGAGGCATTCAGGCGCTGCAGCAGTCCCCAAATGCGCTGCTGGCTTGCAAGCCTGACAGGAGGATCCAGCTCCAGAACCACCGCTTTTTCACCCAATAAATAACAGCGAGCTCGTTGCACAGCTCCTCCGGTATCAGGCAGGATTAGGGATATCGATAAAGATAACGTCGAGATCGGTTTCGCTGTTTAGCCAGTCGCTAAGCGCCTGGATCCCACCCCGCTCGGTGGCATGGTGACCCGCGGCGTAGAAATGCAGCCCCTGTTCGCGGGCGGAATGAATCGTCTGCTCGGAAACTTCGCCGGTAATAAACGCATCCACCCCAAAGCGCGCCGCGCTATCGATAAAGCCCTGCCCACCGCCCGTGCACCACGCCACGCGGCGGATCTGATCCGGGCCGGTGTCTCCACACCACAGCGGCGTGCGGCCTAAGCGCATTTCAATCCAGGAAGCCAGCTCCACGCCGGAAAGCGGCGTCGGGAGCTCGCCCCACGGGACCAGCGGCTCAACTTCCCCTTTCGTTTCAATCCCCAGCAGCGCGCCAAGTTGGGCGTTATTCCCCAACTGCGGATGGGCATCAAGCGGCAAATGCCAGCCGTAAAGGTTGATGTCGTTCGCCAGCAGCGTTTTCAGGCGGTTGCGCTTCATGCCGCGGATCACCGGCGATTCATTTTTCCAGAAATAACCGTGGTGGACGATCACCGCATCGGCCTGCTGGCGCACAGCTTCGTCCAGCAGCGCCTGGCTGGCAGTAACCCCAGTGACAATCTTGCGGATCGCTTCCCGGCCTTCAACCTGCAGGCCATTCGGGGCGTAATCACTGATTGCCGAGCTGTTCAGCTTGTAATTAATCAGGCGTTCCAGTTCACTGTTTTTCATCATTATTCTCTTTGGTTATTTTCTTGCCGCTTCATAAGCCGCAAGCGTATTCAGTCGGGCCTGCCTATGGTCAACAATCGGGCGCGGGTAGTCCAGCGTTTGCTTTTGTTTATCAGCCCAGTCCCACGGCGAATGAATCTGTTTCCCTGGCACAGTTTTCAGTTCAGGTAGCCAGTGGCGAATAAAATTCCCTTCAGCATCAAAGCGTTCACCCTGAGTTGTCGGGTTAAAAATGCGAAAATAAGGCGCGGCGTCGGTGCCCGTAGAAGCCGCCCACTGCCAGCCGCCGTTGTTCGCCGCCAGATCTCCGTCAATCAGCTGCGACATAAAATAGCGCTCGCCCTGCCGCCAGTCGATCAGCAAATCCTTCACCAGAAAACTCGCCACGACCATACGTAAACGGTTATGCATCCAGCCCGTTTGGTTCAGCTGCCGCATCGCCGCATCGACAATGGGGTAACCCGTTTTACCCTGCTGCCAGGCTTCAAGCCATGCATTATTTCCGCTCCAGCGAACTTTATCCGTCCAGGCAATAAACGGCTGGTGACGGCAAAGTTTTGGGTACGCGACCATCAGATGGCGGTAAAACTCGCGCCAGATGAGTTCGTTGAGCCAGGTAGCTCCGGCTTCGCCCTCCAGCGCTTTAGGGTGCTCTTTTAGCAGACGATGCAGGCACTGGCGCGGAGACAAAACGCCGGTGGCCAGATAAGGCGACAGCCGGCTGGTGCCTTCTATCGCCGGGAAATCACGTTGTTCCGGGTAGTCGGTAGCGGGCTGCAGGCAAAATTTACGCAGCATGCCAATGGCCTCCGGCTCACCCACCGGGAAGAGTTCGCGGTCAAACGCCTCACGGGGCATATCAAACGCAAAGCGTTCATTGAAGTCGCACTCTCCACGGGTTTTGGGCGCAGGCACGCATTCCGGCAGCCCTTCCTGCAAACGCCGAATAAACGCCTTGCTGAACGGGGTAAAGACTTTGTACATCTCGTGGTTGCCGGTAGTGACGCTGCCCGGTGCAAGCAGCAGGCTGTCATCAAATCCCTGCACGGTAACGTCCACATTCAGAGCTTTTTCCAGCGCGGCGTCACGGGCACGCTCGTTAACTTCATACTGGTAGTTGTAAAAAAGCGCATCGACTTTTTGTTCAACGCAGAACGCTTTTATACAGTCTATCGACGCGGCAAAATCCGCAGCCTGTTGGATATGAAGTTCAATCCCACGCCCGGCCAGGGCATGACCCAATGCCCGTAAATGCTCAAAGATAAATTCGACCTGTTTGGGTGCCATGACGTGCTGCCGCCATTGTTCGGGCGTCACGACAAAAAATCCGATGACTTTTGCATCGGGATTAAGGCAGGCGGCGTGTAAGGCGTAGTTATCGTGAATACGTAGATCGTTGCGGAACCAGACCAGATGGGTAGGCATAACTCTCCCTGGATTCATTACCTGACCGCCGCCATTGCGCGTTGGCGACGGTTCAATATTGGAAGTTATTCCGGGCAGCAGAAGTATACCAATGCCAGACTAAGCGACATCGCTGGCTGCCCGCATCTCAGTT
Organism: Enterobacter sp. Ag1; assembly: GCA_000277545.1. GTDB lineage: Bacteria > Pseudomonadota > Gammaproteobacteria > Enterobacterales > Enterobacteriaceae > Cedecea. The sequence continues at coordinate 117,908 of AKXM01000015.1, read as the reverse complement.
GTTAACTCAGTGTAGCAAGACGCAGGCAACAAAAAAGCTACCCGGAGGTAGCTTTCGTCAAATCGATTCAGCTTTTAGTAATAATCGAAGGCGGCGGCTTCAGATTGCGCCATCCACACCGGCTTGTCGCTGGTTTTGGACCAGACGCGGTGCAGGTAGCTGTAAAAACGCGCGCGATCTTTCCAGAACAGCATTACAGGCAGCGCCAGCACACCGGCAGCGACTGCGAAAGTGCGACGCAGGATGACCTGATGCGCAGGGTATTCTTTGTATAAAGACATAGGCTTCTCCTCATAATGTGTGACCGACACCGCATGTCGGAAAATCGAAACTTGTTATCTGGTCAAAATACTATCTCATTGTTTGAAAGTTTACTACTCCTCCGACCAGATAAATGCACTTTTTTGTGCGCTATTTATCTTTTTACCTGTAATTAAGTTACAAAATGGTTAAATAAATACTAACCATTAGTTAACTAATGGCTTTTGCCATTTTTATACTTTTTTTACACCCCGCCCCCGGACTTTTACGACATCTTTTCACCCGAAATCCTATTCTGCCGCGAAATGCTTAACGCACCGTTGGAGGTGGATTGTGAGTGCAGGCGTCATAACCGGCATCGTGCTGGTCTTCTTGCTGTTGGGTTACCTGGTTTATGCCCTGATTAAAGCGGAGGCGTTTTAATGGCTGCGTCCGGATTTTTACTGATCGCCAGCTTCCTGCTGGTGCTCTTTGCCCTTGCGAAACCGCTGGGCGCCGTGCTGGCACGACTGATCGACGGCGAACCGCTGCCGATCGTGGGCCGCATTGAGCCCATTTTGTGGTCCCTGATGGGCAGCAAAGGTGAAGAAATGGGCTGGAAACGCTATCTGATGGCGATTCTGGCATTTAACGTTTTTGGGCTGATCCTGCTGTTCGCGATGCTGCTGTTCCAGGACAGTTTGCCGCTTAACCCGCAGCATCTGCCGGGCCTCTCCTGGCATCTGGCGCTGAACACTGCCGTCAGTTTTGTCTCCAACACTAACTGGCAGTCTTACGGCGGCGAAACCACGCTGAGCTACTTCAGCCAGATGGTGGGCCTGACGGTACAAAACTTCGTTTCTGCCGCCACCGGCATTGCCGTAGTGTTTGCGCTGATCCGTGGTTTCTCTCGCCATTCCACCAGCACGCTGGGCAACGCCTGGGTCGATTTAACCCGCGTTACGCTGTACATCCTGCTGCCAATCTCGCTAGTGATGGCGCTGTTCTTTATCAGCCAGGGTTCGCTGCAGAACTTCTCTGCTTACCAGCCTTACACCACCATTGAAGGCGTTCAGCACCTGCTGCCGATGGGGCCGGTGGCTTCTCAGGAAGCGATTAAAATGCTGGGAACCAACGGCGGGGGCTTCTTCAACGCTAACTCCTCTCACCCGTTTGAGAACCCTACGGCGCTGACCAACTTCGTGCAGATGGTTTCCATCTTCCTGATCCCGGCCGCGCTCTGCTTCGCCTTTGGTGAAGCCGTGGGTGACCGCCGTCAGGGCCGCGCGCTGCTTTGGGCGATGACCATTATCTTCGTGGTCTGCGTGGTGGTAGTGATGTGGGCCGAGCTGCAGGGCAACCCGCACTTTATCCAGTTGGGTGCCAACAGCAGCATTAACATGGAAGGCAAAGAGAGCCGCTTCGGCATTCTGAATAGCAGCCTGTTCGCGGTGATTACTACCGCCGCATCCTGCGGGGCGGTCAACGCCATGCATGACTCCTTTACGGCGCTGGGCGGCATGGTGCCAATGTGGCTGATGCAGATTGGTGAAGTGGTCTTCGGCGGCGTAGGCGCTGGCCTGTACGGCATGCTGCTGTTCGTCCTGCTGGCCGTGTTTATCGCCGGGCTGATGATTGGGCGTACCCCGGAATACCTGGGTAAGAAAATTGACGTGCCGGAAATGAAGATGACTTCGCTGGCCATTCTTATCACCCCTGCCCTGGTGCTGCTCGGCACCGCGCTGGCGATGATGACGGATGCAGGCCGTAGCGGCATGGCAAACCCAGGGATCCACGGCTTCAGCGAGGTGCTGTATGCGGTTTCTTCCGCCGCAAACAATAACGGTAGCGCCTTCGCCGGCCTGAGCACCAACACGCCGTTCTGGAACGTTCTGCTGGCCGTATGCATGTGGTTTGGCCGCTTTGGGGTGATTATCCCGGTGATGGCAATTGCCGGTTCCCTGGCCGCGAAAAAATCCCAGGCCGTCAGCATCGGTACGCTGCCAACGCACGGCCCGCTGTTTATCGGTTTACTGATTGGGACAGTGCTGCTGGTTGGCGCCCTGACCTTTATCCCCGCCCTCGCTTTAGGCCCGGTTGCGGAACACCTTTCTCTGGTTAATTTCTGATTACGAGGCTTCCATGAGTCGCAAGCAACAGGCGCTGTTTGAACCTGGTCTGATCCGTCAGGCGCTAATTGATTCTTTTAAAAAGCTCGCCCCGCAGGTGCAGTGGCGCAACCCGGTGATGTTTATCGTCTGGGTGGGGAGCATCATCACTACCCTGCTCGGGATAGCGATGTTCACCGGCCTGCAGCAGGGGGATGCCCTCTTCACGCTCGCCATCAGCCTGTGGCTGTGGTTTACCGTGCTGTTCGCCAACTTTGCTGAAGCGCTGGCAGAAGGCCGCAGCAAGGCACAGGCGAACAGCCTGAAAGGGGTGAAAAAAACCAGTTGGGCACGCAAACTGCGCAGCCCGCAGCATGATGCGCAGGTGGACCACATTCCGGCGGCCGATCTGCGTAAAGGCGACGTCGTGCTGGTGGAAGCCGGGGACATCATCCCTTGCGATGGCGAAGTCCTTGAGGGCGGCGCGTCGGTGGATGAAAGCGCCATCACCGGGGAATCCGCCCCGGTTATCCGTGAGTCCGGCGGCGACTTTGCCTCGGTGACCGGCGGGACGCGCATTCTGTCCGACTGGCTGGTCATCCAGTGCAGCGTTAACCCAGGGGAAACCTTCCTCGACCGCATGATTGCCATGGTGGAAAGCGCCCAGCGTCGTAAAACGCCGAACGAAATCGCCCTGACTATCCTGCTGGTAGCGCTGACAATCGTCCTGCTGCTGGCGACCGCAACCCTGTGGCCGTTCTCTGCCTACGGCGGCCAAGCGGCTAGCGTAACCGTGCTGGTAGCCCTGCTGGTCTGCCTGATCCCAACCACCATCGGCGGCCTGCTTTCCGCCATCGGTGTGGCCGGGATGAGCCGCATGCTGGGTGCGAACGTGATCGCCACCAGCGGCCGGGCGGTAGAAGCCGCCGGGGATATCGACGTCCTGCTGCTGGATAAGACCGGCACCATCACGCTCGGTAACCGCCAGGCCTCCGCCTTCCTCCCTGCCCCTGGCGTGGATGAAAAAGAGCTGGCCGATGCCGCGCAGCTGGCCTCACTGGCGGATGAAACGCCAGAAGGCCGCAGTATCGTGGTGCTGGCAAAACAGCGCTTTAACCTGCGTGAACGCGACGTGCAGAACCTGCAGGCAACGTTTGTGCCGTTTACCGCGCAAACCCGTATGAGCGGCATCAATATTCAGGACCGCATGATCCGCAAAGGTTCTGTGGATGCCATCCGCCGCCACGTAGAAGTGAACAACGGCCACTTCCCGGCCCAGGTCGACACGCTGGTTGAAGGCGTGGCTCGCCAGGGCGGTACGCCGCTGGTGGTTGCCGAAGGCGCTAACGTGCTGGGCGTAATCGCGCTGAAAGACATCGTGAAAGGCGGCATTAAAGAGCGTTTCGCACAGCTGCGCCAGATGGGCATCAAAACGGTGATGATCACCGGGGATAACCGCCTGACCGCCGCGGCGATTGCCGCCGAAGCCGGGGTGGATGACTTCCTTTCTGAAGCCACACCGGAAGCCAAGCTGGCGCTGATTCGCCAGTATCAAGCCGAAGGACGTTTGGTGGCGATGACCGGCGACGGCACCAACGACGCCCCTGCCCTGGCGCAGGCCGACGTAGCGGTAGCCATGAACTCCGGGACTCAGGCAGCGAAGGAGGCCGGGAACATGGTTGACCTGGACTCTAACCCAACCAAGCTGATTGAAGTGGTGCACATCGGGAAACAAATGCTGATGACTCGCGGGTCACTGACCACCTTCAGTATTGCTAACGACGTAGCGAAATACTTCGCCATTATCCCGGCGGCGTTTGCGGTGACTTACCCGCAGCTGAACGCGCTGAACGTGATGCACCTGCACTCCCCGGCTTCGGCCATCTTGAGCGCGGTGATCTTCAATGCGCTGATCATCATCTGCCTCATTCCGCTGGCGCTAAAAGGCATTAGCTACAAGCCGCTGAGCGCTGCCGCGATGCTGCGCCGCAACCTGTGGATCTATGGCCTGGGCGGCATCGTCGTGCCGTTTATTGGTATCAAAGTGATTGACGTGATCCTGACCGTACTCGGTCTGGTCTAAGAGGAAAAGAACATGGCTACGTTACGCCCCGCTTTATTACTGCTGATTATCCTGACGCTGATTACCGGAGGGGTTTATCCCCTCCTCGCCACGCTGCTGGGGCAATGGTGGTTCCCGGCTCAGGCCAACGGCTCGTTAATCGTTGAAGACGGCAAGGTTCGCGGTTCAGAACTGATTGGTCAGGACTTCACTAACGCAAAATATTTCCAGGGCCGCCCCTCTGCCACCTCGGATAGCCCCTATAATCCAATGGCATCCGGCGGCAGCAACCTTGCGGCCAGCAACCCGGAGCTGGACAAAGAGGTTAAGGCTCGCGTTAGTACGCTGCGTGCGGCTAACCCGGAGGCTAATCCAGCGGTACCCGTTGACTTAGTCACCACCTCCGCCAGCGGCCTGGACGGGCAGCTTTCTCCTGAGGCGACCGCGTGGCAAATCCCGCGGGTAGCGAAAGCCAGAAATCTGCCGGTGGAGCAAATCGCTCGCCTGGTGGCGGAAAACACCACCACGCCGCTGGTGAATTTTATCGGCATGCCGGTAGTGAATATCGTTAAGCTGAACCTGGCGCTGGACCATCTCCAGGCGAAGTAAAAAGGACGTGTTATGACCGAGGAGCCGCTGCGCCCCAACCCCGATAAGCTGCTGGAGAAAGTCAACCGCCAGCCGCGTGGGAAACTGAAAATCTTCTTCGGCGCCTGTGCAGGCGTCGGGAAAACCTACGCGATGCTTCAGGAGGCGCAGCGCCTGCGGGCGCAGGGCCTCGATGTGCTGGTAGGCGTGGTGGAAACCCACGGCCGCCAGGAAACTGCCGAACTGTTAAAGGGGCTGACGATTCAGCCCCCTCGTCGTATTCACCACCGGGGGCGTCTGGTTCAGGAGTTTGACCTGGACGCCGCCCTCGCCCGCAACCCTGCCCTGATTCTGATGGACGAACTGGCGCACAGTAACGCGCCAGGCTCGCGCCATCCTAAACGCTGGCAGGACGTGGAAGAGCTGCTTGAAGCCGGGATCGACGTCCTGACATCCGTCAACGTTCAGCATCTGGAAAGCCTGAATGACGTAGTGGGCGGGGTAACCGGGATCCAGGTACGCGAGACCGTCCCCGACCCTATTTTCGACGCCGCCGACGAAGTCGTGCTGGTTGACCTGCCGCCGGACGATCTGCGCCAGCGCCTGCACGAAGGCAAAGTTTATATCTCCGGCCAGGCCGAACGCGCCATCGAGCACTTCTTCCGTAAAGGCAACCTGATAGCGCTGCGAGAGCTGGCCTTGCGACGCACAGCCGACCGCGTTGACGATCAGATGCGCGCCTGGCGGGACAACCAGGGGCAGGAAAAAGTCTGGCACACGCGGGACGCCATTCTGCTGTGCATCGGCCATAGCAACGGCAATGAAAAACTGGTTCGCACCGCCGCTCGCCTTGCCGCCAAGCTCGGCAGCGTCTGGCACGCCGTCTACGTCGAAACGCCGCAGCTTCACCGCCTGCCGGAACATCAGCGCCGGACCATTTTAAGCGCTCTGCGGCTCGCCCAGGAGCTGGGAGCCGAAACCGCCACGCTTGCCGACCCTAATGAAGAAAAAGCGGTGTTGCGCTACGCCCGCGAACACAATCTCGGCAAAATCATTATTGGCCGTCATACCACGCGCCGCTGGTGGCACCGTACGTCTTTCGCCGACCGGTTAGCCAAACGCGCTCCGGACCTCGATCTGGTGATTGTTGCGCTGGATGAAAAACCGCTCCCCTCCCCGACCAGAGCACCGGACACCAGAACGCTAAGCGAGAAATGGCGCATTCAACTGCGCGGCTGCGCCGTGGCGGTGGTGCTCTGTGCGTTTATTACCTTTATCGCCAATCAGTGGCTGGTGGCCTTTGATGCCGCCAACCTGGTGATGATCTACCTGCTTGGTGTGGTGATGGTAGCGCTGTTTTATGGCCGCTGGCCGTCCGTCCTCGCGACGGTCATCAACGTGATTAGCTTCGACCTGTTCTTTATTGCGCCGCGAGGCACGCTCGCCGTGTCGGATGTTCAGTATCTGCTGACCTTCGGCGTAATGCTCACCGTCGGGCTGGTGATCGGTAATCTGACCGCCGGGGTACGTTATCAGGCACGCATCGCCCGCTACCGGGAACAGCGCACCCGTCATCTGTATGAAATGTCTAAAGCTCTGGCCGATGACCGCACGCCGCAGGACGTCGCCGCCACCAGCGTGCAGTTTATTAACAACACCTTCCAGGCCCGCAGCCTGCTGCTGCTGCCGGACGATCACGGGAAACTCAGCCGTATCGCAGCCGAAGGGGAACCCGCTCAGTGGGATGAAGCGATTGCCCGCTGGAGCTTTGATAAAGGCCAGCCCGCCGGTGCCGGAACGGACACGCTGCCGGGCGTGCCCTACCGCATCCTGCCGCTTAGCACCACGGAAAGGACCCTGGGTCTGCTGGTCGTTGAGCCGGAGAATCTGCGCCAGCTGATGATCCCCGAACAGCAGCGCCTGCTGGAAACCTTTACCCTGCTGGTGGCCACCGCGCTCGACAGGCTGCTGCTCACCGCCAGCGAAGAACAGGCCCGGCTTTCCAGCGAACGGGAGCAAATCCGCAACTCGCTGCTGGCCGCGCTTTCGCACGACCTGCGCACGCCGCTGACCGTGCTGTTTGGCCAGGCAGAAATCCTCACGCTGGATCTCGCCAGTGAGGGATCAAAACATGCCCCGCAGGCCAACGAAATCCGTCAGCATGTGCTGAACACCACCCGGCTGGTGAATAATCTGCTGGATATGGCCCGCATTCAGTCGGGCGGTTTTAACCTTCGCAAGGAGTGGCTGACGCTAGAGGAAGTCGTCGGCAGCGCGCTGAAGATGCTCGAACCGGGCCTCGGCGGCCGCCATATCGCCCTTAATTTGCCTGATCCGCTGATGCTGATTGAAGTCGACGGCCCGCTGTTCGAACGCGTGCTGATCAACCTGCTGGAGAATGCGGTTAAATATGCCGGTTATAAAGCCAACATCGGTATTAAAGCGACCTCGACAGCAGACAAGCTGGACCTGGAAGTTTGGGACAGCGGCCCGGGGGTTCCCGCTGGTAAAGAGCTGCTGATTTTTGATAAATTTGCCCGCGGTAACAAAGAGTCAGCTATTCCAGGCGTTGGGCTTGGGCTGGCTATCTGCCGGGCGATTGTTGAAGTTCACGGCGGCACAATTTATGCGCTTAACCGCCCGGAAGGCGGTGCCAGCTTCCACGTTGTGCTACCTTTATCGCCTCCCCCCGAACTCCCTGAAATGATTGAGGTGCTGTGACAACGGTTCTGATAATTGAGGATGAAAAAGAGATCCGCCGCTTTCTGCGCACCGCGCTGGAAGATGAATCGTTGCGCGTGTTTGATGCCGAAACCCTGCAGCGCGGCCTGATTGAAGCCGCCACCCGCAAGCCGGATCTGGTGATTCTGGATCTCGGCCTGCCGGACGGCGACGGCATCGATTTTATTCGTGACTTTCGCCAGTGGAGCCAGACGCCGGTCATCGTCCTGTCGGCCCGGAGTGACGAGCAGGCGAAGATTGCCGCCCTGGATGCTGGCGCAGACGATTTTCTCAGCAAGCCGTTTGGCATCGGTGAACTGCAGGCCAGGCTTCGCGTCGCCCTGCGCCGCCACGCCAGCACCGTTCAGCCCGATCCGGTTTATCAGTTTTCCGAAATTCGGGTCGACCTCGCCTCGCGCCGTATTACCCGCGGCGAAGAGGAAATTCACCTGACCCCCATTGAGTTCCGCCTGCTGGCAACCCTGCTGAATAATCACGGCAAAGTCCTGACCCAGCGCCAGTTGCTTAATCAGGTTTGGGGCCCGAATGCCGTGGAACACAGCCACTATCTGCGCATTTATATGGGCCACCTGCGCCAGAAGCTGGAGAGCGACCCCGCTCGCCCTCGCCATCTGCTCACCGAAACCGGGATCGGCTACCGTTTTATGCTCTGAAGGAGTAATCTCTGGCTCGTTCAAGAGGAGCCCGTTATGAGCGCATGGTTAGTCTACGCCCTGTTGTCTGCCGCTACGGCAGCGCTGGTCGCTATTTTTGGCAAAGTTGGTTTGCAGCATCTGGATGCCAATACCGCCACAGCCGTTCGCGCTGTGGTCATGGCGTTATTTTTAGTTGGGGTGGTCGTCGTTCAGGGAAAACTGAATCTTGTTAGTACGGTGTTTGCCGATAAAAAAGCGCTGCTGTTTATTTTGTTAAGCGGCGTGGCCGGGGCGCTGTCCTGGCTGTTCTATTTTATGGCAATCAAAAGTGGTGACGTGTCGAAGGTCGCCCCTATCGATAAGCTAAGCGTGGTGTTCGCGGTTATTCTGGCGGTGATTCTGTTTGGTGAGAAAGTGTCGCTGATTGCCGGGATAGGCGTGGCGCTTATCACCTGCGGCGCACTGATGGTGGCTTTGGGTTAAAAGAGAAAGGCTCCCTGGGGAGCCTTTTTGCATATTACTTCGCGCTTTTCAGCACTTCGCTGACAATCTCTACCGCTTCTTTCTCGATCTGCTCGCGGTGCTCTGCGCCGAAGAAGCTTTCACAGTAAATCTTGTAGGCGTCTTCGGTGCCGGACGGACGAGCGGCAAACCAGCCGTTCTTGGTCATCACCTTCAGGCCGCCAATGGAAGCGCCGTTGCCCGGAGCCGCCGTCAGACGCGCGGTGATCGGGTCACCTGCCAGCGTGTCTGCACTCACCATTTCAGGTGACAGCTTGGACAGCGCGGCTTTCTGTGCAGAAGTGGCTGGGGCCTGAATACGGTTATAGCTCGGTGCGCCAAAGCGCGCGGCTAACTCATCGTAATGCTGCTGCGGGTTTTTGCCCGTCACGGCGGTGATTTCGGCCGCCAGCAGACACATGATGATACCGTCTTTGTCGGTCGACCATGGGGTGCCGTTGAAGCGCAGGAACGATGCCCCGGCGCTCTCTTCGCCCCCGAAGCCGAAGCTGCCGTCGAACAGGCCGTCAACGAACCACTTAAAGCCAACCGGGACTTCCACCAGCTTGCGGCCCAGATCTTCTACCACGCGGTCAATCATCGCGGAGGAAACCAGGGTTTTACCGACGGCCACATCTTTGCCCCACAGCGGACGGTGCTGGAACAGATAGTTAATAGCCACAGCCAGGTAATGGTTCGGGTTCATCAGGCCCGCCGGCGTGACGATGCCGTGGCGGTCGTAATCCGGGTCGTTGGCAAACGCCAGATCGAATTTGTCGCGCAGCGCCAGCAGGCCCGCCATCGCACATTCGGAGGAGCAGTCCATGCGGATTGCGCCGTCTTTATCCAGGTGCATAAAGCGGAAGGTCTGGTCCACCTGATCGTTCACGATGGTCAGATCGAGGTTGTAATGCTTCGCGATACGGTGCCAGTATTCGATCCCGGAACCGCCGAGAGGATCAACCCCCAGCTTCAGGCCCGCTTTTTGAATCGCGGCCATGTCGACGATATCCACCAGCCCTTCGATGAACGGCTGAATCAGATCCTGCGCCTGAACGTGACCGCTTTCCCAGGCTTTATCCAGCGTAATGCGCTTCACGCCTTTCAGGCCGTCGGCCAGCAACGCGTTAGCGCGATCTTCAACGACTTTGGTGACGTTAGTATCAGCCGGGCCACCGTTTGGTGGGTTGTACTTGATGCCGCCGTCGTCCGGTGGGTTGTGGGATGGCGTGATAACAATCCCGTCCGCCTGAGGGCCGCCCTTTTGGTTATGCACCAGGATGGCGTTAGAAATCGCAGGCGTCGGCGTATAGCCGTTATCCTGCTGCACAATGACGTCCACGCCGTTAGCGGCCAGCACTTCCAGCACGGAGATAAACGCAGGTTCGGACAGCGCGTGGGTGTCTTTGCCCACATAGCATGGACCGGTGATCCCATTCTTTGCGCGTTCTTCAGCGATAGCTTGCGCAATCGCCAGAATATGAGGTTCGTTAAAGCTATGCCGTGCTGCACTGCCGCGGTGGCCGGAGGTCCCGAATTTCACCGCGTGTTCGCTATTCCCCACCACTGGCTTAAGCACGTAATACTGCGCCGTAAGCTGGGCTACGTTAATCAAGTCGCTCTGTTGTGCAGGTTGGCCCGCACGATAGTGGTTAGCCATTGGCTCTTCCTTACTGACGCCAGGTTTTTAAATAGTGCCGCAAACCTTTTCAATCAGCTCCGCAGGGAACTGCATTGACTGCATGATGTGTTCGATCATGCTGCATTTACGACCAGTATTCGTATTGGTGATCACCCAGTATGGGGTGCCCGGAACATGTTTCGGCTTGGTTTGATTGCCGTTTGCCAGCAGAGTTTGCTCATCGCCAGCAAAATAGACGCGGGTGCGACCATGCAGCGATTCAGTGGCTTCGCCAAAGGTTTTTGCATCCAGCATATACAGCGTGGACAGCACCATCATAAAGCGGTTTACGGCTTTATTCTGGGCAGCGTACTCGTCGGAAAGCAGCAGCTCACGAACGGCACGCACGCGATTACGAGCGGTGTTCGCAGGTTTTTCTTCAACAACGGGAGCCGCAGCGCGCTCAGGCGCAGCGGGCGTAGAAGTGGCTGCTGGTGTTTGCCCGGCGGTAAATTTAAGCATACGCCGTAAAATGTCTGACGCGCTCTCGCCGATGTGTTTAGTCTGGCTGGCAATATAGCGGTAAAGCTCGTCATCAACTTCGATTGTTTTCATCTTAATCCAGTGCGATATCTTTTCTGAATACAAGTCGTTGGGATTATAGGGTCAAATCCCAACAGCGAACAGGAGAGGCGACTCAAAGTCAGAGTAAACTGAATATTTGCCGCACGCCCGCGAGAATGCCAACATGATACCCTAACCAAACGAACCAAAATAAAGAACTTTGCCATGAAATTAAATGCTCGCCTGCAAACTGCGCAACAATTGAATAGCAATTCCCCTATCGTACTGATCCACGGCCTGTTCGGCAGCCTGGATAACCTGGGTGTCCTGGCACGTGATCTGGGTAAAGATCATGCGTTGCTGCAGATCGATCTGCGCAATCACGGGCTGTCACCGCGCAGTGATGATATGAGCTATGCCGCAATGGCCGGGGACGTTCTGGACACGCTGGACGAATACGGCATCGAGAAGGCCACATTTATTGGCCATTCCATGGGCGGCAAAGTGGTGATGGCGCTTACCGCAATAGCCCCTCAGCGTATTGATAAGCTTGTGATGATAGATATTGTGCCGGTTAACTATCAGGTTCGCCGTCACGACGAAATTTTCGCGGCTATTCGCGCGGTCACCGAAGCGGGCGTAAAAACTCGCCAGCAGGCGGCGCAAATCATGCGCGACCACGTAGCTGAGGAAGGCGTCATTCAGTTTCTGCTGAAATCCTTTGCTGACGGCGAGTGGAAGTTCAACGTGCCCGTGCTTTGGCAGCAATACGAAACTATCGTTGGCTGGCGGCCTGTTCCGGCCTGGCCATATCCTGCACTATTTATTCGCGGCGGGAATTCTCCATATGTTGATGAAAGCCACCGCGAGGCGCTGCTAAGTCAGTTCCCACAGGCCCGTGCTCACGTCATCGCTGGAGCGGGTCATTGGGTTCATGCGGAAAAACCGGATGCCGTTCTACGGGCGATCCACCGATTTATCGACGCAGAGTAGAAAAACTGATTAAAAACAGACCGACCGGGCAGCTGAAGTCGCTAACGCGTTGGCGCGAATGGCGCGCTGATGTATGATGGCGCGCTTAATTGCACCGGCACCCTGCCCCTGCAGCCAGAATTTCCTGTCAGTATTCTAATCATGGCAAAAGAACAAACGGACCGTACTACATTAGATCTGTTCGCGGACGAGCGTCGCCCCGGGCGGCCGAAAACTAATCCGCTCTCGCGCGATGAGCAATTGCGTATCAATAAGCGCAATCAGCTGAAGCGCGATAAAGTGCGTGGTTTGAAGCGGGTTGAGCTAAAACTGAACAACGAGGCGGTCGATGCCCTCAACCAGCTGGCTGACGCCCGTAACATCAGCCGCAGCGAACTGATCGAAGAGATGCTGCTCGAGCAGCTTAAAAATCTCGGGTAACGCCTTCAGCCACCCTGCGGGTTATCTGAAATCTCAAAAGGGTGAGCAAAACCATGTTGCAGACTGTGCACCCGGGCGTGATAGCTGTTTCCGCTGCTGGAGCTGTTCTGCTATGATTGCCCTATACGTGGGCATTGAACGGCCAGCATACTATTAAGTTTCAAGAGGTTATTTTACTCATGGCAATCGTAGGCATTTTTTTCGGCAGCGACACCGGTAACACCGAAAATATCGCGAAAATGATTCAAAAACAGCTCGGTAAAGACGTTGCTGAGGTGCATGACATTGCTAAAAGCAGCAAAGAAGATCTCGAAGGTTTCGACATTCTCTTGCTCGGCATCCCGACCTGGTACTACGGCGAAGCCCAGTGCGACTGGGATGACTTCTTCCCTACGCTTGAAGAAGTCGATTTCAACGGTAAACTGGTGGCGCTGTTCGGCTGCGGCGACCAGGAAGACTACGCGGAATATTTCTGTGATGCGCTGGGCACCATTCGCGACATTATCGAACCGCGCGGCGCGGCGATTGTGGGCCACTGGCCAACCGCGGGCTACCACTTTGAAGCCTCCAAAGGCCTGGCGGATGACGACAATTTTGTCGGCCTGGCCATCGATGAAGATCGCCAGCCGGAACTGACCGCTGAGCGCGTTGAGAAGTGGGTTAAACAGGTTTCTGAAGAACTGAATCTGTCGGATATCATTAACGCCTGATTTCTCTGGCGCAAATACAGCATTTGCGCCATCTTGATAGATTGTAGCAATGAAAATAATTGCTACAAGTTTGTAACTTTCTCGTACATCCCTGTACAATGTCTTCCTGATAGCTTGGCTGATAATTACTGTAAATGGCGACGCCGCCACGATTTTTCAGCCTTATTTTGCACCATACTTGCGGTTCCCATTTAGAAGTAGCAGTTCTATAATGAGACGCATTACTCTTTACGCTCACTGCAGTTTGAGCGAATCGTTAAGCAACAGGACACTTTCCGCATGACTGACAACAATACCGCATTAAAGAAGGCCGGCTTGAAAGTCACGCTTCCGCGATTAAAAATCCTCGAAGTGCTGCAAGAGCCGGTAAATCATCACGTCAGCGCGGAAGACTTATATAAACGTCTGATCGACATGGGCGAAGAAATCGGCCTGGCGACCGTCTATCGCGTGCTGAACCAGTTTGATGATGCAGGGATCGTGACCCGCCATAATTTTGAAGGCGGCAAGTCCGTTTTTGAGTTGACCCAGCAGCATCACCACGACCACCTGATCTGCCTCGACTGCGGTAAAGTGATCGAGTTCAGCGATGATTCTATTGAATCCCGCCAGCGTGAAATTGCCACTCGCCACGGCATCCGCCTGACTAACCACAGCCTCTATCTGTACGGACACTGTGCTGAAGGTGACTGCCGCGAAGACGACACGGCCCACGATCCTAAATAAGTAATCCGCATTAACAAACGCTGCTTCGGTGGCGTTTAAAAGCAAAAACCGGCAGGTTTCCCTTGCCGGTTTTTTTATTGACTGAAAAAGGCTATCAGCTGTTATTGGCGCGAATCTCCTGCCAAATCTTATCGCAGCGTACCTTCGCGGCTTCATCATTGCCGCTCTTTCTTGCCTGGATACATTTCTGGTAATCCAGCACGTTCACCGTCTCTTTCTCAACAAACGCTTTATGCTGTTTTTCCTGGCGCAGTACGTTCAGCACGCTCTGGCAGGCTTCAATTTTATCCGGATTGCCTTCCGCCGTATTGATACAGGCGCTATAGGCCTGCTTCAGGCGTGAATCTTCCGGAGGTGCAGGAGGTTGAACGCAGGCAGACAGCGTGAATACAGCGGCGGTAATCAGCAGAATCTTTTTCATGTTCGGTTCCTTATAAAAAAACGGGCGCTTGCGCGCCCGGTTTCACATCAGAAGATGGTGAACGGAGCAATCACGATGAATTTCACGTCACGCTCATCCTGGAAGATGTTGCCGTACCCACCGCCCCAGCTTGGGATGTCGGAGTGGTTGTCGTACTGAGTGAAGTGCAGTTTGAACAGCGTGCCTTTCGCACGGCCTTCCTGCACGGTATACATGGCGTCGAGGCTGTAAGAAGACTCTTTGATCTTGTTGGAAGCGAGATCCTGGCGGTTACCGGAAGCATCAAGCGCCCATGTAGATGGTTTTGCGTCCCATGCATAAACGTAAGAAGCACCGACTGCCCAACCCGGCAGGTTCCAGTTGCTCAGGTCATACATTGCACCGAAGAACACGGCTTTTTCACCGTTGGCGTTGAAGTCAGAGCGGTTATCCCACCACACATCCAGACGACCGTTGGAAGACGCGTAGGTTGGCGTCATACGCTGCAGGAAGTAACCCTGCTGGCCTTCTGCCTTCACCATGGTCCCTTCCAGACGCAGGTCGACCTGGCCAATTTTATAGCCAAATGTCAGCGCCTGGAGCCATGCGGTGCCATCGTAGATATCATTGATGGTGTTGTTCGCGGCTTTATCACGGGTGCCGTAGAACTGGTAGCTGGTGCTCAGCGGGCTGCCTGCAACGTCGAATTTGTAGCTGGCTTTAGCAAAGTACTGATCAACAAAGCCCTGAGCCTGACCGAATGCGGCTTCCAGAATCAGATCGTTTTTGAAGTCATACTTCGCGCCGATGGAGTGCAGATAGTCAACTTTGGTCTTTTTATCGTTCTGGTAGAACTTGTCGGTTTCAAGGTGCCATGGCGCCTTGTACTCGTTAGTCCACATGTAGGAGAAGCTCAGCGCACCGGCATCACCGTAGTCAAATGCAGCTCCCGCTTCAGCCCCCTGATAAGTACCAGGCATGAAGCTCCAGTGTGGTGCTAACAGCGTTTGACCGGTTGGCTGAATGTAACCTGCGCGAGCCCAAACCGGGCCGTATTTGAATTTGGCCGCCGCTTTATAAAGGCTGATGCCACCTTTATCGCCGGAGTAGTCTTCGTCGTAGGTTTTATTTTTAGAGGAGAATGCGATTTCGTTCGGGTGACCGCTGGCGCTGTCTTCGGCCATTTCAATGGCGGTGAAAGCGGCAATATCAAAACCAAACATATCGGCCGCATAGCCAGACTGGAAGTCGAGGTTGGCGTTCCAGGTTGAGTGCGACAGGTTAGTTTTGTACTTACCGTCGGACACGTCTTTACGGTCACGTTCACGCTGCCAGTAATAGATGCCGCCAGTCAGCGTGGAGTCATCAACAAAGCCCGCGGCGCTAGCCTGCGGAGCCACGACAAAACCTGAAAGAGCGGTAACGCTTGCAATAGCAAGAGCAAGCGCACTACGTTTGCCACTAAACGTACGCATAGTTAAATTCCTCTTTGACGTAAAAATCATCGTCTGACGTGAAAAGCGCCAATGACGAAAAAAAGTAAAATTGCCTGACGGCTAAAAGCGGTTTTTGCCTAACACACCCGCATTACTGCTGCTCATAGACTATTTTTCGCGACGCGAATTATCAATGACTTTGTATCAGAGATTTCCTGGAGTATGACAGAGAGCACATAATCTATGTGCATTTGTAACAAAATTGCGCAGCAGATTATTAACCCTGATTACGATTGATTTTAAGAATAAAACTTCATTGAGAGCGCTTTCATTATAAGCATCAGGAGATTACGGGGAAGGCATGACTTCCTGTGAGGAAATTTTCACAGAAATGTGAATGAGAATTAATTCGCATCGCGAATGTGTATATAAGGTTAATGACTGGTAATCAAAAAGAAAAAACGCCGCATTTAGCGGCGTTTTCATCAGGCAATAAACGGCAATTATTCGCCGATTTTAGCCCAGGTATCACGCAGGCCAACTGTGCGGTTAAACACCAGTTTTTCCGCCGTCGCATAGCGGCTGTCCAGGCAGAAGTAACCTTCACGCTCGAACTGATATGCCTTACTTTTTTCCGCGTTCTGCAGACTAGGCTCAGCGAAGCCCTGGCGAATGACCAGGGAATCCGCATTAATGGTAGACAGGAAGTCTTCCGCAGCCCCTGGATTCGCGACGCTAAACAAGCGGTCGTACAGACGAATTTCAACCGGCAGCGCGTGTGCCGCGCTCACCCAATGAATAACACCCTTCACCTTGCGACCGTCCGCCGGATCCTTGCTCAGGGTTTCCGGATCATAGGTGCAGTAAAGTTCGGTGATATTACCTTCTGCGTCTTTTTCTACGCGTTCGGCTTTGATCACATAGGCATTACGCAGGCGAACTTCTTTACCCAGCACCAGGCGCTTGTACTGCTTGTTTGCTTCTTCGCGGAAGTCAGCGCGATCGATATAGATCTCGCGGCTGAACGGCACTTCACGGCTACCCATTTCAGGTTTGTTAGGATGATTCGGCATGGTAACCGTCTCTTCTTCACCTTCAGGGTAGTTAGTGATAATAACTTTTACCGGATCCAGCACGGCCATTGCACGCGGCGCATTCTCGTTAAGATCGTCACGGATGCAGGATTCCAGAGAAGCCATTTCAACGGTGTTGTCCTGCTTGGTTACGCCAATGCGCTTACAGAACTCGCGAATGGATGCTGCGGTATAGCCGCGGCGACGCAGGCCGGAGATAGTCGGCATACGCGGGTCGTCCCAGCCTTCTACAATCTTCTCGGTCACCAGCAGGTTCAGCTTACGCTTGGACATAATGGCGTATTCGAGATTCAGGCGAGAAAATTCGTACTGACGCGGGTGAGCAGGAATGGTGATGTTATCCAGCACCCAATCATACAGACGGCGGTTGTCCTGGAACTCCAGGGTACACAGCGAGTGCGTAATGCCTTCCAGCGCATCGGAAATACAGTGGGTGAAGTCGTACATCGGGTAGATGCACCACTTGTTGCCGGTCTGGTGGTGATCGGCAAATTTAATGCGGTACAGCACCGGGTCGCGCATAACGATGAACGGCGAGGCCATATCGATTTTGGCACGCAGGCAGGCGGTACCCTCGGCAAACTCACCGTTGCGCATTTTCTCGAACAGCGCGAGGTTTTCCTCAACGCTACGATCGCGGAACGGGCTATTTTTACCGGGCGCAGTCAGAGAGCCACGGTATTCACGAATTTGTTCCGGACTCAGCTCATCAACATACGCCAGTCCTTTATTTATCAGCTCAACGGCATAATTAAAAAGCTGGTCAAAATAGTCAGACGAATAACGCACGCTGCCGGACCAGTGGAAGCCCAGCCATTCAACGTCGTGCTTGATGGACTCTACGTATTCGATGTCTTCTTTTACCGGGTTTGTGTCATCGAAGCGCAGGTTGCATTGCCCCTGGTAATCCTGGGCGATGCCAAAGTTCAGGCAAATAGACTTGGCGTGACCAATATGCAGATAGCCATTTGGCTCAGGCGGAAAACGGGTGCAAATACTGGTGTGCTTCCCGTTCGCCAGGTCTTCATCAATAATCTGACGAATAAAGTTA
Source organism: Enterobacter sp. Ag1 (assembly GCA_000277545.1). Classification (GTDB taxonomy): domain Bacteria; phylum Pseudomonadota; class Gammaproteobacteria; order Enterobacterales; family Enterobacteriaceae; genus Cedecea. The sequence goes on along the minus strand of AKXM01000015.1, from coordinate 100,017 downwards.
GTTGGGCGGGCTTCAGCCTCACTCATCGCGGGTTCCTCAAAGCGTGTACCTTAGTTAACGGCGTATGATCTAATAAGCGGCCTCGGGAAACAACCTTTAGTTGCATAAATTAGGGTTATCCATGTCGGCTAACGGCACGCAATAAAAAAGCGGCTGACGATTTACGTCAGCCGCTTAAGGCACAAATGCTTACTCAGGAGCGATTATTTGCCTTTAATCTCATACAGTGGCGTTTGGCCTGCAACCACCTGACCTTTAGCCTGGATAACCAGACCGCTGAAGTCGTCGATGTTGCTGCAAACTACCGGGCTAATCATGGAGCGTGCGTTAGCGTTCAGGAAATCGAGATCCATTTCCAGAATCGGCTGGCCGGCAACCACTTCGGCCCCTTCTTCCACCAGACGCGTGAAGCCTTTGCCACCCAGAGCAACGGTATCGATGCCCATGTGAACCACAATCTCTGCACCTTTTTCTGTTTCAAGGCAGAACGCGTGGTTGGTGTTGAAGATTTTCACGATGGTCCCGGCGGCAGGAGAAACCACGGTTTTGTCCGTTGGCTTAACGGCTACGCCATCACCGACTGCTTTGCTGGCGAAAGCTTCGTCAGGCACCTGATCCAGCTCAACCACGTCGCCAGTGACTGGAGAAACCAAAGCGGCAATAGTTGTGCTGGTCGCGTTTGGAACAGCCTGTGGTTTAGCCGCAGGAGCCGGTGCCGCAGCAGCAACAGGCGCCGCTGCTTCTACAGTGCCAGCTGTTTTCATTGCGTTAGCAATTTTTTCTGCAGCAAAGCCAACGATGATTTGCACGCTGGTTTTGTTCAGGCGAATAACGCCTGTCGCACCGAGACGCTTAGCCAGCGCTTCGTTAACAACGGAAGAGTCTTTCACGCTCAGGCGCAGACGAGTGATACAGGCATCAATACCGGTCAGGTTTGCAGAGCCACCTACCGCAGAGATGTACTGACGAGCCAGACCAGAAACGTCCTGGTTTGCGTCACCGCTCACGTTCACGTCCTGACCATCAGCTTCGTCACCGGCTACAGCCAGTTCACGGCCTGGCGTCAGCAGGTTGAATTTGGTGATAGTGAAACGGAACACCACGTAGTAAAGAACGAAGAACACCAGACCCTGAGGGATCAGCATCCACCAGTGGGTTGCCAGCGGGTTACGGGAAGAAAGCACCATATCCACCAGGCCCGCGGAGAAGCCAAAGCCCGCAATCCAGTGCATGCTTGCTGCGATAAATACGGAGATACCGGTCAGCACTGCGTGAATCACGTACAGTACCGGTGCAACGAACATGAAGGAGAACTCCAGCGGTTCGGTGATACCGGTGAAGAACGCAGCGAAAGCAGCGGCCATCATGATACCGGCAACTTTTGCTTTGTTTTCAGGACGTGCACAGTGGTAGATGGCCAGCGCTGCACCCGGCAGACCGAACATCATGATTGGGAAGAAGCCCGCCTGGTAGCGACCGGTGATACCGACAACCGCTTTACCTGCTTCGATGGACTGAGCGCCACCCAGGAAGTTAGGGATGTCGTTAATCCCTGCCACGTCAAACCAGAACACGGAGTTCAGAGCGTGGTGCAGGCCAACCGGGATCAGCAGACGGTTGAAGAAGGCGTAGATACCTGCGCCCGCAGAACCCAGCTTCTGAATGTGCTCCCCGAAGTTCACCAGACCGTCGAAGATCATCGGCCAGACGTACATCATGATGAAGGCAACAACAATCATCAGGAATGAGGTGAGGATAGGAACCAAACGGCGACCGCTGAAGAACGAAAGCGCTTTCGGCAGCTCAACGCCGCTGAAGCGATTGTACAATTCCGCAGAGATAATACCGACCAGAATACCTACGAACTGGTTTTCAATTTTACCAAATGCCGCCGGAACCTGATCCACCGGAATTTTCTGGATCATAGCAACCGCTGCCGGTGAGCAGAGGGTGGTCAGAACCAGGAAGCCAACAAAGCCGGTCAGTGCCGCGGCACCGTCTTTGTCTTTGGACATACCGTAAGCGACGCCGATGGCGAACAACACGGACATGTGATCGATAATGGCGGAACCGGATTTAATGAAGAGCGCGGCTAACGCGTTGTCTCCACCCCAACTAACTGGGTCAATCCAGTAACCAACCCCCATTAATATTGCTGCTGCTGGCAGTGTAGCCACCGGCACCATAAGTGCCCGGCCCACGCGCTGTAGATAACCTAGAATACTCACTTTATTCCCCCTATGAGACCCCGTTAAGGCTCGCTCAAGCAGTGTTTTTATTGTCTTACTTACATTGAATACACGGCGACGATTCACATCACACGGTGAAGTGTGAAAAAAATTAATTCGTACCGCAAATTAAACGCACCTTTTTTGTGATATTTATCACCAAATATCGCTTCAACCCTCCCCCTTCACTGGCTATCTCCGAAAACTTATTTTATGATTCAAAAAATCAAGGCGGATTGATCCCTGTCGGTTCAGTATAAAAGTGGTTTACCCTTATGCTTATCGAGATCGATTCAGCTAACCCTATTTTTACTCTTAAACTACGAGGTGAATGATGAGACTGATTCCCCTGGCTACCCCGGCACAAGTCGGCAAATGGGCAGCTCGCCATATTGTAAATCGCATCAATGCATTCAAACCGACCGCGGACCGTCCTTTTGTTCTGGGTCTGCCAACCGGCGGCACGCCGCTGGAGGCTTACAAAGCTCTGGTTGAGATGCATAAAGCAGGCCAGGTTAGCTTTAAGAACGTCGTTACCTTCAACATGGATGAATACGTCGGCCTGCCGAAAGAACACCCGGAAAGTTATTATACTTTCATGCACCGCAACTTCTTTGATCACGTTGATATCCCTGCAGAAAATATCAACCTGCTGAACGGCAATGCGGAAGACGTTGATGCAGAGTGCCGCCGCTACGAAGAGAAAATTCGCTCCTACGGTAAAATTCACCTGTTCATGGGCGGCGTGGGTAACGACGGTCATATCGCGTTCAACGAACCAGCGTCTTCTCTGGCTTCCCGCACCCGTATTAAAACCCTGACCCATGACACACGCGTGGCAAACTCCCGCTTCTTCGGCGGCGACGTGACTCAGGTACCTAAATACGCGCTGACCGTTGGCGTAGGCACCCTGCTGGATGCAGAAGAAGTGATGATCCTGGTGCTGGGTGGCGTCAAAGCGCTGGCGCTGCAGGCGGCCGTGGAAGGCAACGTTAACCATATGTGGACTATCACCTGCCTGCAGCTGCATCCGAAGGCGGTGATCGTGTGTGACGAGCCGTCCACCATGGAGCTGAAGGTGAAAACGTTGAAATATTTCAACGAGCTGGAAGCAGAAAACATTAAAGGCCTTTAAGGCCTGGTCGGCCACTGATGCGTCTCAAACGGCAACCGCTGAGGGCGTCAGTAGCTCTGGAAAATCAATGCATTGGTTTTCTAAAGTCAGTCATAAAGAGGAAGGTGTTTCGGCTTTTCCTCTTTATTAGCGATCTTACAGTCTTAAAGCACGACGTTATTACCGGGGGTAGGATATGTATGCATTAATCCACGGTCGGATTTATACCGGCCACGAAATTTTGGATGACCAGGCGGTAGTTATTGCCGATGGCCTGATTGAGCGCGTTTGCCCTGTTGATGCACTGCCAGCAGGTATCGAAACGCGCGATGTGGGCGGTGCCGTCATTGCCCCCGGTTTTATTGATGTACAGCTGAACGGCTGCGGCGGCGTGCAGTTTAACGACACCGCAGAAGCCGTTTCCGTTGAAACGCTGGAAATCATGCAGAAAGCAAACGAACGCTCAGGCTGCACCAGCTACCTGCCAACGCTTATCACCACCAGCGACGAGCTGATGATGCAGGGCGTGAAAGTCATGCGCGACTATCTGGCGAAATACAGCCATCAGGCGCTGGGCTTGCACCTTGAAGGGCCGTGGCTCAACATCGTGAAAAAAGGGACGCACAACCCAGGCTTCGTCCGCAAGCCGGATGCGAAGCTGGTTGATTTCCTCTGCCAGAATGCCGATGTGATCACCAAAATCACCCTCGCACCTGAAATGGTTGAGCCAGAAGTCATTCAGAAACTGGTTGCTGCAGGCATCATCGTTTCTGCGGGTCATTCCAATGCAACGATTAAAGAAGCCAAAATTGGCTTCCGCGCAGGGATCACCTTCGCAACCCACCTTTTCAACGCGATGCCTTATATTACCGGCCGTGAACCTGGCCTTGCGGGCGCAATTTTTGATGAAGCCGACGTTTACTGTGGCATCATTGCTGACGGTTTACATGTGGATTATGCGAACATCCGCACCGCAAAACGCGTGAAGGGCGATAAACTGTGCCTGGTTACCGACGCAACCGCGCCGGCAGGTGCCAACATCGATCAGTTCATTTTTGCTGGCAAAACAATATACTACCGTGACGGTCTGTGTGTAGATGAGAACGGTACGCTGAGTGGGTCTGCATTGACCATGATTCAAGGCGTTCGCAATTTGGTGGAGCACGCGGCCATCGCACTGGATGAAGTTCTGCGAATGGCAACCCTCTACCCAGCTCGCGCCATGGGCGTGGATAAACACCTGGGCGCAATCGAAGCCGGTAAAGTGGCCAACCTCACCGTGTTTAACCGCGACTATAAAATTATCAAGACCATCGTTAATGGTAACGAGGTCGTAACTGAGTAAATAGCATGACGACTGGCGGACAAGCCCAAATTGGTAACGTTGACCTGGTAAAACAGCTGAATAGCGCGGCGGTCTACCGCCTGATTGATCAGCACGGTCCTATCTCGCGCATCCAGATTGCCGAACAAAGCCAGCTTGCGCCCGCCAGCGTCACAAAAATTACTCGCCAGCTTATTGAGCGCGGCCTGATAAAAGAAGTCGATCAGCAGGCCTCCACCGGCGGCCGCCGCGCTATCTCTATTACGACTGAAACACGTAACTTCCACGCTATTGGCGTGCGTCTTGGTCGCCACGACGCCACTATCACCCTGTTCGACCTGAGCGCGAAATCCATCGCCGAAGAGCACTATCCGCTGCCGGAACGCACACAGGAAACGCTCGAGCATGCGCTGCTTAACGCCATTAGCCACTTCATCGAAACCTGGCAGCGTAAAACCCGCGAACTTATCGCTATTTCCGTCATCCTGCCAGGGCTGGTTGACCCCGAAAGCGGCGTGATCCGCTATATGCCGCACATCGCCGTCAACAACTGGGCGCTGGTCGACAGCCTGGAAAAACGTTTCAAGGTGACCTGTTTTGTCGGCCATGATATTCGCAGCCTGGCGCTGGCCGAGCACTACTTCGGTGCAACCCACGACTGCGAAGACTCTATTTTGGTGCGAGTCCATCGCGGCACCGGGGCGGGAATTCTGTCAAACGGGCGGATTTTTATCGGCCGTAATGGGAACGTGGGTGAGATTGGCCACATTCAGGTCGATCCGCTGGGCGAGCGCTGCCACTGCGGTAATTTTGGCTGCCTGGAAACCATTGCCGCGAACGCCGCCATTGAAAAACGCGTCCGCCATTTGCTGGAGCAAGGCTACAACAGCCGCCTGACGCTGGATGATTGTAGTATTCAGGCCATCTGCAAAGCGGCCAATAAAGGCGATGCGCTGGCCTGTGAAGTGCTGGAACATGTTGGCCGCCATCTGGGGAAAGCCATCTCCATCGCCATTAACCTGTTTAACCCGCAAAAAGTCGTCCTTGCCGGCGAGATAATCGAAGCCGAAAAAGTGCTGCTGCCTGCCATCGAAGGCTGCATCAACACCCAGGTATTGAATGCCTTCCGTAAAAACTTGCCTATCGTCTGCTCAAAGCTGGACGACCGGTCGGCAATTGGCGCCTTTGCGCTGGTTAAGCGCTCAATGCTAAACGGCGTCTTGCTTCAGCATTTGCTGGAAAGTTAATGCTGCCCAGGCAGCATTTTACGCTATAGTTACCGACTTCATTCCGTGAGCCAGAGTTGTTAATGACCACCATCCAGAACGTAATTTGTGATATCGACGGCGTGCTAATGCACGACAACGTCGCTGTGCCGGGCGCTAATGAATTTCTGGCACGTATTCTTGAAAAAGAAATGCCGCTGGTGCTGCTAACCAACTACCCTTCCCAGACCAGCCAGGATCTTGCCAACCGCTTTGCCTCCGCGGGCATCGACGTGCCGGAGAGCGTGTTTTACACCTCGGCCATGGCCACGGCTGATTTCCTCCGTCGTCAGGAAGGTAAGAAAGCCTACGTCGTCGGTGAAGGGGCGCTGATTCACGAGCTCTATAAAGCTGGATTTACCATTACCGACATTAATCCCGACTTTGTCATCGTCGGTGAAACCCGCTCTTTTAACTGGGAGATGATGCATAAAGCCGCTTACTTTGTGGCAAACGGGGCGCGTTTTATTGCCACCAACCCTGACAGCCACGGCCACGGATTTAGTCCGGCCTGCGGCGCGCTTTGCGCTGGCATTGAGAAAATCTCCGGGCGCGAGCCGTTTTATGTCGGCAAACCAAGCCCGTGGATTATCCGCGCGGCGCTTAACAAAATGCAGGCGCATTCCGAGCAAACCGTTATCGTCGGCGATAACCTGCGGACGGATATTCTCGCGGGCTTCCAGGCCGGTCTTGAAACCATCCTTGTGCTGTCTGGCGTCTCCAGCCTGAACAACGTTGACGATATGCCCTTCAGGCCGAGCTGGATTTACCCCTCTGTGGCTGAAATCGATATCTTCTAATTCAGAATGCCGGCCCAGAGCCGGCATTTTTATATCGATAAAAAATCGCCGCGTAGCAGAAGCAAACCTCAGTGCGAATTGTTAAAAATTGACGATCCGTTAATTTTAACGCCCAAAACATCGTCATTTTTCATCAATCAGCAATCCTCACTGCACTATTTATTAGCTGAAAGCTAAAAGCCTTGCATTCCCTTCAGCGATTGAGCATTTTCATTACTAAGCAACGCAGCAAAGCCGCAGTAAAAGCAAAAATCGGCAACGCAGCACCACAACTCAAATCGCTCAGGCAAGTGTACGGAGAAGTTATATGTGTTCTATCTTTGGCGTTCTGGATATCAAAACTGATGCAGTTGAATTGCGCAAAAAAGCGCTGGAATTATCGCGCCTGATGCGCCACCGTGGTCCGGACTGGTCAGGTGTTTACGCCAGCGATAAAGCGATTCTTGTGCACGAACGTCTGTCCATCGTTGACGTCAACGCGGGTGCTCAGCCGCTGTACAACACCGAAAAAACTCATGCCCTGGCGGTTAACGGCGAAATCTACAACCACCAGGCTCTGCGCGCCGAATACGGCGACCGCTATACCTTCCAGACCGGTTCAGACTGTGAAGTCATCCTGGCGCTGTATCAGGAAAAAGGCCCTGACTTCCTTGATGAGCTGCAGGGGATGTTCGCCTTCGCACTTTACGACAGCGAGAAAGACGCTTACCTGATTGGCCGTGACCACATTGGTATTATCCCGCTGTATATGGGCCACGATGAACACGGCAACCTGTACGTCGCTTCAGAAATGAAAGCCCTTGTGCCTGTTTGCCGCATCATCAAAGAGTTCCCGGCGGGCAGCTACCTGTGGAGCAAAGACGGCGAGATTCGCAGCTACTACCAGCGCGACTGGTTCAGCTACGAAGAAGTAAAAGACAACGTCACGGACAAAAACGCGCTGCGCCAGGCGCTGGAAGATTCCGTCAAGAGCCACCTGATGTCCGACGTGCCTTATGGTGTTCTGCTGTCCGGCGGGCTGGACTCTTCCGTGATTTCCGCGATCACCAAGAAATTTGCCGCACGTCGCGTAGAAGATGAAGAGCGCAGCGAAGCGTGGTGGCCGCAGTTGCACTCCTTCGCCGTCGGCCTCGAAGGTTCTCCTGACCTGAAAGCCGCGCAGGAAGTCGCTAACCACCTGGGCACGGTTCACCACGAGATCCATTTCACCGTGCAGGAAGGTCTGGATGCTATCCGCGATGTTATCTATCACATCGAAACTTACGATGTGACAACGATCCGCGCTTCAACACCGATGTACCTGATGTCGCGTAAGATTAAAGCGATGGGCATCAAAATGGTGTTGTCCGGGGAAGGCTCTGATGAGGTATTCGGCGGTTACCTGTACTTCCACAAAGCGCCAAATGCCAAAGAACTGCATGAAGAAACCGTGCGTAAACTGCAGGCTCTGCACATGTTTGACTGTGCCCGTGCGAACAAGGCGATGTCTGCCTGGGGCGTTGAAGCCCGCGTCCCGTTCCTGGATAAAAAATTCCTCGACGTGGCAATGCGCATCAACCCGCAGGACAAAATGTGCGGCAACGGCAAAATGGAGAAGCATGTCCTGCGCGAGTGCTTCGAATCCTACCTGCCGGCAAGCGTGGCGTGGCGCCAGAAAGAGCAGTTCTCTGACGGCGTGGGCTACAGCTGGATCGATACGCTGAAAGAAGTGGCCGCTGAACAGATTAGCGACCAGCAGTTGGCGACCGCCGCCTACCGCTTCCCGTACAACACTCCGGGCTCGAAAGAAGCCTATTTGTACCGCGAAATCTTTGAAGAGCTATTCCCGCTGCAAAGCGCGGCAGAATGCGTACCTGGCGGCCCGTCAGTAGCCTGTTCTTCCGCAAAAGCAATCGAATGGGATGAGTCGTTCAAAACCATGAACGATCCATCAGGACGCGCGGTAGGTGTGCACCAGGCCGCCTATTAATCGCTGATTTAGCTTAAAACAACGGGCCTTATGGCCCGTTGTCGTTTCTGTATTCCTGTCGCGGCTTTATCCCTGTTTTTAAGCGGAATTAAAAACAAAAACGTGCGTTATTGTCGATATTTCAAGCAAGCTGTTCGCAAGTCATTCAAACGAGCATTCTGAGCGGGTTTTCGGGAAAAAACTAGTTGACGCTGTAGAGTCAACTCAGCATAATGCGCCCCGCAACGCCGATAAGGTAGCGCGTAAAAAGATGGCTACGTAGCTCAGCTGGTTAGAGCACATCACTCATAATGATGGGGTCACAGGTTCGAATCCCGTCGTAGCCACCATCTTTTTTATGCGGGAGTGGCGAAATTGGTAGACGCACCAGATTTAGGTTCTGGCGCCGCAAGGTGTGCGAGTTCAAGTCTCGCCTCCCGCACCATTTATCTCTCGCGTTGCACGGATGGGGTATCGCCAAGCGGTAAGGCACCGGTTTTTGATACCGGCATTCCCTGGTTCGAATCCAGGTACCCCAGCCATTATTTTTCGATACATGCGGTTCACCGCGACAGTTATTGGGGTATCGCCAAGCGGTAAGGCACCGGTTTTTGATACCGGCATTCCCTGGTTCGAATCCAGGTACCCCAGCCATCGAAAAATATGATAGAGTTTGGCTACGTAGCTCAGCTGGTTAGAGCACATCACTCATAATGATGGGGTCACAGGTTCGAATCCCGTCGTAGCCACCATACAAAGGAATTATTGATTAACTTCGATAAATCCAAAAAAATTGTTGGGGTATCGCCAAGCGGTAAGGCTCTGGTTTCTGATACCAGCATTCCGAGGTTCGAATCCTCGTACCCCAGCCAATTTCAAAAGTCGTTCACTCTGTGAGCGCACCCTGTTGGGGTATCGCCAAGCGGTAAGGCTCTGGTTTCTGATACCAGCATTCCGAGGTTCGAATCCTCGTACCCCAGCCACACACTGAAAAGCCCGCGCAAGCGGGCTTTTTGCTATCTGGCATTTAGCTAGCATGAGCAGAGCGGGAAACCGCCCTGCTCATCTTCATTATAATCCCAGGGCGTATTTCAGCGCTTTACGCTTCAGGCCACCGGCTCTTTCCGCCGCCATCAGCCCAATATTTCGCACCACGCGCAGCGGCCCCAGGTTATTGCTGAATCCCGCATAGAACAGATCCATTCCACTCTGCATCAGGAAGTTATCCGCCTGACGGCGCCTCTGATAACGTTTCAGTATAGCCTCGCTCGCCCAGGCTTCCGCATGGCTACGGGCACCGATCAGGACATCAAGCAAAGCATCCACGTCACGATATCCCAGATTAACGCCCTGCCCGGCCAAAGGATGAATCGTATGCGCTGCGTCCCCTATCAGCGCCAGCCCTGGCTGGACGTACTGCAAAGCGTGTCGACGAGTCAGCGGAAATGCCCCACTGGCAACCGGCGTAACCGCCCCGAGTCGCTGAGGGAAAGCGGCCGTAATCGCTTTTTGCAGCTGGGGCATGTTCATTCCCTGCAGCTGCCGAATACGTGCCGGGGTGTCATACCAAACCAGAGAGGCCCAGTTATCGAACAGCGGCAGGAAAGCGTGCGGCCCTGTCGGCGTGAAATGCTGCCAGGTGCTGTCCCCCGGCTCAAACTCGCATTTAACGGTAATCAGCATACAGGCCTGACGATACTGCCAGGCATGTACGCCAATCCCCGCCCATTTTCTGACCTGGGAATTCGCGCCATCCGCACCAATCACCATTTCAGCATTGAGTGAAGCGCCGTCATCAAACTCGAGCGTCCAACCTGCTGCCTGGCGATGGATTTGCCGCAGCCTCGCCGGGCAGCGTAAAGAGATATTCGGATGCGCCTCAAGCGCTTGCCAAAGCACGCGCTGCAGCACGTTATTCTCGACCATGAAGCCCAGCTCGGGTAAGCCCAGTTCTTCGGCATTAAAGCTAACGTGTGCGCTCTCCCATTCCCAGGTTTCCAGCCGGCGATAAGGATGTGCGCGCATCGCTAAAACGCTGTCCCAGACGCCAAGAGACTTGAGCAGGCCAACCGATGCGCTGCTGATGGCCGAAATGCGGACGTCAGGCTGGCAACCTGGAACAAAAGCCTCAGGGGCATGATGTTCAATCACCGCCACACGAAAACCGTGCTGTGCCAGCCCCAGCGCTGCCGCCGCGCCGACCATACCGCCGCCAACAACGGCTACTTCAATTGGTTGATTTACCATAAGTCTCTTTCCTTCATTCATCTTTGCTGATTCTACTGGCTTTTCCCAGGCTGGTCACATCCATAGCAAAGCATTACACTATCCGGCTTAATTCCTGACTTCACCTTGAGCAATGGCAAGTCGATGACAAAAAAACTCCATATAAAAACCTGGGGCTGCCAGATGAACGAATACGATTCATCGAAGATGGCCGACCTGCTGGACAGCACCCACGGCTTTACGCTGACCGATAACGCGAATGAAGCGGACGTTCTGCTGCTGAACACTTGTTCTATTCGCGAAAAAGCCCAGGAAAAGGTGTTTCACCTGCTGGGGCGCTGGAAGCATATCAAAGCCAAACGCCCGGACGTGATCATTGGCGTCGGCGGCTGCGTTGCCTCTCAGGAAGGAAAAAAAATTCGCCAGCGGGCGCACTATGTAGATATCGTCTTTGGGCCACAAACCCTGCACCGCCTGCCGGAAATGATCAACCAGGTTCGCGGCACCCGCAGCCCGGTGGTGGACGTCAGCTTTCCGGAAATCGAAAAATTTGACCGCCTGCCGGAGCCAAAGGCCGACGGCCCGACCGCCTACGTCTCCATCATGGAAGGCTGCAACAAATATTGCACCTATTGCGTGGTGCCTTATACCCGTGGCGAAGAAGTGAGCCGCCCTTGCGACGATATTCTGTTTGAAATCGCTCAACTGGCGGAACAGGGTGTGCGTGAAGTTAACCTGCTGGGTCAAAACGTTAACGCATACCGCGGCGCGGCTTATGACGGCGGCATCTGCTCGTTTGCCGAGCTCCTGCGTCTGGTTGCCGCGATTGACGGTATCGACCGCATTCGCTTCACCACCAGCCACCCGATTGAATTTACCGATGACATTATCGAAGTCTACCGCGACACGCCGGAGCTGGTGAGTTTCCTGCACCTGCCGATTCAAAGCGGCGCCGACCGTGTGCTGAATATGATGGGGCGCACGCATACCGCGCTGGAGTATAAATCGACTATCCGCAAGCTGCGCGCAGCGCGCCCGGACATCCAGATCAGCTCAGACTTTATCGTCGGCTTCCCAGGCGAAACCAGCCAGGACTTCGAGCAAACCATGAAGCTGATTGCTGACGTCAACTTTGACACCAGCTTTAGCTTTATTTTCTCCGCTCGTCCGGGCACCCCGGCGGCCGATCTGGTTGATGACGTGCCGGAAGAAGAGAAAAAACAGCGCCTTTATATCCTACAGGATCGTATTAACCAGCAGGTAATGGAATGGAGCCGTAAAATGCTGGGTACGGTACAGCGTATTCTGGTGGAAGGGACTTCGCGTAAAAGCATTATGCAGCTGTCCGGCCGTACCGAAAATAACCGTGTGGTGAACTTCGAAGGGACGCCGGATATGGTAGGGAAATTCGTGGATGTCGAAATCACCGAAGTCCTGACTAACTCCCTGCGCGCGAAGCTGGTGCGCACAGAAAGCGAAATGGGCCTGCGTATTGCTGAAACCCCGGCTTCCGTTATCGCTCGTACCCGCAAAGAGAATGACATTGGCGTTGGGACTTACCAGCCTTAATTCTCTCCACGGCCTGCCGGAACGCTAATTCCACGTCCCGGCAGGCCGTCTCATTGTTTGCACTTGCATTCTGAAGGCATCACCCAAATATCAATTGTGACGCTTGCGCCATCACGCTGCGGGATAAATAATTTCCCTGTAGCCGAACCGTATTTTCGGCTACGCGAGACCGTTTACTCTAACTGGCCCCGAGTGACCAAGAGGATAAGTTTGAATATCGAAACACGTGAATTAACGCTGGAACCGGCGGATAACGCCCGTCTGCTTAGTCTGTGCGGCCCTTTTGATGACAACATCAAACAGCTGGAACGCCGACTGGGGATTGAAATCAACCGCCGTGACAATCACTTCAGGCTCACCGGTCGTGAGCTTTCCGTTAACGCCGCGGCGGATATTCTGCGACATCTGTACGTAGACACCGCGCCAATGCGCGGCCAAAGCCAGGATATCGACCCGGAACAAATTCATCTGGCTATTAAAGAAAGCCGGGTGCTGGAGCAAACGGCCGACAGCGTGCCGGATTACGGTAAAGCTATCCATATTAAAACTAAGCGTGGCGTCATTAAGCCGCGAACGCCTAATCAGGCGCAGTACATCGCGAATATTCTCGACCACGACATCACATTCGGCATAGGGCCGGCAGGGACAGGGAAAACCTATCTTGCCGTTGCCGCCGCGGTTGATGCGCTGGAGCGCCAGGAGATCCGCCGCATTCTGCTGACCCGCCCGGCGGTTGAAGCGGGCGAAAAACTGGGCTTCCTGCCCGGCGATTTAAGCCAGAAGGTTGACCCATACCTGCGCCCGCTGTACGACGCGCTGTTTGAAATGCTGGGCTTCGAGAAAGTCGAAAAGCTGATTGAGCGCAACGTTATCGAAGTGGCCCCGCTCGCCTACATGCGTGGCCGAACCCTGAACGATGCCTTTGTCATTCTCGATGAAAGTCAGAACACCACCACCGAACAGATGAAAATGTTCCTGACCCGTATAGGCTTCAACTCCAAGGCGGTGATTACCGGCGATGTGACGCAGATAGACCTGCCACGTAACCTCAAGTCCGGCTTACGTCATGCTATCGACGTCCTGTCCGAGGTGGATGAAATCAGCTTCAACTTCCTTAACAGCGAAGACGTGGTACGCCACCCGGTTGTGGCCCGCATTGTTAACGCCTATGAAGCCTGGGAAGCCGCCGATCAAAAACGCAAAGACGAGCTTGCCGCCGAGCGTAAACGCGAAGCCCTTGCCCTGCAGGCTACCGCTCAGGAGAGCAAATGAGTCAGGTTATTTTAGATTTACAGGTTGCCTGCGAAGCAGAAAGCGGCCTGCCGGATGAAGCACAAATTCAGCGCTGGCTGGATGCGGTTATTCCTCAGTTTCAGCCAGAGTCTGAGGTCACCGTTCGTCTGGTAGACGAAGCCGAAAGCCACGACCTGAACCTGACCTATCGCGGGAAAGATAAGTCCACCAACGTGCTTTCTTTTCCGTTTGAAGCCCCGCCAGGGATCGAGCTTCCGCTGCTCGGCGATCTGATCATCTGCCGTCAGGTGGTTGAGCAGGAAGCCAAAGAACAAGAGAAGCCGCTGGAGGCCCACTGGGCACATATGGTTGTACACGGCAGCCTGCATCTGCTCGGTTACGACCACATCGAAGACGATGAAGCCGAAGAGATGGAAGCGCTGGAAACAGAGATAATGCTTGCTCTTGGGTATGCCGATCCGTACATTGCCGAGAAAGAGTAGTCGGCTCAGGGCTTTCCCTTTGCCGCCGTCACGCGCAGGCAGTGCACCATCAGGCTGCCTGTTAGTTTTTGATTTATATGAGGCCTAAAACCTAACGCCATGAGCGACGACAATTCACAGAATAGTGACACGCCGGAAGCCAAAAAGGGATTCTTCTCCCTCATTCTCAACCAGCTGTTTCACGGTGAACCGAAAAACCGTGACGATCTGCTGACGCTTATTCGTGATTCTGAGCAAAATTCTCTGATAGACCAGGACACCCGCGACATGCTCGAAGGGGTGATGGATATCGCCGACCAGCGCGTCCGCGATATCATGATCCCGCGTTCGCAGATGGTGACGCTCAAACACAACCAGACGCTGGACGAGTGCCTCGATGTCATTATCGATTCCGCTCACTCCCGTTTCCCGGTGATAAGCGAAGACAAAGATCACATCGAAGGGATTCTGATGGCGAAAGATCTGCTGCCGTTCATGCGCAGCGACTCTGAGCCTTTCAGCATGGAAAAAGTGTTACGTCAGGTGGTTGTCGTGCCTGAAAGCAAACGGGTTGACCGCATGCTGAAAGAGTTTCGTCAGCAGCGCTATCATATGGCGATTGTCATTGATGAATTTGGCGGCGTTTCAGGTCTCGTGACGATCGAAGATATTCTCGAACTGATTGTCGGGGAAATCGAAGATGAGTACGACGACGAGGAAGACGGTGATTTCCGTCAGCTGAGCCGCCATACGTGGACGGTGCGCGCCCTCGCCTCTATTGAAGACTTCAACGAAACCTTCGACACGCACTTTAGCGATGAAGAAGTCGACACCATCGGTGGTCTGGTGATGCAAGCCTTTGGGCACCTGCCAGCCCGTGGCGAAACCATTGAAATAGATGGTTACCAGTTCAAAGTCGCCATGGCCGATAGCCGTCGTATTATTCAGGTTCATGTCAGAATTCCGGACGACTCGCCGCAACCTAAACTGGACGAATAACTCAGCTATGGCTATAGCTCAACTTCTTCAACGCCAGCGCGTTCGCCTGCTGCTGGCGCTTTTCTTTGGGGCCTGCGGAACGCTGGCTTTTTCCCCTTATGATTTCTGGCCTGCAGCTATTGTTTCTCTTGCTGGCTTGCAGGGCCTGACGCTTAACCGTCGCCCGGTACAAAGCGCCGCGATTGGCTTCTTCTGGGGGCTTGGGCTGTTCGGCAGCGGGGTCAACTGGGTCTATGTCAGCATCGCACAGTTTGGCGGCATGCCGGGCCCGGTGAACGTGTTCCTGGTGGTTCTGCTGGCCGCTTATTTGTCGCTCTACACAGGTTTGTTCGCCGGTATTCTCAGCAGGCTGTGGCCAAAAACAACGTGGTGGCGCGTAGCTATTGCCGCGCCGGTCGTCTGGCAAATTACCGAATTCCTGCGTGGCTGGGTACTGACCGGCTTCCCCTGGCTGCAGTTTGGCTACAGCCAGATCGATGGCCCACTAAAAGGCATCGCGCCGATTTTGGGCGTCGACACCATTACCTTCCTACTGATGATTATCAGTGGCCTTCTGGTGTACGCCCTGCAGGCACGGAAATGGGCTCCTGCGGTGGTTTCTGCGGCTTTACTGTTATTACCCTGGCCACTGCGCAACATTCAATGGTTCCAGCCTCTGCCAGAGCGTTCCGTTGACGTAGCGATGGTACAAGGCAACATTCCCCAGTCTCTGAAGTGGAATGAAAGCCAGCTGCTGGACACGCTGAAAATTTATCTGGATAAAACAGAGCCGGAGATGGGCAAAGCCAAGCTTATCATCTGGCCGGAATCGGCTATCTCCGATCTGGAAATTAATCAGCAGCAGTTCCTCGCCATGATGGATGACCTGCTGCGGGCAAAACACAGCTCATTAATTACCGGTATCGTCGATGCGCGTCTGAATAAGCAAAACAGGTACGATACCTACAACACCATTATCACGCTCGGTGAAGGTAGCCCTTACAGCTACACCAGCAGCAATCGCTACAACAAAAACCACCTTGTGCCATTCGGTGAGTTTGTGCCACTTGAATCGATTCTGCGCCCACTGGCCCCGTTCTTCGATCTGCCCATGTCATCATTCAGCCGTGGGCCCTATGTTCAGCCGCAATTGCTCTCTAACGGCGTCAAGCTGACGGCGGCAATCTGCTACGAAATTATCCTGGGTGAACAAGTTCGGGACAATTTCCGGCCAGACACTGACTTCCTGCTGACTATCTCCAACGATGCCTGGTTCGGTAAATCCATCGGCCCATGGCAGCACCTGCAAATGGCGCGTATGCGCTCGCTGGAGCTGGGGCGGCCTTTGCTGCGCAGCACTAACAATGGCGTAACTGCCGTGGTCAACGCCGAAGGTGAGATCACTAACATCATCCCGCAGTTCACTCGCGAAGTGCTGGAAGCGAAAGTCACACCGACCACTGGCTTAACGCCTTATGCACGCTTCGGCTTCTGGCCGCTGTGGATGGTGACCGCTTTATTCGGTTTCACCGCACTGGTGATAAGCCTGCGTAACCGCAGCAAAAAGTAGCACACCCTTCTCGCTCATAGAGGCCGGCAAATTTGCTGGCCTTTTTCATTTCTGGCACAAGCTTTGCTAGATATAAACAGTTGAAATCAAATAGCTGGCGCAAAGACGCCCTGTGGCCTGGCCGTATCGGGCAGTGAAAAATGCATGCACCAAAAAGCGACATCGCAAGCACCGTTATAGTGCACTGGCATATCTTTGCCTTTGAATGGTGCGGCGCGCTTCGCAAAAATAAACATCTTATTAGCAATTTCTTTACATTCAGCTAGGTTAGATGCTAACAAAAGGGCATTGCATGACGCTTTTAGCAGCATGAAAAAACAACAAAACACAACACTCACATCGGATACCGGTGCCTCCTCTGGCACTAAGATTAAGGAGTTGGATATGCAACTACGTAAACTGGCCACGGCAATGCTGGTGATGGGCATGAGCGCCACAATGGTTCATGCAGAAGACGCGACGCCTCAGCAGTCAACGCTGGATAAAATCAAAGCCAACGGCGTTATCGTGGTCGGCCACCGTGAATCATCTGTACCTTTCTCTTACTACGACAATCAGCAAAAAGTGGTTGGCTACTCTCAGGACTACTCTAATGCCATCGTAGAAGCGGTGAAAAAGCAGCTGAATAAGCCCGATCTGCAGGTAAAACTCATTCCTATCACCTCTCAGAACCGTATTCCGCTGCTGCAAAACGGCACTTTCGATTTTGAATGTGGTTCCACCACCAACAACGTAGAACGTCAAAAGCAAGCCGCATTCTCCGACACCATCTTCGTTGTCGGCACCCGTTTGCTGGTGAAAAAAGGCGGCCCAATTAAAGACTTCCCTGATCTGAAAGGGAAAACCGTTGTTGTGACCTCTGGCACCACTTCCGAAATCCTGCTCAACAAGCTGAACGACGAGCAGAAAATGGGCATGCGTATTATCAGCGCCAAAGACCACGGTGACTCCTTCCGTACCCTGGAAAGCGGCCGTGCCGTTGCCTTTATGATGGATGATGCCCTGCTGGCCGGTGAACGTGCGAAAGCTAAACAGCCGGATAACTGGGAGATCGTCGGCAAGCCACAGTCCCAGGAAGCCTACGGCTGTATGCTGCGTAAAAATGACCCAGAGTTTAAAAAGCTGATGGATACCACCATTGCGCAGGCACAAACCTCCGGTGAAGCCGCGAAATGGTTCGATAAATGGTTTAAACAGCCAATTCCACCGAAAAACCTCAACATGAACTTCGACCTTTCTGACGAAATGAAAGCGCTGTTCAAGGAACCAAACGACAAAGCTCTCAACTAATTAGAAACACAGGGGCTGGAAAAATCCGCCCTCCCGATTGACGAACTGAAGCCAGGACAGACTATGCGTTGGTGGGTCGTTCCCCCACCAGCGTGAAGGTGCCCAAAAATGCAGACAAAGATCTGCTTCAGGGCACCGGCTTCTCATCAATCTTCGAGGGTAGCCTGCGCTACCCTCTTTTTTTATCTCGGAGTAAGTTATGTCTATAGACTGGAACTGGGGAATCTTTTTACAGCCCGCCCCGTTCGGCAACACAACCTATCTGGGCTGGATTTGGAATGGCTTCCAGGTCACCGTCGCCCTGTCAATAACCGCATGGATCATTGCTTTTCTGGTCGGGTCTCTGTTTGGTATTTTGCGTACGGTCCCTAACAAATTCCTGTCCGGGCTAGGTACGCTCTACGTTGAACTCTTTCGCAACGTTCCCCTGATCGTCCAATTCTTTACCTGGTATCTGGTGGTGCCTGAACTGCTGCCGGAAAACATTGGCATGTGGTTTAAGTCCGAGCTGGATCCCAACATTCAGTTCTTCCTCTCGTCAATGATTTGCCTCGGGCTGTTTACCGCCGCTCGCGTTTGTGAACAGGTACGAGCCGCCATTCAATCCCTGCCTCGCGGCCAGAAGAACGCGGCTCTGGCAATGGGACTGACGCTGCCTCAGGCCTATCGCTACGTGCTGTTGCCTAATGCCTATCGCGTTATTGTGCCGCCGATGACCTCCGAAATGATGAACCTGGTGAAGAACTCGGCCATCGCTTCAACCATTGGTCTGGTGGATATGGCGGCGCAGGCTGGCAAGCTGCTGGATTACTCGGCACACGCCTATGAATCCTTTACGGCGATTACCCTTGCCTATGTACTGATCAACGCCGTCATCATGGGCGTGATGTATGTGGTAGAACGTAAAATTCGCCTGCCTGGCAATATGGGGGGCAAATAATGCTCAATCTTGACTGGAGTTCTATTCTTCCTGCCCTGCCTTACTTAATGCAGGGGCTGGTCATTACGCTCAAAATCACCGTTACCGCCGTGGTGATCGGTATTGTCTGGGGCACGCTGCTGGCCGTCATGCGCCTGTCGAGCTTCAAGCCGATCGCGTGGTTTGCTACCGCTTACGTGAACGTTTTCCGCTCCGTGCCGCTGGTGATGGTACTGCTGTGGTTCTATCTGGTGGTGCCTGGCTTCCTGCAGTCGGTGCTTGGCCTGTCGCCAAAAACCGATATCCGCCTGATTTCCGCGATGGTCGCCTTCTCCATGTTTGAAGCCGCCTACTATTCGGAAATCATTCGCGCCGGTATTCAGAGTATTTCCAGAGGGCAGTCAAATGCCGCCCTGGCGCTGGGCATGACCCACTGGCAGTCGATGAAACTCATCATCTTGCCGCAGGCCTTTCGCGCGATGGTGCCGCTGCTGTTAACCCAGGGCATCGTTTTGTTCCAGGATACCTCGCTGGTGTACGTTTTAAGCCTGACAGACTTCTTCCGCACCGCCTCCACCATTGGCGAGCGTGACGGTACACAGGTCGAGATGATCCTGTTTGCCGGCCTGGTCTATTTTGTGATTAGCCTCAGTGCATCGCTGTTGGTCAGCTACTTGAAGAAAAGGACTGTGTAATGATTACCCTGAAAAATGTTTCTAAATGGTATGGTCACTTTCAGGTGCTGACCGAGTGCTCCACCGAAGTGAAGAAAGGCGAAGTAGTCGTCGTGTGCGGGCCTTCTGGTTCAGGCAAATCCACGCTGATTAAAACCGTCAACGGCCTTGAGCCCGTACAGAAAGGCGAAATCCTGGTGAACGGCACCCAGGTGAACGACAAGAAAACTAATCTGGCGCAGCTCCGCTCCCACGTTGGCATGGTGTTCCAGCACTTCGAGCTGTTCCCTCACCTGTCGATTATCGAAAACCTGACGCTTGCCCAGGTCAAAGTGCTGAAACGTGATAAAGCCGCTTCCCGCGCCAAAGGGTTAAAATTACTTGAGCGCGTAGGGCTGGCCGCACACGCCGATAAATATCCGGCGCAGCTTTCCGGCGGCCAGCAGCAGCGTGTGGCGATTGCCCGCGCCCTGTGCATGGATCCGATCGCAATGCTGTTTGACGAACCAACCTCAGCGCTCGATCCGGAAATGATCAACGAAGTACTGGACGTTATGGTTGAGCTGGCCAATGAGGGCATGACCATGATGGTGGTGACCCACGAAATGGGCTTTGCCCGCAAAGTGGCAAACCGCGTGATCTTTATGGATGAAGGGAAAATTGTCGAAGACTCAAACAAAGACGACTTCTTCAATAATCCTCAGTCTGAACGTGCCAAAGACTTCCTGGCGAAAATCCTGCACTAAACGTAACGCGCCACAGTAAAAAGCCTTCCCTGCGGAAGGCTTTAATGTTGATGACAAAGAGGAAAAAAGCGTGGTTTTTCCCTCTTTGTGGTTATCAGCCGAAAATCAATGAATTGATTTTCCAGTTGTTTAACGAGCCGCCGGCTGTTTTTTCTCTCGCCAGAGGTTTGCCATTCGTCTGAAAGCCTTCCTTACGGAAGGCTTTTTTTTAAGGCTCAAACGGCCGACGATGAAACTGATTATGGCCGCATTTCGGGCAAACCGGCAGCACATCAGGCGTGTAAATCGCAATGTGATGATGACAGTTTTCACACACCAGATTGCCTAACCCAACAACTTCCCCGCTGTGATACACCCCGTGATGGCTGAGATCTTTAAACACTTCCCGCCACTCAAGCTGCGTTTTGTCGGTAATGTCCGCCAGCTCCTGCCATAAACTCTCTTTAATCACCCGCATAAAAACGCTGTCGGTGAACTCTTCCTGACTTTCCCCGTAGCTACGAGCAAACTCTTCAAGGTCACGGCGCACCGCACGCGTTACCTCTTCTATCTCCGTTCGGGTCAGCTCGCCTGTATCATTCATCTGCTTACGGGCGCTGGCAACCAGCGCATCAATATCGCGCTCACCCTTGCGTAGCCGTTCACTTAGCGATTCGACCAGTTCCCGATAAAATTGAGCAACCTTGTTCATCGTTAGCCTGCCTCCTTGAAGGATTCCCGCGTTTGCGGCGTGGTAACTGACTCTAATAGTAGACGTTAATCCGGCAACGCTTTGTTAGATTAGCCACACCCTGGGTAAAAAACTGCAAGCGTTACGGAACGGTGAAATGGTTACTGAGGGCGTTGAAAGGCTGTTTTGCCGCTGTCGAATCGGCTATGCTATGGCGATCTAAACTCGAATTCATTAAAGGCTACGTTTCGTAGCCGTCTTTCATACACAGGACTACTGGCTGCCATGCAAGAGCAATACCGCCCGGAAGAGATAGAATCCAATGTCCAGCAACACTGGCAAGAGAACCGTACTTTTGAAGTGACCGAAGACGAAGGCAAAGAGAAATACTACTGCCTCTCCATGTTGCCCTATCCTTCCGGCCGACTACATATGGGCCATGTCCGTAACTACACCATCGGCGACGTTATCGCACGCTACCAGCGTATGCTGGGTAAAAACGTCCTGCAGCCGATCGGCTGGGATGCCTTCGGCCTGCCGGCTGAAGGCGCCGCGGTAAAAAACAACACCGCGCCAGCCCCGTGGACCTACGACAACATCAATTACATGAAGAACCAGCTGAAAACGCTGGGCTTCGGTTACGACTGGAGCCGTGAACTGGCTACCTGTACGCCTGAATACTATCGCTGGGAACAACAGTTCTTCACTCAGCTGTACAACAAAGGTCTGGTTTACAAAAAAACCTCCGCGGTTAACTGGTGCCCGAACGATCAGACCGTGCTGGCGAATGAGCAGGTTATCGACGGCTGCTGCTGGCGCTGCGACACCAAAGTTGAGCGCAAAGAGATCCCGCAGTGGTTCATCAAAATCACCGCCTACGCCGACGAACTGCTGAACGACCTGGATACCCTGGATCACTGGCCGGATCAGGTTAAAACCATGCAGCGCAACTGGATTGGCCGTTCCGAAGGCGTGGAAATCACCTTCGACGTACAAAACAGCGCCGAGAAGCTGACCGTTTACACAACTCGCCCTGATACCTTTATGGGTGTGACTTATCTGGCCGTTGCCGCCGGTCACCCTCTGGCGCAGCAGGCTGCAGTCAATAACCCTAGCCTTGCCGAATTCATTGAAGAATGCCGTAACACCAAAGTGGCCGAAGCCGACATGGCGACCATGGAGAAGAAAGGCGTCGCCACCGGCATTAACGCCATTCATCCGCTGACCGGCGAAAGCGTTCCGGTTTGGGTGGCCAACTTCGTGCTGATGGAATACGGCACCGGTGCCGTAATGGCCGTTCCAGGCCACGATCAGCGTGACTGGGAATTCGCCACAAAATACAGCCTGCCAATCAAGCCGGTAATTCTGAATGCCGACGGCAGCGAGCCGGATCTTTCCGCCTCCGCAATGACCGAAAAAGGCGCGCTGTTTAACTCTGGCGAGTTCGACGGTCTGGACTTCCAGCAGGCGTTTAACGCCATTGCCGATAAGCTGGCCGCTAAAGGCGTGGGCGAGCGTAAAGTGAACTTCCGTCTGCGCGACTGGGGCGTTTCCCGTCAGCGTTACTGGGGCGCCCCCATCCCAATGGTCACCCTGGAAGACGGCACAGTGATGCCAACCCCGGAAGATCAGCTGCCGGTTATTCTGCCGGAAGATGTGGTCATGGACGGTATCACCAGCCCGATTAAAGCCGATCCTGAGTGGGCGAAAACCACCGTCAACGGCATGCCTGCGCTGCGTGAAACCGACACCTTCGACACCTTTATGGAGTCCTCCTGGTACTACGCGCGCTACACCTGCCCTCAGTACGACAAAGGCATGCTGGATTCCAAAGCTGCTAACTACTGGCTGCCGGTGGATATCTACATCGGCGGGATTGAACACGCCATCATGCACCTGCTTTACTTCCGCTTCTTCCACAAGCTGATGCGCGATGCGGGCATGGTGACGTCCAACGAACCAGCCAAACAGCTGCTTTGCCAGGGCATGGTGCTGGCGGACGCCTTCTATTACACCGGCGTTAACGGCGAGCGTAACTGGGTTTCCCCGGTCGACGCTATCGTTGAGCGCGATGATAAAGGCCGCATTGTCAAAGCCCGTGACGCAGAAGGCCGTGAACTGGTCTATGCTGGCATGAGCAAAATGTCGAAGTCGAAAAACAACGGCATCGACCCACAGGTCATGGTTGAACGCTACGGCGCGGATACCGTGCGTCTGTTTATGATGTTTGCTTCACCTGCAGACATGACGCTTGAGTGGCAAGAATCCGGCGTTGAAGGCGCCAACCGCTTCCTGAAACGCGTCTGGAAACTGGTCTACGAACACACCAACCGTGGTGCTGCGCCAGCGCTGGACATTGCTGCCCTGGGCGAAGATCAAAAAGCCCTGCGTCGCGATGTGCATAAAACCATTGCTAAAGTGACCGACGATATCGGCCGCCGTCAGACCTTCAACACCGCCATCGCTGCCATCATGGAGCTGATGAACAAACTGGCAAAAGCACCGCAGGACGGCGAACAGGATCGTGCGTTGTTGAACGAAGCACTGCTGGCCGTTGTACGTATGCTGTATCCGTTCACCCCGCACGTTTGTTTCGATATGTGGCAGTCGCTGGGCGGTGAAGGTGATGTGGATAACGCACCGTGGCCGCAGGCTGACGAAAAGGCAATGGTCGAAGACTCTCGCCTGGTGGTCGTTCAGGTTAACGGTAAAGTACGCGGTAAAGTCACCGTGCCTGCCGATGCCACTGAAGAACAAGTGCGCGAGCGCGCCGGTCAGGAACATCTGGTCGCGAAATATCTTGAGGGTGTAACCGTACGTAAAGTGATTTACGTTCCGGGTAAACTGCTCAACCTGGTTGTGGGCTAAGCGCAGGAGGAAGCGTGCGACATCCCTTTATCACCCTGTTAGTAACCCTGGCGGTGCTGGTCACCGCTGGATGTGGTTTTCACCTGCGTGGCAACACGCAGGTCCCCTCAGAGATGAAGACGCTGATCCTCAACTCTGGCGATCCTAACGGTCCGCTAACGCGTGAAATTCGTAAACAGTTGCGCTTAAACGGCGTCACGATTGTTGACGATACCGGCACTGGCGTGCGTAAGGATATTCCGTCCCTGCGCGTGGGCGCCTACGGTCTTAGCCAGGACACCGCTTCAGTATTCCAGAACGGCCAGACCGCGGAATACCAGATGGTGATGGTTGTTAATGCTCAGGTCCTGATCCCAGGGCACGACATTTATCCGATCAGCGCGAAGACCTACCGTTCGTTCTTTGATAACCCACTGACTGCCCTGGCAAAAGACGCCGAGCAGGATTTGATTATCAAAGAGATGTACACCAACGTTGCCCAACAGCTGATCCGTAAACTGATGGCAGTACACGCGGCCGATCTTGCAGCAACGAAAGACGAAGTAAAGCCCGTTAGCGCAGAGAAACCAGCCGTACCTGCAGGCCGGGTGTCCACCACTCTGCCGGCAACCTCTGGTAGCAAATGATCCGAGTGTATCCGGAACAACTCCACGCGCAGCTCAATGAAGGGCTGCGCGCGGCGTATCTGCTGTTAGGTAACGATCCTCTCTTATTACAGGAAAGCCAGGATGCGGTGCGCAAACACGCCCAGCAAAACGGCTTTGAAGAACATCACGCCGTTCAGATAGATGCCTCCACTGACTGGCAGGCTCTGTTTGCTATTTGCCAGGCGCTCAGTCTGTTTGCCAGCCGCCAGACGCTGCTCTTATTGCTGCCGGAAAACGGCCCAAATGCCGCCATTAACGCTCAGCTAGAAACGCTGGTGAGCCTGCTTCACGACGATATTCTGTTACTGGTTCGCGGCAACAAACTGACCAAAGCGCAGGAAAATGCCGCCTGGTTTACCCAACTGGCAAACCGCTCCGTGCTGGTGACCTGCCAGACGCCAGAACAGGCCAATCTGCCCCGCTGGGTATCTCAGCGCGCAAAACAGATGAATCTGACGCTGGACGAGGCTGCTAATCAGCTGCTCTGCTACTGCTATGAGGGCAATTTGCTGGCGCTTTCTCAGGCATTAGAGAGGCTGTCGCTCATCTGGACAGACGGTAAATTGACGCTACCGCGCGTTGAGCAAGCCGTAAACGATGCCGCCCATTTCACGCCTTTTCACTGGGTAGATGCGCTGCTTGCCGGAAAGAGCAAACGAGCACTGCATATATTGCAGCAGCTTCGTCTGGAAGCCAGCGAGCCGGTCATTCTGCTGCGAACCCTGCAGCGGGAACTGCTGCAACTGGTCAATCTCAAACGTCAGTCGGCAACGACGCCCTTACGGACGCTGTTCGATCAGCAACGCGTGTGGCAAAACCGCCGCCAGTTGGTTACTGAAGCGCTCAATCGCGTTTCTTCGGAACAGCTTTATCAGGCTGTTCGTTTACTGACGCGTATCGAACTGACGCTGAAGCAGGACTACGGGCAGTCAGTCTGGGACGAACTCGAAGGCCTTTCTCTGCTGATCTGCCATAAAGCCTTACCGGAAATCTTCATTGATGCCTGATTCATCTCTTCTGGCGCTGTATGGCGGCACCTTTGATCCTATCCACTACGGTCATCTGAAATCCGTTGAAGCCCTTGCCAGGTTGGTGAAGCTGAAAAGCGTCACCATCATGCCCAATAATGTGCCGCCGCATCGCCCACAGCCGGAAGCGAGCAGCGCGCAGCGCAAAGAGATGATTGAGCTAGCAATAGCAGGCAACCCGCTTTTCACGCTGGATGACCGGGAGCTGAGCCGGTCGACACCGTCATGGACCGTGGAAACGCTGGAGCAGATTCGCGCCGAGCTGGGGCCAAAACAGCCGCTGGCCTTTATTATTGGCCAGGACTCATTGCTCAGCCTGCACCGCTGGCACCGCTGGGAAACGCTGCTCACGCTGTGCCACCTGTTGGTCACCCAGCGGCCCGGCTATCCGCTAACCATGGAAACGCCCGAACAGCAAACGTGGCTCGCGCAAAACGTCACTGATTCAGTCGTAACACTGCACCAGCAGCCCGCCGGGAAAGTCTTTCTAGCCCCAACCCCACTCTACGATATCTCCGCAACCACCATTCGCCATCGGCTTGAGAGCAATCAGCCTTGCGACGATCTGCTCCCGCCTGATGTACTGGCTTTTATTCTCCAGCACGGGCTTTATCGCTAAGCGTTGGGGCTCGTCTAAATTACGGGAGGAGAACAGTGAAGCGCACTGGATTACGCTATTATGATTCACCGGGAAAGCCAGCCATTGACACCACTTCTCAGGCTGTTATGCTCCGCTGCCATAATTTCCTGCCCGTAATCCGGCTTTTCTGAAATAGTTTTACAAAAATGGCAATGCAAACTCCGGCGCGCAATGGGATGATAGCCCGCGATTCACGCTGGTCGGCCAATTTTTCAGCCAAAGCCGCCTGCCCTGCTGGTCCAGGGTTATTACGGGCTAAACCAAACACTCTCATTCTCTCAGGGGGAACACTTGCAGGGTAAAGCACTTCAGGATTTCATTGTCGATAAAATCGACGACCTCAAAGCCCAGGACATCATCGCAATTGATGTTAAAGGCAAATCCAGCATCACCGATTGCATGGTTATCTGCACCGGGACATCCAACCGCCACGTCATGTCAATTGCTGAACACGTTGTGCAGTCCTCCCGCGAAGTTGGCCTGTCGCCGATGGGCGTGAAAGGCATCAACGCTTCCGACTGGGTTGTTGTCGATCTTGGCGAAATTATCGTTCACGTCATGCAGGAAGAGAGCCGTCAGCTGTACGAACTGGAAAAACTCTGGAGCTAACGGGTGAAGCTGCAACTGGTGGCCGTTGGAACCAAAATGCCTGACTGGGTGCAGACAGGCTTTACCGAGTACCTGCGTCGCTTCCCGAAAGATATGCCTTTTGAGCTGGTAGAAATTCCGGCTGGAAAACGCGGCAAAAATGCCGATATCAAACGTATCCTCGAAAAAGAGGGTGAAATGATGCTGGCCGCCGCGGGCAAAGGTAATCGAATCGTGACGCTGGATATTCCCGGTCAACCGTGGGATACCCCCCAGCTTGCCACGCAGCTCGAGCGCTGGAAGCAGGATGGCCGCGATGTCAGCCTGTTAATCGGTGGCCCCGAAGGATTAGCACCAGCCTGTAAGGCCGCTGCCGAGCAAAGCTGGTCGCTCTCCACGCTAACCATGCCTCATCCGCTGGTCAGAGTGCTGGTGGCGGAAAGTCTCTATCGGGCGTGGAGCATTACCACCAACCACCCTTACCATCGTGAGTAAACCTGAGCGGGTAATACTAAGCAGCGAATGAAATTACAGAATTCTTTTCGCGACTATACTGCTGAGTCTGCGCTCTTTGTGCGCCGGGCGCTGGTCGCTTTTATCGGCATTTTGCTGCTTACCGGCGTGCTGATCGCCAACCTTTATAATCTGCAAATCGTTCGCTTTAACGACTATCAGACGCGGTCCAATGAAAACCGCATCAAGCTGGTGCCCATCCCGCCCAGCCGCGGCATTATTTACGATCGTAACGGCACCCCGCTGGCGCTAAACCGCACCATCTATCAAATCGAGATGATGCCGGAGAAAGTCGATAACGTTCAGGATACGCTGGAGGCGCTGCGCCCGGTGGTTGACCTGACCGATGACGACATCGCGAATTTCAAGAAAGAGCGTGCCCGCTCGCACCGCTTCACCTCCATTGCGGTCAAAACTAACCTGACGGAAGTTCAGGTTGCCCGCTTTGCCGTAAACCAGTACCGCTTCCCGGGTGTGGAAGTGAAAGGCTACAAACGCCGCTTCTATCCTTATGGCTCCGCGCTAACCCACGTCATTGGCTATGTTTCTAAAATCAACGACAAAGACGTTGAGCGCCTGGATAAAGAAGGCAAGCTGGCCAACTACGCCTCGACCCACGACATCGGCAAGCTCGGTATCGAGCGCTATTACGAAGATGTCCTGCACGGGCAAACGGGCTACGAAGAGGTTGAGGTTAACAACCGTGGCCGCGTCATCCGCCAGCTTAAAGAAGTGCCGCCTCAGGCCGGGCATGACATTTATCTGACCCTCGATCTGAAGCTGCAAACCTACATCGAAACCCTGCTCGCAGGGAGTCGTGCTGCGGTGGTCGTTACCGATCCGCGTACGGGCGGCATTCTGGCACTGGTTTCTATGCCAAGCTATAACCCGAACCTGTTCGTCGACGGTATCTCCAGCAAAGACTACTCTGGCCTGCTAAACGACCCGAACACGCCGTTAATTAACCGTGCGACTCAGGGTGTGTATCCACCGGCCTCTACCGTGAAGCCTTATATGGCAGTTTCTGCATTGAGCGCCGGAGTGATCACCCGCAACACCTCGCTGTTTGACCCCGGCTGGTGGCAACTGCCCGGCTCGGAAAAACGCTACCGCGACTGGAAAAAATGGGGCCACGGCCGCCTGAACGTCACAAAATCCCTGGAAGAATCGGCGGATACCTTCTTCTACCAGGTCGCCTATGACATGGGGATCGACCGCATTGGCGAATGGATGAGTAAGTTTGGCTACGGTCACCTGACGGGCATCGACCTTTCAGAAGAGCGCGCGGGCAACATGCCGACGCGCGAGTGGAAGCTGAAGCGCTTTAAAAAACCGTGGTATCAGGGTGACACCATTCCGGTCGGTATCGGCCAGGGTTACTGGACGGCCACGCCAATCCAGATGAGCAAGGCAATGATGATCCTGATCAACGACGGCATCGTTCGCGTTCCGCACCTGCTGATGAGCACCACCGAAAACGGTAAACAGGTTCCCTGGCAGCAGCCGACTGAAGCGCCGGTGGGCGACATCCACTCGGGCTATTGGGAAATTGCCAAAGACGGGATGTATGGCGTAGCCAACAGGCCTAACGGTACTGCGCATAAATACTTCGCGAATGCGCCTTATAAAGTGGCAGCAAAATCTGGTACTGCGCAGGTCTTTGGCCTGAAAGCCAACGAAACGTATAACGCGCATAAAATTGCCGAACGCCTACGTGACCACAAGCTGATGACAGCATTTGCGCCGTATGACAACCCACAGTACGCCGTGACCATGATTCTGGAGAACGGCGGCGCAGGCCCGGCCGTCGGGAGCATCATGCGTCAGATCCTCGACCACGTCATGTTAGGGGATAACAATACGGTACTGCCGTCGGAAGCACCGGCCGCCTCGGCCGCAGAGGATCAATAAGCATGACTGACAATCCTAATAAAAAAACAATTTGGGATAAGGTTCACCTCGACCCGACCTTCCTGGTGACCATCCTCGCGCTGCTGGTGTTCAGCGCCCTGGTGGTATGGAGCGCCAGCGGCCAGGATATGGGCATGATGGAGCGTAAAATCGGCCAGATCCTGATGGGGCTGGTGATCATGGTCGTCATGGCGCAAATTCCGCCTCGCGTCTACGAAGGCTGGGCGCCCTATCTCTATATCTTCTGTATTATTCTGCTGGTGGCGGTTGATGCCTTCGGGGCCATTTCAAAAGGGGCCCAGCGCTGGCTCGATCTGGGCTTCGTGCGTTTCCAGCCTTCGGAAATCGCCAAGATTGCCGTTCCGCTAATGGTTGCCCGCTTTATTAACCGCGACGTTTGCCCGCCCACGCTGAAAAACACCGGCATTGCGCTCGTCCTGATCTTCATGCCGACCCTGCTGGTCGCAGCCCAGCCGGACCTGGGCACCTCCATTCTGGTCGCCGCATCGGGCCTGTTTGTGCTGTTCCTTTCCGGCATGAGCTGGCGACTTATTCTGGTTGCCGTTCTGCTGGTAGCCGCCTTCGTGCCGATCCTGTGGTTCTTCCTGATGCATGACTACCAGCGCGCGCGCGTGATGATGCTGTTAGATCCAGAAAGCGATCCGCTCGGCGCGGGCTATCATATAATTCAGTCCAAAATCGCCATCGGCTCCGGGGGCCTGCGCGGCAAGGGCTGGCTGCACGGCACGCAGTCGCAGCTAGAGTTCTTGCCCGAACGTCATACGGACTTTATTTTCGCGGTGCTTGCGGAAGAGCTAGGCTTAGTCGGCATTCTGGTGCTGCTGGCGCTCTATCTGCTGCTGATCATGCGCGGCCTGTTTATTGCCGCTCGGGCACAGACCACCTTTGGCCGCGTAATGGCCGGCGGGCTGATGCTGATCCTGTTCGTCTATGTATTTGTAAATATTGGCATGGTTAGTGGTATCTTACCGGTGGTCGGCGTACCGCTACCGCTCGTCAGCTACGGGGGGTCGGCGCTAATCGTGCTGATGGCCGGGTTTGGTATCGTCATGTCGATACATACTCACAGAAAAATGTTATCAAAAAGCGTGTAACTGGATGAGGTGCGCAATGGGTAAGCAAAAACGGTGGGCTGGCGTCTGCATCGCAGCAGCGTTACTGGCAGCATGTTCGTCAAATGATGAGAGTCAGCAGCCGGTTAATCAGGCGCCACAGCCGGCCGTGTGCAACGGTCCAGTCGTGGAAATCAGCGGCGCCGAGCCACGTTACGAGCCGCTGAATACGTCAGTTAACCAGGATTACCAGAACAACGGCAAAAGCTACAAAATTGTTCAGAATCCGGCAAACTTCAGCCAGGCAGGCTTCGCGGCTATCTACGACGCCGAACCGGGCAGCAACCTGACCGCCTCTGGCGAAGCGTTCGATCCTAATGCGCTGACCGCAGCACACCCAACGCTGCCTATTCCAAGCTATGCGCGAATCACTAACCTCGCGAATGGCCGCATGATTGTGGTTCGCATCAACGATCGCGGCCCTTACGGCAACGATCGGGTGATCTCGCTGTCTCGCGCGGCAGCAGACAGGCTGAACACCTCAAACAATACTAAAGTCCGTATCGACCCTATTATCGTTGCACAGGATGGCACCATGTCCGGTCCAGGTACGGCCTGTACGACTATCGCCAAACAGACCTATGCGCTGCCGGCCCGTCCGGATCTTAGCGGCGGCATGGGAAGCGCCTCCTCCCCTTCTCAGCCAGCGGCACCACAGGGCGATGTGCGCGCCATCAGCAACTCGACGCTGCAAAGCGCAGATACCACCGGCGCACCTGTTCAGAGCAGCGGTTTTCTCGGTGCTCCTACGCCACTTGCGGCAGGCGTGATAGAAACACCTGATGCTCCGGCCACGGCTGCAGCAGCCCCCGCGACGCAGCAACCTGTCGCAGCAACAGCGGCACCAGCCGTGGCGCCTACTCCGCCAGTAGCCCCACAGCCAGCGCCGATCGTTGAGCAGCCAGCGCCTGCCGTTTCTGCGCCAGTCACCGCACCAGGTTCAACTCAAGGTCACGTTCAGCGCAGTGCAGCTACAGCAAGCGTACCCGCCAGCAGCGGCCGTTACGTTGTTCAGGTCGGTGCCGTGAGCGACGGCGCACGCGCCAGCCAGTGGCAGCAAAAGTTAAGCCAGCAGTTTGGCGTGCCGGGCGCAGTGTCTCATAACGGCACCGTGTATCGCGTTCAGCTTGGCCCGTTCAGCAGCCGCACTGAAGCCACCGCCCTGCAGCAGCGCCTGATGTCGGAAGCGCAACAGCAGTCATTTGTGACCAACGCTCCCGCTATGTAAAGCTATGACTGGCCTGTTTCTTGCCCGTAAATTTGTGTAAAGACCATTAACAAACTCACGCGCAAAGTCAGATGCCAGTCAAAAATGCTTTTGCTATAGTAAGGCACTTTTTTTAATTCCATCACGGACGTCGTAGTTCCATCATGAATACAGCTCCTTCTGCACGTTTTGTTAAGCGCCTGGCGCTCACCTCGGCTTTCGCTCTTGCGACTATGGCCTCTGCTCAAGCTGACGACCTCAACATTAAAACTATGATCCCGGGCGTCCCGCAGATTGATGCAGAAGCGTATATCCTGATTGACTACAACTCAGGCAAAGTGCTGGCCGAATCAAATGCTGACGCACGCCGCGACCCGGCCAGCCTCACCAAGATGATGACCAGCTATGTCATTGGCCAGGCGATGAAAGCCGGTAAATTCGACGACAATGCGATGGTCACCATCGGCAAAGATGCCTGGGCCACCGGTAACCCGGTGTTTAAAGGCTCCTCGCTGATGTTCCTGCAGCCGGGTATGCAGGTACCGGTCAACAAACTGGTTCGCGGTATTAACCTGCAGTCAGGTAACGACGCCTGTGTGGCGATGGCCGACTTCGTCGCCGGCAGCCAGGATGCTTTCGTAAGCCTGATGAACGGCTACGTTTCTGCCCTGGGCCTGAAAAACACCCACTTCCAGACCGTGCACGGCCTGGACGCTGAAGGTCAGTACAGCTCCGCGCGTGATATGGCGCTGATCGGCCAGGCGCTGATCCGCGATGTGCCGAACGAATACGCTATCTACAAAGAAAAAGAGTTCACCTTCAACAACATTCGTCAGACCAACCGTAACGGTCTGCTGTGGGATACCAGCCTCAACGTTGACGGCATTAAAACCGGCCACACCGATGCCGCAGGCTATAACCTCGTGGCTTCCGCTACCGAAGGCCAGATGCGCCTGATCTCTGCGGTTCTTGGCGGGCACACTTACAAAGGCCGTGAAACAGAAAGCAAAAAGCTGCTGACCTGGGGCTTCCGCTTCTTTGAAACGGTTTCTCCGCTGAAAGCCGGCAAAGAGTTTGCTTCTGAGCCAGCCTGGTTTGGCGATAACGACCGTGTTTCTCTCGGCGTGGATAAAGACGTTTACCTGACCATTCCTCGCGGCCGCATGAAAGATCTGAAAGCCAGCTACGTGCTGACCACCACTGAACTGCATGCCCCGCTGCAGAAAAACCAGGTTGTGGGCACCATCAACTTCCAGTTGGACGGTAAAACCATCGAGCAGCGTCCGTTAGTTGTGTTGCAGGAAATGCCGGAAGGGAATTTCTTCAGCCGAATCATTGATTACATCAAGCTGATGTTCCACCACTGGTTCGGTTAATTATTGAACACTTGAAAGTGTCGAACCTGACCCCATATACTTAGCATCAAAGCAACTCCCGCCCGCCGGCGGGAGTTATTATTTTTATTGCCGTAACGCTGGAGCTACCATGAAAACCAAACTGAACGAACTGCTCGAATTCCCCACCTCTTTTACTTACAAAGTAATGGGCCTGGCGAAACCGGAGCTGGTTGATCTGGTCGTTGAGGTGGTGCAGCGCCACGCCCCTGGTGACTACACGCCGCAGGTTAAACCAAGCAGCAAAGGGAACTACCACTCAGTTTCTATTACCATCAATGCCACCCACATTGAGCAGGTTGAAACCCTGTATGAAGAATTAGGCAACATCGAAATCGTTCGTATGGTGCTGTAATCTGATAACCCGGCTCAGGCCGGGTTTTAGCTGTGATATACTTCCCGCCACCCTTTTCTCCCGGAGACGTTGTTTTGTCTCAAGACACTATCCTGATCCGCACCCTTGGCCTGCAGCCTTATGAACCTGTCTCGCAGGCAATGCATGACTTTACCGACACCCGTGATGAGACGACGGCCGACGAGATCTGGCTGGTTGAGCATCCTCAGGTTTTCACCCAGGGCCAGGCTGGTAAAGCCGAGCACGTCCTGATGCCGGGCGATATTCCCGTTGTGCAAAGCGATCGCGGCGGCCAGGTGACCTTTCACGGCCCTGGCCAGCAGGTTATGTATTTCCTGCTGAACTTAAAACGACGCAAGTTGGGCGTACGGGAACTGGTCACCATGCTGGAACAGACCGTGGTGAACACGCTGGCAGAATATGATATTGAGGCTTACCCCCGCGCCGACGCGCCGGGCGTGTATGTCGACGGACGCAAAATTTGCTCTCTGGGGCTTCGTATTCGGAGGGGATGTTCCTTCCACGGTCTGGCGTTAAACATCAACATGGATTTATCCCCTTTTTTGCGGATTAACCCCTGCGGCTACGCCGGGCTGGAGATGACCCAGGTCAGCCATTTTGCAGAAGGCATCACCGTAGCGGATATCCAGCCCCGGCTGGTAGAAAACTTTATCTCCCTGCTAAACCATCCGCCATACGAATACCGCGAAGTGGAGTAAACGTCAGGCCTGCCTCCCGCAGGCCTGATATTGTCTTTTTATCACTTTTTCGCCCATCGGTTATAATCACTAATTGGATAATTCAGCAACGTCATTATTTAAATAATATGACAGCTGGGAATAGCTTCTGAGGCTTAATTTTTCTCATTCGTGCTTGGGTTGGCAAAATAACTATGCTAATTCCCCCAAACGGTCTATTTGTATCTATAAATATAATATTCTTTATTTTTTAGCGGAGACCTGACATGGGGCAAAACCCACTGTCTGAGAAAAAAATCGTGGATCGCGATGGTGAAAACAACTATCCCGTATTCAAGACATTACGCAACATAGATTTAAACTTGCTGACCATTTTTGAAGCTGTCTACATTCATAAAGGCATCGTCAATGCAGCCAGAGTGCTAAATCTCACGCCCTCGGCTATCAGCCAGTCTATCCAAAAGTTGCGCTATATTTTTCCCGATCCTTTATTCATTCGCAAAGGCCAGGGCGTCACGCCGACGGCGTATGCGGCACACCTGCATGAATATATCAGCCAGGGCCTGGAATCCATTCTCGGCGCGTTGGATTTCAACAACAGCAATGACCAGCAGCGCACCATCACCATTGCCACCCAGCCGTCTATTGGGGCTTTAGTTATCCCCAAAGTCTATTCGGCGATCCGCAAGGTCAATCCAAATCTGCTTATTCGCAATGTGCCCATTAACGATGGTGAGTCCCAGCTCAGCCAGTTTCAAACCGATTTGATTATTGACACAAGTCGCCACTATGCACGCACCATCACCAGCGTGCCGCTGTATCAGGAAAGTATCGCCGTGGTCTGCCGGGAAGGTCATCCCTGTCTTGAACAGCGGCTCACTCGCGAAGATCTGCAAAATATGGAGCACACCTTCCTGATCATGCAGGATGATTTGCTGCGCGACCTACGCCAGGAGATCAGCGAGCGGCTGCCCAACAGGCAGATAGCGTTTAGCAGCTACAACTATGTCACCCTGTCTTCATTACTTGGCAGCAGCGATTTGCTGGGTTTCATGCCCTGGCGGCTGTACGAAATGTTCAAAGAGACCTGGAACCTGCGAGCCGTTGATTGCGATCTGTTTGCTGATAAAACAATGGAAACCAGCATGCATTTTAACAAGCTAAGCATCCGGGACACGGTTCTGCAGGAGATAATCAAAGCCATTCACACCGAGTTCGCTTGATCCTCAGTGGTTTTCACCTCTTGCCGGACGTTTCAGAGGTGAACACCATGCCCGTTAACCTCGTATTTAGCACAAAACAACAACCCATTTACAATTCTTTCTCCATTTCACGTTGGGGTATACTGATTCTCCCTGGCCGTGATGATATACTTCCGGCCATTAATTCAAAAATAGTTGATAGATCCTAACTTAGCTTGAATTAGCCTGACTTCATTATCCGCAACTGGAACACGCACCCTATGAGCAAACCCATTGTGATGGAACGCGGCGTTAAATACCGCGACGCCGATAAAATGGCTCTGATCCCGGTTAAAAACGTGGCGACAGAGCGCCAGGAGCTGTTGAGAAAACCAGAATGGATGAAAATCAAACTCCCGTCTGACTCAACCCGTATCCAGGGCATTAAAGCGGCGATGCGCAAAAATGGTCTGCACTCCGTTTGCGAAGAAGCTTCCTGCCCTAACCTCGCTGAATGTTTTAACCACGGCACCGCGACCTTCATGATTCTGGGCGCCATTTGTACCCGCCGCTGCCCATTCTGCGACGTAGCACACGGTCGCCCTGTTGCGCCAGATGCTAACGAGCCCGAAAAACTGGCACAGACCATCGCCGATATGGGTCTGCGTTACGTCGTAATTACCTCCGTTGACCGGGACGATCTTCGCGACGGCGGTGCCCAGCACTTTGCTGACTGCATCCGCGCTATTCGCGAAAAGAACCCGACCATCAAAATCGAGACGCTGGTGCCTGACTTCCGTGGGCGTATGGACCGTGCGCTGGATATTCTGACCGCAACGCCGCCGGACGTGTTCAACCACAACCTGGAAAACGTACCGCGCGTCTACCGCAACGTTCGCCCAGGTGCTGACTACAACTGGTCTCTGAAGCTGCTTGAGCGCTTTAAAGAAGCTCATCCGAATATTCCAACCAAGTCCGGCCTGATGGTGGGCCTGGGTGAAACGAAC
The DNA here is from genome assembly GCA_000277545.1 of Enterobacter sp. Ag1. GTDB lineage: Bacteria > Pseudomonadota > Gammaproteobacteria > Enterobacterales > Enterobacteriaceae > Cedecea. Next base: position 63,811 of record AKXM01000015.1, on the reverse strand, counting down.
GAAGAGATCATCGAAGTGATGCGCGACCTGCGTCGTCACGGCGTAACCATGCTGACGCTGGGCCAGTATCTCCAGCCAAGTCGTCACCACTTGCCTGTACAGCGTTACGTTAGCCCGGATGAGTTTGAAGAGATGAAAGCCGAAGCGCTGGCCATGGGCTTCACCCACGCCGCCTGTGGCCCGTTTGTTCGCTCCTCTTACCATGCGGACCTGCAGGCAAAAGGGATGGAAGTGAAGTAAGACTGGTTACATCTTGTTACTTATAAACTGACATTCATAAAAAAACCGGCCATTCTGAGCCGGTTTTTTTATTTTGCCGTCGTCGTTCAGTCTTTATGAACGATGCGTTGCTCTGCAGCGGCTTCAGCTTCGGTATCGGGCTTTTTGCCATTGTCGTCTTCAGCCATCGCTTTCTTAAAGCCTTTGATGGCAGAACCGAGATCGCCGCCCAGCGTGCGCAGCTTCTTGGTACCAAACAGCAATACGATCAGCGCGCCGACAACCAGCAGCTTAGTAATACTAATCTCTCCCATACCTACCTTCTTTTGTGATGCGTGCCGTGGCAACGGCGAATAAAAGACCTGATTGCATTAACGGACATTTGTCCGCGCGACACAATAGCAATCTGTAACAAGGTGAATCAAGATTTGATTAAAAAAACATCATAACATTTGCGGTGGCGCAAACCGCCGGTTACGCAGCACCGGCAGCATTTGCCTGACGTCCAGCACTCGCTCTGCTGTCATCTCGGCAAAAATCAGCGCAGGCACCTCGGCTGCAGCCGCAACGGTCACGCCCAGCGGGTCAATGATTCGGCTCTGGCCGATATTTTTATTGCCGCACTCCCCGGAAGCAACCATGTAGCAGGTTGAATCCAGCGCGCGAGCGGCGAGCAGTGTCGCCCAGTGAGCCTCTTTATGCGGCCCTTTTAGCCACGCTGCAGGCAAAACCAGCACTTCTGCTCCGCTAAGCGCCAGGCTCAACGCCATGTCAGGAAAACGAAGATCGTAGCAGGTCATCAGCCCGACGTTCATGCCGGCAACCTTAATCAAGGGGGCCAGGCTTGCTCCGGCATCCACCTGCTTAGATTCCTGCACGCTGAAAGCGTCATACAGATGAACCTTCTGGTAGCTCGCCACAATCTCACCGCCACGAATGGCCAGCAAAGTGTTTGCCGCCCGTCCATCACGGGTAGGGACATGCAGCGTTAGCACCGTTGTCATCTCGTTCTTCCGGCTTTCAGCCCGCAGCTGTTGTACATAGCCGTCATCCAGCTTCTGCGCGGACTTGACTGACATATCCGGGTCAGTATCACTCCGGGCTAGCACCGCTTCGGGTAAGACTAACAAATCGGCCTCTTTGGCCGCCGCTTGCGCCATAAGACTGACGCAGGTCGTCGCATTTTCCTGCCAGACTGGCCCCACCACAAACTGCCCGACCGCCACCTTCATATTCGCCTCGCCGTTCAAAGGATTAATTACAGCACATTGGGTATAAATCTCCCGACCTGAACGCTACACTTTTCCCATTGTTGATGTTTAATAAGGATTAACCGTGATTCAGATGCTATTCGCCGTCTTTATCGGCGGCGGGATGGGCAGCGTAGCACGCTGGTTTCTTAGTATGAAGTTCAATCCCCTGCATATGGGGATCCCCATCGGGACGCTAATCGCTAACCTGACCGGGGCGTTTATCATCGGCCTTGGGCTGGCGCTGTTCAGCCGCTTCAGCAACGTCGATCCGATGTGGAAGCTGCTGATAACCACCGGTTTCTGCGGCGGCCTGACCACGTTTTCGACGTTTTCTGCGGAAGTGATTTTGCTGCTGCAGGATGGGCGATTGATGTGGGCCAGCATGAACGTCCTGCTCAACCTGGCCGGCTCGTTTATCATGACCGCGCTCGCATTTTGGCTGGTTTCTCTCTTCGTGACCCAATAAGCCCTGAAGCGTTAATGTTAGCTTAATTTTTCTCTGCCACTATCCCAGCCATATCTTTGGGGGAGCGGGCAATGAAAGAGCAAATAACCGGCTGGGCGAGCGTGCTGATAAGCGTCGTTATCGTTGGGCTGTTTTTGAAAACTTATCTGTTTGCCTAAAATCACAGGCAAAAAAAAACCCGCCTTGGCGGGTTTTTATATTCTACTGGTAATGACTTAGATAGGCATTACGTTTGCAGCAGAAGGGCCTTTGGCACCGTTAGTGATTTCAAACTCAACGCGCTGGCCTTCAGCCAGGGTTTTGAAACCATTGCTCTGGATTGCAGAGAAGTGTACGAACACGTCTTTGCTGCCATCTTCCGGAGTAATGAAGCCGAAGCCTTTGGATTCATTAAACCACTTAACGTTACCTTTAATCTTAGACATCAAAATTACCTTTACATGAAAAAACGACACAAATGCTGTGTCGGGCATCAGTACAACAATTGTGGTGGCTTTTGTCCAGTCCAGAATTGCTAAAAAGTGATAAAAGTCGCTAACTTTTTACTAGCTTGCGCATTACACCTTGTTTTTTAAGGGGTATAAAAACCCTCAGTTTTCACCGGCTTCAGGCCGACAAAATCAGAACTGGAAACGCATCCACGCGAAGTAGACGTTACCGTTGTTATAGGTGCCTGGAATGTAGGTCATCTGGAAGGTTGCCGGGCCGTAGCCAATAGACGCCAGCGGCAGCACTACCGGGATTGGGATGTATTTCCAGTTGTCGCGAGCAGTAACCCCGACGGTGTACCCCAACCCTAAATGGAAATTATCATCGCTCAGCGGGCGCCAGGTTTTCTCCCAACCATAGCCGCCGATTGGCTCCCACTTATTGAAGGAGTCCTTGAACGCCATCAAATAGATGCCGTTCCAGTTACCATTCTCATCCCAACGGGACTGGCCAAAACCCGCGCCCCACGGCCGCTCGTTGTAGCGATCCGTTTTTTCTTTGTCATAGGCAAAGCGGGCGTGCCAGGTAATCGCCGGCACGTAAAGATCGTAGTGTTCTGGCTCACTCCAGGTTTTAGACACCTGGCCCGAGAAAGTTTCCCATGCATTGCTGAAAAAGCCGCCTTCCGCAGCGGCAGAAGCGCTCAACCCAAGCGTGCAAACAAAAATCAAAATTGAGAACAGTTTATTTGCGTAAGTCACGTCTTTATTACCATATTAAAATTCGACAGGTACCTTACTGAATTATATCTCAATGAAAGCTAAATCAGCACATGACTTGTAAAGAAAATTGTCCACTGCCTGTTGTCAATACGCTGAATTCCCAAATAGATGTCAGACAACGTTGAATAAAATTGCAAGCCGGAGCGCATAACTATATCCGCCCCGGCGAACAACACTTATTTCCGTTTTTTAATCAGCATATATACCGCAGGGATAACCAGCATCGACAGCAATGGCGCCGTCACCATCCCCCCAATCATCGGGGCGGCAATACGTCGCATCACTTCCGATCCGGTCCCGTTGCCCCACATAATCGGCAGTAAACCCGCCATAATAGTGGCCACCGTCATCACCTTCGGCCTGACGCGCAGGACAGCCCCCTCGTGAATGGCACGCCGCAGCATACCGTCATCCTGTACCTCATCGGCTTTTTGATGCTTAGTCAGTGCCTGATTTAAATAAAGTACCATGATCACGCCAAATTCAGCGGCAACCCCCGCCAGGGCAATAAAGCCTACGGCTCCGGCCACCGACAGGTTATATCCCAACAGGTAAAGCAGCCACACGCCGCCAATTAGCGAGAACGGTAAAGTCCCCATAATTAATAGCGCATCCTTCACTCGCGAGAAGGTGACATATAACAGTACAAATATGATTAACAAGGTAAAAGGCAGAACAACTTTTAATTTCGCCGTCGCACGTTCCAGGTATTCAAACTGCCCTGACCATGAAAGAGAAACGCCTTCTGGTAATTTCACCTGCTCGGCCACCGCACGCTGCATATCCTCCACGGCGGACTTCAAATCACGGCCACGCAGATCGACATAGATCCAGTTTGAAAGACGCGCATTTTCGCTTTTCAGCATCGGCGGCCCTTCTGTAATCGCAATATTTGCCAGCTCAGAAAGCGCCACCTGGCTGCCGTTGGAGGTAATAACCGGTAAATCACGCAGTTTCTGCAGGTTATCGCGCAGTTCACGCGGGTAGCGCACATTTATTGGGAAACGCTCACGCCCTTCGATAGTTTCACCCATGTTTTCCCCCCCGATAACCGTGGCAACCAGCGACTGCAGTTCTTTAACCGAAACGCCATAGCGCGCCGCTTTACGCCTGTCGATGTCAATGTCCACATAGCGCCCGCCGCCCAGGCGCTCAGCCAACGCGGACGTCACACCCGGTACCTGCTTGACCACATGTTCAATCTGCTCGGCAACCGACTCAATGGCGGCAATATTATTGCCGTTCACCTTTATCCCTACCGGACTTTTAATCCCGGTGGCCAGCATGTCCAGTCGGTTACGAATAGGCGGCACCCACACGTTGGCAATGCCCGGCACCTTCACCACGCTGTCCAGCTCATTCACCAGCTTGTCCATCGTCATTCCCGGCCGCCACTGGTCGCGTGGCTTAAAGCGAATGGTGGTTTCAATCATTGTTAGCGGCGCAGGGTCGGTGGCCGTTTCGGCGCGTCCCGCTTTGCCAAAAACGGTTTCAACTTCCGGCACCGTTTTGATCAGGCGATCGGTCTGCTGCAGCAATCGTCCTGCCTCACGCGCCGAAATACCTGGCAACGTGGAAGGCATATACAGTAAATCCCCCTCATCCAGCGGCGGCATAAATTCGCTGCCCAGTTTGCTCAGCGGCCAAAGCGTGGCGACCAGCAACACACCGGCTACCGCAAGCGTGGTTTTCGGCCTGTCGAGCACCTTTTCCAGTACAGGCTCGTAGGCCGCAATCAGCCAGCGGTTAATCGGGTTGGCCTTTTCATCGGGGATCTTGCCGCGAATAAACCAGCCCATCAGCACCGGCACCAGCGTAATTCCCAGCCCCGCGGCCACCGCCATAGAATAAGTCTTGGTGAAGGCCAGCGGCGAAAACATCCTTCCCTCCTGCGCTTCAAGAGAGAACACCGGGATAAACGACAGGGTAATAATCAGCAGGCTGCAAAATAATGCCGGCCCCACTTCTACCGCCGCCTGCTGGGAAATTTGCCAGTAATCTTCGCTGCGCGGCTGCTCTCCCGGATGATCGTGCCGCCACTGCTCAAGCACTTTGTGCATGTTTTCAATCATCACTATCGCCGCGTCGACCATCGCGCCAATGGCAATTGCTATCCCGCCCAGCGACATGATATTGGCGTTCACGCCCTGGTAATGCATGACGATAAACGCCCCTAAAATCCCCAGCGGCAAAGTAATAATCGCCACCAGCGCAGAGCGGAAGTGGAACAGGAACAGCGAACAAATAATGGCGACCACGATAAACTCTTCCAGCAGCTTGTGGGAGAGCGTTTCAATCGCGCTTTCAATCAGGTGCGAGCGGTCGTACACCGGCACAATTTCAACGCCGGCGGGCAAACTCTTCTGCAACTGAGCCAGCTTTGCTTTTACCGCGTTAATCGTTTCAAGGGCGTTTTTGCCGTAGCGCATCACGATAATACCGCCGGCGACTTCGCCTTCACCGTTAAACTCCGCCACGCCCCGACGAATTTCAGGCCCAAGCCTCACGGAAGCGACATCGGAAAGCAGCACCGGCACGCCGTCCCGGCTGGTGATAACAACCTGCTTGAAGTCATCCAGATTTTTGAGATAGCCAGAGGTCCGCACCATATACTCGGCTTCGCCCATCTCGATCACCGAACCGCCGCCTTCCTGGTTGGCGCTTTTCACCGCGTTAATAATCTGCTCATGGGTAATATTCAGCGCCTTCATGCGCTCCGGATCGAGCACAATCTGGTACTGACGCACCATGCCGCCGACGCTTGCCACCTCAGAGACGTTGGGCACGGTTTTCAACTCAAACTTCAGCGTCCAGTCCTGAAGAGCTCGCAGATCCGCCAGGCTGTGCTTGCCGGTTCTGTCCACCAACGCATATTCGTATACCCAGCCAACCCCGGTAGCATCTGGCCCCAGCGAGGCTTTAGCCTCCGGCGGCAGCTGAGACTGCACCTGGCTCAGGTATTCAAGTACCCTGGAGCGCGCCCAGTAAGGATCGGTCCCATCGTCGAACAGAATGTAGACATAAGAATCGCCAAACATGGAGAAGCCACGCACCGTTTTGGCTCCCGGAACGGACAGCATGGTGGTGGTCAGCGGATAGGTGACCTGATCCTCCACGATTTGCGGTGCTTTACCCGGATAGCTGACCCGCACAATTACCTGCACGTCGGAGAGATCCGGCAGCGCATCCAGCGGCGCTCTCTGCAGCGACCAAAGCCCCCACGCCGCCATAATGATGGCGGCCAGCACCACCAGCAGACGATTTTTAAGCGACCAGCGAATAACGGCGGCAATCATTTGTGCGCCCCCGCCATCGGCATCAGGTGAGTAATAACGGCCCCTTTTTCATCGTCCATTGTAAAGCTGAACATGACTGCATCACCCGGTTTCAGGCTGGTCGGCGATGTCAGCGCGAAAGGCATCACCATAGCGCCCCAGTTCAGCGCGGGGATAGGATGATGGGCAATAGTAATAACGTCCGCGCTCACCGCCTTGACCACGCCTTCGCCGTCGTAGGTCTTTGCTGCAGGCGGCGCTTTTGGCTGAGCGTCTGTTTCAGGCAACGCGCTGCGCAGGCTCGCCTCTGAGTCGATAAGGAACTGGCCGGAAGTGACCACTTTCTCGCCCTCATTCAGCCCGGAACGAATCTCCACCCAGCCCTTGTCGCTGATGCCCGGCACCACGTTCACCGGGCGGAAATGGCCGCCGTCTTCGGCAACCAGCACGCGGCTTTGGCTTCCGGTTTCAATCAGCGACTCCTCCGGCACGGCCAGAACCGCAGCGCGGGGCTGCTGATTTGCCAGATGCACACTGAGGTACATGCCGGGCTTGAGCTTCATTTGCGGATTATCCAGCACAATGCGCGCCTTCAGCGTGCGGGTGGTGGTTTCGAGGTTCGGCAGCAGTTCGCTTACTCGCCCGTGGAATACCTCTCCAGGCCAGCTGTCGGCGGTCGCCACAATCTCGCTTCCCGGCTGCAATGCCTGAGCCTGAGACTGCGGGTAATCCACCACAATCCAGACGGAATCAAGGCTTGCCACTTCGAACAGCGGGGCATTCGCGGTCACCTGCTGCCCTTCCCGCGCCTCCAGTTTATTTACATACCCGGCAAGCTTTGCGCGAACGGTAACGCGGGTTTGCGGCTTGCCGCTACGCTCAACCTGGCGAATCACTTCCGTGGGCATAAACTGCAGCTGAAGCCGCTCTCTGGCCGCCGCGGTTAAAGCGCTGTCTCCAAGCTTGCGCACCGCCAGAAACTCCTGCTGTGCGGCGGTCCATTCCGGGAACCACAGCTGCGCCAACGGTTCCCCGGCTTTCACGTACTGCTGAGGGGCTTTGACATACAGCGTTTCCACAATACCGTTAGCGCTGGCCGGGATGATTTGTACGCTGCGTTCGTCCAGCGTTACGGTGGCAAAAGCGGCGAATGGCACGCTCAGAGCCTTGCGCTCAACGGCGGCAGTCTTAATGCCCAGGTTTTGCTGCTGGCGGTTGCTGACCGTCACGCCGCCATCGTTGGCCACTTCATCGGCATAGCGCGGGACCAGCGCCATATCCATAAACGGCGATTTCCCCGGCTTGTCGAACCGCTGACCGGGCACCATAGGATCGTACCAATACAGCACTTTGCGGCCGCTTTCCTGCTGGGGCTGAGCTTCGGCATGTTGGTGAAAGGTTGGCTGCTTCCCGGCGTAATATCCCGCGGCCAGCGCGGCAACAACCGCCCCTGCCAACAGGGAAAAAGTGAGTAATTTTTTCATTGGTTAACGTCCTGAGGCGTAAGGTAGCGGATCGCCGCCCAGTTGGTGGCCACGGCTTTTTCCGCACTGCTGGCGGTCAGCTCGGTGTCCAGAAGATCCCGGCGAGCGGCCAGCAGCTCAGTCAGAGAGGATTGTCCGGCGCGGTACTGCGACGCCAGCAGAGACAGGCGTTGGCGCTGAAGCGGTAAAGCCTGATCCTGCTGCCGCTGCCAGACGCTTTGCGCAGCCTGGTAATTAGCCACCAGCGAGTGAACCAGCGCAACACGCTCCCGACGAGCCAGTGCCAGTTGATCGTTCGCTTCCATCGCACGGGAAACGTCGGCGGAGTAATCTTTATCCTGCCGCTGAGGCTTAAACAGAGGCAGATCGACGGTGAACATCACGCCCGCCATATCGTCATAACCTTCAGCGCGGCGTCCGTAATACACCTCAATCCCAACATCAGGTTTAGCGGCTACGGCGGACTGGGCTGATTTCGCACGAGCAACGTCGGCTTCACGGGCGGCTTCAATCACCTCCGGATGCTGCATCACGCCTTCTTCAAGCACTGCCGGATCGGCCGGTAACCGCTGGTAGCGGGGCAATGTCCCCACCACGCTATCGACCGTCTGCCCGGTCAGCTGCAGAAGCCGGGTCTGCGCCAGGGTGACATCCCGCTCGGCAAGCGTGACTTTGTCCTGCATGGAGAGCAGCGTCATACGAATATCTACCACGCCGGAAGCGGGCGAGCTGCCGCTGGCCACGGTGGCTTTCTGGACGCCAATCTGCCGCTCGGTTTCGCTCACCAGCTTACGGGCAGCCGTCAGCACTCGCTCAGATAAAGCAAGATCCAGCCACGCCTGCGCGGTATCGCGCTGAAGGTTGGCGCGAATCACCTCCGCTTTGGCCTGGCTGCTGGCCGACTGCGCCAGAATAGTGTCCGCTTTACGGTCGCGTTTATCTTCGCTGACGTAGTCCTGCATGATGCCGATACGCTGCATGGTCATGCCGTCACGGCTAAAGCGATGGTTATTACTTCCCCCCACCGGCACGTTTTCGATACCAAACTTCAGCTTTGGATCGGGCAATTGCCGGGCAGAGTCAGCCATGGCGTTCAGCGCATCGCTCTGATTACGGTTGGCGGACAGCGCCGCAGAATAGTGCTCGGCGGCCAGCAGAGTCTGTTGCAGGCTGAGCTCCGCCGCCTGAGCGGCGGAGACAGACGTAGCCAACAGCACCCCACCAAGCCAGAGGCTCAGGGTGTGTTGTTTCATAGCAACCTCGGTTAGTTAAGCGGGGTTGCGGAAGCCAGCTGATACCCGGCCGCATGCTGGGTGAAAGAGAAGGCAATCTTCTCCCCCACCTTAAACGCCGGCAGCGAACCGTCTTTCGGCAAAGTGAACGTCATCGTCATGGCTGGCCAGCCAAGCTCGGCGACGGGATGATGGGCAATAGACACGCTATCGGCGGTGATGGTCTTCACCACGCCTTCGGTTTTGTAGACCTTGATCGCCGAACTCGCATCAGAAGACATCGTCATGCCAGGCATGTCAGACATCCCCTTCATAGAGGACATATCGTGGGAAGTTTCAGCGGAAAAAGCAGGGAAAGCGGCAACAACAAGCAGCGCACCGGCCGCAGCAGAACGAATAGCGTTAAACATGATTTATCTCCAAAACACAGTCAAAAAGGGAATGGGCAAAGCCCCAAAACATTGACGGTGCTGGAGTTATTCTCTAAAGCGGCAAAAACGAATGGTTGCCGGAGGTCCTGTTGCGGGAGGGGTAACATAAGGGGCGGATTCAACGACCGTTGAACACTGAGGCTCAACCAGCGCAAGGGTATCTGCAACCGGTAACGCCACCAGCGAGCTATGCCCGTTGTCTTTTTGCATTACGTCAGGCACGCAGTGTTTTTCACACAGCGGGTTACTGAGTTTCGCCTGCATCGCCTTGTCAGGCATCTGCATGGTGTCGGCATGCGGGGCTGCCATGGGGCCAGCGGTCATATCAACCGGGCAATTGTAGGATGCTATCGCCACCTGACTGTTGACAAAAAACCAGCCCAACGCCAACAGCAGCATCAAAAGATGCTTCCTGATAAAGCGCCAGCGGCTTGTCGACCAGAGGGAGGTGTGCAGCATAAAAACCCCGACATAAAAGAGATCGGCAGTATAGGCGGCAGCCTGTCGCGTTTTAAAGTTTTTTTTAACTGCTTTACGAAAAAGCCATTCGTTAACAATCAGGCAAAACAATCATTGTTTTTACATAACCGATCGCCGGTTATACCGCCAAAACTCGCACAATTTTTATGCCTTATTTTTTATCGGCCACGTCGATAAATGTAATGCAGCCAACAAAAGCTTTGCCTAAAGTTGATCCGTTGCAACGAAAGTTGATGCTTATCAGAAACTCCAAACGGGTTCTGAGGCAAATTCTTAGCCCTTTACAGTCGCCTGTAAAAAATCACTATTTTAATTTCTGAGAGAAAACCACTTACAGCCGCAAGCGTAAGGACGCCGAAGAGCGCCTTAGCGTATCAGGGGATATCATGCTTACCATTCTGGAACTTATTATCGGGGTCGTGGTGATTGTGGGCGTTGCCCGCTACATCATCAAAGGCTATTCCGCCACCGGCGTGCTGTTCGTCGGCGGGTTATTGTTACTTATCGTCAGCGCGTTGATGGGGCATAAAGTGTTGCCCGCCAGCGCGGAAAGCACCGGCTACACCGCCACAGACATCTTTGAATACGTCAAAATCCTGCTGATGAGCCGCGGCGGCGATCTTGGCATGATGATCATGATGCTCTGCGGGTTTGCCGCCTACATGACCCATATCGGCGCCAACGATGTGGTGGTCAAACTGGCCTCTAAGCCGCTGAAATTCATCAACTCGCCTTACTTACTGATGATTGCCGCCTACTTCGTCGCCTGCCTGATGTCGCTGGCGGTCTCTTCCGCAACCGGGCTTGGGGTGTTGTTAATGGCTACGCTGTTCCCGGTCATGGTCAATGTCGGTATCAGCCGCGGAGCTGCCGCAGCCATTTGCGCTTCTCCGGCGGCGATTATTCTGGCTCCAACGTCCGGAGACGTGGTGCTGGCCGCTCAGGCTTCTGAAATGTCGCTGGTCGATTTTGCCTTTAAAACGACCATTCCTATCTCCATCGCTGCCATCATCAGCATGGCCATCGCGCATTTCTTCTGGCAGCGCTATCTCGACAAGAAAGAGCACATCAACCACGAAATGCTGGACGTGAGTGAAATTCAGACTTCCGCGCCCGCTTTCTACGCCATCCTGCCGTTTACGCCGATTGTCGGGGTACTCATTTTCGACGGCAAATGGGGCCCGCAGCTGCATATCATTACTATCCTGGTGATATGTATTCTGATTGCCGCGCTGATTGAGTTTTTCCGCAGCTTCAATACGCAGCACGTCTTCTCCGGGATGGAAGTTTGCTATCGCGGCATGGCGGACGCCTTTGCCAACGTGGTGATGCTGCTGGTTGCCGCCGGCGTTTTTGCCCAGGGCTTAAGCACCATCGGCTTTATTCAAAGCCTGATCTCTATTGCCACCTCGTTTGGTTCCGCAAGCATTATTCTGATGCTGGTGCTGGTGGTGCTGACCATGCTGGCGGCCATGACCACCGGCTCCGGTAACGCACCGTTCTATGCCTTCGTCGAAATGATCCCGAAACTGGCTCACTCTTCCGGGATTAACCCGGCATACCTGACCATTCCGATGCTGCAGGCTTCCAACCTGGGCCGCACCATTTCTCCAGTTTCCGGCGTGGTAGTGGCCGTTGCCGGGATGGCAAAAATCTCACCTTTCGAAGTGGTGAAGCGTACCTCTGTGCCGGTCGCCGTCGGTCTTATTGTGGTGATTATCGCCACGGAGATTCTGGTTCCTGCTGCAGCGATCGTTCACTAACCCGCAGCCATCATTGTTTCAAGCGCCTGCATCAGGCGCTTTTTTTATGCCTATAATAAGCCCGCCTCCAGGACAGATAAGAGAATAATGATGAATTTCACACCGCGACATTTACTGCTTTGCACGCCGCTTTTACTTAGTCCACTTGCGTTTGCCGACGCCCTGCAGCCCAGCCAGTACGGGGATTTTGATCGCTACGTACTGGCGCTCTCCTGGCAAACCGGCTTCTGTCAGAGCATGCACGACCGCAATCGCAACGAACCCGCGGAGTGTAAAGCCCAGCAGGAACAGGCGGATAAAAGTGCCTTCCTGACCGTTCACGGCCTCTGGCCCGGTCTGCCAAAATCTGTCGCGTCACGCGGCGTCGATGAAAAACGCTGGATGCGCTACGGCTGCGCCACTCGCCCGGTGCCGAATATGGCCGAAGCCAGGGCTTCAAACAAATGCGCCGCGCCGGATACCGGGCTTTCCGTTGAAATGGCCTCAAAGCTGGCCGGCGTGATGCCCGGCGCCGGGGGCCAATCCTGCCTGGAGCGCTACGAATACGCCAAGCACGGCGTTTGCTTTGGCTTTAACCCCGACGATTACTTCGGCACGATGGTGCGCCTGAATGGAGAAGTGAAACACAGCGCTTTTGGCCAGTTCCTGGCTCAGCACTACGGCCAGGTGGTGACGCGTAAGGCGTTTAACCAAGCCGTGAAGCAAACCTGGGGCAGCGATGCGGTGAATGCTATCAAGCTAACCTGTGACGGTAATCCCGCCTACCTCACGGAAATGCAGATCTCCCTGCTGGCAGACAAGATTAACCAACCGCTGCAAACCGCCTCCTTTGCCCCGCAAAAACACCCCGGCAACTGCGGGAAGAGCTTCCGCCTGGACGCAGTTGGCTACTGACAGAATAAATACTGAAGTCAAAAATTAATCGCATCACTATTTGTTCCGGTTTTTTGATTATAGCCTTCAGGTAACGAACCTGGAGGTGACCATGAACAGAACAAAACGGTACTTACTGCAGCTGAGGGCGCAGTTCGAGCGTGAAGGCAGCCAGCAAAAACTGCTGGGGTTTATCTGGCTCTCGCCGCAGCAGCGCTATGAAATTCTCAAAGAGCTCTTGTTGCCGATAGCGGAACACCCTGCTCGTTAAAAGCAGCCGGGCCCCGTGCTACACGGTGGCCCCCGCAGTATTTCGCTCCCTGATGGTGTAAGTCAGGCGCGTGTCAGACTTTTCCCAGCCAAACAATTCCCCCGCTCACCTTTCGCACTGATTATTTTGATTGTTTGAACTTCGTCCCAGAATGTTAACAAACATTACAGAGTTCATTTACAGGCAACCGGATGTTACCGATATCATGTTACCGGTATCAGCATCACCCAATAACACGCTTTTGGTGCATTCATCTGAGAATTTGCCACTGGGGAAATAAAATGACCGAAATAACAACAAGTTTAGGCGCAGGAAGCCTGCTGGGTATTGCCGCCTGTTCCGTCGTGCTCCTGCTCGTATTGATCATGCGCTTTCGCGTACATGCCTTCCTGGCGCTGACCCTGGTCAGCGTCATTGTGGCACTCGTCACAGGCGTGCCGTTCGACAAAATTGTACCCACGATCCTGGGTGGCTTTGGCAGCACCCTGGCAGGCGTCGCTTTATTAGTTGGGCTCGGCGCCATGATTGGCCGCCTGTTGGAAATTTCCGGCGGCGCAAAGGTGCTGGCGGACACCCTGGTTGGGACCTTTGGCGCTCACCGGGCACCTTTTGCCCTTGGCGTCGCGTCACTGCTTTTTGGCTTCCCGATCTTCTTTGACGCGGGTCTGGTGGTGATGCTGCCGATCATCTTCAGCGTCGCCAAGCAATTCGGCGGCTCAACGCTGAAATATGCGCTCCCGGCGGCCGGTGCTTTTGCGGTGATGCACGCGCTTCTGCCGCCGCATCCAGGCCCGGTGGCCGCCAGCGAACTGCTGGGGGCGAACATCGGCCTGCTGGTTGTGGTAGGGCTGATTATCGCCATCCCGACCTGGTATCTCGGGGCCTATCTCTTCGGGCTGTATGCCGGGAAGAAATTCGATATTCCTCTGCCGAGCTCTTTCCTCGGTAAAGTCGAAGTGGATCAGAATCACCAGCCGCCGTCATTCGGCATGGTCATGACAATTTTACTGATGCCGCTGGTGCTGATCTTCCTCGATACCGGCCTCAACACCGCCACTGTGCTCGGCTGGGTCAGCGCCGACAATACGCTGGTGAACTTCTTGCGCATGCTGGGCAAAACGCCTATTGCACTGCTGATTACCGTCTTTTTTGCCCTGATGGTCTTCAGCGGCAAACATAGCCGCCAGCATCTTGAAAAGGTATGTGACGGCGCACTCGGCCCGATTTGCGGCATTATCCTGGTGACCGGAGCGGGCGGTATGTTCGGCGGCGTGCTACGCGCAAGCGGCATTGGTGACGCGCTGGCTGGCGTCCTCTCAGACACCGGCATGCCGGTTATCGTTGCCGCCTTTGTTATCTCGACTGCGCTTCGCGTTGCTCAAGGGTCAGCCACCGTTGCCCTGACCACTACCGCCGCGCTGGTCTCACCGATGGTCGAAGCCACCACGGGCCTGAGCCAGTTTGACCTGTGCTTTATCGTTATCGCGATTGCCGGGGGCGCTACCGTCCTGTCTCACGTGAATGACTCCGGCTTCTGGCTGGTGGGGCGTTTCCTGGAAATGGATGAGAAAACGACGCTGAAAACCTGGACCGTGATGGAAACGCTGATCGGCACCATCGCCTTCCTGCTGGCGGCGCTGGGGAGCGTGATTCTGTAAGGGAATCGGGGGAAGTCAAAATGTGACTGATCTCGCTTTCAACTCCGGGCTAAGCTCAGTATCATCGGTCCTACGTGAACAACCCTCGCCGGTTTCGGTGGGGGTTTTTCTTTGTACGATTTCAGCACATGAGTGCCCTGCTTTTTTACACGGAGAGAACTATGTCCAGACCTGCCATCATCATTAACGAACTAGACGCCGAACGCCTTGACCGCCTGCTGGAACAGCCGCAGTACGCCAAAGCCCCGGTGGCAGAGGCGCTCAACGCCGAACTGGATCGCGCGGAGATGTGCAGCCCGGAGAAGATGCCGTCGGATGTGGTGTCCATGAACAGCCGCGTAGAGTTTCGCGATTTAAGCACTCAGGAAGTCCACGTACGCACGCTGGTTTACCCGGCGAACCTGACCGACAGCGATAACCAGCTTTCTGTTATGGCTCCAGTCGGTGCCGCGCTGCTCGGCCTGCGGGTTGGCGATAGTATCAACTGGACGTTGCCAAACGGCAGTCAGACTCACCTTGAAGTGCTCGCTTTGCACTACCAGCCTGAATCTGCCGGTGAATTTCACCGCTAATTCAATTCGCGGCGGCGGTCTCTCTTTCGGGAGGGACGGCTTCTTACCCTCTCCCTAAAAGGGAGAGGGGAAAGATTGCGTCCTGTCCCGCCCTGTTATTTTCCCCCTCTCCCTCTGGGAGAGGGCCGGGGTGAGGGGTCTGACCTCACAGAACAGCCTCCTCGGTCAAAATACGCTTCGCCCCCAGGAAATGATCCTGCCAGTAATTGTCTGCCAGTTGGCTGATGCGGATATTCAGCCCGGTTCTGGGCGCCTCGATAAACTGCCCTTCTCCTAAATAAACCCCGACGTGATCGGCGCGATCCTGGCTTTTGATACTGAAAAACACCAGATCGCCACGCTGAAGCTGGCGCTGACTTATTCGTTTTAATCGCCGATCCTGAAACATACCGTTGGCGGTACGCGGCAGCTTTTGGCTAAGCAGCTTGTTATAGGCGTAATAGATTAGCCCGCTGCAGTCGAAGCCCTGCTCGGGCGTCTGTCCACCCCAGACATAGGGTTTGCCCAACTGTTGCTTGAGCCGCGCTATCACTTTGTGGAGAGTGGCTTCCACACGCGGGCTTACCATCTCAGCCATAAGCGCTTCGGTCGCCAACGGCCACAGACCTTCTGAGCCCCCCATCAGCCCAGGACGCCAGCGAGTGTGCATGGCGAGCTGCTCACGGTTCAGGGCACGAGCGACCAGTTTTTCAGCAGCCTGACGCTTTTTCTGTTCGGGCGTAGGCGGGACAACTGCAAGGCGATTTTTGGCACGGGTAAGCAGCCTTGCACGATTTTTCATCCGTTCACGGGCTTCTTTACTCTGCGGCTGCGCGATCTGTGTGCGCTTCACGCTTGCTTTAGACTTTTTCGCGGGTGAAGCCCAGGCCAGGGACGAAAACAGGACGAATAGCAGCAGAAAAAAAAATCCCGCCCTACGCCGGGAGAGTTCGGACGCAGGCGAAAAAGTGGAGACAATTGAGGTGGAAATAGACTTAAGCAACACAAATACCTGAAAACTTAGCGTGCCGCGGAGGGCTGCTGCGCCACGCGCTCGGCCAGCGGCTTAAGCACTTTTTCGCCATGCTGACCAAAGAATTGATACAGCGAAGCGCTAGCGGAATGGGTCAACACCATGATTTCAATACGGCGGTTGGCCGAACTGAGCGGATGGTCAGGATCGAGCAACATCTGGTCAGCCATCCCGCTAACCTGCAGCACTTTTCCGGTATCCAGCCCGCCCTTCGCCAGCGCTTTGCGCGCCTGCATGGCACGCTCGCCGGAAAGGTTCCAGTTGTTGTAAAGCTCCTGGTCACGAAAACGCGTCGCATCGGTGTGTCCGGTAATAATAATTTTGTTGTCAATGGCGTTCAGCGCCGTAGCAAACTCCGTCAGCAGGCGGTTAAAAAAGGGAGTCAGAATGGCGCTGCTGCGCTGGAACATTTCTCGTTTTTGATCATCCTGCACCAGAATACGCAGCCCCTGCGGCACGATCTCGATTTGCAGATTAGACTGCGCCTCATAGGCTGAAGTGATCTTCATGATCACCCGGGCCAAATCTTCAATTTCCTGCTCTGAGCGGCGGTTCACGTCTTCCAGACTTTCCCCCTGGCTTGCCGCATTGGTCAATGCCTGTAGCGCAGCAACATCCTGCTGAATAGCCTGGCTGGCATCATCCGGCTTTGGCTTCCCGGCCAGAACAGTAACGCTGCCTCCGGAGCCGTTTAGCTGGGTAATCGGCATCCCGGACATGCCGTCAAACAGCGAGTCGCTGTTAAGCAAAGAGACAATCTCTTTCCGCTCTTCTTCGGTGACCGCCCCCATAATTAACTTCGTGGTGGTCACCAAAGGCGCAGAACGTATTTCTGAAGTGTCCGCCCGCTTTACCCTTGACGCCCTGCCCGGCAAACAGATGGCGATCGATGCCGACCTGAATGCCGGATTAATCAATCAGCAACAGGCCAAAACCCGGCGTAAAGACGTTGCCAACGAAGCCGATTTCTACGGCGCGATGGACGGGGCCTCAAAGTTCGTGCGCGGCGACGCCATTGCCGGGATCATGGTGCTTATCATCAACGTGATCGGCGGGATTTGTATTGGTATTTTTAAATACGATCTTGATGCCAGCCACGCCTTCCAGCAGTACGTGTTGCTGACGATTGGTGATGGCCTGGTCGCGCAGATCCCATCCCTGCTGCTGGCGACTGCGGCCGCTATTATCGTGACCCGAGTAAGCGACGACGCCGACGTTAGCCACGAAATTAAAACGCAATTGCTCGCCCGCCCGAACGTACTTTATACCGCTGCGTTCGTGATGTTTATTCTGGCCATCGTGCCGGGTATGCCGCATATCGCCTTCCTGAGCTTTACCGCTCTGCTGCTGTTTGCCGCCTGGCGGCAGAGCAAAGTGGTACAGCCTGCGCAGCAGCAGGATGATGACATTCTGGCGATTCAGGAGGCGCTCAGCCCCGACACGGAACCTACCGTCAGTTGGGACAGCATTCCGCTGGTCGAGCCGATTGGTCTGAACCTTGGCTACAAGCTGGTTTCGCTGGTGGATACCGCCAAAGGCAGCCCGCTTTCGCAGCGTATTCGCGGGGCGCGACAGGTTATCTCTGAGACCTGCGGCGTGCTGTTGCCAGAGATCCGCATCCGTGAGAACTTCCGCCTCAAACCCGCCCAGTACGCCATCCACATCAATGGTATTCGAGTGGCGCTGGGGGAAGTTAACTCGGAAAAACTGATGGCGATCCCCGGCAGCGAACTGTACGGCGAGATTGACGGCGTGCTGGATACCGATCCGGCTTACGGCATGGCTATCGTCTGGATTGATCCCGACCAAAAAGCGCGGGCGTTAAATCTTGGCTATCAGGTGGTGGATTGCGCCAGCGTGGTGGCCACGCACGTCAACAAAGTGGCGCGCCAGCATTTGCCCGATCTGTTTAATTATGACGATATCACGCATCTCCATGCGCGCCTGGCGCTGCAGGCTCCCAAGCTTGCGGAAGACTTAAATGCTGCGCTGAATTTCAGCCAGTTGCTGAAAGTGTACCGGCAGCTTCTGCTGGAACAGGTGTCGCTGAAAGACATTGTCACCATTGCCGCCACGCTGCTGGAAAGCGCCGCGGTGACCAAAGATCCGCAGCTGCTGTGTGCCGATGTGCGTTACGCCCTGCGGCGCGCTATTTTGCATAACATCAACGGCGACCGCGGTCAGCTTGCCGCCTACACCATGGATAACGAGCTGGAAAACCTGCTGCTGAACGCCCTGAATCAGGCCCAACAGGCCGGGAAAGTGGCACTGGACAGCTTCCCGGTTGACCCCAATATTCTGTCGCAGCTGCAAAATACCATGCCGATGATTTACGAGCAGATGAGGGCGAAAAGCCTGCCGCCTTTGCTGCTGGTTACCCCACAGCTTCGCCCGATTCTGGCGCGCTATGGCCGCCTGTTTAGCACCGGGCTGCATGTGTTGTCTTATAACGAGGTGCCGGACGACAGTGATTTGAAGATTGTCGGGACATTGGCGTGATTTCCCCCTCACCCCGGCCCTCTCCCCATAGGGGAGAGGGGGGAAACAAAAGCTACGGGAAACATTGTTTATCCCCTCTCCCTTCCAGGGAGAGGGTTAGGGTGAGGGTAACGACCTGAAGCGACGTTAAGTTTGAAAGAAGTGGCGGCTTGAGCAAAGCTACTTATCTAAAAACCGCAGCTTCCAGCCCCGGATAGTGCGCGGCAGCGGGTCTGCCTCATTGCTCTTCGAGCGGTAAAACTTGGCTTCCTGCCCCCCTTTTTTACCCGGCGACGTTCGCGCCGCCCACATTTTACCTTCCGGGGTGTACATGATAATTGCCGTATGGCGATTGGCTTCACCACGTACCCACATGGCAATCACCTTCGCGCCAATATTATCTATATCATCCTGATAGATATAGACATTTGCGGCATCCACAAAATTCTGGTAGTCATTGCCCACCATCTCTCTGAAGCGATTGTCGGTTTCAACATCCGGGAATATACCAATGGACAGCAACGTGGCTTTCGGACGTGGGTCCTTGGCGCTTTTCACATAGCGTCCGTCAACAAATACCCCCACCGGCATCGACAATTTACAGCCCCATTCGCCATTACTGTGCACCTGGATTGAGCCATTCTGCCTCGGGATAAGCAGCAGTTTACAGTTACTGGTGCTTTGTACTTTCTCCACTATCACCATGCCGTATATTTTCTGGGCCTCAGCGGTGAAGTCGTCATGGTTTATGCCAGCCCAGGCTCTGATATCAAGGGTTAATGACCATTCTGCATTACGGCTAAAGGTTAATTTGCCCCCGCTTCGATTAGCTGCCGTGATGTTCCACCATGTACCCTGCCAGTCAAAGCCCTCTTTCACCCCGGAAATTCGGCTGATGCCTTCATAGTAGGCTCGTTCAATACAGCCGTCGGTGGTACAGTTTTCAAGCGATTTTTCCCACTCCAGATAGTCTTTATGCACCTGCGCGCCATTACCCTTCACCAGCATAGAGCGATAAATGGCGCCCATCGTGCTGTCCAGCCAGTGCAGGGTGTCGTTATTGCAGATGGTGTTTTCCAGCGGCCTGGCCGCTCGCTGGCAATCAACCGCCAGCGCGTTTCCGGTATAAAAACCCAGCATTAATAATAGAGAGAGAAGAATTCGCTTGAGCATATTTAAGAGAAAATTCTGAAAGAGAAGCGACTATTCTGACCAGAATATATGCGGTTTGCAATCTCAGGCTGATTTCATGATTAATTGAAATAAAAATGAAAATAATGCGTTAATAATATGCCATTAATGTGGGTGGAAGGGATTAATAGCATAATAATAACGGACGGATAATATACTTCCCGTTATGCAGATTCGCGCGGCACCAGTTCACCAGAAATGATAATTCTCTGGGCAGGAAGTTCCGGCTGTTTAATTTTGCTGACAATTAATGCGGCGGCTTGTCGCCCGGTCTCTTCACTGGAGGCAGAAACATAGGTAAAGCTCGGCGAGGTCAGATTAATGTACATCATATCCTCAAAACCAATCAGCGAGACCTGCTGCGTTAAGAAAACGTCTTTCCCAACGGTACGACCCACTTGCTGAATACCGGTGATGGCGCCAATGATCGCCGCCGGAGAATGACACAGCATGGCGGTAATTTGGTTGCTCTTTTCCAGCATCAGGCGCGTGGCAAAAGCCGAAGCCGATGTGTCGTCCGCACATTCCGGCGCCCACTCTTCTCTGAACGGCAAGCCATACTGCTGCAGGGCGCTGCGGTAGCCAGACAGCCGCTCGGCGCGGATGAGACAGCTTTTTGTGCCTCCCAGCCAGGCAATATTGCGGTGGCCGCGCTCAATGAGAAAACGCGTGGCCTGGTTACCGGCCTGACGATTATCCCGCCCAATCACATCACGGGTGCTGGTAATGGTTGATTCAGAGATAACCACCGTGGGCAGCGGGCAGTCGGTAATGGCCTGGGGAACCTCAGCGGAGTGGCAGTCGGCGGCCAGATAAATGACCCCGGCTACGCCCTGCTGGCTAAACGAGGTCAGACAGTTGCGCAGCTGTTGCTCTCCGTCGCGCGGCTGGCCAAGAAACACCATGTAGCCTTGTTTTTCGAGCTGCTGAACAACGCTCGCGGTGACGTTGACGGAGAAAGAGTTGTTAAAGTCACGAATAATCAGGCCAATCAGGTTAGAGGTGCTGGAACGAAGGTTGGCGGCGGCAACGTTATGCACATAGCCGAGTTCCTTGATAGCGGCATTGACCTTATCAATGGTCGCCTCAGAGATCTTGCCCTTCTGGCGAAGCACCAGCGAAACCGTCGAAACCGATACGCCCGCAAGCTCAGCGACATCAATGATGTTGACCTTTTTCATTCCACCCCTGTAACCGCACATCCATAAATTTCAGCCCCCTGAAACATACAGGAGGCCGAAAGGTATTACATTATTTACCGATCATCGTCGACATTGTCTGTGCAATAAATTGCGCTCTGGCACCAAATATGACCTGGATACCCGAATCGCCGACGAATACCACGCCGCGAGCGCCCAGGCTGTTCAGGCCGTCCTTGTCGACCATCGAACTGTCGTCCACTTCAAGGCGCAGGCGGGTAATGCAGGAGCCCACAGAGTTGATGTTTGGTGCCCCGCCCAGCAGGCCGATGATATCGCCCGCCAGTTCGGTGTCGGTTTTGTCTCCCGCGTTAGCGGTGACTTCGGTACGGCCCGGCGTTTTCACGTCGAAACGGCGAATCACGAAGCGGAAAGTGAAGTAGTAAATCAGCGCCATCGGCACGCCCACGACCACCGCCATCAGGAAGTTAGTCTGGTAGCCGTTGAACGACGGCAGGATCCCGAAGGAGATGTAGTCGATCATCCCGGCGGAGAACGATTTGGCGATATGGGCATGCAGCAGGTACATGCACATATAAGACAGGCCGGCCATCACCGCGTTGAACACATACAGAATCGGAGCCACGAAGATGAAGGTGAACTCAACGGGCTCGGTGATCCCGGTGAGGAAGCAGGTCAGCGCCGCGGAGAACAGAATACCGGAGGCAATTTTCTTATTCTTGGTGTTGGCTTCATGGTACATCGCCAGACAGGCCGCAGGCAGCGCGAACAGCATCAGCGGGAACTCGCCCTGCATGAATTTACCCGCATTCTGGTAGCTGTCGCTGCTGAAGGACTTCACGCCCTCTTCCAGCATTTTGAACCAAATCGTCTGGTCGCCGTGAATCACCTGCCCTGTATGAGTGGTGTATTCCCCGAAGGAGTACCAGAAGGACGGATACCAGATGTGGTGCAGGCCCAGCGGGATTAAAGCGCGCTCAACCAGCCCGAAGATAAAGGTTGATGCGGCCTGATTATCCCCGTTAACCACCACCGACAGCGCATCAATACCGGACTGAATGTACGACCACACCCACGGCAGCACCATCCCCAACAGGAAGGAGAGAAACGCCGTCGCGATGGCGACAAAACGCTTGCCGGAGAAGAAGCCGAGGAATTCCGGCAATTGCATGGTGTGGAATTTGTTGTAGCACCACGCCGCCAGGATACCGGAGATTAGCCCGCCAAAAACGCCCATTTGCAGCGTCGGGATGCCGACCACCATGGCATATTTCCCGCCCGCAGAGGCCATTTCCGGCGTGATGTGCATGACGGTGCCAATGGTAATGTTGATGATAAACACCGACACCGCCGCCGACAGCGCGGCAATACCCGATTCTGCAGCAAGACCCACGGCAGAACCGATGGCAAACAGCATTGGCAGGTTATCGAAGATAACCCCGCCCGCATTCATCATCAGCGGTAAGTGAAACTTATCGCCGAACGCCAGCAGTAAACCTGCGGCAGGCAGCAGAGAGATAGGCAGCATTAACGCACGGCCAATCATGGAAAGCTTTGATAACGATTTAACAACACTGGACAACAGACTCATGGACGTTTCCCCCGGTGCAGACGCAGTAACCGCGTTTTGTCTGTTCACGCGTTTTTATGATAGGTAGAACGTTCTAGTAGAACGTTCTACCTAGAGTGCCGAAACGGTTTTTGCCCCGCAACTGAATTCTGCGCTGTTGCCATATTGTTATCGAATATTTGAAGTGACGCAGGTTTTTAAGCCTGGTATTGATAAGGTAATTTGGTTCTGAGGCGGGAAAGGCTCTGCAACTCTCCTTCACCCAAACGGCAAGGAGAGTTGATGCCAGCCCTTTTCGTTCTGAAAAGGGCGCGCGCGATTAAGGCTGAACGGTAATGCTCAGGCTCTCAAAGACGACGGTCTGCCCCGCCACAATTTTGCAGCGCTTGCGGGTTTCAACTTCACCGTCCACCTTCACGAGGCCTTCGGCAATCACCGCTTTTGCCTGCGCGCCGCTTTCACACCAGCCTTCCAGCTTGAGCAAGTCGCACAGTTCAACGTGAGGGTGTTTACCTAATGAGAAGGTCGCCATTATTACTCTCCATCAACATCATGATATTCCTCGCAGGCCTGCAAGGTATTCTGAATTAGGGTGGCAACCGTCATTGGGCCTACGCCACCCGGAACCGGCGTAATATACGAGGCTTTGGCGGCTGCTTCATCATAAATTACGTCCCCGACCACTTTCCCGCTTTCCAGACGGTTGATGCCGACGTCCACCACAATAGCGCCTTCTTTAATCCATTCACCCGGAATAAAGCCAGGTTTGCCCACGGCGACAATCACCAGGTCGGCGTTCTCAACGTGCTGGCGGAGGTTTTTGGTGAAACGGTGCGTTACGGTCGTGGTGCAACCGGCCAGCAGCAGTTCCATGCTCATCGGGCGACCCACGATGTTGGACGCGCCAATGATGACCGCGTTCAGGCCGTAGGTGTCGATGTTGTAGCGCTCAAGCAGCGTCACGATACCGCGCGGGGTACATGGACGCAGGCGCGGCGCACGCTGGCACAGGCGGCCAATGTTGTATGGATGGAAGCCATCCACGTCTTTGTCCGGGTCGATACGCTCAAGCACTTTGACGTTATCGATCCCGGCAGGCAGCGGCAGCTGTACCAGAATGCCGTCAATCTCGGCGTCCGCGTTTAGCGCATCGATCAGCCCTAACAGCTCCGCTTCGCTGGTGGTTTCCGGCAAATCATAAGAGCGGGAGACAAAACCAACCTCTTCGCAGGCTTTGCGTTTGTTCGCGACATAAATCTGGGACGCAGGGTTCGCTCCCACCAATACAACGGCCAGACCAGGGGCACGTTTTCCTGCGGCAACTCGGGCTTTTACTTTTTCAGCAACTTCAAGCCGGACCTGCTGCGCAATCGTTTTACCGTCAATAATCTTTGCTGCCATCAGAGAGAGAATTCCATCTGTAAACTTAAAGGAAGGGGGTTGCTGCTATTTTGTCAGATGCGCGGCCCGCTGTCAGGCACTGATGTAGGTTTATGCTCATTTGTCGCGCAGGTGGTTGAAAAGCCATTGACTCAAGAGGTGCTGACCGTATAATCCACCCCGCATCAAACCGTAATGTTTCTCTGCATTACTCCGTGCGCCCTTAGCTCAGCTGGATAGAGCAACGGCCTTCTAAGCCGTAGGTCACAGGTTCGAACCCTGTAGGGCGTACCATTTTGACGTCAACACACCTCTACTGAATTCTTTTTTTTCTCTGCCCCATTATCGTTCAGGCTCCCTTGTTGCAAGTCACTGTGAAACAACGCCACCACCGCATTGTCCATTCTTTTTTGCCAGAACGTCCTGCTGCATGGCCTTGTTAAGGCTCAAGCCTGCCCCCCTATTTAAGGCGAAAATTTTCCTCTTAGAGCAACCTATATGTTTCCGTTCTGAAGGAGAGTGAGACGTTTCCATTCTTACCCACCCGGCATTGAATTAAAAAGCAAGAACCAGGGTTTTTATTGCACAACCCGAACACAGGCTTACGGATAACCCGTTGAAATCATCCGACGACACACATCAGGAAAATTAACAGAAAGATTCATATTGAGATTCGGAATTTCATGAATGAAATGGGGAACGTTATGAAGTTACTTGCCGGTAAAGTCGTTGCTATTACTGAGCCTTCGGCCGGGCGGTTGCCGTTTTGTTTGCCCTGCCGGTTTGTCAGTTTTGATTAATGATGTTCCGACCCAGTATTTCAAACCGCCCCCGGCTATTCTGGCCGGGGGCATCCAGCCTTTATGGAAACCAGCGTCTGCGATGACGTGCCGTTGAGATCAGACCGTATGCACCACCGGCCTGGCTTCCCTTACTTGCTCTTCTGTAGTTAATCCTTTGATGTATCTGTTGTATTTCCACCATGCGAAGCCCAGGAAAATCACTATTCCCCCCACGTTATAGAAAACGATCGTCAATATATTGCCGCCGGTTGGGAACGTGGAGGCGATAAAACCGACGGTGAAAATCGCAATGAGCATTGAGACGATGGCCATGCCGGTTCTCTGCGATCCCATTTTAAAATCACGCGGCAGATGATCGTATTTACGGCGTAAATTGAGATACGCCAGCATGATGAACAGCGGGGGTAACATGGAAGCAGCGGCTGTCATGTTGATTATGGTGTTCATTAAATCCTGGACGGTGCTGGAGCCCAGCATGGGGATAATCATCAGCGGGATCACAATCAGGAACTGAATCCAGGCGGCACGCGCGGGCACGCCGTTTTTATTTAGCGCCACGGTTTTTTCACCAAAAATACCGCCGGGGATTTCCGAGAAGAAGATTTTCACCGGCGTTGCCGTCCACATCAGCAGCGACCCAAACATCGCGGTAAATGACACCAGGCCCACGAAGCGGTTGACCACGATTTCCGGGAGACCGAAATAGACCGCCATGCCGTGGAAAACCTGTACCGATCCCCCGGTAAATTTCAGCTCTTTACTGCTGATAAAAACATTAATCAGCACCGAGGAGACGGAATACAGTACGCCGATAAATATTCCGGCCAGGATTATCACTTTCACAAAGGATTTAGACCCGCCTTTCACGTCGTTGACGTACACGGCCACCGATTCGGCCCCGCCCGCCGCCATAAATATCCAGGTTGTGATCCCAAGAAATGCCCAGTTAAAGTTGGGAATCATCGCCTCTACGGAGATGGGGTCTGCCGGTTGAATACCGCCCACCAGCGCCGCCCCTGACAATAAGACATAGGAGAGCGTCAGCAGTAGCATCAGGGAAGATGTCACCGAGGTGATTGGCCCCAGCATTTTTGCCCCATTGGTTGAAACCCACGTTGATAAGGCGAACAGCGCCATGCTCAGCACCGTGGTGGCGACCGGCGTCAGCATGTATTCATACCCGAGGAACGCGTAGGATGCATAGGCGATAACGCGCGGCAGCAGAGAAGTGAAAAAGAACAGGTTAACAAACCAGTAAGTGTAGGCCGTAATAAAAGCCCAGCGGCCCCCCAGCGCGCTTTTAACCCAGGCATAAACCCCGGCCTCCGAGTTTTTATTCAGCGAAACAAACTCGGCGATGATTAAACAGAACGGAATGAAATAAAGCAGCGTGGCCAGGAAAAACATCGGCGCCGACGCTAACCCAAGCTCGATATTGTTATTAATGACGTTATTAAAACTGTACACGGCCGCGAACGTCAGGGAGAGCAGACCGAATTTACCGATAGTATTACGCTTCGTCTCAGACATAACACATCTCCACGCAGTCTTCAGGGCTGCGTTCTTTTGTAGGGAAGAGGACGTTAATTTTTAGAATTTATTTTGGTAAAAATTTAGTAAAAAACAAAAAACCAGTTTGCTTTAACCCCATCGCGAAAATGGCGGGAGGGTGAAGGCTTAGCCAGCCGCAAAACGGCTGGCCAGGGGCGGAATTATTTCGATGGTCGGGAGGCGAAATCCGGGCTGCTCTGCCGCTTTGCCTTCTGTTTATTCTCAAAGCGACTGATCCACCACCAGGCCAGGCCCGAGAATACTGCCGTCATAAAGACGTTAATAAAGAATGCGTTGACCAGATCGACCCCCGGTGGGAATGCCGAGGCGGTCATGCTGACGACAAAGATCAGCATCAGCATGGAGACAACGCCCATCCCCACTTTTCTTGACCCCATACGGAAATCTCGCGGCGTGTCATCGTGTTTCCAACGGAAGACAAAGTAAGCTGCCATAATAAATATTGGCGGCAGCATGGCCGTGCCCGCCGTCAGGTTAATGGCCGTGTTCATCATTTGCTGGACGCTGGCGGAGCCAAAACCGTTGACGATAAGCATTAACAGTACGAAGACAAACTGCCACCAGGCCGCCCGTACCGGCACGCCGTGCTCATTCAGCTCAGTGGTTTTCTTGCCATAAATGCCTTCCGGAATTTCCGAGAAATGGATTTTGACCGGCGCGGCGGTCCACATCATCATGCTGCCGAAAATGGCAATAAACAGAATAATGCCGACAAATCGCCCCATTAATGCTTCAGAAACATGGAAATATGCGCCCAGGCCGGTGAAGATTTCTACCATACCGGCCGCATAGGTGAGATCTTCCCGCGCGACAAAAACGTTCACCAACAGCGAGCCCAGCGCGTACATGCCGCCAATCAGCACTCCGGCGGTAATGATCACTTTGATGAAGGATTTCTGGCCCCCTTTGGTGTCATTCAGATACGCCGCAACGGTTTCTGCCCCGCCTGCCGCCTGAAAAATCCAGCACATAATGCCCAAGGTGGCCCAGTTGATGGTTGGTGCCATCGCTTCCAGCGTGATCGGCTGCGCAGGAACGTGCCCGCTGCCCAACGCCGTTAATGCCCCGACCACGTAGATAGCAAACAGCGCAAAGACACCATAGGCCACGCACTCTGAGATTTTCCCCAGCCACGTCGCCCCTTTGGTCGAGATATGCGTCGCCATCGCAAACAGCACAATCGAAATCAACGACGTGATCATCGGTGAGAACGGAATGGCGTAGCCCATGATGGCGTAGGAGGCATAGGCCACCACGTTTGGCAGCAGCGACAGGAAAAAGAACAGGTTCACAAACCAGTAAAGAAACGACCCCAGATAGGCCGCCCGCGTGCCCAGCGGCTGTTTCAGCCAGGCGTACATGCCTGATTCAGAATTTTTATTCGCCGAAACAAATTCGGCGATGATAAAGACGAAGGGAATGAAGTACACCACCGTCGCAAATAAGAAAATCGGCGCCGAGCTTAGGCCTAACTCAATGTTGTTATTGACGATGTTTCGTACGTTAAAGACCGCCGTAAACGCCATCGACAGCAGGGCAAACTTGCCTATTTTTGCCCGAATGGATGTGGACATACGTCCTCCGAAAATTCACATCCCCGTCATGGGGAGGGTACAGGGAAGACCAGCGGAGTATACCGCTGGCCGTGGTACGCATCGAAACTGGCGTTATTTATTAAGGAAATAGCCGTCTTCAATCGTGACTCTGAGGACCACTTTTTTTACCCACTCATCGCTGATGAAACGGTAAGCTTCCTCGGGGTCGCAGATCACCATCTGCCCTTCGGTCACCGTCACGATGTCGCCGATGCCTTTCAGGTATTCCCGGTCGGTTTCGTCCCGGTAGCAGGCCACCGTTTTCAACTGCTCTTTCGGCGCAAACTCAATTTTTTGCCGACCCTGCAGGTAGTAGTGCACGTCAAAATAGCGACGACTCCCCACAAACAGCGCGTCGGTGCAGCTGTCGGTACTCACCCGGTATGAGAGGGAATCACCAATGGAATGGGCCACGCCGGGACGAATGTTGTCGACGTTATTGATAGCTTCCACGCAGCGCTGCCACTTCCGGCCGCTGTGATAGATCTGCTTAAACTGTTCTAAATTCTCGAGAACTCTCATTGTTCAGCCTCGCTATGTGAAACAGGAGAAAAGAAATCTGCGCCGAAATCGTGATTAACCAGCGCCTGCGAGGTGTTACGCCCGCCTTCCAGCGGCAACAGCGTAAAACCGTAGCTGAAGGCGTGGAGCCACACGCGCCAGCTGTCCAGCACCTCGCTTCCCCACGAGTTGGAGCCGAGTCCGAGCAGTTGAACGTCAAGGTTTAGCGTGATGTCGTCGCTGCGCTGCAGCGCATTGCAGTGCTGCGCGGCATGCAGATTTTCAGCGGTGTAATGCCAGGCACTGAGGTTGATAGGCTGGCGCGGCACAACCAGCAGGCCGCTGCCGTGGCGATCGGTCAATGAAGCCCAGCGCACGTGCTGGCGATTGCCGTTATTCTGTGGGAAGGGATAATTGACGAACATGTCGTCCACGGTGGTATGCCAGAGGTCAATGATGTTGCTTTGCTGGCTGTCGGCGTAGTTCTCGCCCGGGCCACGGCCGTAATAATCCACCTGTTCAAAGGCGCCGTTAATCCCTAACGTAAAGCCAATGCACGGCACGATATGCGGGTAATCACCGTAGCGCTCGCCCTGCACTTCGACGTTGATATGCCCTTGCGGGGTGACCTGCCAGCGGTAGGTACAGCGCATACCAAAATCAAACACCGGCGGGGCGATGATAGTCTGCGTAACGATCGTCACGGCATCGCCGTGCATTTCAGCGCTGAATCCGCGTAAATGCTCCTGCATAATCGGCAAATGTGCCGGCTGCCACAGCCCCTCGAACTCCTGCTTGTGGTTATCTATCATGGGCTTGAAGAAGTTAATCTTCGGCTCACGCGTCACCTGTTCGACCCCATTGACCAGCCACGCCGTAAGCTTGCCGCTGACTTTTGAGAACACAGCCTGGAAATTGTGGCCGATGACACGATAGCTCAGGCGGTCATCAACGATTTGCAGCGGCGTCGCGCTGGTATTGCAGTGCGGTACTTTTGCCAACGTGCTCGCTTTTAACGGGAACTGATAAACCGCAATCGGGTGGTTGGCTTCGCTATAGAGCGTGCGGCAGTCTTTGGTCACGGTGATATTGACGAAGGTTTCGCGTTCGTCGAGCGCCGGCAATGTTATGGCTACATCGCGGCCGCTGTTGGCCGCCAGCCCCTCAACTTTTAGCCGCTGGCTGGAAAGTGTCTGGCCTTCGGCGCGCACTTCGACGTTCAGGGTGTAATCGTCCAGGCTTGAGAACCACAGTTTATTTTCAACGTGCAGCAAGCCGCGCGGAAGATCTTCGGCCCGGACTTTAACCGGCGCAATAACCTGTTTGTATTCCTGCAGCCCCGGCCCGGGCGTTTGATCGGAGAAAATCAGCCCGTCCAGGCAGAAGTTATAGTTGTTAGGGTAATCCCCATAGTCACCGCCGTAGTTGTACCGCACCGCGCCAGTTTCATCGGTGGCCTGGATACCATGATCGCACCATTCCCAGACGTAATGCCCCTGGATACTTTCGTGCTGATAAAAGACGTTCTGGTACTCCGTTAACCCACCGGGCCCGTTGCCCATGGCGTGGGCGTATTCACAGATAATGCGTGGTTTGGCATGGGGATATTCGCCAAACTCATTCATCAGCGGAACGCGGGTATACATGGTCGAGATAATATCGACGACCTCCGCATCACGATCTTCTTCGTAATGCACAAGCCGGGTGTCATCCAGCGCCTTTGTGGCGCGATACATCGCGCGGATATTGCAGCCGTAGCCAGATTCATTTCCCAGTGACCAGATGATGATCGACGGGTGGTTCTTCTGGGCATGGACGTGACGCACAATGCGCTCTACGTAGATGTGCTCCCAGGCGGGGTCGTCCGTGATGCGGCTCAGGTCACCGACGTTGGCAAAACCGTGCGATTCCACATCCGTTTCCGCCATGACGAACAGGCCATAGATGTCACACAGCTCATAGAAACGTGGATCGTTTGGATAATGTGCCGTTCGCACTGAGTTGATGTTGTACTGCTTCATTAGCTGCAGGTCTTTTTCAACGCGATCCATCCCCACGGCCCGGCCTTTGAGGTGATCATTGTCGTGGCGGTTAACGCCGTGCAGCATCACATAGTGATTGTTGATGTAGAAAAGGCCATCGCGCACCTTGATATCGCGGAATCCCACGCGCTGGGGAATGATTTCCAGCACCTCACCCATCGCATTTTTGAGCGTTATCACCAGTTGGTAAAGATAAGGATTTTCCGCCGACCACTGCTGAGGTGCTTTGACGTCAATCGAAAAGTCGATATTGAGCTGCCGATCAACCGTTAAATGCTCTTTCACCCCGCGATAAAGCGCGGTGTCGCCATCAAACAAGGTGTATTCCAGCGTGGCTCCTGCAGCCTGGGTTGTGAGGTTTTCCAGCATCAACTGGCAGGCAAGGGTCGCGTTGCGGTAGTCGTCGCTGAAATCGGTACGCAGCGTGAAATCCTGAACATGCAGGGGATGCTTCCCAACCAGGTAAACATCGCGGAAAATCCCCGCCGTCCACCACATGTCCTGGTCTTCAATATAGGTCGAGTCCGCCCACTGCATGACGCGGACAGCCAGCAGGTTATCGCCGGTTTTCACCGCCGCGCTGATATCAAACTCGGCCGTCAGGCGGCTCCCTTTGCTGAACCCAACGTACCGGCCATTCACGTAGACTTCAAAGTAAGTTTCTACGCCATCAAATTTGATAATCGTTTGTTTATCCTGCCAGTTTTCGCCCAGCGTAAACATCCGCTGGTACGCCCCCGTTGGGTTATCGCTCGGCACAAACGGCACATCAATAGGGAAAGGAAAACCTTCGTCGGTGTACTGCAGCTGGCCGTGGCCTTCCATCTGCCACATTCCCGGCACGGTAATCGTGCCCCACTCCGCCATCAACTCTGTGCTAAATGCCTCTGGAACTAAGAGCGGATTAGTAAAGAAACGGAAGTTCCACTGCCCGCTAAGGGACAAAAAGTGGCTACTGTTTTCACGTACAAACGAGCGGGCCTTCGCCAGTGAATCATAAGCGAAGAAATAGGCGCGCGGCGGCAGCCTGTTTTCATGAGTAAGTTGCAGATTTTCCCAGCGATTCATCTCGCCTCCCTGTACTGACTAAATAATTACGCTTAATTTTAGTAAAATTTTTACTAAATAAAACGAGCGAAGGCGATTTGCTTTAACTCGATCACAAAATGAGCGTTCAGGACAGGGGGATATCGACAGACCAGGGAGACCACCGGAAAACGATTGTTCTCCGGCGTGAAAGTAAGCTAGTGCGTGGTACCGCGTAGTTTAAGCACGCTGGGAACAAAGACATTGAGCGGCAGGGCTCGGCCATCACGGGCTTTTTCAACCAGCAGATTAACGCCCTGGCTGCCCATCATTTCGGAATGGATACGCACCGTGGAAAGCGGCGGGAAGGTAAAACGTGCGGTGGGGATATCGTTCACGCTGATCAGCGAAATATCGTCCGGGATCTTTAGTCCGCGCTCGTGAATGGCACGTAATACGCCAATCGCAATGGAATCAGATGCCACAAATAGCGCAGAGGGGTAATCTTCCTGGGCGAGCATCGCTTTTGCCAGTTCGTAACCTGATGAGCTCGAGAAACCACCGCGCCAGATGTCGTTCTCGGACACCACTCCCTTCAGGCGGCCATATTCAGCAAATGCTATCTCACGAATATCGGCTTTTCCCGGCCTATCCTGACCGCCAATAAAACCGATGCGCGACATGCCCTGGGCAATAAAGAAATCGATCACCTCTTTAGCAATACGCACCAGGTCAATGTCTACGGCATCGTACTGGCTACCCGGTTCATGGAAGTCAATAAAGCAGAGATTATCTGTCATCGCGCGCAAGGTTTCGCGCGTCGCGTCGGAAGGCTGGCCCACCACCAGGACGCCGGTCACCTTTTTCATCTCAGGCAAAGAATGCCCGAGATAACAATTCGTTAGTTCGATCCCGAGTTTCTCACATTGCGTCTCAATACCGTGGCGAATAGCCAGATAGTAGGGATCGTTAATTTCCAGATCTTGCTGATAGCTGTAGAGAGCCAAAAAATGATGCTGACCCACGGGATTAGCCAGCATTCTGCGCGAACTGCTGTTTTTGTATTCCAGCTTTTCCGCGATTTCAAGGATCCGCCGCTTGGTCTCTTCTTTCACATTCAGGCTGGGGTCGTCATTCAACACCCGTGAAACCGTCGCCAGCGAAACGCCCGCCTCAACCGCAATGTCTTTCAATGTCGCCATCTTTTTTCCTATCGGACGCAGCTCTTTGTTTGCCACATAGTGTAAAGCAAGCCAAGGGACATGCATCTGTTTTTAGTAAAAATAACCGTTTTTTCAGTCCTAACGGCTAGTAAACTCGACGAAAAAATACCGACGGTAAGCCTTTATGCATAGCAAACGGCGAAGTTATCTTTTTCACGGACTACTGCGCATAAATCGCCCCATTAAGACTCTTTTTTCCGATGATAAAAAAATAAGAATTATTTTTAACACCCTCACGTTGTTCCACCCGGTGCTTAAGACTAAACAGGGAAAATTAAGTTTGTATTTATTTACTGGTAACAATTTTATCGTTAAAGTTTAGCCCTGCTTAGGGTCATTAAAAAGGAGCCAATCATTAAAAAAACATCAAAAAGACTGAAGGCAATAAATAACAACTTCACCTGAAATTATCTGAAGGGAAATTATGCGGCATTACTTTCTATTAGATTCAATGCACTTATAAAGGCTTACAGTGTTTAAATATATTATAGAACCGTATTCACAGCCAGTGACAAACTGTAACACAGGCCGCATTATTGGCTATGAAATATTACTTAGGGTGATGAAGGAAACGCCCATTAAAAAACACCTATCACCAGACTCACTGGTACACACCTTCAAGTCAAACGTAGAATACAACCACTTGACGATATGCTTAATGAGCCATGTCAATGAGCGAATAGAGGAGATCACTGACAAGCTACCGCATGATGGCTTCATCAGCTTCAATATTATTCCCAATCAACTATTATCCACCTCTTTCATGAAGTATTTGCTCTCGTTCAGGAAAAAGATAAGAGAAGACATAAAACTCGTTCTGGCACTGGTGGAAGGCAATGGAGCAATACTGACAGATAGTATGATTGATGCAATAAAATCACTGTCAGAAAACAATATAGATATTGCAATTAATTTTTGCAACAACTCCATATCCATAAAATACATTGAAGCAATGGGGTTTTATATGCTCAAACTAGACAGGGAATTGTCTCTAACTCATGGTAACAGTCTGATTTATGAAAGTACGATAAAATCGTTAGTTTATTTATCCTCTCTGGTCAATACCATACTTGTTGCTGAGGGTGTTGAAACAAAAACCCAAAGAGATTTACTTCATAAATGCGGAGTAAATTATATGCAAGGATACTATTTTGGTGCGCCGGTATCAATTTAGAAGACACTACCATCCAGGTCAACTAAATAAATATATCAATGCAAAAAAAAATGGCATTCACTGAATAACAATGACATTCTAATTTAACATTAAGCAACACCATTTCATCACTATTAAATAAAAATTAAATATATAGAAAAAGACCACCCCACGCTTGAGGTGGCATAACGTGTTTTTTTTAAGAAAGCCTGAACTATAAATGAATGGAGCTATATTATCGCTTGCAGAAAAATACCGGAATCCCTCCTCTTAAAAAAAGGTAATCGTCTCCCTGAGGAAGAATATCATAAATCACACTCGACCCTTTGTTATAATAAAACTCCGGCAAAATCCTTTCAATCTTTTCTTTTTCATCACTTAGTTCAACTGTATTTTTTGTTGCAGTCAGTACAAATGATTCTTTAACCCTCTTAACATCAAACATTGTAGAAATAACAATATTACTGACTTTAGTTGAATCACTTTCGAGTACTCCACTTAGAACAGCCGTTCCTTCACTGCCGGAAAATGTCATTCGCGCATTAGCATGAAGCACAACGTCATTGTAGGATACAGAATATACCCCATTACAGCTAAAGTGATTGGCATGATAACGCCGTAGCCCGCCCACCGAGATGACAACAATAAGTAAAAAAACAAGAAATGATATCATCATTAAATATCGTCTATTATTCACACATCAACTCCCCACAAAAAAATAAGCTGACTTGCAACTATTTTTTTTATTGCTTCCCAGCGGCTGCGCACATGAAATAACAGAAATGTCAGAAAATAGATTACTGTAGGAAACATAATTCCATGGCGTTCTTTCACATTTGCTGATTAACTTATCGGTAACAAACTTGATATCTCTTTGTGTCGTTACTGAGGTATATATATTGCAACTATCATTATTAAGGTACGCATGATAGCTAAGAAAGTACGAAGACTGACGTGATGTACTGGAAACAAATAACGCCGAGGCAATGGTAGTCAAGACAGCCAATGAAATGATGACCATAGGATGGAGCATTTTATTTTTTACAACGTCGTTTGGAGCAACATTAACACCAGGAGCTGGCTCTTTTTTTACCTCTATCGGATTTTCATGGCGCTCATGGCTTTCATCATACTCAACTTTCTCCGAAGGAATTTTTTCAACTTTTATCTCGGTATCTATCGAAAAACCTATTCTGGGGATTGTTTTTATTAAATTGAGACCTGGACTTAACTTTGATAGCGCGCGGCGAATGAGCGAAATATTTTGATATAGATTGTTGGGTGTGATCATGCTCTCATTTTCACCCCAGACATATGAGTATATAGTTGCCTGGTCAACGATTCCGTTGCGTGATATTAGCAAAAGAAAGCATTTTGTTGTGGGGGTATTAAGAGTTTCAACATTGGCCTCGTCATCCACACGATACAAAACTCGCTTATCAGGATTGAAGATTATCTCATCATTTATCATATAGTTATATGAACCACTTGAGCTACACTGCTCCATTTCCACTTATCCTTAGTCTCCAATAGGCATGTATTCAACTCCGTGTACTATTCAATTATGAGAAACCACAATAGGCAACAGTACCGGAGAAAGGACCATACCCAAATAATGATCTTAACACAAAGACAAAAAGCTAAACAAGTTAAGGCCCATCTTAATTAAGAGCGGAAATTTAATTTCCTACCCATTCACTTTTACTGTTTTGATTAATAATGATTAATTAATAACATTTTCATTGCTAAGAAATACACCTTCCTGTCTAATTTCCCAACTAACGGATAATGGCGATTGCACTTGCCGGTCACAGACATGATAAATAAGGATCATAGCAATATCATTTCATGATTCTGATTCTGATTCTGATTCTGAGGATTTAGCTATAAAAACCTCAATAGCGTTGTTAAATATTTGTTTGTCATCGGTGTTTTCTTTCATAACACCGCATTTAAGAAATGGCTTCCAACGGCCTTGACGCTAACTGCATGGCTTTTTTTTGCTAAATAATGTTTTAACACTCAATCTTTTATTTAATGGATAAACTTATGAGCAATACACAACATAAACTGGATAAAGCTCGCCCACCGCGAGTACAAATTACCTATGATGTTGAAATAGGTGATGCACAAACGGCAAAGGAACTCCCTTTGGTTGTGGGTGTGATGGGTGATTTCACCCAAAGTTCCGATACATTGAAAGATCGTAAATTCATTAATGTTGATAAAGACAACTTTAATGAGGTTATGCGTTCAATGAAACCTGAAGCTGAGTTTTTGGTGGATCACACGCTTACAGGTACGGATGGAAAACTGGCCGTTTCGCTGACCTTTAATAGCATTGATGATTTTTCTCCAGACAATGTTGTACGCCAGGTAGAACCGCTTAAAAAGCTCATGGATTTACGTGAGCAGCTTAGCGATCTTAAAAATCGGGCTGCAAGTAATGAACGTCTAAAAGAACAACTCCTGGAAATGGCTACAGAGCAAAATACCTTAGCAGGTAAAACTGAGATAGGTGGGGACGATCAAGAATGAGCACCGAACAAATGCAGGAAGCAGTGGTAGAATCCTCGTTTAACGATGATTATCTTAATCAGGTTATCGATAATACCCAGGCTATTCGTCGTGAGTCCGACCGCGACCGTATGAAGTCTCAGCTGAATAATTTCCTGTCCGAAGTCCTTTCCGGCGAAGTTGTTATCTCCAGCGATCTGATTGGCAGTATTGAACAGCGAATTGCCGCTATTGACGCCATGCTGTCTGAACAAGTGAGCCAAATTATTCATGCTCCAGAGTTTCAGAAAAAAGAATCTTCCTGGCGCGGTTTGCATAAACTCATCCAATCCAGCGTAACTGAAAATACGCAGGTTCGCTTGCTGCAATGTACCAAGCAGGATCTGATTAAAGATTTTAAATCCGCCAGTGATTTTGACCAGTCGATGCTCTTTAAGTGTGTTTACGAAAGTGAGTATGGCACATTTGGTGGCACGCCTTTTTCTGCCTTTGTCGGTGATTTCCAGTTCGACAATACCCCTCAGGACATCTCTTTACTGGAGCAAATTTCGCACGTTGCCGCTGCGGCACATGCACCGTTCCTTAGCGCCGTAGCCCCTGGCATGCTGTCAATGAATGATTTCTCGGAGATCCCACGCCCGCGCGATCTTGCAAAAATGTTCGACACCACCGACTACGCCCGCTGGCGTTCTTTCCGTCAAAATGACGACAGTCGCTATATTGGCCTTACGCTGCCTCGCGTCCTTGGCCGACTCCCTTACGGTACAAAAACAATCCCGGCGGACACTTTCACTTTCGAAGAGTCCATCAAGGAAGACGCCGCAGGACAGGATTACCTCTGGATTAACTCCGCGTGGGAACTCGCGGGTCGTATTGTTGAATCATTTGAAGAATATGGCTGGTGTGCATCCATTCGTGGTGTAGAAGGTGGCGGACTGGTTAAGTCACTGCCGGCTTATACCTATGTTTCTGAAAGCGGAGAGCGCACTTTGCAGTGCCCAACGCAGGTAGCCATTTCCGATCGTCGCGAAAAAGAACTTTCCGATCTTGGTTTTATTCCCTTAGTACATTGTAAAGGCACCGACTATGCGGCCTTTTTTGCCGTACAGTCTATTAATAAGCCACGTCTTTACAACTCCGATGAAGCAAATGCCAACGCTCGCTTATCAAGCCAGCTACCTTATTTGCTTGCGACATCCCGTTTTGCGCATTACCTCAAATCTATCGTCAGGGACAAAGTCGGTAGCTTTATGTCCCGCAGTGAATGTGAGGAATATTTGCAGAAGTGGATCATGCAATATGTCGTCGCCTCAGATAATGCAGGCCCTGAAACCAAAGCACGTTTTCCACTCCGTGAAGCCCAAATTAATGTTGTAGAAGTACCAGGATTACCGGGTACCTACAAAGCAATTGCATGGTTAAAACCTCATTTCCAACTTGAGGGATTAAGTATGTCTCTACGCCTGGTAGCTGAATTGCCATCTGCTGCGGGCTAATTATTTCATGTTGTTAATATCACCACTAGAGGAAGTTTTTTATGGCTAAATTGCAAGACTGCCAATTTATTGAAGTTAAGATTGATGGAAAAACCATTGCAGGCTCTTCAGAAGAGAAGAAATACAGCAAATGGATGGAGGGCTACGCCCCTGCTGGTCTGAATACTTTTCTGGCCCTGACGGAACCTATTTTGACTCCGTTCAGATGTCTATTCTGGTAACGAAAGAAACCAGCAAGATATTTGAAAACTATCTAAAAAGAGGTCACAAAGACGTAACGATTACCATCGTACACCGTGGTTCTGATAAATTTGACGCGGACTATGAAATACAGCGCGCTGTATATTCCACTTGTACAATTCAAAGCCTTAGCTTTGAAATGCGTGACCAACTTTTCATTAACCTGACCTTCTCATTTGAAGGAATGGTTGAAGTTGTCTTTAACGTTGCCAATGCTACAGAATCAGGCCTCGATAAGATTGGGCCGATTAAATATAGCATTCCAGAAAAAGTGCTGAAATAAAATTCTCCCGCCCATAGTCCCTATGGGTGGGAACAGGAACGCCATAATGATACCTTCGCTTCTTTCCAGACTCAGTGATAATCATCCTTTTGAATTTGAGGATGATTACCACTGTGAAGAAAGGCCAGAGGATACATTATTAAAAGAGTTGATGATGCTGCTGACTTCCCGCTCACGCACTCCGGACATTGAAACGGTCCAGTATGTTAACGCATCGATATTAAATTATGGCATAGACGAATCATTCAGCAGAGTACATGAAGTAAATACGCGTAAATCAACAATAGAAAAACGCTTAATGAATACTATTGACAGATTTGAACCTCGTCTGACAAGCATTTCGGTAGCAAGCCATACGGGCAATAACCAAAACATTATTTTCACGCTGCAAGGATATTACGATCAATCCCCTGTGCTCTTCGAGCTGGAATGGGACGACTGTAACGGAAGATTTTATCTCCATGAATAAATTACTTTCTTATTATCAGAAAGAACTTCGGTTTTTAAAGGAACACGGAAAGGTTTTTGCATACCGTTTTCCGAAAATCGCGCGTCGTCTCGGATTTGTTGAAGGTGAGTCAGAAGACCCTCATATCAGTCGCCTCATTGAGTCTTTTGCACTATTAACATCCCGCATCCATCAACGGCTGGATGATGACATCCCCGAAGTTGTTGATGCATTACTCAACACCCTTGCACCTCAATTTCTACGGACATTACCGTCAACGTGTATTGTAACGATCACGCCGGATACTTTGCGTTCCGGAATTACTGACAAAAATAGGTTTGATGCAGGTACGTCTCTTTTTACACGACAAAGCCCAGAGCTACCTTATCAATTTCAAACAATCTATCCGGTAACGTTGTTACCTTTGTCTGTTAACGAGGCAAAACTTAGTTTTGACAGCGATGCGTTAAGCTGGAAGCTACAATTACTTTTCCAGGTTTGGCCTGGAGCAAAACTGGCTAACGAGCGAGTGCGTATTTATCTGCATGGTCCCGTTAATGCCGTAAATACGCTTTACACTTTACTCTGCTCTGAGGTTGAAAGGTTATTTCTCCGCCAAAATGATATCAGCATATCTTTAGAGCCCCATGTATTGTCCTCAGTGGGATTTGATGCTGGTGAAGCGCTGCTCACGCCAGATCCCCGGATCGCCCCCATTCATATCTTATTAATGGATTATTTCTGGTTTCCACAGAAGTTCTCTTTTATCGACATCCAGCTTCCTGATGGCTTCAGCGTACAGGGCAATGGGGTATTTGAATTACAGGCAGTAATAAAACGGAATGCATTAACTGAACGTCTGGAAAAACTGGCCGAATTAGTCGACAAAAACTTTTTCCGCCTCAACTGCACGCCAGCCATTAATCTATTTCCGCAGCGAGCAGAACCGATCACGCTGACCAATAGCCAGCCAGACTATCCCATTGTGCCCGATGCTCGTCATCAAAATCAGATTCATGTGTGGGCAGTGCATCAAGTTTCCCTGCAGCGGAAAGTGAATAACAGTATTGAACATCTGCCCGTGCAGCCTCTCTTAGAGAGCCACGTTGCCTCCGCCAACGAGCAGGACGCTGGACTTAGCTGGCAGGTATTACGTCGTGAACTCCCCACCGGAACCAGTCTGGAATTAAAACACTTTATCGCATTTAGCGAACACAAAACGCGTCAACCTTCTGAAAGCCCAGAAATTATTACCATCAACACGACCTGTACTAACCACGCGCTGCCACATCAACTGCAGTATGGTCATCATGAGGGCGATTTTGACTCCTCAGCCCCTATTGCAGGATTGAAGATTACCTGCCTCACGCACCCTACCAGCCCGATAAGCCCACTGGAAAAAAGCGCTCTGCGCTGGCGTTTCCTTTCACAGCTTTCACTCAATCATCAGTTGCTGGATGGCGCGCATGGGGCTCAACGCCTGAAAGATATGCTGGCACTTTACAATATTGCAGGAGACACCGAAAAAGCCCGCCTGGTCAATATGATAAAGCACTTATCCTGTGAACCCGTGACGGCCAGGCTGATTAGCAACGATCCTCACTCGCTTGCACGGGGAATATCAATATCCCTGACGTTTTGCCACGATGCGTTGGGAGAACCCGATTATTACCTGCTTTGCTGCTTACTCGATCGCCTGTTGGCGCTTTACGCACCGGTCAACAGCTTCACCCGCCTGACAACCGTCATTGAACAAGAATCACAAACCACGCGCATCTGGCCCGTGAGAGCGGGGAGACTGTCATGGCTATGATCCCCGTTATCAGCAAATTCAACTGGTACCAGCAGATCCGCTTGCTGCTACGTAAGCTGAGAAAGGGCAATATTCCTGATGAAAAGCTGCTTGATGAAAAACTGCGAATAACCTCCACGCTTTCGATGGATGCACCCGATGGGCAAGTCGAAGCCCTGAGTCAGGCCTCTGATGATGCCCCCATCGCAGTTAGTACCTGGATCAACGGATTAACGGGTGCAATGGGTGCACTTCCGACGGCGTATACGGAATGGATGATTGAACGCCAGTACCGTTACAGCGATCTCAGCGCTAAAGCCTTTATCGATCTCTTCGGGCACCGCCTTTACTGCCTTGATTACCTGGCATGGCAAAAGCATCACCTTTGCGCCCAGGCAGAATCTCAAGAGGAAAAACCGCTGCAGCTTGCGCTGCTATCGCTAACAGGCCTGCTGGCTGAAGCTAACGCGCAGGCGCTAACAATGCATGCCCCTCTTTTTTCATCCCCCGTGAGATCAATGGTGAATCTTGAGCGCTGGCTTAGCCAAAGATTTGGCGTTGAGGTCAGCATCGTGCCCTTCACTGGCGGATGGCGCGAAGTGAAAAAAGAAGAGCGCTGCCAACTAAATAACCCAACCCAAACATTATCCACGGCGCCAATGATTGGAAGCGCGCGCCTCGAAGTCCATTCCCATTTCGACGTGATACTTGGCCCCATGTCACCAGAAGTATCACGCCAGTTTGCCTCTTCAGGCCAGGCCAGAGAGGCCGTCTGGTCTTGCATCCGGGACTATGTCGGTCCCGTGGTGGATTTCTCTGTCTCTCTGGTAATCAGTAGCGCCAACCTGGCGCCGCGTGGGCTTGGTATGAGTGCCTTAGGGTTAGATCTCTGCGTTGGACAAAATAACGAGTCGCACTTGCATCTGGTACGGCTCCCTGCCCCTGTCCTCTCATCAGGATGTACTTCATGTTAAATAGCAATCAACTTAAAACGGATCAGGAAAACCACTTCATTCGGTGGAATGGGGATATTGCCAACGACCTGCGCCTCGTTTCTCTGGCTGGAAAGGAGTCGTTGTTCGTTCCTTATGAATACGAACTCCATTCGTTGACGCATAAAAAGGAAGCGGAATTACTGCGCTGGCACGGGCAGGAAGTTTCCTGC
Source organism: Enterobacter sp. Ag1 (assembly GCA_000277545.1). GTDB lineage: Bacteria > Pseudomonadota > Gammaproteobacteria > Enterobacterales > Enterobacteriaceae > Cedecea. The sequence continues at coordinate 21,976 of AKXM01000015.1, read as the reverse complement.
CAGATAGGGGGCGGCGGTAATGAACTCCCCCAGCGCGTTTTGCATGGCGTTGTGACCCGGATTCGCTATGCCCAACGTACATCTGAAGAAGGCGAATGCATCCTGACGCTCGAGCCTGCATTTTCTCAGCTGAAACACGGCCGGGGAATGCGCGTCTGGCAAAATATCAGCGTACCGGATCTGGTTCATGACTTGCTCAATGAACACAAGATTAGCCAGCTAGACCTTCAGCTCAACGGCACGTATGACAAACGCGAATATTGCGTGCAATACCGCGAATCGGCCTTTGACTTTATTCAGCGGCTTTTGCAAGACGAAGGGATCTACTACTACTTCAAACACAGTGAAAGCGGGCACACCTTAGTCCTGACCGATCACGCAGCCGGCCATAAGCCGACGCCTGGAAAAGCGTTACTCTGGCACCATCATGGCGATGTGATTTCTGAGGGCACCATCACCAAACTTGAGTCCTCGGCAACGCTGCTTCCTGGAGGCGTGGCGCTGCATGGCGTCAATATGCAGCAGTCTGCTGCAATTGAATATCTACAAAAAACCAGCGGCAAAGCGGCTAACAACGAGTCCGTCATGTTTGTCGACATCACCCCGCAGGGTGAACGCGCGCTGATTACTCAGGAAGCCAAAAACACCCTTGCGGCCTATGAAGCCAATAATCAGTTCTTTTCTGCAACAGTGCAGGCTCACTGGTTAAATGCAGGGGAAACGTTTGATCTTAAAGAACATCCCGCCGGAGACCAGGCATACCTTATCCACGCGATAAGCATTGTGGTAAGCAATAGTTTTGATGGCAGCAGCAGTAGCCAATGCCAGATTGAAGCCACCCACGCCGACAAGCCCTGGCATCCCCCTTTTCTCCACCAGCAGCCTCAAATCCCAGGCATTCTGACGGCCACCGTCGTCGGCCCCGACTCGGAAGAGATCCACACCGATGAGTATGGCCGTATCAAAATCCAGTTCCCCTGGGATAAAGAAAACAAAAACGACGATGCCAGCTCCTGTTGGGTGCGCGTGGCGCAAACCTGGGCCGGTGGGAAGTTTGGGGCGCAGTTTATTCCCAGAGTCGGTAGCGAAGTTCTGGTGAGCTTTATCCAGGGAAATCCCGATTATCCCCTGGTCACCGGTACGGTCTACAACGGTCAAAACAAACCACCTTTCGACCTGCCGGCGCAAAAAACACAGAGCGGATTCGTGACCCGCAGTGCAACAAAAGGCAGCGTCGAAGACGGGCACCGCCTGAGCTTCGACGACAAAAAGGGCGAAGAGTTAATGACCATTGTCGCTCAGAAGGATCTCGAGCTGACCGTTAAAAATGATGTTACCAGCACCATCGCAGCCAACCGCAGCACCGAACTCACCAAAGGTAATGACCTGCTGCTGCTGAAAGAGGGAAATTTGAACCTCACCCTGGAAAAAGGGAACTGGCAACAGGAAATCAGCGGGAACATCACCACCAAAATTAAAAATGGCCACTACATCCTGGACGTCGCAGGCGGCAGTGGCAGCGTCAAAGTGGAGAAAGCGCTAAGCATTGAATCCACACAGTCTATCGAACTAAAAGTCGGCAACAACAAGATAGCCATTTCAACCAGTGGCATCACCATCAACGGTGCAGCATTCAAGGTTGAAAGCAGCGCTGGCGCTGAATTGAAAGGCGCCATGGTGAAAGTTGAAGGCAGCGGAACCGTCGAACTTAAAGGCGCGATGGCCACCGTTTCTGGCAGCGGCATGACCACTATCTCTGGCGGCATTATCAACATTGGATAAAAACAAACCATGACACAGAACGAATTCAATCCAGACAAGCTGCTGGAGGAAGGTCGGTGGGAGGAGGCTCTAACATGCTGGGCACATTCCCTGCCCGCCAATCGACTCGGTTCGCAGCTCGTCGCATTGCTTCGCGAAGCCGTTCCGCCGAGCCTACATCCACTTCTTAGCGAGATGAATCAGCAGTTTAGCCAGTACGATAACGCGCGCAGATGGCGTATTTTTGAACAGGCTCAAAGCCAGGACCTTAACTCCCCCACAGGTGCCCTGGCACTTTCGCTGTTTTGGGCCAACGGTAGCATGAGCCCAGACGATCTGCCCCCGGTGTATCCCGAGCCGCAGCTTTCCTCCCGGATGCTTGAGTGCGCGCTCGTTATGCTGGCCGTCGAGCTGGGAGAAACTCCCGTTGAAGGCGCTCGTCACCTTATACAGCGATGCCTGACTAAGGAGGCTTCCTGATGGCTCAACCTGCAGCCCGCGTCTCTGACATGCATGTCTGCCCGATGGTCGCTCCGGGTCTCCCGCCTCTGCCTCATGTAGGCGGCCCCATTTTACCCCCCGGCGCTCCCACCGTGTTGATCGGTGGGTTACCCGCGGCGACGGTAGGTTCAATGGCAACCTGCATAGGCCCGGTGGACTCCATTGTGATGGGCAGCACAAAGGTGCTGATCGGCAAAAAACCAGCAGCGCGTATGGGCGATAGCTGTGCCCACGGCGGCACCATCGTGGCCGGATGTCCCAAAGTATTAATTGGATAATTGAGGTTCTCTATGCAGTCAGATTTTTCAACTCTGCTGGCACCAATATCGCTCGACAACCCTATGGGAAATCACCTCGAGTATGAACCCGTCTTCGACCAAATCCGCCAGGCGCGAGAAAGCGATGAGGACGATCTTCCCCAAGGTGATTGGGCCGTTAGCGAGCCTCGCCAGGCGGACTGGCATCTTGTTCAATCCTTGAGTGAACAAGCGCTGGCGGAACAAAGTAAAGACCTGCAGCTTGCGTGCTGGTTTGTCGAAGCAACATGCCACCAGAAAGGGCTGGAAGGCCTGCTGGGCAGTATTGATTTTCTGAGTGAGTTCATGACTCGCTTTTGGTATCAATGCTGGCCGTCGCTGGAAGAAGAAGGTCTCACCATCCGCCGTAGCAAGCTGGTGCGGTTGGATCGCGAGCTCAATCAAATTTTATTTACCCAGCCGATGCTGCGCCAGACCAACACCACCCTGGCAAAATGGCGGCAAATCCTCGCCTTTGAACACAAAATCAATAGCAACCCGGAGTCCCTTGATGCGCTGATAGAGCAAGAGGGGGATCTGACGATGGCGACCTTTGACAAACAGGCCACCGCATTTTCCTCCATTGAAATCAGTCAGCAGGCCGCTCGGGTAGAACAAATCACCACCCTATTGAAATCGCTGGAAAGTCGCTATGCCTCGCTGAGCCAGGATCAGGAGGGGGAATTATTTACCCTAACCCGCCAAACGCTGAGCGATCTTAGAGACTACCTTCAGCGCCTGACACAGCGTGCGATCCCACTTCCTGATGAAGCCCTCACGCTTACCCAAGTTCTTGAAGACTCTCCGCCGCAGTCAACAGAAGCGCCAGTGCGCCATTCACCACAGGCAATGAGCCGTGAGCTTGCCATCAGCCAAATGTTGGCGATCGCGGCCTATTTTCGCCAGTCAGAACCCTCCAGCCCGGTTCCTTTCCTGATGGAAAGAGCCGCACGCTGGGCAAACATGACGCTAACTGACTGGCTGCAGGAAATGATCGAAGACAGCGGCAGTATCAGGGAAATCAATAATGTACTGACAGGAAAAGTGGACTGATGCGCAGAGCAACCATGTTAATCGCGCTCCCCTCCGTCGTGTTACTAAGCGGCTGCGCTGCCGATGCCGACTCACAGGCATCTGAAAAACTGGCTATAGAGCAGGTTAAAGCACCTTTTTCATCCGGGGCCATCACGGTGCAACTTCAGGCGGATCCGGATCTCAATTCTCTGAATGGGATTGCAAACAGCTGCACCGTTTTGATTATTCAGGCAAACAAGGCTGAGACGCTAACACAGCTATTTTCAACGCCCCTGACGCTGAAAAACCTGTTCCGTGCCGCCGGCAGCCATAACGACATTCTCAAGATAGATCGCTACGCCGCCATGCCGGGGCAAAACGCCACTCTGCATATAGACCGCAGCGAGAATACGCGCTTTTTTGCCGTCGTGGCGGGGTATTACCCCTTTCCACAGAGTCAGCATATGGCCCTCGTACCCGTGCCCGTCACCAGCACAAAATCAGGCTGGTTGCGGCCTGGCTGGCAAGCACATCTGACCCCCGTCACGCTGAATATTCGGCTTGGCAGCGACAGTATTAGCCAGTTCTCCGGGGCAGAAAAAGCCCCCTTCACGCTCAATAACACCGCGCCAACGGACACAGGAGAATAACGTGTATCCAGAACTTCAACAGATCTACTGGTACTCCGGCGTGTACCTTCAGCCACAGCATCTACAGTCGGTCGATTTACACCACAACTATATGTTGGCGCGGCATCGCCAGCTGTCGCAACCTTGGAACACCGGCCTTATTCACTGTGATTTCAATCCTGAAACACTGGTGGACTTCACCCTCAAGATAGACCGATTGCAGGCTATATTGCCGTCCGGTGATTATCTCGAATATCCCGGAAATTGCTTTTTACAGCCTCGCATGTTCCGTGAAGCCTGGAAGCAAATTGAAAAGCCCTTCACGCTTTGGCTAGCTTTACGCCGGTTCGATCCAGGCCATGCCAATGTTGGGGACTCCCCCAACAGTCGATGGCTAAAACCTCGCCAGGAAGATGTCATGAAAGACGTTTACTTCAACGGCCCGGAATGTAGCGTATCCCGAATTTTATATAATGTTCAGATCCTTAGTGACGATGAAAAAGCCTCCGTCGTCGACTGCGAATTTTTACCTTTATTAAGGCTTCGCTATGAAAATGACAGGGTAGTCATCGATCCAAACTTTGCGCCTCCCGTAATCACGCTGAATGGGTCGCCGGCGCTAAAAACGCTCCTGGACGGTCTGTATGCTGAACTGGCTAATCGCGCGCACCAGCTAGCGGAGTACAAACGTTCGGATCAGCTCAAAAATGCCAGCTCGGGGGACATGACTCAACTGCTGGTCATGCGTTCATTAAACCGCGCTCTTCCTCTGTTACAGCATTGCTGCCGCGTATCCTCCATGCATCCATGGCACATTTATGGGCAGCTGTTGCAGCTTATCGGTGAGCTCTCCAGCTTTAGCGAGCAGTGTTCTTTCAACGGTGAGTGGGAAGGTGAAACCCCTTTACTGCCGTACGACCATTTCAACCTCTGCGCCTGCTTCACCAGCGCCAGAAAATTCATTCTTGCCCTTCTGAATAACCTGACGTTAGAAGACAACACCTGGGTGTCGTTAGTTGCAGACGAGCAGCGCGTTTTTTACGGCGATTTGCAGGCATTACCGTGGGAAAAAACCGGCAATGTTCTCTTAATGCTGAGTTCAGAAACCGCGTCCAACCCGGACAGTTCAAACTTTAAAGTTGCCGCAAAATCGGCCATTCACACCTTGATTCAGCATGCCCTACCGGGCATTCCAGTTTCCCGGCTAACGCCAACCCCACGAGGCGTACCTAACCGTAAAGATGCTTTCTACTTCATGATACAAAAGCAAGATGACCTATGGAAAAGCATTGAAAATCAAAAAAATATTGTTTTTTACTGGGATGACGCTCCCGACGATCTTGTGGTTCAGGTGATTTTTATGGGGGCGGAATAATGCAGCTCCTTGACAGCTATCTTCCGGTATTCAAGCAGGTATTACATATCACGGGGGGAAACGAGCTGACCGACTATGAGCAAAGCCGTCAGCTCTGCATCAAGCTGTTCGAAAAAGCAGAACAGGACGCTGCGTTACAGGATACCTGCGGGGATGAAAAAGAAGCGGCACGTATCGCCGTTATCGCCTGGCTGGATGAAGCCATTCTCAGTTCTGACATTCCCTGGCGGCATCACTGGAGAAGTGAGCTGCTGCAGCGGAAGTATTTAAATATCACAACGGCAGGAGAACTTTTTTTTACTCAGCTTGAGAAGCTTAACCCCGCGTATGGCCAGGCACGCAAAGTGTTTCTCTTTTGCCTGCAGCAAGGTTTTCAGGGCCAGTACAGCACGTCTGAAGACAAACAGCCTCTTCATATCGTGATCGAAGAACAGCGAAAACTTTGCTTGCCCGAAAAATGGCAAAAATGGCCGAATGAGGCGGAAATCATGCCGGAACGAATGCCAAAGTCCACCTCCATCTCCCAGCGGCTGCGCCCGCTTCTTTTGGCCGCGCTGGTCGTATTCCTGCTTTATTCGATTCTCTTTTTCGCCCTTTACGATATGTCCTGAATACTATGCTTAAAAAATTAGCGTGTTTTACCGGCTGGCTGCTGGTTATTTGTTTCTCGGTTTTATTTAGCTTTACCCTCGGCTTATGGCAAAACTGGAGTACAACCTCAATACTGGTCTTTTGCCTGTCAATGCTGCTCATTACCGTCTTGTTATGGTGCGCTGGGCATGGCCTTGTTCTGATAATAAAGGGCAAAAAAGGGCGACGCCTCTTTGAAAAATATCGTCTTTCCCGCCGTGAATTTGTGCTGAAAGCGCACTGGAAAACCGGGGCCAGCATTATCAAAGGGGCACGCCGTCAGCGAGAGACAGTCCCGCTATATTTGATATTGGGCGATCGCTGCGGAAAGAGCACGCTGTTGGCCAGCGCTGGTTTGCCAACATTTTATAATAGCGCCGATGATACCGAGATAAGACCAACCAGAACGCTGCGCTGGTGGTTCTTCCGCCAACTTTGCGTCCTGGACGTCTCCAGTAATTTTCTCTCCGGTTCACCAGCTATCGCCCAGGCATGGAAAAGGCTGGTGCAATGGTGCACAAGCATGCCAGCCCCCGCAGGCGTGATTATTGCGATTCCGGTAACTTCGCTGCTAAACCAGGATCTTAGCGCATTGCATTCACTTATCCGCCAGCAAAGAGCGCTTCTCGAGCCGCCGGTTCGTCGTTTTGGTGAACAGCTGCCGCTGCATATTTTAATTACCCAATGCGATCGTTTTCCCGGCTTCAGCCTTTGGGCTCAGCAGCTCTCCTCTGAGCAACGCCTACAGCCGTTGGGCTACACATGGAGCCAACCCCCGCATATAGATGGGCAAGATGAGCAGATCCTGCAACCGCTGTTTTCAGCGTTAAGACAGGGTATGTCACACATCAGGCTCAGCATGGGGCGCTCTGACGGTCTCACGGCAACTGAATACGCCACGCTACTCGACTTCCCGGAAGCGTTCTCCCGGCTGGAGCCTTCACTTTGCTATACCGTGGCGTCTTTGTGCGAACCCAACGCGTATTTTCGACACACCACTCTCAGCAGCATATGGTTCTGTGCGACGGAACCTTTAGAGGAAAATCGCAGCCGCCGGACGGGGCTTTTTATTCATCATCTACTGGCCCACCATTTAAAAGATCTTGGCCTGCGTCGGGGCAATCAACACTGGTTCCAGCGCTCCCATGCCAGAAAAATATGCTCCGTTGCAATCGCATTTATCGCAGTTTGGATCACGGCCAGCGCGTGGCTAAGCTTTGACTATCTAAACGCCAAAGCCCCCCAACAGTCCCCCGATAGCCTGGCGGCATTTTTAGCCAAAGATGAAGCGCGACATTCTCTTTCCCCTCGCTATCTGCCGTTTTTGCCTTTACTTGAGCAGCGGCGAGAGAAAGCAGAAACACGTTTAGTGCAGTCGCCATCCAGTAAACGTCAACCAGAGGCTGCTCTGGATGCCTATCAATGGCAGGTATTACGTGCGGCCCCTGAAGAGCAGCGAGCTCTTATCCTCTCCCTGGCCAATGCGGTAATTACCTGGCAGCAAATGCGGGCTGGCGCCACGCTTGATGAACTGCAAAAAAACGCATCGGTAAAAGAAGCCTTGCTGCAGCGTGATTACCCACAAACGCTCTCTCCGCTGACTGTTATGGCGATAGAACGCCACTTCATGCGCAGCCCGGACGGCGAAAAGTGGCTGCATACGGCCCAACGGCTGCTGGAGAGTTTAGTGAATCACGATCCAGCTCTGCAGTGGCTCGTTGCACCTGGCGCTATGCCATCCCCACTTCAGGCAGCGGCCTGGTGGCCGTCGCTCTCCGATTCGATAGCGCTCTCAAGTCTCTGGACACTCGAGGGTGAAAAAACCTATTTCGGGTGGATAAATACCCTGGAAAAAGCGGTCGCTCATCCCCTGCCTATTCTTACGCAGGAAAAAATGCGATGGCCGGCACGGCGACAGGATGCCTGGCAGCGATATCTGATTGAGGTGAGCGCCCATTTGTCTCCTACAACGCCCTCAAAGGTGTCGCATCCGCATCTCATCGCATTAGGGCAAAATAAAAGTGCGGCGATGCAATTTATGCACCGCACACTGAACGAACTTCAGGGCATAACGGCTGCCCAGGCGCAGCCATGGCTGCAAACGCTTCGCCAGCTTCAGCAACTGTCAGCCGATGCAAACACCAGTGCCATGGTACGCCGTACCAGGCAAATAGACAGGCAGGTTCGCCAGTCTTTTATCGCCTGGCTACAAGGCAGAAAAGATAACAACATCCCCGGCGGTTCCGCGCCCGCCGATCGGGCATGGCTTCACTGGCAGGACGTTCGAAACAAAGCCGTCAAAGAGGCCGTATCACAGGGGATCCCTGACGCACACCTGACCCGAGCCCTTTTTGCAAAAAATGATAACGGTGACGGTAATCCGCTAACCGATTTATTACCGGCTCTCACCGCGCTTCAGGAACACCTGACACCTCAGAATACCGACGCAGGAATCAACGCCGTATGGCTGTTTTATCAAAATGATGCCCGCCGCTTAGCGGCGAATGCCATCCATCAGAGCGCCTGCTGGCTTAATGAACAATGGAAAAGATCTGTCATCTGGCCCCTGGGGAAAAATAACGAAACCCGTGACTACGAACAGCAGCAGGCGCTAAGCCAACAGCTGGTAGGCGATTTTTTGCGTGGCCCCGCCAGCCCTTTCCTCGCAAAAGCTAAAAACGGCCTGGGGGCAGTCAGTTTTACCGGCATACAGGCTCCTCTGGCAGAGGAGTTTATTCATCTCGTCAGGCACAATTTTTCGGCAGAAAAGCTTCTGGAAGTTCAGGACCGGCAATCAACGCGAGACGGAGACCAAATGGCGGCGTTGGTGGCAAAAGTGGCCCCCCTGGAAGGCGAACAAACCACGCTGTCGAAAAAAATCTGGAAGCTCAATGTCGCCAGTATGCCAGCCTCCGTGCCAGGTGGCGCACAGCTAGTGCCTACCGGTACGCAGCTAACGCTGAGCTGCCAGAAGGGTGAACAGAAATTTCTCAGCATGAACTTTGCCGACAAACATGACTTTAGCTGGCAGCCCGGCCAGTGTACCGACGTCACTGTCAGCGTCATTTTCCCTGGGTTCACCGTCCACCATCGCCTTTATGGCGAAGACGCCTGGCCGGCCTTCATTCGCCGCTTTAATTCCGGCGAAGCATTATTCCAAAGCGATGAATTTGGCGACGATGAAGACTTGCTCAAACAGACCGGAATCAAACATCTGCTGGTGCGTTTTGCCCTCTCCGACACGAACCAACTGGAAACGGCCTGGCAAAGCTGGGATGCCCTGGCGCAAAACATCGACAGTCTTAACACGCAAATTGCCGACCTTGCCTTTCGTTCAGAAACACAACTTAGCAACCCTATTTCAGCGCTGCCCGGCGATATCGCTCAGTGCAATTAATACCTGATGGGAGAAATGATGAACCATTATTTAAAATCTATTATCAGCAGACTTAATACCGATACCCGAGCCGCGCTCGATACTGCCGTTAGTCATGCAGCCTCCCAGCAGCATACGGAGGTGACGCCAGAGCACCTGCTGCTGGCTATCATTCAGCAGCAAAGCACCTTATTTGAAACGCTAAGTTTGCAAACAGGTTTACCCGTCAGCCAGTTATTCAGTGCGCTGCAACATGCGCTGACCCGGGCGAATAAAGCGCAGGTGCCCACGCCGGTATTTTCCACCGAGCTGGTAGAGTGGTTAACGAATGGGTGGATGCTGGCCAGCGCACGGTGGGGAAGCGGCACACTAACGCCTGAAGCGCTAATTGCCAGCGCTTTCAGCGATATAGTTAAACCGCTTTTCACTAAACAGGTTCAGGATGCCCTGCACTGCGAATCGGACAAAGTTAATGAACTTCTTCGTGCTTCTTCGCCAGCCAGTTCCCAGCCAAATAATGACCACCTTGCCACGCAGTCTTCACTGAAAAAATATACCCGCAATCTGAGCGAATTGGCCCAAAAAGGTGCCCTGGATCCCGTGCTCGGACGTGAATCTGAAATAAGGCAAATGGTCGATATCCTGCTGCGACGCCGGCAAAACAACCCGATTTTGACGGGCGAACCGGGCGTGGGTAAAACGGCTATCGCCGAAGGGCTGGCGCTACGGATTGCCGAGGGCACGGTGCCGCCTGAACTGAGAGCGATGGAAGTTCTGACCCTGGATCTTGGGTTGCTGCAGGCCGGAGCCAGCGTAAAAGGAGAATTTGAAAACCGTCTTCAGGCATTGCTAAAAGAAATCACGCGTGCCCCCAAACCCATTATTTTGTTTATTGATGAAGCCCATATGCTGATTGGCGCCGGTGGCCAGGCGGGTCAGAACGACGCGGCCAATCTCCTGAAACCCGCCCTGGCTCGCGGCGAACTGCGCGTGATTGCCGCCACTACCTGGGCTGAATATAAAAAGTACTTCGAAAAAGATGCCGCATTAACCCGCCGCTTCCAGGTTGTCAAAGTCGCAGAACCTGATATCGAAAATGCGACAACCATGCTCAGAGCAATGTCTCCGGCAATGGAGCAACACCACGGTGTGCCCGTATTAGAAAGCGCGATCCATGCGGCGGTTACTCTTTCCAATCGCTATATCGCCGGGCGGCAAATGCCGGACAAGTGCGTCAGTCTGCTGGATACGGCCTGTGCCCGAGTCGCCGTGTCTCAAACCCACGAACCCAAAGAAATTGAAGCGCTCAACGTCCAGCTACGGGCGATTAGCAGTGAATGTGAAGCCCTGAGACGAGAAGACACAGCGCCAAAGCGCCTTGAAATATTGACGCGGCAAACCACAGAGTTAACGCAAAAGCTTGAAGCCCTTACCAAGGAATGGAGGGAACAAAATGACCTGGTTCAGCAATTGCTGAACAGCAAAGATGCCGCATTTATTTCCCACGGCCGGGAGAGACTGTCGGCCAGACATCAGCAACATGCCATGGTATTTGAATGTGTCGATGCGACCTGCATTGCAGATGTAGTGGCCGACTGGACGGGCATTCCACTAGGGCGAATGCTGGAGAAAGAGCATCAGCAAATCGATGCTTTATTTGAGCGACTGGCCGGAAGAGTGATTGGTCAGGATCACGCTCTCAAACAGATCGCGCAGCAGGTACGAATCAGCCGGGCAGGTATGGGGGACCCGCTCAAGCCAATGGGGGTCTACATGCTGGCAGGTCCATCCGGCACGGGAAAAACGGAAACCTCGCTTGCGCTGGCCGAATTGCTGTTTGGCGGTGAGGAAAGCATGGTGATCATCAATATGTCCGAATACCAGGAAGCGCATTCAATTTCCGGCCTGAAAGGCTCCCCTCCAGGCTATGTCGGCTTCGGCCAGGGTGGCGTACTTACTGAAGCTGTTCGTCGCAATCCCTACTCTGTCGTCTTGCTTGATGAAGTAGAAAAAGCCCACCCGGACGTTATGGAGCTATTTTATCAAATCTTTGATAAGGGCCAGATCGAGGACGCAGAAGGCCAGCAGATCAACTTCCGCAATACGCTGATTATTATGACGTCCAACCTCGCCAGCGAAACGTTGATGGCAACCTATGATTCAGGGGAAATCAGCCCTGAGGCGCTGTGTAATGCCATTCGCCCGGAATTTGAACGCGTATTTAGCCCGGCACTCATGGGGCGCATGACGCTGACGCCCTATCTGCCGCTCTCTTCTGACGCGATGAATGAAATCATTGGTCTTAAATTGCAGCGTTTGTGCCAGCGATACCAGAAAGCAGCAGATGCCTCCGCGCAGCCGGGTTACAGCAAACGAGCCGTCAGTTGGATTGCCGACCGCTGCCGGGTGGCTCAAAGTGGTGCCCGCGATATTGATCAGGTTTTGAATCAGCATCTGCTCCCGCTGATGGCCGACAGCGCATTGCATGGCGCGCCGGGAATCCCCTTAAGAATCGACGTCAGTAAAAAAGTCCTCACCCTGCGCGCAGAGAAGGTCACAACATGAGCGAGCCCATCCATTCTGAGCATACCCGCACGCTGAAAATTAACAGCCACGATCCGCGTGGCCATCATACTTTTCTCCAGTTCAGCAACGACATGCACCGCTGGAAGATTTATTCAGACGACGGTAACTGGTGGAGAGAACGGGAAAAGGACTGCAATCAGCTATTCCAAAAATTTGGCTACGACCTTCAAATTGGGATGTGGTACTGCCTGATTGCCTGTCAGCGAAATGGCTGGAAAGGTGTTGCCAGTGCAACCCAGGTCTTTACCAGTGGTTTTGCCAAACAGCATCCTCCCTGTTGGCCTCCCCTGTCAGCGCTCGATCTGCGTCGCCAAATGATCGATAGCTACTGCCGGTACCTAACGCCGTTAATTTATTGCCTTCCGCTACAGACGGACAACATCCCGGCGATGGAACAGTTGCTAATGTCATCGGGGATGTTAGAAGCCCAGGCCGTTGAGCTGCAATCTTCCCAGGGAGATGTTTTTCGGCAGCTCTCACTGTGGCTGGAGATGAACATCAAAATGCTCCAGCAGCAAACCCAGCAGAGCAAACCCGCCGTACCGGCAGCGCCAAAGCTGGAACCCACGATAACACACCTGCAGCTCCCCGAATCCCGGCCATTAACCTGGCCCAATAAGCTTTGCTGGAGTGCAGCTGGCGCAGCCTTTGCACTTTCCATTTTGTCCCTCTACCAAAGTGCCGATAATCCAGACGTACTGCGAGTGACCAACAGCATCTGGCAAGATAATCCGTTAGTCACTCAATGGAAAAACAAGCAGGAAATTGCCAGCAAATCTGCGCCGGCTAATACAATCTATGAAGAGTTGATTTCACAGCTTACAGCCATTGAAAAACGACTTTTAGAGGCGGAACAAAAACGAACCTCCTATATGACTATTTCCGAGTTAAAAACGGCAATATATCAATTACGTGAAACAGTTCACCGGCAGAGCACCATGGTAGAGAATCAGCTCAATCAGATCCAACGTTTAAAAGATAACGACAGGCAGATACCACCGGCGCAACTGTATGCGCTATCAGCCAAAATAGAAGGATTGAAAAGTAAATTCTTGCTATTGAAAATGGAAGATGGAATTTAATTAATAAATAACACTCAAAAAAACCCTTAATTTAAATAGCGTTAAGGGTTTCTCAGTGTTCAGATTATGAATATTTATCAACGCGCATTCATTCAATACGCTCCCTGCAGCAAGAAAGATAAAAATGCCATGTATTATCCACATGGCATTTAGCTTTCTTAATTTATCCTGCTTTATGCTTCAACCGAAAAACATTCACCGGCAACATTAAAAATATACACATCCGGGCGTAACGTAGATAATATTGTTTTGATTCTGCTTTCCGCGAACAAGACAGGTATTTGCCACGTCATCCGCTTTTTCGGCATTCGGCCAGATGTAATGCTTCCCCCGGCAGCTAAACTGCCCTGACATCACCTCATCCCCGGCGTTTATCGCTTTCATGAACATACAAAATTAATATTACCTGGGTAAATAAAACTCATATGCCACGACAATAACGGCAATTAAATTTATTATCACAGTAATAAAAAACCAGCGTCTGAACGGCTGTTTCTGAGTTTTATGGCGAAAACTTTGCTGAGCCAGAATCGCCCCGGGCCAACCGCCCGTCAGCCCAAAGAGAAGCAATGTTGCCTCCGGCACGCGCCGCCAGCCTTTTACCGCAGCCAGTTTGTCAGCGCCGTAAACCAGCAGCGTGAGCACATTCACCAGTACAAACCACATGCCCAAAGAGTGAGGCATAAAAGTGCTGCCCAGCGCGGCGAACATCAGAAGACAATAGCAGAAATGGTTAAGGGTCATCAGTTACCGCAGTAATATCCCATTGAAAATAAGACGAAATGATACCTAAAAATTGTTCATGGGTCCTGCCGGGTTGTTGGGCGGTTCAGTCACTTAATAAATCACGGCCATTATCATTAGCGAATTAATTATTTCACAAGAAACATATTTACTGTCTATCTTATTGAATAGTTTGAGATCGTCGGTAAGCAATTGTGGCAAATGACACGCTCTTTTACTTTTCCTCGCCAGCGCATATTTCTCGCCGCAGTAGACTTATCGGTACCGCCATCTCCTCCGGAGCTGGCGCCCAAAACGCTAATGTCAGCAGGTGAATAACATGCATAAAGCCATCAAAATGCTGCTTGCCAGCTCGATTTGCTTGCCTTTATTCGCCGCAGCGGCCGACCCCGTCATTCCCTGGGCCGACAACAGCGGTGGAACAGAAAGCCAGCACATCGCCGCCATGGGGCAAAACCTTAACGGCCAGCATCAGGCCATCAGCAAAACGCAGGAAGGTGTCTGGGCGGATAACAGCGGTTCGATAGGCGCTGACGAACAGGCTCTAAGCAGCAGTAAACCCGCTTTTGCCGGTGACCCAAAACTGATGCCTCATCAGGGCTAACTACGCTGCACAGGGCTTTACGCCCTGTGCCTTAAAACCGCAGCCCCCAGCCCTCAATCACGCCCGGCAATTGTGAAAGTAAATAGAGCACCAGTCCGACCGAGCCCCCCACCAGAGTGCCGTTAATGCGAATGAACTGCAGATCTTTGCCGATGTTGAGTTCAATCTGCCGCGACATGTCTTTTGCGTCCCAGCTTTTCACCGTGTCGGTAATGTGCCGGGTGAGAAAAGCTGAGAAATCCGGCGCGATATGCCGGGCAGCCTGCTCAAGGTGCTCATTCAGCGAGGCCCGCAGCGAAGCATCGGCCGTTAGCGTTTCCCCGAGCCATTGCCCCGCTTCGGCAATGCGCTTTTGCACCCGCGAATCATCGCGGGCGATATCTGTTTTCAGCCAGCCCCTCAGGTCATTCCAAAGCTCGCCGAGGTAGAGATTAAACTTCTCATCCTCCTTCAGGTAACTTTTGATCGTTTCCGCTTTAGCCGCCATTTCCGGGTCATTTTTCAGGCTGTCGATAAGCCGCTGCACGGCGCGATCGAATGCCCGGCGAAGCTGATGCGTTTTGTCCTGGCTCACGTCATCCAGCAGAGAGTTAACGGCGTCGGACACCAGCTCTGCGCTTTGCTCGCCCAGCCATTCGGTGGGCAGCACTCTGGCCTTAACCGGGTGCTCAGTTTCCAGCCAGTGGACGATCTGGCGGGCAATAAATTCCCGGCTGGCCGGTTTCTCGAGCAGCGCCAGCAGTTGAGCTATGACCGAGTCGAGCAAGGCCTGATGACGGTTGTTTTTGGTCAGGCTTTCCAGCAGCAGCGCGCTGGAATAACTGAGGTCAACTTTATCAATAGCTTTGTGCACCGCCCGGCGAATCAGCCCCTGAATCCGCGTGTCATCGGTCAGAGACAGCCAAGCCTCCATCACCTTGAGCATATGCCGCCCTACCTGCTGAGCATTTTCGGGCTGCCGGAACCAGCTCCCCATCATCTGCGCCGGCTCATGGCGACGAATCAGGTCAATCAGCGACTGAGTATCGAGAAACTTTTCCTGCACGAACTTGCCGAGATTCTCGCCGATACGGTCTTTATTACGCGGAATAATGGCGGTATGCCGGGCGATAAACGGGATCGGTACGCGACGAAACAGCGCCACCACAGCAAACCAGTCCGCCAGGGCGCCGACCATCGCCGCTTCAGAAATCGCTTTCAGGCCGCTGACCCAGAAACTGGGCGGCAAAAATAAGGTCGCAACAAACGTCGCGGCGGCAATCAGCAAAAGTGAGAGCGCCAGGCGTTTGGCGCGCTTTAATTCGGTGAGTTTTTCCATTACTTAAGCGTAGCGCCCGTCTCTGCCACCAGCCAGTCATGGAACAGCGTCACCTCGGGGCGTCGACTGGAGCGCTCTGAACGCACGATGAAATAGGACCAGGTCAGCGGCCATTTGTGCTGCGGGAAAAGCTGGCGCAGCTGCCCAAGATCGATCAGTTGCTGGACCAGCGCTTTGCGCACCACCGCCACACCACGCCCGCTTAGGGCAGCCAGAATAACCGCCGACGTAGAGTTAATGTGCAGGCCGTTTTGCTCACACAACGCCACGCCAATGTCCTGAGAAATCGTTTCCCACTCCGGGAAATTCGCCCCGGGATGCGGCGTATCATCGTAGATAAGTTTCTGTTTCGACAGCCAGTCAGCTTCGGTGACGCCAGTCAGCAAATGCGGACTGCAGACAATCACCGCCTCTTCGTCCATTAACCACGTTGACTGTAAACCGGGCCAGCTGCCGGGACCACAGCGTATGCCGACATCGGCCTCGCCGTGCAGCACATCGGTCAGTTTTTCCGTGACGTTAAGGCGCAGGTCGATGCTGTCATGCTCCTCGGAAAAGCGGTTGAGGCGCTCCATCAGCCAGTTCATCATCAGTACCTGAGAAGCGGTAATCACCACCACCGCGCGGGCTCTGGCACCTCGCAGCTTATTCAATCCCTGCTCCAGGCTGTCCAGCCCAACGGTAATGTCCTGCAGCGCCTCCCTTGCTTCCTCCACCAGCGTAAGTCTTTCTTTTCCGCTGCGCGTGCGGTGCAGCAGCGGATGGCCGACCCACTCTTCCAGGGAACGAACAAGCTGCCCCACAGCGGCGGGCGTTACGCCCAGCTCTTCCGCCGCGCCGGTAAAACTGCCGTGGCGCGCCGTGGCTTCAAAGGCGTGCAGCCATTTCAGGCGATTCAGCGATCTCATATTTTCTCTTCGACAAGGACGACATACCGACAAGATAGTTTTTCTTTCTCGATATGCAAGTTCTTATGCTTCGCCAGGCCGAAATAGGTTTGGCATTCTGTCGCCATTCCGAAGCGCCAGGCAGGCTGCTTCACCTTATTAAGCAAAGAGAAACGAGGTCATCATGTCTACATCATTCGCAGGTAAGAAACTTTTAGTTGTTGGCGGCACCAGCGGTATGGGTCTGGAAAGCGCCCGTCAGGTGCTGGAAAACGGCGGGAAAGTTGTGCTGGTCGGGAATCGCGCGGAGAAAGCCGAACAGGCACGCCAGGCGCTGTCTGCCCTCGGGGAAGTGTCCGTCATCGTCGCAGACCTGATGAGCAGCGAAGGGATGCATAAAGTGATGGACGTGATTAACGCCGAGCACCGCGACATCAGCCTGCTGGTGAACGCCGCCGGGGTCTTCTTCCCGAAAGCCTTTACCGAACACGAAGAGGCGGATTACGACATGTACATGAACATCAACCGCGCGACCTTCTTCATTACCCGCGAAGTGGTGAAAAACATGGTTGCCGCCGGCATCAAAGGCTCAATCGTCAGCATCGGTTCCATGTGGGCGCAGCAGGCCATCGGCGCAACACCATCTTCCGCCTACTCCATGGCGAAAGCCGGTCTGCATGCGCTGACGAAGAATCTTGCCATTGAGCTGGGTTCGCACGGTATTCGCGTCAACGCGGTTTCTCCGGCCGTGGTGCATACGCCAATTTATGAAGGCTTCATTCCTAAAGAGGATGTGGCGGGCGTGATGGGCAGCTTTGATAGCTTCCACCCGATTGGCCGCGTAGGTACACCACGCGACGTTGCCGAAGTAGTGAGCTTCCTGCTGTCCGACAATACCACCTGGGTGACAGGCGCCCTGTGGGACGTTGACGGCGGCGTGATGGCGGGTCGTAACTAGGCGCGATCGCCCCTCACCTCAGCCCTCTCTCCAAAGGGGGAGGGAGAAAATAAAAGCCTGGGAAACATTGGTTATCCCCTCTCCCTTCCAGGGCGAGGGGATAAATGCCTTATTTCCCCGCCAGATCACGGCGAAACCGCATCGTTAGTGCCAGAATGGTTGAAACGTTACCAAAAGGAGCTGAACGATGTATAAAACCATCTTAATGCCGGTGGATGTTTTTGAAATGGAGCTCACGGATAAAGCTATTCGCCATGCCGAATATCTGGCGAAAGAGTCTGAGGGCACAATCCACCTTCTGTACGTTCTGCCTAAATCCCCGCTGTTTAATACCCACGGTTTTTCCTCTGACATCCGTAAATTCGACGAATACCTGAAGAAAAACGCCGAAGAAAAGATGGAAGAATTGCGCGGGCACTTCTCACTGCCTAAAGAACGCGTCGTGCTGGAGATTCGCTACGGCTCGGTGAGGGACGAAGTGAACGAAGTCGCACAGGACATTCATGCGGATGTGATCATTGTAGGTTCGAAGAACCCGTCTATTTCCACCCACCTGCTCGGCTCCAACGCTTCCAGCATTATTCGCCATGCCCGCTTCCCGGTCTTTGTGGTTCGGTAAAGTGTCAATAAATAGCCTGCTTTTGCAGGCTATTCTACCTCGGATTAAATCACGCTTCCCCAGACTAAATTGCCCTGATGGAAGGTCGCGGTACGCGGCGAAATACGCGCCACCGCTTCCGCTGAGCATGATGCATCCACCAGCACAAAACTCGCCTCATCCTGCGCCTTCGGCCACACCTGTTTACCTTTATCATCCAGCGGCAAAACATTGCCGGTGGCAATGGCCAGCGAACGCGACAGGCTAAACTCGCTCGGGCGAACGTAGAGCTGCGCATACAGGTTGGCTTTTTCCAGCATGTCGCCTAGCCCGTACGGCGACCAGTGATCGATCACGCTGTCGGTGCCGGTCATCACCAGCACGCCTTTGTGCTGGAGCTGCTTCAGCGGCATATGCAAAGTCCCGATGGGCACCGTAGAAGCGAGACTGATCTGCTGGGCAGCCATGCGCGTGGCAATATCATCCACCTGCTGCGGCGTAAGGGTCGCCAGTGCAAAACCGTGGCTGATGGTCAGTTTTCCCTTAAGCTGCGGGGTTTTCTCAACCGTTTCCACCATGTAATTCACCGCCGCCACGCCCGCCGGGCTGGTTTCATGCAGGTGAATATCCACGCCTTTGTCGTAATCAAGCGCTATCTGGAACATGGTATCAAGGGATTTCTCCATCGCGCCATCCACGTTGGTTGGATCCAGCCCCCCTACGTAGTGGGCCCCGGCCTGCATCGCTTCGCGCATCAGCGGTTCAGATTTTGAAAGCAGCAAGCCATGCTGCGGAAACGCCACAATTTCACAGTTCAGACCTGACTTTCTCTCCGCCAGCACCGCCTGCAGGTTTTCAAGGTTTTTCAGCCCGGAAACCGGCTCAATGTTGCAGTGGCTACGGGCAATCGTCGACCCTTTGGACTGGATAAGATCGATAAGCTTGCCGGCGCGCTCGCGGGTGTAGGGCTGCAGCTCCGGCAGAATTTTACGCTCCCAGGCAATCATATCCATGATGGTGGTACCTTCCGGGCGGTTATGTACCTGCCACGGGCCGCCATAAAACGTCTTGTCCAGATGGATGTGCATATCACGCATCGCCGGCAGCAACAGCTTACTCCCGGCGTCATAGCTGTGCAGCGTGCCGTCAGGGTGCGATTTATTGGCACGAACTGCCGCAATTTTGCCGTCTTTGATTTCTAACGTGTGCAGTTCGGTGCGGGTACTGACGGCGGTTTCGCCTTCATAATTAAACCCGGTTTCCAGCAGCACATTGTCGAGGTAATAGTGTTTTTCGCTGATAGCATTCATTTGGTGGCTGCTCTCACAGGCGGTTGCAGGTGTTTTCACGGCCCAGGCTGCGGTGCCGCTAGCCCCAAACAGCGCGCAGGCTGCGGCGACCTTGCCGCCTCCGCTAATAAAGTCGCGACGGCTTTTCTCAATCTCAGTCATTATTATTTTTCTACCCAGAGTGTGATGGTGGTTGTCAGGCATACAGCGGCTAAGCGCCCGCCTCTCTCAGCAATTGAGCGATTTCGCGGTAGCCTTTTTCTTCGGCCAGTTCCCGCGGCGTTTTACCGTATTTATCCGTCATGTGCGGGTTGGCGCCGTGTTCCAGCAGCAGCGAGATAATCTCCTGCTGCTTTTTGCCGCCGTCGTTCAGCACGATAGCCTCAAGCAGCGGCGTCCAGCCGAGGAAGTTGGTGTGATTGACGTTAATCTCGGTATGCACCAGCAGCTCGCGCACAATCTCGACGTGGCCTTTCTCGCTGGCAGGCGTAATACCCACCCCGCCAAAACGCGTTAAGCGAGTCAGGTCAGGCTTCGCGGGTAGCAACAGGCGCAACAGCTTGAGATCGTTATTCAGGCAGCTAATCAGGAAGGGATTAAAGCAGGTTTCATCCTGCTGATTAATGTCCACACCCGCCTCAATAAGCAGCGCCACGCAGTCATATTTTTGGTTCAGACTGGCGATGGTGATGGCCGTTCTGCCCTGCCGGTTGGTGACGTTAATATCCACGCCCTGCGCCACGCATGCTTTCAGCGTTGACACGTCCCCGTTCAAAGCCGCCGTCAAAAACCCGGTTATCAGCTCGTTGTCAGACATCATGTTCTCCTGTCGTTCGCGGTTATGGTCGAAATTCGAGAATAACAACGCCCTGGCGGGAAAAACATCCGCTTAAAAAAGATTCATCGCTGATGCCGCTATTGTTGAATGTGTTTTAATAATCTTTTTCAGAATGTGTCAAACTCCCCGCATCACGCGTCATCGAAGGGAGCCCGGAATGCACTCCATCTTTACCGAAGAGAACCTGCAGGCTTTCACCTGCGCCGCCCGCTACGGCAGCTTCAGCCGGGCTGCCGAAGAGCTGGGCGTGACCACCTCCGCCATCAGCTACACCATAAAACGTATGGAAACGTGGCTCGATGCGCCGCTGTTTATCCGCAACACCCGCAGCATTGAGCTGACCGAATCCGGGATCTATCTCTACCGCAAGGCCAGCGACTTGTTGAATGATTTTCAAGGGATCCGGCGGGGCATTGAGACCATTTCGCAGGGCATTGAAGCGAAAGTCAGGATCTGCATTAACCATCTGCTGTACACGCCTCAGCACACGGCCAGACTGCTGAATATTTTGAAAAAGCAGTTTCCCGGCTGCCAGATTGCCGTCACCACCGAGGTGTACAACGGCGTCTGGGATGCGGTGCTCAACAATCAGGTGAATATTGCCATCGGCGCGCCGGATGCGCTGCTGGGCGGGGGCGGCATTGACTACACGGAGATTGGCGTTATCCGCTGGGCGTTCGCTATCGCGCCAGATCACCCTCTCGCCGCGGCACAGGAACCAATCCCCGAAAGCCA
Source organism: Enterobacter sp. Ag1 (assembly GCA_000277545.1). Lineage (GTDB taxonomy): Bacteria > Pseudomonadota > Gammaproteobacteria > Enterobacterales > Enterobacteriaceae > Cedecea. The sequence goes on along the minus strand of AKXM01000015.1, from coordinate 755 downwards.
GCTCAGGCTGTATCCGAATATCATGGTGGAAGACACCGCCTCCACCATTAATAAAAAAGTGGGCTGGCTGCTGCACGGCCAGGAAACCCTGGTGGTACCGGACTTCCCGACCAAATGCCAGTGCCAGATTTTAGGCGACGGCATTGGTTTTTTGCCGGATTACATGGCGCGTCGCGAGGTAGAAAACGGCCTGCTGGTGACCCGCCAGGTCCATAACCCACGCCAGCATTCCCGCATGTTGCTTGCCACACAGCACGCGGCGACGGGTCAGGTTACTCGCTGGATCAAACAGCAATTTCGCCCCGGCGGCGTGCTCGCAGAGCTGTATCAGGACTTGATGCACCAGGCCTGACCTCCCCCACCTATTTTACCCGGGTATAATTGACAAGGTCGGGCTACCCCGATAGTCTGCTATTTTTACCCGGATAAAATAGGTCACCCATGTCTTATGTCACCCTTACCGCCTTTATGCAGCGGCAGTTGATTGCCCACGGCAGCCTGAACGAACTGTTGCGGCAGCTAAAGGCCACGCCAATCGGTAACGAGCCGGTGTTTATCTTCCATGATCAGACCGGCAAACGGCTGGATATCCACGTCCACGGGGACGAAGCCAGCGCCATTGCGGCTTACCCCGAGTTGGCCGAACAGCTAACCGAAGAGACCGCTGCGGTTAAAGCTCGCGGCAGGCCTAAGCTTGGCGTATCGGCGAAGGAGGTCACCCTGCTGCCCCGCCACTGGGAGTGGCTGGSCACGCA
>AKXM01000014.1 GCA_000277545.1 Enterobacter sp. Ag1 | reverse complement strand
TCAGCCACTCGGACACCTCACCATATTGTTTTGCTGCACACCTTAGGTGGGCAACGGGGCGCTACTATAGGGAGTCAGCCCTCTTCGGTCAAGCCTAATTTATGGATTATGCCGCGTTCGGTTAAGGTGTGAGCGGTTGAGGCGGTTTTAAGGCAAATTCGTCGAAAAAAGCTCCCGCCCGGGTAATTCCTGTGGGCGGGAGAGGGTTAATCATCGCGCTAGCTGGCATTACCTCCCAGCGACTGCCAGAGCGTAATGCGGTTCTCCAGCGCCGTTTGCTGCAGTGAAATAAGCGAGTGGCGAGCGCTCCATAGCGTGCGCTGCGCCGTTAAGGCTGTCTGATAATCGCTGATGCCAATCTGCTGCTGTTTTTGCACTATCTCCAGCGAGACTTCCGCACTGGACATCGTCTGCTGTGCCAGCTCAAGGCTGCTGGTTTTTAACCTGCTAAGGTTTTCTTGTCGGAATCAAATCAAGGTCGACGTACAAATATTGGGTGAATTGTGAAGGGTATATGGCGGTGAGGGAGGGATGATTCTCGCGCCATCCGTGGCGCTCACCCTGCGGGTTGCCGAAGGCAATGCAAAACGGTCATTCTGCCGTTTTGTCGAACCCGGTCGAGGGTTCTCATCCGTCCCTCAAGGGGTTACGGGTAATAAAAAAGCCTGAACGTGAGTTCAGGCTCTCTTATCGAATATGGCGGTGAGGGAGGGATTCGAACCCTCGATACGTTGCCGTATACACACTTTCCAGGCGTGCTCCTTCAGCCACTCGGACACCTCACCATATTGTTTTGCTGCACACCTTAGGTGGGCAACGGGGCGCTACTATAGGGAGTCAGCCCTCTTCGGTCAAGCCTAATTTATGGATTATGCCGCGTTCGGTTAAGGTGTGAGCGGTTGAGGCGGTTTTAAGGCAAATTCGTCGAAAAAAGCTCCCGCCCGGGTAATTCCTG
>AKXM01000013.1 GCA_000277545.1 Enterobacter sp. Ag1 | reverse complement strand
AGGGAACTGCCAGGCATCAAATAAAACAGAAAACCTCAGCCTGATGGCTGGGGTTTTTTGTTTATGTGGTATCAGGCCATTCCCTGCACGAGGATGGGCATGCGACAAACGTGTGGGGAACACGTTTGAACGCCGCGTGCGGCGGCCCCGGAGGGGCGAGTATCAGGATGATACGCGTATTGTAGGGAACTGCCAGGCATCAAATAAAAGCGAAAGGCTCAGTCGAAAGACTGGGCCTTTTGTTTTGTCTGTTTTTTGTTGGTGAGCACTCTCCAGAGGAGAACAAAATCATTAGTAATGATTTTGAACGCCGCGTGCGGCGGCCCCGGAGGGGCGAGTATCAGGATGATGCGCGTATTGTAGGGAACGGCCAGGCATCAAATCAGCATTAACCCCGACCGAAAGGCCGGGGTTTTTTGCTTTTTGTACCCTTCATATTTTTAGCTTTCTACGACAGAGTTATTCACTGAGTTCCTGTCTTCAATCCAGCGTAAGCATCTGCTCTTGGCTATCACTCTTAAATGAAACATTTTCACCTTTTCGCTTCTGACTCGACATTGAATCATAAACTCGGTATCGTCAGGTGTCTGGATGTCTAAACGTTTAAACGTATGCTTTGAGGATATAAGGTTATGCCGATTCGGGTGCAGGACGAGCTACCAGCCGTCAATTTCCTGCGTGAAGAAAACGTCTTTGTGATGACGACATCGCGCGCCAGCAATCAGGAAATACGTCCGTTAAAGGTGCTGATCCTGAATCTGATGCCGAAGAAAATTGAGACGGAAAACCAGTTCCTGCGGCTGCTCTCCAACTCTCCACTGCAGGTGGATATCCAGCTGCTGCGCATCGACAGCCGTGAATCTCGCCATACGCCTGGCGAGCACCTCAATAACTTTTACTGTAATTTTGATGACATTAAACACGACAACTATGACGGATTGATCGTCACCGGCGCTCCGCTTGGGCTGGTTGAATTTAATGATGTGGCTTACTGGCCGCAGATCCAGCAGGTGCTGGAATGGGCCAAAGATCATGTTACCTCGACGCTGTTTGTCTGCTGGGCCGTCCAGGCCGCGCTGAATATTTTATACGGTATTCCAAAGCAAACTCGAGATGAAAAACTTTCTGGCGTCTACGAGCACAATGTTACTCAGCCTCATGCTTTACTGACGCGCGGCTTTGATGATTCATTCCTGGCGCCTCATTCTCGTTATGCCGACTTCCCTGCGCAGCTGATCCGGGACTACACCGATCTGGAGATCTTTGCCGAAACAGAACAGGGCGATGCCTACCTGTTTGGCAGCAGGGATAAGCGCATCGCGTTCGTAACCGGTCACCCGGAATATGATGCGCTGACGCTGTCCGGCGAATACTTCCGCGATGTCGATGCGGGGCTTCAGCCAGAGGTGCCGTATAACTACTTCCCAGGAGACGATCCGGCGAAGAAACCTCACGCGACCTGGCGCAGCCATGGTAATCTGCTGTTCACCAACTGGCTGAACTACTACGTCTACCAGATTACGCCATTCGACCTTCGCCACATGAACCCGACGCTCGATTAAGCGTTTCAGCTTCCCATTCCAGGCGCCTTCGGCGCCTTTTTTCTATTCTGAAAATCACTTCCCGCCTTGATTAAACTTTAATCTCATAAATATCAATATGATAAATCAATTTAAAATCAAAAATGGAAATTGTTTTTGATTTTAAAAAATCATCAAGTAGTCTTAATTCTGTTGCATGAAAACTGCACAGCCGTGCGTGATTCACTTTTGGCCGTCTCGACGGGATAAGACGAAGGAGTAACCGAATGACACAACAGACAGTTAGCGAAGAGCTGGCCTTTAGCCAGCCGTTTGGTGAGCAAGAGAAGCAGATCCTCACCCCGGAAGCCGTAGAATTCCTCGGCGAGCTGGTGAGCCGCTTTACTCCACAGCGCAATAAGCTGCTGGCATCTCGCATTGCTGAACAGCAGGCCATCGACGGTGGAAAGCTTCCTGATTTCAATTCGGAAACAGATTCCATTCGTAAAAGTGATTGGCAGATTCGTGGTATTCCGCAGGATCTGCTCGACCGCAAGATAGAAATTACCGGGCCGGTTGAGCGAAAAATGGTGATCAACGCGCTGAATGCTAACGTAAAAGTCTTTATGGCCGACTTCGAAGATTCCCTGGCGCCGAGCTGGAGCAAAGTCATTGACGGGCAGATCAACCTGCGCGACGCGATAAACGGCACCATCAGCTGGACAAACGAAGCGGGAAAAATCTATCAGCTGAAGCCAGACCCGGCGGTACTGGTTTGCCGCGTGCGCGGCCTGCATCTGCCTGAAAAACACGTGACCTGGCGCGGGGAAGCGATCCCTGGCAGCCTGTTCGACTTCGGGCTCTATTTCTTCCACAACGTGGATGCCCTTCTGGCTAAAGGCAGCGGCCCTTATTTCTATCTGCCCAAAACCCAGTCATGGCAGGAAGCGGCCTGGTGGAGCGAAGTATTCAGCTTCACGGAAGATCGCTTCGATCTGCCACGCGGCACCATTAAAGCGACTTTATTGATAGAAACGCTGCCAGCGGTATTCCAGATGGATGAGATCCTGCACGCCCTGAAAGATCACATCGTGGGCCTGAACTGTGGTCGCTGGGACTACATCTTCAGCTACATCAAAACCCTAAAAAACCACCCGGATCGCGTCCTGCCGGACAGGCAGTCCGTGACGATGGATAAACCTTTCCTGAACGCTTACTCGCGGCTGCTGATCAAGACCTGTCATCGTCGCGGTGCATTTGCAATGGGCGGCATGGCGGCCTTTATCCCGAGCAAAGACAGCGCTCGCAATGAATGGGTACTGAACAAAGTCAAAGCGGACAAAGAGATGGAGGCCAATAACGGCCATGATGGTACCTGGATTGCGCATCCGGGCCTTGCGGACACGGTTGTTGAGGTGTTTGGCAAAGCGCTGGGCGAACGCCAGAACCAGCTGGACATCAGCCGCAGCGAAGATGCACCCATCACCGCGGCGCAGTTGCTTGAGCCTTGCCCTGGCGAGCGCACCGAAGAAGGTATGCGCGCCAACATCCGCGTTGCGGTGCAGTACATCGAGGCGTGGACCTCCGGCAACGGCTGCGTACCGATTTACGGGCTGATGGAGGATGCTGCGACCGCTGAAATTTCCCGTACTTCCATCTGGCAATGGATCCATCACCAAAAGACGCTAAGCAACGGCCAGACCGTAACGAAAGCGCTGTTCCGCCAGATGCTTGCCGAAGAGATGTTGGTGATTCAGGACGAGCTGGGCGACCAGCGTTTTAGCCAGGGACGCTTCGATGAAGCTGCGCGGCTGATGGAACAAATTACCACCTCAGAAGAGTTAATCGACTTCCTGACGCTGCCGGGCTACCGCCTGCTTGCCTGAACCTAACCCTATAAAAATGGAGCATCTGAAATGAAAACCTCTCGTAGCCAACAGATTCAACAAGTACAACAAGACTGGACACAGCCGCGTTGGGAAGGCATTAAGCGTACCTATAGCGCAGAAGACGTCGTGAAACTGCGCGGTTCGCTGACCCCGGAGTGTACTCTGGCGCAGCACGGGGCGGCTAAACTCTGGCGCCTGCTGCACGGCGAGTCGAAAAAAGGCTACGTAAACAGTCTGGGGGCGTTAACCGGCGGCCAGGCTTTACAGCAGGCGAAAGCGGGTATCGAAGCCATCTACCTCTCCGGCTGGCAGGTTGCGGCGGACGCTAACCTGGCGTCCAGCATGTACCCGGATCAGTCGCTCTACCCGGCGAACTCTGTCCCTGCGGTTGTCGATCGGATCAACAACAGCTTCCAGCGTGCGGATCAGATCCAGTGGGCATCCAATATTGAACCGGGCGATCCACGCCACATTGACTACTTCCTGCCTATCGTTGCCGATGCAGAAGCCGGTTTTGGCGGCGTGCTGAACGCCTTCGAACTGATGAAGTCGATGATTCAGGCGGGTGCCGCTGCGGTGCACTTTGAAGACCAGCTGGCTTCCGTGAAGAAATGCGGCCACATGGGCGGCAAAGTCCTGGTCCCAACTCAGGAAGCTATCCAGAAGCTGACCGCTGCTCGTCTGGCGGCTGACGTGATGGGGGTTCCAACGCTGCTGATCGCCCGTACCGATGCTGATGCGGCAGATCTGATCACCTCCGACTGCGACGAATACGACCGCGAATTCATCACCGGTGAGCGCACGCAGGAAGGTTTCTACCGTACACGCGCTGGCATTGAGCAGGCTATCAGCCGCGGCCTCGCCTACGCGCCTTATGCCGACCTGGTCTGGTGTGAAACCTCTAAACCCGACCTGGACCAGGCCCGCCGTTTCGCGGAAGCCATCCATGCGCGCTTCCCAGGCAAACTGCTGGCCTATAACTGTTCGCCGTCGTTTAACTGGAAGAAAAACCTCGATGACAAAACCATCGCGTCCTTCCAGCAAGAACTGTCGGACATGGGTTACAAATACCAGTTCATCACCCTGGCGGGGATCCACAGCATGTGGTTCAACATGTTCGATCTGGCGCACTCTTATGCGCAGGGGGAGGGCATGCGCCACTATGTTGAGAAGGTACAGCAGCCTGAATTTGCCGCCGCTTCTGAAGGCTACACCTTCGTTTCTCACCAGCAGGAAGTGGGCACCGGCTATTTTGACCGCGTAACCACCGTCATCCAGGGCGGCGCTTCTTCCGTCACGGCGCTGACAGGTTCGACGGAAGAAGAGCAGTTCTGAACAAACTTTATTTTCCCCCTCTCCTTTGGGAGAGGGCCGGGGTGAGGGGAGAAATAAATGTCACACAGGCTGGAGCTGTTAATTGCCCATACCATCCTGCAGGGGTTTGACGCGCAATACGGTCGATTTCTGGAGGTCACCGCGGGTGCCCAGCAGCGCTTTGAACAGGCCGACTGGCACGCCGTTCAACAGGCGATGAAAAGCCGCATCAACCTGTACGATCACCACGTAGGTCTCGTCGTAGAACAGCTTCGCTGCATTACCGGCGGGCAGAATACCGACGCGGCCTTTTTACTGCGCGTGAAAGAGCAATACACCCGGCTACTGCCGGATTACCCGCGTTTTGAAATTGCCGAAAGCTTTTTTAATTCTGTCTATTGTCGGCTCTTCGACCACCGCTCGCTTACTCCCGAGCGGCTTTTTATCTTCAGCTCCCAGGCAGGCAAACAGCTTCGGCCGCTGCCTCGCCCACTGGCAAAAACTTTTTTCCCGGAGCAAGGCTGGACGACGTTGCTCACGACCTTGCTCTCCGATCTCCCGCTGCGCCTGCCCTGGCAGGATATTGCGCGGGATGTAGGGTTTATCCTCGCCCATCTGCATGAAACCTTCGGCGCAGAAACATTGCGGACGGCCACGCTGGAAGTGGCTAATGAACTGTTTTACCGCAATAAAGCCGCCTGGCTGGTTGGCAAACTGGTTCTGCCGGGAGGAAAAATTCCCTTTTTATTGCCGATCCATCGCACCGATGATGGCCGGTTAATGGTAGACACCTGCCTGACCAGCTCCCCCGAAGCCAGTATCGTTTTCGGCTTTGCGCGTTCCTATTTCATGGTTTATGCCCCTTTCCCCGCCGCGCTCGTGGAGTGGCTACGCGAGATTCTACCGGGAAAAACTACCGCCGAACTGTACATGGCGATTGGCTGCCAGAAGCACGGCAAAACCGAAAGCTATCGCGAATATCTGACCTACATTCACAGCACGGCCGAGCAGTTTATTGAGGCACCCGGCATACGCGGCATGGTGATGTTGGTGTTCACGCTGCCGGGCTTCGATCGCGTGTTTAAAGTGATAAAAGACAAATTCGCGCCACAAAAAGAAGTCACCGCCGAAAGGGTCCGTGCCTGCTACCAACTGGTAAAAGAGCACGACCGCGTGGGGCGCATGGCGGATACGCAGGAGTTTGAAAACTTCGTGCTGGATAAGCGGCAGATAAGTGCCGACCTCATGTCGCTGCTGCTTGAAGAAGTGCCTGAAAAACTGACCGATCTTGGCGACCGCATTGCCATCAGCCATCTCTACATTGAGCGGCGAATGGTGCCGCTTAACCTGTGGCTGGAGCAGGTAGAAGGCCAGCAGTTAAGGGATGCGGTGGAAGAGTACGGCAATGCCATTCGTCAACTGGCGGCAGCCAATATCTTCCCTGGCGACATGCTATTTAAAAACTTTGGCGTGACGCGTCACGGGCGGGTGGTGTTCTACGATTACGATGAAATTTGCTACATGACCGAGGTGAATTTCCGGGATATTCCGCCGCCGCGTTACCCGGAAGATGAACTCTCTTCGGAGCCGTGGTACAGCATCTCGCCCGGAGATGTTTTCCCGGAAGAGTTCCGGCACTATCTTTGTGCAGACAAACGCATTCGCCCGCTATTCGATGAAATGCACGCCGACCTGTTCCGCGCTGAATTTTGGCGCGCTTTGCAAACTCGCATCCGCGGTGGCTATGTCGAAGATGTTTATGCTTATCGCCGCCGCCAGCGCTTCAGCCAGCGGTTTGGGGAAGTGAAGCGAGCGGGCTAGCGCCCGCCGCCGTAAGCCAGAGTAATGTCCTTCGCGGCTTTGATCACCAGCGCACCCAGCTCGGTCACGCGGTCATCGGTGATGCGTGAAATCGGGCCAGAAATAGAGATCGCCGCGAATGCCTCATGGTGTTCATCGTAGATGCACGAAGCCACACAGCGCAGCCCCAGGGCATGCTCTTCATCGTCAAATGAATAACCGCGCTTGCGGGTTTGCGCTAAATCTTCTTTTAAATGCAGCGGCGAAGTCAGCGTGGCTGGCGTGTAGCTGTGCAGACCTTTGCGGTGCAGCAGGCCCGTCAGTTCGTCGTCGTTTAGCTGAGCCAGAAACGCCTTGCCCGCGCCGGATGCGTGCATCGGCAGCTTGCCGCCAATAGGTGCTGACATACGCATCAGCTGCGTGCACTGAACCTGGTCGATAATAATTGCCTGGTGATCGCTCTTGTCGAGTACCGCGAGGTTGACGGTTTCGCCGGAGGCTTCCATTAGTTTGCGCAGAATAGGGTGCACAATGGCCAGCAGATTGCGGCTTTGCAGGAAGCTGCTGCCGACGACAAATGCGTGCGCGCCAATCGTCCAGTGGCCAAGATCGCCCACCTGATGCACAAAGCCTAACTGCTGCATCGTGGTGAGCAGGCGATGGGTGGTGGAATTGGGCAAACCAGCCTGCTGGGCAAGCTCGGTGAGCGCCACGCTGCCGTCAGATTCGGCAATCCACTCCAGCAGCTTAAGGCCGCGGGTCAGGGACTGCACTTGCCCGGTGGCAGCCGGAGCCGCAGCGGCGGCGGTGCGGGGTTTCTTACCTCGTTTAGCGGGGACTGTAGCAACCATACCGGACTCCTTTTTCGTATCGTGGAAATCATTTTCGTTTTATTTGGCGAATTTGCAACCGCTACTCAGACTGATCGGAGGAGTGATGCTGAAAATCTCATGTTCCCGATATGCGGCTTTTACGACCCTATAGATTGTGCAAGTATGGGATGGCATATCCGTCAGGCAGGGAAAACAGGTGGGAGTGAGGCGTGAGCAACAACGTAGAGAAGCTGAAGCAACAACTGAGTGAGCGCATTCTGGTGCTGGACGGCGGCATGGGGACCATGATCCAAAGCTACCGCCTTGATGAGAGTGATTTCCGCGGCGAGCGTTTTGCCGACTGGCCGTGTGATCTTAAAGGCAACAATGACCTGCTGGTGCTCAGCAAACCGGAAATTATCGCCGCGATTCACTATGCCTACTTTGAAGCTGGCGCCGACATCGTTGAAACCAACACCTTTAACTCCACCACCATTGCAATGGCGGACTACCAAATGGAGTCGCTGTCGGCGGAAATTAACTACGAAGCCGCTAAGCTGGCGCGTTCCTGTGCCGACGAATGGACGGCCCGTACGCCGGAAAAACCGCGTTACGTCGCCGGTGTGCTTGGCCCGACCAACCGCACGGCATCAATTTCTCCAGACGTGAACGACCCGGCCTTCCGCAACATCACCTTTGATCAGCTGGTCGCCGCTTACCGTGAATCGACCAAAGCGCTGGTGGAGGGCGGGGCCGATCTGATCATGATCGAGACGGTCTTCGACACCCTGAATGCCAAAGCCGCCATCTTCGCCGTAAAGGCGGAGTTTGAAGCGCTTGGCGTTGATCTGCCGATCATGATTTCCGGCACCATTACCGATGCGTCAGGCCGTACGCTTTCCGGTCAGACGACGGAAGCTTTCTATAACTCCCTGCGCCACGCCGACGCGCTCTCTTTCGGACTTAACTGCGCGCTGGGGCCGGACGAACTGCGACAGTACGTGGCTGAACTGTCACGCATTGCCGAGTGCTACGTGACGGCTCACCCTAATGCTGGTCTGCCAAACGCTTTTGGTGAATACGACCTTGATGCGGACGTGATGGCGCAGCAGATTGGGGAATGGGCGCAGGCCGGATTCCTGAACATTGTCGGCGGCTGTTGCGGGACGACGCCTGCGCATATCGCCGCAATGAGCGCGGCGGTAGCAGGCGTTGCGCCGCGTAAACTCCCCGATCTGCCGGTTGCCTGTCGCCTCGCCGGGCTTGAGCCGCTGAATATCGGCGCGGATAGCCTGTTCGTTAACGTCGGGGAACGCACCAACGTTACCGGCTCGGCAAAGTTTAAGCGTCTGATCAAAGAAGAGAAATACAGCGAAGCGCTGGACGTGGCGCTGCAGCAGGTGGCCAGCGGCGCGCAGATCATCGACATCAACATGGACGAGGGAATGCTCGACGCCGAAGCGGCGATGGTGCGTTTCCTGAACCTGATTGCCGGTGAGCCGGATATCGCCCGGGTGCCCATCATGATCGACTCCTCGAAATGGGAGGTGATCGAGAAAGGGCTGAAGTGCATTCAGGGCAAAGGCATCGTTAACTCTATTTCCATGAAAGAAGGCACTGAGCCGTTTATCCATCATGCGAAGCTGGTACGCCGCTACGGCGCGGCGATGGTGGTGATGGCGTTCGATGAAATGGGCCAGGCCGATACGCGAGAGCGTAAAATCGAGATTTGCCGCCGGGCCTATAAAATTCTTACCGAAGAGGTGGGCTTCCCGCCGGAAGACATCATCTTTGACCCGAACATCTTCGCGGTGGCGACCGGCATCGAAGAACACAACAACTACGCCCAGGATTTTATCGGCGCCTGCGAAGATATTAAGCGCGAGCTGCCCCATGCGATGATCTCCGGCGGCGTGTCTAACGTCTCCTTCTCTTTCCGCGGCAACGAGCCGGTGCGCGAGGCCATCCACGCGGTATTCCTTTACTACGCAATTCGCAACGGCATGGACATGGGGATCGTCAACGCCGGGCAACTGGCGATATACGACGATCTTCCGGCTGAACTGCGGGATGCCGTCGAAGACGTCATTCTCAACCGCCGCGACGACAGCACCGAACGTCTGCTGGAGCTGGCCGAAAAATATCGCGGCAGCAAAAGCGATGACGGCGCCAATGCTCAACTGGCGGAGTGGCGTAGCTGGGACGTAGTGAAACGTCTCGAGTATTCGCTGGTGAAAGGCATCACCGAGTTTATCGAAGCGGATACCGAAGAGGCCCGCCAGCAGTCGACTCGCCCAATAGAAGTGATTGAAGGCCCGCTGATGGCGGGAATGAACGTGGTGGGGGATTTGTTCGGCGAAGGGAAAATGTTCCTGCCGCAGGTGGTGAAATCGGCTCGCGTGATGAAGCAGGCGGTGGCTTACCTTGAGCCGTACATCGAAGCCAGCAAAGAGCAGGGCAGCAGCAACGGTAAAATCGTGCTGGCGACCGTCAAAGGCGACGTCCATGACATCGGCAAGAACATCGTCGGCGTAGTGCTGCAATGTAACAACTACGAGATTATCGATCTTGGCGTGATGGTGCCCGGCGAGAAAATTTTGAAAACCGCCCGTGAAGTGGGGGCCGATATCATTGGCCTGTCCGGGCTTATCACCCCGTCGCTGGACGAAATGGTCAACGTGGCCAAAGAGATGGAGCGGCAGGGCTTTACGCTGCCGCTGCTGATCGGCGGGGCAACTACGTCAAAAGCCCACACGGCGGTGAAAATAGAGCAGAACTACAGCGGGCCAACCGTCTACGTGCAGAACGCCTCGCGCACCGTCGGCGTGGTTTCTGCTCTGCTTTCAGAAACCCAGCGCGATGAATTTGTCGCCCGCACCCGCAAAGAATACGAAGTTGTTCGTACGCAGCACGCGCGTAAAAAACCGCGCACGCCGCCGGTTACGCTGGAAGTCGCGCGGGATAACGATCTGCCTTTCGACTGGGAAAACTACACGCCTCCGGTTCCGCACCGGCTGGGCGTGCAGGAAGTGACCGCCAGCATTGAAACGCTGAGGAACTACATCGACTGGACGCCGTTCTTCATGACCTGGTCGCTGGCCGGAAAATATCCGCGCATTCTGGAAGATGAGGTTGTTGGCGAGGAGGCAAAACGGCTGTTTAAAGACGCTAACGACATGCTGGACATGCTCCACCGGACGAAAACAATGACGCCGCGCGGCGTGGTCGGCCTGTTCCCGGCGAATCGCGTGGGGGACGACGTGGAGATTTATGCCGATGAAACACGCTCTCAGGTGAAAGGCTTCAGCCGCCATCTGCGCCAGCAAACGGAAAAGAACGGCTTCCCGAACTACTGCATTGCCGATTTTGTGGCGCCTAAACACAGCGGTAAAGCCGACTACATCGGTGCTTTTGCGGTCACCGGTGGTATTGAAGAAGACGCGCTGGCGGGTGCCTACGATGCGCAGCACGATGATTACAACAAAATCATGGTGAAAGCGGTTGCCGACCGCCTGGCCGAAGCTTTTGCTGAATATCTGCACGAGCGCGTGCGTAAAGTTTACTGGGGCTACGCGGCCACGGAAAACCTCAGCAACGAGGAACTGATTCGCGAGAATTACCAAGGCATTCGCCCGGCACCGGGCTACCCGGCCTGCCCGGAGCACACGGAAAAAGCGGCCATCTGGGCGCTGCTGGACGTCGAAAACGTGATTGGCATGAAGCTCACCGAGTCTTACGCCATGTGGCCCGGTGCGTCTGTTTCCGGCTGGTACTTCAGCCACCCGGACAGCAAGTACTTCGCCGTCGCGCAAATTCAGCGCGACCAGGTCGAAGATTACGCCCGACGCAAAGGCATGCCGGTCAGCGAGGTCGAACGCTGGCTTGCGCCGAACCTCGGGTACGACGCCGACTGACTCACAAACCTGTTATCTTTCCTTACAACTTACAAGGCGCTCTGGGGGCGCCTTGTCTCTTTATTGAAGTTAAACCCTTATACTGAAGGATGGTGGCTATTTTTGCTTCGGGAACCCTAAAAACGATAAGGAGAACAAGAATCCGTGCTGACGTTGTTACACCTGCTGTCCGCCGTTTCGCTGCTGGTCTGGGGTACGCACATTGTGCGCACCGGTATCATGCGCGTTTACGGTGCCAACCTGCGCAGTGTGCTTAGCCACAGCGTAGAAAAGAAACCGCTCGCCTTCTGCGCCGGGATAGGCGTGACCGCGCTGGTGCAGAGCAGTAATGCCACCACCATGCTGGTGACCTCGTTCGTTGCCCAGGATTTGGTGGCGCTCGCCCCTGCGCTGGTGATTGTGCTGGGAGCTGATGTCGGTACAGCGCTAATGGCGCGTATCCTGACCTTCGATCTTTCGTGGCTTTCGCCGCTGCTGATTTTCATCGGCGTAATCTTCTTCCTCAGCCGCAAGCAGACTCGCGCCGGGCAGCTTGGCCGCGTGGGGATCGGCCTGGGTCTTATTCTGCTGGCGCTCGAGCTGATTGTGGGAGCCGTTACGCCGATTACCCAGGCGAACGGCGTCCAGGTGATCTTCGCTTCCCTGACCGGCGATATCATGCTCGACGCGCTGATTGGCGCGATGTTTGCCATTATCAGCTATTCGAGCCTGGCTGCCGTCCTGTTGACGGCCACGCTGACCTCAACCGGCGTGATCTCGTTTGATGTGGCGCTGTGTCTGGTCATCGGGGCTAACCTCGGCTCCGGCCTGCTGGCAATGATCAATAACAGCGCTGCGAATGCTGCCGCCCGTCGTGTGGCGTTGGGCAGCCTGCTGTTCAAGCTGGTGGGCAGCCTGCTGGTGCTGCCGTTTGTGCATGTCCTGGCCCGGCTGATGCACCACCTGCCGTTGCCGGAGTCTGAACTGGTTATCTACTTCCACGTGTTCTACAACCTGATTCGTTGCCTGGTGATGGTGCCGTTTGCCGAGCCAATGGCACGCTTCTGCCGCCGGGTGATCAGCGAAGCGCCGGAAGTCGACGCCCGAATGAAGCCGAAGCACCTCGATCCTACGGCGCTGGATACTCCCGCGCTGGGGTTATCTAACGCCGCGAGGGAAACCCTGAGAATGGGCGACGTGCTGGAGCAGATGCTGGAAACCTGGAGCAAGGTGATGCACGGCGAGCCGCGCCAGGAAAAAGAGCTGCGCAAGCTGGCCGACGACGTGGACGTGCTGTATACCGCCATCAAACTTTATCTTGCGCAGATGCCGAAGGAAGATCTGGCGGAAATGGAGTCGCGCCGCTGGGCGGAAATCATCGAAATGTCGCTGAACCTGGAGCAGGCGGCGGACATCATCGAACGTATGGGCAGCGAGGTGGCGGATAAATCTCTCGCCGCTCGCCGGGCCTTCTCGCCGGACGGCCTGACCGAGCTGGATAACCTGCTCCAGCAGTTGATCAGCAACCTGCAGCTGAGCCTGTCGGTGTTCTTCTCGAGCGACCTGGGCAGTGCCCGCCGGCTGCGCCGGAACAAACACCGCTTCCGCATCATGAACCGCCGCTACTCCCATGCCCACGTTGATCGCCTGCACCAGCAGAACGTGCAGAGCATCGAGACCAGCTCGCTGCACCTCGGGCTGCTGGGGGACATGAAGCGCCTGAACTCGTTGTTCTGTTCCGTTGCCTACAGCGTGCTGGACCAACCGGACGATGACGACGAGCGGGATGAATATTGATCGTCAACCCGGCATCGGTCTATAATTGAATAATGTATGCGCATTACAATGGGGGTTAATATGCGTGTTGAAAGTGCAGCCGCTAAAAAATCGGTGAATGTCACGCTAGCGCCGGAGATTCTGGATGAGGCCCGTAGGCTGAAACTAAATATCTCGGCGGTACTGACCGAGGCATTAATCGAGAAATTTCGCGAAAACGCTCGGGCTGAGTGGCTCAAGGATAATCAGGAAAAGATTGCCGCGCTTAATGAGTTTGTTGAGGAGCACGGCTCGTTCAGTGATTTTCAGAGGAGCTTCTGATGGAACAGTTTCACGCCTACGAAAATACTGGCGCAGGGAAGAAAACGTATCCTTATCTCATCAATATGCAGCACCCCATTGCTGATGCCTTAAAGCATGTCCTGGTCATTCCCGTTATTGAACGCGAATTACTGGGTGCCATGCCTCCAGAAAAAATCTGCCCCATCGTGACGATTGAGGGGCAGCCTTGCGTGGCGATGACTCACATGATGGCAGGTATTCCGCTTAAAGAACTCGGTGCTTCAGTCGCGGATTTGACGCATTACAGAGATGAGCTGTGTGGCGCCGTTGATTTTATGATTCAGGGTTACTAACAAGCCCATTTTGCGGTTCGCAACGCCCTGCGGGTAAGGTATAGTCCTGGGTTTTCGGAGGAGCCATGCTGACTAATTCATCTATTCGTCTTAACAAATACATCAGCGAGAGCGGGATCTGCTCACGCCGTGACGCCGATCGCTACATCGAACAGGGCAACGTTTTTATTAACGGCAAACGCGCCAAAATTGGCGATCAGGTTTTTGCCGGCGACAGCGTGAAGGTGAATGGTCAGCTCATCGAACCCCGCAACGAAGAAGACCTGGTGCTCATTGCGCTGAATAAGCCGGTGGGAATTGTAAGCACCACGGAAGACGGCGAGAAAGACAACATCGTGGACTATGTGAACCACAGCAAGCGCGTTTTCCCCATTGGCCGCCTGGACAAAGATTCTCAGGGGCTGATTTTCCTCACCAACCACGGCGACCTGGTGAACAAAATTCTGCGTGCCGGGAACGACCATGAGAAAGAGTACGTGGTCACGGTGAACAAGCCGGTTACCGACGAGTTTATTCGTGGTATGGGGGCAGGCGTGCCGATTCTGGGCACCGTCACCAAGAAATGCAAAGTTAAAAAAGAAGCGCCGTTTGCGTTTCGCATCACCCTGGTTCAGGGGCTGAACCGCCAGATTCGCCGCATGTGTGAACACTTTGGCTATGAAGTGACGAAGCTGGAGCGTACGCGCATCATGAACGTTAATCTCACTGGGATCCCGCTTGGGGAATGGCGCGACCTGACGGATGATGAACTGATTGAGCTGTTTAAGCTGATTGAGGATTCGTCCTCTGAGGCGAAGCCGGCTAAAAAAGCGAAGCCAAAAGCGGCCAGCCCGGCGGCGAAAAAACCGTTGGTAAGTGGCCCGAAAAGCTCAGCCAAAACGCCCGCTGAGCTTGCCTCGCGTAAACGCTTTGCTTCTCCAGGCCGGAAGAAAAAGGGCCGTTAAACTAGCGTTTGCCTCGCGTATGGTTGTTGGCTGACCATGAATAAGTCGTCGTCGTATCCGGCTTTAAGGCATTTTGTTTCTTCAGCTGGCGAGCTTTCTTAGCCGCCAGCGCTCGTTCCGCCATCAGCTTGTCGATGTACTCTTTTTTTACCTGATTAGTCTCTGAGTTGGTCAACGTACGACCGTGGGCAATGCGGGCGCGATCCAGCAGCGTTTTTAGCTCACGCTGTTCGCTTTCCGTCATGTCTTGCTGTGTCAGTCTGGCTGTAGCCATCGTTGCAATCTCCCAGGAAAGGACTCTCAGTGTAAAACAAACCCACCGCGCCGACGAGACAAAAAAGCCTGCATCAGCAGGCTTTTAGCGATTATTTTTTACCGTCTGGCTTCGGCGTTATCGCTTTGCCGGACCAATACCCGGCCAGCAGAGAGCCGGACAGATTGTGCCAGACGGAGAACAGCGCGCCAGGCAGCGCTGCGAGCGGCGAGAAGTAAATTTTACCCAACGTGGCCGCAAGACCGGAGTTCTGCATTCCCACTTCGATGGCCAGCGTCCGACAGGTCGACTCGTCAAACCCAAACAGACGTCCGCCCCAGTAACCGCCGAGCAGGCCAATGGTGTTATGCAGAATCACCGCGACAATCACCACCAGGCCAACGGAAGCTATGTGTGACGCAGAACCTGCCACAACTGCGCTAATGATGGCGAGAATACAAAGCATAGAAAACGCAGGCAGCCAGGGCTCCACGCGCTTCACCAGGCGTGGGAACAGATGATGCACAATCAGGCCAAGGCCAATCGGGATGATGACGATTTGCAGAATACTGACCAGCATGCCCATCACATCGACTTTAATGTCGGCGTCGACATAGAGACGGGTGAGCAGCGGCGTGGCAAATACGCCGACCAGCGTAGAAACAGAAGATATTGTTACGGAGAGCGCAACATCACCTTTGGCCAAGTAAATCATGACGTTGGACGCCGTGCCGCTGGCTACGCTGCCGACCAGCACCATCCCGGCTGACAGGTCGGGCGGCATATGGAACAACATTGCCAGCAGCCACGCCGCCAGCGGCATCACCAGGTAATGCAGAAAAATGCCTGCAGCTACCGGGGCCGGGCGCGACAGCACGCGTTTAAAGTCTTCAAGCCGCAGGTGGACGCCCATGCCAAACATAATGAGCATCAGCAGCGTGCTGACCCACGGGCCAATCGGGATAAAGGTTGAGGGGGTATAATACGCAGCGACGGAGAGCAGCAGCGCCCAAAGCGGGAACAGCCGGGTTAGGGTGGCGATCATAGCGGTGTCCTTGCAGAGTTTGTGTTGTTTTATGGTTATAAAAAAAGCCGGGTGCGAGCCCGGCTTTCTGTATTCATGGCATGGATTGGACGGTTATTCAAACAGGTTGCGGTGCAGTTTCTGCACGACCTGCTCTGCATCGTCGCCAGGCACCAGGAAGCACAGGTTGTAGCTGGAAGCGCCGTAGCAAATCATGCGGATGTTGAACGGGTCGAGCACGCCGAACACTTCTTTGCCTACGCCACAGGCCTGGGACAGTTTATTGCCGATGATAGCCACCAGCGCCAGGTTCTCTTCGACTTCCACGCGGCACAGCGATGAAAGCTCGGTGAGCAGCGCGGTGGTCAGCAGGCTGTCGCCAGTGGAGGTAGAGCCGGTGGTGTCCATGGTCAACGCCACGCTCACTTCGGAGGTGGTGATCAGATCCACGGAAATATTATGGCGAGCCAGAATGCTGAACACTTCCGCCAGGAAACCACGGGAATGGAGCATATGCAGGCTGTGCAGCGTCAGCAGCGTTTGCTTGCGACGTACCGCAAGGGCGCGGAAGAGCGGTGGATTTTCCGTTTTTTTGCATACCAAAGTTCCGCCAGCAGCAGGATCTTTGCTGGAGCCAACGAAAACCGGAATGTCGCAGCGCACGGCGGGCAGCAGCGTGGCCGGGTGCAGGACTTTCGCGCCAAAGGTCGCCATTTCAGCGGCTTCTTCAAAGGCGATGCGGTCAATGCGTTTTGCCGCAGGTACCATACGCGGATCGGTGGTGTAGATGCCCGGCACGTCGGTCCAGATATCTACGCGCGCGGCATTTAACGCTTCACCAAGCAGCGCGGCGGTATAGTCGCTGCCGCCGCGGCCAAGCGTGGTCGTTCGGCCTTTTTCTTCGCTGCCGATAAAGCCCTGAGTGATCACCAGTGATTCCGCGAGGCGCGGCAGCATCTGCTGGCTTGCCAGTTCCGCCAGCGCAGCGATATCCGGTTCGGCACGGCCGAAGCGGTCGTTGGTGCGCATGACTTTACGAATGTCGAACCACTGCGCTTCCACCTGACGTTCACGCAGGATTTCCACAAATAGCAGGGTGGACATTAGTTCGCCGTGGCTGACCAGTTCATCGGTCAGCGCGGTGGAGGTCGCCAGAGAGGCGGCTTCCGCAAGGGTCGTGATGTTTTCAAGCAGGCGGTCGATTTCTTCGCGAATAACGTCCGGATTCGCCAGACGCTCAACGATGTTGTACTGGATTTTGCGGATGGCATCGAGCTTGACGAAGCGCTCGGTCGCTTCGAGGCCTTCAGCCAGAGCAACCAGCAGGTTAGTCACGCCAGCGGAGGCGGAAAGCACCACCACGCGGACGTGGCTATCGGCCAGCACCACATCGGCGCTGCGGTTCATCGCGTCGAAATCGGCGACGCTGGTCCCACCAAATTTGGCGACTACGGTTTGAGACATAACTACCTCGTGTCAGGGGCCATTAACTGGCAAAAAAGTATTCAGCCTTGGCACAAGGGAAGAGCGGTAAACGGGTGGGCGCAGAGCAGGAGAACTACGATATCACCCAGAAGTGCTCCACCTTGTCTATCCAGCTTTGGAGCCGGATATGAAACGCTCGACTGCGAACGTTTCTGGTGACAACCCAGAGGATTCAGCCCCTGCAGCCGACAATAAGCGTGACCAGCCGCTTCATCATCTCGGCGTTGCTCCCCCTCACGTATCGTCCTTGTTACTGGTTTCTCGGATACGATTTTCTGGGCAACGCGCCTCTTCTGGCCTGCGCACGCGCAGGTAGCGCCTAATAAATAAAGCTTCGGCGAAGGCATGTCAACTGCGGGGTTATGCGGATTTTTCATGTTAAATCGGTAATCAGGAATTTAACTTATAAGAGGGTATTTTTGCCGCTTTTTAGGGGGTTACGGGAAACCCTCGGTTAATGGCATAAAATCAATCACAATTTTTGCCTGCAGGCGCTACAATCGACCGAAGTCACAATTCTCAAATCAGAAGAGTATTGCTATGAAAAACATCAACCCGAAGCAGACCTCTGCCTGGCAGGCACTCCAGAAACATTACGATGAGATGAAAGACGTTACGCTTTCCGACCTGTTCGCGAAAGATAACGACCGCTTCAGCAAGTTCTCCGCAACTTTCGATGACCTGATGCTGGTGGACTTCTCCAAAAACCGCATCACCACCGAAACCCTCGAAAAACTGCAGGCGCTGGCGAAAGAAACCGATCTGCAGAGCGCGATCAAATCCATGTTCGCCGGCGAGAAAATCAACCGCACCGAAGACCGCGCCGTGCTGCACGTTGCGCTGCGTAACCGCAGCAACACGCCTATCGTGGTCGATGGCAAAGACGTAATGCCGGAAGTGAACGCGGTGCTTGAGAAGATGAAAGCCTTCTCTGAAAGTATCATCAGCGGGAACTGGAAAGGCTACACCGGCAAAGCCATCACCGACGTGGTTAACATCGGTATCGGCGGCTCTGACCTCGGCCCATTCATGGTTACCGAAGCGCTGCGTCCATACAAAAATCACCTCAACATGCACTTTGTGTCCAACGTTGACGGTACCCACATTGCCGAAGTGCTGAAGAAAGTTAACCCGGAAACCACGCTGTTCCTGGTGGCCTCTAAAACCTTCACCACTCAGGAAACGATGACTAACGCCCACAGCGCGCGTGACTGGTTCCTGCGTGCCGCTGGCGATGAAAAGCACGTGGCAAAACACTTCGCTGCGCTGTCCACCAACGGGAAAGCCGTCGGTGAGTTTGGTATCGACACCGCAAACATGTTCGAATTCTGGGACTGGGTTGGCGGCCGCTACTCTCTGTGGTCCGCGATTGGCCTGTCCATCATTCTGTCCGTGGGCTTCGACAACTTTGTTGAGCTGCTGTCCGGCGCGCACGCGATGGACAAACACTTCTCCACCACGCCTGCCGAGCAAAACCTGCCGGTTCTGCTGGCGCTGATCGGCATCTGGTACAACAATTTCTTCGGTGCTGAAACTGAAGCGATTCTGCCATACGACCAGTACATGCATCGCTTTGCCGCCTACTTCCAGCAGGGCAACATGGAGTCCAACGGTAAGTACGTTGACCGCAACGGCAACGCCGTGGACTACCAGACTGGCCCAATTATCTGGGGTGAGCCGGGTACCAACGGGCAGCACGCGTTCTACCAGCTGATCCACCAGGGGACCAAAATGGTGCCTTGCGACTTCATCGCACCGGCTATCAGCCATAACGCGCTGTCGGATCACCATCCAAAACTGCTGTCTAACTTCTTCGCACAGACCGAAGCGCTGGCGTTCGGGAAATCCCGTGAAGTGGTTGAGCAGGAATACCGTGACCAGGGTAAAGATCCGGCCACGCTGGACCACGTTGTGCCGTTCAAAGTGTTCGAAGGCAACCGCCCAACCAACTCCATCCTGCTGCGCGAAATTACCCCGTTCAGCCTGGGCGCGCTGATTGCACTTTACGAACACAAAATCTTCACCCAGGGCGCGATCCTGAACATCTTCACCTTCGACCAGTGGGGCGTGGAGCTGGGCAAACAGCTGGCTAACCGCATCCTGCCAGAGCTGGGTGACGACAAACAAATCGCCAGCCACGACAGCTCAACCAACGGCCTGATTAACCGCTATAAAGCATGGCGTGATTAATTAAACCGCGTGATGAAAATATGCCAGCCTCGTGCTGGCATATTTTTTATAAGAGTTATCCCCTTGTCGTCATAATTCTCGATATTGCCACCCTGAGGTTAATCCTAAAAATGATTTTCCCGCCGCTTTGTCAGGGCTTTAATTTAAGATTATATTGAATTGATATTTCCAATTCCTCTTGGTAAATAATTGTTTTTATTTGAATAATTTTCATTTAAATATAACTCAAGTCTTGATTTTTACTCTTTTTCTTAAAGTTCATTCCTTATTTTCTGCAGGCTAATTCATCACATTGTGTTGTGTATACTCGATCGCGCCTGAAACCTTTTCAGGTAAATCTCCATTCATTCAATGAAGGGAAATTGTAATGAGAAAAACCCTTTATGGCGCTTTAGCCATATTTACGCTGGCTGCCGCCGGCGCGGCGAATGCTGACCCTGTAGCTGTGGGTGATGCGGCCGGCGCGCAGGCGACGTCTGTGTCTGCAGGCAGTTCTGCTGCAACCAGCGCCAGCACTGTTGGGTCTGCGGTTGGTGTGGCATTAGCCGCAACCGGTGGCGGCGACGGTTCAAACACCGGAACCACCACAACCACGACGACCAGCACCACCACCCGTTAACGTTTGGGTGTTTTTAACCATAACCACACTTCGGTGTGGTTATTTTAAATCGGGGAATCACCGTGCAGCGACTCGCAATACTCTTTGTCTGTCTGTTACTCCAGGCGTGCTCAGCGACCACCAGAGGGCTTGGCACCTCGCTTTGGAACAGTATTGCCGGAGGTGGGGGCGTGCAGCTTACCGACGATGAAATTGCCGAGATGCGCTACGCGAGCCAGTACATGAGCATCAACAACGGCCCGCAGCTGTTTGTGGTGCTGGCCTATAACGAAGACGGCCAGCAGAAGTGGGTGACGCAGGACAGATCGGTCATCGTCACGCAGAACGGCCGCATTGTGAAAACCTCCGGGCTGGGCGACAACCTGACGGAAGTGACCAACCTGGCCCGTGACCCGCTGGCGAACGTGAAACAGATTAAGGTCGGCGCGAGCTGGACCCGGCAGATGGCCTGGACTGAACGCCAGCAGATTCGCTACGCCACCGCAACGTCCACCTTTGAATTTGACGGCACCGACACGGTGAAGCTTGGCAGTAGCGTGACCAAAGTACGCGTCCTGGAAGAAGAGGTAACCGCGCTCGGGAAAAGCTGGACGAACCGCTATTGGGTGGACGATGAAGGCCAAATCCGTAAATCAAAACAGTACCTTGGCCCCGGCTACTGGCCCATTACCACGCTTCTTGTGAAGGCGGCAAAACAATGAAAAAACACCCCTTTACGTTTATGGCTCTGCTTTTTGCCAGCGCCTTTACCCACGCAGAAAGTACCGTGACGGTTTATACCCAACCGCAAACGCAGCCGCGGGTGATTAAAGATGCCGCCAGGCTGGCGGATTTGGTGACTAACCCTGCGTTAAGCCGCACCTGGTGGCCTGCGGCGGTGATTAGCGCCCGGCAGGCAAGCGCCGCAGAAGAGCAAAAACACCAGCAGCTTCTGGCGCGCCTGGCTGAAGTGGCGGCGAACGAAGGCGGAGACGACGGGGCGGCAATCAACGGACTGCGCCAGCAGCTCAGCGCTATGCATGTGACCGGGCGGCAGTTTGTCAATCTGGACCCCGACTGGGTTCGCCTTCGCCCACAATCAAACGTGCCGCTTCAGGGGGAATACAGCCTTTGGGCCGGCCCGCAGCCCACAACCATCACCCTGGTGGGATTAGTCACTTCGCCCGGCGTGAAACCTTTTACTCCCGGACGCAGCGTGGATGACTATCTGGACGACGTCAGCCTGTTGAGCGGGGCCGAAAGAAGTTATGCCTGGGTGATTTACCCGGACGGCAAAATCGAAAAAGCGCCAGTTGCTTACTGGAATAAACGCCATAGAGAACCGTCGCCAGGTAGCCTTATCTTTGTGGGATTCTCTGACCGCCTTTTCAGCGCCACCTTTGATGAGCTGAACCAGCAGATTCTTAATACCCTGACCCATCGGATACCGGATTAATGAAAAAACGTTACCTGTATAGCCTGATTGCGCTGGCGGTGACTTCCGCCTGCCGCGCCGAAACGTATCCGGCTCCCGTTGGCCCTTCGCAGGCAGACTTTGGCGGCGCGGGTCTGCTGCAAACGCCGACGGCGCGCATGGCGCCTGAGGGCGAATTTAATCTCAACTACCGCGACAACGATCAGTACCGCTTCTACTCCGCCTCCATGCAGCTTTTCCCCTGGATGGAGGCCACGCTGCGCTACACCGACGTGCGCACACGTCACTACAGTAGCGTGAAGGCTTTCTCGGGTGACCAGACCTATAAAGACAAAGCGTTTGACGTGAAATTCCGCCTGTGGGAAGAGGGCTACTGGCTGCCTCAGGTCTCTGCCGGTATTCGTGACCTGGGCGGCACCGGGCTGTTTGACGGTGAATATGTGGTGGCGAGCAAAGCCTGGGGGCCGTTCGACTTCAGCCTTGGCATGGGCTGGGGGTATTTAGGCACCAGCGGCAACATCAAAAACCCGCTCTGTGAATACAGCGACAAATACTGCCACCGGGATAACAGCTACCAAATGGCGGGCTCCTTCAACTTTAGCGGCATGTTCCACGGCCCGACGTCGCTGTTTGGCGGCGTAGAGTACCAGACGCCGTGGCAGCCACTCAGGCTGAAGGTTGAATATGAGGGCAACAACTACAGCCATGAGTTTGCGGGGAAAATAGACCAGCGCAGCAGCGTTAACGTCGGCGCTATCTACCGGGTGACCGACTGGGCCGACGTGAACATGAGCTACGAGCGCGGCAACACCTTTATGTTTGGCGTGACGCTCCGCACCAACTTCAATGACCTCAAGCCGGGGTACAACGATTCCCGTCGTCCTGAGTACCAGCCGCACCCGCAGGACGAAATTCTGCAGCACAACGTGGTGGCCAATCAGCTGACCGACCTGAAATACAACGCCGGGCTGATCAACCCGAACATTCAGGTCAAAGGGGATACGCTCTACGTCACGGGCGAGCAGGTGAAATATCGCAATTCCCGCGAAGGCATCGAACGCGCCAACCGCATCGTGATGAATGACCTGCCGGATAATATTCGCACCATCCGCATTACCGAAAGCCGGATTAATATGCCGCAGGTTACCACTGAAACGGACGTGGCCAGCCTGCGTCGGCACCTTGAGGGGGAACCGCTGGGGCAGGAAACAACGCTGGTACAAAAACGCGTTGAGCCGGTGGTGCCAGAAAGCACCGAACAGGGATACTACATCGAGAAGTCGCGCTTTAATTATTCAATTGATCCGATTCTCAACCAGTCTATCGGTGGCCCGGAAAGCTTCTATATGTACCAGGTCGGGGTGATGGGGAACGTTGATTACTGGCTGACGGATCACCTGTTAACCAGCGGCAGCCTGTTTGCCAACGTCGCCAATAACTACGACAAATTTAACTACACCAATCCGCCAATGGATTCTACGCTGCCGCGCGTGCGTACCCACGTTCGCGAATATGTAGAAAACGATGTTTACATCAACAACCTGCAGGCCAACTACTTCCAGTACTTTGGGCATGGAATTTACGGCCAGGTTTATGCGGGCTATCTGGAAACCATGTACGGCGGGGCGGGGGCCGAGCTGCTTTACCGTCCGGTGGACAGCAACTGGGCGATCGGCGTCAACGGCAACTACGTCAAACAGCGTGACTGGCGCAGTTCGCAGGACATGATGAAATTTACCGACTACAGCGCGAAGACCGGGCATATCACCGGCTACTGGACGCCGCCGTTTGCTCAGGATGTGCTGGTTAAGCTCAGTATCGGCCAGTATCTGGCGCAGGATAAAGGCGGCACGCTGGAGATTTCCAAACACTTTGACAGCGGGATCGTGGTGGGCACCTACGCCACCATCACCAACGTGTCGAAGAAAGAGTACGGCGAGGGGGACTTCACCAAAGGTTTCTACATCAATGTGCCGCTGGATATCTTCTCGGCTTACCCAACCCGCAGCCGGGCGCAGGTGACCTGGACACCGCTAACGCGTGACGGCGGGCAGATGCTGGGCCGTAAGTTTGACCTGTATGGGGTGACCAGCGACCGCAGCGAAAATTTCCGCTAACGAAGGTAAGTAAATAAACTAGATCAAGATCACATTTTAGACGTATAACAGCCTCTCAAGACCACAATAAAAATGAGAGGCCGTTATGCCTGCGACACCGCGTTTTTCCTGGATTTCTACCGTCATGCAGACGGTGCTTAATCTGGGGCTGTTAGCCCTTGGGCTGATTTTGATTATCTTCCTCGGCAAAGAGACCATTCACCTGGCCACCGTATTGTTTGCGCCGGGAGATGACGCCAGCTCGTATCTGTTTATCGAGGGGCTGGTGGTTTACTTCCTCTATTTCGAGTTTATCGCGCTGATTGTGAAGTATTTTCAGTCGGGCTATCACTTCCCGCTGCGCTACTTTATCTACATCGGCATTACCGCAGTTGTGCGCCTGATTATCATTGACCACAGTTCGCCGCTGGACGTGCTGATCTACTCGGCCGCGATTCTGGTGTTGGTGATTACGCTTTGGTTGTGTAACAGCCAGCGCCTGAAGCGGGAATAAAAAAGGGCGGCCCTGGGGCCGCCTGAATAAAGTGCTAAGGTCAAAGTGAGGGTTGCAGTGGTAAGGCATAAAGATGAAGCTAATGACTTTCAGGGATAAACGTTAACCTTTCACCCCGCCAGCGGTCAGGCCGCTCACCAGCCAGCGCTGGGCCAGCAGGAACACAACGGTAATCGGTATCGCGGAGAGCACCGCCGCGGCGGCAAAATCGCCCCACAGGTAGTTCTGCGGGTTAAGGTATTGCTGCATCCCCACGGCCAGCGTGTAGCTGTCCACGTCGCGCAGCAGCAGAGAAGCCACCGGCACCTCGGTAATCGCGGCAATAAACGACAGAATAAAGACCACGGCCAGAATCGGTACCGACAGCGGCAGCAGCACCAGACGGAATGCCTGCCACGGCGTCGCGCCATCCAGCGCGGCAGCCTCTTCCAGCGAGCCATCAATCGTTTCGAAATAGCCCTTAATCGTCCAGACGTGAAGCGCTATCCCGCCTAAATACGCAAAGATCACCCCACCGTGCGTGTTCAGACCAATAAACGGAATGTACTGACCCAAACGATCAAACAGGGCATACAGCGCCACCAGAGACAGCACCGCCGGGAACATCTGGAAAATCAGCATCCCTTTCAGCAGCGTGGCTTTGCCGGGGAAACGCATACGGGCAAAAGCGTAGGCGCAGGTTGTAGAAAGGGTAACGATACCTATCGCCGTGATCCCGGCAATTTTTATCGAGTTCCACAGCCAGAGCAGCACCGGGAACGGTGGCGGCGTGACGCGACCGTCCGCGTGCTCAACGCTAAAACCAAGCGCCAGCTTCCAGTGTTCCCATGATACCTGGTCCGGGATCAGGCTCCCGGTGGCAAAGTTACCCGGACGCAGCGAGATGGCGATGACCATCAGCAGCGGGAACATGATTGCCGCGATAAACAGCAGCAGCAGAAAGTGCGTGAGAAACAGACGCAGCTTTTGAGATTTGGGTTGCACCATGGCCATCGTCGGTCTCCTTAATCAAACTTCATGCGGGTGGCTTTCAGGTTCACAATCGCAAGGCCGCCCACCAGCAGGAAGATAAGCGTTGCGATAGCTGCAGCCAGGCCAAAGTCCTGACCGCCGCCGCCTTCAAAGGCGATGCGGTAGGTGTAGCTCACCAGCAGGTCGGTATAACCCGCTGGCGTGGTCGTCCCGAGTCTGTCCGGGCCGCCGTTGGTCAGCAGCTGAATCAGAACGAAGTTGTTAAAGTTAAAGGCGAAGCTGGCAATCATCAGCGGCGTGAGCGGCTTAATCAGCAGCGGGAGCGTGATTTTAAAGAAGTTCTGGAACGGGCCCGCGCCGTCCATTGCCGACGCCTCATAAAGATCGTCAGGAATCGCTTTCAGCAGCCCCATGCACAGAATCATCATGTAGGGATAACCCAGCCAGGTATTGACGATGATGATCATTGAGCGAGCGGTGGTTGGGTCGCTGAACCAGGCGGGCTTAATGCCGAACAGTGCGCTCAGCATCATATTGATTTCGCCAAAGCTTTGGTTGAATAAGCCTTTGAAAATCAAAATGGAAATAAACGAAGGCACGGCGTAGGGCAGAATTAACAACAGGCGATAAGCCGCCTTGCCTTTGAGCGCTTCCCACTGCACTACGCAGGCCATCACCATCCCCACCGCGACGGTAAGAATCACCGTCAGCACCGAGAAAATCACCGTCCAGACGAAGATAGCCAGGAACGGTTTTTGGATCCCGTCATCGTGAAAAACGCGCAGGAAGTTTTTCCAGCCGATAGTGACCGTATAGCCCGGGCTTAGCTGTTCTCCGGCCCAGCTGCCGTCGGCGTTTACCGACTCGTAAAAACCAATATGGTCGTTCGGGGCGTATTTTACGCTGGTCTGGTTATTGGTCAGCTCGCCGTTTTCCGCCAAAGTGTAGAGCGGGCGTGTGCCGGAAAACTGGCGAAGCGAGCTCATCACCACCTTACTTTCATCCGGCAACACAGCGGTTATCTGGCTCAGCGCCTGGCGGTTTTGGGTGATCACGCGCAGGTTGCCGCGCTCGCCGGTTGGCAACGCATCGGCTTCTTTCAGCCGGATTTTTTGTTCACCACCAAAGGTAAACTTGTCCGAGACATAGTTTTTCCCGCTTTCCCCGTCGGTGAGCGCTAACGTCCATTCATTGCCGTCTGGGTAAAGGCCAAAGTTGAACGTTTTGCCTGCCTGGTACTGGCGGTCCATCAGCACCTGCTGCGCGCGTTCAAACGTCAGCTGGTTGGTGCTGCTGTAGTTGGTAAAAGCGATAGCGATAGTGCAGATCAGCGGGAAGAGGACGAACAGCCCCATGCCGGCCATGCCGGGATAAACGTAGCGCCAGGCGTATGCCTTACGGTTAGCAAAAATATAGAGGCCAAGTGAGCTTAAAATCAGCGTCATTATGGCAAACAGGTACTCCCCCTGGGCGTACATTAAAACCACAAGATAGCCAACCAGCAGGCCTAATGCCCCGATGAGTGACCATTTCAGTCCCTCGCTTTGCCACCAGCGGCTCTTTTTAACTGCATCCATGGGGTGTTCCTCTACAGCGTGTTATTTCCCCTCACCCTAACCCTCTCCCCAAGGGGGAGAGGGGACAGAAAGGGCCTGTTTTCTCACTCCAGCGGGGGAGCGGGCTCAATCCGAATTCCGTCTCCCCAGTGGGAGAGAACCGGGCTCCGTCCGAATTCCCCCCTCTCCCCTATGGGGAGAGGGCCGGGGTGAGGGGCAAGATTTACTTAGTGATACGTCCCTGAGCATCCTTCAGCGCCGCATCAACGGTCTGGCGGCCGCTAACGGCGTTGATAACCGCGGTGCGTACGGCATACCAGAAGGCAGACATCTGAGGAATATTAGGCATAATCTCGCCCTTCTGGGCGTTATTCATGGTGGCGGCAATACGTGGATCTTTCGCCAACTGCTCCTGGAACGATTTCAGCGCCACGGCACCGAGCGGTTTGTCCTTGTTCACATCCGCCAGACCCTGGTCGGTCAACAGGTAGTTCTCAAGGAACTCTTTCGCCAGTTCTTTATTCGGGCTGGCGGCGTTGATACCGGCGCTCAGGACGCCGACAAACGGTTTAGACGGCTTGCCTTTAAAGGTAGGCAGCAGCGTCACGCCGTAGTTGATTTTGCTCTTGTCGATGTTAGACCAGGCCCACGGGCCGTTGATCGTCATCGCCGTGTCGCCTTTGTTAAACGCGGCTTCGGCAATGGAGTAGTCGGTGTCGGCGTTCATCTGCTTGTTCTTGATCATATCGACCAGGAAGCTCAGGCCGGCTTTCGCCCCCGCGCTGTCTACGCCCACATCTTTCACATCATATTTGCCGTTTTCGAACTTGAAGGCATACCCGCCGTCTGCCGCAATTAGCGGCCAGGTGAAGTACGGTTCCTGCAGGTTGAACATCAGCGCGCTCTTACCTTTGGCCTTCAGCTCTTTATCCAGGGCGGGGATCTCCTCCCAGGTTTTCGGCGGGTTTGGAACCAGGTCTTTGTTATAAATCAGCGACAGCGCCTCTACCGCAATCGGGTAAGCGATGAATTTGCCGTTGTAACGTACGGCGTCCCAGGTAAACGGATAGAGTTTGTCCTGGAAGGCTTTGTCTGGGGTGATTTCGGCCAAAAGGCCGGACTGCGCATAGCCACCGAAGCGGTCGTGAGCCCAGAAGATAATGTCCGGGCCATCGCCGGTTGCCGCCACCTGTGGGAATTTTTCTTCAAGCTTATCAGGATGTTCAATGGTGACTTTAATACCGGTATCTTTCTCAAACTTCTTACCGACTTCGGCCAGGCCGTTGTAGCCCTTATCGCCGTTAATCCAGATGACCAGTTTGCCTTCTTCGATTTTTGCCAGTGCAGAGGCGGAAAGCATCATCGTTGCCAGGGCTGACAAAGCGAGAACGCGGGCGCCGGTTTTCATTTTCATGTTCCCATCCTTTTGAGTGGTGGTGTGCGCTTCATAGGGGAGTGCAGATTCACGGTGCTAAGTCTGCGGAGATGGCAAGCGCTTCTCATCCTCCTTTGCTCTACGCCCCTGGGCAGTTATCTGTGATCTGCTTTGCATAACTCAGCGTTATGTGTCCTGGCGCACATAAAAACGCAGCGAAAACTGAAGCCGCGATCACGAAAATCCCTTGTGCCGCCTGCAACCGGTTGCAGATACCACGCTCTCATCCTCCCGCCTCCTCCCCCATAAAAAAGCCATAGGGCGGAGGATTTACCAAATGTAGCTATCCCTCATAGTCGGACACATCTTGAATCACCTGTCCGACGGCAGGCGGCAGTAATGAGGGAGTGGTAATGGCGAGCGTGCAGCTACGGAACGTAACAAAAGCCTGGGGTGACGTGGTGGTGTCGAAAGACATCAACCTCGACATCAATGAGGGAGAGTTTGTGGTTTTTGTCGGGCCATCTGGCTGCGGTAAATCAACGCTGCTGCGAATGATCGCAGGCCTTGAAACCATCACCAGCGGCGAGCTGCTGATTGGTGAAAAACGGATGAATGACACCCCTCCCGCCGAGCGTGGCGTGGGCATGGTCTTTCAGTCATACGCCCTCTATCCCCATCTCTCCGTCGCCGAAAACATGTCCTTTGGCCTGAAGCTTGCCGGGGCAAAAAAAGACGAGATCAACCAGCGCGTGAATCAGGTTTCCGAAACCTTACAGCTCGCGCATTTGTTGGAGCGCCGCCCTAAGGCGCTGTCCGGTGGGCAACGTCAGCGCGTCGCGATTGGCCGAAC
Organism: Enterobacter sp. Ag1; assembly: GCA_000277545.1. GTDB lineage: Bacteria > Pseudomonadota > Gammaproteobacteria > Enterobacterales > Enterobacteriaceae > Cedecea. The sequence continues at coordinate 83,944 of AKXM01000013.1, read as the reverse complement.
CCTGGTGGCGGAGCCGCGAGTGTTCCTGCTGGATGAGCCGCTTTCCAACCTGGATGCCGCGCTGCGCGTGCAGATGCGCATTGAGATCTCCCGCCTGCACAAGCGCCTGGGCCGCACGATGATTTACGTGACCCACGACCAGATTGAGGCGATGACCCTGGCCGACAAAATCGTCGTGCTGGATGCCGGTCGGATTGCGCAGGTCGGGAAACCGCTAGAACTGTATCACTACCCGGCAGACCGCTTTGTGGCGGGCTTTATCGGGTCGCCAAAAATGAACTTCCTGCCGGTAAAAGTGACCGCGACGGCCATTGATCAGGTGCAGGTGGAATTGCCTAACCGTCAGCATGTCTGGCTGCCGGTGGAAAGCCGCAACGTTCAGGTGGGGGCCAATATGTCACTTGGCATTCGCCCGGAACACCTGCTGCCGAGCGACATTGCTGATGTCACCCTTGAAGGGGAAGTGCAGGTCGTTGAGCAGTTGGGACATGAGACTCAGATTCACATCCAAATCCCCGCCATTCGTCAAAACCTGGTTTACCGCCAGAACGACGTGGTGTTGGTAAAAGAGGGTGCCACATTCGCTATTGGCCTGCCGCCAGAGCGCTGTCATCTGTTCAGAGAAGATGGCACCGCATGTCGTCGGTTGCATCAAGAGCCCGGCGTTTAAGCATTCCCATAAAAAAGAAAAGCAATGATCTCAGGAGATAGAATGATGATTACTCTGCGCAAACTCCCACTGGCGGTCGCCGTGATTGCAGGCATCGTGTCTGCACAGGCCGGCGCCGTTGATTTCAAGGGCTATGCACGTTCTGGTATTGGCTGGACAGGCAGCGGCGGTCAGCAGCAGTGTTTTAAAGCGACAGGTGCCGGTTCTAAATACCGTCTGGGTAACGAATGTGAAACTTATGCTGAAATTGAATTAGGTCAGCAAGTTTGGCAGGAAGGCGAGAAAAGCTTCTACGTTGACACCATGATTGGTTATGCCACTAACCAACTGAACGATGACGAGGACACCAACGGTGGCCCGCGCGTACGTCAGATGAACGTGGTAGGTAAAAACCTGATTGACGCGCTGCCAGGCGCGAATATTTGGGCAGGTAAGCGTTACTACAAACGCCATGACGTCCATATGATCGACTTCTACTACTGGGACGTTTCTGGCCCGGGTGCTGGCCTGGAAGATATTAACCTGGGCTTCGGTAAACTCTCCCTGGCCGCAACCCGTAACGGTGAAGCGGGCGGTTCAGAAGCCTTCATCAACGGCACGACCAAAAAACAAGATCTGGCGAACGATATCTTTGATATCCGTTTAGGCCAAATGGAAGTGAACCCAGGCGGTTCTCTGGAAGTTGGTTTTGATTACGGTCGCGCCAATACCAGCAAGCACTACGATTTCGGCGTCGTGGATCCGACCAAAAATGGTTGGTTGGGTACCGTAGAGCATACCCAGACCTTCCTCGGCACCAGCCTGAACAAATTTGTGGTGCAGTACGGCACTAACGCGATGGCGCAAACCAACGGTACCGGACGCCCAAATACCTTCCAAAACAACGACGGTAAAATGCTGCGTGTGATTGACCACGGGGCGATCGACTTCAACGATACCTGGGGCCTGATGTACGTGGGTATGTACCAGGATATCAACCGTGATGATAAGAACGGTACCCAGTGGTGGACCGTGGGCGTTCGTCCTATGTACAAATGGACGCCAATCATGAGCACCTTGCTGGAAGTGGGTTACGACAACGTGAAGTCTCAGCTGACAGACAAATCCAACAACCAGTACAAAATTACCCTGGCACAGCAGTGGCAGGCGGGGAACAGCATCTGGTCTCGTCCGGCTATCCGTGTCTTTGCAACCTACGCCAAGTGGGATGAGAAATGGGGCTATTCCTCCAGTGATTCCAACGACGCTAACTACGTAGCTGGCACGCCATCCGGCATTGCTTTCAGCGATACCAGCGCCCGTACTTTCAGCCGCGGCAACGACAGCGAAGTTACCTTCGGTGCTCAGATGGAAGTCTGGTGGTAAGTTAACCCGCCGCGCGGGTGCTTAGCGCCCGCCGGTTTCACATGCCTGACCCGTCTCTTTTTTGCCTGAAGGAGACGGGTTCGCTTCGAGGATAAAACAATGAAAAAACATCTTCTCGCGCTTTGCCTGCTTCCCGTTCTGGGCTTATCGTCCGTGCCGGCTGCTTTTGCTGCCAACACGGCGATTAACCCACAGAATGTCTCTACCGCACCGTCTATTCCTACGGAAAAATTACAAAGTCTGCCGTGGATTCCGTTGATGCCACCTGTTAGCCAGGACGTGGTGCTGACCACTTCTTCGGCCAGCCTTAACGTCGGGGAATTCACCGGGAGCGTGGCGGCGTTTGTGCTGCCAGCCGATCAGGGCTCACTGGAAATCACGCTGACCAGCCTGGTAAAAGACCTGAGCGTTTATGCGCCAAACGTACTTATTCTCGACGGGCAGATGCAGCCTTCTGCTTTCTTCCCGAGCAGTTACTTCCAGTACCAGAAACCGGGCATGACCTCCGGCAACCGTCTGGAAAACGTCATGAAGTTGACTCCGATGATGGGGCAAAAACAGATCTACATGCTGGTGTACACCACGAAACACGATCTGACGGAAACGACCCGCATGATCAACCCGGCGAAGCTTTATGCTGAAGGGGCAAGCAACGCCATTCCTGATGTGGCCGATCCGATTGCTAGCCACAGTGGGCAAGGTACCCTGACGGTGAAGCTGAAAACCGAACAAAACAGCGGCAACATCATGATCGGTAAGATCTTTGGTGGATCCGATGCCAAACCTGTTGTGGTCGGTAACGTAGCGCCACCGACGGCCTACTCTGCACCGGCCGCTGCACCAACACCAGCACCAGTGGCAGCGCCAGCTCCGGCGCCTGCCGCGAAAAGCGAGCCAATGCTCAATGATACGGAAAGCTATTTTAACCGCGCCATTAAACAGGCGGTGGATAAAGGCGACATTGATAAAGCCCTGAAACTGCTGAATGAAGCCGAGCGTCTGGGTTCCACCTCCGCCCGTAAAACTTTTATCAGCAGTGTAAAAGGCAAGGGGTAACCATTTCCCCACGTTGCTGATGCTTGAAGTATTGGTGCGCTCAGGCGCACCTTTTTTTCTGTAGCCTAAAAACTTTAAGTTGCTGTTGCTCAATTGTTGCGGTATTTGCCGCGTGTGTTGCCATTGTCTGCCCGCACAGAGATGTTCTGCGTTACAATGCCATCAGGTTATGTATCGGAGAGTATTCCCATGTCCGACGCGCTGTCGCCGTTGCGCGCCCTGAATTTCTACACGGAGGTCCCGCAAGGGCTTAGCTCCGCTTATCTCGACTGGCTGTTGCTGGAAGATTCGATGACTAAACGCTTCGAACAGCACTGCCAAAAAGTCACCGTCCGCATCGTGCGCGAAGGTTTTGTCCCTGCTGGCAATGATTTGCCCGAAGCCGATTTATTACCTGCCTCTGCGCGTTACTGGCTGCGGGAAATTATCCTCTGCGGGGATGACGAACCCTGGCTGCTGGGGCGCACCGTGGTGCCTGAAAGCACGCTTGATGGCCCTGAGCTGGCTTTGCAAAAGCTTGGCGATACGCCGCTCGGGCGCTACCTTTTTAGTTCATCAACCCTGACGCGTGACTATATTGAGATTGGCCGCAGCGCCGAACTGTGGGGACGTCGTTCCCGACTGAGACTTTCCGGTAAGCCTTTGTTGCTAACCGAACTGTTCCTGCCGGCATCTCCGCTGTACGAAGAGGAAAAATAATGGAGTGGAGTCTTAAGCAGGGAAAACTGCTGGCTTATCACCGGTTAATGCGTACCGATAAGCCCATTGGCGCTTTGTTGCTGCTATGGCCCACGCTGTGGGCGCTGTGGGTGGCCACCCCGGGCTTACCCTCGCTGCTGAATCTGGTTGTTTTTATCGCTGGCGTCTGGCTGATGCGCGCCGCGGGCTGCGTGGTGAACGATTATGCCGACCGTAAATTTGATGGTCACGTAAAGCGTACCGCGCAGCGCCCGCTGCCCAGTGGCGCAGTTTCTGAGAAAGAAGCGAAGGCGCTGTTCGCGGTGCTGGTGGGCCTGGCTTTCCTGCTGGTGCTGACGCTCAACACCATGACGATCTTGCTGTCCGTGGCCGGCCTTGCGCTGGCATGGGTGTATCCGTTTATGAAGCGCTACACCCATTTGCCTCAGGTGGTGCTGGGTGCGGCTTTTGGCTGGTCCATTCCTATGGCATTTGCCGCCGCCAGCGAATCGGTGCCGTTAAGCTGCTGGCTGATGTTCCTCGCTAACATTTGCTGGACCGTGGCGTACGACACGCAGTATGCGATGGTCGACCGCGACGACGACCTGAAGATTGGCATTAAGTCGACGGCGATCCTGTTTGGCCGCAACGATAAGCTGATCATCGGCCTGCTGCAAATCGCCACCATGCTGTTGATGGGCGTTGTGGGCTGGCTCAATGGGCTGGGTGGCACGTTCTACTGGTCAATTTTGCTGGCGGGCGGGCTGTTTGTGCACCAGCAGAAGCTGATCGCCAAACGCGAGCGCGAAGGCTGCTTTAAAGCGTTTATGAACAATAACTATGTCGGGCTGGTGCTGTTCCTGGGCCTGGCGTTGAGCTACCTGCATTTCTGAGTCAGTCTTCAGGCAATAAAAAAGGCGGGTTAATCACCCGCCTTTTTCGTTTATGCTGAATTAAGAAACCGCGTCCTGGGAAGCGGAGCTCTCAATCGTCAGACGTACGTCCGAGGTCACAAGATCGGCCAGCATCTGGTAAACCTTGATGGTTTCGGTCGCGTCTGCATCACCGGTATCGCTGATATAGCCTTCATCGCGCAGGGTAAGCACCAGCGAGGTAAAGACCGCTTTATCAAAGAATTCCGGGGCGTTAATGCCGTGCAGAACGGACAGTCGCTGCGCCACCGTGCGGCTTTCGCGTTCCAGCGTTCCGCGGTTGATCGATGGGTTGGCGCTCAACTGCCAGAAGGTGATGGCATACCGCTGGATTGTCTCGCGCACGCCCGCCGCCAGAAGCTGCAGAGTGCGTGAACGGTGAGGGTTGATCTGCACTTCGTCACCGACAACCATGACCAGATCCTGACGCTCCATCTCCGCGATCAGCGCATCAATTTCTCTGCCCAGCTCGCTTTTTTCCCAACGCAGGAACAGCTCGGCTTTCAGCATCGGGTAAACAACTTCTATCTGACGCAGCAGCTCTGCGCGCGAGATGTGGCGATGCTGAGTGATGATGGACGCCATCAGCGACGGCAGCACCAGCATGTGCATGATGTTGTTGCGGTAATAGGTCATCAGCACGGCCTGCTCGCGCGGCAGAATGATGATGTCACCGATGGTGTCTTTCTCCACCTCGAACTTGTTCATCTGCAGCGCGTGGTCGATCAGCGCGTCAGCGGAAACCGTTGGTGCGGTGGCATCCGGAGAATACGGCACGTTACGCAGCAGGTTCAGGTAGCAGTCGAGCTGTTCGGTAAGCTGTTCACGGGTCAGCGAACGCTGGCGTGAAGCAAGTAGCGCGGTACAGCACAGGTTCATGGCGTTAGCGGCCCCTGCGTTGTTGATACGCACCATGATATCGGCAGCGATATCATTCACCGTTGGCGTCAGCCAGGCCGGGCGAATTGCTTCTATCGGATCGATAGAGTCTTTCCATTCCGGAACATGCTGGTTCAGGTAGGTCATCAGCGGCAGCGGTTCGCCGAAGTTAACGTAACCCTGGCCGAGGTTGCGCAGCTTACTCAGGCCGCGCACCATCTGCATGAAGCTCTCTTTTTCTTTGGTCGCACCGCGTAGCTCTTTCGCGTAAGTGCCCACTTCCATGACGTGCTCGTAACCGATGTAAATCGGCACCAGAGTGATCGGGCGGGTGCCGCCACGTAGCATGGCCTGAATGGTCATCGACAGCGTGCCAGTCTTAGGATCCAGCAAACGGCCGGTACGGGAGCGGCCACCCTCGACAAAGTATTCAACGGAATAGCCGCGGCTGAACAGCTCGCCCAGATATTCGCGGAATACCGTGGAGTAAAGCTTGTTGCCCTTGAAGGTACGGCGAATAAAGAACGCGCCCAGGCGGCGGAAAATCGGGCCGGCTGGCCAGAAGTTCAGGTTGATCCCGGCGGCAATGTGCGGTGGAACCAGCCCCTGGTGATAAAGCACGTAGGAAAGCAGCAAATAGTCCATGTGGCTGCGGTGGCAGGGCACATAGACGATTTCGTGGCCATCATGGGCAAGCTGACGCACGCGTTCGGCGTTATGCACGTTAATGCCCTGATAGAGGCGGTTCCAGGTTAACCCTAAAACGCGGTCCGTCAGACGTACGGCTTCGTAGGAGAAGTTCGCGGCAATCTCTTCCATCAGCGCGACGGCATTTTGCTGCGCTTTTTCGTGGGAGATTTTCTTGCTGCGGGCTTCATCTTCTACCGCGCGGGCAATCGCTTTTGACGCCAGCAGCTTGTTGAAGAGATCCTGGCGGACCGGCAGGCGCGGGCCAACGGCGGCCAGGCGCTGGCGGGCAAAGTGAGTGCGCGCCACGCGAGCCAATTTTTGGGCAATAATCTTGTCCGTGCCGTGTTCGGTTGCCATGCGGCGAAGCGAAACCGGCGGTGAGAAACGCACGAAGCTATCGCGACCCAGCCAGGAAACCGCAAAGAATTTCTGGACGCCGTTCAGCGTGCGTAAAGGCGGGTTGATTTCCCCTTTTTCGCGCCCTGGCGAGCGGCCGAACATCACGGAAACCGGCACCATCTGTACATCGAGATCGGGATTGCTGCGGTGCAGATCCAGATAATCGTGGAACAGTTTTACCGACTCTTCTTTTGGCGTGTAATAGGTGAAGACGCGCGGCCCGCCGTGGATAAACACGTAGCGCGGCAGCAGTACGCCGTCAATTTCCAGAGGTTCCAGCGGGTCGGGCAGATCGTGATCCAGACATTGGGCACGCAGCGTCAGTAAGTCTGCCTTAGAATTGTAGGGCAGGACGTACATGATGGGGCGTGAAGGGTCCAGACCGAGTTCGGTTTGGGGATCCGCCGGGATAGACTTGCTCTTTACCAGAACGCTTAATGGTAAATTCAGTAATTTGTAGTAAATTCTTGGCCAGCCTGACATAAATGATGTAAAGCCTCAGGTTAATAATGCAAATGCGCCGCAAGGATATCAGAAACTCTGGGGAATTTCTGTGGCGCTGCGATTTAGACTCAGTGAGCATTGACGCTCAATATTTAAAAAGGTTTCCTTGAATGGCGAATAATACCACCGGCATCACCCGCATTATTAAGGCTGCAGGCTACTCGTGGAAGGGGTTGCGTGCGGCCTGGATCAACGAAGCCGCCTTTCGTCAGGAGGGCGTAGCGGCGGTCATCGCTATCATCATCGCCTGCTGGCTGGACGTGGACCCCATCACGCGTATTTTACTGATTGGCTCGGTTGTTTTGGTGATGATTGTCGAAATCCTCAACAGCGCCATTGAAGCGCTGGTTGACCGTGTCGGCACCGAGTACCACGAGCTTTCAGGGCGAGCCAAAGATATGGGTTCCGCCGCCGTATTGATAGCGATTATCCTTGCGGTTGCAACCTGGGCCACCTTGCTTTGGTCACATTTGCGATAGCCCTTCCAGAATAGTTTAAGTCGCTGGTTTTTTGCTTAATTTGTGGTTTCAAAATCGCCCGGGGCTGTATATACTCACAGCATAACTGTATAAACACCCAGGGGGCGGAATGAAAGCACTAACTACCAGGCAGCAAGAGGTGTTTGATCTCATTCGGGATCATATCAACCAGACCGGCATGCCACCTACGCGCGCCGAAATTGCACAACGTCTGGGGTTCCGTTCTCCAAACGCCGCGGAAGAGCATCTTAAAGCGCTGGCACGTAAAGGTGCCATCGAGATTGTTTCTGGTGCATCACGCGGCATTCGTCTGCTGGTTGAAGAAGAAAATGGCCTGCCGCTGGTGGGCCGTGTTGCCGCCGGTGAGCCGCTGCTGGCGCAACAGCACATCGAAGGCCACTACCAGGTTGACCCTTCTCTGTTCAAGCCGAATGCCGATTTCCTGCTGCGCGTCAGCGGCATGTCGATGAAAGATATCGGCATCATGGACGGTGATTTATTAGCCGTTCACAAAACCCAGGACGTGCGTAATGGCCAGGTCGTTGTCGCGCGTATCGACGATGAAGTGACCGTAAAACGCCTGAAAAAGCAGGGCAATACCGTGCACCTGCTGCCGGAAAACAGCGAATTCCAGCCTATTGTGGTCGATCTTCGCGAGCAGAATTTTAGCATTGAAGGCCTGGCCGTCGGGGTGATCCGCAACGGTGAATGGCTGTAACACCTCTTCCGGTGGTGCGGTAACTCTGCCGTGCCACCTGCCTTAAACACCTCTCTTTTTTTCCTCTGGATCATTCCCATGCGATTCTTTTCGTCAACGGATGGTGCGCTGTGGCGGCTTGCGCTGCCGATGATTTTTTCCAATATCACCGTTCCGTTACTGGGCCTTGTCGATACGGCGGTCATTGGCCATCTTGATAGCCCGACCTATCTCGGCGGGGTGGCTATCGGCGCCACGGCGACCAGTTTCCTCTTTATGCTGCTGCTTTTTCTGCGCATGAGCACCACCGGGTTAACGGCACAGGCGTTTGGTGCGAACGATCCACAGCGGCTGGCGCGCGCGCTGGTTCAACCCCTGATGCTGGCGATGATAGCCGGGCTGGCTATCGTGGTCCTACGTTATCCACTGATCAATCTTGCGCTGCACGTTGTTGGCGGCAATGACGAGGTGTTATATCAGGCAAGGCGGTTCCTGGAGATCCGCTGGCTTAGCGCCCCGGCATCACTGGCTAACCTCGTGCTGTTAGGCTGGTTGTTGGGCGTTCAGTATGCGCGGGCGCCGGTCATCCTGTTGGTCGTCGGCAATTTGATTAATATCGTGCTCGACCTCTGGCTGGTGATGGGGCTGCACATGAACGTACAGGGGGCGGCGCTGGCCACGGCGGTGTCCGAATATGCGACGTTTATCATCGGCCTGGTGATGGTGCGGAAGGTACTGAAGCTGCGGGGCATCAGTTGGGCTCGTCTCAAAACGGCCTGGCAAGGGGACTTACGCAAGCTGCTGGCCCTCAACCGCGATATCATGCTGCGTTCGCTGCTGCTGCAAATTTGCTTTGCTTCAATCACCATTTTTGGTGCGCGTCTCGGCAGCGAAATTGTTGCCGTTAACGCCGTGCTGATGACGCTGTTGACCTTTACCGCCTATGCGCTGGACGGCTTTGCTTACGCCGTAGAAGCCCATTCAGGGCAGGCTTACGGGGCGCGTAACCGTGGGCAGTTGCTCGAAGTTTGGGGGGCTGCGTGCAGGCAGGCGGGGCTGGTTGCGATAGCATTTGCCGCTATTTATGCTTTTGCTGGGGAGCAAATTGTCGCGCTGCTTACCTCCCTGCCGGAGCTTCGTGTTCTGGCAAATCATTACCTTGCCTGGCAGGTTATTTTGCCGGTCGTGGGCGTTTGGTGTTACCTGCTGGACGGTATGTTTATCGGCGCGACGCGGGGTGCCGAAATGCGTAACAGCATGGCGGTTGCGGCGCTGGGCTTTGGCGTGACGATGCTTACGCTGCCTTTGTGGGGTAACCACGCCCTGTGGCTGTCTCTGGCGGTGTTTCTGGCCTTGCGTGGCCTGTCGCTGGGCGTCATCTGGCGGCGCCACTGGCGTAATAACACCTGGTTCGCTGCATCGGGCGGCCATTGATCGAACCTCCTGGCCTTCGTTAACCCTGCTCCTGTCGTGCTGATTTCTCGTTTCTAAGACGAGGAATCAGCGTTCCATCGCTTTTAAGAATGGTTAAAGATTCTGAGTTTTAAATATAACTCGGAATCCTTGTCTACAATTACCTTTACATCCAGCAGACAGTGGATGTTTTCCAGAAAGTCAGCATCCTGCAGCCCGGATGCGAAAATCTAAACCGAACGATGAGGAGATGATGATGAATAAGGACGAAATCGGCGGTAACTGGAAGCAGTTCAAAGGCACGATCAAAGAGAAATGGGGTAAGCTGACCGATGACGATATGACCGTCATCGAAGGGAAGCGTGACCAGCTGGTGGGTAAAATCCAGGAACGCTATGGCTACGCCAAAGACCAGGCAGAGAAAGAAGTGAAGGACTGGGAGTCCGGGAGCAATTACCGCTGGTAATCTGGCGGACCCTCAAATGTGCTAATCAGTAAGTAAGACCAATCCTGCCCGGGTACAGGGATGTACCACTCCCTCTTAACGCTTTTTCTTCGGCTGCACTGAATGATCGTGATCGCAGGCGCCGTGGTGGCTACAGGCTTCAACTTCCGAGCAATCAGCGCACAATCCGTGGGCTTCAATCACGTTATGGCGCAGGGCAAACCCCATTTTGGACGCCAGTTTCTGCATAATATCTTCCACACCCTGAGCGGCCTGCTCTTTCACGGCCCCACATCTGTCGCAGATAAACATGGCGGAAGAGTGGGTTGGATGATCGATAAAATTACACAGCACGTAACTGTTGTTGGATTCCACGCGGTGCACAAAACCCTGCTCCAGCAGAAAATCCAGCGCGCGATAAACCGTTGGAGGCTTAGCCTGTGGCTCGCTAACGCGCAGGAGATCCAGCAGATCATAAGCGCTGATGGCCCCGGTTTGCTCGGCCATCAGGCGCAAAACCTCGAGACGCTGTGGCGTCAGGCGTACATTGCGTTGCAGGCAGAGCTTTTCAGCCTGAGCTAACACGTTTTGCGAAGTTGTGGTATCCATCAGCCTCTCCCGGTCATTGACGCAATACTTTACCATAATGCGGATAAAACGCCGAATCCTGGTACATACTGACCCTATCTACCCAGGAGGAAGTGATGCAAAAACCTGATTGTATTCGTCACTGGCGCGAGCTGGAAGGCGAGGATGACGCAACTTACCCGGACAGCGCGGAGCTGTTTTCTATTGGCGCTCCTCTGGCCCGTAATTTCGGTTTAACCCGCCTTGGAATTCACCATGAGCGTATTCCTCCGGGCCGCAGAACCTCTTATCCCCACGCGGAAAGCAGCGAAGAAGAGTTTGCGTATGTGCTCGAAGGGCACCCCGAAGTGTGGATCAACGGTCATCTTTGGGCGCTCGAGCCGGGCGATAGCGTGGGATTTCCTGCCGGAACCGGCATTTGCCATACCTTTATTAATAATACCGAACAGGATGTGCGGCTATTAGTCGTAGGTGAAGCCAATAAAGCCGAAAATAAAATTTATTACCCGCTAAATCAGTCTTATGCCGTGCAGCGGCAGGATCGTTGGATAGATCATCCGCCTCAATTCTTTGGCCCGCACAACGGTCTTCCTTCACGAAAGCCGAAGGGTAAACTATAAATTAATTAGCATGGAAACAATAAGACGTTAACCCTAAGGATATATCTGGGATCCTGATGGTTCAAATATCCATCTTTTTATCGCGCTATTCACAGCAATAGTCTGCCTCTGTTCAGTCATAACTGTCAGGGGCGAATTACTTCATCTGACAATCAGACAGGCGTGCTGTGAATGAATAAAATAAAATCTTCGGTGGCGACACTCGCCGCAACCTTCTTTATTGCCCATCAGGCCGGGGCGGCAGGGACCTGGTCCGAAGCGCGAAACGATGCGATGGGGGGCACCGGCGTGGCCTCGGCTAATTATGGCAGCGGCGTATTAATCAACCCGGCGCTATTAGCCCGGTCCAAACCAGACGACAATATTACCGTTATTTTACCGTCTGTCGGGGCGCAAATAACGGATAAAGACAACCTTCAGGATCGCATCGACGGCATCAGCGACAAAGTTGATAACTATAAACAATCTATTGGGTCGTTAACGCTGCGGGATATTCTTTTTAATCCGAACGGAACGTTAAATCAGTTTCGCAGCGCAGCAGGGGATTTAGCTGGGGAACTCGAAGATTTGCGGGGCGATACGGCAAGGGCCAAAGCCGCCGCGGGGATTGCGGTTAGCATCCCAAATGACACTCTCTCCGTGGCTTTCGTCACTAAAGCTTACGCCCGAGCGAAAGTCAGCTCTGATATCGATCAGAACGACATCAATTACCTGCGAAGTATCCAAAACTCCAGCGCGGTAGCGGGAGAGGTGGCGTTTGATGCGCTGCAAAATGGTTCCGGTCAGATTACCCGTAACCTGAACTCAACCGCTTCCGGTCGCGCGGCCATTGTTTCTGATTATGGGATTGCTCTTGCCCACAAGTTTGACGTTGGCGGCGTGCCGGTGTCAGTTGGCGTCACGCCTAAGCTGCAGAAGACCTGGCTGTATAACTACACCACGTCCATTTACGACTATCGCAGCGGCGACTGGAAGAACAGTCAGTACCGCAACGATGACACTGGATTCAACCTTGACGCAGGCTTGGCGGCCGATTTTGGCGAGAACTGGACAGTCGGCCTGAGCGGCCAGAACCTGGTGTCCCGCGATATCGACACGAAAGATATTCGCATCACTAACGGGCGTACCGGCGAAGTACGGAACTACAAAGATACCTGGCAAATCAGCCCGCTGGTGACCGCCGGGGTAGCCTGGCATAACGAGCTGGTGACCCTGAGCGCGGACGGCGATCTGACCGAAACCAAAGGCTTTAAAAGCGAAGCCAATTCCCAGTACGTGGGTATTGGCGCTGAGGTGAGGCCGCTTTCCTGGCTGGCGCTGCGTGCCGGCTATCGTGCGGATGTGAAAAGCAATGACAGCAACGTCTTTACCGGCGGGGTAGGGTTCGCGGCAGGCAAACACGTCAATATCGATTTGATGGGCCTGTACGGCGAAGACCAAACCTGGGGCGCGGGGGCGCAGTTGAGCGTGGCCTTCTGATGCTGAATGCCGGGGCAGCCTGATGCCCCGGCGCTGCTTTATGCTATAGTAGCGACCCTTTTTTAATCGTAGCCTGCGTAAACGTATGTCCTCACAAAGTAACCAGACTCCTTTCCAGCCGCACCGTTTCTCCATTGCGCCGATGCTCGACTGGACCGATCGCCACTGCCGCTATTTCCTGCGTCAGCTGTCCCGCCACACGCTGCTGTACACCGAAATGGTGACCACCGGGGCGATCATCCACGGTAAAGGGGACTATCTGGCCTATAGCGAAGAAGAACATCCGATTGCGCTGCAGCTTGGCGGCAGTGATCCTCAGGCGCTGGCACACTGTGCGAAACTCGCCGAAGCGCGCGGCTACGATGAAATTAACCTGAACGTGGGCTGCCCGTCTGACCGGGTGCAGAACGGGCGTTTTGGTGCTTGCCTGATGGGTGAAGCACAGCTGGTTGCCGATTGTATTAAAGCAATGCGCGATGTGGTTTCTATTCCGGTGACGGTAAAAACCCGCATCGGCATTGATGATCAGGACAGCTACGAATTTCTCTGCGATTTCATTGGCACGGTGGCAGGCAAGGGCGAATGCGAGATGTTTATCATCCACGCGCGTAAAGCCTGGCTCTCTGGCCTGAGCCCAAAAGAAAACCGTGAAATTCCACCGCTGGATTACCCGCGCGTGTACCAGCTCAAGCGTGATTTCCCGCAGCTCACCATGGCGATTAACGGCGGGATTAAGACGCTGGAAGAAGCGAAAACCCACCTCGAGCATCTCGATGGCGTGATGGTCGGGCGCGAGGCTTACCAAAACCCGGGCTTGCTGACGACGGTTGACCGCGAAATTTTCGGGGCAGATGTTGCGGACAGCGATCCCGTTGCCGTGGTGCGAGCGATGTATCCATACATTGAACGCGAACTGGCAAACGGCACCTACCTGGGCCATGTAACTCGGCATATGCTTGGTTTATTCCAGGGAATACCGGGCGCGCGTCAGTGGCGCCGTTACTTAAGCGAAAACGCTCATAAAGCCGGGGCAGGCATTAAAGTGGTTGAACACGCGCTGTCTTTGGTTGCTGATAAGCGCCAGCTTTAGCCTTAAGGCCACCGGGAGAATTCAGGTATTGCGGAGCCGATCACAAGCCTGAACTTAATCCCGGTGGCGTCATTTCTTTTACTTATTAAATCTGCGACTATCCTTTCGCAGTAACAAGAATTCATCGCGCTGTACCCTACATACAGCACGAACAAAAAAGAAAGGGCTTCCTCCGGGAAGCCCTAATTCTTTCTGAATTTTGAGTGGTTTACGGAATTAACAGGCTTGAACCCTGCGTGGCACGGCTCTCCAGCGTCTGGTGTGCAAGCACCGCATCCTTCAGCGCAAATTTCTGGTTTTCCGCGACATCCACCTTAATCGCGCCGCTGGCGATCAGCGAAAACAACTCGTGGCAGGCTTCATCGAACTCGGCGCGGGTGGTGAGATAGCCGTTCAGAGAAGGGCGAGTCACGTACAGCGATCCCTTCTGGTTCAGAATGCCCAGGTTCACGCCGGTCACCGGCCCGGAAGAGTTACCAAAGCTCACCATCAGCCCACGGCGCTGCAGGCAATCCAGCGACGCTTCCCAGGTCTCTTTCCCGACGGAGTCATACACGACTGCCACTTTCTTGCCGCCGGTCAGCTCTTTGACGCGCTCAGAGATATTTTCGTGCTGATAGTTGATGGTTTGCCACGCCCCGGCCTGCAAAGCGCGATCGGCCTTTTGTGCTGAACCGACGGTACCAATCAGTTTGGCGCCCAGCGCTTTCGCCCACTGGCAGGCAATTAAGCCCACGCCGCCCGCCGCCGCGTGGAACAGGAAGGTTTCATTGGCTTTAATTTCGTAGGTTTTACGCAGCAGGTAAAACACGGTCAGGCCTTTCAGGAAAGAAGCTGCTGCCTGTTCGAAAGAGATAGCATCCGGGATTTTAGCGACTTTATCGGCTGGCGCATTGTGAACGCTGCTGTATGCGCCCAGGCCAGACTGCGCGTAAACAACGCGATCGCCAACCTTCAGGTGAGTGACTTTGCTGCCGACCTTGCTGACAACGCCAGCCGCTTCGGTACCCAGCCCGCTCGGGAGCGCCGGTGGCGGATAGAGCCCGCTGCGGATATAGGTATCAATGTAGTTAATACCTATCGCTTTATTCTCAACCTGAACTTCGTTCTCCGCCGGATCTTTCGGCGTAAACTCAACGGCTTTCAATACTTCAGGCCCGCCGTGTTGGCTAAATTCGATGCGCGTTGCCATGGAAACTCCTTGTGTCGAAGAGTGACAAGAATGGTTATACTTCCCGGTCTCTCACTATGAATTTGGTAGCTCCCTCACTATGGCAGGAAATAAACCCTTCAACAAACCGAAAGAACCCCGCGACCGTCAGGTAGAAGGGCTGAAGATGCCGCCGCACTCGCTTGAGGCGGAGCAGTCGGTGTTGGGCGGTTTAATGCTGGATAACGAACGCTGGGACAACGTCGCCGAGCGCGTGGTCGCTAACGACTTCTTCAGCCGTCCGCACCGCATGATCTTTACCGAAATGCAGCGCCTGCTCGAAATGAGCAAACCCATCGACCTGATTACGCTTTCTGAATCCCTGGAGCTCCAGGGGCAGCTCGAGAGCGTCGGTGGTTTTGCTTATCTCGCGGAACTCTCTAAAAACACGCCAAGTGCGGCGAACATCAGCGCTTACGCGGATATCGTGCGCGAACGTGCGGTTGTGCGCGAAATGATTGCGGTCGCCAATGAAATTGCCGATGCCGGCTACGACCCGCAGGGGCGTACCAGTGAAGATTTGCTGGATCTGGCAGAATCCCGCGTTTTCCAGATTGCCGAAAACCGTGCTAACAAAGATGAAGGCCCGAAAAGCATCGACCAGATTCTGGAAGCCACGGTTTCCCGAATTGAGTCCCTCTACCAGACGCCGCACGACGGCGTCACGGGGGTGGATACCGGCTACCAGGATCTGAACAAGAAAACAGCGGGCCTCCAGCGCTCTGACCTGATTATCGTGGCCGCTCGTCCGTCGATGGGTAAAACCACTTTTGCGATGAACCTGTGCGAAAACGCCGCCATGCTGCAGGACAAACCGGTACTGATTTTCAGCCTCGAAATGCCCGGCGAGCAGATCATGATGCGTATGCTGGCGTCGCTGTCGCGCGTGGACCAGACCCGAATCCGTACCGGCCAGCTGGACGATGAGGACTGGGCGCGTATCTCCAGCACCATGGGCATTTTGCTCGAGAAGCGCAACATGTACATCGATGACTCTTCTGGCCTGACACCAACCGAAGTGCGCTCCCGTGCCCGCCGTATCTACCGTGAGCATGAAGGTTTAAGCATGATCATGATTGACTACCTGCAGCTGATGCGCGTGCCGTCGCTGTCCGACAACCGTACGCTGGAGATCGCCGAGATTTCCCGCTCGCTCAAGGCGCTGGCAAAAGAACTTCAGGTTCCGGTGGTGGCGCTGTCGCAGCTTAACCGCTCCCTGGAACAGCGCGCCGACAAACGCCCGGTCAACTCCGACCTGCGTGAATCTGGCTCCATCGAGCAGGATGCCGACTTGATCATGTTTATCTATCGCGACGAGGTTTACCACGAAAACAGCGACCTGAAAGGTATCGCGGAAATCATCATCGGTAAGCAGCGTAACGGCCCGATCGGTACCGTACGCCTGACCTTTAACGGCCAGTGGTCACGCTTCGATAACTATGCCGGGCCGCAGTACGACGAAGAATAAAAATCCTCGTCATCCTTCAAGCCACAGCGGCGTGGGCTGCACTCTCACCCGAACCACTTACTTTAGTTAGCTCATTGGGCTGAGTTATTCCGCCGCCTTGCTGTGACCTGAATGATTTAGAGGATGGGTAGCATTTAATCCAAACACTGAGCAAGGAACGAACATGCAAGCGGCAACCGTCGTCATTAACCGCCGCGCTCTGCGACACAACCTGCAACGCCTCCGCGAACTGGCTCCGAACAGTCGCCTGGTGGCAGTCGTGAAAGCAAACGCCTATGGGCATGGTCTGCTGGAGACCGCCCGCACCTTAGAAAACGCCGATGCCTTCGGCGTGGCCCGCCTCGAAGAAGCCCTGCGCCTGCGGGAAGGGGGCATCACTAAACCCGTTCTGCTGCTGGAAGGGTTCTTCAATGCTGAAGACTTGCCGACGATTGCCGCCCAGAACTTCCAGACGGCGATCCACAGCATTCAACAGCTGGAAGCGCTAGAGCAGGCCGATCTCAGCCAGCCCATCACCGTCTGGATGAAGCTGGACACCGGGATGCACCGCCTCGGCGTGCGCCCGGAAGAGGCCGAAGCTTTCTATCAGCGCCTGGCCGCCTGCAAAAACGTCAGCCAGCCGGTAAACGTGGTGAGCCACTTTGCCCGTGCCGATGAGCCGGAGTCCGACGCCACCCCGCGCCAGCTCGATATCTTTAATTCTTTCACTGCAGGCAAGCCGGGGCAGCGCTCTATCGCCGCCTCGGGCGGCATTCTGCTGTGGCCCGACTCGCATATGGACTGGGTTCGCCCCGGCATCATCCTGTACGGCGTTTCGCCGCTGGAACAAAAGCCGTGGGGTGAAGACTTTGGTTTCCAGCCGGTGATGTCTTTAACCTCAAGCCTGATCGCGGTTCGCGGCCATAAAGCCGGGGAGCCGGTCGGCTACGGTGGGACCTGGACTGCCGAGCGCGACACCTGCCTTGGCGTGGTGGCTATGGGCTACGGTGACGGCTACCCGCGCAGCGCGCCGTCCGGCACGCCGGTGCTGATCAATGGTCGCGAAGTGCCCATTGTGGGGCGCGTTGCCATGGACATGATTTGCGTCGATTTAGGCCCGGATGCCGCCGATAAACCGGGCGATAGTGCAGTGCTGTGGGGTGAAGGTTTGCCGGTCGAACGCATCGCCGAATATTCGAATGTAAGTGCTTACGAACTTATCACTCGCCTGACTTCAAGGGTAACAATGAAGTATCTGGACTGAGTGTCCTCGCCTGGTTTACAGTGGAAATCCGCGAACTGTAAACCAGGAGAACCTCACCGTGTTTCAAAAAGTTGACGCCTATGCTGGCGACCCGATCCTTTCCCTCATGGAACGCTTTAAAGTCGATCCGCGCAGCGACAAGGTCAACCTCAGCATCGGCCTCTATTACAATGAAGATGGGGTGATCCCGCAGTTACAGGCCGTGGCAGAAGCAGAAGCTCGCCTGAATGCGCAGGCTCACGGCGCCTCTCTCTATTTACCGATGGAAGGCCTGAACAGCTATCGCAGCGCCATCGCGCCGCTGCTGTTTGGTGCTAACCACCCGGCGCTGGTGGAAGGTCGCATTGCCACTGTGCAAACGCTTGGGGGGTCCGGTGCCTTAAAAATTGGCGCTGACTTCCTGAAAACCTATTTCCCTGATTCACAGGTATGGGTCAGCGATCCAACCTGGGAAAACCACGTCGCCATCTTTGAAGGCGCGGGTTTCACCGTGAATACTTACCCGTGGTTCGACAGCGCAACCAACGGCGTGCGCTTTGAGGCGCTGCTGGAAAAACTGAATACGCTGCCTGAACTTAGCATCGTGCTGCTGCACCCTTGCTGCCACAACCCAACCGGCTCGGATCTCACCGACAGCCAGTGGGATGCCGTCACGGAAATTCTTAAAGCACGCAACCTGATCCCGTTCCTCGACATCGCCTATCAGGGCTTTGGCGCGGGCATGGGGCAGGATGCCTATGCCATCCGCGCCATCGCCTCCTCCGGGCAGCCGATGCTGGTCAGCAATTCCTTCTCTAAAATCTTCTCTCTCTATGGCGAACGCGTGGGCGGGCTTTCCGTAGTTTGCGAAGACAGTGATGCCGCAGGGCGAGTGCTGGGTCAGCTCAAAGCTACCGTGCGCCGCAACTACTCCAGCCCGCCGAACTTTGGGGCGCAGGTTGTGGCGACCGTTCTGAATGACGAGAAGCTGAAAGCAAGCTGGATTGCGGAAGTGGAAACCATGCGCGTGCGTATTCTGGAAATGCGCCAGGTGCTGGTGGAAGTGCTGACTAAAGCGGTGCCGGGGCGCAACTTTGACTACCTGGTGAAACAGCGCGGCATGTTTAGCTACACCGGGCTAAGCGCGGCTCAGGCCGACCGCCTGCGTGATGAGTTTGGCATTTACCTGCTCACCAGCGGTCGTATCTGCGTTGCCGGGCTTAATCACAGCAACGTTCAGCGCGTGGCGCAGGCGTTCGCTGCAGTGATGTAAGTACTCGCTAACTTTATTTGGTTACCGCATGTTCTCTTTTTCCTCTCCCGTTTGGGAGAGGAAATTCCTGCTCTATTCTGTGACCCTGCCTATTTTCTCTGACATAAAACTGAAAAAAATCTTTGTCGATCGGTCCCCGGCAGGTATGGTCGGAAGGCTTTATGGCAAGGCTGCTCATTTTAACAACGATTAAAAACAGAAAATAAAGGGAAAACAATGCGTAAGATCGCCCTGGCACTCAGTGCCGTCTGCCTGCTGGCAGGCTTCAATCATGCCGCTTTGGCAACCGAATCCGCCCCCGCTCCGCTGAATCCTGGCGTCACCGTGGCGCAGCTGGCGCAACAGGTGCCAATCCACTGGGTTTCCGTGGCACAAATTGAAAATAGCCTGCTTGGCCGCGCGCCTATCGCCGTCGGGTTTGATATCGACGATACCGTGCTGTTTTCCAGCCCGGGCTTTTATCGCGGGCAAAAAGAGTTCTCGCCGGGTAAGCAGGACTACCTGAAAAACCCGGCTTTTTGGGAAAAGATGAACAACGGCTGGGATGACTTCAGCATGCCTAAAGAGGTGGCAAAAAGCCTGATCACCATGCACCTCAAGCGCGGCGACAGCGTGTACTTTGTGACCGGACGCAGCCAGACCAAAACCGAAACCGTCACCAAAACCCTGCAAAACGACTTCCTGATCCCGGAGCCGAGCGTCAATCCGGTGATCTTTGCCGGCGATAAAGAAGGCCAGAACACCAAAACGCAGTGGCTGAAAGAGAAGAAAATCAAAATCTTCTACGGAGATTCAGACAACGACATCACCGCGGCCCAGGACGTCGGCGCGCGCGGCATTCGTATCCTGCGAGCCTCCAACTCCAGCTACCAGCCGTTGCCGAAAGCAGGCTCGTTTGGCGAAGAGGTTATCGTCAACTCCGAGTACTGATCCCGGCCAGAAAAGCGGCAGCTAACATAAATTGCCTGCCGTTTTTTTAATCAATTCCCTCGTCTGTTATCCGCTTTTGGCGCACACTTAATGCTGCCGCGAATGCTTCCGGTAAACGTTCAGGACGAGGAAATGAAGATGACCCATTCGGATCTTTTAGAGTACTGCATGAAAAAACCCGGCGCAGAGCAGAGCGTGCACAGCGACTGGAAGGCCACGCAAATCAAAGTTGGCGATGTGCTGTTTGCCATGGTGCATGCGGAGAACCAGCGCCCGGCAGTCTCCCTCAAAGCCACACCCGATCTGGCAGAGCTTCTGCGTCAGCAGCATCAGGACGTTTTCCCCAGCGCCCATTTGAATAAGGCGCACTGGAGCACGCTTTACCTCGACGGCTCGCTGCCCGGTTCGCAAATTTATTATCTGGTGGATGCTTCGTATCAGCAGGCGGTGGCATTGCTGCCTGAGCAGGTCAGGCAGCAATTGTCGGTTTGACTACTTCAGCAGTGGCTTGAGGAAACGCGCGGTATGAGAAGCTTCGCAGGTGGCGACGGTTTCCGGCGTGCCGGAGACCAAAATCTCGCCGCCGCCGCTGCCGCCTTCCGGCCCTAAGTCCACAATCCAGTCTGCGGTTTTAATCACGTCGAGATTGTGTTCAATCACCACAATGGTATTGCCCTGATCCCTGAGCTGATGCAGCACTTCCAGCAGTTGCTGGATATCCGCAAAGTGCAGGCCGGTGGTCGGCTCATCGAGGATATACAGCGTCTGGCCGGTGCCGCGCTTAGACAGCTCACGCGCCAGCTTAACGCGCTGTGCTTCACCGCCTGACAGCGTGGTCGCCGACTGGCCAAGCCGAATGTAGGACAGGCCCACGTCGATCAGCGTTTGCAGCTTACGCGCCAGCGCCGGAACGGCGTCGAAGAATTCGCGGGCATCTTCAATGGTCATATCCAGCACTTCGTGAATGCTTTTGCCTTTGTACTTAATCTCCAGCGTTTCACGGTTATAGCGTTTGCCTTTGCACTGGTCGCACGGCACGTAGATATCCGGCAGAAAGTGCATTTCGACTTTGATTACGCCGTCGCCCTGGCAGGCTTCGCAGCGCCCGCCGCGAACGTTGAAGCTAAAGCGCCCCGGCGTATAGCCGCGCGAGCGCGCTTCCGGTACGCCAGCAAACAGCTCGCGCACGGGGGTGAACACGCCGGTGTAGGTCGCCGGGTTGGAACGAGGTGTGCGGCCAATCGGGCTTTGGTCAATGTCGATGACCTTATCGAAGTGTTCCAGGCCCTGAACTTCACGGTACGGTGCCGGTTCGGCGATTGTCGCCCCGTTTAGCTGACGTTGGGCAATCGGGAACAGCGTGTCGTTAATCAGCGTCGACTTGCCGGAGCCGGATACCCCGGTAATACAGGTAAACAGCCCCACCGGCAGCGTCAGCGTGACGTCCTTCAGGTTGTTCCCCTTCGCGCCGGAGAGCTTGAGCACTTTTGACGGATCGGCAGCAACGCGCTGTTTCGGCACCGCAATCTCGCGTTTGCCGCTGAGGAACTGCCCGGTCAGGGATTCCGGCACCGCAATAATATCCTTCATGGTGCCTTCCGCGACCACCTGGCCGCCGTGCACGCCCGCGCCTGGACCAATATCGATAATATGGTCGGCGGCGCGAATGGCGTCTTCGTCATGCTCAACCACAATCACCGTGTTGCCGAGGTTACGCAGGTGAATCAGCGTTTCCAGCAGGCGCTCGTTATCGCGCTGGTGCAGGCCGATGGACGGCTCATCCAGCACGTACATCACGCCAACCAGCCCGGCGCCAATCTGGCTTGCCAGACGAATACGTTGGGCTTCACCACCGGACAGCGTTTCTGCCGAACGGGAGAGAGAAAGGTAGTTCAGGCCGACGTTCACCAGGAACTTCAGGCGATCGCCGATCTCTTTCAGTACTTTTTCCGCGATTTGCGCACGCTGGCCGCTGAGCTTCATGTTCTGGAAGAATTCCATCGCATGGCCGATGCTCATATCAGAAATCGTTGGCAGCGCGGTATTTTCTACAAATACATGGCGCGCTTCACGACGCAGGCGCGTGCCTTCGCAGCTGGTGCAGGGGCGGTTGCTGATGAATTTCGCCAGCTCTTCGCGCACGGCGGAAGATTCGGTTTCTTTGTAGCGACGCTCCATGTTGTGCAGCACGCCTTCGAACGGATGGCGGCGCACGGAGGTGTCCCCGCGGTCGTTCATGTACTTGAATTCGATTGTTTCTTTGCCCGAGCCGTGCAGCACAACTTTCTTCACCGCGTCGCTCAGCTCGTTCCACGGGGCTTCCACGTCGAACTTATAGTGATCGGCCAGCGAGCGCAGCATGGTGAAGTAATAGAAGTTACGGCGATCCCAGCCACGGATAGCGCCACCGGCCAGCGACAGCTCGCCGTTTTGCACCACGCGATCGGGATCGAAATATTGCTGTACGCCCAGGCCGTCGCAGGTCGGGCAGGCACCGGCCGGGTTGTTAAAGGAGAACAGGCGCGGTTCCAGCTCGCGCATGCTGTAGCCGCAGACCGGGCAGGCAAAGTTAGCGGAGAACAGCAGCTCTTCCGCTTTTTCATCGTCCATGTCGGCGACAACGGCAGACCCGCCGGACAGCTCCAGCGCGGTTTCAAACGACTCGGCCAGGCGCTGGGCGATGTCTTCACGTACCTTAAAGCGGTCGACGACCACTTCAATGGTGTGCTTTTTCTGTAGCTCTAATTTTGGCGGATCGGACAGGTCGCAGACTTCGCCGTCGATGCGCGCCCGGATATAGCCCTGGCTGGCCAGGTTTTCCAGCGTTTTGGCGTGTTCGCCTTTGCGATCTTTAATGATCGGCGCGAGCAGCATCAGGCGCTTGCCTTCCGGCTGCGCAAGCACGTTATCCACCATCTGGCTGACGGTTTGGGCCGCGAGCGGGATGTCGTGATCCGGGCAGCGCGGTTCGCCTACGCGGGCGTAAAGCAGACGCAGGTAGTCATGGATTTCCGTGATGGTGCCGACGGTGGAACGCGGGTTATGGGACGTGGATTTCTGTTCAATAGAAATCGCAGGAGACAACCCTTCGATATGGTCGACGTCCGGCTTCTCCATTAGCGACAGGAACTGACGCGCGTAAGCCGAAAGGGACTCAACGTAGCGACGCTGCCCTTCCGCGTACAGGGTGTCGAATGCCAGCGAGGATTTGCCTGAACCCGAAAGCCCGGTGACAACAATCAGTTTGTCGCGCGGGATGACGAGGTTGATATTTTTGAGATTGTGGGTGCGGGCGCCCCGAACTTCGATCTTATCCATTCACCTTTCCCGGAATAATGACTGCATGCGCCTGGTATGTATAGAGGTACAACCGACGGCCAGAAACGGCTAATTATGACACAATAAAACCTGAATGAATATCCAGTGTTTTAATGAAACGAGCTATACTTAGCCGACATTCTGGAATGTCCCTCGCAGCTATAAACATTGTGGGTGGCATAGTGTAGAATC
Organism: Enterobacter sp. Ag1; assembly: GCA_000277545.1. Taxonomy (GTDB): domain Bacteria; phylum Pseudomonadota; class Gammaproteobacteria; order Enterobacterales; family Enterobacteriaceae; genus Cedecea. Next base: position 60,347 of record AKXM01000013.1, on the reverse strand, counting down.
CCCGGTTTAGACTATTTAAAAACGTTTCAGGAGACACGAACATGGCCAGCAGAGGCGTAAACAAGGTGATTCTCGTTGGGAATCTGGGTCAGGACCCGGAAGTACGCTACATGCCAAATGGGGGCGCTGTCGCCAACATTACACTGGCCACGTCAGAGTCCTGGCGTGATAAGCAAACCGGCGAAACCAAAGAAAAAACTGAGTGGCACCGCGTGGTGCTGTTCGGCAAACTGGCCGAAGTGGCTGGTGAATACCTGCGTAAAGGCTCTCAGGTTTACATCGAAGGCGCACTGCAAACCCGTAAATGGACCGACCAGGCTGGCGTAGAAAAATACACTACCGAAGTTGTGGTTAACGTGGGCGGCACCATGCAGATGCTCGGCGGCCGTCAGGGCGGCGGCGCTCCGGCGGGCGGCAACGGCGGCCAGCAGCAGGGCGGTTGGGGTCAGCCTCAGCAACCACAGGGCGGCAACCAGTTCAGCGGCGGCGCGCAGTCTCGTCCGCAGCAGCAGAGCGCACCAGCGCCATCTAACGAACCGCCAATGGATTTCGACGACGATATCCCGTTCTGATCCCCTCAGGGTGTAACCCTGTATGTGACGAACAAATAAAACCCTGCCTCGCAGGGTTTTTTTCTATTATGGCGGCATGAAATCTGCCGGGCAGGCGGCCCTCGGATAAGGAAGATACCGTGGCATTTTTAGGTTTTGTCAGTGAGAGAGCGTGTCGGTGTCAGGCGGACGCCACGCCATGGCTGCCTTCATTTAGCTTTTATGAAAAGCATCTCTCCCCGCCTATTGAAGGTTCGCCTGAAGCCATTATTCAGGCCGTTCTGGCGCTGAATATGGAAGACGATCCGGTTATCCGTCGGCTACTCCGTTTGCGCCAGCTCCCTCGCCGCCTGCGCCGGGCGTTGTTTAAGTCAGAGAGCGCGGAACCAGCCGATACCTTCGGGTTTGGCTCTTTCACTGTGCTGCATCAAAGCAGCCAGGAAGTCTCTTTTGGTTTGGCCGGGCGTTTCTGGCGACCGTTGCTTGACGTCGAGTCTCTGAAAGATGCCGAAGCCTTCAAGCATTTTGCCGACTCACGCGCGGCTAAGCTGATCTTGCGCTTTGATGTCACGCCTGAGAACAACGGCTCGGCGGTATTACGTACCGAAACCTTTGTCTATTGCCCAACGCCGCGCGTGAAAGCCCTGTTCGCTCTCTATTGGATGCTCATTCGTCCGGCCAGCGGCTGGGTCAGGCGGCGCACGCTACTCTCTATCCAGCGAAAGCTGGCGACAGACACTAATCACAGGTCAGGTAATGACAGACAAAATTGATGGCGTTCTGCGCCCCGAGCACATTATCCCGTTCCCTGATTCCATCAGTGAGGAGGCACAGGCCGCTCTGCGTCGCCAGGTTGACGAGAACGGTGTGCCCCACAACGCGCAATTTTCGATGCCATCCCACACCGATGGTGAAGCCTGGAAGCAGATTCAGGCCACTTCGGCGGCCTGGTATGCCGAAGCCATGAAATCCCGGCCAGCGAGCGATGAGCCGGACCCACAAACACTGCAGATTGAGCAGGCTACGGTGCATGTTGCCACGCCAGGCGCGCTGGCTTCAGAACATCACGTTCTGGTGGATCTCCACGGCGGGGCGTTTACCTTTGGCGGGGGTGAAGCCTGCAAGGCCAGTGCCAGCACCCAGGCTGTGCAGTATGGGCTTCGTTGCTACAGCGTCGATTACCGAATGCCGCCCGAGCATCCTTATCCGGCTGCGCTGGATGATTGCCTGGCCATATACCGTTACCTGCTCGAGCAATATGCCCCGGAAAATATCGTGATTGCCGGGCGTTCGGCTGGTGGGAATCTCGCCGCTGCGATGGTGCTGCGGGCGCGTGATGAAGGCTTGCCGTTGCCAGGTGCCTTAGTGCTGCTGTCCCCGGAGGCAGATCTGACCGAGTCCGGCGACAGCTTCCAGGTGAATCAGCTTGTGGATGTGGTACTGCCGGGATCGTTGAGGGAAAACAACCTGCTTTATGCCGCGGGGGCTGAGTTAACGCATCCTTATCTTTCGCCGCTGTTTGGCGATTTTACCCGTGGTTTCCCGGCAACATTGATTCAAAGCGGCACGCGGGATTTATTCCTGTCGAATGCGGTGAGGTTGCACCGGGTGTTGAGAAAAGCGAACGTTGAAGCCGAGCTGCACGTCTTTGAGGCGATGCCGCACGGTGGATTTATGGGAACGCCTGAAGACAGAGAGCTGGTGGAAGAAGTGGCGAAATTTATTCGCCGCCAGCTCAGGCTGGAGAACTCAAAGCAATAAAAAAGCCGGCGGCGAGGGATCGCGACCGGCTTTTATTCATTACGCTAACATTAAGCGTTAAGCAGCGGCTCTGCGGTTTTCTCCACCAGCGCCAGCAGGACTTTGACATCCTCCAGGGTGACGGTTGGGTTCAGCAGGGTCAGCTTCAGGCAGGTCACGCCGTTATGCTCGGTCACGCCAACGTTCGCGCGGCCAGACTCCAGCAGCGCATCACCGATTTTCTGGTTCAGCAGCGCGATTTCCGCATCGCTGCGGCCAGCCAGGCTTGCCGGACGGAAGCGGAACAGCACGCTCGCCAGCTGAGGCTGCATCACCAGCTCCAGAGAAGCGTGGTCAGCCACATAGGTCGCCACATTCTTCGCCATGGTCACACCATGATCGATGATTTCAGCGTACTGTTTCTGGCCCAGCGCTTCGAGGCCCATCCACAGCTTCAGAGCGTCAAAGCGGCGGGTGGTCTGCAGCGACTTGGACACCAGGTTCGGTACGCCTTGCTCTTCGTCGAACTCGGAGTTCAGGTAGGCCGCCTGGTAGCGCATCAGCTCGTAGTGGCGAGCATCTTTCAGCAGGAACGCGCCGCAGCTGATGGTCTGGAAGAACTGCTTGTGGAAGTCCAGGGTAACGGAATCCACCAGCTCCAGGCCGTTCAGGTAATCACGATACTTCTCGGACAGCAGCAGTGCGCCGCCCCAGGCTGCATCAACGTGTACCCAAATCTGGTGCTCTGCGGCCAGCTTCGCGATGTCGCTCAGCGGGTCGATAGCGCCTGCATCGGTCGTACCGGCAGTGGCGACGATAGCCATGATCTGCTCGCCGTTCGCTTGCGCCTGGGCGATTTTAGCCGCCAGGTCGGTAACGTCCATGCGGGCAAACTCATCGGTTTTCACCAGCGTGACTGACTGGTAGCCCATGCCCATCAGCGCCATGTTTTTCTGCACGGAGAAGTGGGCATTTTCAGAGCACAGTACTCTGATTTTGCGGATATCACCGGTCAGACCATCCTGCTGGACAGAGTGGCCCTGGCGCGCAAAGTAAGCGTCACGCGCCAGCATCAGGCCCATCAGGTTGCTCTGGGTTCCGCCGCTGGTGAACACGCCCGCGTCGCCAGGCTGATAACCGACCTGAGCGCGCAGCCATTCGATCAGCTTCATCTCAATGATGGTCGCCGACGGGCTTTGGTCCCAGGAGTCCATGCTCTGGTTGGTGGCGTTGATCAGCACTTCTGCGGCCTGGCTAACCACCAGGCTTGGGCAGTGCAGGTGCGCCACGCACTGCGGGTGATGCACCAGCAGGCTGTCTTTTAAGAAATACTCAATCGCGCGTTCAATCGCGACCTGGTTGCCCAGGCCCTGAGGATTGAAGTCGAGCTGAATGCGTTCTTTCAGCTCGGCGACGGTTTTGCCCTGGTACATCTGGGGCTGCTGCAGCCATTCCACTACGGCCTGGCTGGTCTGGGCGATCGCCTGCTGGTACTCCTCAATGCTCTGGGCAGAGGAGGCCAGAATCGGGTTAGATCGGGACATATTTATTACTCCAATCAGACAGCTTTTGCGCCAGCGGCTAACAAGGCTTTTTCAAATTTACTCAGGAAGATTTCCAGCTCGTCGTCGCTGATCAGCAGGGACGGCAGCAGGCGCAGCACGCAGCCGTTACGGCCACCGCGCTCCAGAATCAGGCCCGCTTCGAAGCATTTTTTCTGAATCAGAGCAGACAGCGCGCCGTCAGCCGGGTAGCAACCCATGTGATCCTGTGCTTCTTCTGGCTTCACGATCTCAATGCCGAGCATCAGGCCCAGGCCGCGAACGTGGCCGATAGCCGGGTAGCGTTTCTGCAGATCGTACAGTTTGCCTTTCAGCCATTCGCCCTGAGCGGCAACTTTGTCTGCGACTTTGTTGTCTTTCAGGTACTTCAGGGTGGTCAGGCCGGTGGCCATTGCCAGCTGGTTGCCGCGGAAGGTGCCGGTGTGGTGACCAGGTTCCCAGGCATCGATCTCTTTTCTCAGGCCCAATACGGCCAGCGGCAGACCGCCACCAACGGCTTTGGACATCACGATGATGTCTGGCTCAATGCCAGCGTGTTCGTAGGCGAACAGCTTGCCGGTACGGGCAAAGCCAGCCTGAACTTCATCGATGATCAGCACGATGCCGTGCTCTTTGGTCACTTTGCGGATGCGCTGCAGCCACTCTGCAGGAGCCGGGTTCACGCCGCCTTCGCCCTGAACCGCTTCGAGGATCACGGCCGCAGGTTTGCGCACGCCGCTTTCAACGTCGTTGATCAGGTTGTCGAAGTAATAGGTCAGCGCTTTCACGCCCGCGTCGCCGCCAATGCCCAGCGGGCAGCGGTATTCGTGCGGGTATGGCAGGAACTGTACTTCCGGCATCAGGCCGTTGATGGCCGCTTTCGGAGACAGGTTGCCGGTCACGGACAGCGCGCCGTGGGTCATCCCGTGGTAGCCGCCGGAGAAGCTGATTACGCCGCTGCGGCCAGTGTGTTTCTTCGCCAGCTTGATAGCGGCTTCTACTGCGTCCGCGCCGGATGGGCCGCAGAACTGCAGGCAGTACTCTTTACCCTGGCTCGGCAGTAAAGAGAGCAGGTATTCTGAGAACTCGTCTTTTAACGGCGTAGTCAGATCCAAAGTATGTAACGGCAAGCCGCTGGTAATGACGTTTTGGATGCTTTGCAGGATGTCAGGATGGTTGTGGCCAAGCGCCAACGTGCCCGCACCGGCCAGACAGTCAAGGTAGCGGTTACCTTCCACGTCGATGATCCAGGCGCCCTGGGCTTTGGCTATAGCGAACGGTAATTTGCGCGGGTAACTTCTGACATTCGATTCGAATTCAGCCTGTCGTGCCAAATAGGTTTCGTTGGTAGCGTTTGCAGATTTTGCATCTAAAGTATCAATACGGACTTTATCCGTCATCATATCTCTCCTACAACCGTCGGCATGAGCGCAGCGGCTGAATTAAGTAAACAATACTCATCATGCTTCAAGTTGAAACTCGAATTATCCAGAGTATAGGTATCGGTTAGGGTGCATAAAACGCCGCCAATATATGGCTTTTTACCCCCCCGCTCAATCATTTATTTTTTTCGATTTTTTTAATTTAAAATCAATGAATTGAAGACTCTTTTGACGGGTATCCAGACATCCGATCTCTCAACTATTGGCAATGGCAGGAAAAAAAGCCCCCTGAAAGGCCTAATTTTGCGTATTAAAACGGTCTGGACAGACCAGGTTTTGCTGGATAGAAATAATTAACAACAAAAAATTACCCCAGGACATTGATTGGCAACTGGGGTTGCACTTTTTACCCGTAAATCTGGCGCTGGTTCAGCTTCAACGGCAAAAAACGCCCACCTGTTTTTCAATAATGTCTGCCAGGCAATCCCGAATCGGATTAGGTTCAGATGAGGCTCTTGGTAGACAAATGCCTAATGAAGGGAGAGCGGGAAGCGTCTGGATCATCGGGAGATCGGCTGGTTTTCCTACCTGCGTTCTTGGCGTCACGCCTAATCCGGCGCGCGCCGCTGCCCATAGGCCGTTCAGACTGCTGCTGGTAAAGGCTATCCGCCAGGGGATCCCTGCGCAATCCAGTGCCTCAATGGCGTGACGGCGTAAAATACAGGGAGCGTCAAAAACCACTAAAGGTAGCGGCTGCCCATTGGCGAGGCATGCCTCTACCTGCTCGGGGATGCCCATCCAGTGCAGCGGAATTTTACCGATCTCATTCTCTGCGGAGGCCGATGGCGTTTGCCAGAGTAAGGCCAAATCCAGCTGCGAATGGTTGAGGGCGGACTCCAGCTCTGCGTTTCGTGCGATACGTGCCTCAAGAATGACGGCAGGGTGGGCGCGACTAAATGACCCAAGAACGTCGGTTAACAAGCCCTCACCGAAATCCTCCTGAAACCCTACCCGTAAGAGCCCACTCAGCTGTGTGTCGCCCACCGCAGCCATTGCGGCATCATTCAGCTCCAGCAGGCGTTTCGCATAACTCAACACAATTTCGCCGGTTGGTGTCAGCGCCAGGCCCCGGCCTGATTTTTTGACGACCGGCGTTCCGACCTGATCTTCCAGTTTCTTTAACTGGGCGCTGACCGCTGAGGTCGATCGCCCCAGCCGGTCCGCTGCCCGGGCAAAGCTGCCGAGCGCCATGCCGGTCACAAAGGTGCGGAGAACGTCGAGATCTAAATTCGTCATAGTTATTGTCCTGAAAATCAGGATTATTGGTTAAAAAATATCTGATTTTTAGAATGATACTCAATGAGTATGCTCAGGTTGTCAACAACAGCCGGGAGGCTTCATGGGCGAAACATCATACGACATTCAACGGGTTTTGAGCCGGGCGCCAAAACTTGCCAGCATGAGCAACGACTTGTTATTCATGGATATCTGGGAAAGAGCGGAACTGAATAAACGCGATCGCAGCCTGATCACCGTGGCGGCGCTGCTGGCGCTGTACCGGCTTGAACAGCTGCCTATTCATCTCGAATTAGCGCGCAAAAATGGCGTCAGCGATGAGGAGTTAAGCGAGCTGATCACCCATCTGGCTTTTTATGCGGGCTGGCCTGCCGCCCACAGTGCGCTAAAGGTACTGGATAAGCTGATCGTCGGATGTCGTCGGGAGGAGCAATAAATGCCGGTACTTCATGTCACCTTATTAAAAGGAAAAACGGAGGCCTGGCTGGCGGCGGTTTCATCCAGCATACAGCGGGCGCTGGTGGAGGCATTTGATGTGCCGGAGGCAGATCTGTTTCAGGTTTTTCATGAGCAAGATAAATCAGCGCTGCGGTTTGATCGTCACTATATGGCGGGGCCGCGCAGCAATGACTGGCTTCTGATTGAGATAACGGCCGGTAAGCCACGAAGTATTGAGATGAAGCAGCGTTTTTACCGGGTCATTACCGATCAACTTGCCGAGTCACCGGGCATTCAGCCCAACGACGTTATGGTCGTCATTCGCCATAACAAGGCTGAGGACTGGTCGTTTGGTGGGGGCAAGGCGAGTTTGCTCGCGGAGTAAGATCTACCCCTTAAAAGCGCTGGGCGCGGGGGAATCATCGCTGTATATTTTCATACACAACGATCATAAGGACTCTCGCCGTGAACCGATTTACCCGCCGCCTGACGCTGGGCGCACTATTAGTACTTTCCCCGCTCGCTGCGCTGGCGAACCGCACGCTCACCGACCAGCTTGGCCGCCAGGTCACGATCCCCGACGAGGTTAACCGCGTCGTGGTGCTTCAGCACCAAACGCTCAACCTGCTGGTGCAAATGAACGCCACCGACAAAGTGGTTGGCATTCTGGCGAACTGGAAGCAACAGCTTGGCAGCGGCTACGCGCGCCTGGCACCGGAGCTTGAGCATAAGGCCCAGTTAGGGGATTTAACCAGCGTGGACACCGAAAAGCTGGTGGCGCTGCACCCTCAGGTGGTGTTCGTCACCAACTATGCGCCGCAGGAGATGATCGACAGCATTAGCAAACTCGGCATCCCGGTGATTGCGATTTCTCTGCGGCACGATACACCGGGCGAGCAGGGCAAACTGAACCCGTCGATGCAGGACGAAGAGCAAGCCTATAATCTCGGCCTGAAAGAAGGCATCGAACTGATTGGTGAAGTGGTTAATAAAGAGAAGCAGGCCAAAGCGCTGATCGACGCCACTTTTGCCGAGCGCAAGCTGGTCAGCGACCGCCTGAAAGACATCCCGGCAGACCAGCGGGTGCGGGCTTATATGGCCAATCCTGACCTGGCCACCTACGGCTCCGGGAAATATACCGGCCTGATGATGGCCCACGCGGGCGCGTTGAACGTGGCGGCGTCCGCCGTGAAAGGCTTCAAGCAGGTGTCGATGGAGCAGGTGATCGCCTGGGATCCGCAGGTGATCTTCGTGCAGGATCGTTACCCCAAAGTGGTGGATGAGATCGTCAGCAAGCCCGAGTGGCAGCCGATCGACGCGGTGAAAAGCCATCAGGTCTGGCTGATGCCGGAATACGCCAAAGCCTGGGGCTACCCGATGCCGGAAGCGATGGCGATCGGTGAGCTGTGGATGGCGAAAAAACTGTATCCCGCCAGATTCAAAGACATCGACATGAAGAAAGTGGCCGACAGCTGGTATCAGCGTTTTTACCGCACCCACTATGAAGGCGTTGAGTAATGACGCTGCAAATTCTGGCGGCGGGAAGCCTGCGGCGGGTCTGGCAGCCGCTTATGGCCCAGTTTGAGCAGGAAACTAGCTTGCCGACAGAGACGCAATTTGGGCCTGCGGGCCTGCTAAGAGCCCGTATAGAAGCCGGCGAAAACTGTTCGCTGTTTGCGTCGGCAAACATGGCGCACCCGCACTCGCTGCTGGAGCGGGGCAAAGCTCGGGGGGTTCACCGGTTTGCCGGGAACGCCCTTTGCCTGACGGCGGCGGCGCACTGCGTTGATGAGCAGAGTACCTGGCTAACGCTATTGAGCAATCCGGCCTTACGCATTGGCACGTCCACGCCGGGCAGCGATCCTTCCGGGGATTATACCTGGCAGTTCTTTGGCAGATTTGAAGCTGAATTTGGCATCGCCCTGCAGCCGCGAGCCTTAGCTCTGGTTGGCGGACCGGACACGCAGGCCGTGCCCGACGGCAGGCTTGCGGCGCAGTGGCTTATTGCCAGCGGGCAGTCCGATCTTATGATTGGTTACCGAAGCTATGCCGCAGCGCTGCAGGCCCATCGTGAACTGCGGGTGTTCGAGATCCCGGCATCCTACAATATTCAGGCCGATTATGGGCTGGCGGTATGCGACGAACGGGCGGAGCCGCTGCGGGCGTTCCTGGTCTCGGACGCTGCGCGGCAAATACTGCGGGATTACGGCTTTGTCGTCTGAAAGTAAAAAACCGCCGATGAAGGCGGTTTTTTTTAATGCTTCTCAGCCTGTTAAGGCATCATCGTCGGCCATTCGGGCGGCATTCTGGCGATGATCTCGACCAGCCCCGTTTTAAACGACGCCCAGATAATCGGGAAGTCACCGAGCGTCAGGCCCAATAAACCCATGGCAAACCAGCAGGATGCGGCAATCCCCAGCCCGCTGCTGATTATGGCTAAAGCCCGGTAATCCGAGCGGCGAAACTGAATATTCAGGCTGCTTGCCAAAAACATCAAAACCGCACTAAGCAGCGGCCAGCGTATGAGCATCACGCCGGTGGTGATTGTTGCCATGAACCTTGTTCCTCAAAAAGCTGCAATTTAATTTTCTGTTGCACTGATAATGTGAAGTGTATCACTTTTGTGTGTTTAATCACCAGCGTTGTGATGGTTTTTTGCGCGGTTTTGAGGCCTGGTCGGCGGGGGTTTTTAGGAAAACCAGGACGTGGAAGGCGTGAACATTTTGTTTATCTGACGTTTACCACAATTTCGTTTAAATAATCATTCCCTGCTGCTTTAACCCCAGAAAAACTCATATTAACACGGTGGGTTAAATCTTAAGCTAAACAGCATCCCGGTTCCTCTTATCTCTTTGTTGCGCAAATTAATTTCCGCAGAGTTAACGGCTGAAGGCTATTGCTAAAGCAGGCTTTATGATGCAACGTAATCGGCGGTCATCAGGTTGTTCTAATAAAGTATAAAAACAGGCGCATAAAAGCAGAGACGTGTGAGCATCATGGTGAAACGGATTTATCTTAAGGCGTTGCGTACCTCAGGTTTTGTCCTGATCGTTTGCCTGCCGATAATGCTGGCAATTTATTTTGCCCATGTTCGCGCCACCAGTGACATCCAGCAGCACCTGCACTCTTTTGGCAAACTGGTGATGGAAAAAACGGAAATCGTCATCAGTCATGTTAATGAGGCGCGCAGCGAGGCGGAACGTTTTTCCGGGGAAATATGCAGTCCCCGGCATATGGCAAATATGCTGGATATTGTGCGCGGTAAACTTTTTGTCGCCGATTTAATTTACGTCAGTGGCGATAAGCTGCTGTGCTCGACCAGCTATAAGCCGTTAAAAGCGCTGCCAGCGCCGCGCCCTTCTTATACCCGTAAACCGGACGTCGCGATTTATTATTATCTGGATACGCCGTTTTATGCCGGGCATAAAATGACCTACATGCAACGTGGGCATTATGTGGCGGTGATTAACCCGCTCACCTGGTCAGAAGTTTTGTCCGAAGATGACTCGCTGATTTATGGCGTCTACGACACCGTCACCCGCAGTTTTTTCTCTTTAAGTCCGGGGGCCGACAGCGACCTGCTGCACAGTTTTATTCTGCGTAAAGAGAAAGCGTTTACCGAGGATAACCGTTTTTACGCCGTCGACCAGTCGGCTAAAAGACCGATTGCGGTGATTGTTTCCACGTCAGAAACCTTGTTTAACCGCCAGTGGTATCACCAACTGACGCTGACGCTTCCGTTAGGCGTTATTTGCAGCCTGCTGATATTAATTATGTGGTCCCGAACCCGTCAGCAATTAAATTCCCCGCGGCGGATGCTTTTAAGAGCGCTGGCCAGAAAACAGCTCAAACTTCACTATCAGCCCATTATTGATATTCAAAATGGCTATTGCGTGGGGGCGGAAGCGCTGCTGCGGTGGGTGAATTTTAATGGACAAACCATCAGCCCCGGGACGTTTATTCCGCTGGCAGAATCTGAAGGTCTGATTCACAAAATATCGGACTATGTGGTTGATGCCGTATTTAAAGATTTTGGTGAATTTCTTGCCGACCATCCTGGCCTCTATATTTCGATTAATCTTTCAGCATCTGATTTTCACTCTTCACGCTTAATCACCGTACTTTCAGAACGGATTAAAACCTACAACATTCGTCCAGAGCAGATAAAAATCGAAGTGACCGAGCGAGGGTTTATTGACGTTGAAAAAACCAGGCCGTTTATCCAGGAGTTTCGCAACGCGGGCTTTAAAGTCGCCATTGATGACTTTGGCACCGGGTATTCGAATCTGCACAATCTGCAGTACCTGAACGTCGATATTTTAAAAATCGACAAAAGCTTTATTGATTCCCTCGCCAGCGAGCGGGCCAGTCACTTGCTGGTGGAACACATCATTGAAATTGCCCACAGCCTGAAGTTAACGACAATTGCCGAAGGGGTTGAAACCGAAGCGCAGGTGGCGTGGCTGGTGGATCACGGCGTGGAGTATTGCCAGGGCTGGTATTTTGCGAAGGCACTGCCTCCGCAAGAGTTTATCGCCTGGCTCTATACCCCAGGCGGGATCCCCGTACGCAAGGCCTCAGTGGCTCGCGAGCCACTGCTTTAAAGGAACAACCCATTCTGGGTTAGGGCGGAAAAATGCCCCGTGCTGCTGGCCGGTAGAGATTTTTATCTCTTTATAATGAGTGATCCCCGGACTGTGGTTCACAATCGTCTGGCAGGAACCCACTTCATCCGAGGCTTCATAAATGGAGAGCACGTTCCCGTACAGGCGATTGCGGGCGTCATCCTGAATGGAATGAGTACATCCCGCCAGAATGGCAACGTTGAGCGCCTTATTCTGCAGTTTACTTGCCGCCAGAATGGTAATTTCGCCGCCGCGTGAGAAGCCGACAAGCGTAATATTCTTAGCCGGAACGCCTTTTGCAATCAGCGTGTTCACATCCTGCTTTAGCTTTTCGGCATACTGATCTGGCTGAGTATCTTTGGCTCTGTGATAAGCAATCAGGTTGTAGCCATCATCGCTGAGCTTCTCTTTTACCGCCGGGAAATCGTAAACGCCCCACTGCGGTTTATTTGGATTACTCGGCCGGTCAATATTTCCCTCTAACACTTTCCCGTGCGTATAAAAAACGTATTTCTGTTTCGGATTAACGCTGTCAGGGAACGCGGTATAAATGGTTGCCGCCTGAGCGGCCATTGAGGCAAGCCCGATGGCCAAAATGGCAAAACTTAACTTTTTCACTCCAACTCCTGTTGGTTTTCTTAGGCCTGATGGCGGTAATCCGTTGGGGTGCGGTCAAACTCACGGCGGAACACGCGGGAGAAGGTTTGCTGCGAGACATACCCGTAGTCCATCGCGATATCAAAAATAGGGCGCTGGGTAGTGCGTAGCGCGGTGGCAGCCATCAACAGGCGGCGCTGGCGGATGTACTCACCCAGCGTCTGGTGCATGACGGTGCGGAACATTCGCTGCAAGTACCACTTTGAATAACCTGATTTTTTCGCCACCACGTCGATGTTCAGCGGCTGGTCAATATGTTCATCAATCCATTCAGTCAACGTATAAATGATGTCCTGGTGAGCCATGAGTCGTCCTCATTTCCGGGTTAGCTAGTTTCATTGCCAGGGAGTATAATTCCTCAAGTTAACTTGAGGTAAAGAGCATTATGGAAAAGAAATTGCCCCGAATAAAAACGCTGTTAACGCCCGGTGAAGTGGCGAAGCGCAGCGGCGTGGCCGTCTCCGCGCTTCACTTTTACGAAAGCAAAGGTTTGATTAAAAGTACGAGAAATGCAGGCAATCAGCGGCGTTATCAGCGTGATGTGTTGCGAACGGTGGCGATAATAAAAATTGCGCAGCGCATTGGCATTCCGTTGAGCACCGTCGGGGATGCGTTCGGCGTGCTGCCCGACGGCCATTCGATCAACAAAAACGACTGGAAGAAGCTGTCATCGCAATGGCGCGAGGAGCTGAACCACCGCATTGCCACGCTGACCGCGCTGCGTGACGAACTGAATGGCTGCATTGGCTGCGGCTGTTTATCGGGGGCGCAATGCCCGCTGCGTAACCCAGGCGATAAGCTGGGCGAGCAGGGCACCGGCGCCAGGCTGTTGGAAGATTGAAAATTATCTTTCAAACATAAAACTAAAGCGCCACAAGGGCGCTTTAGTTGTTTTCCGGTCTTTGTCTTTCGCTCTATCCCGTTCTGACAGGAGGGTTTCCCCCGACGTCGGCACCCCTCGATAACGCCTACACATAGCTACGTACACACTTCACTGACTTTGGAGGTTCCGGTCTGCACCGACAATTTAAGTGTAGGTCTGTCCCTTCACTTTGCAAGGTCAATTGTTCTTTTTTTGTTCATTTTTTTGACATGTGATTCGTGCAGGGCTTTCCTATAGTTATTCCATCTGGCTAAACAAAGGGTTATCTCATGCTCACGGTCCATCACCTCAATAACTCCCGTTCCCAGCGCGTACTCTGGATGCTGGAAGAACTGGCGCAGCCCTACCAGATCGTGCGTTACCAGCGGGAGCCCTCCATGCTTGCCCCGGAAGCGCTAAAAAAAATCCATCCGCTGGGCAAATCCCCGGTGGTGGAAGATAGCGGCCATATCCTGGCGGAATCAGGTGCCATTCTTGAGTACCTGCAGGAAACCTACGACAGCGAAAACCACCTGAAGCCGCAGGACATTAACGACAAAATCCAGTACCGCTTTTGGCTGCATTACGCCGAAGGGTCGCTGATGTCGCTGCTGTTAATGAAGCTGGTGTTTGGTAGCCTCGGCAAAGCCCCGGTGCCCTGGCCGCTGCGCCCGGTGGGCAAAGCGCTGGGGCAGGGCGTGCAGAAAGCCTGGCTGAATAAGCAACTCACCACCCATGCCCGTTTTATTGAGGATCACCTGAGCCAGCACCCGTGGTTCGCCGGGCAACAGTTCAGCGCGGCAGATATTCAGATGAGTTTCCCGGTGGCCGCGCTGCTGGCGAGAGGTGAAGTCAACGACATGCCGCACACCCAGGCGTGGATGAAAAATGTGCAAACACGCCCCGCCTGGCAGCGAGCATTAAATCAAGGCGGCCCTTTTGAAATCCCCGGGGCGTGATCGCCGCAAAAGTAAAGCGAGAGAAAACGAGCCTAACTTTTTTGCGTTTTTGTTGCGAAATTGCGCATTGACGATAACGTTTGCGCACCCTAAGGCGAATAATTAATCAGCTGAGCATATTTTCCGCGAAAATCGCAAAAGTTAAGTTGAAAATCCCGTCAGGAAGGCAGGATAATCGTTTGCCTTAATTCTGTAACACCGATTTGTCCGTGTGGAGTTAAACGATTGCTTTTTTGTGACACCCCTTTGTCACAATCGTAGCGCAGGGAGACAACGTTTAACTGGCAGCGGGTTGTCCACCACCCGGGCAAACGTCATTCTAAAAATCTCAGGGGATTTTTCACTATGTCTACACCTTCTCCGCGCGCCGGCGGTTCGCTCGACGCCTGGTTCAAAATCTCTGCACGCGGCAGCACCGTGCGTCAGGAAGTTGTCGCCGGTCTGACAACCTTCCTTGCTATGGTTTACTCGGTGATCGTTGTGCCGGGAATGCTCGGCAAAGCCGGGTTCCCACCGGCGGCGGTCTTTGTGGCTACCTGCCTGGTAGCGGGCGTGGGCTCCATCGTGATGGGCCTGTGGGCGAACCTGCCGCTGGCCATCGGCTGCGCTATCTCGCTGACCGCCTTCACCGCCTTTAGCCTGGTGCTTGGCCAGCACATCAGCGTGCCGGTCGCCCTTGGCGCGGTATTCCTGATGGGCGTTCTGTTCACCCTTATCTCTGCCACCGGCATTCGTAGCTGGATTTTGCGCAATTTGCCGATGGGCGTGGCGCACGGCACCGGGATCGGTATCGGCCTGTTCCTGCTGCTGATTGCCGCGAACGGCGTCGGGCTGGTGATTAAAAACCCGCTGGACGGGCTGCCGGTTGCGCTGGGGCATTTCGCCAGCTTCCCGGTGATCATGTCGCTGATTGGCCTGGCGGTGATCATTGGTCTGGAAAAACTGAAGGTGCCGGGCGGCATTCTGCTGACCATTATCGGCGTGTCCATTGTCGGCCTGATCTTCGATCCGAACGTGCATTTCTCCGGCGTTTTCGCCATGCCGTCGCTGAGCGATGATAAAGGCAACTCGCTGATTGGCAGCCTGGATATCATGGGCGCGCTGAACCCGATCATTCTGCCGAGCGTGCTGGCGCTGGTGATGACCGCCGTGTTTGACGCCACCGGCACTATCCGCGCGGTAGCCGGTCAGGCAAACCTGCTGGACAAAGACGGCCAGATCATTGACGGCGGCAAAGCGCTGACCACCGACTCCCTGAGCAGCGTGTTCTCCGGCCTGGTGGGCGCAGCCCCGGCGGCGGTTTACATCGAATCTGCAGCGGGTACCGCGGCAGGCGGCAAAACCGGCCTGACAGCCATCACCGTTGGCGTGCTGTTCCTGCTGATCCTGTTCCTGTCGCCGCTCTCTTACCTGGTACCGGCATATGCCACGGCACCTGCGCTGATGTATGTTGGCCTGCTGATGCTGAGCAACGTCGCCAAAATTGACTTTGCGGACTTCGTGGATGCGATGGCCGGGCTGATTACCGCGGTATTCATCGTGCTGACCTGCAACATCGTGACCGGGATCATGATCGGCTTTGCTTCTCTGGTGATTGGCCGCGTAGTATCCGGTGAATGGCGCAAGCTGAACATCGGCACCGTCGTTATTGCCGTTGCGCTGGTGGCGTTCTACGCTGGCGGCTGGGCTATCTGATTTTCAATTCGTGCGGGTTGCGCTCTGTAACCCGCCGCTTTCACCCACTTCGGGCATTTCCGGTTCCAATGTGATGCAAAAAGTTGTTTTATTATAAAAACAACCGCTAAGAGTGACGCTTCAAATCACACATCACGTTCAGGGAAAACATGGAAATTTTCTTCACAATCTTGATTATGACCCTCGTGGTCTCCCTATCTGGGGTGGTAACACGTATGTTGCCGTTTCAGATCCCACTGCCGTTAATGCAAATCGCCATCGGGGCGCTGCTTGCCTGGCCGCACTTTGGCTTACACGTTGAATTCGACCCTGAGCTATTCCTGGTCCTGTTCATTCCGCCGCTGCTGTTTGCCGACGGCTGGAAAACGCCCACTCATGAATTTCTCCATCATGGCCGCGAAATTATTGGCCTGGCGCTGGTGCTGGTGCTGGTCACCGTGGTTGGCATCGGCTTCCTGATTTACTTCCTGGTGCCGGGCATTCCGCTGGTGCCTGCTTTTGCGCTGGCTGCCGTGCTGTCACCGACGGACGCCGTGGCGCTGTCCGGGATTGTCGGCGAAGGGCGGATTCCGAAGAAGATCATGGGGATATTGCAGGGCGAAGCATTGATGAACGACGCCTCTGGCCTGGTTTCCCTGAAGCTTGCGGTGGCGGTCGCCGTAGGGGCGATGGCCTTTAGCGTCGGCGGGGCTTCACTGGAGTTCTTCAAGGTTGCCATTGGCGGCCTGCTGGCGGGGATTGCAGTCAGCTGGCTGTACGGCAAATCGCTGCGCCTGATGAGCCGCTGGAGCGGGGACGAACCCGCCACCCAAATCCTGCTGCTGCTTCTGCTGCCGTTCGCCTCTTACCTGATTGCTGAACACATCGGCGTTTCCGGCATTCTGGCGGCGGTAGCCGCAGGGATGACCATTACCCGTTCCGGCGTGCTGCGTAGCGCCCCGCTGACCATGCGCCTGCGCGCGAACAGCGTCTGGGCGATGCTGGAATTTGTGTTCAACGGCATGGTCTTCCTGCTGCTGGGCCTGCAGCTGCCGGGCATTCTCGAAACATCCGTTGCGGCGGCTAATGCCGATCCGAATGTTGAGCTGTGGATGCTGTTCCTCGACGTGGCGATGATCTATTTCGCCCTGATTGCGGTGCGTTTCCTGTGGCTGTGGTCGATGAAGCGCCTCAGCCTGCGTTTTTTGAAAAAGCGCCCGCTGGAGTTTGGCTCTTTCACCACCCGCGAGCTGGGTATTGCCTCTTTTGCCGGCGTGCGCGGAGCCATCACCCTGGCCGGTGTGCTTTCTATTCCGCTGCTGCTGAACGATGGCACGCCTTTTCCGGCGCGCTATGAGCTGATTTTCCTCTCCGCAGGCGTGATCCTGTTCTCGCTGTTTGCCGGGGTCATCATGCTGCCGATTCTGCTGCGAAACGTTGAGGTTGGGGATAAATCTCTGTCGCGCAAAGAGGAGCGGCTGGCCCGGTCCGCCACGGCCGAAGTAGCGATTGTCGCTATCCAGAAAATGGAGGAGCGCCTGGCCGCGGACAGCGAAGAGAACATCGACGACCAGCTACTGAAAGAGGTGAGTTCGCGGGTTATCGGGAATTTACGCCGCCGCGCAGACGGACGTAATGACGTAGAAAGCAGCGAGCTTGAAGAGAACCTTGAGCGCCGCTTCCGCCTGACGGCGCTGCGTTCAGAGCGTGCTGAGCTTTACCATCTGCGCGCCACCCAGCAAATCAGCAATGAGACCCTGCAAAAACTCCTGCACGATCTCGACCTGCTGGAAGCGCTGCTGATCGAAAAAGAGTAATCCCGCTAGTTCTGGCCGGTTTCCACTGCCGGCCAGAACTCTCTGCAGCAATCAATCCACGCCTGCGCGCTCTGCGAAATATACACCCCTTCACGCCAAATCATCCCTAACTGCCAGCTCAGGTTGCTGTTCAGCGGCAGCCACATCAGCGTGGTGTGGTCGAGCTTGCGGCAAATCGGCTCCGGCAACACGGCAATCCCCACGCCGCCCTGTACCATCGCCGCCAGGAAATCCCACTGCCCGCTGCGTACCGCAATGCGCGGGGTAAAACCGTGGTCGGCAAACAGCTGCATCAGCTGGCGGCTAAGGGAGAAATCTTCGTTGTAGATAAGCAGCGGGTGCTCGGCGAGCTCCGCCGGGTCAACGCTGGTGCGGCCAATCCACGGGCCGGAGCGGGGCACCAGCACGCAGAGCGGATGGCGGAACAGCGGCATTACCGTCAGTGCGTCTTCATCTTCTACGGGGATGGCCGTTACCGCCAAATCCAGATCGCCGTTAAGCACCGCCTGCTGCACCGTCAGGCCGCCGAATTCGGAAATCTTGAACTCCACGCCGGGGTAGCGGTGTTGATACACGCCTATCGGGCCGGTCATCAGCGTACCAACCATCGGCGGAATACCGAGGCGCAGCACGCCGTTGGTGAGCTGCTTGATATCGCTCAGCTCTGCCTCAAGCTGGCGAAACTCGGCGAGGATGGCCAGTCCGCGCTGGAATACTACCTGGCCGGTGTCGGTCAGCAGCAGGCGGCGGCCGTCGCGGATCAGCAGCGTGCAGTTCAGCTCATCCTCGAGGTTACGCAGCATTTTGCTGATGGTGGGCTGCGTGACGAACATCTTCTCCGCCGCCCGGGTGAAGCTCTGCTGGCGGACGACTTCAACGAAATAACGCAGCGTTCTGATGTCCATAACTATTCCTGTTAACTATACCTGCAATGATTTTAATTCATTTCAGTAGCGATGAACCGCTCTCTATAATCGGGGCTGGTATTTTTTCTGGAGCACCGATCATGGCATTGGCGTTAGGCCGTTTTACGCCTGCTGTAATGCATAGCCTGCGTGTCCCCGTGCAGGTTGCGCTGTACGCCGGACTTTTTGTTTTTGCCGAACAGTTGGTGACGTGGGGGCATCTGCCGCTGCCCGCGAACCTGGTGGGGATGTTGCTCCTGCTGGCGCTGATTGTGTGCCGCATTGTGCCGCTGAAATGGGTCAGGGAAGGGTCGAAATGGCTGCTGGCCGAGATGCTGCTGTTTTTCGTCCCGGCGGTTGTGGCCGTGGTGAACTACTCTCAGCTGCTGATGGTGGAGGGCTGGCGTATTTTTGCCGTGATAGCGGTCAGCACCGTGCTGGTGCTCGGCAGCACGGCCTTTGTGGTGGAAAAAGTCTACCGCTTTGAACTGGCTCGCGAAGCTCTCAGGCAGTCCCGCAATGACTAACTTCCAGCTCAGCGTGCTGTGCCTTGTGGTCACGCTGGTTTTCTACTTCGCCAATAAACGCCTGTATCGCCGTTTTCGCAAACTGCCGCTGATGCCGCTGGTCTTTACGCCGGTGCTGCTGGTGGGGATGCTCGTCTTCGGCCATATCTCCTACAGCAACTACATGGGAGAGGCGCACTGGCTGCTGTGGCTGCTTGGGCCCGCCACCATTGCTTTTGCGGTGCCGGTGTATGACAACCTTCGGGTGATAAAACGCCACTGGATGTCGCTTTCTGCGGGCGTGCTGACGGCGATGGTGGTGGCGGTAACCAGCTCGATTTGGCTGGCCCGCTTATTTACCCTGCCGGACGGCATTCAGCGCAGCCTGGCCGTGCGCTCAATTACCACGCCTTTTGCCCTGGCGGCCGCGAAGCCCATCGGCGGCGAGCCTGAACTGGTGGCGCTGTTTGTGGTGATCACCGGCGTGTTCGGCATGGCGGTGGGGGACGTGCTGTTTCTGCGCCTGTCGATCAGGGAAGGGATAGCCAAAGGCGCGGGGTTCGGCGCGGCTTCTCACGGCGCGGGTACCGCTCGCTCTTATGAGCTGGGGCCGCAGGAAGGGGTGATTGCCAGCCTGGTGATGATGCTGTCCGGCGTGGTGACGGTTTTGGTCGCACCGCTGGTCAGTTGGCTGATGTTTTAACCTACCGGGGCAGAGATAGCCCCGGTAAGTACTTACTAACTAGTGAGCCCGCCCCTGATCGATGCCGATACCGGTTTGAGAGCGAATAAACTGCGCGCGGAACTTCTCCCGCTCCAGCTTACCTTCCGGCGTATTATCGGTAATCGAGAACAGCCAGATGCCGACAAACGCAATCAGAATAGAGAACAGCGCCGGGTATTCATACGGGAAGACCGCTTTTTCATGGCCGAGGATCTGCACCCAGATAGTCGGGCCCAGAATCATCAGCACCACCGCCGTCAGCAGGCCGAGCCAGCCGCCAATCATTGCGCCGCGCGTGGTCAGCTTCGACCAGTACATCGACAGCAGGATAATCGGGAAGTTACAGCTCGCGGCAATGGAGAATGCCAGCCCCACCATGAAAGCAATGTTCTGTTTTTCAAACAGAATACCCAGCAGGATAGCCACCACGCCCAGCACCAGAACGGTGATTTTCGACACTTTCAGCTCATCGCGTTCGGACGCGCCTTTGCGGAAGACGTTGGCGTAAAGGTCGTGAGATACCGCCGAAGCGCCCGCCAGCGTTAACCCGGCCACAACCGCGAGGATGGTGGCGAAGGCAACCGCAGAGATAAAGCCGAGGAACAGGTTCCCGCCCACCGCGTCGGCAAGATGAACCGCCGCCATATTGTTGCCGCCAATCAGCGCGCCCGCCGCGTCTTTAAACGCTGGGTTAGCACCTACTAACATAATGGCGCCAAAACCGATGATAAAGGTCAGAATGTAGAAGTAACCCATGAAGCCGGTGGCGTAAAACACGCTTTTACGCGCTTCGCGGGCGTCGCTCACGGTGAAGAAGCGCATCAGAATATGCGGCAGGCCAGCGGTGCCAAACATCAGGCCGAGGCCCAGAGACAGCGCAGAAATAGGGTCTTTCACCAGCCCGCCAGGGCTCATGATCGCCGCGCCTTTAGGGTGAACCGCCATTGCCTCATTGAACAGGTTGTTGAAGCTGAAGCCGACGTGCTTCATCACCATAAACGCCATGAAACTTGCGCCGAACAGCAGCAGCACGGCCTTGATGATTTGCACCCAGGTCGTCGCCAGCATGCCGCCAAACAGCACGTACATCACCATCAGCACGCCCACCAGCACCACGGCGACGTGGTAGTTCAGGCCGAACAGCAGCTCGATGAGCTTCCCGGCGCCAACCATCTGGGCAATCAGATAAAGGGCGACCACCACCAGCGACCCGCAGGCCGACAGCGTGCGGATTGGCCCCTGCTTGAGGCGATACGACGCCACATCGGCAAAGGTATAGCGGCCCAGGTTACGCAGGCGCTCGGCAATCAGGAACAGGATAATCGGCCAGCCGACCAGGAACCCCAGGGAGTAAATCAGGCCGTCGTAGCCGGAGGTGTACACCAGCGCGGAAATTCCGAGGAACGAGGCCGCCGACATGAAGTCACCGGCAATCGCAAGGCCATTCTGGAAACCGGTAATGTTGCCGCCCGCGGTGTAATAGTCGCTGCGGGAGCGAACGCGCTTGGACGCCCAGTAAGTGATATACAGCGTCAGCGCGACGAAAATCAGGAACATGATGATCGCCTGCCAGTTGGTTGGCTGGCGCTGCACGTCGCCGGTTATGGCATCGGCGGCAAAGGCACCGGCCGGCAGCAGAGCGGCAAAGACCGTAAGAAAATGCTTCATTTAACCCCCACTTCACGCAGCACTTCGTTATTCAGGCGGTCAAATTCGCCGTTAGCACGCCAGACATAAATCCCGGTGAGCAGGAAGGAAATAACGATCACGCCGATGCCAATAGGGATGCCCCGCGTGACGCTGGTGCCGTCATGCAGCGGGGTGCCAAGCCACGCCGGTGCGAAGGCAATCAGCAAAATAAAACCAACGTAAATCACTAACATAATCAGTGACAGAAGGGCGGCAAACCGTTGCCTTTTGGAAACCAACTCCCTGAAATGCGCACTGCTTTCTATCCGCTGATAAATGGTGTCATTCATCACAGAATCTCCAGAGGTTTTTGTAGGTTTTTTTATTCCCTCTCCCCTGTGGGGAGCGGGCTAGGGTGAGGGGAAAGGTACGGTCAGATGTCCTCACCCCGACCCTCTCCCTGAACGGGAGAGGGGTAGAACAAGGTTACGAAGGTATGGATAAAGCCTGTTTTTCTTCCAGCAGTTTTTCTACTACGCCCGGGTCGGCGAGGGTGGAGGTATCGCCCAGGTTGCTGGTGTCGCCGGAGGCAATCTTGCGCAAAATACGGCGCATGATCTTGCCGGAGCGGGTTTTCGGCAGCGAATCGGTCCAGTGCAGCACGTCCGGCGTGGCAAGCGGGCCAATCTCTTTCCGCACCCAATTGCGCACCTCGGCGTACAGCTCCGGCGTCGGCTCTTCGCCGTGGTTCAGCGTCACGTAGGCGTAAATCGCCTGGCCTTTAATGTTGTGCGGAATCCCCACCACCGCGGCTTCGGCAATCTTCGGATGCGACACCAGCGCTGATTCAATCTCGGCGGTACCCAGGCGATGGCCGGACACGTTCAGCACGTCATCCACGCGGCCGGTGATCCAGTAATAACCGTCTTCGTCACGGCGCGCGCCGTCGCCGCTGAAGTACATGTTTTTGAAAGTGGAGAAGTAGGTCTGCTCGAAGCGCTCGTGGTCCCCGAACAGCGTGCGTGCCTGGCCTGGCCAGGAATCGGTAATGGTCAGGTTGCCTTCGGTAGCACCCAGCTGCGGATTGCCTTCGTTATCGACCAACGCGGGCTGAACGCCAAAGAACGGCTGGGTCGCGGAGCCCGCTTTCAGCTCGGTCGCGCCGGGCAGCGGGGTGATCATAAAGCCACCGGTTTCCGTCTGCCACCAGGTGTCCATCACCGGGCATTTCTCATTGCCGATGTGCTTCCAGTACCACTCCCAGGCTTCCGGGTTGATGGGCTCGCCCACGGAACCAAGAATACGCAGCGAAGTGCGGTCGGTACCTTCGGTGGCTTTATCCCCTTCGGCCATCAGCGCACGAATGGCGGTTGGCGCGGTGTAGAGAATATTCACCTTATGTTTGTCGACCACCTGCGCCATGCGGTTTGGCTTCGGCCAGTTAGGCACGCCCTCAAACATCAGCGTGATCGCGCCGCAGGCCAGCGGGCCGTAAAGCAGGTAGCTGTGCCCGGTCACCCAGCCCACGTCGGCGGTACACCAGTAGACATCGCCCGGATGGTAGTCGAAGACATATTTAAAGGTGGTCGCGGCATACACCAGATAGCCGCCGGTGGTGTGCAGCACGCCTTTTGGCTTGCCGGTGGAGCCGGAGGTATAGAGGATGAACAGCGGATCTTCAGCGTTCATTTCCACCGGCTGGTGCTGGTCGCTGGCTTTCTCTGTCAGCTCGTGCCACCACAGGTCGCGGTTCTGGTGCCAGTCGATTTTGCCGCCGGTGCGCTTCAGGACAATAACGTGCTCAACGGTTTTCACATTTGGGTTTTTAAGCGCGTCATCCACGTTCTTTTTCAGCGGAATTGAGCGCCCGGCGCGCACGCCTTCATCGGCGGTGATCACCAGGCGAGAGCTGGAGTCGATGATGCGTCCGGCTACGGCTTCCGGCGAGAAACCGCCAAAGATCACGGAATGCACGGCGCCAATGCGCGCGCAGGCCAGCATGGCAACGGCGGCTTCCGGCACCATTGGCATATAAATCGCGACAACATCGCCTTTCTTAATGCCCAGTTCAACCAAAGTGTTGGCAAAACGGCAGACATCGCGATGCAGCTCGCGATAAGTGATGTTTTTGCTCTGGGTCGCGTCATCTCCTTCCCAGATAATGGCGGTTTGATCGCCCCGTTCTTTTAGGTGCCGGTCGAGGCAGTTTGCGGCTAAATTAAGCGTCCCGTCCTCATACCACTTGATAGAGATGTTTCCCGGCGCAAAAGAGGTGTTTTTCACCTTTTGGTACGGTTTGATCCAGTCGAGAATTTTCCCTTGTTCGCCCCAAAACGCATCCGGGTCCTGTATCGACTGTTGATACATGGCCTGGTACTGCTCCGGGTTTATCAGGCAACGGTCCGCAATGTTTGCGGGAATAGCGTGTTTGTGTACTTGGCTCATGGCTTTTTTTCTCCTTTAGGATGTTAATAATATGTCACACAAACGTTAATAGTAGGGGTATTGGCAGCTTTGTTTACTTTTTGGGCGGCAGATCACGCATTAAAATAATTGCACAAAAATTGTTCAAACAGATGAATCATAAGAAATAATTACCTTTGGTACTTATTTCCAAAAACAAATAATGAATTTTTTTCCATAACAATAAGTTATATTCATATTCCTCCGCAAAATCCTGTTTATCTATGCAATGTAAGTGCATAACCCTAAAAATGAAGGGTTGCGCAGCAGGCTATCGGGATGGTACTGATACGTTGCTTTAAAAAACCCCGCTTAACACCTGATGTTTGTCATACCCCCTTTCAGTTTGTGACCTTCTCCTGAGTCAACAGCATGGGAATGGCGTTTTTTTGAGGAACTGTCGTCGTTATGAAAAACTTTAAAATGAGCCTGGCCTGGCAAATCTTGCTGGCGCTGGTGCTGGGCATTATCCTGGGAAGTTTTCTTCATTATCAAAGTGATAGCCGTGAATGGCTGGTCGCTAACCTGCTGTCACCGGCGGGTGATATCTTTATCCACCTGATCAAAATGATCGTCGTGCCGATTGTGATCTCCACCCTGGTGGTCGGGATTGCGGGCGTCGGCGACGCCAAGCAGCTTGGTCGCATCGGCGCTAAAACCATCATTTATTTCGAAGTGATCACGACGGTTGCCATCATTCTGGGCATTACGCTCGCGAATGTTTTCCAGCCGGGCCACGGCATAGATATGTCACAGCTTGCTACCGTGGATATTTCGAAATACCAGCACACGGCGCAGGACGTACAAAGCCATGCTCATGGCCTGATGGGGACTATTCTGTCGCTCGTGCCTACCAACATTGTGGCATCAATGGCGAAGGGCGAGATGCTGCCGATCATCTTCTTCTCGGTGCTGTTTGGCCTGGGGCTGTCGTCGCTGCCCGCGACTCACCGCGAGCCGCTGGTGACCGTCTTCCGCTCCATCTCTGAAACCATGTTCAAAGTGACGCACATGGTGATGCGCTATGCGCCGGTGGGTGTTTTCGCGCTGATTTCCGTGACCGTTGCGAACTTTGGCTTTGCCTCGCTCTGGCCGCTGCTGAAGCTGGTGGTGCTGGTGTATGTGGCGATTGCCTTCTTTGCGCTGGTGGTGCTGGGCGCGGTGGCACGCCTGTGCGGGCTGAAAATCACCATCCTGATGCGCATCCTGAAAGACGAACTGATTCTGGCGTTCTCTACCGCCAGCTCCGAGAGCGTGCTGCCGCGCATCATCGAGAAGATGGAAGCCTATGGTGCTCCGGCGTCGATCACCAGCTTCGTGGTGCCGACCGGTTACTCGTTTAACCTGGACGGTTCCACGCTTTATCAGAGCATTGCGGCGATCTTTATCGCTCAGCTGTACGGCATTGAGCTGTCGCTGTGGCAGGAAATCATTCTGGTGCTGACGCTGATGGTGACCTCAAAGGGGATTGCCGGCGTGCCGGGCGTCTCTTTCGTGGTGCTGCTGGCCACGCTTGGCAGCGTCGGTATTCCGCTGGAAGGGCTGGCGTTTATTGCCGGGGTTGACCGTATTCTGGATATGGCGCGTACCGCGCTGAACGTGGTCGGCAACGCGCTGGCGGTGCTGGTTATCGCCAAGTGGGAACATAAATTCGACCATAAAAAAGCCCAGGCCTATGAGCGTGAGCTTTTTGGGAAGTTTGACAGTAAGGCGAGCAGTTAAGTAAAGCCCCTCACCCCGGCCCTCTCCCCAAAGGGGAGAGGGTTAGGGTGAGGGGATGTTTTACCCCATCGCGCTTTCGCGCAGCCGGGCCTTCAGCTTATTGTACTCATCAATCACATACTGCTCGGCGGCCTGCTGGTCGACGATCGGCTCGACGCGCACGGCGCAGTACTTGTACTCCGGCGTTTTGGTTATCGGGCTCAGATTCTCGGTCACCAGCTCATTACAGGCACCAATCCACCACTGATAGGTCATGTACACCGCGCCTTTATTCGGACGCTCGCTGACCGCTGCCCGGGTAATAACCCGGCCTTTGCGTGAATTCACCCAAATCAGCGCCTCATCTTCAATGCCCAGCCGGGCGGCATCTTCGACGTGGATTTGTGCATAACCCGGTTCATCGGCCAGCGCGGCCAGTGCCGCACAGTTCCCGGTCATTGAACGGCAGGAGTAGTGGCCCACTTCACGCACCGTAGAAAGCACCATCGGGTACTCGTCGGTGACGCGATCGATAGGCGGTGCCCAGTCGCAGGTGAAGAACTGCCCCCGGCCGTTAGGGCGCTCAAACTTGCTTTCATAAAGGTAAGAAGTCCCCTGATCCGCGTCAGATGTGTCCCGGCAAGGCCACTGGATATAGCCCAGCTCGCCCATCTTCTCGTAGGTTGCCCCGTAGAAGTCCGGACACAGGTGGCGCAGCTCGTCCCAGATTTCCTGGGTATTGCGGTAGTGCATCGGGTAGCCCATGCGGGTGGCGATTTCACTGATAATCTGCCAGTCCGTTTTGAGATCCCACTTCGGCTCAACCGCTTTAAAGAAGCGCTGGAAACCGCGGTCGGCGGCGGTGAAGACGCCTTCATGCTCGCCCCATGAGGTGGACGGTAAAATAACGTCGGCCTCGGCGGCGGTTTTAGTCATGAAGATGTCCTGCACAATCACCAGCTCAAGCCCGGCAAACGCTTTGCGCACGGCGGAAAGCTCGGCGTCGGTCTGGAGCGGATCTTCCCCCATAATATAGGCCGCGCGAACTTCCCCGTGCTCAACCCGGTGAGGCAGTTCGCTGATGCGGTAGCCGTTAGCTTCCGGCAGCGCGTCAACGCCCCAGGCTGCAGCAAATTTGCTGCGGGTTTCCGCGTCACGAACATACTGGTTGCCGGGGAACATGTCCGGCAGCGCGCCCATGTCGCAGGCACCCTGCACGTTGTTCTGGCCGCGAACCGGGTTCACGCCCACGTTAGGCTTGCCGAGGTTGCCGGTCATCAGCGCCAGGCTGGTGAGTGAGCGCACGGTTTCCACGCCCTGATAGAACTGGGTCACGCCCATGCCCCACAGGATGGTGGCCGTTTTGGCTTTGGCGTACATGCGCGCCGCCGCACGGATTTCCCCGGCGCTGACGCCCGTGATTTCCTCTACGGATTCCGGCGTGTAGCCTTCAACAATTTTGCGATACTCCTCGAAGCCCTCGGTACGAGAAGCGACGAAAGCGTGGTCGTAAAGATTCTCTTCAATAATGACGTGGCCAATCGCATTCAGCAGCGCGATGTTTGAGCCGTTGCGTAACCTTAAATGCATATCGGCAATGCGCGCGGTTTCAATTTTGCGCGGATCGACAACGATAATCTGAGCCCCTTTCTGCTTCGCCTTAATCACGCGATTAGCCACGATAGGGTGTGAATCCGCCGGGTTGTACCCGAACACAAAGACTAAATCAGTATCCTCAATCTCGACGATAGAGTTACTCATCGCGCCATTACCGACCGACTGGTGCAGACCTGCAACCGATGGGCCGTGTCAGACACGTGCGCAGCAATCGACGTTATTGGTTCCAATAACGGCGCGCGCAAATTTTTGCATTACATAGTTGGTTTCGTTGCCTGTTCCGCGTGAAGAGCCGGTGGTTTGAATGGCGTTCGGGCCATACTTGGCTTTGATCTCGCTCAGGCGTGAGCTGACGTAATCCAGCGCTTCGTCCCAGGATACGGCTTCCAGCTTGCCGCCGCGCTCGCGGCGAATCATCGGGGTTTTCAAGCGCGGGGTAAGGATTTTGGTGTCGGTGATAAAATCCCAACCGTAATACCCCTTCAGGCACAGGTCGCCCTGGTTGGTTGTACCCTGTGCGCCTTCCGCCTTGACGATTTTGCCGTTATCCACCACCAGGTTTATCTTGCAACCCGAGGCGCAATAGGGGCAAACCGTGACGACTTTTTTCATCATGTTGCTCCAGTCAATGCTGTCATTTAAGTGCGGCGATAAAAGCAAACCGCCTTGCTGAGCCACTCAATGCATTATCTATGCCACATAGAATGCATGGGTAATGACGCAGGGTTCTGGGGGATCCGACGGGAGCACTGACGAGAGAAGCAGGATTTCGTCATAAATGACGTGTCGAACTGACGGCCATTTGTGACAGTGATAGAAAATTCTACATGGATCTGTGTTCTTTCTGCGGCGCGCAATCAACAATCGCTCACACTAAAAAGAACCTCCTCCCCTCCGGAGAAAATAATGAAACCTGCAATCCTGGTGGTGGATGACGACAAGGCCATTTGCGACGTGCTGCGCGACGTGCTCAGTGAACATGTCTTTGACGTGCTTGTGTGCCATAGCGGTAATGAAGCGCTGCAGATTGTGGCGGCAGAGCCTTCTGTTGCGCTGATTTTGCTGGATATGATGCTGCCGGATACCAACGGCCTGCTGGTACTTCAGCAGGTGCAGAAACTGCGTCCCGCTTTGCCGGTGGTGATGCTGACCGGCATGGGCAGCGAGTCCGACGTCGTCGTGGGTCTGGAAATGGGCGCCGATGACTACATCGCCAAACCGTTCAATGGGCGCGTGGTAGTGGCCCGAGTCAAAGCGGTGCTGAGGCGCAGCGG
Source organism: Enterobacter sp. Ag1 (assembly GCA_000277545.1). Taxonomy (GTDB): domain Bacteria; phylum Pseudomonadota; class Gammaproteobacteria; order Enterobacterales; family Enterobacteriaceae; genus Cedecea. Next base: position 31,986 of record AKXM01000013.1, on the reverse strand, counting down.
GGCGCTGGCCGTAGAAAGCAGCCCGACCAAAACCAGCGGGCTGCAGTTTAACGGCTGGCGGCTGGACACCGACCGCTGCCAGTTGATGAATGCTCAGCAACAGCAGGTTGATCTCACTCAGGGCGAATATGGCCTGCTGCTTTCCCTGGTGCAGAACGCCAGGAAAGTGCTGTCGCGGGAAAAGTTGCTCGAGCTCACCCACAGCGAAAGCCTGGAAGTGTTCGACCGCACTATCGACGTATTAATCATGCGGCTGCGGCGCAAAATTGAGGTCAACCCGCACCAGCCCACGCTGATTCGCACCATCCGCGGCGTGGGCTACGTTTTTGCCGCCGATATCACTCACGGAGAGAATAATGCGGTTTAGCGTCTAGTTCCCGGTCGAAAAGTAGCGGGCCGGTGAAGTGCCAAAGGCATTTTTGAACATATGGATAAAATTGCCCGGAGAGGCGTAGCCCAGTAATTCTGAAACCTCCGATACCGACATGCCTTGTGCCAGCTTATCCAGCCCGTGGGTCAGCCGGACCTGCCTCCGCCATTGGGCAAAATTTAGGCCGGTTTCTGCCACAAAAAGGCGACGCAGAGTGCGGGGCGAAAGCGCGCCGAATGCCGCCCAGGCTTCAAAAGTTCGCTCATCGCCGGGGTTAGCGAGCAGTGCAGAAGCCACTTTTTTCAGCCGATGATCTGTCGGCATTGGCAAATGCAGCGCCTCGTGCGGTGCGCGGCAAATCTCATCGTAAATAACGGCGGCCATACGCTGATGTTCCGGCTCGGGTTTTGCCTGCTTATCCCATTCGCAGGCGCGACGGGCGAGCGCGTGAAGCACCTCCGAAACGGCAATCACGCAGGGCTTTTCCGGCAACCCCGAGCAGCTTTCAGGCGTAATCAGCAGCGTCCAGCCTTTTACGGCTCCGCTGATGCTGACCTTGTGGATTACGCCCGGCGGCAGCCAGCTGGCGCGATGGGGAGGCAAAAACCAGGCTCCGTCAGCGGTGTGAACGTGCAGTAAACCAGACTCCACGCAAAAAACCTGGCCGCGCAGGTGCTGGTGCCAGGCCACTTCCCGCGTGCCGAGCAGATATTCACTTTCAGGGGCGACGCTGCCTTCAAGGGCAATCAGCGCCGGGCCGCTAAGCCATTCGCTGTAATCGGGGGCTGGTGGCTGAGGAGGATGTTTTATCATGGCCGGTTTTCACTATTTATCGTCCGTATAACGTTATCCTTGCGCGGTCGAGCCGTGCAACTCTTTTGTGGAACCAGAACAAACCACAGAGGAAACCTCATGAGTACTTCAGGCGTTGCAATTATTGGTGCGGGACTGGGCGGGCTGGCGCTGGCTCAGGGCCTGAAAAGCCATGGAATCAGCGCCACCGTTTACGAGGCAGATCCGGCGCCCGACAGCCGTATCCAGGGCTACCGGATTAGAATCGACGCCCAAGGGCAGCAGGCACTTGCCAGGGTGTTGCCTCCTGCGCTTTATCAACTCTTTCGACAAACGGCCTCGGTAGCCAGTACGGAAGGGCGTTTTTTGGATAGAACCGGACAACAGGCTAATGGCCGTCAGCCTGAAGGCTGGCATCGGGCTGAACAAAACGCCGATCTTGCCCCAGATTTAAGCATTCATCGCCAGACCCTGCGGGAAATCCTGATGTGTGGCCTCGAGGGGGCTCTGCGCTACGGCCACGCCTTAGAGGGTTACCATCAGGAAAGTGAAGGCCGGGTAGGGCTAAGGTTTGCTCATACGGCTGACGCAAGCTGCCAGCTTCTGGTCGGCGCGGATGGCATCAATTCACGGGTCAGGGCACAGCTTGCCCCTGATGCCGTGCCGGCGGATTCGGGCTATCTCTGCCTGTATGGCAAAAGCGCTTTAACGGTGGAGAAGGCGTTGTATGAAGGCACTAACGTGCTGTTTTGCGACGGATTCAGCGCCATTATTGATGAAATGCGCTTTCGGCAGGATTTTACAGCGCTCGCGGCAAAGGCGGGTTTTAACGGCAGTCTCACGCAGACCGAAGATTATCTTTACTGGGCGCTGATCGGCCCCGGTTCACGGTTAGCTGTTCCCTTCGACAGCTTGTCTCTTCCCCCGATGCTGCAAAAGCTTATACAACGGACTTTGCCAGAACATATTGCGCCGCTGCCGGTCCGCTACGGCAATTCGAATATTGTCTGGCAGCCCGGAAACGTCACCCTGCTGGGCGATGCCGTCCACGCCATGAGTCCGGCCGGCGGCATAGGGGCTAATACTGCGTTGAGAGATGCTGCCGATCTTGCCACCGCGCTTCACGGCAAGGGCCTGTCCGGTTTAGCTGAATATGAACGCCTGATGCTTGCCAGAGGCAAAGCGGCCGTGGCAGATTCCGCCGTGGCGGCCGCAAAGCTTTCCGGCTAGATAAACTGCCGGTACTCATGGCACAAAAGCAGGTCCGGGGAGGTATCTTCGGTAAGGGTGCTGAAGCGCTCAAGCGGTTTTAAAAAGCGATTGTCGTGGTCGTCATCGTTGACCATCGACACTTCGCCGACCAGCACGTCGCCGTAGCCCGGCTCACCCCAAAAGCTGTGGTACATCTCCGGCACCAGGCTGATGCTTTCTCCGGGCGATAAGCGCAGCTGGCTGCCCGCCGCGTGCGTCTGGCGGCAGCCGTCAATCACCACCGTGATGTCTGTTTCGTCAGGCTGTTCGAAGGGATCTGACTGCCACAGTTCGACAATCAAGTTCCCGCCGCCGCGGTTGATGATGTCCTCCTGTTTGCTCCAGTGAAAATGCATCGGCGTCATCTGGTTATCACGCACGTGCATGACTTTCTCTGCGTAGGATTTGGCGTAGGGCGCGCCTTCCGGCGAGCCATTGCGCAGGGTAAACAGCGTCAGGCCCATGGTCAGGAAGTCGCCGCCGCCGAAGTCGGTGATGTCCCACCCGAGTTTCAGATCGAATACCTCCTGCCAGCTGCGGGGGTTAACCTGCAGCCATTTTTGCGGCGAGAAGCTGGCGAACGGGGGCAGTTGCACCCCGTGGCGGGCAAAAAACTGCCGGGTTTCATTCAGGTACTGATTGACCTCGGAGCGTTTCATCTGGCCTTCCTTTGATGTGGACCCTCACCCTAACCCTCTTCCTGGAGGGAGAGGGGACTGGCGGCGTTCTGACTCGACCGGAGAGGATAAATTCTCACCCTAAGCCTGGAAGGGAGAGAGGACTAACGATTTTCGCCCTCTCCCCTTTGGGGAGAGGGCCGGGGTGAGGGGCAAATTACTTCACCGTCCACCCTTTGTAGCTGCCGATATTGCTCTTATCGATCATCGTCACCGGGATCAGCACCGGGCCTTTCGGCGCGGGTTTACCCTGCAAAATGTCATAGCCAATCTCAACCGCTTTCGCCGCCATCACCTGCGGATCCTGAGCAGGGGTCGCCACAAACAGCGAGCTGCCGCCGCGCTTCAGGGCTTCTTCACCGTCCGGGCTGCCGTCCACGCCGACAATGAAGAACTCGTTACGTTGAGCTTGTTTTGCCGCCAGATCGGCCCCGATCGCCGTCGGATCGTTGATCGCAAACACGCCGTCGATCTTCGGATTTGCCGCCAGCAGCGAGGTCATCACTTCCAAGCCACCTTCGCGGCTGCCCTTAGCATTCTGGTTAGACGAAAGGATCTTAATGTCCGGGTGTTTTTTGAATTCGGTTTCGCAGCCCTCAACGCGGTTCTGCACGGCGGAAACCGGCGGCCCGTTAATGATCACCACATTGCCTTTGTCTTTCAGGCGATCCGAAATGTATTTACAGGCCATTTGCCCGGCCTGGGTGTTATCGGAAGTGATCGTGGCATCGGCGCCGTCTGCCGCAACGTCCACCGCCACAACGACGATCCCGGCGTCTTTCGCGCGTTTTACCGCCGGGCCGATCCCTTTGGAATCCGCGGCGTTAAGAATGATCATGTCCACCTTCGCGGCAATGAAGTTATCGATCTGCGCCACCTGCTGGCCGAGATCGTAGCCGCTGGAGACCAGCGTCACTTTCACGTTATCACCGGCGAGCTTGCGGGCTTCCAGCTCGGCACCTTTGGTGATCTGCACGAAGAACGGGTTGGCGAGGTCGCCCACCGTCACGCCGATCGACTTTAACTCTTTCGCCTGGGCAAACGGTGCGCCTGCGATCATTGCACCAGCCAGTAACGCAGTAACTATAGGTTTCAAACGCATGCTGTTTTCCTCACTCGTAGGGTAGGGTTTTGTTGTTATGCACTTTGATTGTGACGGGTACGGTATTTGTCGATCAGCACCGCTATGATGATCACCGCCCCTTTGATCACCAATTGCCAGAAATAGGAGACGCCCATCAGCGTCATGCCGTTGTTGAGCGTGGCGATAATCAGCGCCCCCACCAGCGTGCCGGTGATGGTGCCAATCCCGCCCACGAAGCTGGTTCCGCCGAGGATAACGGCGGCGATGGCGTCCAGCTCGTAGCCCACGCCGAGGTTACCGTTGGCGCTGTAGAGCCGTGACGCACTCATGATGCCGCCCAGGCCGGAAAGCAGCCCGCTCATGCCGTACACGAACAGCAGCACCATCCACACTTTGATGCCGGTCAGGCGTGCCGCCTGCATGTTGCCACCCACCGCGTAGATATGAACGCCCAGCGTGGTGCGGCGCAGAATGAACCAGCACACCGCAATCACCAGCAGGGCGATAACCACCAGCCACGGCACCGGGCCAAGATAGGCGTTGCCAATCCACTCGAAATTGATGTTGGAGTTAATCACCGTCGTGCCGTCGGCCAGCAGATACGCCGCGCCGCGCAGCGCGGTATAGGTGCCGAGCGTGACGATAAACGGCGGTAGCCCGGCCCAGGCGACCAACATGCCGTTAAACAGCCCCAGCCCGGTGCCCATCAACAGCGCCGCCGGAATCGACAGGCCTTCCCAGCCAGGCATCAGCGACACCACCATCGCCGTGACGGCGGTGGTGCCGAGGATAGATCCGACGGACAGGTCGATGCCGCCGGTCAGAATGATGAAGGTCATCCCTGCCGCCAGCACGATGTTAATGGACGACTGGCGAGCGATATTGAGCAGGTTAGATTCGGTGAAGAAGTTAGGGGCGACAAAGCCAAAGACGGCAATGATGAGCACCAGAATCGGCAAAATACCGACGGTTTGCATCAAATCGCCGAACAGGGCTTTTTTGAGCGAGGCGGATTTTGCCACCGGTTGCGTGCCTGAGTTAGTCATGGTGCACCTCTTTCTTATGGGCCTCGGTCACGCCGGTAGCCAGGGTCATAATATTTTCTTGTGTAATGTCGTGGCGCAGCAGCTCGCCGGCAATGCTGCCTTCGCGCATGACGTACACCCGGTCGCTCATGCCCACCACTTCGGACATCGGCCTCGTGATCAGCGACCTGATGCTGCCCGGCGAGCTAAGCGGCGCGGATGTGCTGCAGCAGGCTCGCCGCCACCATCCTCACCTGGATTTGCTGCTGATCAGCGGGCAGGACCTTCGCCGCAGCGAACAGCACCTGCCCGACGTGGAGCTGCTGCGTAAGCCGTTTACCCGAGCGCAGCTTGCTGAGGCGCTACGTAAAGCTCGGGCAGGAAACAGGCGCGGGCAAGCGTAGCCGCACCCTGAGCGCCATTGAAGGCCGAGGAAGACGCGTCGATAAAGCGCACGGCATCATGCGGCAAAGGACGGCGCAGATAGCATTTCGTCTGTGCCACCAGCGCCTCGCGCGGAAAATCGACCATATCCATCACTCCGCCGCCGAGGATCACCGCATCCGGGTCGAACAGGTTGATGCTGGTGGCGATGGCGCGCGCCGCGTGGTCGAGCAGGGCAGCGACAAACGGCGCCTGGGCGGCAAAGGTAAACAGCTCGCCAATTTCATACGTTTTCGGGCTGGCGTCGTACCAGCGTTTCAGGGCTATCCCCGAGCATACCGTCTCCAGACAGCCAGCATTGCCGCAGCCGCAGGTCAGGTGCATATCGCCCTGCGGAATATGGCCCAGTTCCCCGGCAACGCCGTGGGCGCCGGTCCAGGGGGCGCCGTTCAGCCAGACGGCAATGCCCATGCCGGTGCCGAGATAAGCCCCCAGCACCTGCTGATGCTGCAGGCCGTTTTGCGCGACATCGAAAGAGAGCTGCAGGTTTACATCCCGAGAAAACTCGACCGGGCAGCCGAGAGCATCCTCCAGCTTACCTGCCAGCTCGTTCAGTTCCAGCGCGGAAAGCGGCAAATTTGGGGTGGAGATGATCGTCCGCTTGTCTTTGCCCACCAGCGCCGGGAACCCCATCACCATGCCGCGGCAGCGGGCGTGAAGACTGCCAAGCCGCTCGTTCAGCAGATGGGCGATCCCGCAGACCACGCCCCCTGCGATAATGTCTGCCGTGCGCTGTTTTTCACAATGCAGCACCGTGCCGGACTCGTCCTGCAAACACAGGCGGATATGGGTGGCGCCCATATCCACTCCGGCCACCACGTTAAGCGGTTTTGGCATGGGGCATAACCTCGTCTTTGGCCGCCAGGATCTGCTCGCTCATCACCTGCCAGGCCTCGTCGATGTCCCGGGCGTGGTTAAACAGCCCGGAAGTGCCGACGATAAACACATCTGCCCCGGCGGCCATGAGTCGTTCATAGGTTGCCGCGTTGCAGGAACCGTCAATTTCAATCTCGTAGCTCAGCCCTTCGCGCTCGCGCCAGGCTTTCAGCTCGGCCACTTTGTCCAGCATTTCCGGGATAAACGGCTGGCCGGCAAACCCTGGGTCAACGGTCATCACCGTCACCTTGTCTGCCTTATGAATGTAGTACTTCATCGCCTCAACCGGCGTTTCCGGGTTCAAAATCAGGCCAACTTTCATGCCGTGGCGGCGAATCTCTTCGATGAGGCGGAAGGCCTGGCCGTTAATGGTTTCCGGGTGCAGGGTGATAATGTCCGCCCCGGCCTCCGCCAGTGGGACGATGTAATCCTGCGGACGGGTGACCATTAAGTGGCAGTCCAGCGGCTTACTGGCAAGCTTCCTGACCTGGCCGACGAAGAACGGGGACAGCGTCAGGTTCGGCACAAAGTGACCGTCCATAATGTCGATATGGAAGTAGTCCGCGTGCAGGTCGATAAACGCAATCTGTTCCTGGAATTTTGCCAGATCCATGCACATCAACGAGGGGGAAATTTTCATTACAAGCTCCTGTAAATCTATGGATTTCTGACAGCGGGTGCGGCCAACGCATCTGCCGTTCTTATTTACTGATTAACCGATCCAGGGCCACCGCAGCGATGATAAGCCCCCCCATCACCACCAGTTGGTAATAGGTTTGTACCTGGAGAATATTGAGCCCGTTGTTGATGGTGCCGATGATCAGGCCGCCAATCACCACCGAGAAAATCCGGCCCTTGCCGCCGAAGAAGCTAGTGCCGCCGATGATGGCGCTGGCGATGGCGTAGGTTTCAAACCCCATGCCTGCCAGCGGCTCTGCCGCACCAAGACGCGCGGTTGAGACCACGCCCGCCAGCCCGGCGCAGATGCCGGAGATGATGAACACCACCAGCATGTGGAACTTCACGTCGATGCCGGAGTAGAACGCCGAGTTCTTATTGCCGCCGAGGGCGTAAATATTGCGGCCCAGGCGCGTGCGGGTGGTCAGGAACCACAGTATCCCGGCGACAATCAGCGAGAAGATCACCGGCACCGGAATGCCGAGCGGCGTGGCGGCGAAGAAATTCACGAAATCGAACGAGAAGCCGTACACCGAGTTGGCATCAGAGATAACCAGCGTGATGCCGCGGAAAATGGCGTTGGTGCCGAGGGTGATGATGGACGGATGCAGCCCCGTCCAGTTCACCAGGCAGCCGTTAATCGCCCCCAGCAGCCCGCCGACAATCACGCCGCCAATCAGCGCCGCAAGGAACGGATCGACGCCCGCCAGCATCAGTTTGGCGGTGACCATGCCGGAAAGTGCCAGAATCGCGCCCACCGACAGATCGATCCCCGCCACCAGAATGGCGAAGAACTCCCCCATCCCGATAAGCACCGTCACCGAGCTTTGCACAAAGATGGCGCTGATGTTGCTGGCCGTCAGGAAGTACTCAGCGGAGAGCGTGCCGAAGATGGCGACGATAATCGCGAGGATAAAGAAGGTGCCGTATTTGTCCCAAAACTGGGCGAAATTGAACGGTTTTTTCTCGCTTTCTTCGCGTTTCATTCTTGTGGTAATGCCCATGCCATAATCTCCTCTTCGCTGATATCGTCGCGATTGGTCAGGATTTGCGTCAGTCGCCCTTCGCAGAACACGGCAATGCGGTCGCAGACGGCGATAATTTCGGGAAGCTCAGACGACACCATCAGGATGACTTTTCCGTCATCCGCCAGCTGGCGCATCACTTTGTAGATTTCGGCCTTCGCGCCGACGTCGATGCCGCGCGTAGGCTCATCGAAAATGATCACTTCCGGGTTGCAGCACAGCCACTTAGAAATCAGCACCTTCTGCTGGTTGCCGCCGGAAAGCTCGGTAATGTTCTGGTCGACGCTGTGGCACTTCAGCGCCAGCAGCTGGCGCTGGGCTTCGGCGGTCTGGCGCTCCTCGGCTTCGTTAAACAAGCCCATCGCGCCTTTGTAACCGCCGCGCTTGAGGCTCTGGCTGACGGCCATGTTCTGCGCGATGGAGAAGTTGGCGAAAAAGCCATTATCGCGGCGGCTTTCGGTGATGTAGCCCATGCCTTTTTTCAGCGCGTCCATCGGTGAGCTCGGCGAGATATTTTTGCCGTTAAGCAGAATTTCCCCGGACGAACGTTTGTCCACGCCAAACAAACAGTCCATCAGCTCGGTACGCCCGGAGCCGACGAGGCCGGAGAAGCCCAGGATTTCGCCCCGGTTGACGCTGAACGAAATATCTTTCACTTTTTTTCGGTCGCGGCTGCTGACGTTCTTCACTTCAAACACCACGTCAGGCTCTACGTTCCCGGCGCTCTCTTTCATCGCGCTAAAGCGGTTTTGCAGCTCGCGGCCAACCATCAGGCGCACAATGTCATCGTTGGAGACGTCGCTGACCAGGCCGCTGCAGACGCTGCTGCCGTCTTTCATTACCGTGTAGCGGTCGCAGATGCGGCGGATTTCGGCGAGTTTATGGGAGATGTACACCATCGCCGTGCCTTCTTTCCGCAGCTGGTTCATGATGAGAAACAGATAATCGACTTCTTTATTGGTTAAAGAAGAGGTCGGCTCATCCATAATAATGACTTTGGCGTCCAGCATTAATGTTTTGGCAATTTCTAACATTTGCTTGTGACTGATGGATAAATTACCCACCTTTTCATCGAGATCAACTTTTAAGCCGACACGTAAAAGCATCATCGCGGCGCGAATGCGCATCTCTTTCCAGTCAACAATATTAATCCCGAAGACTTTTTTAGTGGTATGACGGCCAATATAAAGATTTTCTAAAACTGTTAATTCATCAATAACGCTGAGTTCTTGATAAATAATCCCAATGCCGAGCTGTGCCGCTAATTTATGATCAAGTTTTTCATAATTAACGTCATTAATCGTAATGGTGCCTTTGGTCGGTTCGTGAATACCCGACAGGACTTTCATCAGGGTTGATTTACCTGCACCGTTTTCCCCGAGCAGCGCGTGAATTTCGCCGGGAAATATTGTTAAATCAACCGATTTTAATGCGTGAACCGGACCAAAGGATTTGCCGATCCCCGCCATTGCAATGTATGGCGTGACCATGACGAGCCTCAATCATTTTTAGCGAAGGTTTCCCCTCACCCTAACCCTCTCCCCACAGGGGAGAGGGGACGGTACCGAACTGATGTTGGTTTTCTCTCTCATCCCGAAAGGGAGAGGGAATAACTGCTGCCACTGCTTTTCTTTTAGTACTCTTTTCGCCCCTTTGCCTGCGGGGGAGAGCTACCCCTTTTTTCACTTTCTCCCTATGGGAGAGGGCCACTCATTCTTTCTCCCTCTCCCCTTTGGGGAGAGGGCTGGGGTGAGGGGATAAAGCCACTCAAACCTTAACTATTTCGTCACCAGCACCGAATCCACCAGGCTAAACTGCGGGGCCTTATCCAGCGCAATCACCTTGCCGGTTTTCGCCGCATCTACCAGTAGCTTCAGGCCTGTCGCGCCGATATCCGCCGGGTTCTGCGCCACGGTGGCGGTCATCTGCCCGTCAGCCACCATCTTGCGGGCTTCCGGGATACCGTCGGTGCCGACCACCAGAATTTTCCCGGTCTTCCCGGCGTTAGCCACCGCCTGAGCGGCACCCATTGCCATGGTGTCGTTCGCGCAGTAGAAGGCTTTCAGATTCGGGTTACGCTGCAGCACGTTGGTGGCTACATCGAGCGCTTTGATGCGGTCCCAGTCGGCGGGCTGGCTGGCAACCAGCTTAATCTGGCTGGCTTTCTTAAAGGCATCGCTGGCGCCTACGCGGCGGGCTTCGCCGGAGGCGTTACCTGCTTTGCCTTCGATGATGGCGACGTCGCCGCCTGCGGCACCGAGCTTATCGATGATGAAGCCTGCGCCCTTCGCGCCGACCGCCACGTTATCGGTGGTGACAAAGGCTTCGACGTTGCCGCCGGCTTTTTTCAGGTTATCCATATCGATTTTTTCATCGAGGTTGACCAGGTAAATGCCTTTTTTCCAGGCATTCGCGACCGGCACCACGAGGTTGACCGAGGAGAGCGGCGCAAAAGCGATGCCTTTGTATTTCTTATTGGTTAAATCTTCAAAAAGCTGTAATTGCGACTGGAAATCCCCCTCCGAAGGTGAAGCAAAAATATCTACGCTAACGCCCAGCGTTTTGGCTTCATCTTCAATACCTTTTTTCATATCCACCCAATAAGGGTTGGATAATGTTTTTAATACCACCGCATAATCGGCAGCCGCAAAAGCGCTGGTGGATAACATCAGGCCCATAGCAGCGCCGCTGAATATTTTCAGATATTTATTCATAATAATATTCTCAGTGTAGGGTACAGTCAGATCCCGCTGAGGCGGGATCTCTTTTTTATTTCAGCGCCCCTGGGGAAAAGAAATCCACAATTGCGCCGGTTTTTTGCATATTTAATGTTGCCTGTTCAATATTTTGTTGTGCGACTGAAACAAAAAATGCATCGAGTAACGTTAATTGTAATATACGCGCCGAGGCGTTACGGCCCAATAAAGGTGTCTCCGGCGCGGGCGAACAAATAATAAAGTCAGCCAGCCGGGCAATCGGCGAATGATAGCTATGAGTAATACAAATTATTTTGGCGCCGTTCTTTTTCGCCAGCTCCACCGCCGCTTTTAAATCACCGGTTCGCCCCGAATGGGATACCACCAGCACCACATCACCTTCTTTTAGCAGCGAGGCCGACATCATCATGATGTGGGCATCCTGGTAAGCCTGGCAGCGCACACCGATGCGCAAAAACTTATGCTGAATGTCGTTACAAATGGCGTTTGAACCCCCCACGCCGTACAAATCCCGCTGTTTTGCCTTCGCGAAGTAGCGCGCCGCGCGGTGGATTTCGTCCACGTTGACGATCGACTGCCCTTCCATAATGGTGCGCAGGGTGATGTTAAACACCTTGTTGACCACATCCTGCGGCGCTTCGTCGAAGGCAAGCTCGGTGGGCAATACCTGCTCTGACTCGGAAAAGTAGGTGACCAGCGCGCTGCGCAAGTTACGGAAGCCGCTGAACCCCAGCAGCTTCGAGACTTTAACGATCATCGCTTCCGACACCGCAAGGGCTTCGGCAACGTCTTTAATGGCCGGGGCATCGCTCAGATTACCGGGCTTCAACAACCAGTCGACGATGCGGCTTTCGTTGTCCGTCATCCCCTCCTGCTTCATGCGCAGCCAGGGGGCAAGGCCGATGCCGAACGGCGGCTGTGAATCAATATCTGACTGACTCATCCTGTTCTCTCGTGTCCGTAGAGTGAAGACGCCACTATAACACCACAGCATGTGCAGAAAATATGCTGCATACTTCACAAAAATAATTAATTCATAAAGTTTTACTTTTTGTGAAGTAAGGTGAATGCGTAAATTTATTTATTTGCATGAAAAATAATGAATTAATTTAATTTTTCTCGTTAGTGGAAGTCGTTTTATGACGCCAGGTTGACAAGTTGATGCATTGTGTTGTGAAGAGAATCGGTGTAGAAATGGCCACGAACCCGGCAGTTTTGCCGATTAATTGGGCAGTGAACCGGTCTTAAATCACGAAAGCTGTCGGGTTCGTAAAGTAACGGCAACGGTGAGGATAAAATGAAAAAAATTGCATTTGGCTGTGACCACGTAGGCTTCCTGCTGAAGGCGGAGATTGTGGCGCATCTTCAGGAGAAAGGGATTGAGGTGCTGGATAAGGGGACCTGGTCCGGTGAGCGCACCGATTATCCGCTCTACGCCAGAGCGGTGGCAGAAGCCGTGGTGAATGGCGAAGTCGAGGGCGGCATTTTAATTTGCGGCACCGGCGTGGGGATCTCGATCACCGCCAATAAATTTCCCGGTATCCGGGCGGTGGTCTGCAGCGAACCTTATTCCGCGCTGCTTTCCCGCCAGCACAACAATACCAACGTGCTGGCTTTCGGCTCCCGCGTGGTGGGGCTGGATTTAGCTAAAATGATCGTCGATGCATGGCTAAGCGGGGAGTTTGAAGGCGGGCGGCATCAGGCGCGAGTCGAGGCCATTGGCGCGCTGGAATCGCCGAGAATTTGAGATTCCTCCGCTACTGCATATGAGGCCGCCTGATTACGCTGAGGCCAGTCCATCCTGGAGACTGACCGATGAAATCTTATGCCGCCGCGCTGCTGCTCGGCACGCTGTACCTGGCCTCGCCGTTCGCGCAGGCCGACGTGATTGATGACGCGATTGGCAATATCCAGCAGGCGTTTAGCGATGCCTACAAGCCGGGCAGCGACCGCGTTTATCATGATGACAGTGATGATTCGGCAGATCAGCGTCGGCTCAGCCGCCAGGACGAAGCCCGCTATCGCCAGCTGGAGGACAGACGCCGCAGCCTTGATGAACGGCAGAATCAGCTCGACCGCGAGCGCCAGCAGTTGGATGACGAAGAGGGCCGCCTGCAGGACGACGACGATCGCTAGTCCAGCACGATCTCCATGCCGTCAAAACCGGCTTCAAACCCTTCAGGCAATACGTTGTGCATCAGCCATGCATCAAACTGGTGGCTGATGTGGGTCAGCACGACTCGCGGGCTGCCAATCTGCTCGTTCAGGGCGATCACCGTGGTTAGGTCGCAATGATTTTTGGGCGTGTCAGGCCGGGGTTCGCGGCTGCAATCTATCACCACTACTTCCGGGCGGTTGGCGGCCAGAAACTTCAGGGTTTTGTCCGGCAGCCCCGCCGTATCGCTCAGCCAGGCAAGACGGCTGTAGGCCGTTTCAAACAGATAGCCAAACGTCAGCTTTGAGTGCAGCAGCGGCAGCGGAGTGACGCGCAGCGCCTGCAGAGTGAAGGCGACAAACGGCTCGACGGTATGGCTAAAGTCCAGCAGGCCGGGGTGCTTGAACAGATCGTCGCAGCCTTGCTCATCCGGCGGGCCGTAAACCGGGATTTTCCCGCCCACGCCCCAGCGCAGCGGAAACAGCCCCTGGACATGATCCATATGGTAATGGGTGAGCAAAAACTGCTGAAAATCCTCCGGCTGCCAGCTGTCCATCAGGTCGGGCAGCCCCGCGTCTATCAGCGTAATCGCATCGTTATATTTGAGTACCGCGCTGCACGGGCGGCGGCGGTGGGCTGGATTGGTTCTGGCTCGTGAACAGGCGGCGCAGCGGCAGCCCCAGGCCGGGACAAGCTGCGCCCCGCCGGTGCCGCTAAGCGTTAGCGTGAGCGTCATCAGGTGTCTCCACCGGTTTGGTAAAGCGGATATGGGTGGCGCGGTAGCCTTCACGCTCGTAAAAACGATGGGCGTCTTTGCGGCTGGTGCTGGTCGAAAGCTCCGTCAGCTCCGCATCGGCTTTGCGTGCTTTTGCTTCTGCCCAGGCAAGCAGCTGTTTGCCTACGCCGTGGCCGCGGGCTTCTTCCAGCACCACCAGCTCCTGGATCTCGCCGATGCGGCGGGCGTGATGCAGATGGTATTGCAGGTGCAGGCTGATCATCCCCACGGCTTTATTCCCCAGCCACGCCAGCTGATAAAAGATATTCGGATCGCGCAGGTTCTCCGTGAAGCAGGCGTTAAAGCCGGGGCGGTCGGCCTGAGCCTGTTTCAGCTCGCAAATCATGCGGTAAACGGTGTCGCTGTCTTCGATAGCGGCGGCTTTCAATTTAACAACATCAGACATGGCGGGGCTCCTTGCGGTGAAGAGGGATAACGTTCGAGCGGTGCTGGGCTAACAGTCGCATAAACAATGCGGCAGACTGTAGCAGACTCCCGTCGTTGTTGAGTATCAGGCAATCGCCTCCCTCTGGCGAATAAAGCGCGGCCCGCTGCAGCCGCTGCTCGATTTGCTCTGCGTTTTCCCGCCCGCGCTGTTCCAGCCGCTGGCGCAGCACGTCCGACGAAACCTGCAGGCAGATGGGCACCAGCCCATCGCCATAGCGTTCCCGCGCCTGTTTCAGGTGCTGGCGCGAGCCGTTCACCACCACGTCAAATCCGGCTTCGAGCCATATATCCATTTCCACGCCGACCCCGTAGGAGTGCTCATGCGCCTGCCAGCTCAGAGCAAACAGCCCCAGCTGCTGTCGCTGCTCAAACTCGTTTGCGCTTAGCGCAATGTGGTTCTCGCAGCCTGCGTCGGCGGCGCGGGTAATGTACCGGTGCGCCACCAGCAGCCGTGCGTGCTCCTGCTGGCGCAGGGCGCTCAGCAGGCTGTCTTTGCCGGAGCCGGACGGGCCCATCAGCCAGATTAGTTTACTCATCAGAACACCCGAATTCCCTGGCGCCAGACGTGATCGACATGGATATGGTCGCCGTGCATGTGCGCCAGCACCAGATCCGCTCGTTTCCCTTCTGCCAGCGTGCCCCGGTCGGCCAGGTTCAGCGCCCGTGCCGGGTTGCGAGTCACCAGGTGAATCGCCTGCGCCAGCGTGAAGCTGTTACTGTCGTCGTGCGCCACGCGGAAGGCCGCATCCAGCAGGCTTGCGGGGTAGTAATCCGAGGAAAGGATATCCAGCAGCCCGGCCTGAGCAAGATGGCTGGCCGCCACGTTGCCGGAGTGAGAGCCGCCGCGCACGATGTTTGGCGCGCCCATCAGCACGCTCATGCCGTGGCGACGAGAGGCTTCGGCGGCTTCTTCCGTGGTCGGGAATTCGGCGATCACGCTGCCGATTTCGTGGGACTCCACCACGTGGGCGGTCGTCGCATCGTCATGGCTGGCGAGGGCGATATTGCGGTCGCGGCAGCGGGCGGCGATGGCCTGGCGGTTTGGCTGCGACCAGCGGGCCGCCAGCGTCAGCTGTTCTTCTTCAAAGCGATCCATCTGCTCGTTGGTGAGATGGTATTTACCCTGATAGTAGTCGCGGTATTTGGACAGCTCTGCGTACTGGCGCTGGCCCGGGGAGTGGTCCATCAGCGAAACGAGGGAAACCAGTTCGCGGTCAACCAGCTTGTCGAACAGCGGCAGCGTGGTGTGGTGCGGCAGTTCGCAGCGCAGATGCAGGCGATGTTCGGCGCGGTTGAGGCCGCGCTTTTGCGTATCCTCCACGGCGTTGATCATTTTTTCGAGGTTTTCCAGGCGGTCGCCGCCGTCGCGCACGTCGCCGATGGCAACGGCGTCCAGCACGGTGGTGATGCCGCTCGCCACCATCAGCGCGTCGTGGCTGCTCATGGCGGAGTGCGCCGGCCAGTCAACCTTTGGCCGTGGGGTAAAGAATTTATCCAGGTTGTCGGTGTGCAGTTCAATCAGCCCCGGCAGCAGCCAGCCGCCGCCGCCGTCGTGCGCGCCCGGCAGCTGGCTTTGGGTCTCGGCAAAGTTGCGAATCACACCGTCGGCCACTTCCAGTGAGCCACTGACCACTTCTTCTTCCAGCACCAGGCGAACATTATTGATAATCATGTTGGGGCTCCATCGCGGACATCGTATGCAGGCGGTCGGCCACCTGTTCACGTACAGCTTCATCGTGGAAGATGCCGACAATGGCCGCTCCACGCGCTTTTGCTTCCTGAATCAAAGCCACCACGGCGGCGCTGTTTTTGGCGTCCAGCGAGGCGGTAGGCTCATCAAGCAGTAAAATGGGGTAATCAACAATAAAGCCGCGGGCGATGTTCACGCGCTGCTGCTCGCCGCCGGAGAAGGTCGACGGGGCCAGGTGCCACAGGCGCTCTGGTACATTGAGCCGGGTCAGCAGGCTGGCGGCTTTTTCCTCGCACTCTTCGCGCGACACGCCCAAATCCAGCAGCGGCTGCATGACGACTTCGAGCGCGGAAATACGCGGGATAACGCGCAGGAACTGGCTCACCCAGCCGATGGTCTGGCGACGTACCGCCAGCACTTCGCGCGCCGGGGCCTGCACGATGTCGATCCATTCGTCGTTGTGCTTAACCCAGATGTGTCCTTCATCCGGCAAATAGTTGGCGTAGAGCGAGCGCAGCAGGGTGGATTTCCCGCTGCCGGAGTGGCCGTGCAGCACCACGCATTCACCGCCTTTGACTTCCAGCGAGGCGTTGGCCAGCACCGGCAGGCGAATGCCGTGCTGATGGTGCAGGACAAAGGTTTTGCTCAGGTTTTCAACCCGTATTCTGGTCATAGCGAGTACCTAATTCTGAAGGACGGAGGACACCAAAAGCTGGGTATACGGGTGATGCGGGTCGTCCAGCACGCGGTCGGTCAGCCCACTTTCCACCACTTTGCCCTGTTTCATCACCAGCAGGCGGTCGGCCAGCAGGCGAGCCACGCCCAGATCGTGGGTGACTATCACCACGGCCAGGTTCAGCTCCACTACCAAACCACGCAGCAGGTCGAGCAGGCGCGCCTGCACGGACACATCCAGCCCGCCGGTCGGTTCATCCATAAACACCAGCTTCGGATGGGTGACCAGGTTGCGGGCGATCTGCAGGCGCTGCTGCATCCCGCCGGAAAACGTGGTCGGCAGGTCGTCGATACGGGCCGACGGAATCTCAACTTCTTCCAGCCAACGCTGGGCGGTGGCGCGAATGTCACCGTAGTGGCGCGCCCCGGTGGCCATCAGCCGTTCGCCGATGTTGCCCCCGGCGGAAACGTGGCGGCGCAGGCCGTCCATCGGATGCTGGTGAACCACGCCCCATTCAGTGCGCAGCAGGCGGCGGCGTTCGCCTTCCGACATGTCATACAGCGAACGGTCGAGGTAAATCACTTCCCCTTCCTGCGGCGCAAGGCGGGCGGAAATGGCTTTCAGCAGCGTCGTTTTGCCGGAGCCGGACTCGCCCACAATGCCCAGCACTTCTCCGGGCCAGAGGTCAAACGACACGTCCATAAAGCCTTTACCGGGCGCATAGAGGTGGGTGAGGTTATTCACCGAAAGTAACGGGCTGGTCATGACTGAGAGGCCTCACTGTTCTGGCGGCAGTAGTCGGTATCGGAGCAGACGAACATGCGGTTGCCCGCGTCGTCGAGCACCACTTCATCAAGGTAGCTGTGGCGTGACCCACAAATCGCGCACGGCTCTTCCCATTCCTGCACCTGGAAGGGATGGTCGTCGAAGTCGAGGCTCTCTACGCGGGTAAACGGCGGCACGGCGTAAATGCGTTTTTCGCGTCCGGCACCGAACAGCTGTAGCGCAGGGGACATGTGCATTTTCGGGTTATCGAATTTCGGGATCGGCGACGGGTCCATCACGTAGCGATCGTTCACCTTCACCGGGTAGGCGTAGGTGGTAGAGATATGGCCGAAGCGGGCGATATCTTCGTACAGTTTCACCTGCATCACGCCGTACTCTTCCAACGCGTGCATGGTGCGGGTTTCCGTTTCGCGTGGTTCGATAAAGCGCAGCGGTTCAGGGATCGGCACCTGATAAATCAGGATCTGATCTTCTACCAGCGGCGTTTCCGGGATGCGGTGGCGGGTCTGCACCAGCGTCGCGTCTTCGGTGCGTTCGGTGGTGTTCACGCCGGTCACCCGCTTGAAGAAGTTGCGGATTGAGACGGCGTTGGTGGTGTCGTCCGCGCCCTGGTCAATCACTTTCAGCACGTCAGACTCGCCAATCAGGCTGGCGGTCAACTGAATGCCGCCGGTGCCCCAGCCGTAAGGCATTGGCATTTCGCGGCCGCCAAACGGCACCTGGTAACCTGGAATCGCCACCGCTTTTAGCATTGCGCGGCGGATCATGCGTTTGGTTTGCTCGTCCAGATAGGCAAAGTTATAGCCGCTCAGGTTAGCCATTGGCTCGCTCCTTTATCAGGCGGTTAAGCAGCTCCAGTTCGGCCTGGAAATCCACGTAATGAGGCAGTTTGAGGTGGGACACAAAGCCTGCCGCTTCCACGTTATCCGCGTGGGATAACACGAACTCTTCGTCCTGCGCGGGGCCGGCGACGTTTTCGTCGTAGTCCGGGGCCTGTAGCGCACGGTCAACCAGCGCCATCGCCATGGTTTTGCGCTCGCTCATGCCAAACGCCAGGCCATAGCCGCGGGTGAAGTGCGGCGGTTCGTCTGCCGGGGCAACAAAGCCGTTCACCATTTCGCATTCGGTCATCAGCAGTTCGCCGATGTTCACCGCAAAACCTAGCTCTTCCGGCACAATTTCGATGTCTACGTAGCCGCTGCGGATCTCGGCGGCAAACGGGTGGTTGCGCCCGTAGCCGCGCTGGGTGGAATAGGCGAGCGCCAGCAGGTAGCCTTCGTCGCCGCGCACCAGTTGCTGTAAGCGAGAAGAGCGCGAGCACGGGTAAACGGGCGGGTTGCGGGTGATGTCGTCCGGCTGTGCGCCGTCGTCTTCTTCGACTTTGGCCAGACCCTGCTTCGCCAGCATGCTGAATACATGCGGGGCAGGGGCGCTTTGCTCGTCGGCCTGTCCGGCGTCAGGGACTTCACCGTTAGCCAGCAGCGTGAAGTCCAGCAGGCGGTGCGTGTAGTCGTAGGTTGGGCCCAGCAGCTGGCCGCCAGGGACGTCTTTATAAACGGCGGAGATACGGCGTTCGAGGCGCATTTCGGCGGTGTTCAGCGGCTCACTGACGGCAAGACGAGGCAGCGTGGTGCGGTAAGCACGCAGCAGGAAAATCGCCTCGATCATGTCGCCGCTGGCTTGCTTGATGGCCAGCGCGGCGAGTTCCCGGTCGGCGATGCCGCCTTCCGTCATCACGCGGTCAACGGCCAGGCCAAGCTGCTGCTCAATCTGCGCGACGCTAAGCTCTTTTAGCGTTTCATCGCCGCGTCGGTTGCGCTCCTGCAGGGCGTGGGCGGCGGAGATTGCCTTCTCGCCCCCTTTGACGGCAACGTACATCAGCACACCTCCACGTGGGTGGTCCGTGGGATAGCCAGCAGGCGATCGCCACAGGTCAAAATCAGGTCAATGCCCAGCGGGAACGGGTGCGGGCGTTCGGTCAGTTCGTGCAGAACGCATTCCGGCAGCTGTGGGGCAATCATGCGCTCTTCGTTGATGCCCGCGCCGGTCAGGCGAAGCATGCGCCCACCGCTCAGGCTGGACACCTGCAGAATCAGCGTCGCGCTGGTATCGGGGGCGATGTCGCAGCCCTGAGCCAGCAGGTTCAGCTGTTCGGAAGAGATAGCGTCGCTG
Organism: Enterobacter sp. Ag1; assembly: GCA_000277545.1. Classification (GTDB taxonomy): domain Bacteria; phylum Pseudomonadota; class Gammaproteobacteria; order Enterobacterales; family Enterobacteriaceae; genus Cedecea. Next base: position 12,346 of record AKXM01000013.1, on the reverse strand, counting down.
GCCACGGCGAACTGCGCGTGGTCAGGCTGTTCGCACAGCGGCGCATTGGTATGAAAACGAATGTTCTGCGCGGCAATATCGTTGCCCAATGTGGCGTCGATCCACACCGGCGTGTCGTTATCGGCCAGCGTCAGCAGCACGCTGGTGGTCGCCACATTCAGCGGCAGCCAGCCCTGCTGCAGCGAAGTCAGCGCGACAATCACGCCCGGCTCGCTCATCGCTTTGAGCAGGCGACGAAAACTCTGCTGGGCATCCTGCACCGGAAGGGTAAAAGCGGTCATTAAAGTCATGCGTTGTCTCCGCGTACCAGCGTGAAGAAGTCCACGCGGCTGCTGTTAACTTCTGCACGGCGAGCGGCAAGGCGTTGTTCACGGTTGGCCGCCAGCGGTGCAATTAGGGTTTCTTGTAGCGTGTGAAAATGCGTCGCTTCCTGCATCAGGGCGTCGATCACCGCGCAACATTCGGCGTGCTGTTTGTCGCGGCCAAGCAGGTAGCTGTAGCCGTAGGTGCCGCTCGCCAGCTTGACCACCGAGCGGGTCAGCGTGGCGTCGCCGGTGAAAAAGCGTTGGCCGGTGCCGCCCATGCGTGCCTGCACCTGAACCAGGCCGATTTCCGGTGCGCGAATAAGCGTGTAGTCCGCCTGAATATTCAGGCTGCGCCAGCGCTCAAGAAGCTCCTGCGGCTGGCTGTGTGACAGCACCGCCATCCACTCGCGGCGCTGCTCATTGTTGAAATGGCTGGTGTCCATTTAGTGCTCCATGGTGAATTCAATCATGTCGGCGCGGGTCAGGCTGACGGAGTATTCCGTCGCTTTGGCCTCGCCTTCACGGTGGTTAAGGGTGCGAACACAGAGCAACGGCGCCATGTTGGGAATTTCCAGCAGGCGGCTCTCTTTGGCCTGGGAACGACGGGCGCTGATGCGGGTTTGGGCGCGGGTCAGGGCAATACCTAACTCGGCCTGAAGGAAATCGTGCAGCGATCCGTGGCTGAAGGTTTGCAGCGCGGGCCACCAGGCCTGCTCGGCGAAGTAGTGGTCGATGATGCACACCGCGATACCGTTCACCCGGCGCAGGGTGCGCAGGTGAATAACGTTGTCCCCTTCGGCCAGCCCCAGCGCATCCGCCACGTCCTGGGAGGCCGGGCGAATTACCGCCAGCAGGCGTTCGCTGGTGGGATGGCTGCCCTGATCCAGCAGGTTCTGGCTAAAGCGCGCCTGGGCGTTCAGCGGGTAGTCAAATGGGCGCATCAGCACCAGGACGCCGACGCCCTGGCGGCGCTGAACCCAGCCTTTATTAACCAGCTCGTCAATGGCGCGGCGCAGCGTGTGGCGGTTGACTTCGTAGTAGGCGGCCAGCTGAGTTTCGGCAGGCAGATAGTCGCCACAGCGGTAGTTGTTGCGCAGCTCCTGCTCGAGCCGGGCGGCTATCTCCTGATAGCGCGTGGGGTAACTGGTCGGATGTCTGGACAAGTGCATAACAGTCAAAGCCTCTCAAATCAGATAAAGCGAATGCGCACGCACGGCTGCTGGGCTGTGCATAGGTTTTGCTTGATGAGGTGAAGAGTCGTTTGCATCACGGGCCTCCTTCAAAAGTTGCCTCATGGTGCCGGGGGAAAGTGACGGTTTTGTTAATGATTGGTTTCTGTACGATGAAGAGTTGAAGTTTGCGGTTGGCTGGCTGCCCTGTTTTTTGTGGAATCAGGGAGTTGCCTTGTTAAAGCGAAAAAACCGGTAGATGGCGGGGAAAGGTTAAGTCAAAGCGATCGTCAGCAAACAATGTTTACGCGCGCTTGCAATTGATCATCTAATATATTCTATATCCTGGTGATGGTTCTCTTTAAATATATTGTCTTATTCCTGAAATAATATGCTTAGACTCGGAATGATTAATTTACCGGTTATACCGATTGCGTGCTGGCATGTTGGCTCTTTTTGTCAGGAATAAATTCTTTAAAAAGGAATAATGAAATGGCATCAAAAAAATGAATATATAAGCTGCTTTGATTTTCTTGAATTTTTAACCATTGGTAAAAATAAAGGGCCCGGATTAGCGGACCCAAAAAGAATAAAAGAATATGCCTCTTTATCTTTCGACGTTGACCATCCACGGAATGCCGAACTTATCCGTCAGTGAGCCATAGCCTTTTGCCCAAAAAGTTTCGCTCCAGGGCATGGTGACGGTGCCGCCAGCGGAGAGTGCGTCAAACCAGCGTTTACCCTCTGCCGGATCCTGGCTGGCAAGGCAGAGTGAAAAGCCGCTGTGCTGTGGTTTTTCCCCGCTCATGCTGGCGTCGGTCATCATCAAATCGTTACCGGCTACCCGCAAATTTGCGTGCATAACGCTGTCGTCAGAATAGACGCCCGCGCCGCTACAGCCCTCGGCATTGGTTGCTTCTTTGGGCATTTCACCGAAGGTAATTTTGAACGTCAGTTCGGCGCCCAAAGCCTGTTGGTAAAAGGCGATGGCCTCCGCGCAGCGACCGTTTAATGAGATGTAGGGTCCTAAAGGCATAACCGAATCCTCTGTAAGGAGAGTGCAGAAGAAGTGTAGGTTGTGCGGGGCAGGTAAGCCAGGCGGGGCAGGCGGCAAGACCACCTGCCGGGGGAGATTAGTTCTTTTTCACAAACTCGGACTTCAGCTTCATCGGGCCAAAACCGTCGATTTTACAGTCGATATTGTGGTCGCCCTCTACCAGGCGAATATTCTTCACTTTGGTGCCGATCTTTAACATCGAAGAGCTGCCTTTGACCTTCAGATCTTTCACGACGGTAACGCTGTCGCCGTCGGCCAGCAGGTTGCCGTTGGCATCTTTTACAACCAGCGCGGCGTCTTCTTCGCTCGCCGCGGCCGGGTTCCATTCATGAGCGCACTCCGGGCAAATCAGCATGCCGTTGTCTTCGTAGGTGTATTCGGAATTGCACTTCGGGCAATGAGGGAGTTGCATTATCTGATCCTCAAGGTGAGATAAAGTAATGAAAAATAGCGATTTGGCCGTAAAAATATGCTGAATCGCGAAAAAGTGCTGAGATTATACATCAAATCCCTACATTTGCAGGGATTATTGCCGTAAACCTATGCCCGGCGGGCTTTCTGGCCGCCATAAAGTGCAAAAAACCTTTCATTCAAAGAAATAAGCACCAAATTTAACTTAAAGTTCAGGCTTTAATTGCCGTTAAATAAGGCTAATTTAACTTAGTTTCACTTTGCTTCGAGCAAGTCTGCCAGCAGGGGCTGCTGCGCTATACCTGTTTGAAAAAATAAAAAAAAGCGTATTGCGCTGACACCTCCTGTCACTTGACAGGGGTATGGTTGGGCCTATGGATGTACCGATACAGAGGCAGGAACCGATGAGAATGAAAGGCGCGAAAGTAAAAGTTGCAGATCGACTGGCCGAAATCGTCTTAAGTCTTTATCAGGGGGAAACCCTTTCCGCTGATATTATCCGCCAGCGTTTTGATGTAGATATGCGAACTGCGTATCGTGATTTGAACCGGCTTGGTGCTATTCTGGAGGACGTCGGCGAGGGGAAAAAGCGTCTCTCTTCGCATTTAAAAGGACAGTTTAACGTAAACGACCTGTTACGCATTACTAAACGCGTAGGGCTTGCTGCGTTTTATCCATGGTACGACATAAAGAGCCATAATCAATATATTACGCTGCGCGCTATTCCAGATTTATTGGTTGTAGGGTATGAATATGAAAATAGCCCACAGCGTAAAGCTATTTTTTATCCATTATTTGACGATCGGGATGATCCTGGTGGGGAAAGGGTAAAAACGGAAGTGCTGTTACAGGTTTCGGCGCAGGCGGCTGAACATTTTAAACAGCGCAAGCTATTACCTTTTCAAAAAACCGTCAGAGAGCTTGATAACGGAGAGTTACTTCTGGCGAGTCATATTGCTTCGCCAGAACAATTGTTTCCGCTGGTGCAGTATTGGATACCGCATCTCACCATTATATCTCCGCAGGTCTGGCAGAGCGACTTAAAAGCCAGGATCGCGGCATGGTGTAATGTTAATTAATAAATTATTTCCCTCACGTAATTATAAAAACCGGTATTGCCATGATTACAACTAAACGATGGCGGTGATAAAGCCGGGTAATTTGAGTTAAGGAAAGATTTTTTATGCACACACAAACTATTTTTGAATTGAGTCAGGAAGCCGAGCGGCTTTTGCAATTAGCGTTGCAAAACCTTAGCGCTTTAAAAGTCGCTCCGCTGGCTTTGCAAAATGAACAAAATAGCGCTTTAACGAACCCTGTGGCGACGGTACATCCATTGAAATTTAGCCCACGCGGAATCGAACTGCAGAAAGATATGCTGCAAAACGAAAGGCGTAAAATAACCCAACATGAAATGGTTCTGGCGATTGTCGGCACCATGAAGGCGGGGAAGTCGACCACCATTAATGCCATCGTGGGCACGGAGGTTCTGCCTAACCGCAACCGGCCCATGACGGCGCTGCCGACGCTGATCCGCCACACGCCGGGTCAGCGCGATCCGGTGCTGCATTTTCCCTATGTGCAGCCGATAGAGAGCCTGATGGGGGAGTTGCAGGAGAAACTGCTGATCACCAGCCGGGAAGCGCTGGCGCGCAAGCTGGAAGTGGACCGGGATATGGAGGCGCTTATCGCCCGGATCGCCAACGGAAAAGGTTTTGAGCGCCATTATCTCGGCGCACAGCCTATTTTCCATTGCCTGAAGAGCCTGAACGATCTGGTGCGCCTGTGCCGGGTGCTGGATGTGGCTTTCCCCTTCAAAGCCTACGCCGCTATTGAGCATGTGCCGGTGATTGAGGTGGAGTTTGTGCATCTGGCCGGCCTCAAAAACGGCCACGGCCAGCTGACGCTGCTGGACACGCCTGGGCCGAACGAAGCGGGGCAGCCGCACCTGCAAAAAATGCTTAAAGAGCAGCTGGCGCAGGCTTCTGCCGTGCTGGCGGTGATGGACTATACGCAGCTTAAGTCCATCTCCGACGAAGAAGTCCGTGAGGCGGTGCTTGGCGTCAGCAAATCGGTGCCGCTGTATGCGCTGGTGAACAAGTTCGATCAGAAGGACCGCAACGGCGACGATGCCGCTCAGGTGAAGGCGATGATCGCCGGGACGCTGATGAAGGACAGCATTGCGCCGGAAAACGTGTTCCCGGTATCGAGCATGTGGGGCTACCTTGCCAACCGCGCCCGCTATGAGCTGGCCACGCATGGCCGTTTGCCCGACCCCGAAGAGCAGCGCTGGGTGCAGGACTTTGCGGAAGCGGCATTAGGCCGGCGCTGGCGCAGCGCGGATTTGGCGGATATTGAGCATCTGCGCCATGCGGCGGACTTGCTGTGGGAAGACTCGATGTTTGAGTCACCCATTGGGACTATCCTGCATACCGCGCACGCCAACGCTTCTCTCTACACGCTGCGCGCGGCGTGCCACAAGCTGCTGGACTATGCCGAGGGCGCTGAACGTTACCTGAGTTTCCGCTGCCAGGGGTTGCAGGTGGCTAACGACAGCCTGCAGGAGAATATTCGGCAACTGGAGCAGGATATTCAACTGCTGCTGCAGACTCAGCAGTCGGTGAGTGCGGTGATTCAGCGGCAGGTCAGCGATGCCCTCGCCGGCATAGGCGATTTTGTGCAGCGCTTTGAAACGCAGATTCATAGCGACCTGAAAACTTATTTCCGGGAAGGGCGGCTGGGCGCTGAGAAGCTGCATCCGTTATACCCGCATACCTTAACGCGAAACGTGGATTTTTCGCCGGGCAGCGACAAGCTGATGGGCGAAGATGAAGCGACGGCCCGCACCCTGCTGCACAAGGTTCGCGCGTCCAGTGAAAGCATTTTATTTGCCGCCCAGCAGACGCTAAGCGGGGAGCTTGGGGCGCTGCTCAGCAACCTTGAGGCGAGCCTGGGCTATACGCTGCAGTCGGCGTTGAAACCGATTGAACAGCGGGTAAGCGACGGCCTGAAAGTAGCCGGCTTCCGCGCCCAAATCAGCCTGCCTGCGTTCCAGGCCAGCCAGCTTAATTTTAATACCCACTCGGCGTTCACCAACGTTATCGAAAACCAGGAAGTGGCGATGTCGGAAATGCAGCCGCAAAACGGGATGCGGGGCGTGCTGGCGCGCTGGCTGAACGGCGTGGACTGGGGCTGGGAAGATTACGCAGCCACCCATAGTCGCTACGTGATTGATCTGGATAAGTTACAGCAAAAGCTGCATGACCATGTGTCGACTTTCCTGGGCCAGATAAACCAGGCCATTACCGCGCAGGTGGATATTTCCGTCACGGCCGGGATGGCGACGTTTTTCGCCGATTTTGCCGGCGCACTGGACGCTATTCACAGCAATTTACGCCAGAGTCTTTCCGCGAAGCAGCAGAACGACAGCGTGCTGTTTTCTCTCCAGAGCAAGCTGGAACAGAGTGTCAGAACGGCACGTTACATTCACGAGGATACCCGCCTGTTGCGCGATGATATCCAGACGCTTTTCTCAGCGGAGCAATGATGAGCAGTGTATTAATGGAAGGGCCAATAAGAACCCTTAGCTGTCTTAGCGAAAAATTTGTCGTCGATTTTGCCATGGGGATTGATGTTGCCCGCCAGCCGTGGAGCAGCCCACAAAGCCAGGCGTTTTATGAGCAGCTTCTGGCGCTGTTCGTCGTCGTGGCCCGGCGACAGGCCGGGATGGCTGGAACACCGCCGCAGGACGAGCTTGACGCGTCGCTGATAAGCCTTGGCCAGCTGTCGGCAGATCTGGCAAAAAGCTACTTAGCCAACAGCCAGATAAGCGAGAGAATTGCTCAGCTGGAGCCGGTTTCCGCCCGCACGGCACACCATTCGGCAGCGGCTCGCGAGCGGCTTCAGGCCCTGCGCGAGCACTTTTCTCAGCGGCTTACCCGGCTGGAAGAAGAGTTTCAGCACAGCGATCTTGTTCATCAGGGCATGGTCCACAGCGAGCAGATTTTTTCCCGCTGGCGCAGCGGGCACTACTTTTCATTTTCTCCGGCGGCGCGTTGCTACGTCGCGCTGGAAGAGCTGCGCTGGGGCACCTTTGGTGATGCTGTTCGTCTGGGGACGCCCGAGCAGGCGGAGGCGTTGATTGAGCATGTGCGCAGCCTCGCCATCAGCCGTCTGGCGGAAGAAGTGAATGCTTCCCCCCGCACCCGCCACTATTTCCATGACTGGCTGGCGACGCCAACGTCTCCGGGGTTGCTGGAGCATAAAGATGCTTTAACCTGGCTCGGCGCCGGCTGCGACATTGAACGCCAGCCGATCTGTTACTCGGTGACCCAGAGCTGGCAGGGCGTGGCGCTGGGGATGCCGCGTATTTGTTCGGCCATGCGCCTCGGCAGCGCGCTGGTCGATGAAGTTTTTGGCTAACTGATTTAGCGTTCTCAGGGAAGAGACAGTTCCATCTCACCGGCATTCTCCCTCATCCATTCGGCGAGTGAATCCAGCGTTGGGCGCAGAGATTTACCGAGCGCGGTGATCTGATATTCCACTCGCGGCGGGACTTCCGCAAAAACTTGCCTCACCACCAGGCCGCGAGCTTCAAATTGACGAAGCTGGCGGGTGAGCTCCTTCTGCGTAATGGGGCTGACCGCCCGCTGCAGGTCGCTAAACCGCACCGGATCGTTGAGCAGGATCAGGCGGTACAGAATCGGAATGGCCCATTTACCTGAAATGAGGTTCACAAAATTCACCATCGGGCAGTCGCTGCCCGCCGGTGGCAGGGCTGAAAAATTTTTTGTCATGCTGGCTCCCGGCACACGCTAATGCGCCCCTTGTGGTTCCTTAGTATCCATTTGGTGCCTACTATCTAAAGGATACTATAGCGGAAATAATGCCCTCACCAACCCTTTATAAGGACACGACAATGGGCAGACTTAATGGCAAGTACGCCTTAATTACCGGCGGTACCAGCGGAATTGGACTTGAAACGGCGCGGCAGTTTATTGCCGAGGGCGCAACGGTGGCGATCACCGGGCGGAGCGAACAGGGGCTACAGGCAGCCAAAGAGGTTTTGGGCAATGTGCACCTGATGAAAAGCGATGCGGGCGATATCGCCGGGCAGCGTACGGTGGCGGCAGAGTTGAAGCAGCTCTGGCCGCGGCTGGATGTGCTCTACATTAATGCGGGGGATGTGACTCACCATTCGCTGGAAGACTGGGACGAACAGGCGTATGACCGACTGATGAACATCAATCTCAAAGGCCCGTTCTTCCTGATCCAGGCGCTGTTGCCGCTGCTGGCTAACCCGTCTTCGGTGATTCTGTGCGGTTCGGTCAGCGCTCGTATCGGCCTGCCGCAGACTAACGCCTATGCGGCGAGCAAAGCAGGGATCCTTTCTCTGGCTCGTACGCTTTCCGGGGAGCTGCATCCGCGTGGCATTCGGGTGAACGGCCTGAGCCTTGGCCCGACGGAAACCCCGGCGCTGGGCAAACTGGGCAATGGCGTAGCCGCCGACACGCTGCGGGAAGCTATCCGCGATCTTGTGCCGATTGGGCGTCTCGGCACCGTGCTGGAGCTGGCAAAAGCCGCTGTGTTCCTGGCGTCTGACGAATCAGCCTTCGTGGTCGGCACCGATCTGTTGGTCGACGGTGGCGTGGGGAGTTTGTAGCTCTTTACCCTCACCCTAACCCTCTCCCTGGAAGGGAGAGGGGATAAATAAAACAGGCTGAAGCTGCTGTTCCCATTTGATGATGGAGTGAGGGAATAAACCTTGTTATCTGGCACTTGTTTTCCCCTCTCCCTCTGGGAGAGGGCCGGGGTGAGGGCATGGTGCAATACTAAGATGAACGTCTGCCTGTGACCGCCCCACCATTCTCGTGAATAAAACCGCGCTAAAAGACGAACGCCACCAGAAAAGTAACATTCTTATCCGTCTGTTTATTATTACTTTTAATGTAAGTTCTGGCGTTCATTCGCCAAAAGTACCAGCCGCTAAAAGCAAATCTGTGCCCACCCTCACTTGTGGCTTTTTTCACCGCTACCCAGAATATATTTGGCCGCATACCGCGGACACTGCATTGATTCTCTGAGGGAAAAGTGATGAAAAAAATCTTCTTATGCTGTGCTGCGGGGATGTCCACCAGCATGTTAGTGGAAAGAATGAAGCAGTCCGCGCAAAGCCGTGATGTGGCGGTGGAAATCACCGCCGTGCCGGTGTCCGATTTTGACCAAATTATCGAGGAGGCTGATGTCATCCTCCTCGGGCCGCAGGTGAAATTCCAACTGCAAAACCTGAGCGCGGCGGCAGCGCCCCACGGCGTTCCGGTAGCGGCCATCGACATGATGCATTACGGCTCAATGCAGGGTGACAAGGTGTTGGATCACGCACTGTCGCTGCTGAAAACTGCTGACTAGGGGGCCGTATGAAATACCGCTTTCCTGAAAAATTTTGGTGGGGTACGGCGACCAGCGCCACGCAGTCAGAGGGGCGAGTTGAGGGCGATGGTAAGGGGGATAATATCTGGGATTTCGCCTCGCATGAGTTTAACGCCCGTTTTTATGACGGCGTCACCTCCGACGAGACTTCCACGTTTTATCAGCGCTGGCGGGAAGATATTCAGCTGGCGAAAAACATTGGCCTGAATGCTTTCCGTACGTCGATTTCCTGGTCTCGCCTGATCCCCGACGGCGACGGGGAAGTTAATCCTTTTGCCGTGCAGTTTTACAACGATGTGATTGATGAGCTGATTCGCCAGGGCATTGAGCCTTTTGTCAATCTCTACCATTTTGATATGCCGCTGGCGCTGCAGGCCAAGGGCGGGTTTGAGAACCGGGAAGTGGTGGACGCTTTCGCTCGCTACGCGGGGATTTGCTACCGCCTGTTCGGTGACCGGGTGCGCTACTGGTTTACCTTCAACGAGCCGCTTATTCCCGCCGAAGCGGGCTATCTGCATCCTCGCCATTATCCTTACGTGACGGATTTCCGCCGTGCGGCTCAGGTGCTGCACCACATTGTTATCGCCCACTGCAAAGCGGTCGCCGCCTGGCGCGAGCTGGATCTTGAAGGGCAGATTGGCATCATCATGGATGTCATTCCCGTGTACCCGCGCAGCGACAGCCCGGAAGATCTGCGGGCGGCGGAGATGGCTGACCTGTTCTATACGCGCAGCATTAACGAGCCGATGCTGCTTGGGCGCTACCCTGCTGAGCTGGTGGCGTTGCTGAAAGAATACGATGTGCTGCCGAAGACGGCGCCAGGGGATTGCGAGCTGATTGCCGCGACCCGCATCGATTTGCTGGGCATCAACTATTATCGCCCGCGCCGGGTTAAAGCGCGTGAGACGCTGCTTGAAGAACCCCACGGTTTTGTGCCGGAGCGCTTTTTTGAAGAGTACGTGATGCCGGGGCGGCGGATGAATACCTCGCGCGGGATCGAGATTTACCCGCCTGCGCTGTACGACATCGCTATGCTGGTGAAAGAGCGTTACGGCAACCTGCCGTGGTTTGTCTCCGAGAACGGCATCGGCATCATGGACGAAGAACAGTTCATGGTGGACGGCGAAGTGCAGGACGATTACCGCATTGAGTTTCTTCAGGAACATTTGACGTGGCTGCACAAAGCGATGGCGGAGGGCAGCCAGTGCCTGGGCTACCAGATGTGGACCTTCATCGATTGCTGGTCGTGGCAGAACGCCTATAAAAACCGCTACGGCTTCTACCGGCTGGATTTAGCCACCCAACAGCGTTCGCTGAAAAAGTCCGGGCGCTGGTTCCGGGCCGTGATTGAGCACAACGGGTTTGAGGGGGCAGATCATGTCGGGCTTCGATAAGTTAGCTGAAAAGCTGATGCCGGTGGCGAACGCTATTGGCAACCAGCGGCATATGCAGGCGATTCGCAACGGGCTTATTTCGATTCTGCCGTTGACCATCGTCGGCTCTTTCTTCGTGATTTTGCTGAACATCCCGATTAAGGGCTACATGGATTTTATTGCGCCGTGGCGCGATATGCTGGACGTGCCGTTCCGCTTTACCGTCGGGCTGATGTCGCTGTATGCCGCGTTTACCATCGGTTCGTTCCTCGGCAAAAGCTACAAGCTGAATGACATTACCAGCGGCCTGCTGGCGATGCTGGCGACGCTGCTGATGATTGTGCCGGTGAACATTAAGCAGGGCGTAACCGTGTCGGGTGAGGCGGTGGCGGGGCGCTACATCCCCATCACTTCGCTGAGTTCTCAGGGGCTGTTTGGCGCGATTATCTCTTCGCTGATTGCCATTGAGATCTACCGGTTTATCAAAGTTCGCAATATTGAAATTAAAATGCCCGCGGGCGTGCCGCCGGTGGTCGCCAGCTCGTTTTCGGCGCTGTTCCCGACGCTTGCCGTGGTGCTGGTGTTCTGGATCCCTCGTCATTTTCTGAACATCGATATCAACGCCATCATCAGCTACATCATTATGCCGCTGAAGGGCTTCATGACCGGCACCAACCTGTTTGGCGGGATTGTGACCCAGTTCTTTATCGATGTGTTCTGGGTGCTGGGGATCCACGGCCATGCGGTGATGGGGCCGCTGATCCGCCCGCTGTGGGATCAGGCCATTGTGCAGAATATGGAGCTGTTCCAGTCCGGCGTGAGCGCCTATGAGCTGCCGAACATTTTCACCGAGCAGTTCTTCCAGTGGTATGCGCAGATGGGTGGCACCGGCTCAACGCTTGCGCTGGTGGTGCTGTTTATCCGCTCGCGGGTTATCTACCTGAAGCAGTTGGGTAAACTGTCGTTTATCCCGGGGCTGTTTAACATCAATGAGCCGATGATTTTCGGCGCGCCGATCGTAATGAATCCGATCCTCGCGATCCCGTTTATTCTGGCGCCGATGGTGAATACCGTGGTGGTGTATCTGTTCACCATTAGCGGGCTGATCCCACGGATGATGGTGAAGCCACCGTTTACCGTTCCGGCGCCGCTAGGGGCGCTGATCACCACCAACTGGAACCTGATTGCCTGTGGGCTGGTGTTTATCTGCTTCTTTATTTCGCTCGCGATCTATTACCCGTTCTTTAAGGTGTATGAGAAGAAGATGCTGGAAACCGAGCTTCAGCAGAAGGAAGAAGAGGAGAGGGCTAAGGCGCTGGCCGAGGCTAAGTAAATTTTCTGTGGCCCTTCAGCCCCTCACCCCGGCCCTCTCCCCATGTACAGTCCGGGGACATGGTAGACAGGTGTTCGCAGACATGGTGAACACTTTTTAACATCCTTTACCCATGGTGATCGACTTATTCTTCAGGTCGATCACCCCCACTTTCGTGCTGTACCACCACACTTCATAACATCCGTCTTCCATCGTCTCTTTCAGTCCCTCATATTCTCCTCTGAACGCTTTACCTGCCTTCAGACTGCTGCCCCTGAAGCTCAGCTTTC
>AKXM01000012.1 GCA_000277545.1 Enterobacter sp. Ag1 | reverse complement strand
CCCAACCCCCGACCCCCGATCCCCATGACGGATAGCGGTAAAGTGTTGGTATATTAAGTGTTGATAAGCCGGTAACTTGTTGATTTTTAGCATTGCTATTTTTTCTGTTTATACCATGCTAACAAGTTAACTTATTGATTTACTGTAATTATAGTGCGGTCTTGAAAACCGGCGACCCGAAAGGGTTCCAGAGTTCGAATCTCTGCGCTTCCGCCAACATTCGAAGGGGTTGCCGAAAGGCAGCCCCTTTTGCTTTGGCGCTGTAGCAACGCGCTGCAAGTGCAGGCTTTGTACATCACCCTCGTACACCTTTAGCTTTCCTGTAAGTTCCTGGCGACATCTTAAAGCTGCGGGTAAACAGCCGGTTAAAGCTCTGCTGTGAGTCAAAGCCGTACTTCACCGAAATATCGACGATTCGTTCCTGGGTATTTTTGAGATCCTGTGCCGCCAGCTGTAATTTTCTGATTCTGATGTATCGGCCAATACTTTCGCCTTTATAATATAAAAAAATTCTCTGGAAGTGCCATTTAGAGTAGCCAGAATAGCGAGCAATATCCTCTATTCGTAATCGACGATGAATATTATTATCTATCCAGCCGGTGATGGTTTCTATGACTTTGGCGGAAATCTTCATGCTGATATCTCTCAGTGTTAGTAAATGCTTAGTTACGCGTTGAACGCTGCAGTAGCGATTTAATGAAATTTCTAAGATGGCAGGATAAAATATAACGATCGATGTTTTTTGTTTTATCTGAATGGCAACGCCTGACGTTGTTTTTATATAAGGGTGGTTTCGGAGGGTGTTTTGAATGTATACTTTTAACGTCTGTATTATTACAGACGTTAAAATCACCCTTTTCGTACAGGCATGCTTTAAAATCATGAACTCCCGTGGAGGAGAGAAATGCCACGAAGGTGAAAATCACAATAAGCGCGGTCTTCATAACGATGCTTCGGCCTGTTGTTGTAATGAATACACAATGGCAAAAGAAATCAGAACGTATAATTGATGGCAAGCATACCGGTCGTACCGTCTTTTCTCATGACGATGGGGCTGTTGGAGGCTTTCTTATCAAGCCAGGCATAGCTCAGGCTAAACAAGCCTCCCCAGTGTTCGCTGAACTGATGGGTCAGTGTCAGGCTGGTGTCAGTGCCGTAAAACCCACCGGCGCTGCTGTAGCGCGAGAAACCTGATCGGTTGTGCTGCTGTTCGTTGACGCCGTACCAGGTATTCATATAACGGGCATCACCAAATAATGCGCTGGCCTGAAATGTAAGCGTATTAACTTCGTTCATAATCGGGATATAATTTATGGCTGTGGAATAAGATACGCCCTGATCATCATTTAACGGCAGAGTTGTTTTACCTTCAAAAACCAGCCAGGGGGCGACGGCCCAGCCAAGCGCAATACCCGAATTGACCGTAGACGAAATATCCCCCATGCCTTTAAGTTTATTCGAGCCTTTTCGCCAGCCTGAATTTTTATCCGCGCGGCCTGAATCGTAACCCAATGTTGGCTCGAAATATAAACCATTATCGCTTTGAAGATGAATGCCAAGCCCATTCATGGAATCAAAGAAGATATTACTCATCTGAATGTGTATCAGTGGAATAACACTGGTGTTTTGTTCATTAGCTCCGCTGTATCGTGGAGAGGATATAGCTCCGAGGCCAAAGGTTGTCACGGTTTGATCAGAATTAAATTCACTTGCATACGATGATGAAATACTGGAAATTATCAGCGGTGCAATTATGTATTTTGTGCTTTTCTTCGTTAACATAATGATTCTCATCGTCAGGTGTTTATATTTTTTGTGCATACTTAGCTCAGTAAGTAAAAGGATTATGCTGAGGGCTTATCAATGAACGACCAGGGATTTGTGAAGAAACTGTCAAGGTAACATTAAATGAAAAATAAACGGGTCCTGGTGATTGAAGACGACGCTGATGCGGCAAATGTGTTGGAGGCCTATCTTAAACGCGAAGGCTATAGCGTTTCGGTGGCCGGGGATGGCCTGGCGGGCATGAACACGGTGGTTACCTGGAAGCCCGATCTTATTTTGCTGGACGTCATGCTCCCCGGGATGAACGGCACGGAAATTCTTGCGGCCGTCAGGCGAAAGGGCAATACGCCCGTCATCATGATCACCGCCATGGGCGAACCCTATGACAAGATCGGCGCTTTACGCTATGGCGCCGATGATTATGTGGTCAAGCCCTACAATCCCGGCGAAGTCATGGCCAGGGTGCAGGCCGTGCTCAGGCGCAGCCAGGCCAGCCAACTCCCCGCTGAAGATGTTTTACGCTGGGGTCCACTGGAGGTTGATGTCACCAATTTGGCGGCGCAGGTGTTGCATGAGGGACATCCTCCCCTGCGCCTGGATTTAACGCTCACCGAGTTTTCTATTTTGAAAACGCTAATGCGTGCCTCGACGAGGCCGCTCAGCCGCCAGTTTTTGCTCGAAGAGTGTCTCCCGGAAAGCGACGCTCTGGAGCGAGTGGTGGACACGCATGTCTATAACTTAAGGAAAAAGCTTGAGGCGGCGGGAGTTGATAATCTCATTCTGAACGTACGCGGCATTGGCTACAGGTTCTGCAAACCATGAACAACAAAAAGAGCAAATCGCTCCTGCTGTGGATATCGATTCGTATCATCGTGGTGGCCGTCAGCGTACTGTTTTTCATCGTGCTGGCGATGTGGAGCATCTACGCGGTTCAGTATTACTGGGTTGTGCATCACATGTCGCCTGCCGCTTACCAGGAGTTTCTGACGCTGCGGGCGAACCCTGACTTAGACATTGTTCGTTTTCATCAAATTGTGGATGCCCGCTGGGGAATTGAATACAGCACGCCTTCCATCAGCTCTCTCAACTGGGGCTGGCTGTTTATCTTTATTTCCATGGCGACCCCATTTGTGATCGTCAGCTGTTTACGCGCCACGCGTCCGCTTGCCGCGCAGTTTCGCAGCCTGACGGACGTCGCGGAGATAGTGGCTCAGGGGGATTTCAATCAACAGGCAAAACGGGTGGATGAATGCCCGGCGGAGGTGACTCGCTTTGCCAGCAACTTCAATAAAATGATTAGCCAGCTGGCGCTGTACGAACGCGAGCTTAAGGCCGCGCACGTCGCGGCCGCACATGAACTGCGCTCACCGCTTACCGCCGCTATGGGGCGGCTGCAGGGCATGATCGACCATGTGTTTCCGGCGGATGAAAAACAGCTGAATATGGTGATGACGCAGCTAAAAAACCTCAGCCACCTGACTGATGATTTGCATTTCCTTTCCCTGGCGAGCGCGGGGCAACTCTCGCTCCAGCACGGCGTATTCTCGCTTTCTGAAGTCCTGAATGAACGGGTAGCATGGCTAAAACCCCAGCTGGAAGCGGCCGGGATGTCCGTCTCGGTGGAGGCGGAAGATGAATTCTATTACTCAGGAGATGAAGCCCGACTGGGGCAGGTCTTCACCATTATCATTGAGAACATGCTTCGCTATTGCAGCAGGGGCGATCGCATGTCCATTCGCTTTCGCCATCTTAAGCAGGGCATTGAAATCCAGTTTCTTGATAGCGGGCCTGGCGTCGCCGCGGATTATCTGCCGCATATTTTTGAGCGTTTCACCCGCGGGGAGCGTTCGCGGGCAAGAGATTCAGGCGGCAGCGGGCTGGGGCTTTCTATTGCCAGAGAAATCTGTCATGCGCACCACGGGGATATCCACGCCGGCCTGCCTGCTGAGGGCGGGTTGCTGATGACGATAAATTTGCCCGTGCCGCTCAGCGAAGATGAAACCTGACTTACTCGTACTGCTGGCGAACTCGCTGCTAATCGCGCTCGTACAGGCGGCGCTGCATTTCGCATTCAAACAGGAATTCGAGCCCTTCAAGCTGACGACGTGCTTCGGCGACGTCTTTGCCCCAGCAGGTCAGGCCGTGGCCACGCAGCAGGAAACCGTATTTCAGGGGAGCCTGTTCGGCATGCCGTTCAATGCGTTTTGCCAGCGCATCGATGTCCTGATCGTTATCGAAGATAGCAATTGGCACCGTGTCGAGGTGCGTCTGCTGGCCGATCAGGGTTTTTTGCATTTCATAGCCGCTGATGTTCAACGCCGGGCCTTTTTCAATCCGCGACAGCACGGTGGCATTCACGGTGTGGACGTGCAGCACGACGTTTGCTTCAGGAAAAAGCCGATAAACCAGCGTGTGCAGTCCGGTTTCGGCGGAGGGTTTACGCCCCGATGGCGCCTGATTCGTGGCAATGTCTACCTGCAGGAAATCCTCGCTGGTCAGGCTGCCTTTGTCGCGCCCGGATTCGCTCAGCCAGCACCACTCGGCATCCTGGCGAATGGACATATTGCCGCCGGTCGCCGGAGCCCAGCCTTTAGCGCCAATCCAATGACAGGTGCTGACCAACTGCGTGAGCCTTTCTTGCCACATACGGTATTCCTCAATGCTTTTTAGTTTAACTGTCTAGCCGTCTAAATGGCTGTTTACATAATGCTATCATTGTGTGAACACTCGGGCAACACTTGCCGGGTGATAAGATATATCGAGCCAATCAGCGGTTTTACACCGAATTTTCTCCGGTGATCGGGCGGGTTCGCTTTACGGCAAAATGTCGCTTTGCACAAATGAGTTTTGTTATGTTATAACGTAACAAAATTACAGCAAGACGATGTGCAATATGACGGTCACTCCAATGTTATGCCCCAAAATGCTGCCTGATATTCAGTCACTCAGAAGCCACGATTTCGACATGGCCCTGTCCTGGGTTGGCATGGAACAAATCGACCTTCCGGTGGAGGTCGCGGGGCGCCCGCTGACGGCGAAAGTCAACGCCGGGATCAATCTTCTCCGTTCCCCGGAAGCGGAAAAGGGCATTCATATGTCCCGGATTTATCTGCTGCTGGACGAGCTAACCCAGGGCGAAATTACGCCGGCGGTACTGCGCCGTTTACTGGGAGAATTTTTGGTTTCGCACCAGCGCAGCAGCGACCGCGCCAGCGTGGAAATCACCGGCGAACTGCTGCTGTCCCGCAAATCTTTAACCTCAAACCACTTTGGCTGGAAGGCTTACCCCATCCGAATCCTGGCGGAGCGTGGGGAAGGTTTTGCCGTCACGCTTCGGGTGGGGATCCCGTATTCATCTACCTGTCCGGCCTCGGCGGCGCTGAGTCGCAATCTCGCGCAGCAGCAGTTTCAGCGGGACTTTGGCTCGCGAAAGGAGGGCGTGTCCGTCGAAGAAATGCTGGCCTGGCTGGGCGAGAAGGGCATGCCGGGCACGCCCCACAGCCAGAGAAGCTGGGCGTGGGTTAGCTGCCAGCTGAAGCCGGATGTTGCTACGTTGCCTTTCGAGGAACTTATCGACCGCTGCGAGGCCGCGCTTGGCACGGCGGTGCAAACGGTGGTTAAGCGTAGCGACGAGCAGGCCTTCGCCCTGGCCAATGGCCAAAATTTGATGTTTTGCGAAGACGCCGCTCGCCGCCTGAACAAGGCGATGCAGGACGCGCCTTTTAGCACCGCTTTTACCCTTCGCGTTGAGCATCAGGAAAGCCTCCATGCGCACAACGCGGTGGCCCGCATTCACTGGACAGGAAATCACCATGCTGCGTAAAAACCCTTCAGGCCATCTGCCGCAGGTCTCTCCCAAAGCGTATATCGACCCCACGGCGGTGATTTGTGGCCGGGTCATTATTCATGACTATGTTTATGTCGGGCCCTATGCGGT
This sequence comes from Enterobacter sp. Ag1, assembly GCA_000277545.1. Classification (GTDB taxonomy): domain Bacteria; phylum Pseudomonadota; class Gammaproteobacteria; order Enterobacterales; family Enterobacteriaceae; genus Cedecea. The sequence continues at coordinate 31,170 of AKXM01000012.1, read as the reverse complement.
GATCCGCGCCGATGAGCTGAACGCCGAAGGCGACATGGATCCTATCGTGATCCATTCCCATTCGAATATTCAGGACGGCGTGGTGATTCACTCGAAAAGCGGGGCGCCGGTGACCATTGGCAGCGGTACGTCGATTGCGCACCGGGCGATTGTGCACGGCCCTTGCCGGGTCGACGAGCGGGTGTTTATCGGCTTTAACAGCGTACTTTTTAACTGCCACGTACAAACCGGCTGCGTCATTCGCTACAACGCGGTGGTTGATGGGGTGACACTGCCGAAGCAAACGTATATTCCGTCCACCGAGCGCGTGGGGCCCGACTCTGATTTAAGCCACTATTCACGGGTTGACCCCGCTTCGGTGCAGTTTTCTGAAGAGGTGGCCAACACCAACGTCAAGCTGGTGGAAGGTTACCAACTGCTGCGCAACGAGTTCTGAGCATGCCTTTTTCCCCCGGAGAACCAGCAGCCGAGTTAAGCGTTTCCCTGCGGGCGATTGCCCGTCCGCAGGGCGCAGCCTGGCCGGTGGCGATTAATTTTCACCTGAGAAAAGGTGAGCGGCTCAGCGTGATTGGGCCAAACGGCAGCGGCAAAACGTCGCTGCTGCGGGCGCTGAGCCAGGAACTAAAGGCCGAGGGGGAAATAACGCTGGCGGGCCGCCCCTTAAATAAGCTCAACCCGCAGCTGCGGGCGAAGCTCGTGGCGGTCATGTCGCAAAACGATCTCCCCGATTTGCGTCTCTCCATTGAGGATTATGTCGCGTTAGGCAGGCTCCCGTTTGCCCGTGATATGCCGGAGCCAGAACATCGCTGCATTGTGTGTGGGGCGATGAAAGAGGTTGGTGTGCTCGGGATGCGGCATAAATCGCTGGCCTGTCTGTCCGGCGGGGAAAGGCAGCGGGCAATTCTGGCGCGAACGCTGGCGCAAACCTCCCGGCTACTGTTACTGGATGAGCCGACTAATCATCTGGACCTGGCGGCACGGGAAGAACTGTTAGCGCTGGTGAAAGCTCGCGGCACAACGGTTATCGCCGTCCTGCACGATCTCAACTTAATCGAAGGGTTTGCTGACAAGGTCCTTATTTTGTCGGCGGGGCAACAGCAGGCTTTTAACGTGCCCGACGCCGCGCTGAATACCGAAACACTTCGCCCCATTTTCGGCCTCGACAGCTTTACCGTTGACCATCCAGGCCAGCAAGGCAGACGAGTCCGTTTTTTTGAACCTTCACGCCCACGGTAAATTTTCAGGGATCGCTATGATGTTAAAAATCGCTACCGGCTTCTGGCTGGCCTTTACCTCCTTTACTGCCTTTGCCTCCGGCTTCCCGGTGACCATTGAGAGCTGCGGTAAACCCATTGTCTTTACCGCAGCACCAAAGCGGGCGGTAATCAACGACCTGAACATGTCGGAGATGGCTTTTGCTCTGGATTTACAGCCGCAGATTGTGGGTCTGACCGGCATCTCCGGCTGGTACAAAATGACGCCCGAATTTAAGCGACAAATGGGGACGATCCCCGAACTTGCGCCCAAATACCCCTCGCTTGAAACGCTGCTGGCCGCCGAGCCAGATTTCTTTTTCGCGGGCTGGAATTACGGCATGAAAGTGGGGGGCGACGTTACACCCCAAAGTCTTGCCAAATACGGCATCAAAACCTTTGTGCTCAGCGAAAGCTGCGCGATTTCCGGGGAAAGCAAAACCAAGGCGACCCTGGATCTGCTCTATAACGATGAGCTTACGCTTGGCAAAATTTTTGGTAAGGCGGAGGTTGCTCAGAAGCTGGTTGACGGCTGGAAAGCGCGGCTGGCCGCCCTCCCCAAAGCACTGCCGGGCGCAAGGCCACTGAAAGTCTTTGTGTATGACTCCGGGGAAGACAAACCGTTTACCAGCGGAAAATACGCCATGCCGCAGGCCATTATCGAGGCCGCTGGCGGTAAAAACGCCATGGAAGGGCTGGACACCAGCTGGGGGACAACCTCCTGGGAAAATGTTGCGGCGGCCGAGCCGGATGTCATCATTCTGCTGGATTACCAGACCGGCGGGGGCGCTGATTCGCTCCGCCAGTTCCTTGAGCGCCACCCGCTGATGAAGCTCACCCCGGCGGTGAAACAGCACCGCTATCTTAAGCTGCAGTACGCCGAGTTGACGCCCGGCCCGGCAAATATCGCCGCGGTTGAGAAGCTCGCTCGCGTTCTGTTCGCGGCACAGTGATGGTTTTAGCCTGGCGTTACCGCCGGGCCGCATGCCTGGCGGGGTTTCTCGTCATATTGTTTGCGGTGCTTAGCTTAACGGAAGGCTCGGTCCGGCTCAGCCTGAATCAGGTGGTAAACGCGCTGCAACCGACGGCAACGGACATTTCACCGATGATTCGTGGGATCGTGCTGGACATCCGGCTGCCCAGAACGCTTCTCGCCCTGATGACCGGCGCGGGGCTGGCGGTGGTGGGCACGCTGCTGCAAACGGCCACGCGCAATGAGCTGGCGGACCCTTTTTTGTTCGGGCTTTCTTCGGGCGCGTCTGCCGGAGCGGTGCTGGTTTTTACCCGCTTCGGCGACTTCTTCGGCGTCTGGACGCTACCGGCGGCCGCTTTTGGCGGCGGGCTGCTTTCTTCGGTTGCGGTGCTGTCTTTATTCCAGCTCAAACGCGATCGGGGTGCCGAAACGCTGATTATTTGCGGGCTGGCGATCTCTTTCTTGTTCGGGGCGTTAACCAGCTACCTGATATTCGCCGGTGACCAGCGTACGGCCAGCTCGGTTTTATTCTGGTCGCTCGGCGGCCTGGGGTTGGCGCGATGGGATAACCTGGGATTTGCGCTGGGCGGTTTGCTGCTGCTGGCCGCATTTTGCCTGTTGAGATGGCGATCGCTGGATGGATTGCTCGCGGGGGATCGCACCGCATTTTCGCTGGGCATTAACGTGACCCGCCTGCGCACCGAAATTTTTCTGTGCTGCGCTTTTTCGACCGCCATTTTTGTATCACTGACCGGCGTGATTGGCTTTGTCGGGCTGATGGTGCCGCATCTTTGCCGCCATTTTTCCGCCATTAAGCACGCCAGGCTGCTGCCTTTGTGTGCCCTTGTCGGGGCCTGTTTGTTGTGCGGCGGCGATCTGGTCAGCCGGGTGCTGGTTGCGCCGCAGGAGCTGCCCATCGGCATTATTACCGCCGGAATTGGCGGGCTGTTTATTGTTGTGATGGTTGCCCGACGCTAGCGCAGCCTTTTTAAGCCGGAGAAAACGACTAATGAAACCTCTGTTACTGACCAACGCGCTGATGATGAATGAGGATCGGCGTTACCAGGGCGATCTGCTCATCGTGGACGGGCGAATTGAAAAAATAGCCGCTGCGATCCCGGCTCGCACCACGTGGAATGTGCGCGATCTTGCCGGGAAGTGGCTGCTGCCGGGCATGATAGACGATCAGGTACATTTTCGTGAACCGGGGTTGATGCATAAGGGCACGATTGCCAGCGAGTCACGCGCGGCGGTGATGGGCGGGATCACCAGCTATATGGAAATGCCCAACGTTTCGCCGCCGACCACCACCAGACTGGCGCTGGAAGGCAAATTTCAGCGGGCCGCCGAAGGTTCACTGGCCAATTACAGTTTCTATTTCGGTGCCACCAACGACAATCTGGAAGAACTTAAGGCGCTGCCAGCCGATGCCGCCTGCGGCGTAAAAGTGTTTATGGGTGCCTCCACCGGCAACATGCTGGTGGATGACGAACGCATTCTGGAGGCTATTTTCCAGCATGCGCCGGGGCTGGTGGCCACGCATTGCGAAGATACGCCGACTATCAAACGTAATGAGGCGCTGTGGCGAAAGCGATATGGGGAGCAGATCCCGGCCGCAGAACACGCAGCTATTCGCTCGGTTGAGGCCTGCCTGCTTTCATCTTCCCGGGCGGTCGCGCTGGCGAAAAAGCACGGCACGCGGCTGCATGTGCTGCATATCACCACGGCCGATGAGCTGGCGTTGTTTGAGCCCGCGCCCACGCTTGAAGCCTTACGCAGAAAAACGATCACGGCGGAAGCCTGTATCCATCACCTCTATTTTAATCAGGATGATTACGCGGCGTTGGGGCACAGGCTGAAGTGCAACCCATCGGTGAAGGGCCAGGAACACCAGCGGGCGCTATGGCAGGCAGTTAAGACTGGCGTGATTGATATTATTGCGACCGACCATGCGCCGCACTTGCTGGCGGAAAAGCAGAATGATTATTTCTTGGCTCCGTCGGGATTGCCGCTGGTGCAGCACGCGCTGCCTGCGCTGCTGGATATGTGTGCCAGAGGGATTTTCACGCCTGAACTTATCGTCAGAAAAACCAGCCACGCGGTAGCCGAACGTTTTCAGATTAAGGATCGCGGCTATATCCGGGAAGGTTACTGGGCCGATCTGGCGGTGATCAACCCCTGGAAACGCGCCAGCATTGAGGGCAGTAATATTGCCTACAAATGCGGCTGGTCACCCTTCGAAGGGCACACCTTGCAGGGCGGCGTGGTTGAAAGCACGCTGGTGAACGGGCACCTCGTCTGGGACGGCGAGTCAGTTGCCGAGGGGATTTACGGCCAGGCGCTGGCGTTTAACCGCTAGCGTTCGCGAGGTTTGAACAAATCTTCGATGTAGTGCATCAGCTCGGACATTTGTTGCAGGATATTGGCGCTGTCCACAATCAGCGCTCCCCAGAGCACAATCAGCGCAGCAACCATGCCTGCGGCTGAATAGTAAAACAGTTTCATCACAGCATCATATTGGCAGGAATTTGCCTCATTATAGCGAGACATGGCGGCCAGTAAATGATGGGCAGATGCCGGCGACATCTGCCCGGGAAAATTAGCGGGCGTAGCGAGGCGCTGGCTGCCCTACGCCTGCCGCATCAAACATCGCCTGCGCCGTAGTGGCATAGGTTTCCCACAGGCCGAGATCGTGCAATGGCGGGATGGTGACAGCTTCCCCGCTGTCCAGTCCGGCCAGGGCGGAATCCACCAAATCATCCACTTTCATGACCGCACCTTCCGGCAATGAGTCCACCGACACGCCCGCACGATCCCAAATTTCGGTTGCCGTAGCCGCGGGCAGCACCGCCTGAATACGAATGCCGGTGCCGGCAGCTTCGGCCTGCAGAACTTTCGTCAGGTTCAATACATAGCCCTTTGTGCCGCTGTATACCGCGCTGCCCACCCAGCTCTGTACTGCCAGAATCGACGAGATATTGATTAGCGTGCCGCTGTTCTTTTGCTGGAAATTAAGCAGGGCGGCATGGCTCAGGCGAGTTAACGCCGTGATGTTCAGCGTGATAAGCGCCTGATGTTGTTCCACGCTGGCGGCGGTAAACGCTGCGCTGTGGGCGGTGCCCGCGTTGTTAACCAGCACGCTGATGCGCGGATCTTTCAGGGCCTCCTCAACGGCGGCAATGTCCTGGTCGTTAACCAGATCGGCTTTTAGCGTAGTCACGGTTATGCCGTGGCGGGCTTCAAGCTTCGCGGCCAGATCGCGCAGGCGATCTTCGCGCCGGGCAACCAGCAGCAGATCAAAACCTCGGGCCGCAAAACGATCGGCATAAACCGCACCAATACCGGAAGATGCGCCGGTAATGACCGCAATAGAACGAGAGTTAGCCATAAAACACCTCACATGAAGTAGAGTAACGTTAATGTGGTTTCATAATGAAACTATGAGGTGAATGTAGATTTTTTGGTTTTATTATGCAACCAATATGAGGGCTGTTTTTTCGTTATGCGCAGGAATTGCTAAAGGGAATATTAATAAGCACCTGAATAACAGATGCTTATTGATCAGGAGGAGGAACGTGCCTGAGTGATTATTTCGTCCGGTTTTAGCTCACGACCATCTTCGGCCTGTAAGGTTAGCTTGCGGATAGGACGATGCTGCTGGCTGTCGACGAGGACGCTGCGTGTCTCATCTTTGGCGTAGAGGTTTTCGCAGCCCCACTGTGAGAGGGCTGCTAAAACGGTCTGCAGCGCCCGGCCTTTTTCCGTCAGCACGTACTCGTGCCAGGCGCTGCCGTCCGACGCCGGGCGAAGCTCAAAAATACCGTTATCGACGAGCTGTTTCAGGCGAACGGTCAGCATATTTTTGGCGATGCCGAGGTTTTTTTGGAACTCACCGAAGCGAGACATGCCGTTCAGCGCATCGCGCACGATCAGCAACGACCACCAGTCGCCGATCACGTCCAGCGTGCGGGCAACCGAACAGACGCTGTCTTCAAGGCTCTTACGTTTCATCATTCCTCCGATGGGTTTGCCGGGTTCTATTATAAAACTTTTTGTATGAGAGGCTGAGCGGTAATTTCAATGATACCAGGCGGCCAGCGTACGGCGCAGGCTGTCTATCAGACGCCGTTTCCATTCCACGGTGGAGGTCCGGTACTGCAAAAACAGGCTACCAATAGCCTGGTCGCCGGACAGCGGCAGCGTAAAAAGCTGGGCTTTGTTATTCAGGGTATCAAACCATGGGGCCGGCACGATAGCCATCAGCGGGGCATTGCGCAGGGCGGGAGCGAGCTGGCCGTAGTCGCTACAGGTAAAGGCCAGGCGGCGTTCGAGCCCGGCACGTGCCTGCTGGCGATCGAGCTCGTTAATGCCCTGCGGCCAGGGGTGACAATAGAAATGATCAAACTGCGGCAGTTCGTCAAAGGCCAGAGTTTCACGCCCGTTAAGTCTGGAGGACAGTGGTTCGCCGAAAACAGCAATCAGGCGCGTGCTGCCTACGCGCTCATAATGCAGGGCACTGACGCGTTTTTGATGATCGCCAATCGCAATCAACAAATCTATTCGTCCCTCCAGCAGCTCATCACGCCACGCACGCCGTTCAAACGTCAGGCATTCAATAATGGCCCCGGTCTGATGCCCTTTGCGGGCGAGTTCCGGCGTGAGCAACACATTCAGCGCCGGGGGCAGAACCAGACGAAATCGGCGCTCCTCCGCATGCTCTTCGCCAAATAATTCTTCATTCAGGGACACGAAGAGCGGGATCAGGCGTTCTTTAATACCGAGGGCGAAAGATGTGGGCACCTGGGCATTGCCTTCCCGACGAAAAAGCGGATCGCCCAGGGCATCACGCAGGCGGGCGAGAGCATGGCTGACGGCGGACGGGCTAAGCGCCAGCTTTTGCGCCGTTCGGCTGGTCGAGCCGGTGGTTAACATCACGTACAGCACCTTCAGCAGATTCATGTCTAATTGCAGGATATTCACGCCATCATTTCTCAATTGCATCGGACTAAATTGCCCGGCAGTATACTGCGCCTCCTGACCAAAAGGAGCCACCTGTGAACCGTTATAGTCTGTTATTTACCTGCATGATTTCAGTTTTCTCTGCCGGCAGTTCTGCGGCATTAAATCCAACCCAACCGCTGTCTGCCGCGCCGCCTTATTCGCTTTTTGAAGGCTGGGCCAAACCGGTCAAACCGTTCCGTATGGCAGCGAACGTCTGGTATGTCGGCACCGAAAATCTCTCGTCCATTCTGATTACCACGCCTGAGGGACATATTCTCGTCGACGGTGCGCTGGACGCAAGCGCCAGGGGCATCAAAGAGAATATTGCTTCTTTGGGATTCGACATTCGCGACGTGCGGTTCATCCTCAACAGCCATGCCCGGCTCGATCAGGCCGGGGGCATTGCCAAACTGAAAAAGTGGAGCGGGGCAAAGCTGGTTGCCAGCAGGGAGAATGCTGACCAAATGGCGCGGGGAGGCAAAGAGGATTTTGCGCTGGGAGACGCGCTGCCCTTTCCACCGGTCACCACGGATAAAATCATTCATGACCACGAGACGCTAAAGCTGGGCGGCGTAACCGCGACAGCGCTGCTGACACCAGGGCATCTGCCGGGCAGCACGTCATGGCTGTTTGCGCTGCCAGGTGGGTACACGCTTATTTACGCCGACAGTCTCGCCACGCCGGACTATTATCTGGTGGCGAACAAGAATTACCCGACGCTGGTGAACGACATCCGCCACAGTTTTGCCACGCTCGCGGCACAAAAAGCGGACATTTTCGTGGCGAACAAAGGGGAACGCTTTGGTCTGGCGGAGAAACAGGCCCGGCTTGCCGCCGGAGATAGCAACGCCTTTATCGACAGAGACGGGTTACAACGCTATGTGGATCTCTCTCGCCAGCGCTTTGAAGCGCAACTGAAACAACAAACGGAATAATAGGGCTTTTTGCGATCCGTCAGGCAGGTCGGCTGTCATTTTTCTGTCACAATATATTCTTCACATTTTATTAATCACTCCCTGAGGAATAAGTAATGAAGAAAAAAATTGTTGCCTCATTGCTGGCCGCCGCCTGTCTTGCCCCAGGTCTGGCGAAAGCGGACGCCGTGCCGGACGGCTACCAGCTGCAGCAGGTTTTGCTGATGAGCCGTCATAACCTGCGCGCGCCGCTGGCCAACAACGGCAGCGTGCTTGAGCAGTCTACCGCGCAGGCATGGCCGGAGTGGGATGTGCCGGGCGGGCAGCTCACCACCAAAGGCGGGGTGCTGGAAGTCTATATGGGGCATTACATGCGTGAATGGCTGGCGAGCCAGAATCTGGTAACCAGCGGCGAATGCCCGGCACCGGAAAGCGTTTATGCCTATGCCAACAGCCTTCAGCGCACCGTCGCTACCGCGCAATTCTTCATTACCGGGGCTTTCCCTGGCTGCGATGTGCCGGTACATCACCAGGAAAAAATGGGCACCATGGACCCGGTGTTCAACCCAGTGATCACCAACGACTCGCCGGAGTTTAAAGCCAAAGCCGTTCAGGCGATGGAAAAACAGCGCACTGAATACAAGCTGGCCGACAGCTATAAACTGCTGGAGCACATTGTCGGCTATAAAAACTCGCCAACCTGCAAAGAGAAGCAGCTATGTGAGCTGAATGGGCCAAAAGACGTCTTTAGCGCCAATGCGACTCAGGAGCCGGGCGTTAACGGTTCCCTGAAGGTGGGCAATGCCCTGGTCGATGCGTTCACGCTGCAATATTACGAAGGTTTCCCGATGGACCAGGTCGCGTGGGGAAAAATCAAAACGGCGGAACAGTGGCGCGTGCTTTCCCAGCTCAAAAATAGCTATCAGGACACGCTGTTTACTTCCCCGGAAGTGGCCCGCAACGTCGCGGCTCCGCTGGTGAAATACATTCAGAACGCGTTAACGTCCAAAGAAGCCGCTTCAGGGCCGAAAGTGACGCTGATGGTGGGGCATGATTCGAACATTGCGTCGCTGCTGACCGCGCTGCAGTTCAAGCCTTATCAACTGCCGGGGCAGTATGAGCGTACCCCGATTGGCGGCAATATTCTGTTCCAGCGCTGGCATGATAAGACCAACAACCGCGACCTGCTGAAAGTGGAATACGTTTACCAGAGCGCCGACCAGCTGCGCAATGGCGATGTGTTAACCCTGAAGCACCCGCCAAAACGTGTGACGCTGGAGCTGGAAGGCTGCCCGACGGACACCAACGGCTACTGCTCATGGGATAAGTTTAGCGAAGTGCTGAATGAAGCTGTGAAGTAAGAAGAGGCTGCCCCCGAAAGGGGGCAGCAGAAGGATTAAACGTTTTTGCGCTCGATGGTCTGTTCGCCCCAGAAGAGCGAGTCCTTATCGGTTTTAGCAAAGGCGAGCGGCAGGACTTCATCGCTCCCTTCTTCCCAAATTTTTTCGGCCAGCTTTTCGTCATACTTCGCCAGCTCAAAAATGGCTTCTGCAATTTCTGGTGAGGTGTTGCGAAGACTCGCCCACTCGCCAACGTGGTGGGCTTTTGCCTGAGATGTGGTCATCACTCCTCCGTTAACCTTTCAGTTTAACCGCCAGGCCTGCGACGTGCTCTCCCTGATAGCGGGCGATCGCCAGTTCTTCCTGACTTGGCTGGCGTGAGCCGTCGCCGCCGGCAATGGTTGTTGCGCCGTAAGGCGTGCCGCCGCGAACCTGAGAAACATCAAACAGCTCCTGTGCCGCATAGCCGATAGGCACAATCACCATCCCGTGGTGGGCGAGCGTGGTCCAGGTGGAGGTGATAGTCTGCTCCTGGCCGCCGCCGGTGCCGGTAGAGCTGAATACGCTGCCCAGTTTGCCGTAAAGCGCGCCGGAAGCCCAAAGGCCGCCCGTTTGATCGAGGAAGGTGCGCATCTGGCCGGCCATATTGCCGAAGCGGGTAGGGGTACCGAAGATGATAGCGTCGTAGTCGGCCAGCTCCTGCGGCGTAGCGACCGGCGCGGTGTGGGTTTTGCCCCCGGCTTTAGCAAAGACTTCCGCGGACATGGTTTCGGGCACGCGCTTTATCGTCACTTCCGCCCCATCGACTTTCTGTGCACCTTCCGCCACGGCTTTAGCCATAGTTTCGATGTGTCCATACATTGAATAATAAAGCACCAGTACTTTAGCCATCTTGCTTCACTCCTCAGTTGAACTGCAGTTTTACTGCACTCCTTTAAAGATATGACCTGTGGCGCAGAGTGCAAACCTGAATGGCCTTTCCTTGATACATCACAAGCGCAGATGAAATTTTGACCCTGTAGCATTAGCTAACATTTTACTGGCTGTTTTTTGACCATGTAGAAGAGGGGCTTATCGCGCCGCAGTGGAAGGATAAAAAGATAAGCTCACCGGCATGTTTCTGGATATGTCTGAACAGAAGCCCGACCGCGCCGGTGCACTAAGCTTAGAGCCACGCGGTAACGTTGGCGGCAGGCCCGCCTGGCCGCGTGGCAAAAGCGTTCTCTTTTATTGAATGCAATATGATGTCCTAAATCCGGAGGTTAGAAATGGCAAACCATCGTGGTGGTTCAGGTAATTTCGCTGAAGACCGTGAAAGAGCATCAGAAGCAGGTCGTAAAGGTGGCCAGCACAGCGGCGGTAACTTTAAAAACGATCCGCAGCGCGCCTCAGAAGCTGGTCAAAAAGGGGGTAAAAACAGCCACGGCAGCAAAAATAAATAGCCGTGACTTTGTGAAGCGCAGGGCGAATTAACGCTTGCGCCGAAATACCCCGACCGCCGGTTAGCCGGCGGTTTTCTATTTTCCCATTGCAACAAAATGTGACTGGAAGCACTATAGCACATCGACTTTCACCCTGATTTTTCCGGTCTCCCTCATGTCTGCGCCATTAAGCCGTTATAAATTCTCCGTTAAGCCGCAGGAAGCGCTGCTTATCCTCATCACCATGTTCTGGGGCGGCACATTCCTGGCTGTGCAGTACGCCATGACGATGAGCGACCCGTTTTTCTTTGTTGGTCTGCGCTTCGCCACCGCCGCCATTGCCGTCGGGCTGCTGTCGCTGAAATCTCTGCGCGGGTTAACCTGGCTGGAAATCAAAGCGGGGGGGCTGATCGGCGTGGCGATTGCCATCGGCTACAGCATGCAGACCTGGGGACTCCAGACAATTCCCAGCAGCAAATCCGCCTTTATTACCGCGATGTACGTGCCCGTTGTGCCGCTCCTGCAGTGGATTTGCCTTGGCCGTATGCCGGGGCTGATGTCCTGGATTGGCGTCGTGCTGGCCTTTGTTGGCCTGATTTTTCTTGCCGGGCCGGAAGGCACCAGCCTTTCGCTGGGGGCCGGGGAAATCATTACGCTTATCGGGGCCGTGGCGATTGCCGCTGAGATAATCCTGATCAGCGCCTGGGCGGGGAAAGTGGATATCAAACGTGTGACTGTAGTACAGCTGGCCACGGCTTCGCTCGTGTCGTTTGCAGCGATGGTCCCTGCCGGGGAAAGTGTGCCGCATTTCAGCCCTGGGCTGGTGATGATTGCCCTGGGGCTTGGGATTTTCAGCGCCATCATTCAGGTGACGATGAACTGGGCGCAGCGCAGCGTGTCGCCGACACGAGCCACGGTAATTTATACCGGCGAGCCGGTTTGGGCGGGGATCTTTGGCCGCATGGCGGGCGAGCGCCTCCCGCTGCTTGCGCTGGTTGGCGGGGCATTGATCGTCCTCGGGGTGCTGGTTAGCGAGCTGAAGCTCAAGCGCAAGAAAGCGGCAAACGCGAAGCGCGACTGGCAGGAAGATACCGAAGGCGAGGGCGTCTGAGCTATACTTCAGGCCAGCGAAAAAAAGGAGAACTCGCATGGCCGCCACCGACATCAAAACCCCTGGACGCCGGTCGAAAGCCGTCGCCGCCAAAAAACAGGCCATTCTTGACGCTGCGCTGGCGTTTTTTTCGCAATATGGCATCCACGGCACCAGCCTTGAGCAGGTTGCCGAGCGGGCCGAAGTGTCAAAAACTAACCTGCTTTATTACTACCCTTCCAAAGAAGCGCTCTACATCGCAGTGCTGAAGCAGATCCTGGATATCTGGCTGGCACCGCTGCGTGCCTTTCGGGAAGATTTGCAGCCGCTGGTGGCGATTGGGGAATACATTCGCCTCAAGCTTGAAGTTTCAAGGGATTATCCGCAGGCGTCGAAGCTGTTTTGCCTGGAGATGCTGCAGGGGGCGCCTTTGCTGAAAGGCGAGCTGACGGGCGACCTGAAGGCCCTGGTGGATGACAAATCGGCGATCGTTGCGGGTTGGGTAGCCAGCGGTAAACTTGCTGCCGTTGACCCGCATCACCTTATTTTTATGCTTTGGGCCACGACCCAGCACTACGCGGATTTTGCCAGCCAGGTTGAGGCCGTTACCGGCAATACGCTGCAGGATGAAGACTTTTTCCGCCGCACGGTGGAAAACGTGCAGCGGATGATTATTGAGGGGATTCGGGTGCGCTAATCGCGCTTACTTAGGGGGCAGGACGCAGCTTACGTCGCCCTCTTCGCACTCCAGCGTGCCCTTCAGCAGCTCGGTACGTTCCAGCGTTTTATCCGCCAGGCAGTTGGCACGTACCATCGGGTAGACCGAACCTTGTTCCGCGCCAGAACTCATAAAATCACAGTCCGCATCGCGGAAGGCAATCCACGCGTTCTGCGCCTTTTTAAGCAGTTCTTTTTGCTTGTCGGTTGCCCGGGACATCACTTCTTTATAGGTTTTATTCAGCCGCTCGTCCTGCTTTTTATACTCTGCGGCATAGCACTGGTTCATATCGGCCTGGGTGGCGGCGGAATCACAGCCATCGGCCAGGGCGGCCCCGCTCAGCAGCAGCCCGCCAACAAGTAAACACACGCGTTTCATTCTGGTGTCCTCATCAAAAAAAAGCTCTCATAACGAGAGCCTTTGTATCCTGACAGACTGTTAACCGATTGTCATCAGGCTGGCGTTGCCGCCAGCGGCAGCGGTGTTCACGCTCAGAGAACGCTCCACGTAGAGACGCTCAAGCAGGATGTTACTTTCCCCGCGCGCGAAGCCCTGAACGGAAACAATCGCCCCGGTGCGAGCCGCGACGGCTTCGCAAAGTTTGCGCAGCTGGTCGGAGTCGCCGTGGTAAATCACCGCCTCAAACGGCTGCTTCAGCAGATCTTCCGGATTGGCAAAATCAACCTGCTGCTGCACGACTTTAGGCAACTGCTTCGCCAGGTCGCGATGCAGGCTGTCATCCGCCCACAGCACGCGGCTGCCCACGCTGGTTACCGCCGCCAACTGTACTAGCGCATCGCGCTCATCGTCGGCGACGCAAAGAATGCGTTCACGCGGCAGCAGAGCATATGTATTGCGCTCTCCGGTTGGGCCAGGCAGCACGCGCAGCGTTCCGCTTTGCGCCAGCTCACCAAACGGCTGGCAAACGGCTTTCAGCTCTTCGCGGTTGGTCGCCCACTCGCTCAGTGCCTGATGGGCAACCTGCAGATCGCTCTTCAGGGAGGCATCCACCGGGATTTCCGCATCGTGGCGGTTGAAAGTGGTTTGCAGCGCATTTTCAGGGCGATTCGCCAGCAGGCGGTACAGGTACAGCGGACCACCGGCTTTAGGGCCGGTACCGGACAGGCCTTCGCCGCCGAAGGGCTGAACGCCAACCACGGCGCCGACCATGTTGCGGTTAACGTACATGTTGCCGACGTGGGCGGAGCCGGTGACCTGGGCAATCGTCTCGTCGATTCGGGTATGCACGCCGAGCGTCAGACCATAGCCAGCGGCATTGATCTGCTTAATCAGCGATTCAAGATTGTTGCGGCTGTAGCGCACCACGTGCAGCACCGGGCCGAAGACTTCTTTCTTCATCTCGTCGAAGCTTTCCAACTCGATAAGGGTTGGCGCTACAAAGGTGCCGGACTGCCATTCGCGCGCGTCCACGCTGTTTTCACGCACGGCCTGGAACACGGTGCGGCCTTTGGCACGCATCGCCTGGATGTGCTTCTCAATATTCTGCTGCGCTTCGGCGTCAATCACTGGCCCAATGTCGGTGGTCAGGCGGCCTGGGTTACCCATGCGGCATTCCGCCATGGCACCACGAAGCATTTGCAGCGTGTGGTCAGCCACGTCTTCCTGCAGGCAGAGTACGCGCAGGGCGGAGCAGCGCTGCCCGGCGCTGTCGAAGGCGGAGGAAACCACATCCACCACAACCTGTTCGGTTAGCGCGGAGGAGTCCACGATCATCGCGTTAAGGCCGCCGGTTTCCGCAATCAGCGGCGTTGGGCGGCCCTGAGGATCGAGGCGGTCGGCGATATTGCGCTGCAGCAGAGACGCGACTTCAGTTGAGCCGGTGAACATCACTCCGCGTACTCGGGAGTCTCCTGTGAGCTGCGCCCCGACGGTTTCACCGCGGCCGGGCAACAACTGGAGTACGCCCGCAGGTACGCCTGCTTCAAGCAGGATCGCCACGCCCTGGGCGGCGATCAGTGGAGTTTGTTCCGCAGGCTTGGCCAGCACGCTGTTCCCGGCGGCAAGCGCGGCGGCAATCTGGCCGGTAAAGATAGCCAACGGGAAATTCCACGGGCTGATACAGACCACCGGGCCAAGAGGACGATGCGTTTCATTGTCGAAATCGTCACGCACCTGGCCTGCGTAATAATGCAGGAAGTCCACGGCCTCACGCACTTCGGCGATGGCGTTGCTGAAGGTTTTACCCGCTTCACGCACAAGGATGCCGATCAGCTGCTGCATGCGGCTTTCCATCATCACGGCGGCGCGTTCGAGAATAGCGGCACGCTCCTGCGGCGGGGTGGCAAACCAGATTGGCGCGTGGTTGACGGCATTCTCAAGCGCGAGGGAAACCTCTTCGCTCGTGGCTTCACGAGTGTAGCCCACAATGTCGGTTGGCTCGGCCGGGTTTTTCACCGGCGTTAATTCGCCTTCAATAACCGGCTGTTCCAGCACCGGTGTGGCGTGCCATTTCTGTGCAGCGCTGTTCAGCAGGGCGGAAGAAAGCGACGCCAGGCGGTGTTCGTTAGCTAAATCAAGGCCGCTGGAGTTGGCGCGTTCCGCCCCGTAAAGCGCTTTCGGCAGGGCGATTTTAGGATGCGGCAACCCTGGCTGGCCTTCTTTGGCGGCCATGGCTTCCACCGCGCTCACCGGGTCCGCAACCAGCTCGTCCAGCGGCAGGGTGGCGTCGGCAATGCGGTTGACGAAAGAGGTGTTGGCGCCGTTTTCCAGCAGGCGACGCACCAGGTAAGCCAGCAGCGTTTCGTGCGTACCCACCGGGGCGTAAATGCGGCAAGGGCGGTTCAGTTTGCCGTCTGCGACTTTCCCCACCACCTGCTCATATAGCGGCTCACCCATGCCGTGCAGGCACTGGAACTCGTACTGGCCTGGGTAGTAGTTCTGCCCGGCCAGATTATAGATAGCAGCCAGCGTGTGGGCGTTATGGGTCGCAAACTGCGGATAGATCAGGTTCGGCACGGCCAGCAGTTTCTTGGCGCAGGCGAGGTAGGAGATGTCGGTGTACACCTTGCGGGTATAGACCGGGTACCCTTCCAGACCGTCGACCTGGGCGCGTTTGATTTCGCTGTCCCAGTAGGCGCCTTTGACCAGGCGAATCATCAGGCGGCGACGGCTGCGGGTGGCCAGATCAACCAGGTAATCAATCACAAACGGGCAGCGCTTTTGGTAGGCCTGGATAACAAAGCCGATGCCGTTCCAGCCCGCCAGCTCAGGTTCAAAGCAGAGTTTTTCCAGCAGATCGAGGGAGATCTCCAGGCGATCCGCCTCTTCGGCGTCAATATTAATGCCAACGTCATACTGGCGAGCCAGCAGCGTGAGGGACTTCAGGCGCGGGTACAGCTCTTCCATCACGCGGTCGTACTGCGCACGGCTGTAACGTGGGTGCAGAGCGGAAAGCTTGATGGAAATACCCGGGCCTTCATAAATCCCGCGGCCGTTGGACGCTTTACCGATGGCGTGAATCGCCTGCTGGTAGGAAACCATATAGGCCTGCGCGTCGGCGGCGGTCAGCGCAGCTTCGCCCAGCATGTCGTAGGAGTAGCGGAAACCTTTCTCTTCCAGCTTGCGGGCGTTAGCCAGCGCTTCGGCGATGGTTTCGCCGGTCACGAACTGCTCGCCCATCAGGCGCATCGCCATGTCCACGCCTTTACGCACCAGTGGTTCACCACTTTTGCTGATGATGCGGTTCAGGGAGCGGGAAAGGCTGGCTTCGTTATGGGTGGACACCAGGCGGCCGGTAAACAGCAGGCCCCAGGTTGCCGCGTTCACGAACAGCGACGGGCTGCGGCCAATGTGCGAGTGCCAGTTCCCGTTGCTGATTTTGTCGCGGATCAGCGCGTCTCGGGTGGCTTTATCCGGGATACGCAGCAGCGCTTCCGCGAGGCACATCAGCGCCACGCCTTCCTGGGAAGACAGGGAGAACTCCTGCAGCAGGCTCTGAACCATGCCCGCGCGGCCGGACGCCGTTTTCTGGTTGCGCAGCTTGTCGGCCAGCTGGTAAGCCAGCTTTTGCGTTTGTTCGGCGATGGCCGGCGCCAGGCGAGCCTGCTCAAGGATCATCGGGACTGCGTCGGTTTCAGGGCGACGCCACGCGGCGGTAATCGCGGCCCGACTGACGGACTGCGGCAGGATCTGCTCGGCAAAATCGAGGAACGGCTGCGCCACTTCTTCAGGCTGCACCGGAGATTCTTCGCTCTCATTGGCCGCCCCGGCCAGCAGGGCTGGTAGCTCAGGCAGCTCATCGCTGCTTTCCAGGCGCTCAAGATAATTAAAAATCGCCTGCTTAATCAGCCAGTGTGGGGTGCGGTCAATGCGTGAGGCGGCTTCTTTAATGCGGTCGCGCGTCGCTTCATCCAGTTTTACGCCCATCGTGGTGGTGCCCATACGACAGTCTCCAGGTTAATGATGATTCGGGGTTGTGCTTTGTTAGCCAGCAATATCTATGAAGTTGCAACTTTGTGCAACCTTGTTAAATCGAAGCCGATAAAGGGCCCGCAAAAAAGAGGAATTGTTACCAGTAAGATAAGAAAATCGTCTGACGGAGCGGGAAGCGGAACGCTAGATTTATTGATGAAGTTAACACTTTTTAACGGTGCAACCGCTAAAAGTGTGAGTAAGTGCAACCTGGTGAAAAATGCTTACCTAAGGCAGATGCAAGCGATGTAAATGCCGTGTTAAATCGTTTGTGAAAAATAAAGGGTTCCGGCAGGATGCATTCCCCATTACATCACGATAACAACACAGCGCCTCGTTCCGGCGCGAAGCAGCCTGGTCAGAGAGAGCAGGCGTAATAGCTATGGAGAAGTCTGAATGACAATTAGCACACCGATGCTGGTGACCTTCCTCGTTTATATCTTTGGCATGATTCTCATCGGCTTTATCGCCTGGCGTTCAACCCGCAGCTTTGACGACTATATTCTTGGCGGCCGTAGCCTCGGGAGCGTGGTGACCGCGCTGTCGGCGGGCGCCTCGGATATGAGCGGCTGGCTGTTAATGGGGTTGCCGGGCGCGATCTTTATCTCCGGGATTTCAGAAAGCTGGATCGCCATCGGCCTGACCTTAGGGGCGTGGATCAACTGGAAATTAGTGGCGGGGCGCCTGCGCGTTCACACGGAATTGAACAACAATGCGCTGACGTTGCCGGATTACTTTACCGGGCGTTTTGAAGACTCCAGTCGCCTGCTGCGGATTATCTCGGCGCTGGTGATCCTGCTGTTCTTCACCATTTATTGTGCTTCCGGCATCGTGGCCGGGGCGCGCCTGTTTGAAAGCACCTTTGGCATGAGCTACGAAACGGCGCTGTGGGCCGGGGCGGCCGCTACCATCCTCTATACCTTTGTGGGCGGGTTCCTGGCGGTGAGCTGGACGGATACCGTGCAGGCCAGCCTGATGATCTTTGCGCTGATTCTGACGCCGGTGATGGTGATCATTGCCGTTGGCGGCCTCGATGATTCCCTGATGGTGATTAAGCAAAAGAGCATCGAAAACATCGATATGCTGAAAGGGCTGAACTTTGTCGCTATCGTTTCGCTAATGGGCTGGGGCCTGGGCTACTTTGGCCAGCCGCATATTCTGGCGCGCTTTATGGCGGCGGATTCACACCACACCATCGTGAACGCACGGCGCATCAGTATGACCTGGATGATCCTCTGCCTGGCGGGTGCCTGCGCGGTGGGCTTCTTCGGGATTGCCTACTTTAACAACAACCCGGAGCAGGCCGGGGCGGTGACGCAAAACGGCGAACGGGTGTTTATCGAGCTGGCGCAAATCCTGTTCAACCCGTGGATTGCCGGGGTATTGCTCTCCGCGATTCTGGCGGCGGTGATGTCCACGCTGAGCTGCCAGCTGTTGGTGTGCTCCAGCGCGATTACCGAAGATCTGTACAAAGCTTTCCTGCGTAAAGGCGCGAGCCAGAAAGAGCTGGTGTGGGTAGGGCGCATGATGGTGCTGGTGGTGGCGCTGGTGGCGATTGCCCTGGCCGCTAACCCGGAAAACCGCGTGCTGGGCCTGGTCAGCTACGCCTGGGCCGGTTTTGGCGCGGCGTTTGGCCCGGTGGTGCTGTTCTCGGTGATGTGGTCACGCATGACCCGCAACGGGGCGCTGGTAGGGATGATTGTCGGGGCGGCAACCGTGCTGGTCTGGAAGCAGTTTGGCTGGCTGGGGCTGTACGAAATTATCCCTGGTTTCGCTTTCGCCAGCCTGGCGATTGTGGCGGTGAGCCTGCTGGGGAAAGCACCTTCAACGTCCATGCAGAAGCGTTTCGCCGAAGCTGATGCGGTTTATCACACCGCGCCGCCGAGCAAGCTGCAGCCTGAGTAACAGGTGATCTTTTACAGGGCCGATTAATCCGGCCCTTTATAGGTTGCTGACAAAGAGGAAAAAAGCGTGGTTTTTCCCTCTTTGTGGTGAGTAGCCGAAAATCAATGAATTGATTTTCCTGTTTTTTTAACGAGCTGTCTGATATTTCTTCTCTCGTCAGAGGGTTGCCATCAGTCTGAAGGGCCGGTTAATCCGGCCCTTTATAGGTTGCTGACAAAGAGGAAAAAAGCGTGGTTTTTCCCTCTTTGTGGTGAGCAGCCGAAAATCAATGAATTGATTTTCCTGTTTTTTTAACGATCCGTCTGATATTTCTTCTTTCGTCAGAGGCTTGCCATCAGTCTGAAGGGCCGGTTAATCCGGCCCTTTTTACATCTGGTCATAAATATGTAATCCCCGTCTCTTGTTTTTCTTTTCAGCGCTAATGATAATCACAATCGTTATGGTTTACTTTTCTTTACGTCAATTGACTTGTATTCACATCTGAGGTGTCAGGCATGTTTGTTCCGTTTCTCATCATGTTACGCGAAGGGCTGGAGGCAGCGCTCATCGTTAGCCTGATTGCCAGCTATCTGAAGCGTACCCAGCGCGGCCAGTGGATAGCCGTGATGTGGATTGGCGTTTTTGCCGCCGCTGCACTTTGCCTGGGCCTCGGTATCTTCATCAATGAAACCACCGGCGAGTTCCCGCAAAAAGAGCAGGAGCTGTTTGAGGGGATCGTGGCGGTTATTGCCGTGTTTATTCTGACCTGGATGGTGTTCTGGATGCGTAAAGTGTCCCGTAACGTCAAGGTGCAGCTGGAGCAGGCGGTGGATAACGCGCTGCACAGCAAAGGCAACCACGGCTGGGCGCTGATCATGATGGTCTTTTTCGCCGTCGCGCGTGAAGGTCTGGAGTCGGTGTTCTTCCTGCTGGCGGCTTTCCAACAGGACGTGGGCATTTGGCCACCGCTGGGGGCGATGCTGGGCCTGGCCACCGCCATCGTTTTAGGCTTCCTTATTTACTGGGGCGGGATTCGCCTCAACCTGGGCGCGTTCTTTAAATGGACCAGTCTGTTTATTCTGCTGGTGGCCGCAGGCCTTGCAGCCGGTGCCGTGCGCGCATTCCACGAAGCCGGGCTGTGGAACCACTTCCAGGATATCGCGTTTGATATGAGCAACACGCTCTCCACCCATTCGCTGACCGGCACCTTGCTGGAGGGGATTTTTGGTTATCAGGAAACCCCAACCGTGAGCGAAGTGGCGATGTACTTCATCTATCTGATTCCGGCGCTGGTGCTGTTCTTTATGCCGCCACGCGTGAACAACCAGGCGACCAATACGGCTCGTTAATTGATTTCCGGCGGGGCGACTCGCCGTTCAGTGATAACTACTCATTGCTTAATAGGGATAGGTCATGACCAAACATTTTCGTCTGAAGGCACTGCACGTTGCGCTGCTCGCGCTTGTCTCTTCCACGTTTGCCGCGCAGGCGGCGGACATTCCCCAGGTAAAAGTCACCGTCACGGATAAACAATGTGAGCCGATGAATGTGACCGTGAACGCCGGGAAGACCCAGTTCATTATCCAGAATAACAGCCAGAAAGCGCTGGAGTGGGAGATCCTGAAAGGGGTGATGGTAGTGGAAGAGCGTGAAAACATCGCGCCGGGCTTCTCCCAGAAGCTGACCGCTAACCTGCAGCCGGGTGAATACGACATGACCTGCGGTCTGCTGACCAACCCGAAAGGCAAGCTGGTGGTGAAAGCGACCGGCAAACAGGAAGCACCTAAATCCGATCTGCTGGCGCTGACCGGTCCAATCACCGACTACAAAGCCTACGTGACCGCTGAAGTGGCTGAGTTGGTGAAAGGCACCAAAGCCTTTACCGACGCGGTGAAAGCCGGCGATTTAGAGAAAGCCAAAGCCCTGTATGCGCCAACTCGTCAGCATTACGAGCGTATTGAGCCGATTGCTGAGCTGTTCTCAGACCTCGACAGCAGCATTGATGCCCGTGAAGACGACTTCGAGAAAAAAGCGGATGACCCGAAATTCACCGGTTTCCACCGTCTGGAGAAGATCCTGTTTGGCGACAACACCACCAAAGACGCCGCGCAGTTTGCCGACAAGCTGAACGCCGACGTGCTGGATCTGCAGACTCGTGTTTCCGAGCTGGCCTTCCCGCCGAGCAAAGTAGTTGGCGGTGCAGCTGGCCTGATTGAAGAAGTCGCTGCGACCAAAATCAGCGGGGAAGAAGACCGCTACAGCCACACTGACCTGTGGGACTTCCAGGCGAACGTCGACGGCGCGCAGAAAATCGTTAACCTGCTGCGTCCTCAACTGACCAAAGAGAACCCGGCGCTGCTGGCGAAAGTGGATGCCAACTTCAAGAAAGTTGACGCCATTCTGGCGAAGTACCGCACCAAAGACGGGTTTGAAACCTACGACAAGCTGACGGATAACGATCGCAAGGCACTGAAAGGGCCGATCACGACGCTTGCGGAAGACCTGTCTCAGCTGCGTGGCGTGATGGGCCTGGACTAAGCATCATGAGTGATAAGGACAACACCGGCGCGCACCAACCGGCGCGCCGCCAGCTGCTGAAAACACTGGGCGCCCTTGGGGGCGCTTTTGCCGTGGGCGGCGGGTGCCCGATGGCGGCCCATGCGGCGAATCCGGCCTCTTCGCCGGGCACGCTGCCGCCGGATGGTCGCCTTGAAAGCCAACCGCTGTATGGTGAACACCAGGCCGGGATTCTGACACCCCAGCAGGCCGCCATGATGCTCGTGGCGTTTGACGTGCTGGCCAGTGACAAAGCCGACCTCGAACGTCTGTTCCGCTTGCTGACCGCCCGCTTTGACTTCCTGACCAGCGGCGGCCCGGCACCGGAAACGCCAAATCCACGGTTACCGCCGATGGACTCTGGCATTCTTGGGGCGGAAATTTACCCGGATAACCTGACGATCACGGTTTCTGCCGGCAGCTCGCTGTTTGACGAGCGTTTTGGCCTGCAAAAGCAGATGCCGAAAAAGCTACAGCCAATGACCAGTTTCCCGAATGATTCGCTGGATGCCAGCCTGTGTCACGGCGATTTGCTGCTGCAGATTTGTGCCAACACCAACGACACTGTGATCCACGCGTTGCGCGATATTATCAAGCACACGCCAGATCTCCTCAGCGTGCGCTGGAAGCGGGAAGGGTTCATCTCCAACCATGCGGCGCGCAGCCGAGGGAAAGAGACGCCCATCAACCTGTTAGGCTTCAAAGACGGCACGGCCAACCCGGACAGCCATGATAAGCCACTGATGGACGACGTGGTTTGGGTAACGAAGCAACAGCAGGAGCCAGCCTGGGCTACCGGCGGTAGCTATCAGGCCGTGCGCATTATTCAGTTCCACGTTGAGTCCTGGGACCGTACGCCGCTGAAAGAGCAGCAGACTATCTTCGGGCGAGAGAAACACAGCGGTGCGCCGCTGGGTATGACAAATGAGCATGATGTGCCGGACTACGCCGCCGATCCGGACGGCGATGTGATTGCGCTGGATGCCCATATCCGCCTTGCAAATCCAAGGACCAAAGAGACGCAGTCGGGGCTAATGATGCGGCGGGGCTACAGCTATTCACTGGGCGCCACCAAATCCGGTCAGCTCGACATGGGGCTGCTGTTCGTCTGCTACCAGCATGACCTTGAAAAAGGCTTCCTGACGGTGCAGGGCAGGCTGAACGGCGAGGCGCTGGAAGAGTACATCAAGCCGATCGGCGGTGGGTATTTCTTCGCGCTGCCGGGCGTGCCGGATAAACAGCATTATCTGGGGCAGGGGATGATTGAGGCGTAATTATTGCCGTACCGGTTATGAGAGCCGGGAACGAATCTTCCCCTAACCCCGGCCCTCTCCCCACAGGGGCGAGGGAGAAAACAGTCGACGGGAGCATTATTTATTCCCTCTCCCTGCCAGGGAGAGGGTAAATCCAGAAGCGACATTGTGACTGAGGGAAACCTTAGCCGTTCTTATCGAGAGTGGTTTATGTAGATTTTCATTTGCTAACAATTCGCTCCCCCAATTATTCATTACAATTCCCTATGACTATCCCGCTGATATATTTCTGTAATATTGATGTGCGAAAACGGTACACAGCAGCGGATTGCGATTAAACGTTACTTAAAAGTGAAATTTATGTTGCATTTTGGGTGATGTTTGGTGTACTTAAAGCATGAGCGGTAGTTCCCTGCTGTGACGTTTAATCACTACGGAGATCGCGAATGGTTGGGTCCTGTACTGGACGGTTACTTAAACACTTTACCCGCACTACCCAGCGCGGAGGCCTCTCCTCCGGCTTCGCTATCTTCACCGCTAAATTTCCCCATTCAGAGTCAAATCAGCGTCCTAACGGTGCGTCAGGCAACGTTTCGCGTTCGCTTAACGCACCCTCTCAACCGGCAGTTAATGGCTTACAAGGAAGCCAAACCTCATCCGTTAGTGGCCATAATCGCGCCTGTCCAGACGGCGCGGGAAATGAAACCAACTGTAAGGTGCCATCCATGGGAAGACAGAAAGCTGTGATCAAAGCTCGTCGCGAAGCAAAACGTGTGCTGAGACGGGATTCGCGTAGCCACCGGCAGCGTGAAGAGGAATCGGTCACCACGCTTGTGCAGATGAGCGGCGTAGAATCTATAGGCATGGCGCGCGACAGCCGCGACCATTCACCTATCGAAGCGCGGAATGAAGCTCAGGCGCACTATCTTAATGCCATCGAGAAAAAGCAGCTGATATTTGCTACCGGCGAAGCCGGCTGTGGCAAGACGTTCATCAGCGCGGCAAAAGCCGCTGAGGCCCTGATACATAAGGATGTCGACAGGATTATTGTTACCCGTCCGGTGCTGCAGGCCGATGAAGATCTCGGCTTCCTCCCCGGTGATATCTCAGAAAAGTTCGCCCCGTATTTCCGCCCGGTGTATGACATCCTGGTGCGACGTTTAGGGTCGTCTTTTATGCAGTATTGCCTGCGGCCTGAAATTGGTAAGGTTGAGATTGCGCCGTTCGCCTATATGCGCGGACGCACTTTTGAAAATGCCGTGGTTATTCTGGATGAGGCGCAGAATGTCACCGCAGCGCAAATGAAGATGTTCCTCACCCGCCTCGGGGAAAACGTGACGGTTATCGTCAATGGCGATATCACGCAGTGCGATTTACCTGCGGGCGTACCGTCCGGTTTAAGCGATGCGCTGAACCGTTTTGAAGAGGATGACATGGTCGGCGTTGTTCGCTTTGGTAAGCAGGATTGTGTGCGCTCGGCCCTCTGCCAGCGCACGCTGAACGCCTACGACTGACGGTCTTCAACGATTTAGACAAAAGCCCAAACTTCGGTTTGGGCTTTTTTATTTGCGCGAATTATTTGGCCAAACTGTGAAGGGGGTCATAACACCAGGTCAAGGAGAGACAATTTATGAGGCATGAGAATTATCTCTCTTCAGAATGCATGCCGTATACTTTCCTCAAGCAGAGACAATAGTCTCTCTCCACAAACCCGCTTTGGAACAGCAACAATACGCCACGGAAGTCCGTTACAGCGTATTGAGACTTGAGGAACAACTTATGCAAAAGAAAAAAATTTACCTGTTCTGCTCCGCTGGGATGTCAACCTCGCTGTTAGTGACCAAAATGCGAGCGCAGGCCGAAAAGTATGAAGTGCCGGTAGAAATTGAAGCTTTCTCTGAGTCTTTGGCCAGCGAGAAAGGGAAACATGCGGACCTGGTATTACTCGGGCCACAAATTGCCTACATGCAGGCAGATATCAAGAAATTGTTGCCCACCAAGCCTGTAGAAGTTATCGATTCTGCTCTGTACGGTAAAGTCGATGGGCTGGGTGTGTTGAAAGCGGCTGTGGCAGCAATTAAGAAAGCAGCGGCCGAGAGTTAATTTTTTATTCTTGTTTTGTTTAATTTTCCGTCAAAGAGCGACTTACACCTACAGCCGTAAGTAATTACGGCTTTCAAGGATATTTATAATATGAGTAAAGTCATTGATTCACTTGAGAAGGTTCTCCTGCCTTTTGCTGTAAAAATAGGAAAGCAGCCTCACGTTAATGCCATTAAAAACGGTTTTATTAAATTAATGCCATTAACCCTAACGGGGGCAATGTTTGTTCTGATCAACAACGTATTCCTGAGCTTCGGCGCAGGGTCATTCTTCTACTCGTTAGGCATCCGTTTAGACCCCGAGACCATTGAAACCCTGAATGGGTTTAAAGCTATCGGCGGCAATGTGTACAACGGTACGTTGGGCATAATGTCGCTGATGGCGCCTTTTTTCATTGGCATGGCATTAGCTGAAGAAAGAAAGGTCGATCCTTTGGCCGCGGGCTTATTATCCGTCGCAGCCTTTATGACCGTTACGCCATATAGCGTAGGCGAAGCCTATGCCGTGGGCGCTAACTGGTTAGGCGGCCAGAATATTATTTCCGGTATGATTATCGGTCTGGTTGTCGCGGAGCTGTTTACCTTTGTTGTGCGCCGGAACTGGGTAATTACCCTGCCGGACAGCGTACCGGCCTCAGTATCCCGCTCGTTCTCGGCGTTAATCCCAGGCTTCCTGATTCTGTCTATCTTCGGGATCATCTCCTGGGCGCTGTCTCACTACGGCAGCAACTTCCACCAGATCATCATGGACTCCATTTCGACTCCGCTGGCGTCAATGGGGAGCGTGGTTGGCTGGGCATACGTGATTTTCAACTCCCTGCTGTGGTTCTTCGGTGTTCACGGTTCCCTGGCGCTTACCGCTCTGGATAACGGCATCATGACCCCATGGGCGCTGGAAAACGTGGCGCTGTACCAGCAGTACGGTTCTGTTGAAGCCGCTATCGAAGCGGGCAAACAGTTCCACTTCTGGGCGAAACCAATGCTCGACTCCTACATCCTGCTGGGGGGTTCCGGTGCGACGCTGGGTCTGATTATCGCTATCTTCATCGCCTCTCGCCGCGCCGATCACCGTCAGGTGGCTAAGCTGGCGCTGCCGTCAGGCATCTTCCAGATTAACGAACCGATTCTGTTTGGTCTGCCGATCATCATGAACCCGGTCATGTTCATCCCGTTTGTGGCGGTACAGCCGATTCTGGCCGCGATCACCCTGATTGCGTACTCCATGGGCATTATCCCGCCGGTCACCAACCTGGCACCGTGGACCATGCCTACCGGCCTGGGCGCCTTCTTCAACAGTAACGGCAGCGTCGCTGCACTGCTGGTGGCGCTGTTCAACCTGGGTGTTGCAACGCTGGTGTACATGCCGTTCGTTATCCTGTCCAACAAGGCACAGGCGGTTATTGAAGAAGAAGAAAGCGAAGAAGATATCGCTAACGCACTGAAATTCTAAGTTCAGCCGGGGGAGGGAATGCCTCCCCCGTTTTCAGAATCCGGGGAGCACGCTTATGTTTGATTTAGATAATGTTGTTGAAACTGAAGTAGAAGTGGACGATCTCGAAGAAGTGGTGATGGGCTTAATCATCAATTCAGGCCAGGCCCGCAGCCTAGCCTACGGCGCGCTCAAAAAGGCCAAGCAGGGTGACTTCGCCGGGGCTAAAGAGATGATGGACCAGTCCCGCACGGCGCTGAACGAAGCGCATCTGGTGCAGACTAAGCTGATTGAAGGCGACCAGGGCGAAGGCAAAACCAAAGTGAGCCTGGTGCTGGTACACGCGCAGGACCACCTGATGACTTCGATGCTGGCGCGTGAGCTGGTCACCGAGTTGATTGAATTGCACGAGAAAATGGACAAGTAGCAGGTCAGCATATGCAGCCAGAGATAGACAATATGGAAATTAACATTGTTCGTGAAAGCCAGCTGTTTAACGGCAAGTGTTTCCATGCGTTTATCTACACCAAAGAAGAGAGCGTGAGCGGGCTGCACCAGCATGACTACTACGAATTCACAATCGTGTTGACCGGGCGCTACTACCAGGAAATTAACGGTAAGCGCGTACTGATGGAGCGAGGCGATTTTGTCTTTATTCCGGTCGGTTCCCATCATCAGAGTTTCTACGAGTTTGGTGCGACCCGGTTATTTAACGTGGGGATCAGTCAGCAGTTCTTTGAACAGCATTATATGCCGCTGCTGCCGTCCCATTTGGTGGCCTCACAGGTTTACCAGATTAAGGATGAATTCCTGGCGTTTATGGAATCGGTGATTGCCTCGTTTAATTTCCGCGAAGGGGAATTTAACGAGTTCCTCGAAATGGTGAGTTTTTATGTCGTCAATCGACTCCGCCATTATCGGGAGTCGGAAAATCAGGATGATATCCCATTGTGGTTAAAATCCACCGTTGAAGGGATGCACGACAAAATGCGTTTTGGTGACAAAGCCTTATTAAACATGGTCGCGCTTTCGGGTAAGTCGCAGGAATATTTGACGCGCGCCACTCAGCGCTATTATGGCAAAACGCCGATGCAGATTATTAACGAAATCCGCATTAATTTTGCCAAGAAGCAGCTGGAGATTACTAACTCATCGGTGACCGATATTGCCTTTGAGTCCGGCTACAGCAGCCCCAGCATGTTTATTAAGAACTTTAAAAAGGTCACCTCTTTTACGCCAAATAGTTATCGGAAGAAATTGTACAGCATTAATTAAGGTGCTGGTTAATTACCACGGTCAATATTGCGTTTTTATTAACTTATTCAATTTTCTAAATACGGCGCGTGGCGCTGTACGGGAGCCTGTATGACTAAGAAATTAAAAGTTGTTACTATCGGTGGCGGCAGCAGCTATACCCCAGAATTACTTGAAGGTTTTATTAAGCGCTATCATGAACTACCGATTACCGAACTTTGGCTGGTGGATGTCGAAGCCGGTAAAGAAAAGCAGGATATTATTTTCAATCTTTGCCAGCGCATGATTGAGCACGCCGGTGTGCCGATGACGGTACACAAGAGCCTCGACCGCCGTGAAGCGCTGAAAGACGCGGACTTCGTGACCACCCAGCTGCGCGTGGGCCAGCTGAAAGCGCGCGAGCTGGATGAGCGTATTCCGCTGAGCCACGGTTATCTTGGCCAGGAAACCAACGGCGCGGGTGGCCTGTTCAAAGGGCTGCGCACCATTCCAGTGATTTTCGACATCATCAAAGACGTGCAGGAAATCTGCCCGGATGCGTGGGTTATCAACTTCACTAACCCGGCCGGGATGGTGACTGAGGCGGTATTCCGCCATACCAACTTCAAAAAATTCATCGGCGTGTGCAACATCCCTGTTGGCATGAAGATGTTTATTACCGACGTACTGAAGCTGACCCCGGAAGATGACCTGGGGATCGATCTCTTCGGCCTGAATCACATGGTGTTCATTAAAGATGTGCTGGTGAACGGCGAATCCCGCTTTGCTGAACTGCTGGACGGCGTAGCCAGCGGTAAACTGAGCGCTAACTCGGTGAAAAACATCTTCGATATGCCGTTTAGCGAAGGGCTGATCCGTTCTCTGAACCTGCTGCCGTGCTCTTACCTGCTGTACTACTTCAAGCAGAAAGAGATGCTGGCCATCGAAATGGGCGAGTTCTACAAAGGTGGCGCGCGTGCTTCCGTGGTGCAGAAGGTCGAGAAACAGCTGTTCGAACTGTATAAAGATCCTAACCTGGATGTGAAACCGAAAGAGCTGGAGCTGCGCGGCGGGGCTTACTACTCTGACGCCGCATGCGAAGTGATCAGCGCTATCTACAATGATAAGCAGACCGAGCACTACGTGAACATCCCGCACCATGGGCACGTGGACAATATCCCGGCGGACTGGGCTATCGAAACGACCAGCATCATTGGCCGTGATGGCGCAAGACCTCACCCGCGCGTGACTCACTTCGACGAGAAAGTGATGGGCCTTATTCATACCATCAAAGGCTTCGAAGTGGCGGCGAGCCAGGCGGCGCTGAGCGGTGAATTCAACGATGTGCTGCTGGCGCTGAACCTGAGCCCGCTTATCCACTCTGACAAGGATGCGGAAGTGATTGCCAAAGAGATGCTGCTTGCCCATAAAGCCCATCTGCCAAACTTTGCGAAAACTATCGAAAAACTGGCGTAATGCCTTGCCCTCCCCGGACGGGGAGGGCCACTCAAGAGGGATGCTATGGACCGCTTACTGATTATCAACGCCGATGACTTTGGCCTGAGTAAGGCGCAAAACTACGGCATCATCGAAGCCTTTCACCACGGTGTGGTGACGTCAACCACCGCGATGGTTAACGCTGAAGCCATTAAACACGCTGCCGGGCTGTGCGCACGCTATCCGGGGTTGGGGGTCGGCATGCACTTCGTGCTGACGCTGGGACAGCCGCTGACCAACATGCCGGTGCTAACCCGCGAAACGGGCGTACTGGGTAAATGGATTTGGGAGATGGCCGAGCAGGGGCAGTTGGATCGGGACGAGATCAAACGCGAACTGGAAAGCCAGTATCAGCGCTTTATCGAGATTTTTGGTATTGAACCAACCCATCTTGATAGCCATCATCACGTGCATATGATTCCGGAAATTTTCCCCATCGTTGCGGCGTTTGCCAGCGCGAAAGGGATCCCGCTGCGTGTCGATCGTGATGCCGCAGCCCGGGACAACATTTCCCTGGATGGCGTGCGGACTACGCAAGGGTTTAGCAGCGAGTTTTACGGCGATTCGATTTCTGAAAGCCTGCTTCTGGAGTGCGTGGATGCTTCGGCTAAGCGAGAGGAAGCCTCGCTGGAAGTGATGTGCCACCCGTCATTTGTGGATAACACGCTGCTGAAAAGCAACTACTGCTACCCGCGCCTTGCGGAGCTGGAAGTGCTTACCTCCGCGGCGTTGAAGTACGCGATTGCCGAGCGAGGCTACTGTCTGGGCACGTTCCGCGATCTCTAACCCCTATTCGTACTTCGGCCTGCTGTCGATAAGGTGTATTATTGCTGCATCTTATCGACAATCATTGACCGGACGTTTGTACCGGTTAACGAGGTGCAGCTATGTCCGGAAAACGCATCCAACGCGAAAAGCAAACCATCGCTAAAATGCTCGCCCTGTACGAGCGCAAAAACCCAGCTGCCAGCCCCGATCCAGACCACTACTCACGGCTATACGACTACGCTGCCAAAAGGTTGGATCGCTGCGCTTTTGGCGAAGAAAAGCCCGCCTGCAAGCAATGTCCCATCCACTGCTATCAGCCCTCAAAACGTGAAGAAATGAAGCGGGTGATGCGCTGGAGTGGTCCCCGAATGCTGTTTCACCATCCGATTCTGACCGTGCTTCATTTGATGGACGATCGCCGTCCGGTTCCGCCGCTGCCGGAGAAATACCAGCGTAAGAAAGAGTGACGGAGTCAGTCATGCCGGTTTCATCTTAATCGTGTATAAACGCTGACAATAACGCGGCGTTATGCCCGGAGGGTAGGCGATGGGATACGTGGAAGAAATGAGGGCGCTGGTAGGCCACCGGCTTTTATTACTGGCCGGGGCGAATGTCATCATCACCGATGATCAGCAGCGCATTTTGTTGCAGCTGCGGCGTGATGGCGGCTGGGGATTGCCCGGCGGTTTGCTTGAGCCCGGTGAAAGTTTTGAAGAAACGGCTATTCGTGAAGTGAAAGAAGAGACGAATCTTGATGTTCACGACCTGACTTTACTCGGCACTTTTTCGGGTTCGGACTATACGTTTACGCTCGAGAATAAAGACAGGATTAACGTCATTACTTCACTGTTCGAAGTGACAAGCTGGTCAGGCCGTATGATTAGTGACCCTACAGAAGGTCTGGCGCTCACCTTCTTTGCGGAAAGCGAGATCCCGGCAGAAACAAAGGATGAATACAGGGGTTATATAAACTACTACCTGGCGCAAAGAGTTGCTAAAAAGTAACTGCAGGTTATATTCGAACCCAACCCTTATAGTGAAACATGCGAAAAAAAAGCCCGCATTTGCATGCGAGCTCTTCTTTAAATATGGCGGTGAGGGAGGGATATCACTCGCGCCGTCCATGGCGCTCGCCCTACGGGTTGCCGGAGGCAATGCAAAACGGCCATCCTGCCGTTTTGTCGAACCCTGGTCGAGGGTTCTCATCCGTCCCTCGTGGTGCAACATGCGAAAAAAAAGCCCGCATTTGCATGCGAGCTCTTCTTTAAATATGGCGGTGAGGGAGGGATATCACTCGCGCCGTCCAT
>AKXM01000011.1 GCA_000277545.1 Enterobacter sp. Ag1 | reverse complement strand
AGATTTATGGTTCAACAGTACCCGAATATTTCTGAGTGAAGCGCTACGAAATGAGTGGGTCTGGATGAAACCGTTGAATGAGCAATGCGACGAAATAGGATTTGGTGAACTGATACTGGCGCATTACGACAGAATCAATCACCGTATCCTGAGGTTAGATTGAGAGAAAGGTGTAACCCATGTGACCGGTCAGTTCTGTAACCCATGTGACCGGTTCATACAGCGTAATGCCCCCTGACACGTTCACGTGCTCTGAAAGTACAAGGGAAACTGAATTATCGGTGAACGGCATAACTGCGGAGCGAAAGATATCTGTGGAAGATTTGAAAGAGAAATGTGATTAAGCAACAACGCCAATCCCCCAAGAAATCTCGCCCAATGAAGCCAAACTCACCAGAACTTACTACAGTTAGTAAGGGCCTCCCCTTAAGGTATCAGGTGACGTTATGGCGCTTTATTCCATCGGAGAAGTGGCTGCGCTTTGCAATATTAATCCGGTAACCCTCCGGGCCTGGCAGCGGCGTTACGGGTTGCTCAAACCTAAGCGAAGCGACGGCGGGCATCGCCTGTTTGATTCCGCCGACATCGAGCGGATTCGCGAGATCCAAACCTGGATCGAGCAAGGCGTGCAGGTCAGCAAAGTCAAAGGCCTACTCAGCGGTGAACACCGGGAAAAAGAACACGCCTGGGGAGAGCGGCAGGAAACGCTGCTCCGCCATCTGCAAAGCGGCAACCCCAACCTGCTCCGCGCCTGGATAGCCGACATTGGGCGTATCTATCCGGCGCACACGCTGGTGCAACATCTCTATCTTCCGCTGCGTCGCCGCCTTTACGGGCAGCAAATTGCGCTGTGCGCGCTGCTTAGCCTGCTGGACGGCGCTCTGATCAACTATATCGCGATGTGTATTGCCGCCGCGCGCAAGCAAAATGGCAGAGATGCTTTAGTCGTGGGCTGGAACGTGCAGGACACAACGCGGCTGTGGATGGCGGCGTGGATTGCCAGCCAGCAAGGCTGGCGGGTCGACGTGCTGGCTAATTCGCTGAGCAGCCTGAAACCGGAGATTTTTGACCGGCAAACGCTGCTGGTCTGGTGCGGTGACTGCCCCGGAGAACGGCAAATAGACCAGATTGAATCGTGGCGCAGCGCAGGGCTGCCCGTTTTTGTGCTGGGTAACGTTGAGCGCAGACAGCCCACGGACTGACGGCAATAAAGAGGGAAAATGGCCTTTTTCCCTCTTCGTCACAATCAAAGGTTCATTAACAACCCCGCTTCCCTTTATAATCGCTTCGTTAACAAACGGAGCAACGGATGAAACTGTCAAAAATGGCCCTTGTGGGCGGAATGCTGGTTATGGCGATCGGCGGCATTGGCGGCGTGATGCTGGTCGGCTACATCGTTATTTTGCATGGCGCGTGACGTAACTTTCCAGGCGCTCAAACAGGCGGTCAGTAACAATTGCCGCCAGCGCCACCAGCACCGCGCCCTGAATCACATAGGCGGTATTAAAGCCGCTTAGCCCGATAATAATCGGTGACCCGAGCGTGTTAGCGCCCACGGTAGACGCGATCGTTGCGGTGCCGATATTAATAATCACCGACGTCCTGATGCCCGCCAGAATAACCGGCGCGGCGAGCGGCAGTTCCACTTTCCGCAGCATTTGCCCGCGGCTCATGCCGATGCCAAGCGCAATCTCGCGCGCGGATTCAGGCACGGCGCCAATTCCCGCCAGCGTCCCCTGTAAAATCGGTAGCAGGCCGTAAATCACCAGCGCGATGATCGCCGGCTCTTGCCCGAACCCCATCACCGGTACCGCCACGGCTAAGACGGCCACCGGCGGAAAAGTTTGCCCGGCGGCGGTAATGGTCTCCACCAGCGAACGAAACTCTTCCCCCGCCGGACGCGTGACCAGAATCCCCAGCCCCACGCCAATCACCACCGCAACCACGCTGGAAATGCCCACCAGCGTTAAGTGCGCCAGCGCCAGAGAGACAAAGCTGTCCTGCTGGTACATAGGCCTGGTCAGCTGCGGGAACAGCCAGCTAAACAGCCCGCTGGTGTAGGGCAGCAGCACCAGCAGCGCAGCAAAAAACGCGATAAGCCACAGCAAAGGGTCACGCAGCAGGCGCATGTTCTCTCCTCCTGACCAGGTCGCTAAAGTGCAGCACGCCACAGGGCTGATTCTGGGCATCCACCACCGGCAGTTTTTCGCACTGACGGTCGATAAACAGCGAGAGCGCTTCGCGCAGCGTCATGTCTGCCCGGATAGGTTCCCCTTCCAGACGTTCATCGGCGCGAATGCTGTCTGCGACGTGGCGCAGTGAAAGCAGCCGGACGCCAAGCTCACTGCGGCCAAAGAAATCACGCACAAAGTCGTTGGCCGGGTTGGTCAGCAGCTCCAGCGGCGTTCCCTGCTGGATAACTTTGCCGCCGTCCATCAGCACGATGTTGTCGGCAAGCGTTAAGGCCTCGTCAATGTCATGCGTCACCAGCACGATGGTGCGCCCCAGCAGTTGATGAATGCGGATCATCTCCTGCTGCAGCGTCGCGCGGGTGACCGGGTCCAGCGCACCAAAAGGCTCGTCCATCAGCAGCACCTCCGGGTCGGCCGCCAGCGCACGGGCCACGCCCACGCGCTGCTGCTGCCCGCCGGAAAGCTGGTGCGGATAGCGGTCGCGGAACTGCGCGGCGTCCAGGCCTAACAGCTCCAGCAGCTCGTCGATACGTTCGGCCACTCTCGCCTTCGGCCACTTCAGCAGCTCAGGCACCGTGGCGATGTTCTGCGCCACCGTCCAGTGCGGGAACAGGCCGATGGACTGAATGGCGTAGCCCATGCGGCGGCGAAGCGCCTTCGGGTCAAAGCTGCGGATTTCTTCCCCGGCAAAGCGAATGCGCCCTTCGTCGTGCTCTACCAGGCGGTTGATCATCTTCAGCGTGGTGGACTTGCCTGAGCCGGAGGTGCCGATCAGCACGGTGAATTGCCCTTCAAGGATGTTCAGCGTCAAATCACTGACCGCCGCTTCGCCGTGGAAGTATTTGCTGACGCGATCGAACTCGATCATTATTTTGCCTCCAGCAGAGAAATAAACAGCTTAAACAGCGCGTCGACGATCACCGCCAGGGCGATAACCGGCATCACGCCAAGCAGAACCAGATCCAGCGCGCTGCTCAACAGCCCCTGGAAAATAATCGAGCCAAATCCACCTGCGCCAATCAGCGCGGCGATAACCGCCATGCCGATAGTCTGCACGCAGACCACACGCAGGCTGCGGAGCAGCACCGGCAACGCCAGCGGCACTTCCGCTCGCCAGAAAATTTGCGCCCGCGACATGCCCATGCCCAGCGCGCTTTCCACGATGTTGCGCGGTACCTGCTGCAAACCCGCCACCACGCCACGCACCAGCGGCAAGAGCGCATAAAGCACCAGCGCAATCAGCGCAGGCGCGACGCCAATCCCGCTCACGCCCATTTTCCCCAGCCACGGCAGCCAGGCGGCAAGACCCGCCAGCGGCGCAATAAGCAGGCCAAACAGCGCCACGGAAGGCACCGTCTGGATCACGTTGAGCAGAGAAAACACGCCGGATTGCCAGGCCGGGCGGCGATAGCAAAGGAGCCCCAGCGGGACGCCAATCAGCAGCGCCGGAGCCAGAGTACCCGCCAGCAGGGCCAGGTGGCGGCTCAGGGCATCGTCAAACACGTCCTGGCGGTTGACGTACTCCTTCATCAGCGAAAGATCGCTGAAGTAGCCGGTTGCCAGCAGCGCGACGGGGACGACCCAGACCTGGAGATTCAGCAAGAGCCGCCACAAAGGGCTGGCCGTGAGTCTGTTAGCCGCATCGGCGCAAAGCAGCAGGCAAACCGCCAGCATCAGCCACAGCCCGCTGCCGGGGGAAGTACGCGCGAGGGAACTGCCCTCCAGGGCAAGCTGGCTCGCGGTGTGTCCCAGCAGTAACAGCAGGCCGATAAACAGCAGCTCGCCGGTGGCAATAATCACCAGCTGAGTGATGGCGCGGGCGGGGGCCAGCGTCAGGCCAGCCAGCATCAGAAAAGGAATCGCCAGCCAGTAATACAGCGTGCCGGGCAACTGGGTGATGCCCAGCGGCTCGCCGGAAACCAGGCGGTTAGGCGCGTTGTTGATGATCGGGAGTAACATCAAGGCGGCCGCCAGCAGTAACACCAGCAGCAGCAGTACCCTGTTATGAATTTTTAGCAAACGTCATTCCAGCAGATTGATGACAAACAGCCGACAACCGGCGTTGTCGACTGTTTGAGGCAGACCAAATAACGACGTGCATTTCGGGCTTTGAAGCACAATGCACGCCGCCAGCAGGCTATTTAACAAAGCCTTTTTGCTTTAAATAATCAGCGGCTACTTTTTTGGCATCCTGACCTTCCACGGCAATCTTAGCATTCAGCTGCTGCAGCGTTTTCTGGTCGAGGGAAATAAAGACCGGTTTCAGCCAGTCGCCAATTTGCGGGTACTCTTTCAGCACGGCCTCACGCACTACGGCGGTTGGCGCAGAAACGGCCTGCACGCCTTTCGGGTCGGTGAGCGTTTCCAGGCCCAGGGCCGCAACCGGGCCATCGGTGCCGTAGGCCATCGCGGCATTAACGCCGGAGGTTTGCTGTGCCGCTGCTTTAATGGTTACTGCGGTGTCGCCCCCGGCCAGGGAAAGC
Source organism: Enterobacter sp. Ag1 (assembly GCA_000277545.1). GTDB lineage: Bacteria > Pseudomonadota > Gammaproteobacteria > Enterobacterales > Enterobacteriaceae > Cedecea. The sequence goes on along the minus strand of AKXM01000011.1, from coordinate 4,156 downwards.
AGCTGGCTTTGTTCCAGCTTAAAGCCGTAGGCTTTTTCGAAGGCCGGCAGCGCGTCGGAGCGCTCGATAAACTCGGCGGAAGCCGCCAGCTTAAAGGTGCCGCCCTTTTTCAGGTATTCGCTAAGATCCGCCAGGGAAACCAGGTGGTTTTTCTCCGCCAGGTCCTTACGTACCGCGATGGTGTAAGTGTTGTTGGCCGGGGCCGGCGTCAGCCAGACCAGGTGATTTTTGTCGTAATCCAGTTGCTTAACTTTTTCATAGCCCTTCTGGGCATCTTTCCAGGCCGGATCGTTTTCAGTTTTAAAGAAGAACGCGCCGTTGCCTGTGTATTCCGGGTAAATATCCAGCTCGCCGGAGGTAATCGCCCCGCGCACAACCGGGGTGGTGCCGAGCTGGACTTTATTCACGGTTTTTACATCGTGGCTTTCCAGCACCTGCAAAATAATATTGCCGAGCAAAGAGCCTTCGGTGTCAATTTTAGAGCCGACTTTCACCGATTCCGCCGCCTGCGCGCCTGTTGCCAACATCACTAACCCTGCCAAACCCCAACGTGTTGATATGTTCATAGTTATTCCTCGTTGTTCTTTACTTAAAAATCATGCAGTAAACAAAGAATAGCCGAGTTTGAATCGGCTGGGGAAAGCACTAAGCGGTATATGATATGCGAACTCGTTTGGACAGGCGGACAGCCGCAGGTGCCGGGCTAAATCCCCACACTTATTGCCATTTATACTTTTTTTACCCACCGCCTGGGCTTTTTTACCTTCTTTTTATACGCCAGTGAATATGCTCTTTTCGTCGCCGAGAGGCTTAGAAAAAGACCGCCATGAACTCACTCATTCACCACTCACTCGTTAAAAACATTTTTACGCTTTTCGCTTTGCCGCAGGCTTCATCCAATGAAGAATCCGTCGGCCAGTCAGTGGGGCAAAAGCCAGCGGCGGAGCGAGCTAAAGAGTTTGCCGAAGAGGTACAGCGCTACCTGCAGCGTCACCCCGACACAAAGCACGTTGATATTTACCTCAATGACGTCAACGGAGCTTTTCGCGGCAAGCGCATCGCGGTAGACAGCCTGCTGTCGCTCTCTGCCGGCTGCTATTTCCCGCAGTCCGTTTACGCGATGGATCACGAGGGTAAACCTTTTAGCCAGGCATCAGCCAGCGTGGAATACGACGAGCCCGACGGGCTTTGCCTGCCAGTGGCGGGGACGCTGCGGCCCTGCGCCCACGACCCGAAGCACAACGCGCAGCTGCTGTTAACCATGAAGCAGAGCGACGGCAGCGGCTACGCGCTAGAACCCAGAGTGGTGCTGGAAAATGTCCTGCAGAAGTTTCATTACCACGGCCTGTACCCGGTCGCCGCGCCGGAAATAGAGTTTTACCTGGTCAGCAAAGCCCAGCAGGACGTGCCGGCCCAGGGCTGCTTTTATATGCCCGTCCCTTCCGATTACACCGCTTTTATTGAAGCGCTGGAGCAGGCCGCCGCCGATCAAAAGCTGCCGCTGAGCGGTATCGTCTGCGAAGCGGAAGCCGGGCAGTTTGAGCTGAACCTGAAGCATGGCAAAGACATCGTCGGCGTGTGCGAAAGCGTGCTGGCGCTACGCCGCCTGACCAGCATCGTGGCCGATAAGTTTGGCTATCAGGCCAACTTTATGGCGAAGCCGTTTTCGCACCTGGCCGGAAACGGCCTGCATTTTCATATCAGCCTGAACGACCGCAAAGGCGACAACGTTTTTGCCTCCCCGGCGGAAAATCTGAACGAAATGACCCAGCTCTGCCTGGCGGGGATGCTGCAAACAATGCCCGCCGCCGTGGCCATTATTGCCCCACACGTCAACTCTTTCAGGCGGCTGCGCAAAAACCTTACCGAGCCGCTGTTCAGTTCCTGGGGCTACAACAAGCGCAGCGCTGCCCTGCGCATTCCCTGCTCTGACGACGGCAACCGCCGCATTGAGTACCGCCTCGCCGGGGCCGACGTGAACCCGTATCTGGCGATGGCCGCCATTCTGACCGGCATGCTTTACGGCCTGGAAAATATCGACAGCGATACCCTGAAAAATTCAGCCCTGTTTGCCCCTGAGCTGCCGCTGTTCCAGCACGTCGCAATCGATGAGTTTCAGCAAAGTCATTACATGGCCGAAAGCCTGGGGGAAGCGTTCTCCCGCCAGTGGGTGACCCACAAGCTGTCGGAACTGGCGTGGTTTGAAACTATCGTGACCCAGGAAGAAGCGGTGCTGTCCCGCTAACGCCCGTGTGCTCTTAACCTGAATGCTAACCTGAGGTGATGTATGTCTCGTCTTATCATGCTGTCTAATCGCTGCGAACCAGAACGCGGGCAGCGCGGCGATCCTCTGCTTCCGGTACTTCATGCCGTTCTGAAGAAACATTCGGGCCTGTGGTTTGGCTGGAACGGTGAAATAGCCGCAGGGAACAAGCAGAGAAAAGAGCGTTTTTTCAGTCAGTCGGGCTACCAGCAATACAGCTGGGCGCTGACCCCCAACGAGTATGACAACTTTTACCAGGGCTATATTCATCAGGTGCTGTGGCCGGTTTTCCACAATCGCCCGGATTTGATCCACTATAAAAAAGAGTATTTCACCACCTGGAAAAACTATAACCATGACGTGAAAGCGCGGGTGGCCGCCAAAATCGAGCCTGACGATCTCGTCTGGGTGCAGGACTACCATCTGTTGTTCACCGGCAAGATGCTCAAAGAGGATGGCTACACCAACCGCTGCGGCTTTTTCCTGCATCAGCCCTTCCCGCCAGGCGATGTGCTGCGTTCGGTACCTGAACACGACAGCCTGATGCAGGCGCTGTTCAGCTACGATCTGCTCGGCTTTCAGTCGAGCGGAGATGTGAATAATTTCCTCGCCTATGCGCTGCGGTTTTACCGCGTGGAGCGGCTGGCGGATAATCTTATTCAGCTCAACGGGCACATTATCCGGCTGGGGATTTTCCCCTGCGGCGTGGATAAAACTCTGCCACCGCTTTCGCACACCAACGCCGAAGCGGTGCGGAACTACCCTCGCCAGATTGTGATCAGCAACGACACGATCAGCGATATCAGCGGCGTGCACTGCCACCTGAATACGATGGAAACGTTTCTAAGTTCGCACCCGGAGTACCTGCGTGACGTCAGCCTGTTGCAAATCTCTGACGCTTCAAGGGGCTATTCGTGGTCGGCGCGGGATCTCTGCGACCAGCTGGAACACCAGTGCGCAGAAATTAACGCTCGCTTTGGGGATGCGACCTGGTACCCCATCAACTATATTCGCAACCATCTTTGCCACTCCGATTTGATTCACGCGTTTTACCGTAACGCCCACGTGGCGATGTTCACCCCACTTTCTGAGGGGATGAGCCTGGAGGCGAAAGCTTTTGTTCTCGCGCAGGATGCCGAAGACCCCGGCGTACTGATGCTGTCGGCCCTGACCGGCACGGCGGAACAGCTGACGGATGCGGTGTTGATCAACCCCTACGATGCCAACGAAGCAAGCCATGCGCTTTATTCCGCGCTGACGATGCCGCTGCACGAGCGGAAACGCCGCCACCAGCAGCTGCTGGCCAAAGTGGAAAGGTACGACAGCCAGTGGTGGGCCAGAGCTTTTATTGATTCGCTCAGCGCTGCGCCTGCCCCAGCGCCTGCCACAGTGATTCCTTTACGCACTTCCCACCACGGGATTTTTACGCCGCAGAATTTGTATTGATGGTTTCCGGTCAGGCTTATGGCAGCAAATACCCGTGATTATGCAGGGTCGGCTAAGGTCCCGTTCACTTCCAGTTCGGTTTGATATGCCATCACAGAGACGGTGAACGGCTCGGGGGAGCCACCGTCACTCCCCCGAGACCCCGGACTCCCGGCCAAATAAATCGACCGCTGAAGCGGCAGACCTCCGTTTTATCTCCCAGTCCTGGGTCGGCTGAGACGCGTTCCCGACGCTCTCAGCCTCCGGCCGCTCCCGACGTCCGGACCCTGGCCAGTCGGAGAGAAAACGAAGGCGATTTAAGCCGGAACCGTGCCTCGCTTTATACCCGCAGCCACAAGGAACGTTAACGTTGCTTCAGGTCTCAAAGCCACGCCCTTGTTCCCGGCTCTCAGCGCCCCCGGTTATGACCCAACTCAGGCGGGGTTGAGCTGTCGGGAACGAATCGCG
>AKXM01000010.1 GCA_000277545.1 Enterobacter sp. Ag1 | reverse complement strand
AACCGGTGGTTGTAGAAAAATTCGGTGGAGCGGTAGTTCAGTCGGTTAGAATACCTGCCTGTCACGCAGGGGGTCGCGGGTTCGAGTCCCGTCCGTTCCGCCACTTATTAAAATTAAGCCTGCTCTTTAAGCAGGCTTAATAGTAGGAAAATTTAGGGGCGTAGCTCAGTTGGTAGAGCACCGGTCTCCAAAACCGGGTGTCGCGAGTTCGAGTCTCTCCGCCCCTGCCATATATAATCCTTTGCTTAGGCAAAGGATTTTTTTTGTCCAAAATTCCTCTCCTTTATATTCTTAGCTATTAAAAGCGCATTACTGCGCCTTTAATGGTGTCTTCAATAATTCTTTGATAACACTCTGTTTGTCCGTGTTTTGTAACCAGACAGCATACAATGGTCTGGAAAGCGTTGTGCTTTCGGGGACAGGCCAGATCCCGGGCTGTTCTTTTGCCCACTCAATCGGCAGGAAGGTGCAACCGTTAAGTTCAGAGATCAGCTTGCAGGCTATTTTTGCTGAACTGGTAGTTAATACCGGAATATCATCACTTCCAATGAGCTCGGCCTCATGCTGGTGAAAATCCGCACCCCACTCGATGCGTAAATAGTTGAGTGAAGCTTTACGGCTTTCCGCGGCAGGACCATAAAGCCCCATGCTGAAGTAACCTAGCAACTGGCTGGCAAATTCGTCCATTTTTGGCGCTTCAGTTGTGAGCAATAAATCCAGCTGGCGCTCATGAAGCTGTTTAACGAGTGACTGACGTTGTGCAATTCGTGCTTCGAACTGCAGGCCATTATGCTGTTGATAAAGCGCAATGAGCCATTCAGAAAGCATACATTCCCAAAGCGATGCGCTGGCACCAAGCGTGAGCTGATTATGCTGAGAAGTATGTGATACCTCTTTTTTCGCTGCTAACCACGTATTCATCAGGTTTTCTGCGTAGGGCAACAGGCGCTCCCCGGCAGTTGTCAGCCGTATGTTATTGCGGTGGCGGGTAAAAAGGTTTACACCAAGCTGATTTTCGAGCTGTCGGATGCGAAAGCTTACCGCAGACTGCGTCAAATAAAGTGCTTCTGCAGCGCGACCAAAGTGCCGTGTTCTGCTAACTTCCAGGAAGGTTTTAAGTAATTCGGTGTCCACGGCTTACTCCAAAAAATAATTTGTCGTTATGATTTAAATGTTTTGTTTTACACTCTGTCAAGCGTAACTAATACTCCGCGCCATAAATAGCTCGACCAAGAAAATCAGGAGCGTGTAGGATGGCGGAAAGCTTTACGACGACTAATCGGTTTTTCGACAATAAACATTATCCACGTGGGTTTGCTCGTCATGGTGATTTCACCATCAAAGAGGCACAGCTGTTAGAACGTCATGGTTTTGCGTTCAATGAGCTGGATCTCGGTAAGCGCGAACCAGGCACTGAAGAAGAAGTGCAGTTTGTTGCCGTATGCCGTGGTGTGCGCGAGCCTGCTACTGAAGCGGAACGTGTCTGGAGCAAGTACATGTCGCGTATTAAGCGTCCAAAACGTTTTCATACCCTGTCTGGCGGTAAACCGCAGATGGATACGGTTGAAGACTACAGCGATAGTGATGATTAAAAAATGGGGCGAAAGCCCCGTTTTTTATTCTGCCAGTCTGTGCAAATGCAGGAGCAACCGATCAATAGTTCGATAGCTCAGTGCTTCCTGGAGATGTGCCCGAGTAATACTCTCGCAATGCTCGATATCCGCGATGGTACGAGAGACTTTCAGAAGACGTTGCCATGCCCTGACCGACAGGCCCAGTTTGAGTAATGTTTCCTCCAGCCAAACTGCATCATTCGGCACAAGTTCACAGTGTTCGCGGATCTCATGATTGCTGAGTCGGGCATTCAGCTTGTTCTGCCGGGAGAGTTGCCTGTCGCGTGTCTCTATTACCCTTTCCCTTATTCTCTCGCTTTTTTCTTCCTGATGGTTCGTTTTACTCAGCATTCCTGCCGGGAGAAGCGGGATATCCACTGAGAGGTCGAAGCGGTCGAGAAAAGGGCCCGAGAGTCGATTCATATAGCGTAAAGTCTGCTGGGGCGTGGCACGGTTATGTTTGCCTTCATAATGCCCTGTAGGACTGGGATTCATCGCCGCGATAAGCTGAAAATCCGCGGGGTAGGTGATTTTTGCCCGGGTGCGAGAGATATGAATCTCACCTGATTCAATAGGTTCCCTAAGCGAGTCCAGTACGCGGCGCTCAAACTCAGGTAATTCATCCAGAAATAACACGCCGTTGTGCGCTAACGAAATTTCTCCTGGCTGCGGGATAGCCCCGCCGCCCACGACGGAAGTTAACGAGGCACTGTGATGGGGAGCCCTGAACGGACGCTGACGCCAATGGCGATGAAGATGCGAAGATTGTACCAGGCTCAGAATGGCTGCGCTCTGTAATGCTTCAACATCGTTCAAAGGAGGAAGGAGCGTATTGAGCCGGCTCGCCAGCATGGTTTTACCCGTTCCTGGTGGGCCTATCAGTAAGAGGTTATGCCCGCCAGCCGCCGCAATTTCCAGCGCTCGTTTTCCCTGACTTTGCCCAATAATCTCGTTCATGTCTTCCAGGCTATCAGCTTGCCACAGCGCAGGGCTAACCGGGGTGCGGAGGTCGTGTTTTCCTTCCAGCCAGGCGCATACCTCGGTCAGATGCGTGGCCACAAAGCAGCCCGGTTTAGCGATCAGGGCTACTTCTTCTTCATTTTCTGCGGCAACCACGACTTCTCGCCCCGCATTCAAAGCCTCCATAGCGGATGATATGGCCCCAGAAACCCCACGTAGCTCCCCGGTCAGCGCAAGCTCGCCGATAAACTCAAGCTTGGCCAGCTTGGGCGTATTTAGCTGCTCAGAGGCAACCAGCAGCGCCAGAGCAATCGGCAAATCGTATCTGCCACCTTCTTTAGGAAGATCTGCCGGAGCAAGGTTAATAGTGATTTTACGCGCTGGAAATGTGTAGCCGCTATTGATCAATGCGCTTCTGACTCGATCCCGGGCTTCTCTCACGGTAGTTTCAGGCAGGCCGACAAGCGTAAGCCCTGGTAAACCAGCACTGATATGCACTTCAACCGTAACCTGTGGGGCGTGAACGCCGAGTGCTGCTCTGGTATAGACAACCGACAGTGACATTTTTCCTCCGTGAAAAACTTCATTCTGCCGCGCCAATAAAAGATTAAATATTGTTCGTTTTATGCACCGGGAAGTACCTCCCTGACTTTTTTATCCGCTTTCTTTTTTACAGCTCTGGCTGCGAAGCCGATCGCAGAACAATAACTTTTTACTGGTATTACGCAGAAAATACCCTCAGCAGACCAGTTTTATGAATTATTTTCACTTTCTCGTTATGCACTGAAATTAAATAGTTTTTATGCTAATTAATTTCAACGGCGATCTTTTCGTCATAAAAAAATATTGTGCTTTACGTCAACTCTGTGATAACTCTGTAGGCATTACTTCGAACTAGACGTTAGAACATACAGAAAATGACAGCCCTTCTACGAGTGATTAGCCTGGTCGTGATTAGCGTGGTGGTGATTATTATCCCACCGTGCGGGGCTGCACTTGGAGAAAGAAAGGCTTAAAAATCAAGCCTGAATCGAAAAGAACCCCCGCACCGAAAGGTCCGGGGGTTTTTTGTTGACTGAAGAATGTGAAGCGAGGAACAGAGTATGTGTTGCAGAATAAAATGCTGTTTCTCCGGTGATGAGACGGGGAACTAACTATGAATGGTGCACAGTGGGTAGTACATGCGTTGCGAGCGCAGGGTGTTGAAACAGTTTTCGGTTATCCTGGCGGCGCGATTATGCCGGTGTACGATGCGTTGTACGACGGTGGTGTGGAACATCTACTGTGTCGCCATGAGCAAGGTGCAGCCATGGCAGCTATTGGTTATGCCCGCTCAACGGGCAAAACCGGTGTGTGTATTGCCACTTCTGGCCCCGGTGCGACAAATCTGTTAACTGGCCTTGCTGACGCACTTTTAGATTCTGTTCCTGTGGTTGCCATCACCGGCCAGGTGGCTGCACCTTTGATCGGGACTGACGCTTTCCAGGAAGTTGACGTCCTCGGCCTGTCGCTTGCCTGCACGAAACACAGTTTCCTCGTCGAATCCTTTGATGAATTGCCGCGTGTCCTTGCCGAGGCCTTTGAGATTGCTAATTCTGGCCGTCCAGGCCCCGTTCTGGTCGATATTCCAAAAGATATTCAGTTGGCTATTGGTGAGCCTGAGGCCTGGTTATCTGCCGTTGAAGATGATGCTCACCTACCGTTGGCTGAATTGCAGCAGGCCCGTGAAATGCTCGCTCAGGCCAAAAAGCCGATGCTTTACGTTGGCGGCGGCGTTGGGATGGCGCAGGCGGTTCCAGCGCTCCGTGAGTTTATTTCCGTCACGGGTATGCCTTCCACAGTCACTCTGAAAGGGCTGGGTGCAGTCCCGGCCGACCATGCGTTTTATACCGGTATGTTGGGAATGCACGGCACCAAGGCGGCGAACCTCGCCGTTCAGGAATGCGATCTGCTGTTGGCCGTTGGAGCCCGTTTCGATGACCGCGTCACCGGGAAGCTGAATACCTTTGCTCCGCACGCCAAAGTTATCCACATGGATATCGATCCTGCGGAGCTGAGCAAGCTGCGCCAGGCGCATGTCGCGTTGCAGGGGCCACTGAATCAGCTTTTACCGGCCTTGCAACAGCCGTTGCACATTGCCTCCTGGCAGCAGCATGTCGCCGCCCTGAACGAAGAACACCAGTGGCGCTACGATCATCCGGGTCAGGCTATCTATGCCCCCTTGCTGCTGAAGCAGCTCTCCGAGCGCAAATCAGCAGAAGCCGTTGTGACCACCGACGTAGGCCAGCATCAGATGTGGACCGCACAGCACATGACCTTCACTCGCCCGGAGAACTTCATCACTTCCAGCGGGCTTGGCACGATGGGCTTTGGTTTACCCGCCGCCGTTGGTGCTCAGGTTGCAAGGCCGGAAGATACGGTTATTTGCGTCTCCGGCGATGGCTCTTTCATGATGAACGTTCAGGAATTAGGCACCATCAAGCGCAAACAGTTGCCGGTCAAAATCCTGCTGCTCGATAACCAACGCCTGGGCATGGTGAGACAGTGGCAGCAGCTGTTTTTTGAAGAGCGCTACAGTGAAACCACCCTGACCGACAACCCTGATTTCCTCACGCTGGCCAGCGCCTTTGGCATTCCAGGTCAGCACATCACCCGTAAAGACCAGGTAGAAGCCGCGTTAGACGCCCTGCTGAACAGCGACGGCCCGTACATGCTTCACGTCTCGATCGATGAGTACGAAAACGTCTGGCCGTTGGTACCGCCCGGTGCCAGTAACTCGCAAATGCTGGAGAAATTATCATGATGCAACATCAGCTCGCAGTGCAGGCTCGCTTCCGTCCGGAAACGTTAGAACGTGTTTTACGCGTAGTGCGCCATCGTGGATTCCAGATCTGCGCGATGAATATGGCCGCGGCGGGGAATACCGACAATATTAATATTGAATTGACCGTTGCTAGCCTGCGGCCAGTCGAATTACTGTTTACTCAATTAAGCAAGCTGGTTGACGTTGCCTGCGTTGAAATCCAGCCACAAACATCACAACAAATCCGCGCCTGAGCGTAAAAGGAAGAGAACAATGACGACCAAGAAAGCTGATTACATCTGGTTCAATGGCGAGATGACTCCGTGGGGAGAAGCGAAAGTTCACGTCATGTCCCACGCGCTGCACTACGGTACTTCGGTCTTCGAAGGCATCCGTTGCTACGACTCGCACAAAGGGCCAGTGGTGTTCCGTCATCGTGAACACATGCAGCGCTTGCGTGACTCAGCAAAAATCTATCGCTTCCCGGTATCGCAAAGCGTGGATGTGCTGATGGAAGCCTGCCGTGCGGTTATCCGTAAAAATAATCTCACCAGCGCTTACATTCGCCCTCTGGTCTTTGTTGGCGACGTAGGTATGGGCGTTAATCCGCCGGAAGGGTATACCACCGACGTGATCATTGCGGCTTTCCCGTGGGGCGCTTATCTGGGCGCTGAAGCGCTGGATCAGGGGATTGATGCAATGGTCTCTTCCTGGAACCGTGCGGCACCAAACACCATTCCTACCGCGGCCAAAGCGGGCGGTAACTACCTTTCTTCTCTGCTGGTCGGCAGCGAAGCACGCCGCCACGGCTATCAGGAAGGGATTGCGCTCGATGTGAACGGCTTCCTGTCTGAGGGCGCGGGTGAAAACCTGTTCGAAGTAAAAGACGGCGTGATCTACACCCCGCCATTTACCTCTTCAGCGCTGCCGGGGATTACCCGCGATGCAATCATCAAGCTGGCAAAAGACTTGGGCATTGAAGTCCGTGAGCAGGTGCTGTCGCGCGAGTCTCTGTACCTGGCCGACGAAGTCTTTATGTCCGGTACCGCCGCCGAAATCACCCCGGTGCGCAGCGTAGACCGCATTCAGGTGGGCGAAGGCCGCTGTGGCCCGGTCACCAAACGTATTCAACAGGCATTCTTTGGCCTGTTCACCGGCGAAACCGAAGACAAGTGGGGCTGGTTAGATCAGGTAAACCCGTAAGTTTTAAACAAAAATATAATCAGGCGGGCGGCAACTGACCGCCTGCTACCCGACAGACTGGAGTAAATAAAGCATGCCTAAGTATCGTTCCGCCACTACAACTCACGGCCGCAATATGGCGGGTGCCCGCGCGCTGTGGCGCGCAACGGGGATGACCGACGCCGATTTTGGCAAACCGATCATTGCGGTCGTCAACTCCTTTACCCAATTCGTACCGGGCCACGTTCACCTGCGCGACCTGGGTAAACTGGTTGCCGAGCAAATCGAAGCCTCCGGCGGCGTAGCGAAAGAGTTCAACACCATTGCGGTGGATGACGGTATCGCGATGGGGCACGGCGGTATGCTCTATTCCCTGCCGTCCCGCGAGCTGATTGCCGACTCGGTTGAGTACATGGTGAACGCCCACTGCGCCGATGCCATGGTTTGTATCTCCAACTGCGACAAAATCACCCCAGGGATGCTGATGGCCTCGCTGCGCCTGAACATTCCGGTGATCTTCGTCTCCGGCGGCCCGATGGAAGCCGGGAAAACTAAACTTTCCGACCAGATCATCAAGCTGGATCTGGTCGATGCGATGATTCAGGGTGCGGACCCGAAAGTTTCTGACGAGCAAAGCGAGCAGGTTGAACGCTCCGCGTGTCCAACGTGCGGCTCTTGTTCAGGTATGTTCACTGCCAACTCCATGAACTGCCTGACCGAGGCGCTAGGTCTGTCTCAGCCGGGTAACGGTTCACTGCTGGCGACGCACGCTGACCGCAAAGAGTTGTTCCTGAACGCGGGTAAACGCATTGTTGAACTGACCAAGCGCTATTACGAGCAGGATGATGCCACCGCGCTCCCGCGCAGCATCGCCAGCAAAGAGGCGTTCGAAAACGCCATGACTCTGGATATCGCCATGGGCGGCTCCACTAACACCGTTCTGCACCTGCTGGCCGCCGCGCAAGAAGCTGAAATCGACTTCACCATGACCGACATTGACCAGCTGTCCCGCAAGGTTCCACAGCTGTGTAAAGTCGCGCCAAGCACCCAGAAATACCATATGGAAGACGTGCACCGTGCCGGAGGCGTACTCGGGATCCTCGGCGAGCTGGATCGCGCCGGATTGTTGAACCGCGAAGTGAAAAACGTGCTTGGCCTTTCCCTGCCGCAGACGCTGGAACAATACGATGTCATGCTGACCAAAGACGAGGCGGTGAAAACGATGTTCCGCGCGGGTCCGGCGGGCATTCGTACTACTCAGGCTTTCTCGCAGAACTGCCGCTGGGACACGCTGGATGACGATCGCGCTAACGGTTGCATTCGCTCACTGGAAAATGCCTACAGCAAAGATGGCGGCCTGGCCGTTCTGTACGGCAACTTCGCGGAAAACGGCTGTATTGTTAAAACCGCTGGCGTGGATGAAGGCAGCCTGGTATTCCGCGGCCCGGCCAAAGTTTATGAAAGCCAGGACGATGCGGTAGAAGCCATCCTCGGCGGTAAAGTCGTTGCAGGTGACGTGGTTGTTATTCGCTACGAAGGGCCAAAGGGCGGGCCAGGCATGCAGGAAATGCTCTACCCAACCACCTTCCTGAAATCTATGGGGCTGGGTAAAGCCTGCGCGCTGGTCACCGACGGCCGTTTCTCCGGCGGGACCTCGGGTCTGTCGATCGGCCACGTTTCTCCTGAAGCCGCGAGCGGCGGCAATATCGCCCTGATTGAAGACGGCGACATGATTGCCATTGATATCCCTAATCGCGGTATTCAGCTGCAGCTTACCGATCAGGAAATGGCTGCACGTCGTGAAGCGCAGGAAGCTCGCGGTGAAGCGGCATGGACTCCTCGCAATCGTGAGCGCCAGGTTTCCTTCGCCCTGCGCGCCTACGCCAGCCTCGCCACCAGTGCGGATAAAGGTGCCGTGCGTGATAAAAGCAAGCTTGGAGGCTAATTATGGCTGAGTCACAACCGCTACCCGATGCCCCCGGCGGAGCAGAGTATCTGCGCGCGGTATTGCGCGCGCCGGTTTACGAAGTTGTGCAGGTAACGCCGCTGCAAAAAATGGAAAAGCTTTCTTCGCGCCTTGATAACGTCATTCTGGTTAAGCGTGAAGACCGCCAGCCTGTGCATAGCTTCAAGCTGCGCGGGGCTTATTCGATGATTGCTGGCCTGAACAGCGAGCAAAAAGCCAGTGGCGTGATCACCGCTTCTGCGGGAAATCACGCTCAGGGCGTCGCGCTTTCGTCCACTCGATTGGGTATTAAGTCGCTGATCGTTATGCCTGTGGCTACTGCGGATATCAAAGTCGATGCTGTGCGGGCCTTCGGAGGCGAAGTGTTGCTGCATGGCGCGAATTTCGATGAGGCAAAGGCCAAAGCCATCGAACTTTCTCAGCAGCAAGGTTTCACCTACGTGCCTCCGTTTGATCACCCGGCAGTCATCGCCGGGCAGGGTACGGTTGCGCTGGAATTGCTGCAGCAGGATGCGCACATCGATCGCGTATTCGTGCCGGTTGGCGGCGGTGGCCTGGCGGCTGGCGTAGCGGTTTTGATCAAGCAACTGATGCCGCAGATCAAAGTGATTGCGGTTGAAGCCGAAGATTCTGCCTGTCTCAAGGCGGCGCTGGATGCCGGGCACCCGGTTGAGCTGCCGCGCGTAGGGCTGTTTGCCGAAGGTGTTGCTGTTAAGCGCATCGGCGACGAAACCTTCCGCGTGTGCCAGGAATACCTGGACGACATCATCACCGTGGACAGCGATGCCATCTGCGCGGCGATGAAGGATTTGTTCGAGGATGTGCGTGCTGTCGCCGAGCCTTCCGGCGCGCTGGCGCTGGCGGGGATGAAAAAGTACATCCAGCAGCACAACATTCGTGGCGAACGCCTGGCGCATGTGCTGTCTGGCGCAAACGTGAATTTTCACGGGCTACGCTATGTCTCGGAGCGCTGTGAACTGGGCGAGCAGCGAGAAGCATTGCTGGCGGTCACTATTCCAGAGCAAAAAGGCAGTTTCCTGAAGTTTTGCCAGCTGCTGGGCGGTCGCTCGGTCACTGAGTTCAACTACCGTTACGCTAGCTCTGACGATGCCTGCATTTTTGTTGGGGTGCGACTGACCCGCGGGCTGGAAGAGCGTAAAGAGATCATCGCTCAGCTCAGCGAAGGCGGCTACGGTGTGGTCGATCTCTCTGACGACGAAATGGCGAAGCTGCACGTTCGCTACATGGTGGGCGGCCGACCTTCGAAGCCGCTGCGCGAACGCTTGTACAGCTTTGAATTCCCGGAATCGCCGGGGGCGCTGCTGAAGTTCCTGAGCACGCTGGGAACGCACTGGAACATTTCTCTGTTCCACTACCGCAGCCACGGCACCGACTACGGGCGAGTTCTGGCGGCGTTTGAGTTGGGTGAAAATGAGCCGGACTTCGAAACCCGGCTCAACGAACTGGGTTACGAATGTCACGACGAAACCCAGAACCCGGCGTTCCGCTTCTTCCTGGCCGGTTAATGGCTGCCGGGTAAAAGCTTCCAGAAGGCGCTGATAAGCGGCTCATTGAGCCGCTTTTTTTGTACGCAAACGCCCAGTTCAAACGGCGCTTTCTCATCGTTACGTTCCAGAACCAGCACGCGGTTGCGCACCGGTTCCGGGCTGTTTTCCAGCACGATTTCCGGGATCAGCGCGACGCCACATCCCAGCGCCACCATTGACACCATGGCTTCGTGGCCGGCGACGGTAGCGTAGATTACCGGGTTACTGATTTTCTGGCGGCGGAACCACAGTTCTATACGGCGCCGAACGGGCCCTTGCTCGGGCATGATAAACGGAATTTTGGCCCAGTCTGGCTCCGGTTGGCTTACCTGCGCCCTGACAGGGCAAGGCAAAGCGGGGGCGATCAAGGCCACGGATAAATTTTCCAGCATTGAGAAAGCCACGCCAGGCGGAAGGGACTCTGGTTTTCCGGCAATGGCGAGATCGGCTTCGTTGGAGTCGACTTTTTCTACCGCATCCGCGGCGTCGCCGGTGGTCAGCTTAATTTCAACGGAAGGATGTTCAGCCCGGAAGCGGTCCAGAATGGGCGGCAAATGGCTGTATGCGGCGGTCACCGAGCAAAACAGATGCAGCTCTCCGCTCAGGGAAGGACCTTGCTGGCCAAGCGTGTGGCGCATCTGCTGATATTGCAGCAGCGTGTGCTGGGCAAACAGCCGTAATTGCTCGCCGGCTTCAGTCAGCGTCACGGTGCGGTTATCACGCAAAAACAGAGGTTGCCCGAGGTCGTCCTCCAGACGCTGGATCTGGCGCGAAAGCGTGGAGGGACTGACGTGCATGGCGCGCGCGCTACGCCCAAAATGGCGGCTTTCAGCCAGGTGCAGAAAGGTTTTCAGATCGCGTAAATCCATGGTCATCAAGCCTCGTTTTTGCATTGCAATAATTGCAACGCGATGTTGTTAATATATCAATTTAAGCAACGCATTTCCTGTCATATAGTGGGTTCATTCTAGGCAGCACGACACGGCTGCAGAGCCCTTACAATAAGCACAACACGACACATACGGAGTTCTACGATGGCTAATTATTTCAACACTTTGAACCTGCGTCAGCAGTTAGCGCAGTTGGGTAAATGTCGCTTCATGGGGCGCGATGAATTCGCCGATGAAGCAAGCTACCTCAAAGGTAAAAAAGTCGTCATCGTCGGCTGCGGCGCTCAGGGTCTTAACCAGGGTCTGAACATGCGCGACTCCGGGCTGGATGTTTCCTATGCCCTGCGTGCGGAAGCTATCGCCGAGAAACGTGCATCCTGGCGTAAAGCGACCGAAAATGGCTTCAAAGTGGGTACTTATGAAGAGCTGATCCCACAGGCGGATCTGGTTGTTAACCTGACGCCAGACAAACAGCACTCTTCCGTTGTTCAGGCCGTACAGCCGATGATGAAAGACGGCGCGGCGCTGGGCTACTCCCACGGTTTCAACGTGGTTGAAGTCGGCGAAACCATTCGTAAAGACATCACCGTGGTGATGGTAGCACCTAAGTGCCCGGGCACCGAAGTGCGCGAAGAATACAAACGTGGTTTTGGTGTGCCAACGCTGATCGCAGTTCACCCTGAAAACGATCCGAAAGGCGAAGGTATGGCGATTGCCAAAGCCTGGGCTGCGGCCACCGGTGGCCACCGTGCGGGCGTGCTGGAGTCTTCCTTCGTTGCGGAAGTGAAATCTGACCTGATGGGCGAGCAAACTATCCTGTGCGGTATGCTGCAGGCCGGTTCTCTGCTGTGCTTCGACAAGCTGGTGGCTGAAGGTACTGATGCTGCATATGCAGAAAAACTGATTCAGTTCGGCTGGGAAACCATCACCGAAGCGCTGAAGCAGGGCGGGATCACGCTGATGATGGACCGTCTGTCCAACCCGGCAAAAATCCGCGCCAACGCGCTGTCCGAGCAGCTGAAAACCATTATGGCTCCGCTGTTCCAGAAACACATGGATGACATCATCTCCGGTGAGTTCTCCTCCGGCATGATGGCTGACTGGGCTAACGACGATAAGAAACTGCATACCTGGCGTGAAGAGACCGGCCAGACCGCTTTCGAAACTGCACCGCAGTTTGAAGGTAAGATTTCCGAGCAGGAATACTTCGACAAAGGCGTGGTAATGATTGCCATGGTGAAAGCAGGCGTTGAGCTGGCCTTCGAAACCATGGTTGACGCTGGCATCATCGAAGAGTCGGCATACTATGAGTCCCTGCACGAGCTGCCGCTGATTGCTAACACCATTGCTCGTAAGCGCCTGTACGAAATGAACGTGGTTATTTCTGATACCGCTGAGTACGGTAACTACCTGTTCTCCTACGCGGCCGTACCGCTGCTGAAAGAGTTCATGACCACGCTGCAGCCGGGCGATCTGGGTAAAGAGATCCCAGCCGCTGCGGTAGACAACGCTCAACTTCGTGACGTCAATGAAGCCATTCGCAGCCACGAAATCGAAAAAGTGGGTCAAAAACTGCGTGGCTACATGACCGATATGAAACGCATCGCTGTTGCTGGCTAATGTGTTTTTGAAATGAAAAAGGCGCTTCGGCGCCTTTTTTTGTGCCTGTTATCTTGCCGTCTCTCTTTTTATGTAATATTGTAAGTTACATGAAAATAAATAACTCCTTCTCAGCAACATTGCACATCCTGCTTCACCTGGAGCAGATGGACAAACCGCTCACATCGGAACAAATGGCCGCCTTTATCGACGGCAATCCGGCGTTTATTCGTAAAGTGCTCGCCGGTCTGCGCGAGAACAACATCGTCTGCTCAACCAAAGGTCACCACGGCGGCTGGAGACTCTGCCGCCCGGCTAGCGAAGTGACGCTGCTGGATATTTATCTGGCGCTGGGATCGCCGGGTCTGTTTGCGCTAGGTAACCGCAATGAAAACCCGCAATGCCTGGTGGAGCAGGGGGTAAATCGAGTGATGTCCGAGACGTTTACCGCGGCTGAAGAGCTGGTACTGGCGCGGTTTAAAAGCCTGACATTACAAGATATCGGGAGCGAATTTATTAGCTATTTCAATGAAAAGGGGCATGAGGAATGATTTCAACCTTAACCACGGATCTGCCAGTTTGTCTGATGATCGCCCTGGCCGCCGCCAGTATTTCGATGACGATAACGCAAACTGAACTGTTTGCAGGGTTACGCGGCTGGACGGCGAAAAAGCATGCGATGCTGGGCCATCTCTTTCAATGTTTCTACTGCCTTAGCCACTGGGTCGTGTTTGCCGGAATGCTGATTTACCGTCCCTATTTGCTGCACAGCGGGATGCCGGTGATCGACTGGATTATGACGGCGTTTATTACCCTCACGCTGACCACTTTCGTGAACGGCATTATTTTTAAAGTGTTCCAGATGGCGGTCGGCACGCATTTGCTGAAGCATGAAGCCCAGCAGACGCTGCAGTCGACAAAGTAAAGAAAAGGCCGGATATCCCGGCCTTTGGCTTAGTTACGGTACAACACCTTGATGATGTGGTAGCCGAACTGAGTGTGCAGCGGGCCGTAAGGCTCCAGCAGCGGGCAGGAAAAGACCACTTTATCGAACGCAGGAACCATCTGCCCCTGACGGAATTCACCTAAATGGCCGCCTTTTTTGCCGGATGGGCAGGTAGAGTGCTTCTTCGCCAGTTTTTCGAAGTCGCCACCGTTTTTAAGCTGCTCCAGAAGGTCCAGAGCCAGTTTTTCTTCCTTTACAAGGATATGCAGTGCTGCTGCGGTTTTTGCCATGATAGTGCCTTGAGTCATGTTGATTACGCTCGCTATACTACCACGCTGTTTTTGTCCCCTCCTGACTTTCATTGAGTGACCGTATGCGTTTAAACCCTGGCCAACAACAAGCCGTCGAATTTGTCACCGGACCCTGCCTGGTTTTGGCCGGGGCGGGCTCGGGTAAAACGCGCGTTATCACCAATAAAATTGCGCATCTGATTCGCGAAAGTGGCTATCAGGCGCGCCAAATCGCGGCGGTGACCTTTACCAATAAGGCCGCCCGCGAAATGAAAGAGCGCGTTTCGCAGACGCTGGGGCGCAAAGAGGCACGGGGGTTGATGATCTCGACTTTCCACACGCTTGGGCTGGAGATTATCAAGCGCGAGTACGCGGCGCTTGGTATGAAATCTAACTTCTCGCTGTTTGACGATACCGATCAGACCGCGCTGCTAAAAGAGCTAACTGAAGGCCTGTTAGAAAACGATAAGGTGCTGCTTCAACAGCTGATTTCAACCATCTCCAACTGGAAGAACGGGTTGTTGTCTCCGGCGCAGGCCGCCGCGCAGGCGAAGGGCGAACGGGATCGTATTTTTGCCCATTGCTACGGCCTTTACGACACGCACCTGAAGTCCTGCAACGTGCTGGATTTTGACGATCTGATTTTGCTGCCAACGCTGCTGCTGCAGCGCAATGCAGAAGTCCGGGAGCGCTGGCAAAACCGTATTCGCTATCTGCTGGTAGATGAATATCAGGATACCAACACCAGCCAGTACGAGCTGGTGAAACTGTTGGTTGGCGCGCGGGCGCGCTTTACCGTTGTAGGCGACGATGACCAGTCTATCTATTCCTGGCGAGGGGCAAATCCGCAAAACCTGGTTCTGCTGAGCAAAGATTTTCCGGCGCTGCAAGTCATCAAGCTTGAGCAGAACTACCGCTCATCCCGCCGGATTTTGAATGCGGCCAATATTCTGATCGCCAACAATCCGCACGTTTTTGAGAAGCGGCTTTTCTCTGAACTTGAACACGGCGCAGAATTGAAAGTCGTGACGGCTAATCATGAAGAGCATGAGGCCGAACGCGTCACCGGCGAGCTTATCGCCCACCACTTTATTAATAAAACCAACTATAAAGATTACGCGATTCTGTACCGCGGCAACCACCAGTCGCGGGTGTTCGAAAAGATGCTGATGCAAAACCGCATCCCGTATCGTATCTCCGGCGGTACTTCATTTTTCTCTCGTCCGGAAATTAAAGATCTGCTCGCCTATTTGCGCGTGTTGACGAACCCGGATGATGACAGCGCATTTCTGCGTATTGTAAATACACCCAAGCGCGAAATTGGCCCGGCAACGCTGCAAAAGCTTGGCGAGTGGGCGATGCAGCGCAATAAAGGTCTGTTTACTGCCAGCTTCGATATGGGGTTAAGCCAGACGCTCAGCGGGCGCGGCCTTGATGCGTTGCAGCGTTTTACCCACTGGCTGCGGGACGTGGCAACGCTTGCCGAGCGCGAACCGGTGGCCGCCGTGCGAGACCTGATCCACGGCATCGACTACGAAAGCTGGCTGTACGAAACCTCGCCCAGCCCAAAAGCTGCCGAAATGCGGATGAAAAACGTTAACCAGCTTTTCAGCTGGATGACCGAGATGCTTGAAGGCAATGACCTGAATGAGCCGATGACGTTAATCCAGGTGGTGACGCGTTTTACCCTGCGCGACATGATGGAGCGTGGTGAAAGCGAAGAAGAGGCCGATCAGGTTCAGTTGATGACTCTACATGCTTCTAAGGGGCTGGAATTTCCCTACGTCTACCTTGTGGGCATGGAAGAAGGGATTTTGCCGCACCAAAGCAGCATCGACGAAGATAACGTGGATGAAGAGCGTCGTCTGGCTTACGTGGGGATTACCCGGGCGCAAAAAGAGCTGACGTTTACGCTTTGCCGGGAGCGCCGGCAGTATGGCGAGCTGATACGGCCTGAACCAAGCCGGTTCCTGATGGAGCTGCCACAGGACGATTTAAGCTGGGAAACTGAGCGGAAAGTGGTTTCTGCCGAAGAGCGGATGCAAAAAGGGCAGAGTAATGTGGCCAACATCCGCGAGATGCTGGCCAAAGCGCGTAAAAGCTAGATTAATTGACGCTGAGCGGCCAGTGAACATAGCTCTGCCAGAGTTTTTCCTGTTCCAGCAGTTCGGCACCGAGAGGGTGACAGGCAAGCCAGGTGTCGGGCAATGCCAGATGCAGGGTTTCGCCGTCGGCCTGCAGTTTAATCTCGGGCAGGATATCGTCTCTGCGGCGGTTTGCGAAAATAATCGCCAGACGTAAAAGACGGCAGAGTCTTTCCGCCACGCGCGGCGGGACTGCGTTTTGCTGGTGGAGTGAAGAGAGATCGACGGGATTGGTCTGGTTAAGCAGCAGCGTTGCCAGCAATTTTTTCTGCGCGGGCGTGTAGCCCGGCAAATCCAGATTTCTCACCAGATAGGCCGCATGCTGCGGGGCATGTTTAAAATCGATGCTTAAGCCAATTTCATGCAACAGGGCGCTGCTCGCCAGCATCTGCTGACTGAGGGGATCCAGCCCCCACGGTTCTGCGATTTGTGAAGCAAAATTCTGCGCAAGCTGCTCCACGCGAGCCGCCTGGCTGGTATCTACCATAAAACGGCGCTGAACGTTACGTAGCGTTCTCTGGCGAATCTCCTGGTCCACCGCAAGATGCAGCATTCCATAGACCAAACCTTCACGCAGCGCGCCGCCTGCAAGCGTCATGCATTCAATATCAAGCTGTTGGAAGATGGCGATGAGAATGGCCAGGCCGCTTGGGAAAACCAGCGCGCGCTCAAGCGTAAGGCCTTCAATTTCCAACTCTTCCAGCCGGCCGCACTGAATCGCTCGCTGTTTTAGCTGTTGAAGTTTTGCCAGGGTAATGCGTTCATCCATCCCCTGCGCCATCATGATTTCTTGCAGCGCCTGCACGGTTCCAGACGCGCCAACACAAATCTTCCAGCCGTGGCTTTTAAGCTCGGCAATGACCGGGCTGAGCACTTCTGCAGCCGCCGTTTCTGCCGCGGCGAAGTTTTCCTGAGCGAGGTTTCTGTCGCTAAAGAAACGCTCCAGCCATGTGACACAGCCCATTGAGAGGCTGAATAACGAGGTTGTTTGCGCCCCGGTGCCCGTTACCAGCTCG
This sequence comes from Enterobacter sp. Ag1, assembly GCA_000277545.1. Taxonomy (GTDB): domain Bacteria; phylum Pseudomonadota; class Gammaproteobacteria; order Enterobacterales; family Enterobacteriaceae; genus Cedecea. The sequence continues at coordinate 69,334 of AKXM01000010.1, read as the reverse complement.
GTACTTGCACCACCGATGTCAACGGCCAGGCGGCGATCGTCGCCGCCTGTAGTGTGGGCAACGCCCTGATAAATCAGGCGGGCTTCTTCTTCACCGCGAATAACCTGCACCGGGCAACCCAGGATTTCCTGCGCCTTTTGCAAAAAAACATCGGCATTAACGGCGAGACGCAGCGTGGCCGTAGCCACGACGCGAATTTGATTCTGAGGGATATCCTGGAGTCGTTCGGCAAATAAGCGCAGGCATTGCCAGCCACGCTCCATGGCCTCCGGGGAGAGAACGCACTCGCTGTTGAGGCCAGCAGCGAGGCGAACTTTTCGCTTAATGCGGGTCAGGGTTTGTATGCTTCCTGCCACCTCACGCACAACCAACATATGAAAACTGTTAGAACCCAGATCAATTGCTGCATAGAGTGAGGCGGTACTTAGCATAGATTATTAACCTGCGCGACGACGATTACCACGAGGAGCGCCACCGCGGCGTGGACCGTTGCCAGGGCGGCTACGGGTCAGACGTTTTGGCGGTGGGAACTCATTTAACAGTGCTTCAGCGTTATATTTGCTTACCGGAATGGCGTGGCCAATATAGGTTTCAATCGCCGACAGGTTCAGCGCGTAGTCTTCACATGCCAGGCTGATGGAATGACCGCTTGCCCCGGCACGACCGGTACGGCCGATGCGGTGAACGTAATCTTCACAGTCGTCCGGCAGATCGTAGTTAAATACGTGCGTCACAGCTGGGATGTGCAGACCGCGAGCTGCCACGTCTGTTGCGACCAGAATATCCAGATCGCCACGAGTAAACTCTTCCAGAATACGCAGGCGTTTTTTCTGCGCGACATCGCCGGTTAGCAAACCAACTCGGTGACCATCGGCAGCCAGATGGCCCCAGATATCTTCACAGCGATGTTTAGTGTTAGCGAAGATGATGGCACGGTCCGGCCATTCTTCTTCGAGTAGCGTTTGCAGCAGACGCATTTTCTCTTCGTTAGAAGGATAGAAAAGCTCTTCTTTAATGCGGTGGCCGGTTCTCTGTTCGGGCTCAACTTCCACATATTCCGCGTTGTTCATCTGCTCGAAAGCCAGTTCACGTACGCGGTAGGAAAGTGTGGCTGAGAACAGCATATTCAGGCGCTGGGTGACCGGCGGCATGCGGCGGAACAGCCAACGAATATCTTTAATAAAGCCGAGATCGTACATGCGATCCGCTTCATCCAGGACGACAACCTGAATCGCGCCCAGGTTAATGTGATTTTGTTTAGCGTAGTCAATCAGTCGGCCGGTGGTGCCGATCAAAATATCGACGCCGCTTTCCAGCACTTTCAGCTGTTTGTCATAGCCGTCGCCGCCATAGGCAAGGCCAAGCTTCAGGCCAGTCGCCTGAGCTAACGGTTCCGCATCAGAGTGAATCTGTACCGCTAACTCGCGGGTTGGCGCCATAATCAAGGCGCGCGGTTGATTCACCTGACGGTTCTCTGGAACCGGGTGAGAAAGTAAATAGTGGAACGTGGACGTCAGAAACGCCATCGTTTTGCCTGTACCGGTTTGCGCCTGCCCTGCAACGTCACGATTCGCCAGAGTCAGCGGAAGTGCCAGTGCCTGAATTGGGGTGCAGTTATGGAACCCTTTATTTTCAAGGGCTTCAATCACCTTAGGGTGCAGGGCGAAGTCGGAAAACTTCTTTTCGGTCAAATGTGTTTTGCTCATAGTGTGGTAGAATATCAGTTTACTATTGCTTTACGAAAGCACATCCGTTGAAATAAACCGGGTGAAATAAAGTCACCCCAAGTTGGTTAATGCTACACCAACAAGGTAGACATAATCCTGTGGAGTTGAACATGAGCGATAAAATTATTCACCTGACTGACGGCAGTTTCGACACGGACGTGCTTCAAGCTGAAGGGTTGATTCTGGTTGATTTCTGGGCAGAGTGGTGTGGTCCATGCAAAATGATCGCCCCGATTCTCGACGAGATCGCTGATGAATATCAGGGCAAAATCACCGTAGCTAAGCTGAACATCGACCAGAACCCGGGCACGGCACCGAAGTACGGCATCCGCGGTATCCCAACCCTGTTGCTGTTCAAAAATGGCGAAGTCGCTGCGACCAAAGTGGGTGCGCTGTCTAAAGGCCAGTTAAAAGAGTTCCTCGACGCCAATCTGGCATAATGGAATCTCAGCCGGTGCGTGCCGCACTTGCATTTTTTTGCGAGCTGCTGGACGCCCGGCGTCACACATGCTAAGTTACCTATGACTTCGCTTTAAACTTGCCCTTAAGTTTGAATCTTTGTATTACCTTAATGCTTCCCGTTCGCTGTCAAATCAACTCTCTTTTACAGCAATCACAACGGACGCATAACCGAATTCGGGCTTATCACCCATTCCGTCTCGTCGTTTCAGTTCTGCGTTTTTCCTATGACCAGGCAGCGATCAGACATGTGTGGTAGCCATTAAACAGGCATGGATGACCCTGCCATACCATTCACGAAACTAAGTTCGAGATTTACCCCGAGTTTAAGAACCCACCATTATGAATCTTACCGAATTAAAGAATACGCCGGTTTCTGAGCTGATTACTCTCGGCGAAAATATGGGGCTGGAAAACCAAGCCCGCATGCGCAAGCAGGACATCATTTTCTCCATCCTGAAGCAACACGCTAAGAGTGGCGAAGATATCTTTGGTGACGGTGTGCTGGAGATACTGCAGGATGGATTTGGTTTCCTCCGTTCCGCAGACAGCTCCTACCTCGCCGGTCCTGACGACATCTACGTTTCTCCCAGCCAAATCCGCCGTTTCAACCTCCGCACAGGGGATACCATCTCCGGTAAGATTCGTCCGCCAAAAGAAGGCGAACGCTACTTTGCGCTGCTGAAGGTTAACGAAGTTAACTACGATAAGCCGGAAAACGCCCGTAGCAAGATTCTGTTCGAAAACTTAACGCCTCTGCATGCAAACTCTCGTCTGCGTATGGAGCGTGGTAACGGTTCTACCGAAGACTTAACCGCACGTGTACTGGATCTGGCTTCGCCAATTGGTCGTGGCCAGCGTGGTCTGATCGTGGCACCGCCAAAAGCCGGTAAAACCATGCTGCTGCAGAACATCGCGCAGAGCATTGCCTATAACCACCCAGACTGTGTACTGATGGTGCTGCTGATCGACGAACGTCCAGAAGAAGTCACCGAGATGCAGCGTCTGGTTAAAGGTGAAGTTGTTGCTTCTACCTTTGATGAGCCGGCTTCTCGCCACGTTCAGGTTGCCGAAATGGTTATCGAGAAGGCGAAACGTCTGGTTGAACATAAGAAAGACGTTATCATTTTGCTCGATTCCATCACTCGTCTGGCTCGTGCCTACAACACCGTTGTTCCGGCATCGGGCAAAGTCCTGACTGGTGGTGTGGATGCGAACGCCCTGCATCGTCCAAAACGCTTCTTCGGTGCTGCACGTAATGTGGAAGAGGGCGGTAGCCTGACTATTATCGCCACCGCGCTTATCGATACCGGCTCTAAAATGGATGAAGTCATCTACGAAGAGTTTAAAGGTACCGGTAACATGGAACTGCATCTGTCCCGTAAGATCGCTGAAAAACGCGTCTTCCCGGCCATCGATTACAACCGTTCCGGTACGCGTAAAGAAGAGCTGCTTACCACGCAGGAAGAGCTGCAGAAAATGTGGATTCTCCGCAAAATCATTCATCCAATGGGTGAAATTGATGCCATGGAATTCCTCATCAATAAGCTGGCTATGACCAAAACAAACGATGACTTCTTCGACATGATGAAGCGCTCGTAAGCAACAAAAACTCGGGGAACGCCACGCTTAGTCGTGGCGTTTTTCGTTTCTGCTCTATACGATATGTACGCGGCTAATTCCTATAGCCAGCTTTATGATGGCAGTGGATACTGCGTCATCATCTTTGATTATTTTGTTTGCCTGTATTATTTGCTGCAGCTTCAGGGAGGAATTTGTGACTAATACCTGTCTTGCAGGGAGATTTAAATATGTTGTTGCGTCTGGTCTTCCATTTTTCCGAGAGCCTGCACTGTGAATCTACTCACCGCTGGAACTGACCTGATCCTCATTTTTTTATTCACTACTGCATTCCTTTTTTGTGCGCGCAAAGTTGCCCGCCGCGTTGGCCTGGTTGATAAACCCAATTTCCGTAAACGCCATCAGGGGACGGTCCCGCTGGTGGGCGGTATTTCCGTATTTGCCGGCGTTTGCTTTACTTTTTTGATCGGCAATTATTATATCCCGCATCTTTGGCTATACCTGTTATGTGCCGGCACGCTGGTACTGGTAGGTGCCCTGGACGATCGTTACGACATTAGCGTGAAAATTCGTGCTGCGGTGCAGGCAATTATTGCGATTGTCATGATGGTCATCGGCAATCTTTACCTTGGTAGCCTCGGCTATATTTTAGGCCCCTGGGAATTGGTGCTGGGGCCTTTTGGTTACTTCCTGACGCTGTTTGCGGTTTGGGCGGCAATCAACGCTTTCAACATGGTGGATGGCATTGATGGGTTGTTGGGGGGACTCTCTTCGGTTTCTTTTGCGGCCATGGGCATCATCCTTCTGCTGGATGGGCAGCACAGCCTGGCGATGTGGTGTTTCGCGATGATCGTTGCCATTTTGCCTTATATCATTTTGAACCTTGGCCTGTTGGGGCGGCGCTATAAAGTTTTTATGGGCGATGCCGGCAGTACGCTGCTCGGTTTTACGATTATCTGGATCCTGCTGGAAACCACCCAGGGTAAAACACATCCTATCAGCCCGGTCACCGCGTTATGGATTATTGCGATTCCGCTGATGGACATGATTGCGATTATGTATCGACGGTTGCGCAAAGGTATGAGCCCGTTCTCCGCGGATCGGCAGCATATTCATCATTTGATCATGCGGGCGGGATTTACCTCAAGGCAGGCTTTTGTGCTGATTACCCTGGCCGCAGCGCTGCTTGCTGGTATCGGCGTTGCCGGTGAATATGTGCACTTTGTTCCAGAATGGCTGATGTTGGCATTGTTCTTGCTAGCATTTGTGCTATACGATTTTTGTATTAAACGAGCCTGGAAAGTCGCTCGTTTTATCAGGCGCCATAAACGTCGCACTCGAAGAAACAACGTAAACATTTAGTCTGACTTGAATTGGGGAAGCGATGAAAGAGCATATGCCAGGTAATTACCCGGTGGTAGAGAACGAGCTGGATATCCGCGGCCTGTTCCGTACGCTGTGGCAGGGCAAATTCTGGATTATCGGAATTGCCTTTGTGTTTGCCCTTATTGCGCTGATTTACACCTTTTTAGCGAAACAAGAGTGGAGTGCAACGGCTATCACTGATCGTCCAACGGTCAATATGCTGGGGGGCTACTATTCTCAGCAACAGTTTCTGCGCAACCTCGATGTGAAAGCGAATATGGCGACGGCGGATCAGCCTTCGGTCATGGACGAAGCCTATAAAGAATTCGTTGTGCAGCTTTCTGCGTATGATACCCGCAGAGATTTCTGGCTACAGACGGATTACTACAAGCAGCGTCAGGTCGGTAACAGTAAAGCGGATGCCGCGCTATTGGATGAGATTGTCGACAATATTCAGTACACCCCTGGTGACAGCGCGCGCAATATTAACGACAGCGTCAAACTGGTGGCTGAAACCGCTGCAGATGCCAACAATCTTTTACGGCAATACGTTGCTTTTGCAAGCCAGCGCGCGGCTAGCCACCTGAACGAAGAGTTGACCGGGGCCTGGGCGGCCCGTACCGTTCAGATGAAAGCGCAGGTTAAACGGCAGGAGGCTGTCGCGCACTCTATCTACGATCGCAAAGTAAAAAGCATTGAGCAGGCGTTGAAAATCGCTCAACAGCAAAATATCACCCGCAGCGAAACGAATGTTCCCGCAGAAGAACTTCCGGATTCAGAAATGTTCATGCTGGGCCGCCCTATGTTGCAGGCACGCCTGGAAAGCCTTCAGGCCGTGGGCCCTGATTTTGATATCGATTACGATCAAAACCGGGCGATGCTGAACACGCTGAATGTCGGACCAACCGTCGATACTCGTTTCCAAAACTATCGCTATTTACGCACGCCAGAAGAGCCAGTTAAGCGTGACAGCCCTCGTCGTGCATTCCTGCTGATTATGTGGGGTGCGGTTGGGGCACTGGTTGGTGCTGGAGTAGCTTTAGCTCGCCGTCCAAAGACCGCGTAGGCCCTTTATCTTGTGGAGGAGCGATGGAATGCCTCCACTTTATTCAACATAAGAGAATCACCGTGAAAGTATTAACCGTTTTTGGCACGCGCCCGGAAGCTATTAAAATGGCGCCGTTGGTGGATGCGTTGGCAAAAGACGCGTTTTTTGACGCGAAAGTATGTGTAACGGCACAGCATCGTGAGATGTTGGATCAGGTATTACACCTCTTTTCCATTACACCAGACTATGACTTAAACATTATGAAACCGGGGCAGGGCTTGACGGAAATTACCTGCCGAATTCTGGAAGGGCTGAAGCCTATTTTGGAATCCTTTAAGCCGGACGTTGTTTTGGTTCATGGCGATACAACCACGACCGTTGCTGCAAGCCTTGCTGCCTTCTACCAGCGGATCCCTGTTGGACACGTTGAGGCGGGGTTACGTACCGGCGACCTTTACTCCCCGTGGCCGGAGGAAGCAAACCGTACATTAACTGGACATCTTGCTTCCTGGCATTTTGCACCGACGGAAAACTCGCGTCAGAACCTGCTGAAAGAAAATATCAGCGAACAAAAAATCTTCGTGACTGGCAATAGCGTTATTGATGCCTTGCTCTCAGTGCGAGATCGCGTCCTGACTCAGGAATCTGTACGCCAGGAAATAGAGGCGAAACATCCCTTCCTCGATGCCGGAAAAAAAATGATTCTGGTCACCGGACACCGTCGGGAAAGTTTCGGCGAAGGGTTTGAGCGTATCTGCCACGCGTTGGCAAAAATTGCCGCACAAAACAGCGATGTGCAAATCGTATATCCGGTTCATATGAATCCAAACGTCAGTGAGCCGGTAAGACGAATTTTGGGGCACGTTGATAACGTTGTTTTGATTGAGCCTCAGGAGTATCTGCCGTTTGTTTATCTCATGGATCGCGCCTGGCTTATTTTGACCGATTCCGGTGGTATTCAGGAAGAGGCACCCTCTCTTGGGAAGCCAGTGTTAGTCATGCGTGAAACCACTGAGCGTCCTGAAGCTATTGCCGCCGGCACTGTGCGGCTGGTGGGGACTGATGAAGAGCGAATTGTGGCAGAGGTCACTCGACTGCTCAGCGATGAGCAAGAATACCAGGCGATGAGCCGTGCCCATAACCCTTACGGGGATGGAGAAGCCTGCCGCCGTATTTTGAATGCCTTAAAACAACATCAGGTGAGATCATGAGTTTTGCCACCATCTCTGTTATTGGCCTTGGTTACATAGGCCTGCCTACCGCTGCCGCGTTTGCCTCCAGCAAGCGAAAAGTCATCGGCGTGGACATTAACCAGCGGGCGGTGGACACCATTAATCGAGGTGAAATTCACATCGTTGAGCCTGATTTAGACAAAGTGGTGAAATCTGCCGTTGAGGGCGGATACCTGAGCGCTACCGTGCAGCCCGTCGAGGCCGATGCTTATCTGATTGCTGTGCCAACCCCTTTTAAGGGCGATCATGAACCCGACATGGTTTATGTGAAAGCGGCTGCAGAATCCATTGCGCCCGTACTTAAGAAAGGGGGGCTTGTCGTGCTGGAATCAACCTCTCCCGTTGGCGCGACGGAGCAAATGGCGGAATGGCTGGCTGCCCTGCGTCCGGATTTGAGCTTCCCTCAACAGGTAGGGGAGCTTGCGGATATCAATATCGCCTATTGCCCGGAACGCGTTTTACCGGGGCAGGTGATGGTTGAGCTTATCAAAAACGATCGCGTCGTTGGCGGTATGACGCCGGTATGTTCTGCCCGCGCAAGCGAGTTGTATAATATTTTCCTTAAAGGCGAATGTATTATCACCAACTCTCGCACAGCCGAAATGTGTAAACTGACGGAAAACAGCTTCCGCGATGTTAATATTGCTTTTGCTAACGAACTCTCGCTGATTTGTGCCGATCAGGGGATTAACGTCTGGGAACTTATCCGCCTGGCCAATCGCCATCCTCGCGTGAATGTACTGCAGCCTGGGCCCGGCGTTGGCGGGCACTGTATTGCGGTCGATCCATGGTTTATCGTTTCGCAAAATCCGGAGCAGGCTCGTCTTATCCGCACCGCACGTGAAGTGAACGACGGCAAGCCGTTCTGGGTCATTAATCAGGTTAAAGCTGCGATAGCCGATTGCCTGGCTGAAACAGGCCGCCGCGCCAGCGAATTAACCATCGCCTGCTTCGGTCTTGCTTTCAAACCCAACATCGACGATTTACGTGAAAGTCCGGCAATGGAAATTGCCGAGATACTGGCCGAATGGCACAGCGGTAAAACGCTGGTGGTGGAACCCAATATCCACGAGTTACCAGGGAAGCTTGTCGGCCACTGTGAATTAACTTCGGCAGACGTCGCGCTTGCACAGGCTGATGTGCTGGTGATGCTGGTTGATCATAAAGAATTTAAAGCTGTTCCTGCTGATAAGGTGCATCAGCCGTGGATTGTCGACACCAAAGGTGTTTGGCGATAACTGACTATGAGCCCAATTCACGGCACCCTGAATCCTCTGGACTGGGAAAATCGTTTCTTTGACGTAAACAGCTGCGCGGTTCGCTTCTCTGAGGAAGCCCCCGCGCTGCAGGAAGATCAGTTAAATACCTGGTCGCGCGTCCAGGCAAAAATTCCCTCTCATCGTACCGACTGGCTGGATGGTCTGCAGCAGCTTGGCTTCCAGCTTGTCGAAGGTGAAGTGGATTTGGCCCTTTCTGTTGGCACGCAAAATGCAAATATTCCCGTCGATATCGCCCAGCCGAATGATATCCCTTCGCTTCGCCAGGCGGCTTCTCAGGTATTCACGCAAAGCCGCTTTCGTACGCCCTGGTATAAGGCCGGGGACAGCGGCCGTTTCTATGCGCAATGGATTGAAAACGCCGTCCTTGGCACGTTCGATCACCAGTGCCTGTTGCGGCAGAACGGCGATGAGCCCCAGGGCTTTGTGACGTTACGGCAGTTAAATGATGTCGAGGCCAGAATTGGCCTGCTTGCTGGACGAGGATTGGGCGAGGAACTGATGGCTGCTGCGCAAGACTGGTGTCGTCAGCGTGGTTTGCAAACCCTGCGGGTGGCAACTCAGGTGAGTAATACCGCCGCGCTGCGTCGCTACATTAAAAGCGGTGCCACCATAGAAAGCTCCGCCTTCTGGTTATACAGGTGAAAAAATGATCCCATTTAACGCTCCGCCGGTCGTTGGTACTGAACTTGAATACATGCAGGCTGCTATGGGCAGCGGCAAACTGTGCGGAGACGGGGGATTTACTCGCCGCTGCCAGCAATGGATGGAGCAACGTTTTGGCAGCAAGAAAGTGCTGCTGACGCCGTCTTGTACAGCTTCGCTGGAGATGGCCGCTATCCTGCTGGATATCAAGCCTGGCGATGAAGTGATCATGCCGAGCTACACCTTTGTTTCGACGGCTAATGCCTTTGTGCTTCGAGGGGCCGTCATCGTCTTTGTGGACGTGCGCCCTGATACCATGAACATCGACGAAACAAAAATTGAAGCGGCAATTACTGAAAAAACGCGAGCTATCGTGCCGGTCCATTACGCAGGAGTGGCCTGTGAAATGGATACCATTATGGCCATCGCCAAAAAACATAACCTGTTTGTGGTGGAAGATGCCGCTCAGGGCGTGATGTCGACTTATAAAGGCCGCGCGCTGGGTGCAATTGGCCACATCGGGTGTTTCAGTTTTCATGAGACGAAAAACTACACCGCGGGCGGGGAAGGTGGCGCGACGCTCATTAACGACCCTGCTTTAATCGAGCGGGCAGAAATCATTCGTGAGAAAGGCACCAACCGCAGTCAGTTCTTCCGCGGTCAGGTGGATAAATACACCTGGCGTGATATTGGCTCAAGCTACCTAATGGCCGATCTGCAGGCGGCTTATCTTTGGGCGCAGCTTGAAGCGGCAGAACAGATTAACCAGCAGCGTCTGAAGCTGTGGCAAACCTATCACGACGCTCTTTTGCCGTTAGCAAAAGCCGGGCGTATCGAACTTCCGACTATTCCTCAAAATTGCGTGCAGAATGCCCATATGTTCTACATCAAGCTGCGCGATATTGAAGACCGCAGCGCGCTGATTTCCTACCTGAAAGAAGCGGAGATCCTGGCGGTGTTCCACTACATTCCGCTGCATACTTGCCCGGCCGGTGAGAAATTTGGTCGGTTCCACGGGGAAGATCGCTTCACCACTCGTGAAAGTGAGCGTTTGCTTCGCCTGCCGCTTTTCTATAACTTGCCGCCAGTGAACCAACGCACCGTCATCAATACGCTGCAAAGCTACTTCGCCTGAGATGTCGTTAGCTAAAGCGTCACTGTGGACCGCCGGGTCCACGCTGGTAAAAATTGGTGCCGGTTTGCTGGTGGTCAAAATGCTGGCCGTTGCCTTTGGCCCTTCTGGGGTGGGGTTGGCCGGTAATTTTCGTCAGATGGTGACCGTGCTCGGCGTGCTTGCTGGTGCGGGTATTTTTAACGGTGTCACCAAATACGTTGCTGAACATCATGACAATCCAGAGCAGTTAAAGCGGGTACTTGGCACCTCCTCGGCGATGGTGTTGGGTTTTTCGTCGCTGCTGGCCGTGATTTTCGTTCTGGCCGCGGGACCGATAAGCCTTGGATTGTTTGGTCATGCGGACTACCAGAACCTGGTGCGTCTGGTGGCACTGGTTCAGATGGGCATTGCCTGGGCAAACCTGTCGCTGGCCATTATGAAGGGGTTTCGTGATGCGGCGGGTAACGCACTTGCGTTAATTGCAGGCAGCGTTGTTGGCGTGCTGGCTTATTATGCTTGCTATCGCTTCGGCGGTTACCAGGGGGCGCTGTTAGGTCTCGCGTTGGTCCCCGCTCTGGTCGTCGTTCCTGCGGTGCTTATGCTGGTCAGGCGTGAACATGTTCCGCTGGGCTATTTGAGACCGAGCTGGGATAAGCTGCTGGCCAGCCATCTTGGCAAGTTTACGCTCATGGCGCTGATCACCTCAGTCACGCTCCCCGTGGCCTATGTGATGATGCGAAACCTGCTGGCGGAACATTACAGTTGGGACGAAGTCGGTATCTGGCAAGGGGTAAGCAGTATTTCAGATGCTTATCTGCAGTTCATTACGGCATCTTTTAGCGTTTACCTGTTGCCAACGCTTGCTCGTCTGAAAGAAAAAAGCTCCATCACGCGTGAAATTGTGCGCTCGCTAAAGTTTGTTCTGCCCGCCGTGGCAGCCGCAAGCCTGACAGTCTGGCTGCTGCGTGATTTCGCCATCTGGCTACTGTTTTCGCCAAAATTTATCGCCATGCGTGATTTGTTTGCCTGGCAGCTGGTGGGGGATGTACTGAAGGTAGGCGCCTATGTGTTTGGCTATTTGGTTATCGCGAAGGCGTCACTGCGCTTTTATATTTTGACTGAAATCAGTCAGTTTATGCTGTTAACCGGCTTTTCGCGTTGGTTAATACCTGCTCATGGTGCGCTGGGCGCAGCTCAGGCTTATATGGCGACCTATATTGTTTATTTTGCGCTCTGCTGTGGCGTATTTCTTATTTATCGTAGACGAGCATGACAACACTGATTCACGTATTGGGATCTGATATCCCGCATCATAATCAGACGGTATTACGTTTTTTTAACGACGTTCTGGCCGCCACGACGCCTCATGCACGAGAATTTATCGTGGTTTCAGAGGATCGCTCTTTGTTGTCCGCTTTTCCGGCGCTGTCGATCTCTCTATGCCCTTCAAAGCAGGCTATTGCCGCAGAAATTGTGGCAAAAGCTCGAGCTAACCGACAGCAGCGTTTCTTTTTTCACGGGCAGTTTAACGGCAGTCTTTGGATTGCCTTGCTAACCGGGGGACTAAAGCCGGAGCAGGTGAACTGGCATATCTGGGGAGCCGATCTTTATGAGGTTTCACGCAGCATCAAATTTCGGCTTTTTTACCAGTTACGCCGTTTTGCCCAAGGCCTAGTTGGGCGCGTTTACGCCACGCGTGGGGATTTAAGCTATTTTCACCAGCGGCACCCACAGGTGCCTGGCGAGCTGCTGTATTTCCCAACGCGTATGGATCCTGGCCTCAATACAATGGCTGTTGATCGGCAACGCAGCGGAAAGTTGACGTTACTCGTGGGCAACTCTGGTGACCGCAGCAACCAGCATGTTGATGCACTGAAGGCTATTCATCAGCAATTTGGCGACACGGTGCGCATTGTTGTGCCGATGGGATACCCGACAAATAACGAAGCTTATATTGCAGAAGTAAAGCAGGCTGGCAGCGGTTTATTTAGCCCGGAAAACTTTGACGTGCTGACGGAAAAAATCGAATTCAATGATTACCTCACTCTGCTGCGTCAGTGCGATCTCGGCTATTTTATCTTTGCACGCCAGCAGGGTATCGGCACGCTTTGCTTACTGATTCAGGCCGGGATCCCCTGCGTGCTGAACCGGAAAAATCCTTTCTGGCAAGACATGGTTGAGCAGCATATTCCGGTGCTCTTTACCGAGGATATCCTGGATGAGGCGACGGTGCGGGAAGCTCAGCGCCAGCTACGCTTACTGGATAAACAAAGCATCGCTTTCTTTAACCCTAACTATATCGATGGGTGGCATCGCGCGCTTAGCACCGCGGCTGGAGAGCAAAAATGAGTCTGACGCAATTTGGCGGGTTATTTGTTGTCTGGTTCCTGTCGGTCGGGTTTATCGGATTGTTGACGTATCAAGAGTTTCGCCGCGTGCGCTTTAACTTCAACGTCTTCTTTTCACTGCTTTATCTGTTGACCTTTTTCTTCGGTTTTCCGTTTACCTGTACCCTAGTGTTTCGTTTTGGGGTATCGGTGGTGCCTGCGGACGTGCTGTTGCAGGCTCAGCTCGCAGCGGCCTGTTTCTATGGCATTTACTATGTGACCTATAAAACGCGGCTTAGGGCGAAGGCAGGGCACATGGAGCGGCGTCCGCTATTTACCATGAATCGCGTTGAGACGAACCTGACGTGGCTGATGCTGGTGTTAGTGGCTCTGGTCAGCGTCGGCATCTTCTTTGCCCATAACGGCTTCCTGTTGTTTAAGCTGCATTCTTACAGCCAAATTTTCTCCAGTGAAGTGTCAGGCGTAGCGCTTAAGCGCTTCTTCTATTTCTTTATACCAGCCATGCTGGTGGTGTACTTCCTGCGTCAGGACAGCCGGGCCTGGATCTTCTTCCTGGTCAGTACTGTGGGTTTCGGCCTGTTAACGTACATGATTGTCGGCGGGACGCGTGCCAACATCATCATCGCCTTCGCCATCTTCTTGTTTATCGGCATTATTCGCGGGTGGATCTCTCTCTGGATGCTGGCGGCGGCGGGTGTGCTAGGGATCGTCGGGATGTTCTGGCTGGCGCTTAAGCGCTACGGCCTGAACGTCAGCGGTGACGAAGCGTTTTATACCTTCCTTTATTTGACCCGAGATACGTTCTCTCCGTGGGAGAATCTGGGTCTCTTGCTGCAAAATTACGACAAGATTGAATTCCAGGGGCTCGCACCTATTATTCGGGATTTCTACGTATTTATCCCCAGTTGGGTCTGGCCAGATCGTCCTAGCACGGTGCTGAATACCGCGAACTATTTCACCTGGCAGGTACTGAACAACCATTCGGGACTGGCCATTTCCCCAACGCTGATAGGCTCGCTGGTGGTGATGGGCGGCGTGTGGTTTATCCCACTCGGGGCAGTTGTCGTCGGCTTGATTATCAAATGGTTTGACTGGCTGTATGAGCTGGCGAACAGAGAAAGTAATCGCTATAAAGCGGCAATAATCTATGCGTTCTGCTTCGGGGCGATTTTCAATATGATCGTTCTGGCTCGTGAGGGGCTGGACTCTTTTGTTTCACGCGTGGTGTTCTTCCTGGTCATTTTTGGCGCCTGCCTTGTCGTGGCAAAATTACTTTATTGGCTATTTGAAAGCGCGGGGCTTATTCATCAGCGCTTGCGCCGCGTGTCCGCAGTCGACGCGCAAAATGCATGACAAGGATATTCATGAACAACTCTACTGAAGCCCCTTTTTATACTCTTCGTGGTCTTGACCTGTTGGGATGGCGAGATATGCAGCATGCGCTGGATTATCTCTATGCGGGGGGGCGATTGCGCCAGGGGACGTTAGTGGCGATTAATGCTGAAAAAGTGCTGACGGCAGAAGACGATGAGCAAGCTCGCGGCCTGATTGCGGCAGCGGAATACAAATACGCCGACGGCATCAGCGTCGTTCGCTCCATCCGGAAAAAATACCCTGAAGCTGTGGTTAATCGCGTAGCGGGGGCCGATCTGTGGGAAGCCTTGATGGTACGGGCGGGTCAGGAAGGGACCCCGGTATTTTTGGTGGGTGGCCAGCCCGACGTTCTTGCGCAGACCGAAGCTAAGCTCAGACAGCTTTGGCAGGTCAATATTGTCGGCACTCAGGATGGTTATTTTACGGACGAGCAGCGGCCAGCACTATTTGAGCGCATCCATGAAAGTGGGGCGGCGATTGTCACGGTAGCGATGGGATCTCCGCGCCAGGAAATCTTAATGCAAGAATGCCGGAAAGTGCATTCTCAGGCACTTTATATGGGCGTCGGTGGTACATATGACGTATTTACCGGACGAGTAAAGCGGGCGCCTAAAGTCTGGCAAAACTTAGGTCTGGAATGGCTATACCGCCTGCTTTCACAGCCGACCCGCATTAAACGGCAACTCAGGCTGCTACGCTATCAGCGCTGGCATCTGACCGGCAAGCTTTAAACCTTTCAACGCGCTCATCCGGGCGCGTTTTGCTTTCTCTGCACGATTTTCAACCAGACTTATTCCAGTTTGTTACGCAGTTATTTGTAATTTTGTAAAAAATACGGAACCATTGCGCCCACTCGATGCAGTGCCGTAGTGATGTTGCGCCAGCAAATCTCTTGCCGACGCTGCATGGCCTGTTATTGAGTCTGGCAACAACCAAACACAATAACCGGTAAAAACCGGAGTAAAGCAAACACAATACAGAGGATTTATGGCAGAGAAAAAAGCAGAGCTGCAGCGCGGGCTGGAAGCTCGACACATCGAACTTATCGCCCTGGGAGGGACCATTGGTGTTGGCCTGTTTATGGGCGCTGCCAGTACCCTCAAATGGGCCGGACCGTCGGTACTGCTGGCGTACATTATTGCGGGCCTGTTCGTGTTCTTTATTATGCGTTCAATGGGAGAAATGTTGTTCCTTGAACCCGTAGCCGGGTCGTTTGCCGTCTATGCGCACCGCTATATGAGCCCCTTTTTCGGCTATCTGACGGCCTGGTCTTACTGGTTTATGTGGATGGCGGTTGGCATCTCCGAAATTACAGCGATTGGTGTCTACGTCCAATACTGGTTCCCGGATCTTCCTCAGTGGCTGCCCGCCATTTTTGCCGTAGGGCTTGTGGCGCTGGCAAACCTTGCGGCAGTGCGCCTTTACGGGGAAATCGAGTTCTGGTTTGCAATGATTAAAGTGACAACCATCATCGTGATGATTGTCGTTGGCCTGGGCGTTATCTTTTTCGGTTTTGGAAATCATGGTCAGGCGACTGGCTTTAGCAACCTTACAGAGCACGGCGGCTTCTTTGCTGGCGGCTGGAAAGGATTCCTGACCGCGTTGTGTATTGTTGTGGCTTCCTATCAGGGCGTGGAGTTAATTGGTATTACCGCCGGCGAAGCTAAGAACCCGCAGGTCACCTTACGCAGTGCCGTAGGGAAAGTGCTGTGGCGTATTCTGATTTTCTATGTGGGCGCGATTTTCGTTATCGTCACTATTTTCCCATGGAACCAAATCGGCACTACAGGTAGCCCGTTTGTACTGACCTTCGCGAAAATAGGCATCACCGCGGCGGCAGGGATTATTAACTTTGTTGTTTTGACGGCGGCATTGTCTGGCTGTAACAGCGGTATGTACAGCTGTGGGCGTATGCTGTATGCCCTGGCGAAAAACCGCCAGCTCCCGGCCAAAATGGCGAAAGTTTCCCGTAGCGGCGTGCCTGTCGTTGGGGTAGCTGTTTCTATCGGTATTCTGCTGCTCGGTTCTTGTCTGAATTACATCATTCCAAATCCGCAGCGCGTTTTCGTTTATGTCTACAGCGCCAGCGTATTACCGGGCATGGTGCCGTGGTTTGTGATCCTGATTAGCCAGATTCGCTTCCGTAAGGCGCACCGGGAAGCCATTGCCAGCCACCCGTTCCGATCTATTTTATTCCCGTGGGCTAACTACCTGACCATGGCGTTCCTGGCGTGTGTGCTTGTGGGGATGGGCTTGAATGAAGATACGCGAATGTCGCTGACGGTCGGCGTTGTTTTCCTGGCTGCGGTGACGTTGGTTTATAAGGTGTTTGGCCTGAATAAGCATGCCGTTAGTGAAAAACTGAACGGATAAGCATCAGGATGCACAAAGCATAACCAAACGCGCAGTTTTGCGAGTATTTTATTGAAATAAGCACTAGACAGCTGAGCACGAAGCCCGTATTATCCGACCCCGCAACGGCGCTACGCGCCCGTAGCTCAGCTGGATAGAGCGCTGCCCTCCGGAGGCAGAGGTCTCAGGTTCGAATCCTGTCGGGCGCACCATTTATTATAATGGCGCTAGAGCTGCGGTGGTATCATGTACCGCGTGAAAGTTTTACAGTGGTGGCTATAGCTCAGTTGGTAGAGCCCTGGATTGTGATTCCAGTTGTCGTGGGTTCGAGTCCCATTAGCCACCCCATTAATTTAGATGTATGCGAAGGTGGCGGAATTGGTAGACGCGCTAGCTTCAGGTGTTAGTGTTCTTACGGACGTGAGGGTTCAAGTCCCTCTCTTCGCACCACACCTAAATTAATCAGCAGTATAAGCAGTATTTCGGCGAGTAGCGCAGCTTGGTAGCGCAACTGGTTTGGGACCAGTGGGTCGGAGGTTCGAATCCTCTCTCGCCGACCACTTTAGAAAAGGCCAGCTTTCGAGCTGGCCTTTTTGCATCTGAAGCTTACAGAGGATGAGAACCTTCGAAGGAGGTTTGAGCCGAGCGTAGCGAGACAACGTTGCTTCAGCAACGGCCCTTAGGGGAATAATCCTCTCTCGCCGACCACTTTAGAAAAGGCCAGCTTTCGAGCTGGCCTTTTTGCATTTTAAGCTTACAGAGGATGAGAACCTTCGAAGGAGGTTTGAGCCGAGCGTAGCGAGGCAACGTTGCTTCAGCACGGCCCGCAGGGGATGTCTCCCCTCGCAAATTCCCGCGGTCGCAAATCCACCCTTGTCATTCTGCCGCTGCAATTGTCGCCTGGGTGCGACAATTGGGTGATTTTATGTCTTCAAATGGAGACATTTAATCTCATGTTTTTATTTGGTTTTTTTATTCAAGCCACAGTTTGTCTCCTGGAGGAGACAATTTATTTCTGCCGGTGCAGGCCGGCGGGAAAGCCCGGGGGAGAAAGCTTTGTGGTGCTAATACTATGAAAATACTAATTTTGGTAGTTGAGTCCGTTTCTGCATGCAAACCTGGCATGTATTGTGCAATAATACCTGCGTAGATGCTCATTCCACTTCTTATGTTTGCTTCGGCTTCATAAACCAAGGAATGACGCAGAGCCGATTACGGTGCTTATCGTCCACCGACAGATGTCGCCCCCATGGGGTCTCATCGAACACCCTGGACATAACGTTGAGTGAAGCACCACTTAGTTGTCAAACAGACCTGTTTTAACACCTGCCCTGTGGCAGGTGTTTTTTTTTGCGTGGGAAAAAGAAAAGGGCGGTAGAGCTCCGCCCCGATGATCAGCTGTTAGAGGGAGTTTGCAGCGTGAGCAACAGACCGTCACGACGCATGAGGGCGGCTTCTTCAGGCTTATGTAATTTGTCGAGAGAGTCTGCCAGCCAGGCGTAATCGTAGGCATCCGGGCGCTGTTTAATGGCCTCACGGAATGCATCACATGCCTGCTGCCATTCACCGTGTTTCATCAGCAACTGGCCAAGCGTACTCTGCAGTAAAGGGCGATCGCCTTGCGTTTTGATCTGCTGGCGCAATGCTTTCTCTAACTGCTCTGGGTTACCTGACTTCAGACGCGGCATCAGCAGTACCAGACGATCGTCATACTGACGCTTCAGCCCGTCAAGGATGATCTCCTGGGCGGCGTCGTGATCATCGCACTCAATAAGATGCTCTGCCATGGCGACCTGCAGCGTGGTCTGGTGGCGCGTTTTACGGCTTTGATTACGCCACCAGGCTTTGAGGCCTTCGTTACCCTGTCCGGCCATCGCCTGATCCATAAGGCCGATCCACGCCTGCTGTTGCAGCGCATCGCGGTGGGCTTCATCCCCAATCTGCACTTTTTCCATGGCCGGCAGAATATCCAGCAGGGAACTCCATGCGCCGGTTCGCAGGTAAGCTTGCTCGGCCAGGCGAAGTACTTCAGGATGGCGCGGCGCAATTTCCAGAAGCTTATCAATGCCGTGGCGTGCGGCGTGGTTTTCATTGCGGGCAAGCTGCAGGCGAACGCGAGTGATTTCGACCGGGAGCTGATCGCTATCCGCCAGTTCGGCGGCGCGCTCTAAATGCTGGTTTGCACGAATTTCATCCCCGCGTTGCTGGGCGGCTTCGGCAGCCAGCAAGTAGTTAACCACCGGCTGTTCGGCGTGATCGGCATTCTTACTCATCAGCTTCTCAACCTGCTGATAATCGCCTTCGGCCAGTTTCAACAATGCGGCTTTGGTCTGTTTGCGGGCGCGGCTGCGTTTGCGGCCCAGGAACCACCCACGGGTACGGGCACCGGTACGGAAAATGCGGCGCAATACCCATTCGATGGCGAACAACACCAGCATGGTCAGAATCAGAATAATGACTAATCCGGTCACGCTGGTTTCAATGTTGTAGTTATCGGTCTGGATTAAAACATAGCCCTGATGGCCTGCCAGCATTGGGCCCAGCACGATGCCCGCAATCAGCAGCAGGAAGAGCAATAAGACTTTAATCATATTTATTCCCCCTGACTTACGGCAGGTGCCGGCTGAGCGGGGGCCGCTTCTGGCTGCGCATCATTGGCCGCAGGACTTGCCGGCTGAGCAAGCAAATTGCGAACCCGAGTCTGCATCAGCTTTTCAAGCAGGGCCTGGCTTTGCAGCGTTTGCGGAATATCCATATGAATACTTTGCTGGCTCAGGCCATCAAGCTCGTCAAGGAACGCTTTGGTGGCGGAATCATTGGTGTCGTAGTAGGCGCGAACCCACGTTGAAACGTTATCCAGCGCCTGCTTGTAAGTGTCTTCCTGATGGCGTGGCACCGCCTGCGCGGCGACTAGCAGGCGGGAGCGGATGTTTTCGCGCAGGTAGATATCCTGATTCGGCGCCAGGAGCGGAACCGCGGTTTCATCGCGGCGGCGGATAGTAATAAAGCTATCCATAAAGCTGTGCCAGCTTTTCACCAGATTTTGGCGCCATTCGGTAATCGTACCTGACAGCTCGCTGCTGTCAGAATCCATCGGGGAATCATCGCTGTCGTTGTCGGCCAGACGCAAATTATCCAGGCCGTTAGAGAGCTGATTGAGCTTGAGGATAATTCCGTCGTAGTCGACCTGTGTTACCGTAGACAGCGTAGAGATATCGTCGGTCAGTGCGCGGCGAGCGGTGATCAAACTTGGATCGTTCATATCTGCCAGGCTGGCGTCAGCGCTCTTCAATAGCGCAGCGGCCGTGGTGACATCCTGATCGCTCCACAGCTTGCGGCCGGCCAGTTTCACAAGGAAATCGGCCTGTGCCAGCAGCCAGGTTTTGGAATCGCTACCGGAAATAGTCGCGACTTTTTGCTGCACTTCGTCCAGATGACGTGCCAGCGCTGCCTGCTGTTTGTTGGCGTCGCTAAGTGCGGTCGTCTGCTGTTTTAGCGCCGCTTCAAATTCACTTTTTTGTTCTTCTTGCTGTTTTTGCAGGGCAATCAGCTGATTTGCCAGCGCATCGCTGGTGGCCGTCTGAGTGGATGCCTGATGCTTACCATAGCTATAAAGTCCGCCACCTAATGCCAGGGCAATGGCAATCGCGATGGCCCCCAGCGTAATACCGGCAATGCCGGAACGATTTTTCTTCGTCACGGGCTCGGCGTGTGATGGCGTCTCCGCCGCGGGTGTGGTTTCCTCAACTATGGCGGAGGAAGTATTTTGTTCCGTCATTGTGGCGTCCTGTTATTGTTAGGTGTGTTGTAACGCGCGAAGCAGCGCGTCATTGTCCGCATTCGCGGCGACCCGAATATTCTGCCAACCCAATGTCCTGGCAAGCCTTGCCAAACGCTCGCTGACAACAAGTAACTCACAGCGAAGTAACCAGTTCTCGCGATACCAGTCAGGCGTAAGCGTATAAAGCTGCTGTAGCATTTCGCCGCTGGTCACGACCAGCGTTGAGATCCCCCGGGCGTGCCAACGGTGGGCTTCTTCTGTTCCATCGTAAATAATAGCGCTTCGCTGATAGCATTCGCAGAAGCTAACTTCTGCACCTCGCGCTTCCAGCGTTTCGCCCAACAGTTCACGCCCGCCATTACCACGTAAAATCAATGCGCGCTTACCAGCAACATTTTGTAATTCCGGTAATTGTAGCAAGATTTCGCTGGTTTCCCGATCTTGTGGGTAACGAATAGGAATATGGCTGACGGTATGGAAAGCCAGCGCTGTCGTTCTGCCGATGGCGAACCAACTGAGATTGCCCGGCCACGGGATGCCGTTACGGCGCAAAAGTGGGGCGGCATAGTCAATGACGTGCTGTGAGAGGACAAAGACCAGATCGCCTGGCGCGAGCGCCGCAAGCTGGGCCGGAAGCTGCGATAGTTGCCGGCCGGGCGAGAACTCGATAAGCGGGAAGCTGTAAGCCACCTGCCCGAGTGTGCGCAGTCGGCTCACTAACTCTTCCCCGGCTGGGGAGGGGCGGGTGACGAGGATCGTCATGCGGGAGCGTCTCCATCATAAACGTCGGCGAGGATTTCCCTCGCGCCGTTATTCAACAGCTCTTCAGCCAGTGAAACACCCATGGCCACGGCATCTTCTGGCTTACCTCGACGTTCACCACGAACCATAATGGAACCGTCCGGCGCGCCAACTAATGCGCGCAGCCAAAGCTCGTTATCTTTCAGCTCTGCATAGCTGCCGATTGGCACCTGACAGCCACCTTCAAGACGCATATTCATCGCACGTTCGGCGCTCACGCGAACGGCGGTTTCATGGTGATTCAACGGCGCGAGCAGTGCTTTGGTGCGTTCATCGTCCAGGCGACATTCGATGCCGACGGCGCCCTGGCCGACCGCGGGTAAAGACACTTCCGGCGGTAAGGCGTAGCGAATGCGATCCTGCATCTCAAGGCGGTTTAGCCCGGCAACGGCAAGAATAATGGCATCGTATTCGCCTTTATCCAGTTTACCAAGGCGGGTGCCAAGATTGCCGCGCAGGGAACGAATCACCAGATCTGGACGCTGCTCGGCTATCTGACACTGACGGCGCAGGCTTGAGGTGCCCACAATGCTGCCGGCAGGCAACTCATCCAGCGTTTGATAATGATTGGAAACAAAAGCGTCGCGGGGATCGTCGCGCTCGCAGATGGTGACCAGCCCCAGACCTTCAGGGAATGCCACCGGCACATCTTTCAGGGAATGGACGGCGATGTCCGCGCGTCCGTCCAGCATTGCCAGCTCAAGCTCTTTAACGAACAGCCCTTTGCCGCCGACTTTGGCAAGCGGTGTATCCAGCAGGACGTCGCCACGGGTGACCATTGGCACCAGTTCAACGGTGAGCTGCGGGTGAAAAGCTTCAAGACGTTGCTTAACATAATGTGCTTGCCAAAGTGCAAGGGGACTTTGGCGAGTGGCAATTCTGAGTATATTGTCTAACATGCTTGTTACCGTAATTATCGTCCACTGACCATCCTACCACTCTTAGCGGAAGGCTGTCAGGTTCGGCGGTTTTTCCGGCAACAGAGGGACGTGATTCGTATTATGGAAGAAACAGCCTGTGGCCAGGGCATCTACCACTTTGGTAGCGCATCTTTCTTTACGGTCAACAGGCAAGGTGTTAAATTGATCACGTTTCCAGCAATTGCTGTCCCGATCGTTTATAATAATGGGGACAACAACCAGGAAACGGGTTTTTTCGTAATACTGAAACCATCAGGCGATACGTCTTGTACCTCTATATTGAGACACTTAAACAGAGACTGGATGCCATCAACCAACTGCGCGTAGATCGTGCGCTTGCTGCTATGGGGCCTGCCTTCCAACAGGTCTACAGTCTACTGCCAACGTTATTACATTATCATCACCCGCTGATGCCGGGTTACCTTGACGGTAACGTTCCCCGCGGCATTTGCCTCTACACGCCTGATGAAACCCAACGCCACTACCTGGACGAACTCGAACTGCAGCGCGGTATGCCGCCTCAGGAGACGCCAGCGGGCGAACTGCCGATCACCGGCCTCTATTCTATGGGCAGCACCTCCTCCGTGGGGCAGAGCTGCTCTTCTGACCTTGATATCTGGGTTTGCCACCAGGCCTGGCTCGATAACGACGAGCGCCAACTGCTGCAGCGCAAATGTAGCCTGCTGGAAAGCTGGGCGGCCTCCCTTGGCGTTGAGGTCAGTTTCTTCCTGATTGATGAAAACCGCTTCCGCCACAACGAAAGCGGCAGCCTGGGCGGCGAAGACTGCGGTTCTACCCAGCATATCCTGCTGCTGGACGAATTTTACCGTACTGCGGTACGTCTGGCCGGGAAGCGCATTCTGTGGAACATGGTGCCGGGCGATGAAGAAGAGCATTACGACGATTACGTGATGAGCCTCTATGCGCAGGGTGTCCTGACGCCGAACGAGTGGCTAGATCTCGGTGGATTAAGTTCACTGTCTGCTGAAGAGTACTTTGGCGCCAGCCTGTGGCAGCTCTATAAAAGCATCGACTCGCCGTATAAAGCCGTGCTGAAAACGCTGCTGCTGGAGGCGTATTCCTGGGAATATCCGAACACGCGCCTGCTGGCAAAAGACATTAAACAGCGCCTGCACGACGGCGAAATTGTCTCCTTTGGCCTCGATCCGTACTGCATGATGCTGGAACGCGTCACCGAGTACCTGACGCAAATCGAAGATCATGCGCGTCTGGACCTGGTTCGCCGCTGTTTCTATCTGAAAGTTTGCGAAAAACTTTCACGTGAGCGTGCCTGTGTTGGCTGGCGCCGCGAAGTCCTTAGTCAACTGGTGAAGAGCTGGGGCTGGGACGAAGCGCGTCTGGCGATGCTGGACAACCGTGCAAACTGGAAAATCGACCAGGTCCGCGAGGCGCACAACGAACTGCTTGACGCGATGATGCAAAGCTACCGCAATCTGATCCGCTTTGCGCGCCGCAACAATCTGAGTGTGTCCGCCAGTCCGCAGGACATCGGCGTGTTAACGCGTAAGCTGTACGCTGCGTTTGAAGCGCTGCCGGGCAAAGTCACGCTGGTAAACCCGCAGATTTCCCCGGATCTGTCTGAACCGAACCTGACCTTTATCCATGTGCCGCTTGGCCGTGCGAACCGCTCTGGCTGGTATCTCTACAACCGCGCACCGAACATGGACTCTATCGTCAGCCATCAACCGCTGGAATATAACCGTTATCTTAATAAGCTGGTGGCGTGGGCCTACTTTAACGGCCTGCTGACCTCGCGTACCCGCCTGTTTATTAAGGGCAACGGTATTTGTGATTTACCGAAGCTGCAGGAGATGGTGGCGGATGTTTCCCATCACTTCCCGCTGCGGCTCCCGGCACCGACGCCAAAAGCGTTGTATAGCCCGTGCGAGATTCGCCATCTGGCGATTATCGTCAACCTTGAATATGACCCGACGGCCGCCTTCCGCAATCAGGTTGTGCATTTCGATTTCCGTAAGCTGGATGTGTTCAGCTTCGGCGAGCAGCAGCAGTGCCTGATTGGCAGCGTTGACCTGCTGTATCGCAACTCGTGGAACGAAGTGCGTACCCTGCACTTTAACGGCGAGCAGGCGATGATCGAGGCATTGAAAACCATTCTTGGGAAAATGCACCAGGACGCCGCACCGCCGGATAGCGTGGAAGTCTTCTGCTACAGTCAGCACCTGCGTGGCCTGATCCGCACTCGCGTACAGCAGTTGGTGTCTGAATGCATCGAGTTCCGCCTTTCCAGCACGCGCCAGGAGCCGGGCCGCTTTAAAGCGCTGCGCGTCTCCGGGCAGACATGGGGCCTGTTCTTCGAGCGTTTGAATGTCTCGGTACAAAAACTGGAAAACGCCGTTGAGTTTTATGGTGCCATCTCGCACAACAAGCTGCATGGCCTGTCGGTGCAGGTTGGCACTAACCAGGTACAGTTGCCGGCGGTGGTGGATGGCTTTGCCAGTGAAGGGATTATTCAGTTCTTCTTTGAAGAAGCCAGTGAAGACCAGGGCTTCAACATCTATATCCTGGATGAAAGCAACCGGGCGGAAGTTTATCATCATTGCGAAGGCAGCAAAGAAGAGCTGGTGCGCGACGTGAGCCGCTTCTACTCCTCGTCCCACGATCGTTTCACCTACGGCTCAAGCTTCATCAACTTCAACCTGCCGCAGTTCTATCAGATTGTGAAAACGGATGGGCGGGTGCAGGTCATTCCGTTCCGCACCCAGTCACTCACAACAGCCGCGCCGGTTAATCAGGACGACAACTCAGCGCCGCTGCTGCAGCAGTACCAGCCGTAATCAGCGGAAGCTAACCGCTTCACCTGCCTGCTGCGTGCTCGCTTCTTCCAGCAACTGCCAAAACTCTGCGCCGCTACGGTCGCATATCCATTCGTCACCTTTCAGGTTGAAATGGTAGCCGCCGCTTTTGGTGGCCAGCCACACCTGATGCAAAGGCTCCTGGCGGTTGATAATGATTTTGCTGCCGTTTTCAAAGCTGATGGTCAGCACGCCACCGTTGATCTCACAATCAATATCGCTATCGCCGTCCCAGTCGTCCAGGCGCTCTTCAATCGTGCGCCACAGGTTATCGGCTAAAAGGTGAAATTCGCTGTCGTTCATGTCTGCTTCCTGTTGGGATTTCAGGGCAGTATAAGAGCATCGCCGGTAATTAGAAACTGCGGCTCAGGGATCATTCAGGGCCGTAATACTCATCCGTTTTATCTGTGCCACCTTTTGAAAGACAACCTGCGTCAGCGATGAGAAGGGGCCAGGTAGCAGCGATTATTTTCTTGCCCGATTTACTGCCAGGTGATTTTCAGCGGTCTGGGTGATGAAGAGTATTGCTTTTCAGGGTTCACCTGCGATGATAGACGGCAGAATAGTGAATCACAGGCTACCCGATAATGAAGAAGATTTTCTGCCCTCTAGCTTTGGCACTGACGCTCGTCAGCCTCACCGGCTGCGGCCTGAAGGGGCCTCTTTATTTCCCTCCGGCTGATAAAAAAGCGACGCCGACAACGCACAGCGCAACCCCAGAGCAACCTGTCCAGACGGCACCCGTCCGCAACAGTCGCGGCATTGATGATGCGCCGACTCAGGTTGTTTACTAGCTAAATCGTGCTTTGTAACCGCGCTAATGGAGCAGAAGATGCAGTTCTCTAAAATGCATGGCCTTGGTAATGACTTTATGGTCGTCGACGCGGTGACGCAGAATGTTTATTTCTCTCCGGAGCTGATCCGTCGGCTTGCGGATCGTCATCTTGGCGTCGGCTTCGATCAGTTGCTGATCGTTGAGCCTCCCTACGATCCCGATCTCGACTTTCATTACCGGATCTTTAACGCCGATGGCAGTGAAGTTTCCCAGTGTGGTAACGGCGCGCGCTGTTTTGCCCGCTTTGTGCGCCTGAAAGGGCTGACCAATAAGCGTGAAATTCGCGTCAGTACCGCCAATGGCAGGATGGTACTGAGCGTGACGGAAGATGAGATGGTGCGCGTTAATATGGGCGAGCCTAACTTCGATCCTTCCCAGGTGCCGTTCCGGGCAAACAAAGCAGAAAAGACCTATATTATGCGTGCCGCCGAACAAACCATTATGTGCGGCGTCGTTTCAATGGGGAACCCGCATTGCGTTATTCAGGTCGATGACATCGAAACCGCCGCGGTTGAAAGCCTGGGCCCAGTGATGGAAAGCCATGAACGCTTCCCTGAGCGAGCCAACATCGGCTTCATGCAGGTGGTGAGCCGCGAACACATTCGCCTGCGCGTTTACGAACGCGGTGCGGGCGAAACTCAAGCCTGCGGCAGCGGCGCCTGTGGAGCAGTGGCGGTTGGAATTCAACAAGGATTACTGGCGGAGCAGGTACGCGTTGAGCTACCTGGCGGCCGTCTTGATATCGCCTGGAAAGGGCCAGGGTCACCGCTTTACATGACCGGCCCGGCGGCCCACGTCTATGATGGATTTATACATCTATGAAGAATGCCGAGGAACAGCAAGAAGCCCTTCTTGAGCTTAACGATGTCGCGGTTGCCGAGTATTTACAGCGCAACCCCGATTTCTTTATTCGCAATGCCCACCAGGTGGAGAGCATGCAGGTTCCTCACCCGGTGCGCGGCAGCGTTTCGCTGGTGGAGTGGCATATGGCCCGCAGCCGTAACCACATCAACCACCTCGAAGAGAACATGACGCTGCTGATGGAGCAGGCGAGCGCCAACGAAGGTCTGTTCTATCGGCTACTGAAGCTTCAGGGGCGACTGGCTTCGGCTTCCAGCCTGCAGGAAATGCTGAACCGGCTGCATCGCTGGGCGCGGGACATGGGTCTTGCCGGGGCGAACATCCGGCTTTTTGCTGACCGCTGGCGTATCGGCGCTCCGTCAGACTTCACGCATCTCGCGCTGAACCGCCAGGCTTTTGAGCCGCTGCGTATTCAGCGTCTTGGCGAAAGCCAGCACTACCTCGGCCCGCTTAATGGCCCGGAACTTTTGTTGGTCTTGCCGCAGGCAAAAGCCATTGGTTCCGTTGCCCTGTCGCTGATGGGCAACGAGGGCGATCTTGGCGTTCTGTTGTTCAGCAGCCGCGACCCGCAACATTATCAACAGGGGCAGGGCACGCAGCTGCTGCACGAGCTGGCGCTGATGCTGCCGGACTTGCTGGAGCGTTGGATTGAACGGGCATGACCACTTCCGTATTAACATCTCACGTTGATGGTTTTCTGCGATACCTCAAGGTTGAGCGTCAGCTCAGCCCGCTCACTCTCCTGAACTACCAGCGCCAGCTCACGGCGATTATTCACATTGCCGAAGAGATGAAGCTCACCAGCTGGCAGCAATGCGATGCCGCAGCCGTGCGTTCACTGGCCGTGCGTAGCCGCAGGGCAGGCCTACAGGCCTCCAGCCTCGCGTTAAGACTTTCGGCACTACGCAGCTTTTTTGACTGGATGGTTAGCCAGGGAGAGCTGAAAGCTAATCCCGCCAAAGGCATCACCACGCCAAAAGCCGGTCGACATTTGCCTAAAAACATCGAAGTTGATGATGTGAACCATCTGCTGGATATCGATCTGAACGATCCGCTGGCCGTGCGCGATCGGGCAATGCTGGAAGTGATGTACGGCGCTGGCCTGCGTCTTTCCGAACTGGTGAACATGAACTGTGGTCATATAGATCTTTCTACCGGAGAGGTCTGGGTGATGGGGAAAGGGAGCAAAGAGCGACGCGTACCCGTTGGCCGGAGCGCAGTGACCTGGGTTGAACACTGGCTGGATTTGCGCGAACTTTTTGGCCCGGACGACGATGCGTTATTTCTGGCGAAGACGGGAAAGCGAATATCCGCCCGCAATGTGCAAAAGCGGTTTGGCGAATGGGGTATCAAGCAGGGGCTAAGCAGCCATGTGCATCCCCATAAACTGCGCCACTCGTTTGCCACCCACATGCTGGAATCCAGCGGCGATTTGCGCGCCGTTCAGGAACTGCTTGGGCACGCTAACCTGTCCACTACGCAAATCTATACCCATCTCGACTTTCAACATTTAGCCTCGGTGTATGATGCCGCGCATCCACGCGCCAAACGGGGGAAATCGTAATGCATTTTTACCGCCCGCTCGGGCAAATTGCTGCTCTGACGTTCGATCTCGACGATACGCTTTATGATAACCATCCGGTGATCCTGCGCACCACTCAGGAGTCGCTGGCCTTTGTGCAGAATTATCACCCAAAGCTCAGCGCGTTTTCCGCCCTGGATTTTCACCGCAGCCGTGAAGCGCTTCGCGTGAAAGAGCCGGACATTTATCATGATGTCACCGAATGGCGTCGCCGTGCCGTCGAGCAAATGATGCTGGATGCCGGACTTAGTGCGGAAGAGGCCTTTACCGGTGCCGGTGCCGCCATGGAGAACTTCGCAAAATGGCGCAGCCGCATCGACATCCCACAGGAAACGCACGACACGCTGGCAAAGCTTGCTAAAAAATGGCCGCTGGTGGCGATCACCAACGGTAACGCAGAGCCGCACCTCTTCGGGCTGGATAACTACTTCGAATTCATCCTGCGGGCCGGGCCGGACGGGCGGGCTAAACCTTTCAGCGATATGTATCATACCGCTGCGCAGCGTTTAGGTGTGCCGCTGGAGCAAATCCTGCATGTCGGCGATGACCTGACCACCGACGTGGCGGGTGCCGTGCGCTGCGGAATGCAAGCCTGCTGGATTAACCTGCGCGAAGGCGACCTGATGCGTATAGATGACAGCCGTTTATTACCGCATCTGGAGATTTCGCGGTTGGCATCCCTTCTCG
Source organism: Enterobacter sp. Ag1 (assembly GCA_000277545.1). Lineage (GTDB taxonomy): Bacteria > Pseudomonadota > Gammaproteobacteria > Enterobacterales > Enterobacteriaceae > Cedecea. Next base: position 40,511 of record AKXM01000010.1, on the reverse strand, counting down.
CGCTGATATAATCAACAGTAACTCTGTACAAATCACCAGTAGTTGGCTGAGCCAACTCTTTCTCTTTTTCGGCGGTGCCAATGGACGTTTCTTACCTGCTCGACAGCCTCAACGACAAACAGCGCGAAGCGGTTGCCGCCACGCGCAGCAATATGCTGGTGCTGGCCGGGGCGGGCAGTGGTAAGACACGTGTGCTTGTGCACCGCATTGCGTGGTTGATGACGGTCGAAAACTGCTCGCCTTACTCGATCATGGCGGTGACCTTTACCAACAAAGCGGCGGCGGAAATGCGCCACCGCATCGGTCAACTGATGGGCACCAGCCAGGGCGGGATGTGGGTGGGTACCTTCCACGGCCTGGCACACCGTCTGCTGCGCGCGCACCATATGGACGCCAACCTGCCACAGGACTTTCAAATCCTCGACAGCGAAGATCAACTGCGCCTGCTGAAGCGCCTGATTAAAGCGATGAACCTGGACGAGAAGCAGTGGCCGCCGCGCCAGGCGATGTGGTACATCAACGGCAAAAAAGACGAAGGTCTGCGCCCGCATCACGTTGAAAGCTACGGTAACCCGGTGGAGCAAACCTGGCAGAAGGTATACCAGGCCTATCAGGAAGCCTGCGACCGCGCCGGGCTGGTGGATTTTGCTGAGCTGTTGCTGCGCGCCCACGAACTGTGGCTGAACAAACCACATATCCTGAATCACTATCGCGAGCGTTTCACCAACATCCTGGTGGACGAATTCCAGGACACCAACAGCATTCAGTATGCGTGGATCCGCCTGCTGGCCGGGGACACCGGCAAAGTGATGATCGTCGGCGATGATGACCAGTCGATCTACGGCTGGCGCGGGGCGCAGGTTGAAAATATCCAGCGCTTCCTGAATGACTTCCCGGGGGCACAAACGATTCGTCTGGAGCAAAACTACCGCTCGACGAACAACATTCTGAACGCGGCCAACGCCCTGATTGCCAATAACTCTGGCCGCCTTGGTAAAGAGCTGTGGACCGACGGCAGCGACGGCGAACCTATCTCAATCTATTGCGCTTTCAACGAACTGGACGAAGCCCGTTTCGTGGTTAACCGCATTAAAACCTGGCAGGAAAACGGCGGTGCGCTGGAGCAATGTGCCATTCTGTACCGCAGTAACGCCCAGTCGCGCGTGCTGGAAGAGGCGCTGCTGCAGGGCAGTATGCCGTACCGTATTTACGGCGGGATGCGCTTCTTCGAACGTCAGGAAATCAAAGACGCGCTCTCCTATCTACGCCTGATGGCCAACCGCAACGACGATGCTGCCTTTGAACGCGTGGTGAATACGCCAACCCGCGGTATCGGTGACCGCACGCTCGACGTTGTGCGACAGACCGCGCGTGACCAGCAGCTAACACTGTGGCAATCTTGCCGCCTGCTGCTGCAGGAAAAAGCACTGGCTGGTCGTGCGGCCTCCGCGCTGCAGCGCTTTATGGAGCTGATTGACGCGCTCGCCCATGAAACTGCGGATATGCCGCTGCACGTCCAGACCGACCGGGTAATTAAAGATTCAGGCCTGTTCATCATGTATGAGCAGGAAAAAGGCGAGAAAGGCCAGACCCGAATTGAGAACTTAGAAGAGCTGGTGACGGCCACGCGCCAGTTCAGCTACAACGACGAAGACGAAGATCTGATGCCGCTGCAGGCGTTTCTCTCCCATGCCGCGCTGGAAGCGGGGGAAGGCCAGGCAGATACCTGGCAGGATGCCGTGCAACTCATGACGCTGCACTCGGCCAAAGGTCTGGAGTTCCCACAGGTATTTATCGTGGGGATGGAGGAAGGCATGTTCCCGAGCCAGATGTCCCTCGACGAGGGTGGGCGCCTGGAAGAAGAGCGCCGTCTGGCCTACGTGGGCGTAACCCGCGCAATGCAAAAGCTGACGCTGACCTATGCGGAAACGCGCCGCCTGTATGGGAAAGAAGCCTACCATCGTCCGTCTCGCTTTATCGGCGAGCTGCCCGAAAACTGCGTGGAAGAAGTTCGCCTGCGCGCAAGTATCAGCCGTCCGGTCAGCCATCAGCGGATGGGGACTCCTCTCGCCCAGAACGATTCTGGCTTTAGCCTGGGGCAGCGCGTGCGTCATCCTAAGTTCGGCGAAGGGACCATTGTGAACCTGGAAGGCAGCGGGGAGCACAGCCGCCTCCAGGTGGCATTCCAGGGGCAGGGAATCAAGTGGTTAGTTGCCGCTTATGCGCGCCTGGAAACCGTGTAACCTACAGAAACTAATTACAATTTTTAGTGCGTGGGCTACCCTTAATATGTCACTGGCATGAACTTGTTCAGCCGTGTCCCGTTGCGTGTTGACGCCATATTAGTGGTGGCGTAACATGCGCGCACGAATACGCTAAGAGGACACTCGCCTTGGACACACCCAGTAGATGCTGGCTCAATAACCTGTCATCCAGGTACAACTTCTAAGGCTATCCTCTGATGCTGATAGCCTTCGTGGTTGTCAGCGACCTCGTGTATTTTCATTCCGTCGCCCCTTGAGTCAGACTGTTTAATGGTCTGAAACCTCTATTGTTTCTGTCTGTGTGCCAACCGAATTGTCCCTGATCTTTTTTTGCATTGGGAGTCCCGGTCATGCTGAGCGCATTTCAACTGGAAAATAATCGCCTTGCCCGCATTGAGCTGGACGAGACGGATACCCTTGCCAATTCGGTATGGGTCGATCTCGTCGAGCCGGAAGAGAGCGAGCGAGAGCGAGTGCAAACGGAACTTGGTCAAAGCCTGGCAACCCGACCAGAGCTGGAAGACATCGAAGCGTCCGCGCGTTTTTTTGAGGACGAAGACGGCCTTCACATCCACTCCTTTTTCTTCTTTGAAGATGCCGATGACCACGCCGGTAACAGCACGGTCGCTTTTACCATTCGTGAAGGCCGCTTGTACACGCTGCGTGAACGTGAGCTACCTGCGTTTCGCCTTTACCGCATGCGCGCCCGCAATCAGGCCATGGCGGACGGCAACGCGTGGGAGCTGCTGCTGGATCTGTTTGAAACCAAAATCGAACAGCTGGCGGATGAAATCGAAAACATTTATAGCGACCTGGAACAGCTGAGCCGTGTAATCATGGAAGGGCATCAGGGCGACGAATACGACGCCGCGCTTTCGACGCTGGCGGAGCTGGAAGATATCGGCTGGAAGGTTCGTCTGTGCCTGATGGATACCCAGCGCGCGCTGAATTTCCTGGTGCGTAAGGCACGTTTGCCGGGCAGCCAGCTGGAGCAGGCTCGCGAAATCCTGCGAGATATCGAATCGCTGCTGCCGCATAACGAATCCCTGTTCCAGAAGGTTAACTTCCTGATGCAGGCGGCGATGGGCTTCATCAACATCGAGCAGAACCGCATCATCAAAATCTTCTCGGTAGTTTCGGTTGTTTTCCTGCCGCCAACGCTGGTGGCGTCCAGCTACGGGATGAACTTCGAGTTTATGCCTGAGCTGAAGTGGAGCTTTGGTTACCCCGGCGCGATCATCTTTATGATGCTCGCGGGCTTAGCGCCCTATCTCTATTTTAAGCGTAAGAACTGGCTTTAAACCGGTTGCGGCTTTCGTCCTGAAAGCCGCATCTGTCGATAGCATTTATTATCTTGTCTTTCCGATTATCTTGAGGGGCAGTTGCTTCTCAGCTCTAGTACTGTGCGAATTGACCATTCATTTTCACGACTTATTTCGGGATTGTCACGAATGTGATCCATCAGGTAATTTCTACAAGAGTATTCATTTTGATTATTTGTAGGGTTGAAATAACTCGTCTGATAATCAAATGTGGCCGTGTCATCCATTCCTTGGGCGAGTAACCAGATGATTAAATTTTCTGAACCATATCTGAATATGTAGCTTAATAGATCTATTTTACTGTCCCTCCAAACGTGATGATCTGAGCTCAACAGCTCGATATTTAGAACGTTTTTATTTTCCTCAATCTTTTTCATAATTTTTTCATCTGCATGGATTAAGACACTTGTTGCCAAAAGCAGGTTTTCATTTTTAGTAGAATGATATGGGAGGGCGTAATTAATAAAGTTTATATTGCCGTAATCTATTGCGTTTATGATATCTTGCTCATCTGTTTTTATGTAGTTAGTTAATTCTGGATGTTTTTTGATAAGGAAGTTAAGGCGCTCTACGAACAATGTATTTTTAGCTGAATAGCGGTTGTTTATTTCGGAAATGATTTCTTCTACAAGATTATTTTTATCACTTTCATTGAGTTTATGATAATAATCGGCGTAGAGTAGGTTTAATAGTGCTGTGTTTGTATTTTCACGAAGTAATGCGTTTTTGTAAAAGATTATAAACTGAAATGGGACATGTTTCGTTTCGGTGCTTCCAGCCATACAGTCCAGCATAAAGGCAAACGATTTTGCAGGATAAGTTTCAACCTCAGCCATTTCGTATAGATAATCAAAAGTGATACTATTATTTGAGCATTCATCATTAAATACTTGTTGAAGTTTTTTATATTCCCTTGTTCCAAAGCAGAAAAAACCATTGCGCGGTGATCTTGCTTTAATTTTTCTGAAAAGCAATAAAAATTATATACACAAAGTGATAAGCTAAACAGTATTATGTACGTATAAATGCCAACTTTTTTGGGTAGGTTAATTAACAATGACAAAGAGGCTGGAAGGAAAGTTATCAGACTCATGGTGATAAAAAAAATCGTATGGGAGCTATAGGGCAAACTATTTGGTGAGAAAAAATAATAGAGTATGTTAACTATTATTAAAACATTGGCAGATAATATTATTTTGATGAATGTAATTTGTTCTTTTTTCTTAAATGCGCCGTAAATAGTGATTGGTGTATAAATAAAAGGAGTTGTATAGATAATTGCTATAACTGCAAGGAATATATAAAAAACACTCGATGATGAAAACATCCATTGTCCTTAAATATTATTAATCCATTAATTTTTTACATTAGCATGAATGCTTCTACGTCACTACTCCGTATATTGATTTGTGCCTGCTGCTTCACAGGCACATTACTAAAAAAATTGAGGCTATAACGGTTAGCGTATTTTATACCTTACGCAGACGCCGCTGGGTATAAATCGCATCGGCAATAAACAGCGCCAGCGCCGCCCAGATAAAGCCAAAAGTAATCAGCTTATCTTCAGTTACCACTTCGCCGTAGAACGTCACCGCCAGCAGGAACATCAGCGTCGGCCCCAGATACTGGAAGAAGCCCAGCGTGGAAAGGCGCAAGCGGGTCGCGGCGGCAGTAAAGCAAAGCAGCGGCACCGTGGTGATCACCCCGGCGGCGATAAGCATCAGGTTCAGCGTCCACGGGTTCATCCCCATATGGCTGGTGGCACTGTCGGCGATGCCAAACAGGTAAATGCCCGCGATCGGCAGCAGCCACAGCGTTTCAAACAGCATCCCGGTTTGTGCATCTACGGCAATCTTTTTGCGGATCAGGCCATAGAAAGCGAAGCTGAAGGCCAGACCCAGGCCGATGATCGGCAGTGAGCCGAAAGTCCAGAGCTGAACCAGCACGCCACAGAAGGCCAGCAAGACAGCGACCCACTGCATCCGCCGGAAGCGTTCACCCAAAAAGAGCATCCCCAGCAGCACGTTCACCAGTGGATTAATAAAGTAACCCAGGCTGGCTTCCAGCATGTGCTGATTATTCACCGCCCAGATATAAAGCAGCCAGTTACCGCCAATCAACACGGCGCTTAACGCCAGCGCGAGGATCTTTTTACGGTTCTGGCAGGAGCGTTTCACCTGCGGCCACTGGCGGCAGACAGTGATCAGCGCCAGCATAAAGAAGAATGACCAGATAACGCGGTGGGTCAAAATTTCTGTCGCCGGTACGTAGTGAATCAGTTTGAAATATACCGGTGCGATGCCCCAGATAAAGTAGGCCGTCAGGGCAAGCAAGATCCCCTGACGTGTCTGTTTCGGATCCATGAAGAAAACTCAGCAAAAAAATAGTGAGCAAATAATAACAGGGTTTACATCCTTACCCTACCATGTAGGTAGCCGTTGCGCTGGCAATGTGCAGTTGGTCCTGGTTATGCAGCTCTACTCGCGCTACCGCAACTTTGTTACCGGCGCGCAACAGGCTGCTGCTGGCCGTGAAGCGCTCTCCGCGGCCCGGACGCAGATAATCCACGCGCAAATCGATGGTGCCCATTTTGGACAGACGTTGACGAAGCTCGTCTTCGGTGATGGTGTCGTGGCGAGTCAGCGTACTGCCTACGCAGACCAGGCCAGCCGCCACGTCCAGCGCGGAGGCAATAACGCCGCCGTGCAAGATGCTTTGTGCCCAGTTGCCCACCATCATCGGCTGATTATTAAAACTCAGCTGGGCGAACGCTTTTTCGTAGCGCTCCAGCTCCAGGCCAAGCGCGCGGTTAAACGGCATGTGATACACGAAGATTTCGCCCACCAGCTTAAGGGCGGCTTCTGTGGTCAATACGGGGGAAGACATCGTTCATTCCTCGAACAAATAACGAGTAAGTTAACAAAGTGTGTAGTTTATGCTTCTCAATTGTTGCTTTCCACTTTCGGAACCGCAGAGACGTGCTTTGGCCCATCCTGCTGTAAAATGTTTGGCGATAAATATTTAGACACTTTTTGTTATGGAGAACGGGACTAATGCTGAAACCTTTGGGGTGGGGAGTAGCCGCGATGCTGCCCTTGACCGCCTTCGCACAAGAAACCACCATCGATAAGATTCACGACAAGCCCGCGGTGCGAGGCAGCATCATTGCCAATCTGCTGCAGGAACACGACAACCCTTTCACGTTGTACCCGTACGACACGAATTACCTGCTGTACACCTGGACCAGCGATATGAACAAAGAGGCAATCAGCTCTTATGACTGGGCCAGCAATGCGCGCAAAGATGAGGTGAAGTTCCAGCTCAGCCTGGCCTTCCCGCTTTGGCGCGGAATTCTGGGGGATAACTCCGTGCTGGCCGCCTCCTATACCCAGAAATCCTGGTGGCAGCTTTCCAACCGCAATGAATCCTCCCCGTTTCGTGAAACCAACTATGAGCCTCAGCTATTCCTCGGTTTCGCAACGGAGGCAACGTTTGCGGGCTGGACACTGCGGGACGTCGAGTTTGGCTATAACCACGATTCAAACGGTCGTTCTGACCCAACCTCGCGCGGCTGGAACCGCCTGTACACCCGCCTGATGGCACAACACGGCGACTGGCAGGTGGAAGTCAAACCCTGGTACGTAGTGGGGAGCGTAGAGGACAACCCGGACATCACCAAATATATGGGCTACTACCAGCTTAAGGTGGGCTATGCGCTGGGCGATGCGATTTTCAGCGTGAAGGGGCAATACAACTGGAATAGTGGCTACGGTGGGGCAGAATTTGGCGTGAGTTACCCGATCTCGAAAAACGTTCGCTTCTATACCCAGGTCTATAGCGGCTACGGTGAATCGCTCATCGATTACAACTTTAACCAGACACGGGTTGGCGTAGGCGTTATGCTAAACGATCTTTTCTAAAGCATTGCAGTTTCTCTTCCAGGCGCTGAAAATGGCGCCTGAATTTTAGGTAGTGGGGATAGCGTGGCACAGGCGGAAGTAATCAATCAGGCGTCGCTGGCGAGACAGGTTCTGCAGGATACCTTTGGGTACCAACAGTTCCGTCCGGGTCAGAAAACCATCATCGACACGGTGCTGGAGGGGCGTGACTGCCTGGTAGTGATGCCGACCGGCGGTGGTAAATCCCTGTGTTATCAAATTCCTGCCCTGGTATTTGGCGGCCTGACCGTGGTGGTTTCCCCGCTGATTTCCCTGATGAAAGACCAGGTCGATCAGTTGCTGGCGAACGGCGTGGCGGCGGCCTGTCTTAACTCGACCCAAACCCGTGAACAGCAGTTGGAGGTGATGACCGGCTGCCGTACCGGGCAAATTCGTCTGCTGTATATCGCGCCTGAACGCCTGATGATGGACAATTTTATTGACCATCTCAGCAACTGGCAGCTTTCGATGGTGGCGGTGGACGAAGCCCACTGTATTTCGCAGTGGGGGCACGACTTCCGCCCGGAATATGCCGCCCTTGGTCAGCTTCGCGAAAGATTGCCTGCCGTCCCCTTTGTTGCATTAACGGCCACGGCGGACGACACCACCAGGCTCGATATCGTGCGCCTGCTCGGGCTCCACGACCCGTTTATCCAAATCAGCAGCTTCGACCGGCCGAATATTCGCTACATGCTGATGGAGAAGTTTAAGCCGCTCGATCAGCTCACCCGCTATATTCAGGAACAGCGCGGTAAGTCCGGGATTATTTACTGCAACAGCCGGGCGAAAGTGGAAGACATTGCCGCCCGACTGCAAAGCAAAGGTATTAGCGCCGGCGCTTATCACGCGGGCCTGGAGCACCAGGTGCGCGGTGACGTGCAGGAGAAATTCCAGCGTGACGATCTGCAAATCGTGGTCGCGACCGTCGCTTTCGGCATGGGCATCAACAAGCCGAACGTGCGTTTTGTCGCCCACTTCGATATCCCCCGCAACATTGAATCTTACTATCAGGAAACGGGCCGCGCCGGGCGCGATGGCCTGCCTGCGGAAGCGATGCTGTTTTACGATCCGGCGGATATGGCCTGGCTGCGTAAATGCCTTGAAGAAAAAGCACCGGGACAGCTGCAGGATATCGAGCGCCATAAGCTCAACGCCATGGGCGCGTTTGCCGAAGCGCAAACCTGCCGCCGTCTCGTGCTGCTGAACTACTTCGGCGAAGGCCGCCAGCAGTCCTGCGGCAACTGTGATATCTGCCTCGACCCGCCTCGTCGCTATGATGGTCTGATGGACGCGCAAAAAGCGCTGTCCTGCATTTACCGCGTCGGCCAGCGCTTTGGGATGGGCTACGTGGTTGAAGTGCTGCGTGGTTCTAACAATCAGCGTATCCGCGACCTTGGCCACGATAAGCTGAAGGTTTACGGCGAGGGCCGCGAGCACACGACGGAGCACTGGGTCAGCGTGATCCGCCAGCTCATTCACCTCGGCGTGGTGACGCAAAATATCGCCGCGCACTCAGCGCTGCAGCTCACGGAAGCGGCACGTCCTTACCTGCGTGGTGAAGAGCCGCTGATGCTGGCGGTGCCCCGTGTTGTCGCCATCAAGCCGCGCGCCAGTCAGAAAGTCTTTGGCGGTAATTACGATCGCAAGCTGTTCGCCAAACTCAGAAAACTGCGCAAATCCATCGCGGATGAAGAAAACATCCCGCCTTATGTGGTATTCAACGATGCGACGCTGATTGAAATGGCGGAACAGATGCCGCTGTCGCCCGGCGAGATGCTGGGCATTAACGGGGTGGGGACGCGCAAACTTGAGCGCTTTGGCCGCCCGTTTATGACGCTTATCCGCGACCACGTTGACGGCGTGGATGAAGAGTAGCCTGCCGCGAAGAAAAGTGGCAGGATAATGACTCTTCGAATTATCTGCACGCGAGCTATTCCCTATGTTAATGCTATTTCTGACCGTGGCGCTGGTGCACATCGTTGCCCTGATGAGCCCGGGGCCTGACTTTTTCTTTGTTTCCCAGACTGCCGTAAGCCGCTCTCGCAAAGAGGCGATGATGGGCGTGCTGGGGATCACCGCTGGCGTCATGGTTTGGGCAGGCGTGGCGCTGCTAGGCCTGCATCTTATCCTCGAAAAAATGGCCTGGCTGCATAACATCATCATGGTCGGCGGCGGGCTGTATCTTTGCTGGATGGGCTATCAGATGCTGCGCGGCGCATTCAAGAAAGAAGTTAAAAGCGAAGAAGCGCCAAAAATCGAGCTGGCGAGCGGTGGCAAGAGCTTTGTGAAAGGGCTGCTGACGAACCTGGCTAACCCGAAAGCGATTATCTACTTCGGCAGCGTGTTCTCGCTTTTTGTTGGCGACAACGTGGGCAGCGCCGAGCGCTGGGGCCTGTTTGTGCTGATCGCGATTGAAACCTTCGCCTGGTTCACTATCGTGGCGAGCCTGTTCGCCTTACCAAAAATGCGTCGCGGCTATCAGCGCCTCGCCAAATGGATAGACGGTATGGCTGGCGCTCTGTTCACCGGGTTTGGTATTCACCTGATCATCTCCCGATAATCAGGCCTGGCGCGCTCCCGCAAGCAGTGCGCCAACCAGCATAAACAGCGAGCCAAAGACCCGGTTCAGGGCTTTCATCTGGCGCGGCCCTTTAATCCAGGCGGCAATCCGTTTGGCCAGGGTCGCATAGCCAATCATCACAATAATATCGACGACGACTGTGGTAACACCGAGCACAACGTACTGCATCGCCTGGGGCTGATGCGGGACGATAAACTGCGGGAACAGCGCGGCCAGAAACACGATGCTCTTCGGGTTGGTCAGGTTAACAAACACCGCTCGCTTGAACAGTTTGCTGCGCGGTTGCGTGGTGGCCAGCGTGTTTAAGTCCAGTGCACCAGCGGCTCTCCATTGCTGGATGCCCAGCCAGATAAGATAGGCAACGCCCGCCCACTTCAGCACTTCAAAGGCCAGCAGCGAGCGTGAAAACAGGGCCCCAAGCCCAACGCCGACCAGCACAATATGCAGCGCCAGCCCGGTTTGCAGTCCGGTAATTGACGCTGCCGCACCGCGATAGCCGTGGCTGATAGCGGTAGTCATGGTATTGATGGCGCCGGAGCCGGGGGAAAGGCTAAGAATTATTGTGGTTAGCAGATAGGTAAACCACCACTCGAAGGTCATGCGAAACTCCCTGAACGCGCGCTTTTATGCCACAATACGCTATTGTTGATAAGCGTGCCACGGGCCATAAAAAAACCACAGATACCTGATGCCGACCCCTATGTCTCAGCATAAAAATGGATGGTTAGAACGCGAAGGCGCATTTGCTGCTTTTGCCACGGGTCCACTGACGGACTTCTGGCGCAAGCGGGAAGAGCGCGAATTTACCGGCGTGGACGACGTGCCGGTTCGCTACGTTCGCTTCTGTTCACCGCAGCACGATCGCGTGATTGTGGTCTGCCCTGGTAGAATAGAAAGCTACGTGAAATATGCTGAGCTGGCGTATGACCTGTTCCACAGCGGGTTTGATGTGTTGATCATCGACCACCGCGGGCAGGGGCGTTCAGGACGCATGCTGTCGGACACCCACCGTGGCCACGTCGTCAACTTTAGTGACTATGTCGAAGATTTTGACCGTTTTTACCAGCAGGAAGTGGCGTCAGGGCACTGGCGTAAACGCTACCTGTTGGCCCATTCGATGGGCGGCGCCATTGCCGCGTTATGGTTACAGCAAGCCCCGGGCGCTTTTGATGCGGTCGCGCTCTGCGCCCCGATGTTTGGTATTATCCTGCGCTGGCCGGAATGGATGGTGCGTCATATTCTTGACTGGGCCGAAGGGCATCCACGTATTCGGGAAGGATACGCCATTGGGACGGGCCGCTGGCGCGCGCTGCCGTTTAGCGTTAACGTCCTGACCCACAGCGAAGAGCGGTACCGCCGCAGCCTGCGTTTTTATGCTGATGAGCCAGCATTACGGGTAGGCGGGCCAACGTTCCATTGGGTACGAGAAGGGATCCTCGCCGGAGAAAAGGTGTTAGCAGGAGCCACTGCCATCACCACGCCGATCTTTTTACTCCAGGCGGAAGAGGAGCGAGTGGTCGATAACCGCGCGCACCAGCAATTCTGCGAAATTATGGCCGCGGCGGGCCACCCTTGTGAGGGGGAAACACCTTACGTCATTGAAGGCGCGTATCACGAGATCCTGTTTGAGAAGGACGCTATGCGAGCCAGAGCATTGTCTGCCGTGCTTGAGTTTTTCGACCGGCATAACTAATTGAAAATATCTCTCCAGAGGCTGAATATCCCTATGTACCACGTCGTTGCTTCAGATTTAGATGGCACCTTGCTGTCTCCCGATCATTTCCTCTCCGCTTACGCGAAAGAAACGTTAAAACTGCTCACCGCTGAAGGCGTTAACTTTGTTTTTGCCACCGGCCGTCACCATATCGATGTGGCGCAAATTCGCGACAATCTTGAGATCAAGGCGTACATGATCACCTCGAACGGCGCTCGCGTGCACGATACCGACGGCAACCTGTTCTTCTCTCACGATCTCGACCACGACATCGCTCAGGACTTGTTTGGCGTGGTGCATAACAACCCGGACATCGTGACCAACGTCTACAAAGGCGACGAGTGGTTTATGAACCGCCACCGCCCGGAAGAGATGAAGTATTTCCAGGAAGCAAAATTCAGCTACACCCTGTTTGAACCGGGCCTGCTGGAAGCCGACGGCGTCAGCAAAGTATTCTTTACCTGCGACGATCACGACACGCTGCTGCCGCTGGAACAGGCGATCAACGCCCGCTGGGGTGACCGCGTGAACGTCAGCTTCTCGACGCTGACCTGCCTGGAAGTGATGGCGGGCGGTGTTTCCAAAGGGCACGCGCTGGAAGCGGTCTCGAAAGCGATGGGTTACGGCCTGAAGGATTGCATTGCCTTTGGCGACGGCATGAACGACGCCGAGATGCTGAGCATGGCCGGTAAGGGCTGCATCATGGGCAACGCTCACCAGCGCCTGAAAGATCTGTTGCCGGAGCTGGAAGTGATTGGCACCAACGGCGACAACGCCGTGCCGCATTATCTGCGTAAGCTGTTCCTCAAGACTGAGTGATCGGCAAATGACGAGTGGTTAATAAATGTCCATTCGTCAACTAAATAGTTAAGCCGATGTAGCCTCCTCTCAGTACAATGGCGCAATCTTGTTCGTTGTGGATTGCTCATTGTGCCATTACTCATCATTACCACGATTCTGTGGGCCTTCTCGTTTAGCCTGATTGGGGAGTACCTCGCCGGGCATGTGGACAGCTATTTCTCGGTGCTGATGCGCGTTGGCCTGGCGGCGCTGGTGTTTCTGCCGTTCCTGCGTTTTAAAGGTTACCCGCTCAAAACCCTGCTGCTGTACATGCTGGTGGGCGCGCTACAGCTTGGCGTGATGTACCTCTTCAGCTTCCGCGCTTACCTCTATCTCACGGTATCCGAATTCCTGCTTTTCACGGTAATGACGCCGCTGTACGTCACGCTGATTTACGACCTGCTGAGCGGCAATAAACTGCGCTGGGGCTATGCGCTGAGTGCGGGGCTGGCGGTGATTGGCGCGGCGATTATTCGTTACGATAAAGTCAGCGATCACTTCTGGATCGGCCTGCTGCTGGTGCAAGGGGCGAACATCTGCTTCGCTATCGGCATGGTGGGCTACAAGCGCCTGATGGAAACGCACCCGATGCCGCAGCACTGCGCGTTTTCGTGGTTCTATCTGGGGGCGTTTATTGTCGCCGTTGTTGCCTGGTTTGCGCTTGGCAATCCGCAAAAACTCCCCACCACGACGCTACAGTGGGGGATTTTGGTCTGGCTTGGCGTTGTCGCTTCCGGGTTGGGTTATTTTATGTGGAACTACGGCGCAACTCAGGTGGACGCCGGCACGCTCGGCATCATGAACAACGTGCACGTCCCGGCCGGGCTGCTGGTGAATCTTGCCATCTGGCAGGAGCAGCCCCACTGGCCGAGCTTTATTATTGGGGGAACGGTGATAATGGCCTCGCTGTGGGTACATCGCCGATGGGTCGCTCCGCGTTCTTCACAAACGGTAAATGGTCGCAGGCGTGCTGACGCGTCGAGCGAATAAACGCCTCGGTCACCGGCTGGCGCTGTTCGCCGTCACGTACCGCGGCGTAGAGGCGGCTCCATAAACCTTCACCCAGGGTTCTGGTCACAATCAGGCCCTGGTGCTCAAAGCTTTCCACCACCCAATGCGGCAGGGCGGCAATCCCCATCCGCGCCGATACCATCTGAATCAGCAGCAGCGTGTTATCGACGTTTTTCAGCGACGGGCTAACCCCTGCTGGCTGCAGGAAATGACGCCAGATATCCATACGCTCACGCTGTACCGGGTAAATAAGCAGCGTTTCAAGCGTTAAATCTTCAGGCTCAATGCTCTCTTTCTTCGCCAATGGGTGGTCGGTCGCCATCACCAGGCGCACTTCAAAATCAAACATCGGCGAATAATGTAGCCCGCTGCGCGGCAAAATATCCGATGTCAGAACGATATCCAGCTCGCCCTGCTGCAGCGCAGGCTGCGGATCAAACGTAACGCCGGATTTAAAGTCCATCTCCACCTGCGGCCAGTGCTGGCGGAAATTTTCCAGCGCAGGCGTCAGCCACTGAATGCAGCTGTGGCACTCAATCGCAATGCGCAGCCGGGTTTGATGCGGCTCATTGCAGGCCTGCAGGGCGCGGCCAATCTGCGGCAACACTTGTTCCGCCAGCTGCAGCAGAATCTCCCCCTGCGGCGTAAAGCGAAGTGGCTGACTTTTACGGATAAACAGGCGGAAGCCGAGCCGCTGCTCCAGATCGCTGAACTGGTGAGAGAGGGCCGACTGAGTCTGATGCAGGGCGGCAGCAGCGGCGGCCAGCGAACCGCTGTGTCGTAACGCTTGCAGCGTCCGCAGGTGTTTAATCTCGATCATGAAAGTCCTTCACTTCGGCATGAACAAATTGCGCTTGAGGATTATACAGTACCTGCTGATTATAGAAGTGTAAACATCTGGATGGCTAAATACATCGCACCGAATAGAGGAAAGACCATGACAATCCATAATCACACCCTGGGGTTCCCTCGCGTCGGCCTTAAGCGCGAGTTGAAAAAAGCACAAGAAAGCTACTGGGCAGGGAATACCTCCCGCGAAGAATTACTGGCGGTTGGCCGCGAACTGCGTGCCCGCCACTGGGACCAACAAAAACGAGCCGGCGTCGAATTACTGCCGGTGGGCGATTTCGCATGGTACGACCATGTTCTGACCACCAGCCTGCTGCTCGGTAACGTACCGGCTCGTCATCAGAACAAAGACGGCAGCGTCGATATCGATACGCTGTTTCGCATCGGCCGTGGCCGGGCACCAACCGGCGAGCCTGCTGCTGCCGCAGAAATGACCAAATGGTTCAATACCAACTACCACTACATGGTGCCGGAATTTACTAAGGGGCAGCAGTTCAAACTGACCTGGACTCAGCTGCTGGAAGAAGTCGACGAGGCGCTTGCGCTGGGCCATAAGGTGAAACCTGTCCTGCTTGGGCCAGTGACTTACCTGTGGCTGGGCAAAGTGAAAGGCGAACAGTTTGATCGCCTGAGCCTGTTGAAAGATATTTTGCCGGTCTACCAGCAGGTGCTGGCCGAATTGGCGAAGCGTGGCGTTGAGTGGGTACAAATCGATGAGCCTGCGCTGGTGCTGGAGCTGCCAAAAGCATGGCTGGATGCCTTCAAACCGGCTTACGACGCGCTGACCGGCCGGGTGAAGCTGCTGCTTACCACCTACTTCGAAGGCGTGGGGCCAAACCTGAACACCATCACCGCGCTGCCGGTGCAGGGTCTGCACGTTGATTTTGTGCATGGCAAAGATGACGTGAATGACATCCATAAGAAACTGCCTGCAAACTGGTTGCTGTCGGCGGGTGTTATCAACGGCCGTAACGTCTGGCGTGCCGATCTGACGGAGAAATATGCTCAGTTAAAAGACCTGGTGGGTAAACGTGAGCTGTGGGTGGCATCTTCCTGCTCCCTGCTGCACAGCCCAATTGACCTGAGCGTAGAAACTCGCCTGGATGCCGAAGTTAAAAGCTGGTTTGCTTTTGCCCTGCAGAAGTGTGCTGAGCTGTCCTTACTGACTGAAGCATTAAACAGTGGGAATACCGCCAAAATTGCTGAATGGAGCGCCCCGATTCAGGCTCGTCGTCAGTCCAAACGTGTACACAATGCCGCTGTCAGCGAGCGTCTGGCTAAAATTACCGCCCAGGACAGCCAGCGCCAGAATGCTTACACTGCCCGTGCAGCAGCCCAGCGTGAACGCTTCAACCTGCCGGCCTGGCCAACAACGACCATTGGCTCCTTCCCGCAGACAACTGAAATTCGCGGCCTGCGCCTGGACTTCAAAAAAGGCAAGCTGGACGCGAGCAACTATCGCACCGGTATCGCCGAACACATTAAGCAGGCGATTGTTGAGCAGGAACGTCTGGGCCTTGACGTGTTGGTGCATGGCGAAGCTGAGCGTAACGACATGGTTGAGTATTTCGGCGAACATCTGGATGGCTTCGTCTTTACTCAGAACGGCTGGGTGCAGAGCTACGGTTCCCGCTGCGTGAAACCTCCGATTGTTATCGGTGATATCAGCCGTCCGGAGCCGATCACCGTTGAGTGGGCCAAATACGCGCAGTCCCTGACCGACAAACCGGTTAAAGGCATGCTGACCGGTCCGGTGACGATTCTTTGCTGGTCCTTCCCGCGTGAAGATGTTTCCCGGGAGACTATCGCGAAGCAGATTGCGCTGGCCCTGCGTGACGAAGTAGCGGATCTGGAAGCCGCAGGTATCGGTATCATCCAGATTGATGAACCCGCCCTGCGTGAAGGTTTGCCGCTGCGCCAGTCCGACTGGCAGGCTTATCTGGAGTGGGGCGTGGAGGCCTTCCGTCTGAACGCCGCCGTGGTGCGAGATGACACCCAAATCCATACCCACATGTGCTACTGCGAGTTCAACGACATCATGGACTCCATTGCGGCGCTGGATGCGGACGTGATCACCATCGAAACTTCCCGTTCCGATATGGATCTGCTGGAGGCGTTTAAAGAGTTCGAATACCCGAATGAAATCGGGCCGGGCGTGTACGACATCCACTCTCCAAACGTTCCGGATGTGCAATGGATTGAAGCTCTGCTCAAGAAAGCAGCGGAATCTGTTCCGGCAGAGCGCCTGTGGGTTAACCCGGACTGCGGCCTGAAAACCCGTGGCTGGCCAGAAACCCGTGCGGCGCTGGCAAACATGGTGCAAGCGGCACACAACCTGCGCGAGGCTTAATACTAAAACGGAGGTGAGAGCCTCCGTTTTTCACACAGTTAAAATCACGCCCTCATCTCCCTGTTCACTAATGCATGCTAATGCCAGGAATAATGCCCTTACTCTTTTCTGAAAGTCGTATTTATCCAACATTCACCTTGTCACGCTGAATTTTTTCTTGAGAAGCTTACTGCGCAGTTTGTCTTTTTTTGTGAAATAAAAGGATACTTATGAAGCAGCTAAGCGGTGAAAGCTGGGTTAGTCGATTCCAGGGAAGTAGTGACACGCAAACCCTGAGTTCAATATTCCGGGCAAATGTAAATAATTTTCTAAAAAGCCTTGAAGATGCTGGCGTCAGGGTAACTATTTCGGCGACGTTACGTCCGCCGGAAAGGGCATATTTAATGCACTGGTCCTGGAAGCTGGCACGAGGCATGGTTGAACCTGCCAATATTCCTGAAAAATCGGGTGTGGAAATTGAATGGGTGCATAATGGTGCGAACGGAAAGGCTGACAGAAATAAAAGCATTAATGCGGCAAAATCGATGGTCCGGGCTTATGGCATGTCCAATCTCAACGTTGCTCCGGCGTTAAGGAGCCGACATACGGAAGGCAATGCTATTGATATGACGCTGTCGTGGATGGGTAACCTGGAAATTAAAGATAATAAAGGTGAGACTGTTATTATCAAAACAATGCCCCGTGATGGCATGAATACTCAATTACATGAAGTAGGGAAAAGCTTTGATGTGATAAAGTATCACGGCGGTGCTAACGATAAACCTCATTGGTCAACGGATGGTCGATAAAATGAATAAAAGCCTAATTTTCTGTGCGCTATTCTTTTTGGTTTCCTGCGCTCAGGCTGCGGATAAATATCCAAAAGACGTTACTGAGTTTCTAATAAATGCAGATGACTGCCAGCATTTATCTGGTGAATGGGATTCGAACTTGCCAAAAGAGCAGCAAAAGGATATTGAAAAACAGGTTAATGTTATCTGTGGTAAAGCAAAATCGCAGCAGGGTGCTTTGAGAACTCGCTACCATAATGAAAAAAGTATTCTAGATGTGATTAACGAATACGATTTTTAGATGTCAGGGATATAACGGTCCGTGACGGACGGCCCGTTATGTTATGCAGTCCGGGGTAACCGACCGGCTTTACTTCCTTACTCCGTACCGTTTAAACCACGCCAGCATCCTTTCCCAGCCATCTTTGGCCGACGCTTCATGGTAGCTCGGGCGGTAGTCAGCGTTAAAAGCGTGTCCGGCTTCCGGGTAGACAATAATTTCCGCCCTGGCATTGGCCGCTCTTAGTGCCTGGCGCATGGTCTCAACGCTTTCCTGAGAAATCCCGGTATCCTTACCACCATAAAGACCTAGCACTGGCGCATTAAGATTGACGGCGATATCTACCGGGTGGTGATGAGAGTTCAACGTTTTCTCACCCGTCAGCTTGCCGTACCAGGCGACGGCCGCTTTCAGCTGTGGATTGTGCGCCGCATAAAGCCAGGCAATTCGCCCGCCCCAGCAAAAACCGGTGACCATCAGGCGATGCGCATCGCCGCCGTTGCGTGACGCCCAACTGGCCACATGATCAAGGTCGCCCAGCACCTGGTTATCCGGCACTTTTGAGACCAGGCCGCTTAACAACGTGGGGATATCGGCAAAATCTCCCGGTTCTCCCTGGCGAAAATAAAGCTCCGGGGCGATGGCCAGATAGCCTTCAAGCGCCAGTCGACGGCAGAGATCGCGGATATGTTCGTGTACGCCAAAAATCTCCTGAATGACAATCACAACCGGCAGCGGGCCATCGGCATTTTTGGGCCTGGCGTGGTAAGCCGGCATATTGTCGCCCTGGCTTGGAATTGACGTTTCCCCAGAAAGAATAGTGTCGTCCGGCGTTAGCAAAGCGGTGGGGGCGATGGGGGATGCCGCCGGTGCGAAACCTTCGCCCGGTGTGTTATGTGTTGTTTGCTTTTGTTTCATGGTTTTCTCCGAACCAGCATTAGCGCAGTGTGATAACTATAGCCAGGATTAGTAGCAAATCTGGTGGGCAAAAAACGCCGTCAAAGGTCAAAAAATAGCCCGATTGATGCTTAATTGTGATGCTGATCGCATATGAATATACAAATAATGTAATTTGTTTCATTCAAAGTGAGCGTCATCACGAAATTATGCTCAGGGGTTCTGTAAAGTGTCGCTTTGCTTCTCCTGAAACCTACTCAACAGAGGAGTCTGTTATGTCCAAGTCTGATGTTTTCCATCTCGGCCTCACTAAAAATGACCTGCAAGGGGCTACGCTTGCCATCGTCCCTGGCGATCCTGAGCGTGTGGAAAAAATCGCCGCGCTGATGGACAAGCCGGTTAAGCTGGCTTCCCACCGTGAATTCACTTCCTGGCGTGCTGAACTCGACGGCAAGCCGGTTATCATCTGTTCTACCGGTATCGGCGGCCCATCTACCTCTATTGCCGTTGAAGAACTGGCACAGCTTGGCATTCGCACTTTCCTGCGCGTCGGGACTACCGGGGCGATTCAGCCGAACATCAACGTCGGCGATGTGCTCGTGACCACCGCATCTGTTCGCCTGGATGGTGCCAGCCTGCACTTCGCGCCAATGGAATACCCGGCTGTGGCAGACTTCGCATGTACTACCGCGCTGGTTGAAGCGGCAAAAGCCGTGGGCGCAACGACGCACATCGGCGTGACGGCATCCTCCGACACCTTCTACCCTGGTCAGGAGCGTTACGACACGCTCTCCGGCCGCGTAGTTAGCCGCTTCAAAGGCTCAATGAAAGAGTGGCAGGAAATGGGCGTGATGAACTATGAAATGGAATCCGCCACGCTGCTGACCATGTGCTCCAGCCAGGGTCTGCGTGCGGGTATGGTTGCCGGGGTCATCGTGAACCGTACTCAGCAAGAGATCCCTAACGCGGAAACCATGAAGAAAACGGAAAGTCACGCGGTGAAAATCGTGGTCGAGGCGGCGCGTCGCCTGCTGTAGTTTTGCTTTTCCGATCATAAGGCCGGCGCTCGCCGGCTTTTTTTATGCTTTGCGCGCTCCCTTCCGGGAAATCCCTTTTCATCTGGACATTTATACAGCAGAATTTTATTTTGCCGATGTTGGTATCGTTTTGGGGGAAGCATGGATATTTCACTGTTGTTTGGGCTGGGCATCGGGTTGGTGGGCTTGCTGACCGGCTGGCTTGTCGCCAGTCTGCGTGCGGCACAGCGGTTGGCGGCTTTGCATGAAGAACAGCGTGAAATCTACGGTGAGCTTACAGCCGCGCGGCAGGAGCTTCAGCAAAACCAGCACTGGCGAGATGAGTGCGACCAGCTTAACCGTGAGGTCCGTGCTCAAATGGAAATTAACAGCGGGCAGGAAGCAGATATTCGTGAGCTGACCACGTTGCTCGAGCAAACCCGACTCAATGCTGAAGACAAGCATCGCCAAATGCTTAACAGCGAGCAGCGCCTGAACGAGCAGTTTGAGAATCTTGCCCACCGTATTTTTGAGCAAAGCGGGCGTAAGGTTGAAGAGCAGAACCGCCAAAGCCTTAACGTGTTGCTTTCCCCACTTCGAGAACAGCTCGATGGCTTCCGACGCCAGGTCCAGGAGAGTTTTGGCCAGGAAGCACGCGAACGGCATACGTTGACGCACGAAATCCGTAACCTGCAGCAGCTCAATGCACAAATGGCGCAAGAGGCGCTCAATCTCACCAAAGCACTGAAGGGCGACAACAAAACTCAGGGTAACTGGGGGGAAGTGGTGTTAACTCGGGTATTGGAAGCTTCTGGCCTGCGTGAAGGGCATGAATACCAGACTCAGGTGAACATCCAGCTTGAAAACAACAGTCGTATGCAGCCGGATGTTATCGTCCGCCTGCCTCAGGGCAAAGACGTTGTTATTGATGCAAAAATGACGCTGGTGGCCTATGAGCGTTACTTCAATGGTGAAGATGAACTCACGCGTGAAAGTGCGCTGAATGAGCACATCACCGCTATCCGCAGCCATATTCGCCTGCTGGGGCGCAAAGATTACCAACAGCTACCGGGGCTACGTTCGCTGGACTATGTGTTGATGTTTATTCCCGTTGAGCCCGCTTTCCTGCTGGCTATCGACAGGCAGCCTGAACTGATTAGCGAAGCGCTGAAAAATAACATTATGCTGGTGAGCCCGACGACGCTGCTGGTGGCGCTGCGCACTATTGCCAATCTGTGGCGCTATGAACATCAAAGCCGTAACGCCCAGCAAATCGCCGACAGGGCGGGGCGTCTGTACGATAAAATGCGCCTGTTCGTGGATGATATGTCTGCGATTGGGCAAAGTCTCGATAAGGCGCAGGATAACTACCGGCAGGCGATGAAAAAACTTTCATCCGGCCGTGGGAATATCCTGGTTCAGGCGGATGCGTTTCGCGGACTTGGCGTAGAAGTCAAACGTGAGATGAATCCAGATCTGGTCGAGCGCGCTCGTCAGGAAGATGAGGATGATTCGGCTCGACTGGGCCATGCGGGCGAAGAACCTGAGGCTGAATTCGATACTTTGTCTTCATCGCGCACGGGTGAAGAGCGTTAAACTGAGGCTGAGTAGCACGGTTGAATCATAGGGCTTTCACGCCCATTCTGTTACACTTCCCGAACATTTTCTTTATTAAGCAGGCATTGAGATGGTTGATGAATCCCAGGAGTCCGGATCCCAGGAAACAACGCACTTTGGCTTCCGTACCGTAGCTAAAGAGCAAAAGGTCGATATGGTGGCGAACGTGTTCCACTCTGTTGCGGCGAAATACGACGTAATGAACGACCTGATGTCTTTTGGTATCCACAGGTTGTGGAAACGCTACACGATAGACTGCAGTGGCGTACGTCGTGGCCAGCGCGTGCTGGATCTTGCGGGCGGTACGGGCGATCTGACGGCGAAATTTTCTCGCCTGGTTGGTGAGACCGGTGAAGTCGTATTGGCCGATATTAACGATTCGATGCTGAAAATGGGGCGTGAAAAGCTACGCAATATCGGCATTGTGGGGAACGTCAGATACGTGCAGGCTAACGCCGAAGCGCTGCCATTCCCGGACAACACCTTTGACTGCATCACCATCTCCTTTGGCCTGCGTAACGTCACGGATAAAGACGCTGCATTGCGCTCTATGTTCCGCGTTCTCAAACCCGGTGGCCGCCTGCTGGTGCTTGAGTTCTCCAAACCAGCTTTCGAGCCGCTGAACAAAGCCTACGACGCGTATTCGTTCCACATTCTGCCGCGCATCGGTGAAATGGTCGCTCAGGACGGCGAAAGCTATCGCTACCTGGCAGAATCCATTCGCATGCACCCGGATCAGGAAACGCTGAAAGGCATGATGGAAGAAGCTGGGTTTGAAAACACCACCTATTACAATATGACCGGTGGGATTGTCGCCCTGCACCGTGGCTATAAATTCTAACAGGGAGCCGCGATGCCATTTATGTCGCTGATGACTGCCGGAATCGAAGGTGTGCTGAACACCTTCCTCTGGCGCGATCGTAGCCTGAAATCCGCGCGTCAACGCCTGCAGGGCAAGACATTGCGCGTTAGCCTGAAAGAATTTTCAGCGCCGCTGGTGCTGGTGTTCAGTGAACAACAGCTGGACGTACTGAGCCAGTGGGAAGGTGAGGCGGATTGTAGCGTCACAACCCATATCGGCGTGCTGCCGAAACTGCGCGATCGCCAGCAACTTACCGCTCTGATTCGCAGCGGTGAACTTGAGGTGGCAGGTGACATTCAGGTTGTACAAAATCTGGCATCGCTGATGGATCTCGCGGAGTTTGATCCTGCGGAACTGCTGGCTCCGTATATAGGCGATATTGCCTCTGAAGGTATCAGTAAGTTTGCGCGTCATGGCGGAAAGCTGCTGAAAAAAGGATTGAGCCGCAATCAGCAGTATCTGGGAGAAGCGCTCACCGAAGAGTGGCGCGTTGCGCCTGGCTCACTTGAAGTGGCCTGGTTTGCAGAGGAAACCGAAGCGCTGGCACGCTCGGCGGACGCACTCAGCAAACGGCTGGATAAGCTGGAGGGCAAATGACGCCAGGAGAAATTCGCCGCCTTTATTTCATTGTCCGTACCTTTCTGAGCTATGGCCTTGATGAACTGATTCCCAAAATGCGCATTACGCTGCCGTTACGTTTGTGGCGGCGTTGCCTGTTCTGGATGCCGAATCGTCACCGTGATAAGCCTTTGGGAGAACGTCTACGCCTTGCGCTGCAGGAGCTCGGTCCCGTTTGGATCAAGTTTGGTCAGATGCTTTCTACCCGTCGCGATCTGTTCCCACCGATCATTGCTGACCAACTGGCTATGTTGCAGGACAGAGTTGCGCCTTTTGACGGTGCGTTGGCGAAGAAACAGATTGAACTGGCGATGGGCGGCATTCCCGTTGAAAGTTGGTTCGACGATTTTGACATCAAGCCTCTGGCCTCTGCCTCCATTGCTCAGGTGCATACCGCACGCCTGAAAGAGAGCGGCAAAGAGGTCGTGATTAAGGTCATTCGGCCTGATATCCTGCCGGTGATCAAAGCCGATATGAAGCTTATCTATCGTCTCGCCCGTTGGGTGCCGCGTTTGCTGCCGGATGGCCGTCGTCTCCGCCCGCTGGAAGTGGTGCGTGAATACGAAAAAACGCTGATCGATGAGTTAAACCTGCTGCGTGAAGCGGCGAACGCCATCCAACTGCGGCGTAACTTCGAAAATAGCCCGATGCTGTATGTGCCAGAGGTTTATTCGGACTACTGCACCGAGAACATGATGGTGATGGAGCGGATTTACGGGGTTCCGGTCTCTGACACCGTTGCGCTCGAAGCTCAGGGCACCAACATGAAGCTGCTTGCCGAACGTGGCGTGCAGGTCTTCTTTACGCAGGTCTTCCGCGACAGCTTCTTCCATGCGGACATGCATCCGGGCAACATTTTCGTGAGCTACGACCACCCGGAAGATCCGCAATACATTGGTATCGACTGCGGTATCGTGGGCTCGCTGAACAAAGACGATAAGCGCTATCTGGCAGAAAACTTTATTGCCTTCTTCAACCGGGATTACCGCAAGGTAGCCGAGCTGCATGTGGACTCTGGCTGGGTGCCGGCAGATACGAATGTCGAAGAGTTCGAGTTTGCGATTCGCACCGTGTGTGAACCTATTTTTGAGAAGCCGCTGGCGGAGATCTCCTTTGGCCATGTGCTGCTGAACCTGTTCAATACCGCGCGTCGTTTCAACATGGAAGTTCAGCCGCAGTTAGTTTTACTGCAGAAGACCCTTTTATACGTCGAAGGCGTCGGTAGGCAGCTTTATCCGCAGCTGGATCTGTGGAAAACGGCAAAACCTTTCCTGGAAAGCTGGATCAAAGATCAGGTTGGTATTCCTGCTCTGGTACGTGCTTTCAAAGAAAAAGCGCCTTTTTGGGTGGAAAAAATGCCGGAATTGCCGGAACTGGTGTACAACAGTTTGCGCCAGGGCAAGCAATTACAGCTTAGCGTTGATAAAATTCAGCGCGACCTGCAACTTCATCACGTGCGGCAGGGACAGTCGCGTTACCTGTTCGGCATCGGTGCCACGCTTATATTGAGCGGGACGCTGCTGCTGATCAACAAACCTGAGTGGGACTTTATGCCTGCCTGGTTGATGGCGGGGGGAATCGTTGTCTGGCTGATTGGCTGGCGGCGCTCTGCCTGAACTTTAATCGGAATTAACGGGTGATTGCCGTATAATAGCGGTTCTCATTGCCTTAACATCTTTATTCAGGAGTAGGTATGGGCATCAGTTGGCCACAATTGCTAATCATTGTTGTTATCGTTGTTTTATTGTTTGGCACCAAGAAGCTGGGCTCTTTAGGTTCAGATCTTGGCGCGTCTATTAAGGGCTTTAAGAAAGCCATGAGCGACGACGACGGCAAAGAGAAAGAAAATGGTGAGAAGGATGCTGATTTCACAGCGAAATCCCTCTCTGAAAAACCGAGCGACGTGAAAAAAGACGAAGCGAAAAGCAACGATAAAGAGCAGGTATAAACCGTGTTCGACATTGGTTTTGGCGAACTGCTACTGGTGTTTGTGATTGGCCTGATTGTTCTGGGTCCGCAGCGCTTGCCGGTGGCGGTAAAAACAGTTGTTGGCTGGGTGCGCGCACTGCGTTCTCTGGCTACCACGGTGCAGAACGAACTCGCTCAGGAACTGAAGCTGCAGGAACTGCAGGACAGCCTGAAAAAGGTCGAGAAAGCCAGTATGGATAATTTGACGCCTGAACTGAAGGCGTCAATGGACGAACTGCGCCAGGCCGCTGAGTCGATGAAGCGTTCCTATACCCAGCACGATCCTGAAAAGAACAGCGACGAAGCGAATACCATCCATAACCCGTTGGTTAAGGATGAACAGCTAAGTCATGACGGTGCCACGCCAGCCAATGCGGCACATCAGGCGGCTGCGCCTGATGCCGTACCTTCAGAGACGGTGACACCGGCACCCTTGGCGGTCGAAAACGTCGTCGAATCTGCTGTCGAGCCTCAGGTGAAGCCTTTGCCCGAGGCTGCACCCGTTGTCACTCCAACGCAACTTCCAGGTGAAAAATCGTAACTATGGCTGTTGAAGATACCCAACCGCTCATTAGCCATCTGATCGAGCTGCGTAAGCGTCTGCTGAACAGCATGATCGCCGTGCTGGTGATTTTCCTGGCGCTGGTCTATTTCGCCAATGACATCTATCAGGTGGTTTCCGCCCCGCTGATAAAACATATGCCGTTGGGCTCAACGATGATTGCGACCGATGTCGCGTCACCGTTCTTTACCCCGATAAAATTAACCATTTACGTTTCGGTGTTCCTGGCCGCGCCGGTCATTCTGTACCAGATCTGGGCTTTTGTTGCCCCTGCATTGTACAAGCATGAGCGTAAGCTGGTGATGCCGCTGCTGTTCTCCAGCACGCTGCTTTTTTATATCGGCATTGCCTTTGCGTATTTTGTGGTCTTCCCGCTTGCCTTTGGTTTCCTGACAAAAACTGCGCCAATAGGGGTGGTCGTCTCGACGGACATCACGAAATATCTCGACTTTGTGATGTCGCTGTTCATGGCCTTTGGCGTAGCGTTTGAGGTGCCCGTCGCCATTATCCTGCTGTGCTGGATGGGGGTGACAACACCGGAATCATTGAAACAGAAGCGCCCTTATATTCTGGTTGGGGCTTTTGTTGTCGGCATGCTGTTAACGCCGCCGGATGTTTTCTCGCAAACCCTTCTGGCGGTGCCAATGTACTGCCTGTTTGAGGTTGGTGTCTTCTTCTCCCGCTTCTACGTCGGAAAAGGGCGTAATGGCGATGAAGATGATGAGCCTGAATCTGAAGAGACGCGCTCGGAAAAAGAGCAGTAATGAAATAACCGCCCTCAGGGGCGGTTGTCGTTTGGAGGGAGAGATGTTTGATATTGGCGTGAATTTAACCAGTTCTCAATTCGCAAAAGATCACGAGGATGTGGTCGCTCGCGCATGGCAGGCTGGCCTGAGTGGCATGATGTTGACCGGTACCAACCTCCATGAAAGTGAACAAGCGTTACGCCTGGCGCAGCAGCATGAAAACTGCTGGTCCACCGCCGGAGTGCATCCCCATGATGCCAGCCAGTGGAATGACGAAACTGCGGGTGCCATCCGCCGTTTAGCGGCGGCCCCGCAGGTCGTCGCTATCGGCGAATGCGGTCTGGATTTTAACCGTAACTTTTCTACTCCTGCAGAGCAGGAACGCGCTTTCACCGCGCAGTTGGCGCTGGCCGCGGAGCTGATGATGCCGGTATTTTTACACTGCCGGGATGCACATGAACGTTTTCTTGCGCTACTTGACCCCTGGTTGGATCAACTGCCCGGCGTGGTGCTGCACTGCTTTACCGGAACTGAAGAGGAAGCCCGCGATTGCCTGCTTCGCGGACTGTTTATCGGCATTACCGGCTGGGTTAGCGACGAGCGCCGCGGCCTGGCATTAAGAGAGTTACTTCCGGTTATCCCCGCTCAGCAACTGCTGCTGGAAACCGATGCGCCCTATTTGTTGCCCCGGGATCTACAACCAAAACCTGCATCCCGCCGCAACGAACCCTGTTATCTGCCCCATATCCTGAATAAGGTCGCCGAATGGCGCGGTGAAGACCCGGCCTGGCTTGCGCAGGTAACAGATGACAATGCTCGTCGGTTATTCCGACTGGGTTTTAATCAGGAGAAAGTTAAATGAGCTATGCATTTCCCGGTACGTTTCCCGGGCGTCGTATGCGCCGCGTACGTCGTCATGACTTCAGCCGTCGTCTTGTGGCTGAAAACCAGCTGACGGTAAACGACCTTATTTACCCTGTGTTTGTCATGGAAGGCCACAACCAGCAGCAGGAAGTGCCGTCTATGCCGGGGGTTTATCGTATGACTATCGATCAACTGCTGAAAGAAGCAGAGGCGGTCGCGAAGCTGGGCGTCCCTGTGCTCTCTTTGTTCCCGGTCATTGAAAGCGACGGGAAATCGCTGCATGCGGAAGAAGCCTATAACCCAAATGGCCTGGTACAGCGCGCTGTGCGTGCGCTGAAAGATGCTGTGCCTGAGCTTGGGTTGCTGACTGACGTTGCCCTGGACCCTTACACCACTCACGGGCAGGACGGTGTCATTGACGCTGATGGCTATGTGATCAACGACGTCACTCGCGAGATTCTGGTTCGTCAGGCCCTTTCCCATGCTGAAGCCGGGGCCGAAATTGTCGCGCCTAGCGATATGATGGATGGACGTATTGGCGCTATCCGGGACCGGTTAGAAGCTGATGGCTTCGTGAATACCCAGATCATGTCTTATGCCGCAAAATATGCTTCCTGCTACTACGGCCCGTTCCGGGATGCCATTGGCTCTTCCGGTAACCTGAAGGGCGGCAATAAGAAGACTTACCAGATGGATCCGGCTAACAGCGACGAAGCTTTGCAGGAAGTGGCGCAAGATCTGCAGGAAGGGGCCGACATGGTGATGGTGAAACCTGGGATGCCTTATCTCGACGTTGTGCGCCGCGTGAAAGACACCTTTGGGGTGCCAACATTTGCCTACCAGGTATCCGGTGAATATGCCATGCATATGGCTGCGATTCAGAACGGCTGGCTGGCCGAAAAACCGGCCATTATGGAATCTTTGATGTGCTTTAAGCGTGCTGGCGCGGATGGCGTGCTGACGTATTTCTCAAAACGTGTTGCCCAATGGCTGCACGATGAGCAGATGCAGCGCTAGTTGCGATTCAGGAAGAAAGAGGCCAGCATTTGCTGGCCTCTTTGCATTAAACCTTGCGGAAGTCGGTATTCCTGATGCTTTGCTGCACCTGCTTATTCAGTAAATTCAGCAGCAACATTGAGCGAGCTTCACCGTCTGGTTCAGCGAAGATGGCTTCTAATCCCTTGAAGGCCCCTTCGGTAATCACCACGCTATCGCCGGGATACGGCGTTTCTGGGTCGAGGATATTCTCTATTTGATAGTGCATCAGTTCATGAATCACTGTTTCCGGAACCGTTGCCGGCTGCGCGCCGAAGCGAACAAAATGGCTGACGCCACGGGTGGAATTCACCGTGGTGGTATGGATGGATTCTGGATCGAACTCGACAAACAGGTAATTAGGGAACAGAGGCTCGCTGACCGCAGCTCTTTTACCACGCACCATTTTTTCCAGCGTGATCATTGGTGTAAGACAATTAACTTCCTGGCGCTCAAGATGCTCTTTGGCGCGCAGTAATTGACCACGTTTACAGTAAAGAAGATACCAGGATTGCATAATTTCTCTTTTCGCCCGCTTCAGCGCGTCAGAATAACAAAACGTCCTTCGCAGAGATACACAGCTTCAGTATAACCTGTCCGGGGGCGGCCAGCAGGCGGCCAGTTTCACGCTAATTTAACAAAAATACAGCATGGTGGCGGTGAAGTCCGTATAATGACGGCCAAATCCGACGTCACGATAAATTGCATGAAATACCACGACCTACGCGAATTTCTTGCGCTGCTTGAGCAGCAGGGCGAACTCAAACGTATCGCATTGCCTGTCGATCCGAATCTGGAAATGACCGAAATTGCCGACCGCACGCTGCGAGCCGGTGGCCCGGCTTTGCTGTTTGAAAACCCGAAAGGCTACACCATGCCGGTGCTATGTAACCTGTTTGGAACGCCGAAACGCGTAGCGATGGGCATGGGGCAGGAGGACGTTACTGCCCTGCGTGAAGTCGGGAAACTGCTGGCTTTCCTTAAAGAACCGGAGCCGCCAAAAGGCTTCCGCGACCTGTTTGATAAGCTGCCGCAGTTCAAACAAGTTCTGAATATGCCGACTAAACGTCTGCGTAATGCACCTTGCCAGGAGCAGGTTTGGGAAGGGGATGAGGTCGATCTTAATCGCATTCCGATCATGCGCTGCTGGCCGGAAGACGTCGCCCCGCTGATTACCTGGGGGTTAACGGTCACCCGTGGTCCGCATAAAGAGCGCCAGAATCTGGGGATTTACCGCCAGCAGCTGATCGGCAAAAACAAGCTGATTATGCGCTGGTTGTCTCATCGCGGCGGTGCGCTGGACTTCCAGGAATGGTGTGAGGCTCACCCGGGTGAGCGCTTCCCTGTCTCCGTCGCGCTTGGCGCAGATCCCGCAACCATTCTTGGGGCGGTGACGCCGGTGCCGGATACGCTTTCCGAATATGCTTTTGCCGGGCTGCTGCGCGGGACCAAAACCGAGGTCGTGAAATGTATCTCCAACGATCTTGAAGTTCCTGCAGGTGCAGAAATTGTGCTGGAAGGTTACATTGAGCCTGGTGAAATGGCACCGGAAGGCCCGTATGGCGACCATACGGGGTACTACAACGAAGTGGATAGCTTCCCGGTATTCACCGTAACCCACGTCACCCAGCGGCAGGATGCGATTTACCATTCCACCTACACTGGCCGCCCGCCGGATGAGCCTGCGGTGCTGGGTGTGGCGCTTAATGAAGTGCTGGTACCCATCCTGCAAAAGCAATTTCCGGAGATTATTGATTTCTATCTCCCGCCGGAAGGGTGTTCATACCGACTCGCGGTAGTGACGATTAAAAAACAGTATGCCGGACATGCCAAGCGAGTCATGATGGGGGTTTGGTCGTTCCTGCGTCAGTTCATGTACACCAAGTTTGTTATTGTGTGTGATGACGACGTCAATGCACGCGACTGGAACGATGTCATCTGGGCGATCACTACGCGTATGGATCCGTCCCGTGATACGGTGCTGGTGGATAACACGCCGATAGACTATCTGGATTTTGCCTCCCCGGTTTCCGGGCTAGGCTCTAAAATGGGACTGGACGCCACCAATAAATGGCCGGGCGAAACCCAGCGTGAATGGGGGCGCCCAATCAAGAAAGATGTTGAGGTATGCGCGCGTATTGATGCAATCTGGGATGAACTGGCTATTTTTGATAACGACAAAGGCGCCTGAGTGGCGACCTTTACGGTTTAGCATTATTGACCCGACAGAGGGGACGCATGACAACCTTAAGCTGTAAAGTGACCTCGGTAGAAGCGATAACCGACACGGTATATCGCGTTCGATTGCTGCCGGAAGGCGATTTCTCATTCCAGGCCGGGCAGTATTTGATGGTGGTGATGGATGAGCGGGATAAGCGCCCGTTCTCTATGGCTTCCACGCCGAGCGAGCGTGAGTTCATTGAGTTACATATTGGTGCCTCTGAGCTCAACCTCTATGCCATGGCGGTAATGGACCGTATTCTGAAAGGGCAGGAAATTGTGGTTGATATGCCACACGGTGATGCGTGGCTGCGCGAAGATGAAGACCGTCCTCTTATCCTGATTGCCGGCGGCACGGGGTTCTCTTACGTTCGTTCTATTCTGCTGACGGCGCTGGCGCGTAACCCAGAGCGTGAAATTGCAATCTATTGGGGCGGCCGTGAAGAGAAGCATCTTTACGACCTGGCCGAGCTGGAAGGGCTGACCCTGCAGCATCCTAATCTGCGTGTTGAAGCCGTGGTTGAGCAGCCGGAAGAAGGCTGGCGTGGCCGGAGCGGGACTGTACTCACCGCCGTTATGCAGGATCACGCTTCACTGAGCGGGCACGATATCTATATCGCAGGTCGTTTCGAAATGGCGAAAATTGCCCGTGAACTGTTCTGCAACGAGCGCGGGGCGCTGGTTGAACATATGTTCGGCGACGCTTTCTCCTTTATTTAAGGCCGTTCGTCGTCAGAATAAGCCACCGCATCGTCGGTGGTTTTTTTTATCTTTCAGATATAAAAAACCCGCCCCTGACAGGCGGGAAACACGGCAACTAAACTCAGTTTCGTTTTTTATTAAACGCGTTCAAATACGGTCGCGATGCCCTGACCCAGGCCAATACACATGGTAGCCAGGCCAAACTGCGCGTCGCGACGCTCCATCAGGTTGATAAGCGTGGTGCTGATACGCGAGCCGGAGCAGCCCAACGGGTGGCCAAGCGCGATCGCGCCACCGTTCAGGTTGATCTTTTCGTCGATCTTATCCATCAGCCCCAGATCTTTAATGCACGGCAGGATCTGGGCGGCAAACGCTTCGTTCATCTCAAACAGGTCTATATCCTGAGCGGTCAGGCCCGCTTTTTTCAGCGCTAGTCGGGATGCAGGCACCGGGCCGTAACCCATAATGGACGGGTCGCAGCCGACGACGGCCATCGAGCGAACGCGTGCGCGAATTTTCAGGCCCAGCTCTTTGGCGCGAGTTTCGCTCATCAGCAGCATCGCGGATGCCCCATCGGACAGCGCCGAAGATGTGCCTGCGGTGACGGTGCCATTGACCGGATCAAAAGCAGGTTTCAGCGCCGCCAGCCCTTCAACCGTGGTTTCCGGGCGAATCACTTCATCGTAGTCGTAACGCTTCAGAACGCCGTCGGCATCGTGACCGCTGGTCGGCATAATTTCCGCTTTGAAGTGCCCGGCTTCTGTGGCAGCCCAGGCGCGCTGATGGGAACGCGCGGCAAACTGATCCTGCATTTCACGGCTGATGCCGTGTAAGCGGGAAAGCATTTCAGCCGTCAGGCCCATCATGCCCGCAGCTTTTGCCACGTTGCGGCTGAGGCCAGGGTGGAAATCAATCCCGTGGGTCATCGGTACGTGGCCCATGTGTTCCACGCCGCCGATCAGGCAAGCATGCGCGTCGCCGGTTTGAATCATGCGTGCTGCATCGTGCAGCGCCTGCATGGAGGAACCGCACAGGCGGTTCACCGTGGTGGCTGGCACTGAATGAGGAATTTCCGCCAGAAGCGATGCATTGCGGGCAATATTGAAACCCTGCTCAAGCGTCTGCTGGACGCAGCCCCAGTAGATATCGTCCAGTGCTGCGGCTTCGAGTGCCGGGTTACGGGACAGGATACTGCGCATCAGATGCGCCGACAGATCCTCAGCGCGAACGTTGCGGAACGCGCCGCCTTTCGAGCGGCCCATCGGCGTACGGATGGCATCAACAATAACAACCTTTTCCATGTTCACTCCTCAGGCGCTTTTCAGGTCACTGGTCGGGCGGGCTGGCTCGACCGGGGGATAGTACGGCTCGTTGCGTGATGCTTTGGCCTGAAGGCCTTCAGGCACGACGTACAGCGGGCCGAGGTTTTGGTACTGCTGCGCCATGTCGAAATACTTCGCGCTGCCCAGGGTGTCCAGCCAGCGGAACGCGCCGCCGTGGAACGGAGGGAAACCGAGGCCGTAAACCAGCGCCATATCGGCTTCTGCCGGGCTGGCAATCACGCCTTCTTCGAGGCAGCGAACCACTTCGTTGACCATTGGGATCATCATGCGGGCGATAATTTCTTCGTCGCTGAAGCTGCGCTTAGGCTGGCTCACGTCTGCCAGCAGGCCATCAACAGCTTCGTCCTGGTCTTTGCGCGGTTTGCCTTTGCTGTCTTCTTTAAAACGATAGAAGCCCTGCTGGGTTTTTTGGCCGTAGCGTCCGGCATCAAACAGAACGTCGATTGCGTCGCGGTAATCTTTGTTCATACGCTGCGGGAAGCCTGCGGCCATGACCGCCTGTGCGTGATGGGCGGTATCAATTCCGACCACGTCCAGCAGGTAAGCCGGGCCCATCGGCCAGCCGAACTGTTTTTCCATCACTTTGTCTATCTGGCGGAAATCCGCGCCGTCGCGCAGCAACTGGCTAAAGCCTGCAAAGTAGGGGAACAGCACGCGGTTGACGAAGAAGCCCGGGCAGTCATTGACCACGATAGGGGTTTTACCCATTTTGCTTGCCCATGCCACCACTCTGGCGAGGGTGGCGTCTGAGGTTTTTTCTCCGCGAATGACTTCAACCAGCGGCATGCGATGCACCGGGTTGAAGAAGTGCATCCCACAGAAGTTTTCCGGGCGTTTCAGCCCGCTTGCCAGTTCGCTAATCGGGATGGTTGAGGTGTTGGAAGCCAGCACGGCATCAGGGCGAACCTTATCTTCGGTTTCTGCCAGCACCGCTTTTTTCACTTTCGGATTTTCAACTACGGCTTCAACGACAACGTCTACACGATCGAACCCTGCGTATTCCAGCGTTGGCTGAATGGTTGAAATCACCTGTGCCAGCTTCATGCCGTCAATTTTGCCGCGCTCAAGCTGTTTGTTCAGCAGCTTGCTGGCTTCATTAATGCCCAGCGCCAGCGACTTCTCGTTAATGTCTTTCATTAGGACCGGCACGCCTTTCCAGGCGGACTGATAAGCAATGCCGCCGCCCATAATACCCGCGCCGAGTACGGCCGCGTGTTTAGGCGTTTCGATATCTTTGGTGAGTTTTTTCGCTTTGCCTTTGACAAACTGATCGTTCAGGAAGATGCCGACCAGCGCGCGGGCTTCATTGGAGCGAGCCAGTGGCACAAAGCTTTGGGTTTCCAGCTTCAGGGCTTCATCGCGGCCAAGACCGGCGGCAGCTTCAATGGTTTTTACCGCAGTCATTGGCGCTGGGTAATGCTTCCCGGCGATCTGCGCCACCATGCCTTTAGCAATGGTGAAGCTCATACCGGCTTCGATTTTGCTTAAACGTAACGGCTCAAGTTTCGGGGCGCGTTTTGCCTGCCAGTCAAGCTCGCCTTTGATCGCCTGGCGGAGGACTGCCAGTGCGCCGTCACGCAGTTTTTCGGTTTTTACCACACCATCAACCAGGCCAAGTTTTTGCGCTTCTGCTGCGCCAACGTCTTTGCCCGCGGTGATAATTTCAAGCGCGCTATCGGCACCCAATAAACGCGGCAGACGAACGGAACCGCCAAAGCCCGGCATAATGCCTAGCTTAGTTTCCGGCAGGCCAATACGGGTATCCGGCGTTGCCAGACGGTAATCGGTTGCCAGTACACATTCGCATCCGCCGCCCAACGCGTAACCATTCACCGCGGCGATGGTTGGGACGGGCAAGTCCTCCAGGCGGTTAAACACGCTGTTGGCAAATTGCAGCCAGTGGGTCAGCTGTTCGGCAGGGACCAGGAACAGCGACAGGAATTCGGTAATGTCGGCGCCAACGATGAAGGCGGATTTGCTGGAACTCAGCAGCAGGCCTTTGAGGTTAGGCTGTTTTTCAAGTACGGCCAGCGCTTCGCCGAGGCTGGCGACGGTCGCTGTATCCAGCTTGTTGACGGAGCCGGGGGCATCAAAAACCAGTTCGGCGATGCCGTCTTCCAGCCAGTCGAGATGTAGGGTTTCACCTTGGTAGAGCATGTCAGTCTCCTGAATCCAGCAATGGGATCTGGTCGTACCAGATCAAGCGGAGTGTGGAATTGATGTTAATGAAATGCAAATTTCTCTTTAAATATTTGCAAACTCGATCACAGGCGGCGGAAATAACTCGGCGGTTTGTCCGGTATGCTAAGATGCGATGCGAACAGAGACAAAAACAGAAGGATAAATTATGGAATCACTGGCCGCGCTGTATAAAGATCATGTGGTAACGCTACAGGAGCGTACCCGCAACGTTCTGGCGCGTTTTAACCTTGATGCATTACTTATTCACTCCGGGGAGCTGTTCAATGTCTTCCTCGATGATCATGCCTATCCGTTTAAAGTAAACCCGCAGTTCAAAGCCTGGGTGCCGGTGACCCAGGTACCTAACTGCTGGCTGCTGGTGGATGGCGTGAATAAGCCGAAGCTGTGGTTCTATCTGCCGGTGGATTACTGGCACAACGTGGAGCCGCTGCCGGAATCCTTCTGGACCGACGATATTGAAGTGATTGCGCTGCCAAAAGCCGACGGTATCGGCAGCCAACTGCCTGCCGCACGCAGCAATATTGGCTACATTGGCCCGGTGCCAGAGCGTGCATTACAGTTGGATATCACGCCAGCCAACATCAACCCGAAAGGGGTTATCGACTATCTGCATTATTATCGCGCTTATAAAACGGACTACGAGCTGTCCTGCATGCGCGAAGCACAGAAAACGGCAGTCGTCGGCCATCGCGCTGCGCACGAAGCGTTCCTGTCCGGCATGAGCGAATTCGATATTAACATCGCTTACCTGACGGCGACCGGACACCGCGATACCGATGTGCCGTATGGCAATATCGTGGCGCTCAATGAGCATGCTTCGGTGCTGCACTACACTAAGCTGGATCATCGCGTCCCTGCCGAAATTCGGAGCTTCCTGCTGGACGCTGGCGCTGAATATAACGGCTATGCCGCCGACCTGACGCGGACCTGGACGACCCAAAGCGACAGCGATTTCGCTCATCTGATTAAAGACGTGAACGAAGAGCAACTGGCGCTGATCGACACTATGAAGTCCGGTGTGCGCTATACCGATTACCACATCCAGTTCCATCAGCGTCTGGCTAAGCTGCTGCGTCGCCACAAGCTGGTGAACGACATCAGTGAAGAGGCGATGCTGGAAGCCGGGATCACTACCCCGTTCATGCCGCACGGCATCGGGCATCCGCTTGGGTTGCAGGTTCACGATGTAGCCGGGTTTATGCAGGACGATACCGGGACGCATCTGGCTGCACCTTCGCAGCATCCTTATCTGCGCTGTACCCGCGTGCTGGAACCTCGCATGGTGCTGACCATTGAGCCCGGTTTGTACTTTATCGAATCGCTGCTGGCACCGTGGCGTGAAGGGCAGTACAGCAAACACTTCGACTGGAAGCGTATTGAGGCGCTGAAGCCGTTTGGCGGCATCCGCATTGAAGATAACGTCGTTATCTATGAAAACAGCATCGAAAACATGACGCGTAACCTGAAGCTCGCGTAATGGAAAGTTGGCCAATCCCTGCCGAGCCCGTCACGGTCAGCGAGGAGATCAAGAAAAGCCGCTTTATTACCTTTGTCGCCCATACGGATGGGGTAATAGCGGCTAAAGCATTTGTTGAGAAAATCCGGGCTGAACACCCGGACGCTCGTCACCATTGCTGGGCGTGGGTTGCTGGCGCGCCGGATGACTCGCAGCAGCTAGGTTTCTCGGATGATGGTGAGCCTGCAGGCACCGCAGGGAAACCTATGCTTGCCCAACTGATGGGAAAAGGTATTGGTGAAATCACTGCGGTGGTGGTGCGCTACTACGGTGGGGTGAAGCTGGGTACTGGTGGCCTGGTGAAAGCCTATGGCGGCGGCGTACAGCTGGCGTTAAACCAGCTTTCTACAGTGCTCAAAGTGCCGTTAACCGAATATACTTTGCATTGCGACTATTCGCAGCTGGCGGGTGTGGAAGCGCTACTCAAGCAAAGCGATGGTCTTATTGTGGAAAGCGACTTCCAGGCCATTGTTGCTATGCGCGTAGCGTTGCCGCAAACCCAGGTGGCTGCCTTCAACGCCAGGCTGAGTGACTTTAGCCGCGGTGCGTTGCATTTATTGCCGTTTGAACAATAATCCCACCTCGTTATTTATAGATATTTAAGGAAGCGGCTGAAATGCATTTTCGCGCCATTACCCGAATCGTTGGCCTGTTGGTTATCCTCTTTTCCGGAACCATGATACTCCCCGGCTTAGTGGCTCTAATCTATCGAGACGGTGCCGGCCGCGCCTTTACGCAAACCTTTTTTGTTGCGTTGGCGATAGGTTCTTTACTGTGGTGGCCAAATCGCCGTGAGAAAAGGGATCTCAAACCGAAGGAAGGCTTCCTGATCGTTGTGCTGTTCTGGACTGTGCTGGGCAGCGTGGGTGCGCTGCCGTTTGTCTTTGCCGAGCGGCCGAATCTGACGGTAACAGACGCCTTTTTTGAATCCTTTTCTGGCCTGACAACGACCGGCGCGACAACGCTGGTGGGGCTGGACTCTTTACCTCATGCGATTCTTTTCTATCGGCAAATGCTGCAATGGTTCGGCGGGATGGGGATCATCGTCCTGGCTGTGGCCATCTTGCCTATTCTTGGCGTCGGTGGGTTGCAGCTGTATCGGGCAGAAATGCCGGGGCCGCTTAAAGATAATAAAATGCGCCCGCGTATCGCCGAAACGGCAAAGACGCTGTGGCTCATTTATGTCCTGCTGACGATTGCTTGCGCGCTGGCGCTTTGGTTCGCGGGGATGCCGGCGTTTGATGCTATCGGACATAGCTTCTCTACTATTGCGATTGGTGGCTTCTCGACACATGATGCGAGCGTGGGTTACTTCAATAGCCCAACCATCAATACCATTATTGCTATCTTCCTGCTGATCTCTGGCTGTAACTACAGTCTGCACTTCTCCCTGCTGAGCGGGCGTAGCCTCAAAGTGTACTGGCGCGATCCGGAATTTCGGATGTTTATCGGTGTACAGCTCTCGCTGGTTCTGGTCTGTACTCTGGTGCTTTGGTTCCATAATACCTACCAGTCAGCCTGGCAGACTTTGAACCAGGCTTTCTTCCAGGTCGTGTCGATGGCGACCACCGCGGGCTTTACCACGGACAGCATCGCTCGCTGGCCGCTATTCTTGCCGGTTTTGCTGCTCTGCTCTGCCTTCATCGGCGGCTGCGCCGGGTCTACCGGCGGTGGCCTGAAAGTGATTCGTATCCTGCTGCTGTTTAAACAAGGTAACCGCGAGCTGAAACGCCTGGTACACCCGAATGCCGTTTACAGCATCAAGCTTGGGAACCGGGCCTTGCCGGAACGAATTCTTGAAGCCGTATGGGGATTCTTCTCTGCTTATGCGCTGGTGTTTATCGTCAGTATGCTGGCTATCATCGCGACCGGCGTCGATGACTTCTCTGCTTTTGCCTCTGTTGCTGCAACGCTTAATAACCTGGGCCCGGGCCTTGGCGTCGTTGCCGATAACTTTGCCAGCATGAATCCCGTGGCTAAATGGATCCTGATCGTGAATATGCTGTTTGGCCGCCTTGAAGTATTTACCCTGCTAGTACTGTTCACGCCTACTTTCTGGCGCGAGTAACCGGAGCCTGTGTGAAAACCTTAATTCTGTTTTCGACCCGAGATGGTCAAACTCGTGAGATTGCTTCTTATATCTCTTCTGAACTGAAAGAGCTGGGCGTGGAGAGCGATGTGGTCAATCTCCATCGCTGCGAGGAACTTGCCTGGGCTAATTACGACCGGGTGATCATTGGTGCTTCTATTCGCTACGGACATTTCCATGCCTCTGTTGAGGCGTTCGTGAAAAAGTATCAGCTGCAGCTGAAGGAGCGCGCGAGTGCATTTTTCGCGGTCAATCTTGTTGCCCGTAAACCAGAGAAGCGTTCACCGCAGACGAATCTTTATACCCGCAAGTTTTTGCTTAACTCGGTTTGGCAGCCCGATCATTGTGCCGTGTTTGCCGGTGCATTGCGTTACCCGCGTTATGGCTGGCTGGACCGCTTCATGATCCGCTTAATTATGAAAATGACCGGCGGTGAAACGGATACAAGTAAAGAAGTGGTTTATACCGATTGGCCGCAGGTAGCCCGATTTGCCCGTGAAACTGCACAGTTAAGCACCAAATAGCGTTGTAAATAAGCGGGTTGGCGAAAAAGAATGCGGTCAGAAAGTTTTTTTAAATAAACGCTTGTCACCGCCGAAGAACTCCCTATAATGCGCCTCCACTGACACGGAACAACGGCTTGCAAAGCGGCGCGTCAGGCGGAGTGAAGCGAAAAATAAATGCTTGACTACGCAGCGGGAAAGCGTAATATGCACAGCCCGCGCTACTGAGAAAGTAGCACTGCTCTTTAACAATTTATCAGACAATCTGTGTGGGCACTCGCAGGATTGATATCTCAGCATCTCCGGATGCAAACAAATATCAAGTCTTGAAGAGTGACTACTGATTTTATAAACAGTTTTAATTCTTTGAGCATCAAACACTTTTAAATTGAAGAGTTTGATCATGGCTCAGATTGAACGCTGGCGGCAGGCCTAACACATGCAAGTCGAGCGGTAGCACAGGGAGCTTGCTCCTGGGTGACGAGCGGCGGACGGGTGAGTAATGTCTGGGGATCTGCCTGATGGAGGGGGATAACTACTGGAAACGGTAGCTAATACCGCATAACGTCGCAAGACCAAAGAGGGGGACCTTCGGGCCTCTTGCCATCAGATGAACCCAGATGGGATTAGCTAGTAGGTGGGGTAATGGCTCACCTAGGCGACGATCCCTAGCTGGTCTGAGAGGATGACCAGCCACACTGGAACTGAGACACGGTCCAGACTCCTACGGGAGGCAGCAGTGGGGAATATTGCACAATGGGCGCAAGCCTGATGCAGCCATGCCGCGTGTATGAAGAAGGCCTTCGGGTTGTAAAGTACTTTCAGCGAGGAGGAAGGCATTAAGGTTAATAACCTTGGTGATTGACGTTACTCGCAGAAGAAGCACCGGCTAACTCCGTGCCAGCAGCCGCGGTAATACGGAGGGTGCAAGCGTTAATCGGAATTACTGGGCGTAAAGCGCACGCAGGCGGTTTGTTAAGTCGGATGTGAAATCCCCGGGCTCAACCTGGGAACTGCATTCGAAACTGGCAAGCTTGAGTCTTGTAGAGGGGGGTAGAATTCCAGGTGTAGCGGTGAAATGCGTAGAGATCTGGAGGAATACCGGTGGCGAAGGCGGCCCCCTGGACAAAGACTGACGCTCAGGTGCGAAAGCGTGGGGAGCAAACAGGATTAGATACCCTGGTAGTCCACGCCGTAAACGATGTCGACTTGGAGGTTGTGCCCTTGAGGCGTGGCTTCCGGAGCTAACGCGTTAAGTCGACCGCCTGGGGAGTACGGCCGCAAGGTTAAAACTCAAATGAATTGACGGGGGCCCGCACAAGCGGTGGAGCATGTGGTTTAATTCGATGCAACGCGAAGAACCTTACCTACTCTTGACATCCAGAGAACTTTCCAGAGATGGATTGGTGCCTTCGGGAACTCTGAGACAGGTGCTGCATGGCTGTCGTCAGCTCGTGTTGTGAAATGTTGGGTTAAGTCCCGCAACGAGCGCAACCCTTATCCTTTGTTGCCAGCGGTTCGGCCGGGAACTCAAAGGAGACTGCCAGTGATAAACTGGAGGAAGGTGGGGATGACGTCAAGTCATCATGGCCCTTACGAGTAGGGCTACACACGTGCTACAATGGCGCATACAAAGAGAAGCGACCTCGCGAGAGCAAGCGGACCTCATAAAGTGCGTCGTAGTCCGGATTGGAGTCTGCAACTCGACTCCATGAAGTCGGAATCGCTAGTAATCGTAGATCAGAATGCTACGGTGAATACGTTCCCGGGCCTTGTACACACCGCCCGTCACACCATGGGAGTGGGTTGCAAAAGAAGTAGGTAGCTTAACC